>NZ_BMMK01000035.1 GCF_014645795.1 Longimycelium tulufanense | reverse complement strand
GACGTGCACGCCCGCAACTGTCGTCGTCGCATCCGCCCCGGTGACGTCTACCTGGAAATCGTGACGTCACCAGGCAGCGACGGCCTCGGCTACCCCTACTGGAGCCGGTTCCGCGAATGCGCCCCCTGCGCCGAGATCTACGGCCGCGGACACCTGCTGCTCGAAACTCCCGTGTCCACTGAAGGGAACGTCGATGTGTAGCGCCCGTAAGAATCCAGTCTGGACGCCCCTGGCGGCCCAGGCGCTTGTCGCCACCCGCGATGAGCGTTGGACTGACGCCAGGGCCGCCGTCCAGCGCATCGCGGACCAGTTCGGCGCGAACGTCATTCCCGACCTGCTGCTGGCCTGGATTGACACCACCCTCACCCACACCGGAATCGTCCCGCAGCGTGATCGCACCTTCAGGCTCGCATTCGTCGAGGCCGCAACCGGCCGGGTCAGTACCGCCGAGGACATGGGACCGGCGCAGCGGTGGGCTGGACGCCTCCTCGCCGCACGCGTGGCCGACGATGAGACGCAGTTTCGTGTGCTGCTCAACTCCGTCTCATCCGCTGCCCAATGGTCGGCCCACGTCGCTGCGGTCTTGAACCTCTGTGGCACCACCCTCCGCCGCGCGCGTAACCACCAGGAGGATCGCAATGGCTAGCCGCAACGTGTCTCAGCTCGCCGAACACTGGACGGCCAAGGTCGTCCCACCCGGCACCTACTACTGCGACGCGCCTTCCGTGCAGGTCCCGCCCGGCGTGTACGTGCTGGGTCACGACGGTGACTACCGGGATGGGCCCACGGTGCAGATCCGGATCGATGACGCCTTCGACGAGCACGGCAACGACGTGTCCGGAGAGCTCGCCGAGACCTTGGCCGAGCTGCTGCGGGGGCGTAGCCAGCGTCGGCTGGCTGCACTCTTGCGCGGCATGGCACGCCGCTGCAGCCGGCAACGTCGCGAGCTCAACGTGCGCCCAACGCAGTGGGCCTATGAGGCGGCATGCGATGCGCTGGAGCGGCGCCGAGTCGCGCTCGTGAAGGCACTCGGCCTGCCTTCGGACACCGGTTTCTACGAGGCTGTTGGCCACGCCCGGAACCTACGTCGAGACAAGGAGAACTTCCGTGCCTGACAACAAGGTGACGTCGATGGAGGCGGCGCCGGTCGAGGAGCCCTGCCGCTGCCCGGACTGTGCGCCACCGGCGACGCGTCGATCCGAGAAGACCGTGGCCGACCTGGCTGATCTGGTGCGCCGGCTGCACGACGACCAGCACGACGGTCCGATGCGCTTTTGTCACGAGGCGTGCCGCGAGGCCGACGACGTGCTGTATGGGGGGAGGTACAACCGATGACCATCGGTTTGCGGGTGCGGGTGGAGCGGTCCCGGCTACTGGAGGCGGCGGACCTGGCGGCCTCGATCACCAAGGGGTCGATACAGGACGCCCCGATCCTGCATGGGGTCCTGCTGGAGGCGACCGTCGAGACGCTGCGGGTCTCGGCCACGAATCGGGAGACCTCCGCCCGGACGAGTGCGCCATCGGTGGCCACCAGCCAGCCGGGTCGTGTCGTGGTGTCCGCTCGGCTGCTGGCGTTGGCGGCCAAGGAGCTGCCGGCCGGGGATGTGGATCTTGCGGAGGAGCACGGCCAGCTGGTGGTCACGGCGGGCCGAACCCGGTACTGCCTGCCCGCCATGCCGGTCGAGGACTACCCGCCGCTGCCGGGGCTGCCGGACACGGCCGGTGAGGTACAGGCCGAGGCGCTGGTCGAGGCGATCCAGCGCACCGCGCCCCTGGCCAGCCGGGACTACGCGCTGCCGACTCTGTGTGGCGCCCTGATCGAGTTCGGCTCGAAGTTGAGCGTGACGGCCACCGACCGGTTCCGGCTCGGCCACGTCGCCGTCCCGTGGCAGCCGGCACTGGACACCACCGACACCCCGGGGACGGCACTGGTGCCGGCCGAGACGCTGACCCTGGCCGCCAAAACCGTGTCCGGTGGCGGCACGATCGGCCTGCATTACGCGCCTGATGCCGATGTGCTGGGGATCGTCACGCCCACCCATCAGATCACCACCCGGCTGCTGGACAGCCAGTTTGTGGCGTGGCGCAACGTGCTGCCCACCACCGACCCCATGGGCGCGGTCACGGCGCCAATCATCGAACTGCGTCGCGCGATCCGCCGCGTCGCCGCCGTGACCAACGAGAAACTCCGCCACGTCACCCTGCGTATCCGACCCGGCGAGATCACCGTAGACGCCACCGGCAGCCAGGTGGGCGGATCCGGGCAGGACGTTGTCGACATCGACTACGACGGCGACGAGATGACGATGGCATACAACGCCGACTATCTGCTCAGTGTCCTGGACCGTGTCGACGGCACCACTGTCCACCTGACCATGTTCGGCCCCACCAAGGCCACCGTCCTGCGGGCCGTCGCCGACGACGGCACGCCACGGGAGGACTCCCTACATCTGGTGATGCCGATCCGGCCCAACGTGGTCGCAGCCAAAGCAGCGTGAGGACGTGAGGAACCGATGACAGACCACATCCGAACGCTGCGCATGACGTGCGCAACCCCCGAGGACGCACAGGCATTCGCACAGTGGCTACACGACGAAGAAATCGACGTAACTGGCGTCGACAGTCACGACGTTCTGATTCCGTGGGGAGGGCACCCCATGTTTCCCTTCGACATCGCGGAAGCCGCGGTCCGCGAGGGCCTCGCCCACGACCGCGACGTGTGTCGATCCGTCGAACTTGCCCTCTCGGGAGCGTGCCCTGCCGACAAGGAGGCTGGCCGTGGCTGACAAGACCACACCGTCATGCCCGCTGGGCGACACCCGTTGCGCCACGATGGATGGTCGTCGACTCCACGGGGACTGCCAGCTCCAGCCGGGAAGCCCGATCGCACGTGCGATCGACGTTGCATCCCAGTACTACGGCCAGCAACCCACCGCGGACGAGCGCGACGAGATCGTTTCGGGTCTTGCTGCGCTCGTCGAAGCCGGGATTATCACCATCAAGGAGGCTGGTTGTGGCTGATTCGGCAATCGAGCCGAACGCGTGCCGCTGGTGCCACGCGCCCCAGCGGGAGCACTACCAGCGATGGAAGCGACCCGTGGGCTGGCACCGATTCGCCCACCCCACCGATGCGCAGCGATTGACGCGGATGCGCGCACGACGAACGAAGAAGGAGGAGGCCAAGCGTGGCTGACCTCGTGGAGTCGATGACCCTCCTGTCATGGACGCTTCTCACCGTCGTCGCGCTCTGCACCGCAGCCGTGGTGTGGCTGACCGTCGACACCTACCGGAGGAACCGATGACCCGCTCCCGCATCCTCGTCACCGGTTCTCGGGACTGGATGGACCAACCTTTCATCGAATACATACTTGCCACCTGGCGTCGGCACTATCCCGACGCAGTGCTGGTGCACGGTGACTGCCGAGGCGCCGACCGCATGGCCGGCGAGATCTGGTCGCACTGGGGACTGCCGGTGGAGGCACACCCCGCTGACTGGGGCACGCACGGGCACGCCGCCGGGCCACGACGCAACCAGCGCATGGTCACGCTCGGCGCGGACATCTGCCTCGCATTCCTTACTCCATCCAGCCGGGGAACCCGCCACTGCGCCCAACTGGCGGAGGCCGCCGGCATCCCCGTCTATCGATACGTCCCCGAGGAGTCACCATGACCGCCGCGACCGCATCGGCCCGCGGTCGATCCAACCGGCGCCGCGGCCACGACGCCGAACGCGCTGTTGCCCGCTGGCTCCGCACCAACGGCTGGCCACACGCCGAGCGGGCCGTGCGCAACGGATTCCGAACTGCGCACCGTTCCGGAGCCGATCCCCTCGACCTCACCGGCACCCCCCATCTCGTCTGGTCTGTCAAGGACGACAAGTCCGAGCGAATCTGCGCGTGGATGGTCGAGCTTGCCGAGAAGCGCCGAGCGGCCGGCGCGGACGTCGGCGTCCTGGTGCAGCGTCGCCGTGGCGCGCCCGATCCAGGCTTCTGGTGGGCGTGGATCTTCATCTCAGAACTTGTGGAACTGCTACGTGGCAGCGGCCATCCCGAGTGGCCGGGTGGTGTCGTTCGGATGGAGCTGCAGGACTTGGTGCCGATGTTGCACGCCGCCGGCTACGGCACCCCGGCCGGGCAGGAGTCAACATGAGGCGCACCCGCGCCGCTCGGCGCCTCCCGTTCCTTCTCACCGGCGTGGCCGTGCTCGCCGGGCTCGTCCTGGCCAAGAACGCGGCCGGGACCCCCGATATGGGCAGCGGACTCGACGCCCGAATGCTGGGTGCTGCGGCGCTTCCGCTCCTGCTGGCTACGGCCCTGCTCCTGCTCATCTGGCTTGTCCGCCTCGTCCGTCGAGGACGTGACTGACATGCGCGACGGCCAGTGCCACTGGTGCACCGGACCACTCGGCGACAGCCCCAGCAGCGACTACTGCTCCCAGGACTGCCAGCGTGACTGGCAGCGGGCCCAGCTCCGCATCGACAGCCCCGAGCAAATCCAGCGGGCCGGGGTGCGGGCCCGGAAACGGGCACGGCAACAGGTCCGTTCGGCAAGTTGACCTTTCCTCCCACGAATCCGGACCGCGACCCCCACCACCCGATGTTCACAAACGCACACGAAGGAGCAGACATGGACGACCCCTACCAGCACACCGTCGACTACTGGCCCAACCTGTGGGCCACTCTTCGCAACCGGGCACCCCGTGCCCGCTGCGGCGCCAACCTGGCCACCGACGAACCACCGGACGGACCACCGTGCCCGCGGTGCGCCGCCGGATCACACTCAGGCGGAAGGACACAATGACGAACCAGCTGTGCGCCAAGTGCCACCACGAGCCGGTGTGGCGCCCCGGCGATCCGGGCGTGCCCGGCCGGTTCTGTGGGACTTGCATCGACCGCTGCCACGAGGACACGGCGCTCGGCCACTGGTGCGCGGTCGACCGGTACCACAGTTCGTACAACGACCAGGACGAGGACGTGAGCCCCTGCAGCCCCGAAGTGGGTCACGGATAATGCAGCTCCCAGATGTACACCGACGTTGGCGAGCGAGGAGGATTGACGTTATGACCAGCGAGCCACCTTCGACCGCCAGTGACGCGACCGAATTCGGACGCGCCTGGGCTCGCCAGCTGATCGCGTCCGCCCAGGCACGCGCGGACGCCGCCCCGAGGAACTTCGCTCCCCTCCACCGCCTCATTGACCAGACCGCATCGAGGCTCGGCCGGGAGCAGTCAGTCAGCAGGTGACGTAGCCCGCGAACGAACACCAGGACCCCGCAGCCGGCCGGCTGCGGGGTCCTTCATCATGCGTGGAGCCGTGCCCACTCCGCGGGGCTGTGCCGGTTGTCGTAGGGCGGGGCGTAGATGTCCGCCTCGTAGTCGAGTTCCGCCCAGGCCACGCCGGGGTCTGGTTCGCCGGTGAGCGCGTAGTAGACCAACGCTTGGCGGAACACCGGGAGGGGAAGCAGCGCGTCGCGGCGGAACAAGGTGCCGCTCTCGCAGTCGAACCGCAGCGTCGAGGGCTCACGGTTCCCATCGGTGCCACGCGTGATCAACGCCGTGGTGGCGCGGTACAGCACACCTGCTCCCGCATCCCGGCCGAAGGCGGTGTAGAACGGGCCCACGCTGGCAGGATCCCCCGCCGTGCGGCTGAAGCGGCACCGCGCCGAGCAACAGGTCCAGGATGAACGGGCCGCACCGAGGCGCGGCGAGATGATGGTCGATTGCGGCGATGCGTTCTGCCTCGGCCACCGCCTCGTCCGCGTAACCGACGAGCAGGATTCCCCGGACCACTGGGACAGTGGTGGTCACAGTTCACGCTCCTCGGAACGTCTCGGTCTGGCTGCGTCCTGGCGACCAGAGTACGAGGGTCGCCCCCGCGACTATGGGTACACATCCCGGAGACTCGGTGGGACTACCCGCAACCGAACTTGACCAGCTCCGACGCCACCCGCTTCACGTCCAACCTGCCCTGCGCAACAGCCAGCACCAGATCCTCCGCCGCGTCCTGGTCGAACCAGTCCGCCAACGGGTGCCCATTGACCTCAAGAAATGCCCACGTCGCGACCCAGGCAGTGCGCTTGTTGCCATCCACGAACCCATGGTTCCGGGCCAGCGACTCAAGCAAGGCCGCAGCCTTCTCCCACACCGTCGGGTAGGCATCGTCCCCGAACACGGTGGCGGACGGGCGGTCAACTGCCGACTGCAGCAGTCCAAGATCCCGCACCGCATCGTGCTCGGTCCCGGTCACTACACGGTGGGCGACGAGAACGTCCTCTAGTTTCAGATAGACGATCACTGCTCGGCAAGCCGCTTGAGCAAGGGCTGGCTGATCGCGGCGACACGCTCGATGGCCTGAGCAACACGGTCGCCGTGGTCAGCACGGCGGGCGGCGTCGAGGGCGGCGTCGTGGATGAGTGACTGCAGGGAGCGGCCCTCGACCTTGGCGCGCTGGCGGAGACGGTCGAGTTCGTCGTCGGTGAAGCGAACGTTGATGCCGCGCATACCAGGATGGTACCGCGAGTGGTACCACATGGTCATGAGACTCCCGGCACAGCGGCAGCTACTGCCTCGATCCTTGATCGACTGCGTATCAGTTTATAAGAACAAGTCGTAGACTCGTACACGGCACCGTCGCCGACGAAAGGTGCAGCATGCC
Source organism: Longimycelium tulufanense (assembly GCF_014645795.1). Taxonomy (GTDB): domain Bacteria; phylum Actinomycetota; class Actinomycetes; order Mycobacteriales; family Pseudonocardiaceae; genus Longimycelium; species Longimycelium tulufanense. The sequence goes on along the minus strand of NZ_BMMK01000035.1, from coordinate 48,350 downwards.
GCCCACCTGGACCAGCACATCGGCGCACTACGTCACGCCCCGGACCGGCCAACGCGACGCCTGGACCGAGGACACCGCCCAACGGGGACACGCCGGCACCAACCGGCTGCTCGAAGTTGCCGAGACCACGCCCCCTACCGGCGTGGCCGATGCCCTACAGGTCCCGGCCGGCGAACCGGTAGTGGTCCGCCGGCGGCTCGTCGAACTCGACGGCCGACCCATCGAGTTGGCCGACTCTTACTACCCGGTCTCGATCGCCCGCGGAACCGGTCTCGCGGAGCACCGCAAGATCCGCGGCGGGGCACCGACCCTGCTCGCCGAGCTCGGCCACGCTCCCCATCAGGTCGAGGAAGAGGTCACTGCCCGCCCGTCGACCGGCCAAGAGCGGGAACTGCTCGATCTGGAAGACGGTGAGCCGGTGCTCGTACTTGAGCGGCTTGTCCGCGACGCCGACGGGCAGCCGGTCGAGGTGAGCGTCATGACCATGGCGGCTGAGGGGCGTCGCCTCCGCTACGAGCTGTCCGCGTGAGCACCACCCCAGAAGGGAGGCCGACCATGGCCCGGAAGACCGATGGCCGACCTCGCTACCAGCAGATCGCCGCAGACTTGCGGAAGCAGATCATGTCCGGTGACCTTCCCATCGGTAGCAGGCTTCCCAGCATTGCCGAGCTGGTGACTCAGTTCAGCGTGAGCACTAGGACGATTCAGGACGCGATCCAGACGCTCAAGGATGAAGGTGTCATTGAGGCGCAGCATGGGCGTGGCCTGTTCGTGCGCTCTCAGCGGCCCCATGTGGTTGAGGTCGACGCGTACTTCGAGCCAGCGCCCGGGGGCTACACATACGACCTCCTCGACGTTGTGGAGGTCATCCCCCCGGTGGACGTCGCTCAAGCTCTCAGGCTCGATCCTGGTCAGGCGGCCGTCCTGCGTCACCGCATGACTAGGTATGCCGGCGATCCTGTGGAACTGCACTGGTCGTACTACCCAGTCGACATCGCGCGTGGCACGCCGCTCACGCGTCGAACCAAGATCCGGGGGGGAGCCCCGCAGGTGCTGGCCGAGGCTGGCTACCCGGAACGGAAGTTCGTTGATCGGGTGTCCGTGCGGCCGCCAACGAGCGAGGAGTTCCTCGCCTTGGACCTACCCGAAACGGTGCAGGTGATCTGCCAGTTTCGGGTCATCTACTCCGATGACCAACGTCCTGTAGAGGTGACAGTCATGGCCAAGGCTGGCCATCTCTACGAGCTGCAGTACGAACAACACATCTCCTGACCTGCTGATCCGCTCCAGCCCAGTGCGCCCCCGGCTCCGGCCGGGGGCGCTTTCTCGTCTATCACCCGTTTGTACGTCTACAGCTCTACGACTCAATGTCATAGACTCGTATACATTGCTAGGGTTGCAAGACATGCGAGGCTCCAACGCCCTCGAGGAGTGGAGGAAGGACAACCTGAACCGGAGACCAGACGTGAACCAACCGCAGGCACCACCAGAGCACCTCCTCGACGTGAAGGCCGTTGCCCTCATGACCGGGATGTCCGTTCATGTCGTCCGCCGGGCCATCCGCGCCAGCCACCTGGAGGCACACCGCACCAAGCCGCTCAGCGGCCACTATCGGATCCACCCAGCCCACGCCAAGGCTTGGTTGGACAGCCTGCGGGTCACGCCTTGCACGGTCGACACCCCGGCCGCGTAGAAGGCGGCCCCGGCGGTGTTGCAGCACCAACCGGGGCCAAAGACCCCAACCCATAGCCGTGCGATCAGCCACTTGGAGAGAGATCCATGTCCATTGTTGCAGCACCCGCAAGTCCGGTGCCGTGCTTACCCGGCTGCACCGAGCGGCACGCCCCGCTCACGACCCCCGTCGACACCCAGATCTGCAGCGCCACCTTCGGCGAGGTCGGTGACCCCGGCTCCATCGGCCACGTCCAGGTCGTCGTGCACCAGTTCGCTGACCTCGGCGGCGTCGGCCACGAGGTGCAGGTCGCGTTCGACCACCTTGAGCTGGACAGCGGATGTATCCGGCCGGAGCGGGCCCGGAAGCTGGGTGAGTTGCTACTGCGCGCGGCCGCACTGTGCGAGTCGCAGACCCACCTGACCCTGGCGGCGGTGGCGTCGTGAACGCCTTCTTCGACGCCATGCGGGCGCAGATCGAAAAGGCGGTCGCCGACGGCAACCTGCAGGCCATCAAGCAGATCGGTCTCCGGCTGCGCTCTGAGTCTCTCAGCCACCGCTACCGGGCTGCTGCGGCGCAGTTGGTTTCCGAGGCGTCGCGTCGGGTGCAGGGGGCGCGTCGTGGCTGACCTGTTGCAGCGCGCCCGAACCTTGATTTCCAGGGCCAGTGCCATCGGTGGCGCCACTCAATGGGAGGCGAGCCTGCTTAACGCCTACCTGGTGGCCGTGGAGAACAACGACCGGGACAAGGCCGACCGGCTGTTCAGGCAACTCGAAGAACTGTTGGAGCAGCGGGCGGAGGCGAAGCGTCGTGGGTGACTTTCTGAAGAACTGCCGGAAGTGGCATCAGGAGTTGAAGGACGGGTTTGCCCGCGGCGCCACCCGTCAGGAGCGGCGCCTGTTCGACGCCTTCGAGCAGGCGGTCACCGCTGGCCGTCGGGCATTGAAGGACGGCGATGCCGAGGCGTTCGCCGCACACAAGAGGAAGGTCGCCGAGTTGGTCGAACAGCTTGAGGACCTGCAGGACCAACGCCAGAAGCGGCGCTGACACAAGGAGAAGCGCATGGACACCATTCACGGTTTCCGTGACGGCGATCGGGTGCGAGACCGGCGTGACGGGTTCACCGGCACCGTCCGGTTCAACAACCTCTCGGCAGAGGAGCGGGCATCAGGCGAGTACGCCGAGGCCGAGGTCCGATGGGACGGACGTTTCGGCGACGACGAGTTGGAGTTGGTTTTGCCGCATCTTAAGCGCATCTGTAGCACCGGGAGCGAAGAGGAGAACGCATGTTAACCATCTCCGTGATTGTGGCGGCAGCCATCATCGCGATCGGTGTGTGGAAGGGCGGTTGGTCTATCGGGGCCATCATGGGTGGTGCCTTTCTTGCGTTGGTCTTGGTGGGCACCCCGGTGGGTGCTCCGCTGGCCAGTGCGGTGCAGACCGCGGCCACTGCCGTGGGGGATGCGGTTCGGTCGGCGTTCATGAGTATTGGGACGTGACGAGCAGAATGCCGCGCCGGCCGGTGTCGGTGCGGTGTCCGGTCCGCCAGGACTGAGGAGAGGAGCGACAAATGGGACTTTTCAGCGGCAGCAAGAAGCAGCACCAGGCGGATGCGGCGCGGTACGCAGCAGCGGCCAAGCGGGAAGCGGCAGAGGCACGAAAGCTCAAGGCCGAGGCGGAGGAGGTCCAGAAGCGGAACTGGTCTGACCTATACCCAGACTTCGCCGCCACCGACGCCATCACTCGCCACCTCACCACAAACCGTCGGGTTTGCGAGGACAACGCAAACGACTTCCGGCGCATGGCTGCTGAGTCTGAGCGGCTGTCGAGGAAGTGGTTCTAGCTGTTCAGGCCCCGGCGGATGTCCCGCCGAACAACTGTAGAGAGAACCTGAGGGAGTAGTGATGGCTGAGTCAATTCGCGAAGACCAGGTCGAGCTTTTGATCGATCTCATGATCGATGTGGATCGTCTTATGCCTAGCCTAATGCCCGAGCCGGGCCATGAGGAGGCGTACCACAAGGCGGCAGCCCGATTGGATCGGACGAAAAACAATAGTACCGATGCTGAGTATTTTACTGCTCTTTGCCGGTTCGCATCGTAGTTCCGCCCCGGCCCGGCGGACGTTCTTGGCGGAAGGACCGCCGGGCCGGGTTTCCCACTCCGCAACGGACGGACCCGAGAACGGAGGGAAGTTCCCATGTTCGACAAGACCCGCAGGCGGGTCAACCAGGCGTTCGAGACTGCGGCGGAGACGGCACGGCCGAACGTCTGTGCCTACTCGAAGTGCGGCCGGCGTGTCGTCCGGTTGCTCACCACCGTCGGGACCCAGGTCGGCGGCGGCGTGTACTGCTCGCCCCGCTGCGCCCGCGACGCCGCCGAGGCCACGGAGGCGACGCGATGACCGAGAACACCGGCTGCCGCATCTGTTCGTGCCGCACCGCTGAGTCGCTGTGTGCGGGCTGCCGCGCCGACCGGGACGCCGCCCTCACCACGGCGCAGCAGGACGCGGCCCGCGAATGCCAGCGCCGCACCGGAAAGCCGTGCACCCACACCCACATGTGGTGACCCCGCATCACCGAGAAGAGCAGCCCCATGGACAACACCGAGTGCACGCACCACGACTTGGTGGCCTACGGCAACCCGACGGTGCCGCAGTTCGCCGTGGCCTGCATGAACTGCGGCGACGTCTGGGACTACGACAGCCCGGACCTGCCGCTGGGCGTCAAGCTCGCTGCGCTACCGATCTGGACGCAGCACGGCCTGTGAGGGGGACGCCAGACATGCCATCCGCTGATGTTGCCGACGACCTGGCGCCCCTGTGGGCGCATGTGGCGCACCACGAAGCCGGGCACGCCGTGGCCGCGGTGCATCTGGGTCTCACCGTTGATCACGCCACGATCCGCTCCCGCGGTCGTGGTGGGACGGCACGTGGCGGGTCGATGGGTTCACCGGGTGCCCCGGCGGCAGTGCGCCAGAGGTCGGGGCCGTCGTCGCGCTGGCTGGACCGACGGCTGAGGCGGTGTACCGGCACCGCGCCGAATGCGTGGACCTGGCCGCGGCCCGCCGTGTGCTGGAGAAGGCCAACCGCCGGGACGCCGAGGCACTACGGCGCTACCTGCGCACGGCCACGGTGAGCCGGGACCACGCCAGGGCACAGGCCCTCGACCTGGTCCACCGGCACTGGTCACGGCTGGAGCGCATCGCCGAGGAGTTGATGGACCGGCACCGCCTGTCCGGTTCCCGACTCCGCCGCCTGGCTGGCGGCTAGCAATGCCTCGGCCCGGCGGTCCTTCCGCCAAGACGTTCCGCCGGGCCGGGCTACCACCCCATCCACTCAACGAGAGGACAGAGCCATGGGATGGCTTACCACATCGAAGGACAACCCCACACTCCGGAAGAAGGCGCGGAACGCCGTCACCAACAAGTGGCGTGAGAAGGGCGGTGCCGTCTGCCTCGGCTGCGACAAGCCGCTGGGGGCCCGCGACGGTAAGGCGAACTACCACCCGAAGTGTGCCGCCCGGGCGGTGAGCTGACGATGGACATCGTTCAGCGTCTCCCCGAGGACTTGCAGGCACTGGTCGCCGTGTTAGGTGAGCAGCCCGAGGAGCGGACGCCAGTTGCCGATCGGGTGGCCTGGCTGCTGGCGGTGGCTCAGGTGCTGGACCGGGCCGCTCACAGGGGTCGGTATGCCGAGTTCGAGACGACTCGGGACCTGGCCGGTCAGGCCCGAACCCGCGTCTACCAGCTCGTCAGCGAGCAGGTCGGGGGTGTGCGATGAGCGTCCGCACGGCTGCGGACAGGATGACCAGCGACCGCACCCGCCACATCGCCCACCGTACTGGCGCCCGCACGTGGCGGCTGTCGTGGCTACCGGACCGTGAGGTGCCCGCAGGCCATGCGATCACTGGGCTGTTGCTGGCCGAGAAGGTCGCCCGCGACAAGTTGACGCCACAGGGCCGCCACTCTGCGCTGATCATGGACTGGGCCGCCGATCTGGGGCTCACCGCCGAGGAGGCGATCACCCGAATCTGGACGATGCCCCACGTGATCCAGGCCGCGCCCGAGCAGGCTGGGGGTGCGGGATGAGCGCCCGATCCCTGGCTCGCCACGACGCGATGTGGCTGCTGCTGCCCCGCCTGGCCGGTGCCCGCCGAGCGTGCGCCGAGGTCGACCCGGATGTGTTTTTCGCCGAGCCGGACGACCCGAAGGCCGAGGAGAGGACTGCAGAGGCGAGGGCGGTCTGCACGGGCTGCCCCGTCCGGGCACGGTGCCTCGACTTTGCGCTGGCCACCGGCCAGTACGGCGTGTGGGGTGGCACCACAGAGGAGGAGCGGCGAGAGCTGTGTCGCCAGCGCGCGGCCTCCCGGCCGATGTCGGCGTTGGTGGCCGAGGCCATCCGGTTGGAGCGGGCGGCCCGGGCCGCCGGCGGCCAGTTGAGCGTCATCCGTGCGAAGACGGTACTGCGCATCAGTCACGCCCGTGCCCGGGAGGCGGTGCTGGCGGCGCGGCGCGCTGTCGACACCGAGGCCGCCGACTTGGGGGGTGCGGCGTGATCACCGGGCCTGTCACCGTCGAGCTGCCTCACCCGACGTTCCGTCGCGGACGTACTCAGCTCACGCTCACCCCCGGCGTGGTCGACGACGACGCGCGGGAGATGTTCCGGTTGGGTTACTGCCATCTGCTGGCGTGCGCGCTGCACGAGGCCGCCGGATGGTCGTTCGTGGTGATCGACCAGAGGCAGCTCGATGGCTCCTGGGAGTGGTGTCACGTCGGAGTGACGTTGAACGGGTTGTTCCTAGACATCACCGGCGTTGCCTCGGCCTCACATCCTGCCGAGAAGCTGATCGCTCCGGAGATGGTCGAGACGGGCGGCCCGTTCCGGTTGCGCGTCATCGAAACCGTTGCCGAGCTGTGCACCCGCGTCTTCGGGCTGCCTGTCGGTACGCCGGATGACTGGTGGCGAGGCGAGCTGTCTGCTGCGGGTACCGAGGTGGTTTGCCGGTTCGCGGAGCACCTGCTCTCCAGCCCTGACGTTCGTCTCCGGATGGGTGGGCCGCGGTGCGTCTCCCCGGTAAGGGGTGAGGCGGCGTGATTATCCATCCTGTCACCGTCATCCTGGCCCGCCCGACGACCCGTCTGGGGCGGACTCGGATCACGCTCACGCCTGGCGTGATCGACGAGTGGGCGGAGGAGATGTTTGGGCACGGCATGTGCCATGCGCTCGCCTCCGCGATCCATGCGATCACGGACTGGCCGTTCGCGATCATCGAGCAGCGCGAGTGGTACGAGTGGCGTGCCAAGCATGTCGGCGTCGTCACTCCCAAGGGCTACTTCCTCGACATTCGCGGCACTCATCTGATGCAGATCCGGGACGAGGGGCGAATCCGTAGGCCAGCGATGTTGCGGGACGTGATGGCCGCGTTCGGCCTGACGATTGTCTACGGGCTGAGCTGGTCGGAGAGCCAGCGTTCCGACTGGTGGACCAAGCTCTTCCCTGCCGAGGCCAACGAGATCATCTGGCAGTTCGCCACCCAGCTGATCTTCCGGGCGAGGTGTGCCCGATGAGCGTCTACCACACCTTGGCCCGTTACCGCGGTGGGCGGCTCGCGCTGGCGGCGTTGCTGTTGTTCACCTCGGCGTTGCTGGTCGTGGTGACGACGCCACTGATGACGGCAGCGATCTGCTGCGACCGGCTGGTGATGGGTCTGGCTGAGCGTGCCCGTCGTGTCCCGGCTGGCCCGGAGCCGACCTGTCTGCGCCGTGACCCCCTGTTCACCGAGACCACCGCTACCGCTGCGGGAGGTGGAACGTCATGACTGACCGTGTTGATCCGTGGCTGGCGGGGAAGGCCGCGTTGCGTCGGCAGGCCGGCCGGAGCGCGGCGGCGAAAATCCGGGCGAAGGCCGCCGCGAAGGCTCAGGTCATCGCTGCGGAGTCGGAGGCTCGGAGTAGGGCGTGGAAGAACCGGTCGGATGATCGGGTGAAGCGTCGCCGCGAGCGAAGGGCCACTTTGGCGCGGTGGCGGCGGGCGCTGACGGCTCGGGTGGGTGAGCTGCCCTGGCTGGTGATCATGGGTGCGCCGATGGTGCTGGCGTGGACGGCTATGGCCGTGTACGGCATGGACCTCTACGGCCCGGTCGGCGTGCTCCTGCCGCTGTTCTCCGAGGCGGCCCTGCTGGTGTTCGCGCTAGCGGTGGCTCGCGCGGCGGGCACCGGCAAGCCGATGGCGCTGCTGCGGCTGGGCGTGCTGGTGTTCGGTGCGGTCACCGCTGGGTTGAACTTCCTGCACGGCCTCGACGCGCACGGCAGTGTGATCCGTGCCGTGGTGATGGCGACGGTCGCTGTAGGTGGGGTCGCCGTCCACCAGGTCATCCATGGTCGGCCGCCGAAGGCCCGGAAGTCGCCCCTGTCGTGGGAGCAGCGGCAGCAGGCTCGGGTGGCGCGTGAGGCGCAGCGGCGGGTGTATCGGCTGCGGCGGGCCGCAGTGCGGGCAGCGCTGCCGGTGCTTGCTGCGGACGGCAGCGTTCGGCTGGTCTTCGAGCCCGGCAAGCTCACCGAGCGTCGGCCGCGCTGGCGGCTGTGGGGGCGGACCGAGGTTGTTCCCGCGGGGCCGTACACGGCGGAGGACCAGCTCGTGGATGAGATTGACAGCTGGCGTGCGAGCCTGGCCGGGAACGGTGACCTGATCCATGGTGGTCCAGCCGGCAACCAAGATCGTTCCGGTGGAGGTCGGGTACGGAAGGGAACTGGGAAAACTTCCACCGGGTACAACCCTCCGAGGGCAGGTTTTCGCACCCCTCCCGGCGTCGAGATCGGGCCCGTGCCCGAGCCGGCCGACGAGGTCGAGGAACAGCTCGTCCAGGACGTCGTCAACGCGGTCCGCAACGGCCACCTGGAGCTGTCGCACGACAACGTGCAGAAGTTCTTGCGGATCCGCACCCGGGAGGCCCGCGGCATCACCCGCATGGCCCGCGCCCGCCTCGACAGGGGTGACGGCGATGCCCCCGTCCCCGCATGACCTTCCCTTCGCGAACCCCGGATGGGCGGCTGCTGGCTGGAACCCCGGCCGCCCACCCGGACACCACCCCCACCGCACTAGGTACGGACAGGAGTAACCAGATCATGGCGGAGCGACCGCAGGACACCAACCCGGTGGCCGCCCTGCTCGCGGTCCCCGGGCAGGCGCTGGGCCGCCGTCCCAAGCCGGCCCGGCCGGTCCGCGTCGTGCGGTCCGAGCAGCAGCCCACCCGGATCCGCCGAGGCGTCTCGCGTGACGGCCTCAAGCCCGCCGCTGCAGTGGCCGGCTGGGGTCTTGCCGTGGCAGCCGGCCCCCTGCTCGGAGCCGTCGCCGCCTACGAGCAGTTGCAGAACTGGCGCCAGGTCGCCGAGCTCCGCCAAGGCGGCACGCACCGCGGTGATCCGGTCCCCGAGTACCGGGACGAGCTGCGTCGGGAGCAGGCTCGGCGGGAGGCCCAGCTCGGGCGGATCACCGCGGCGGCCACGAGCAAGCCCGCGTTGTGGACCTACGGGGGAGTGGGCCTGGTCGAGTTGTACGCCTGGTCCGCCCACACCCCGGTGGCTGAGGCAATCGCCACCGGCACCGTGTGCGCCGGAGTGCTCGCGGGTGCGGTGCTGTGGGTGAACGGAGCGGCCTACGTGCAGCGACTGCTCCACCGCCACGCCCGCCACGACAGCGCGGCCATCGCGGCGCCTGTCGTCGCACTGGAGTCCGAGGCGGAGAAGCCGCTGGTCGAGCCCGACGTGATCAGCAAGGCGTTGGTGTCCGCCGGAATCATCAAGTCCGATCAGACGGCGACACTGGACGGCCCGGTGCAGCAGGTGCCCGGCGGGTGGCGAGCCAGCATCGTGCTGCCCGAGGGCTGCACCGTCGGCATGGTGCGCGCCAAGATCGACCGCTTGGCGTCGGCGCTCACCACCACCCCGGCCCACCTCGGGATTCTCGACGGGGACAGCTACAACCGGTGTGCCTTGACCCGCTATGAGGTGCTGCCGTTCACCGGCCCTCCGGTGCCGCACCCGCTGCTCGGCGGAGGTCAGGTGGATGTGCTGCACGACGGCCACCCGGCTGGGCTGGACATCGACAGCCAGGTGGCGCGCATCGACTTGGCCCGCGGTCGGCACGGGCTGATCGTGGCCAGCAGCGGCAACGGCAAGACTCAGCACATCCTGGGGCTGATCCTCACCTGCGCCATGGATCCCACCGCGGAGATCGTGCTGTGCGACGGCAAGCCGGACGGCACCCTCGATCCCGTCGTGCCCCTGATGGCCGACTACGTGGATACCTCGATGGACAAGTGGTCCGTGAAGGCTTCGGACCTGCTGGAGGCCGAGGTGGCGAACGCCGAAGCTCGACGGCAGCGGATTCGCGCTGGTCAGAACGTGGGGTGGCGGCAGATCATCTTGGATGAGTTCCAGATGTTCACTGGTAACGCCTCGTCTGGCGGGATGACCCAGGGCTCATCGCGTCGCAGGGTCCGGGACGCGCTGGCCGAGTTGTCCCGACTGGGGCGTTCCGCTCATGTGGGCTTGGTGTTGGCGACCCAGTCCTACGACGGGAACACGATCGAAGAGCATGTGCTGAACAACATCGGCTGGCGAATCATCGGCTACGCGCCGTCCAAGGTGAGCCGTGAGGCGCTGGGGGAGCACGCCGACCGCTACGGGCTGGACACCTCGACGATGCTGGTCGACGCCGAGCAGACCGGCACCGCCGTGATCATCTCCCCGGGGATTGCGCGCTACGCGGTCGCGCGCGGCTGGTACCAGGACAAGCAGGCCGTCCAGGCCGCGGTGCAGCGCGCGCTCCAGGGCCGCCGCGAGCAGGAACCTACGTCCGAGTCGGCGCTGTCGGAGGAGGCTCGTGCGCTGCTGGCCGCATGCCTCAAGGTCTACGGCAACACCGACGTCCAGTGGATCGGCACACAGGAGCTCCGCACCGAGGTCTGCACAAGGGAGTTGCACTGGCCGAGAGGCGAGGAGCGCGTCCGCGCCCAGCAGATGCGGCTGGCCAACCTGCTCCGAGAGTGCCGCCTGGAGACCGAGCGGTCCACGCGCACCGGCGGCGTCACGGCCGTGTCGCGCACAGCCCTACTCGCGGCGGCCCGTCGTGCCACCCACACCACCGACTCAGCCGCCTGATCGAGGTCCGGAGCAGGTCCGGAGAGGGTCTGCACAAGGTCTGTGGGAGGTCTGTCCGAGGTCTGAGGGGACAGACCTCCCACAGACCTTCTCCGGACCTGCCGACAGACCTGCGACCTGCGGAAACCAGACCTCGGACAGACCTCAAACCCCGGAGATGATCACACGATGCTCGGCCGTACCCACGCGCTGACCGGCTGGTGCGCTGGCCTCGCCCTCGCTCCGGCACTCGGCCTGGACACGCTGTCGGAGGTGGTGCCGTTCGCGGCAGTGACGGCCGGGTATGCCCTCGTTCCGGATCTGGATCATCCCGGGTCGCGGGCGTCCCGGCTGCTGGGTGTGGTCACCGGGGCGGTGTCGCGGCTGCTGCGCACCGCCTCCACCCTCGTCTACCGGCTTACCAAGGGGCCGCGGGACGAGCGAGGACGGGGTATGCACCGGCACCTGTCCCACACCGTCGTCTTCGCGGTCGCCCTCGGGTTCGGTGCCGACGCGGCCACCACGACGTGGGGCCGGTGGGCACTGCTGGTGATCCTCGCCCTCGGCCTTCTGCTGTCGGCCGATGCGTTGGGGAACTGGCTGGTGCTGGCTACCGGCGGTGCGGTGGTCATGGTGCTGGTGGCCGACGGGGATGCGGCCACCGCGCTGAATGCCACCGCCGAGTGGGCCGGCGTGGCCGTCGCGGTCGGCTGCATCGTGCACTGCCTCGGTGACGCGCTCACCCGCAGCGGGTGTCCGTTCCTGTGGCCGATCCCCATCGCGGGCGAGACGTTCTACGAGATCCGGCCGCCGCGGTGGCTGCGGTTCCGCACTGGCGGACCGGTCGAGCAGGCCGTGATCTTCCCGGCCTGCGCCGTGGCCGGGGTGCTGCTGGTGCCGGGTGTGTGGAAGGTAGTGGTGGATATCGTCGCGTAGCTCCCGGATGGGACGAGACCCCTGCGGCAACACGCGGGGGTCTCGTCGCCTCCACCCAGATACAGCCGATGGACGTATCATCCGACCATCACATGACTGTACGCTGCCCGGCCCGCAGCCGAGGAGGGCAGATGCCCGTGTACATGGAGATCACCGTCCGCACAGACGATGGCCGCACAGTCACCATCACCGAGACCCAGTCGGACCTCCTGCCCACACAGCACCAAGCTGACGTGCTCGCCGACGCTTACGCCACCGCCCGCGCCGCGCTCAGCGCACACGAGCCCGTCAACCAGGTTGACGAGCAGCCGAGGCGGAGCCCATGACCGACAAGTCCAAGCCCACCCTGCATCCCGTCGGTGCGGTCGGACTCGTCCTGCTCGTCGGTGGCCTGGCTGCCTGGCTCTGGGTAGGGGAGTGGCGGTGGACGCTCACCGGACTGTTGGCGTTCCTTTCCGCAGCCATCGTCGGGGCCGCGCTCGACGCCCGCAGGCGGCAGCCATGAGCAAGACCGCGACCTGCAACCTCTGCGGCCACGCAATCGTCCGCTGCGACGACCCGTGGCACCACGCATGGCGCTGCGAGCACGGACGCCGGTGCCTGATCTACAGTGAGGGGGTTCGGGGGTGCTCTGCTTGATCTGCACCGACCGGGACGTCGGCTACACCTACGCTTGCGACCGCTGCGTCGACGACACCCGCCGCCGGCTCCGCGAACTCGAGCAGTACGCCCTCGTCCTCACGTTGACGGCCGGGCCGCTGCGCGCTGGTACCAGCCGACGCGCACCCGGCTACACCTCCAGGTCACCCGCCCGCGATGACGTCGTCGTCATGCTCGATGTCCGCTCCGCCGGTGGTGCCAGCGTGCACCGGCTGCACGACCCCCGCGACGCAGACGAGCAACCGTACCGGTCCATCCTCGGCTCGCTCGCCGGCATCGCTGACTGGATCCGTGAGGAGCAGCAGGTCACCAGGCCAAGCGGCCCGCCACAGTTAGTGCGTGAGGTCGGCTATCTCCTCGGCCAGCTCGCCTGGTGTGCCCAACAGCAGTGGATCGATGAACTCGCCGACGACATCCGGGAACTCCACGCGCAAGCTCGGCAGCTGGCCGGTGACGCACCACCACGACCGCTCGGCACCTGCATCGTGGTCGGCTGCACCGGCACCGTGTACCCGGTGCAGCTCCGAACAGTCGAGGGCATCCACGACGGCGCCCGCTGCAGCATCTGCCACCGCACCTACGACGGGCTCGACCTTGTCCGGCTCCGCGTCGCCCAGGAAGCGTCATGACATCCACGCCCAACATGCAGCCCGTACCTGCCGAGCTTGCGCTCCTCGCGCTCCGGCGTTCCGGTTGGAACATTCGACCAGCGACCTTGCGATCGTGGGCTCACCGCGGCTACATCCGCCGCACCGCGACGGGTTACGACCTTCGGTCCATCCTGGAGTACGTGACACGCCGTACCGAGCGTTGGCGGTTGCGCTTGACCCCAGGTCAGGACGCATGCAACGCTGTTGGTGGGCGAAGCTCTGTCCGCATCCAGCCGCGGGACACCTTGTCAGCAGGGGCATGAGCGCCCGAACAATCTCTTTCCTTTTCCCGGGGGCAGACGGGAGAGCCGTGCCCACCGCCACCCTGCACCATGGTGACGCACTCGCAGTGCTGCCCACCCTTCCCACCGATTCCGTCGACACGGTCATCACTGACCCGCCCTACAACAGCGGTGGGCGAACAATCGTCCAGCGCAGTAGCAAGACAGCCCGCGGCAAGTACGTCTCCGGCGATGCCAAGCACGACCTCGCCGACTTCGTCGGCGACTGCCGCGATCAGCGCTCCTACGTGGTGTGGCTCTCCTTCATCCTGTCCAGCGCGCTCCGCATCACGCGGCCCGGCGGGAGCCTGCTGGTGTTCTGCGACTGGCGACAGCTTCCCGCGACCAGCGATGCGCTGCAGGTTGCGGGTTGGACGTGGCAGGGCTTGGTGGTGTGGCACAAGCCGATCAGCCGCCCGCTCCGAGGCGGCTTCAAGTCCGCCTGCGAGTACGTCCTCTGGGGTAGCAACGGACCCTTCGACGCTGCCCGCGAGATCTACCTCCCCGGGATGTTTTCGGCCAGCCAGCCGAGAGGCGTGCACCGCCAGCACATCACGCAGAAGCCGGTCGAGGGGCTCCTACGGGAACTGGTGCAGATCTGCCCCGAGGGCGGCACCGTGCTCGACCCGTTTGCCGGCTCCGGAAGCACCGGTGAGGCCGCGCTGCTGGAAGGACGGTACTTCATCGGCGTGGAGTTGTCCGACCATTACTGCGCCGTGGCCTCGCGCCGGCTCGGCGACTACCTCACCGCCTAACGGACGGGATTTGGCGAGAGATGCTCGACCGCGACGCAGCGGAACACTCAGGTGGCACCCACCACCATCCGCCACTTCACGAAGCTCAGGAGAGGCTGGACTCTTGAGACATGGCCCGAAGCTCGCACACCACACTGCCCCCGGGGTGCTGCAGCTTCGGGCCGCCTCTATTCCTCCGCAGCACGACAGCGGCTTCGCGAACGACTCAAATGCTGCAGACGTCCCCCAGAAAATGGCCGGCCCCACCCTACTGGAGCTCCAGGCCCACCAGGTCTGCGGCTAGTGGTGGGGCCGGCCAACCACCTCGTTGTCGTGTTGCGGGGAGGAGCTGAGGATGCCGCTGCCCACGAGCCTGAAAACCGTGCCTGTACACGGCAAGTACGTCGTCCCCGACGGCACCGCACCGACCGGGACCGTAACGTTCATTGTCCCCGGCCCGCTCCGCGCCGACGACGACGACACCATCGTCATCCCCGGCAAGTACACCGCCACCCTCGACAGTGCGGGCGAGTTCACCGTGACGTTGCCGGCGACCGATGACCCGGACATCGCGCCGAACTCGTGGCAGTACGTCGTGCACGAGAAGTTGTCTATCCACGAACGCAGCTACAAGCTCTCGGTGCCGGCCGCGACCGTGGGCACGCTAGAGCTGTCCGACGTCGCACCCGTGTAGGAGGACGCCATGGCCGACGCCAAGCCTGGCGACGACCACAACCTCGAACGGTTCTGGAAGTTCGGTCGAGGTGCTGCACGCATCCGATGGGGGACTGAAGGCGACTTTGCCCGCTGCGTGCGACAACTCGACGAGCACGTCGGTTCCGAGCGGGCGAAGCGCATCTGCGCACAGTGGCACAAGGACATGAATGGGTTCTGGCCCGGCGACAAGCGAAACCGGTGAGTCGTCATGCCTGGTGGCTGGGTTGGCAGCAACCGCAGCGCCGAGCTGCCACTGAATTGGAGTACCGAGATCCGGCCCGCCGTACTCGAACGCGACGACTACCAGTGCCGATGGTTTACCGACGGGGTGCGCTGTACCGAGCCGGCCACCGACGTCGACCACGTCGACGACCCCCACGGCCACCGGCCGGAGAACCTGCAGTCGCTGTGCCGCTGGCACCACAACCGCAAGAGTTCGGCGCAGGGCAACGCCGCCCGCAGACACTGGAGCACCAAACGCCCGAGTGAACCCCACCCCGGGCTGATTGGCTGACTGAGGGGAGCGAGATGCCCACCGTCAACATCGCCGCCGGCAAAGTCGGCGCCCACGGCATCACCCTGTCCGCCAACGTCGAAACCGACGTGCAGTTCGCCGACGACCTTGTGGCCGTCGAGGTGCTCAGCCACGACGGGGCCGCGGCGGTCTACCTCACGGTTGACGGCAGCGCACCCGCCGTCGAGGGCGACAACTGCCACGTCCTTCCCGCCGTGGTCGGAGCGATCCAGCTCGAACCCCCGACGTACACCGGCACCCGGGTTCGGATGATCTCGGCAGGGACGCCGACCCTGAGCGTGATGAGGATGGCGTGATGCGACGCGTCGTCTACGGCAGCCGTATGGCACGGATCCGCAACCGTGTCACGCCCACCCTCGTACCGGGCGCGACGGCCAACACGCCTGGTCCGGTGGAGGTGCTGGTTGCCACCCAAGGCTGGGTGATCCTGCACCAGGTCTCCGCGACGTTCGGCGGGACGTTTGGCAGCGAGACCGCGACCGTCACGGTCACGGCGACGTTTTCCGACGGTCAGACCACGGTGTGGACGATCGCAGCCGCTGCGTCCGGAACCTCGGGCAACTCGTCGAACGACCTCGCTAGCCTGATGCGAGACAACACGCACATCGCTCAGTTGTCGTTCACCTTGCAGTCCAGCATCGCTGGCAGCCAGGTCACCGCAACGGCGCGCGTCGTCGCCACCGAGGTCTGAGCAGAGCTCTACCGGCCCTCGTGGTCGCCGGAAACGAGCCGAGCAAGCGCTCGGAGCATGACCTGGGCACGGCAGAGTTCGTGCTTCTCGCATCCGATATCGATGGCGGTCTCAGTCGCGTCAGGCTTCCTGACCCCAAGCGCTGACGCGACTGTGTAGTAGAGCTGCGCTTCCTCCGACATCGGAGCCATGACGCGCAGCCTAGAACCGCGAGTCGCACGAGCCGAGCCATTCACCGGAACGGCTCAACTTCGAGATACGTCGACCTGAGTGACCGCCATCACGCTGGGCCGTCGCGAGACGCCTCCTCGGCTGAGGGTGCCCTTGCTACGGTGACCCACCGGGTACGCGTGACGAGGGGGTCAATTCATGCCGTTCGTGGCGGCCGGACCGGGCGCAGCGGGAGCGTTACCGGACGGCGGTGGAGGCACAGCCAAGCTGAAGGTGCAGCCGGACAGGGTCCTCGACCTCAAACGCGAACTCGAAGACGTTCGCGATGAGGTCCGGACCTTCCTGCGCAACGAGGCTGAGGGACTCTGGGTCCGGCCACAGGGGGCGGATCCAGTCAGCCTTGACGCGGCCAAGACCATCAACGAGAACGCCCAGACTGCTGTAGAAGTCGCCTGGGCCTACGTCGAAAGACTCACCAACGTAATCGACGCTCTGGATCACGCAGCAAAGACCTACGGTCTGGTCGAGGACACCAATACGACCAACCTCCAGCAACGGAGCTGAACAGCGTCATGCGCCGAACGATCTGGCTGGCCGCGAGCGCCATTACCTTGTCCCTTGCTGCGGGGTGCGGCAGCTCATCGAACGGAACAGCAACCCCGCAGACCACTGCCTCGACGGCCACCGTGCCGCAAATCACTACGAGTGCGACCAAGGCCACCCCGGCGCGCCCCCGCGAGATCAAGCTTGATGGCAAGAATCCGTGTGATCTCATCACCGCCCATCAACGCGCCAAGTTCGGCTTCGAACGTGAACCACGCTCTGGCACGAACGAGACATTCAAGTCGCCTGACTGTCGGTTCAGCAATAACCTGGCCGGCTATTGGCTAACAACTGTCACAACCGAGGGCGTTGAGGTGTGGCACAACGGCGGACGTAACGCCAGGGTGGAGGAACAACAGCCCATCCTGGGGTACCCGACGATCGCGACCACCTTGCCGGACCACCCCGTCTACAAGGAGTCCAACTGCGGCATCGTCGTGGATGTTGCCGACGGCCAGTACTTGTTGGCGACCATTCAGATAGATAGGGGAAGCGTGTCAAAGCTACCGCCGAAGTGTGAGGCGGCGCGGGCGTTCGCCGAGGCGGCGATGAAGACGCTGACCGCGTCGTCCTGACACCTGGCAACGACAGTGCCCCGGGGGAGGGCTCCCTCCCCCGGCCGTGCCGTCATCGGGAAGGTGCTGGCCGGCGCGGTCCGTACGGGTCTGGGCGCCCGTTTTTCCGGAACTTTTCGTGGTGTCTGAGCTGCCCCAAGGGGCTCGTTGAAGGTCCTCAGACGGTGCTGGCGACCCGGAAAGTGGCTGTAAGGCACTGAGACCGTCACCCAACCGTGACTTCTATTTCTGCTGGTAGAGTCGCTGTTCGCGTTACATGGCCGGTAGACTGTGATCGTGAAGTCGAGGCCGTGTGAGGCAGGGTGCGGGGCAGGTTTGCCGGTGCGGGCGAGGAAGGGCACCCGGTTCTGCTCGGGTCGTTGCCGTGTCCGGGCGCACCGTTCCGGTATCCCGACTGAGCTGCGTCGACGTGACCGGTGGGTGACGCACAGCCCAGTGAAGGTGCCGTTGACGCCTCGCGGTAGGCCGGCGTCGGCCACGGATCCGACGACGTGGTCGCCGTACGAGGCGGTCAAGGACATGCCGCGTAAGGGTTTCGTGCTCAACGGCGACGGGGTCGTGTGCCTGGACCTGGACCACTGTGTTCGCCCGGGCGGGACGCTCACCCCGGCCGCCGCCACGCTGCTGCGACGGTGCCCGCCGACCTACGTCGAGGTGTCGCTGTCTGGGGACGGGGTGCACATCTGGGGTCGTGGCCACCTGCCTCACGGCCGGCGGCTGACCGTGGAGGGCGGGTCGGTGGAGATGTACGGCACGGGCCGCTACATCGCCGTGACGGGACGTCGATACGGCTGTTGTCCGTCGACGCTGGCCGACCTGTCCGAGGTGCTGGCCTCGCTGTCCTCGTAGGCGCTTCCCGCAACGGGGTGCGCCGCATCCCGGAACGGGAGTGAACATGGCTGGAATGGGGCCGCCGCCGAAGCCGGCGGATCAGCGGCGTCGGCGTAACGCCACGGTCGCCATGACTTCCTTGCCCGCGTCTGGGCGTGTGGGGCCGCCGCCGGAGTGGCCGCTGGGGTCGGACATCGTCACGCAGGCGCGGCTGCAGGTGGCGCGCGAGCAGCTCGTCGAGGCCGAGGATCAGGCCCAGGTGGGCAAGGCGACTCGGCTGCGGGAGCGGGTTGCTGTGCTCGAGCACGTGGTGGCGATCCAGGCCGAGGCCGAATGCGCGCTGTGGGTGGAGTTGTGGGGGACGCCGCAGGCGGTGGCGTGGGAGTGGCTGCGTTGGATCCGCGAGGTGGCGCAGTACGTGCGGCACAAGGTGCTCGCCGAGAACGGGGATCTCGACCATGCCCGTGAGGCGCGGCAGCAGGCCGATCGGCTCGGGCTGACGCCGCTGGCGTTGCTGCGGTTGCGGTGGGAGATCGTCGAGGACGCCGTGTCACCGACGTCGGGACGGGCTGGTGGTGGCTCGGTGACGCCGATCGACTCGCGTCGCGCGCGGTTGTTGGGGTAGGTCATGCCCCGCACGTTGGTGCGGGCGCCTGACCACGATCGGGCCCGGTCGCTGGGGTGGCTGGCCCTGGAGTGGATGGAGTTCTTCACCGTCCACGGCCCAGGCGATGTGCAGGGCGAGCCCGTTCAGCACGGCGACGAGTTCGCCGGGTTCGTGGTGGACTGCTACGCGCTAAGCGCGACGGGGAGGCGTGCCTACGACTCGGCGTTCCTGTCCCGCCCGAAGGGGTGCGACAAGTCCGGCCTAGGTTCTCGGTTCGGGCTGTTCGAGGCGCTTGGTCCCTGCCGCTTTGCCGGCTGGGCGGAGGGCGGGGAGGTCTACGCCGACCCGTGGGGGTTGGGGTTCGAGTACGTCTATGAGCCGGGCGAGCCGATGGGTCGTCCGGTCACGGTGCCCTACATCCGGTGCATGGCCACCGAGGAAGACCAGACCGGCAACGTCTTCGACTCGATCTACTACAACCTGATACACGGGCCACTGGCCCAGGTGCCGGGTGTGGACGTCGGGTTGACCCGAATCCTGTTGCCGGGCGGTGGGGAGATCACCCCGTCCACGGCGTCGTCGGCGTCGAAGGATGGCGGCAAGGAGACGTTCGTCGTCTTCGATGAGACGCACCTGTACGTCACGCCGGAGCTACGGCGGATGTACGCGACGGTGACCCGTAACCTGCGCAAGCGCAAGCGGATCGCAGGCACCTGGTATCTCGAGACGACGACGATGTTCGCCCCCGGCGAGGAGTCAGTCGCGGAGGCCACCTACGAGTTGGCCGAGGCGATCGTGCAGGGCCGTGCCCGGCGGCATCGACTGCTGTATGACCACCGCTGGGGCGAGTGCGAGGACCTGTCGGCCGAGGATCAGCTACGAGCGGCGATCCTCGAGGCGTTCGGCGAGGCGATCGCGTGGATCGACCTGGACGGCATCGTGGACGAGTTCTACGACCCGCGCACCGATCCCGCCGATTCGCGGCGGTACTTCCTCAACGCCCGCACCTCTGCCTCGGATGCGTGGGTGGCCGCCGAGCAGTGGTCGGCCTGCGCTGATCCCACGAAGATCGTGGCCGACGGCGATCGCATCACGCTCGGGTTCGACGGGTCGGTGCGGGATGACTCCACTGCGCTGGTCGGTTGTCGCGTCTCAGATGGGCACCTGTTCCTCATCGGCTGCTGGGAGAAGCCCGCAGGGCCGCAGGGCGAGGGCTGGCAGGTCGACCGGCAGGCCGTCGATGCTGCGGTCGATGTGGCGATGGAGCGCTGGCAGGTCGTGGGGTTCTACGCGGATCCGGCGCACTGGCAGGACTATGTGGATCGGTGGCAGGAACGCTACGGCGCTCGGATGCGTGTGCGGGCTACGCAAGCCCGGCCATTGGAGTGGTGGACGAACCGGCCGACGGCGATGGTGCGAGCCCTGGAGCGGTTGCACGACGCGGTCGCTGGCACGCAAGCCACCCACGACGGTGACTCGGTGCTGACGCGGCATGTGCTCAACGCTCGACGCAGGTTGGCCGGCAAGGTGGGCGTGACGATCGGCAAGGAACACCCGAAGTCGACACGCAAGATCGACGCCGCGATGGCCGCCACCTTGGCCTACGAGTGCCGCGCCGACGCCGTCGCGATCGGGCTGGCCCGTCCCCGTAGGCGCCGCCGGGCGACCGGTTTCTGACCTTGAGGGAGGGGGTGCCCGTGGCCGAGGCCAGCGACTTGACGCCCCCCGAGTGGCTGGCTCGGCTCGGGCCTCAGCTGGTGGAGCGCCAGGACCGGGTGCGGTACTGGCGCCGCTACTACGACGGTGACCACGATCTGCCGTCGGGGCCATCGCAGCACAAGGAGGCGTATCGCCGGTTCCAAGCGCTCGCCAGGACAAACCTGTGCCTGTTGTGTGCGGAGTCGATGGTGCACCGGATGCAGGTGATCGGGTTCCGGGACACCAGCCAGCAGGAGCCGGATAACGCGGTGTGGCGGCTGTGGCAGCAGGCCAAACTGGATGCTCGGCAGTTCACGATCTTCCGCAAGGCGTTCATGGTCGGGTCGGCCTACGTCATCGTCGGCGTGGATCCGCGGCGGGCGAACACGCCCCGGGTGACGATCGAGGGCCCGGAGAACGTGATCGCCGAGTGCGATCCGGCGGACCCCTCGGAGCGGTTGGCGGCGCTGCGGCTGTGGCACGACCCGATCCGTCGGCGGTGGATGGCCACCCTGTATCTGCCCGGCTGGCGCTACCACTGGCAGAGCCAGCGTAAGCACAAGGACCGCAGTGGCCGGTTGTCGTGGAAACCCGAGGCGTGGGAGGCGCGGGGAGATCCTGCGCGCTCCACGCCGGTGGTGCCGGTGATCCCGTTCGTCAACGGGGACGAAGGCGAGGACGGGCGCGCGGAGTTCGCCGTCGGTATCGATGTGCAGAACCGGTTGAACCTGACGCTGCTCAACCGGTTGACCGCTGAGCGGTACGCCTCGTTCCGGCAGCGCTACCTGCTCAACTACGAGCCGGAGGAGGATTCCGCGACCGGGTTGCCGATCGCGCCGTTCGACCCCGGCGCCGACCAGATTTTCACGATCCCCCCGAACGAGCCGGGGCTCCCGGCTCCGCAGATCGGGGACCTGCAGCAGACCGACACCAGTCAGATGCTGCGCGGGGTCGAAGCCGACATGCGGGCATTCGCTGCGGTCACGTTGACACCGGTGTACTACCTGCCCGGAGATCTCATCAACATCTCGGCGGACTCGGTCGCCGCGCTGGATGCCGGGCACGTCTCCAAGGTCAGGCAGCGGATGGCCGCCTGGTCCGAGCCCCTAGAAGAAGCCCTACAGCTGATGGCGGATATTGCCGGGCTGGAGCGGGACTTGTCCACCGCTGAGGTGGTGTGGGCGCGGCCGGAGAATCTCAACCTGGCGGCGGTCGCCGACTACGCGTCCAAGCTGCGGGCCGCAGGCTATCCGCTGCCGATCGTCGCGGAGCGGATCGGGGACACCCCGCAGGAAATTGATCAGCTGCGCAGTGAGCTCGCGGCCGACGCGTTCCGTGCCGGGCTGAGCGCGCTGGCGGTGCCACTGGAGCAGCGGTGACACCGGCGCAGTTCGCTCGGCTCCGGCGTCTGCTGTCGCTGCGACTCCTGGAGACGCTGGCCAAGCTGTTTCTGGGGTTGGGTTCGTGGCGGGACGCCGACGCGGACCGGTTCGTTCGGCAGGCCGTGCCGCTGGTGTTCGGGGCACAGCGCTCGCTGGCCGCCCTGGCAGCGACCTTCGTCGCCGCGCAGGCCAGCGACGCCCTCGGTCGCCCGATAGCCCCACCCGGCATCCCGGATGAGAAGGCGATCGATCTGCGTCACAGTGTCGACGCGGCGGAGGTGTACCGGCGGCCGTTCGTCGAAGCCCGCCGCGGCTTGGCCGGCGGCAAGACCCTGGATGAGGCGGTGCAGCTCGGCGCGGTCCGACTGCGGGAGATCGCCGAGGCGGATCTGCAGCAGACCTACGCGCACGCCTCCCAAGTGGCGATGGAGCGCCTACCAGCCGGGTTTCGGCCACGGTACTGGCGTCGGGTGCTGCAGGGGGAGGAGAACTGCGCGTTGTGCGTGGTGGCCTCCACCCAGCGGTACCACGTCAAGGATCTGAACCCAATCCATCCGGCGTGTGACTGCCAGGTGCGGCCGATCCTGACCCGTGAGGACCCGGGCCAGGTGATCGAGCCAGAGCTGCTGGAGCAGGTGCATTCTGCGGTGGAGGCGCTGACCGGTAAGGCGGACCGTGGCGCACGCGCCCCGGACTACCGGCAGCTTCTGGTGCAGATGACGCCGGAGCACGGCGAGCTGGGGCGGATGCTGGTGCGCCCCCGCGACCGGTTCACCGGACCGGACGATCTGCGCGCCTCGTAACGACTTCCGTGCCCGCAACGGGCACGGTCGTATCCCGGAACGGGAGAACCCGATGAGTGACAGCGACGCAGGGACTGGTGTGCCCGAAACGGGCCAGGAACCCCAGCAGGATGCCCCACCCGCATCGAACAACGGCGGCTCACCGGCGTCGAGCACGGACAACGGGTGGAACGCGGCACCGTGGCGCGCCCTGGCTGAGGAGGTCGGACTCACCCCCGAGGAGATCCGCACCAAGCTCGGCCACGCCCGCAAGTGGGAGACGCGGGCCAAGGAGAACCGGCAGGCTGCCGAGCAGCTGCCCACCGTGCAGCAGCAACTGGATGACCTGCGCAACGCCCTCTCCGAGCGGGACCTGCGGGACGTCGAACGCAGCCAACGGCTGGCGTTGGCCGCCCTGCACACCCAGCTCGCCGAGGCCGGGCTCCGCAAGGACGACGTTGCCCCGCTGCTGGAGCACGTCGACGCGCTGCGACTGCTGAAGGGCGGCGACCCCGACGAGCAGGCCATCGCCGCCCTGGCGACCTCGTTGACCAAGGTCGCAGGTCGTCCCACGCCGGATCCCGACCAGGGCGCCAAGGGCGAAACCCCGACCGACATGAACGCGCTGATCCGGCGAGCCGCCGGACGGCAGTGACGCCAGCGGCACGGCCGGACCGCTGCGCGGACGAAGGAGGTAGACCGTGCCGTACAACAACCTGACCAGCCGGACCGACACATCAGCGCTGGTGCCCGAGGAAGTGTCTCGGGTGATGCTGGAGAAGGCCACTGAGGAGTCGGCCGTCCTACGAACGTTTCGCCGGGTTCCGGTGGGGCGCAACCAGGTCCGGTTCCCGGTCCTCACCGCGCTGCCGGTGGCGTACTGGGTCACCGGGGACACCGGGCTGAAACAAACCACGGAGATGGCGTGGGACAACAAGTTTCTCAACATTGAGGAGCTGGCCGCGATCATGCCGGTGCCGGAGAACGTGGTCGACGACCTGGAGCAGGACATCTGGGATGAGGCCGAGCCCTACCTGACCGAGGCGTTCGGCAGGACCGTGGACGACACCGTTTACTTCGGAACCAACGCGCCCACTTCGTTCCCGCAGGACATCAACGCTGCGGTAGCCGCCGCCGCTAACACGGTCACCGAGGGCACGGCTACCGCCGCCCAGGGCGGGTGGATGGGCGATCTGGACAACGTGATCGCCGCGGTCGAGGAGGACGGGTTCGACGTCACCGGCTACGTGGCAGCCAGGAGCGCTCGACGGAAGATGCGGGCCGCCCGCGACACCCAGGGCCGCAGGCTCGACACCGGACGCATCACCGGTGACCTGTCGAGTATCGACGGCGTGCCGGTGTCGTACCCAATGCGCGGTTTGTGGCCAACGGGTGGGGCCGCTGGCACCAACGTCAGGTTGTTTGCGGGCGACTTCAGTGGGCAGTTCGTGGTGGGTGTCCGCCAGGACATCACCCTGAAGATCCTGGACCAGGCGGTGATCCAGGACAACACTGGCGCGATCGTCTACAACCTCGCCCAGCAGGACATGATCGCGCTGCGGGTGACGTTCCGCGTCGGGTGGCAGGTCGCGAACCTGATCAACCACGACAACCCGACGGAGGCGACCCGCTACCCGGCCGCCGCACTCGTCTACTGATCCCGGGAAGGACGAACTGATGACTGCACCCTTGGTACGGGTGATCGAACAGGACGTGCCCGCCGTGGCTACGGCCGGCAACAACGAGGACACCGTGATCGGCCAGGCGCCGTTCGACTGCACCGTCACGGCGGTGCAGTACGTGCCCGAGGCCGCAATCACGGGAGCGGCGACCAACCATCGCAGTGTGGAGCTGGTCAACAAGGGCGCGGATGGCACCGGCACCACCAGCGTGGCCTCGCTCGCCTTCGACGACGGCGTGAACGCCTCCGCCTATGACGAGCGGGCGATCACGTTGTCTGGTACGGCGGCGAACCTCGATTTGACGGCCGGGGACACGCTGCAGTGGCGGTCGCTTGCGGTGGGCACCGGCATCACGGATCCCGGTGGCGTGGTGCGCGTGACGGTGTCCCGTCGCTGAGAGGAGACACAGGAATGGCTGAGCAGAAGGTGGTGGCCCCACGCGAGGGTCATAAGCACGGCTATGTCGGATCGGTGCCGGACGAGACACCGAACGAAACGAACACGGTGGCCGGTCAGGCTGGTGGTACGGCGAAGGTAACGGACACGCCGAAGTCGACGCAGTCCAAGTCAAAGTCCTGACCGGGTTCACAGCGCGACGGGAGGCCAGCCATGGCTGTCTATGCCACCGTCGACGATGTCCGGAAGCGGTATGAGGGCACGATCACCGCTGACCAAGAGGCGTTCGTCGACCAGAAGCTGGACGATGCCGAGGAGCACATCGCCTCCCACATCGGGGACATCGGCGCCCGTATCGCTGCAGGCAGGACCACGGCGACGCGGGTGGCGATCGTGCTGTCCAACATGGTTGCCCGAGTGCTGCGTAACACCAGCGGCGCCCGATCGCAGACGGTGGGCCCGTACTCGCACACTCTCGACCAGGCCGTCTCTGCGGGCAAGCTGTTCCTCACCCGTGAGGACCGGAAACTGTTGGGCCTGCGCCGCGGTGCCACGACGCTGACGCTGAACGATGACGCCCTCGAACATCCGCTGAAGCGTTCACCGTGGGTGAAGGATGACCCGTGCAGTTCCCGCACATCCCGCACAGCATCACCGTGACGGTGAAGCGCCCGGCCGGCACGGACGCCTACGGGGACCCGCTGCCCGGTGGCACCGAGCACACCGTGTCGGGCTGTGCGATCGCGCCGCGCACGTCGGAGGAGCAGCAGGACCGGCGCCAGACCGTCATCGTCGGGTTGGCGTTGTACGGGCCGTACGACGCGGACATCGAGCCCACCGACACCGTGGTGCTGCCGGACGACCCACTCGTGCCGGTGGCGCTGCAGGGTACAGAATGGCACGTGGAAGGCGAACCAGGCCAGTGGCGCTCCCCGTGGACCGGCTGGAAGGCCGGCGTGGAGATCGCGTTGAGGCGGGTGACCGGATGAGGTACGAGAAGGATATGCGCGGCATGGCCGAGTTTCTGCGGTCACAGCAGCTGCAGGATCTGCTGCGCAAGCGGGCCACGCTGGGTGCGGCGTGGGCACGCGCGCACACCCGGGAGGACACCGGCGAGCACAAGAAGTCGATCCGGGTCGTCGACGCCGGGTTGACCGGCGGCCGTGTCACGGTGCGCGTCATCGCCGACGCCCCACACTCCGTCGTCGTCGAGTTCGGCACCCGAAAGCGCCCGGGCGACCACGCGCTGCGTGACTCGGTGCCCATCATCGAAGAGGGCGGGCCGTGATCGAGCTGGCCTCGTGGCCCGACGTCGAGGCCGCGCTGATCGCACTGCTGGATCCGATCGCGACCACGTACGAGACCACCCCGGCGCAGCTCACCCTGCCACTCATCCACGTCCAGGCTGCGGCCGGCATCGACGACTACATCACCGACCAGCCGCGCGTGGAGGTCACCGTGTACGCCTCCACCCGGGCGCAGGCACGCACACTGGCCGAGCAGGCGCGGCAGACGATTCTGGCCGCGCCGGGAACAGCGCCCGGCGGAGTGCTGATCGACTCGGCGGTCACCGAGGTCTCGCCAACTCGGATCCCCTACGACGACCCGGATGTGCGCCGGTTCCGTGCCGTGTACCGACTGGGCGTGCGCCGCTGACCTGACCCCGTTTCTTGGCCCCTGTCGGGGCCGATCCATGCCTCGACAAGGAGGGGCAGCATCATGCCCAACACCGCACTGTCCGAGCTACAAACTCTGCAGAACGAACTCATCCGCAAGGCGCTGCAAGGCTCGGTGTTCACCGCGGCGGAGAGCGCCACGTTGCCGAGCACGTTGACGACGTGGAACGCGACCGACCTGCAGGTCGAGCTGACCCCGCTGCCCAGCGGCTACACCGACACCGGTCACATCACCAAGGACGACGGTTTGACCTGGGCGCGGGCTACCGACATCGCGGATGTGACCAGCTGGGGCGAGATCACCCCCACCCGCCGCGACATCACGTCCGACGTGACCACATTGCAGTTCACCGCCCAGGAAACCAAACTGCGAACCCTAGAGCTGTACAACAACGTCGACCTCTCGGCGGTGACCCCGACGGCGAACACCGGCGAGGTCGCGTTCTCCCAGGCGTCGCGCCCGTCGACCAGGTATTTCCGGGTGTTCGCGATCAACCAGGACGGATCAGGCACCGACGCGATCTGGGTCGGTCGGCTGCTGCCCCGGGCGATGGTGTCCGAGATCGCCGACCAGCAGTGGGTCGACGGCAACGAGATGTCCTACCAGATCACCCTCACCGCCGAGGTGGACTCCACCGCAGGCTATAGCGTGAGGCATTTCTTCGGCGGACCCAAGTGGAAGACGCTGCTGACGGACATGGGCTTCCCGGCGGTCTGATGACGTGGGTGGCGGCCTGGAGCTCTGGGTGGCGGGCCGTCACCCACACCCCACCACCCGGACCGGGAGGCAGCTATGGCGAACACGGTCACGCTCGTCCACCCCGACGGACGCGAGTACACCACCAGCGCCACCAACACCGTAGAGATCAACGACCTGATGTACGGGCAGGGCTACCGCATCCGAGAAGAACCGGTACCGGAAGCGCGTGCGGTGGAGGCAAAGCCCGGCCGGCAGTCCAAGTCGGGCACGACACCCAGCGCGTAACGCATCCACCACCCGGAGGCAGATGTGGGGAAAACCTACAAGTTTGACCGCTACGTCCAGGAAGCGAAGGCCGAGCCGTTCGTGCTTGACGCCGGTGACGTCGAGATCGTCATCCAGCCTCCCGACGGTGAGACGGTTCTGGAAATCGAGCAGTGTGGCAGCACCCGAGTCATGCTGGAGCTGATGTGCGGAGACCAGTTCGACGCCGTCTATGAACTCGTACGGTCCCAGCCAGCCAGTGTGCTCAGGGACTTGAGCCTGGACATGGCTCGGCACTTCAGTATCGCTCCTGACCAGGCACCGCCGGGGGGTTTGCGGGCCTCGTCGCGACGATAGAACGCTTCGGCGAGGCCATCGAGTACGACCTCCACGCCCACCTCGGCCTGGACCTCCTCGACTTCTTCCGAGGAGTCCACCCGTGGGCCAAGCTTTACCGGCTGCTCGGCCAGCTGCCCCGGCACAGCCGCTACTGGGCGGCGGTCTACGACGACGAGGAGACGGTCGCCCAGCTCCGCGACCGCATCAAGACCACCCCAGCCCGGATGGGCTTGGACCAGTGGTCACGTACCGAGGAACTCCTCACCTACGTTGTGGAGGAGATCCGCAACCTCCGGGCCGTCACCATCGCCGCGCACTCCGAACGCGGCAGAGTCCCCCGGGTGCAGCCGCTGCCACGACCGAAAACCGCACTTGAGCGCCTGGAAGAGCGCGAGGCCATGGAAATCCACCGCTCGATCGTGCGGCAGGTGCTGCCCAATAGGGGGTGACCGTGGCTGAGGAGTTCAGGTCCGGCACCGCCTACGTCCAGGTCCTGCCCAGCATCAAGGGCTGGCACCGGACGCTGCAACGTGAGCTGGCCCAGCAGAACGTGCATGCCACTGTCGACATGCGCCCCACGCTCAACAAGCAGGCAGCGCGGGCTGTGCAGCAGGACGTCGAATCCCTCGCCGACAAAGTGGCTGCGGCTCGGGCCAAGGAGGCCGACGCCACTGGCAAGGTGCGGGTAGCCGAGGAACGTCTCGCCCAGGTGCGGAAATCGGGCAAGGCGACCGCGGCGCAGGTGGCGGCCGCCGAGGAACGTCTGGGGTCGGCACGGCGGGGGTTGGAGGCCGCGCAGCGGGCCACGACTCGTGCCACGAAGGCTCAGGAGGAGGCGCAGCGGAAGAACGCTGAGGCGCAGCGCGAGATGGAGTCCGCGAGTCGGCGGAGCGTCACGGCGCTGGCGCAGCTGAAGCGCTTTCTTGACCTCGATCTGAAGGTCGAGCTGGACACGAAGTCTGCTCTCACAAAGATCGCCCAGCTGTCGGTGGCGACCGGACAGTTGGGTGCCCGCTCACTGGGTATTGCGGGCCTGGCCCAGTCGATGGTGTCTCTCGGGGCGGCTGTTGCTCCTGCGGCGGGGGCGCTGGGGCTGCTGCCTGCGGTGGGGCTTGCGGCCGGGGCTGCCATGGGCACGCTCACCCTCGGCCTGCAGGGGTTTGGGGACGCGCTCAGCAACCTCGACGACCCGGAGAAGTTTGCTGAGGCTGTCGGCAAGCTTGCCCCCGCTGCCCGGGAAGCGGCTGTTGCGATCCGCGCCGTCGCCCCTGCGTGGCGAGACCTGCAGAAGCAGGTCCAGCAGGCGCTGTTCGAGGGTGTCGCGATGGACATCCGCGACCTGTCTGGTGCGTATCTGCCCGTGCTGAGAACACAGCTGGTCGGGATGGCCAGCGATATGCGTGCTGCGGCGGCGAGCACCACACAGGTTCTGCTGTCCCCACAGTCTCTCGACGACACCAACACCGGCCTGGCGAACACCCGGGAAGCGTTCGCCAACCTCCTGGGTGCCGTCGCTCCCCTCGTTGCGGCATTCCGGGACGTCGCCGTTGTGGGCAGCGATTTCCTCCCTGGCCTCACTTTCGGCGCTGGGGAGGCGGCCCAGTCCGTCGCCGACATGGTCGCCCGGATGCGGGAAAGCGGCGAGCTACACAACATCATGTCGCAGGGCCTGTCCGTGCTCGGACAGCTGGGCAGCATCGCCGGGAACGTCGGATCGATCCTGTTTTCGGTGTTCTCCGCCGCCTCCGAATCCGGCGTGAACCTCCTCACCGTCCTGGAGCAGGGAACCGGTTCGCTCGCAGGGTTTTTCCGTTCTGCGGAGGGTGCCCAGCTGCTCCTCACCGTGTTCGGTGCGATCCGTGAGGCGCTTCAGGCCGCCTCTCCACTCGTCGGGGCACTGGCACAGACGCTGGCCACCACGGTGCTGCCCGCTGCCGCGCAGATGCTTCCCCTGGTGGGGCAGGCGCTGGGCGCGCTGGCTCCAGCAGTTGAGCCCTTGGGTCAGGCACTGGCTTCGCTGGCCCCGGTGGTCGGGATCGTGGCCCAGGCCCTCGCGGCGGTGCTGGTGCCCGCGGT
This sequence comes from Longimycelium tulufanense, assembly GCF_014645795.1. GTDB lineage: Bacteria > Actinomycetota > Actinomycetes > Mycobacteriales > Pseudonocardiaceae > Longimycelium > Longimycelium tulufanense. Next base: position 18,553 of record NZ_BMMK01000035.1, on the reverse strand, counting down.
GGAGGCCCTCGTCCCGGTGGTGACCACGCTGGCCGGCCCGCTCGGCGAAATCGTGGGTCTCCTCGGCGGCGCCCTCGGCGCTGCGATCGTGGTGGTCGCGCCAGCGCTGTCCTCTTTCGCCACCATGGTGGCGCAGATTCTCGTGGCGGCGCTGACGGCTCTCCAGCCGGTGCTCGGGGTGGCCGTTGACGCGCTGGAGATGTTCACGCCGGTGCTGTCTCAGGTTGGTATGGCTATCGGCCGGATGCTCATCACGGCAATTCAGACGCTCGCTCCCCTGGTTCCGCCGCTGGCGTCGGCGTTCCTGCAGGTGCTCGCATCGCTACTGCCGCTCATCCCGGTCGCCCTCAAACTGATCACCGCGATCGTGACCCCGCTGCTTGGCTTGCTGCCCACCCTCGCCCCGCTGATCATCACGATCGCCACCGCTTTCGGTCAGGTCCTGCCGCCCCTGGTTGAGGTCGTCGCGACTTTGGCCGACGCGCTGCTACCGGTGATCACCGAGCTGATGCCCGTGGTGACCACTGTGTTCGGCGTGGTGGCCAGCGTGGTCAGCAGCGTGCTGAACGGCGTGGTCGTGCCGCTGCTGGTCGGCCTCGTGATCCCTGCGGTACAGAAGTTCGCCGACATCGTCCGCTGGGCCGTCCACAACGTGATCCTGCCGGTCTGGCGGGCGCTGTCCGCAGGCCTGTCCTGGGTGTGGGAGACCGTGATCGTGCCGGTGTTCGACGCGATCAAGTTTGGGGTCGGTGCCGTAGGCGACGCGTTCAACAAGGCGGTGGACTTCATCCGACAGGTCTGGGGCAAGATCAAGGAGATCGCTGCGAAGCCGGTGAACTTCGTGATCGAGTGGGTGTACAACAAGGGCATCCGCGTGCTGTGGAACGAGATCGCAGACTTCCTCGGCTTGGGCAAGCTTCCCGAGGTGCAGCCGGTCAAGTTCGCACGCGGTGGCGTCGTGCCCGGCTACGCGCCCCGCCGTGACGTGGTCCCTGCCCTGCTCAGTCCCGGGGAAGGGGTGCTCGTCCCGGAGGCGACTCGGGCGCTCGGCCCCGGGTTTGTTGACTGGGCGAACTCCTACTTCCGCAGCGGTAGCAGCAGCGGGTCGGCGTTCGCTCAGGGTGGGATCGTGCATCGGTTCGCCGACGGCGGCATCGTCGACACGATCTTGTCTGTCGTCGGCGACATCGGCCAGGAGGTCATCGACCTGGTGCGCAACCCTGTCGGCTGGGTCAAGTCCCGCATCGGGATGGGTGACTCGCGCTGGATCGACATGCTGGCCAACGTCCCCAAGGTGCTACTGGACAAGACGATCAGCTTCTTCAAGAGCAAGATCGGTAGCCTGTTCGGTGGCGGGAATGGCGGCCCGGCACCGAGCGGCCAGCTTGCGACCTGGATCCGTGCCGCGATCGCGGTCTCCGGGGTTCCTGCCTCGTGGTTCGGCCCGCTGCACACGCTGATCATGCGGGAGTCCGGGGGCAATCCCAGAGCCCAGAACAACTGGGACATCAACGCCAGGCGCGGCGACCCGTCACGGGGTTTGATGCAGACCATCGGCGCCACGTTCCGCGCCTACCGCGACCCGCGGCTGCCGGACGACATCTTCAACCCGCTGAGCAACATCGTCGCCGGCATCCGCTACATCCTCGCCCGCTACGGCAGCATCTTCAACGTCCAGCAGGCCGTCGGCGCCACACCTCAGGGCTACGACTCCGGTGGCTGGCTCCCACCCGGCGTCACCCTGGCCTACAACGGCACCCGCCGTCCCGAGCCGGTGCTCACGCCGGAGCAGTGGCGGGCCCTGGCGAACCGGGACAACCTCGTCGGCCTGGAAATCGCCGGCCGTCTCGAACTGGGCGACGACGGGTTCGCCCGACTCGTCGACGGCCGCATCGTTGCCGCACACGAGCGCCTCGGGACCGCGATCGCGTCCCGGTCCCGCATCTGAGCCTGGAGGCACCTGTGGTCTACGAGTACCGCCAGCCGCGCGACTACACGTACGGGACGCTGTCGACCGCGGCGGCGGTGTCGGACACCTCGTTGTCCGCCAACATGTTCGCTGGCCTCGGCACTGGATACAGCAGCGCCCTGTACTTGCCGTTGGTGCTGCACGATCCGTCCCTGGAACAGTACGAGATTGTGTGGGTCACCGCCCACAGCTCGGGATCGCAGACGGTGACGGTGGTGCGGGGCCGGGAGGGCACCACGGCCCGGTCGTGGCCAGCCGGCACGCAGATTCTGAGCGCACCGACGGTTCGGGACACGCTGCTCGCAACGACCCGTACCGCGCTCCCGAGCGATGGCGCCGTCGGGACGCGGGCTGCCCTGTCAGATGAGGGTGTGACGGTCGAGCGGCTGGTGAGCGGCGCGTGGGGGCCCAGCGTCGGCGTTGCCATGCCGTCCGAGGTCGGACCGAACATGTTCGGCACGAATCCGGGCGCCAACCGGACGATCGTCATGCGGGCGGGCCAGTTCAGCGGCACCACCGATGCGGACGGCAATGTGTTGGTGGTGTACCGGCAGCCGTTTCCCACTGCCACCCTCGCGATTGTCTGCACCTCTACCGCCTACGCGGGGATCGGCCCGTACGTGTGTTGGGGCACCACGGCCACCGATGCCGGGATCACGGTGTACAACGGGTCGACGACGCGATTGGCCAATACCGCTGTCACGTTCCTGTACCTCGCGCTCGGCTGGTGAGCTGCGGTGGGCTACACCCGTGACGCTTGGGCCCGCGGCGTCTACGCCGCAACCAGCGACCCCACCAGTACGACACCCGGTCAGCTGCCGCCCCCGATCCCCGGCTCCACCGGATTTTCCTTCTCCGTCCAATCCGGAACCGGGCCGTGGGCGTATCGCGGCTGGACCGCCGGGGGCGTCCCGCTGGCGTACCTGGGCGGCGGCGTGCTGCTGACGCCCCTGGCCGGGGCGGGCGTGATGCGGGTGGCCGCGTGGTGGCCGGACGCGCAGGCGGTGCAGGTCGTCCGACTGACACCGGACGGATCACGGAGGGGAGTACGTGGCGCCTACCCCCTGGCCGTGACCGAGCCGACCCGCCGCAACGCCGTCACCAACCCCGGGGTGGAGGCGGGACTCAACGGTTACGTGCCCGGCACTGGAAACCCGACCCTCACCCGACCCACGACGATCACCACCCTCGCCCCGGCGGGCACTGACCGGCGCAACCTCGCCACGAACCCGTCGCTGGAGGTCTCGGCGTCCGGCTGGTCCGAGTACAACACCAACGGCACCGTCGCCCGGGCGGCGATGACGACCCCGAGCGTCGGTGTCGCCAGCGCCGGCTCCTACGGGCTGCGGGTGACCTGCACGACGACCGGCGACGCGGGCGCCTCGCACACCGTCACCTCCGGAATCGTGCCCGGCGAGTCCTACACCGCCTCCGCCTACGTGCAGCCCTCGACCACCCGCGATGTGCGCCTCGAGCTGCAGTGGCGGCAGGGTGGACCGACCGGGACGGTGCTGGCCACGGACACCGACACCACCCCGGCGGTCCCTGCCGGGGAGTGGACGCGGGTGGAGACCACCCGGATCGCCCCGACTGGGGCGGACACGCTGATCGTGTCGGTGGTGCTGCTCGCCGCCGCGGTCAACGACCTGCTCGACGTGGACGCGGTGCTGGCGGAACAGGCCGCAAGTGGTGCTGCCGCCGAGCCCTACTTCGACGGGGACGCCCCCGGCGGGACGTGGTCGGGCACAGTCGGCGAGTCCAGCAGCACCCTGACCGTCGTCGCGAGTGTGCCGGGCGGAAGCTACACGCTGCGCGCCACGATCGCGGCGGCCGGCACCTGTGAACTGACCATCCCGACCGACGCGATCACCGGTACGGAACCCGTCACGGTGGCGCTGGACCTGCAGGTGCCGGACCTACCCACCGCGGTGACCGTGACGCTCGGCTGGACGGATTCGGCCGGCGCACCGCTGACCTCCTCGACCGCCAGCCTCGATGCGGACGCCCGAGCCGCGGTCGTGGACCAGTACAGTCGCCACGCCGTGGTACTAACGCCGCCAGCAGGCGCAGCGTCGACCGGAAGCCTCAAGCTCACCGTGGACGGCTTGCCCGCGGGCGGCACCGTCGAACTCGACCAAGTCACCATGGAGTCGGGCGTCACCGACGGCTCCGTCATCGACGGCGCCATGGTGGGCGGCACGTGGACCGGCACACCGCACCTGTCGGCCTCACTACTCGCACCTGTACTGCAGGTCGACGACGGCGAATGCCCCCTCGACGTGCCGATGCGGTACGAGGTTTACCACCCGGCACTGACCGGAGGCCGGGTGCGATCCGATCCAGCGACGCTGGACTCGCGAGGCCAGACGTGGCTCACGCACCCCGCCACACCGGACGCGCCGCGGGCGTGCGTACCGACCACACCGCCGCAGCTGACCCGAGCTGTGGAGCAGGGCGTGTTCCGAACGCTGGGCCGGAAAGCGCCTGTTGTCATCTCCGGCACCCGCTCCACGCCGTCCGGGACGTTGGAGCTGGGCGCCTTGTCGTGGGCGGAGCGGGACGTCCTGTTGGCGATGCTCGAGGACGGCTCCCCGCTGTTGATGCGGGCCCCCGCGGAGTACGGCTATGGGCCGGGCTGGTGGATCGCGGTCGGCGACGTCGGCGAGGATCCCCAGGGCCGCACGGTATGGCAGCAGACCCGGATCCTCAGCGTGCCGTTCCAGGTGGTTGACGGCCCCGACCCCGCCGTGGCGGCGTAGGGGGCGCGATGTGGCCGCTGCCTACCAGGGCGCAGCAGGTGCTGGTGCAGTCTCACGCGGTCACCGCTCGTGCCACCGCGTACGGTCCCTACGGCACCATGGAGCTTCCGGTGGCCGGCGGCCAGGTCACAGCGGATGCCCGTTCCCAGGTGCGGCGCACCGCCATCCTGGAAACTGATCCGCGGCTGTGGCCCCGCGACCCCCGGGGAGTGCTCGCCCCCTACGGCACCGAAATCCAGGTCGACTACGGCATCGTCCTGCTCGGCGGGACTGTTGAGTGGGTGCCGTTGATCCGCGGCCGGCTGGCCGAATCCAGTCGGCAACGCCCCGTTCCCCGTTCGGGAACCTTGTCGCTGGAGTTGGAGGATCGCTCCGCCACGGTCGCGGAAGACCGGTTGACCGCGCCAACACAGACCCTCTCCGGCGCGCTGGTCACCGACGAAATCCGTCGACTGATCCAGGACTCGCTCGGAGCGAGCGTCGCCGTGGTCGACCAGACCGGATCCACTCGGGTGGCCTCGGTGATGGAGATCGAACGGGAGCGCTGGGCTGACGGCGTTGAGAAGCTCGCCGACGCGATCGGCGCCGAGGTGTTCTTCGACCCGCAGGGAGTCGGCGTGATCCGGCCGCAGCCGACCCTGAACGACCCCGTCGTGTGGGTCATCTCCACCGGGGAGACCGGCATCCTCGTCTCCAGCACCGAGACGATGACCCGGGAGGGCGTCTACAACGGCGTCACCGCATCGGGCCAGCGCTCCGACGGCACCCCACCCGTGTCGGCGACCGTGTGGGACGACGACCCGGGCAGCCCCACCTACTACCAGGGGCCGTTCGGGCGGAAGGTCCGCTTCTACTCCTCACCACAACTGACCACGACGGCCCACTGCCAGACCACCGCCGCAGCCCTGTTGGCCAGAGTTCGCGGCGGCAACGCCCAGGTCACCCTGTCTGAGATCACCAACCCAGCGTTGGAGCCCGGCGACGTGATCCTGCTGCGCGACCTGCAGGCCGCGACGGTGCAGGCCCACATCCTCGACCGGGTCGTCACCCCCTTGTCCCCGCGGGAAGCCCAGACGCTGGAAAACCGCTCCCTCGACCTACCCCCGGAGCAGTAGCAGGGAGGCCAGGTGCGTCCCGAGCACGCGATCGAGCAGAGGCTGACCGAGATCCGTGACGGACTGGTCCGCGTCGGCACCGTCTCCGGAACCAGCGGCACCCACGTCATCGTCGCCGTCGACGGCGCAAACCTCACCCTGCCCCGCCTTGCCAGCTACACCCCCAGCACCGGAGACGTCGTGCAGATCCTCGCGGTTCGACCCGGCGCGTGGTTCGTCCTCGGCAAGATCGCCTAAAGAAGGAAGTACATCCATGCCAGCCAGCCTGTCCGAAATGGACTACCTCGCCGGGCGTCCGGAGTTCGTTGCCCGTGTCCGTGCTGCCACCGTCAAGGCTGCGGTCGCCGTGGGCGCGGAGGCCGACGACGGTACCGAGCATCGCCGTCTGCGCCGGGCGCTGTCGGTCAACGTGCTACAGGAGCCCGAGAGCTGGTCATCACGCTTCGCACGCGCGGTCGCCACCAGCGCGGCGATTGAGATCGACAGCCTCGACAGCGAGATCGAGTTCAGCGTGAACTCGGTATGGAACTCCGTCGCGGGCGCCGGAGCCGAGCCAGCACCCGCCGCGTAAACGGCACAACGCTGGCGACCTCCGGCAGCACGACGGCCGCCATCAACCACGGGGAGAAGCGATGGCCGACCACCTGTGGACACTCGCCGGCATGCTGGCCTCGGCCCTGTTCAGCGCCGGCGGGCTCGCAGCCCTGCTGACCGTACGCGGCCAGCAACGCCGCCACATCTCAGAAGCACGCAAAGCGCAGGAGGACGCCGATCGCGCCGACGCTGAGTCTCGCCGGATCCTCAGCGAGGCCAGTCTGGCGCTTCTGGAGCCGCTGCACGCTCGCGCTGCCGAGCTGGAAGCCAAGCTGCGCGCCGCACAGGAACGGGCTACCGATCTGGAACTTCGGCTGCAACAGGCCCAGGCCGAAGCGTGGGAACTCCGCACACAGGTGGACCGCATGTCCAAGGACCTCGACATCCTCCGTGCCGAGAACGAACGACTCCGTGCCTCACGCGACCGGAATCGGGGGTGACACGTGCTGTTCGGCGTCGACGTATCCAACCATCAGCGACATTTCGACTTTCACCGAGCGCGGGCGGAGGGCTACGACTTCGCCATCCTCAAGTGCTCGGAAGGCAGCACCTTCCGGGACGGCATGTTCCACACCCACCTTCGCAACGCCCGCGCAGCCGGGATAATGGTGGCCGCCTACCACTACCAACGCAGCGCCCCCGCCTCCGCCCAAGCTGACCTCATCGTCTCCATGGTGCCGCGCGAGGTGTCCGTCGCCGTGGACGTCGAGGAGGGCTCCGGCGGGGTCAACATCACCCGAGCCCTCATCACCGAACTCCAGCACCGCGGCTACCGCGTGCCCCTGCTGTACCTACCCCGCTGGTACTGGGACCGCCTCGGCCGACCCAGCCTCGCCGGTCTCCCACCGCTGTGGGCGTCCTGGTACCCGGACAACACGGTCCGCCACGGCGAGACCGGACTGGCGCTGATCCCCGAACACGTATGGAACGGCTACGGCGGGCTCGACGTCGTGCTACTCCAGTTCACCTCCTCCGGCGCGGTCGCGGACCACCCGCAGGGCCGGATCGACCTCAACGCCTACCGCGGCAGCCACGAGCAGTGCGCCGTACTCCTGGGAGGAACCGACGACATGTTCACCGACGACGACCGTCGCCGCCTGGTCGAGCTGTACGAGTGGTGGCAACACGGCATCGAGGGCATCCGCCACGCCGGCGACCACTACCTCCACCTGGTACGAACCTCAGAGAGGGCGGCCGCCCTCCAGGCCGCAGTCGCCGGCCTCACCCCGACCGACCCGGCCGCCGTGGCTCAGGCCCTCCGACCCGAACTCAGCGAGGTCATTCGCGAGGTCCTCGGCGAGGACAACACCGCCACCGCCGACCGGATCGTCGACAAGCTCGCCGAACGACTGGGCCGGGTCCCACAATAGCCACGCCGGACACACTCCATTCCAGAACCACAGTCGCAGGAACACGATGGCATACCAAGGCAACAGCTCAGCCATCGGTTGCCGGGGCACTCTCTCCAGAAACTTCTTCTCGCTCCGACACCTTGACAAGATAGCCCCAGACCCCCTTCACGCTGTCATGTCTGCCTGCGTCCGGGGAACCGGGCTCCTGCACTGACCAGCCTTCCGGCCACACACGAGCCACGGCTTCGTCAACGTCTATCCACGCCATAGCGCCTTCCAGATCGACAGGCGCCTGCACGTTACTGAAATCGACGATCCCGCTGAACTGGGCACCACCGAACCAGGCGTTTCCGCTGAACTGGGCACCACCGAACCAGGCGTTTCCGCTGAACTGGGCACCACCGAACGAGGCTTCTCCGCTGAACTGGGCACCACCGAACGAGGCTTCTCCGCTGAACTGGACACCACCGAGGTCGAGGCGTTGTGTTCGGCAGTGGTTCAGATTCATGTTGACGAGTGTGGCTTTGGTGAGGTTGAGCGAAATCCCGTCCCAAAACGTCGCCACGGGTCGTTGGTGGGGGCCGGGGCGGAGGTGTCGGGTGAGGATGTCCTGGGCCGCCAGCCTCACCTGCAGCTCCTCCACCCGTGCACCCCTCTGGTCACTTCCGCTGAGATCATCTCGCCCAGAGGTAGGACGCAGACAGGGGACGCGTGTCTTGCCCGGACGAACCGGAAAGGGAAGCCCGAAGCGGCGTGTCGTGCCTTCGTGGGGTGGGGTGTAGGGCATGCGCAGGTAGGCGCAGATCACGTCGACGATCGTCTGCCGGTGGCTCGGGTTGTTCTGCGCCAACCGCTCCAACGCATACAACCCACCAAGCCGCACCGGGGCCTTGTCCGAGCCGAGTTGCTCAACCGCCTTGGTGTACAGCTCGGTGATGCGCCGCTCGGTGGCGTCGTCCTCGTTGTGGGCCTGGGTGCGTTCGCTCAGCCATTGCTTGCGGGCCGCCAGCAGCAGCGCGACCCCACCCCCAGTACCGGCGCCCACCGTGAGAGCGGTCCGCATGGCCTCGATGCGCGCCCGGCTCGGATCAGCCGCACCAGCTGCTTCAGTGAGCAGCCAGTGGGCAGCCCACCAGGTGGTGCCCATGACCAGAGCGACCCCGAACAAGACCATCCACCAGCGCATCACCCGAATCGGCGGGCGCTCGTCGACCAGTTCTGGCTCGTCCTGCCGCTTCCTGTGGAGGCGGGTCCGCACCACGACGGCGACCACCCCGACCACGCTGAGCACGAGCAGATGTGCGGACAACGGCCGTCCCCACACCCAGCGGGCCAGCGCTGGCCAGTCCACGAACTGCCACCAGCGCTCCACCGCCACCAGCAGCACGGCCACGCTTACTGCTGCGAGCACCGCATCAGGTCGGCGTAGCCGCAGCAGACCGCGCAGTCGATCTCTCATACGTCCTCTGTCGCGCTCCGCTGTTCCGGCGCTACACCCCGCGACAACTGTGTGCGGAACTGCGGAAGCGCCACGCCGACCACATCGACAGTTCAGTTCCGAAAGCAACCGGTCGCTGGAAGTCCCTTGAGGAGGACCCGTGCCCACTACGAGCGACGTGAAATCCCGCGCGCTGCGCACCCTCGCCCAGAACCTGCTGTTCGACGTCCTGCTGGCCGTCGTGGTCGTCGTCCTCCCACTCGTGCAGGATGAGAAGGTCGACTACCACCTCATCCTCGGATCCGCAGCCAAGACGGCGTTCGTCACAGCGCTGGCCTTCCTCCAACGGACCCTCGAGGCACGCCGCACGACCACCTGACCTGCCCGCCGTTCCCTTCGGCGAGCCGCGTCCACACCTGGTGGCGGGCGTGGACCACACGGCGCCCCTCGCGCTCCCGCCCCTTCCCCGGGTGTTGAGCGCGAGGGGCCGTCTTTACATTCTGCCGACGTGCGTCCCCGGAGTGCTCGGTTCACGATGGACTCGTGACGATGCGAGAGCACCGCAACCGGCGCGACGCCGAACGACTCCACGCTGCCGCGGCGAAGCTCCGTGACACGACTACCCAAGACGGGTATGCGGGCCTTTCCCGACCCGAGGTCCGCTACGCGGTTGCCGAGTTGCTCGACGCCGTCGCCCGCTCCATCGACACGGTCGGGCACGATGTCCGCCTCGCGGCGACGGGTATCGCCGACTACGCCCTGGCACCGTCGACCGGAGTCGAAAACATCTGGACACGTCGAGACTGAGCAGACGCTCCGACTAACCGAACGTCAGCCCGAGATCGGCCCCTTGAAGTGCAGCCGGTTCGTGGTCGGCTCCTGCCCCACGTTCGCGTACACCTCCAGCACCAGCTCAGTCGCGTCTGCTGGCACCCGGAACTTCTGCTTGATCGTCACACTCTCCCCAGGCAGCACCGGCGGAACCGGACTTCCCTCGGCGATCGGCGGCGCCTCGACCGCGCCGACCCGCCCGGAGAAGCTGACTCTGGCTGGACCGGTCGCCTTGTTGCCCGCGAGGACCTCGGCCACCACGTACCGCGACCCCTCGGGCGCGGGCTCTTCGACCGGCTTCGGCTGCGAGACCTGAAGGTAGACGCCGGAGCTGTTGCCGCCCTCACCCCAGGACAGGACGCTGGCTGCCACAGCAGCAGAGGGGGAGGGGCTCGGTGGCGCGGCTGTAGTCGGGGAGGTCGCAGTCGGTGGTTCCTGGCCTCCGCAGGCGGCGAGCAGGAGGGCGAGGATGGGGAGGGCGAGACGTCGCACAGGGGCCTCCTGAAAGCAGTCGTTGCTCTCACCGTGTCTCTGCTGTGTCGCTCTGTGTTACAGGTCACGACGAGTCGTCGCCCGAGTGGGGCTCTAGGACAGAACGTATCGATGTTGACGACGCAGCAATCCGCAAGATCAAACCCAGGTTTTGCCCAGCCAATATGATCGAACACCCCTGCCGCCCAGCGACGCCCAACGTCACACCGGGGCAGCCTGACCTGCGCATAGCGTCGCCCCTGACGCTCACGTTGATCGAACTGAGTAGCCTGCGAGCATGAGCGCGCGCGCCGACTGCCTGTTCTGCCGCATCGTGGCCGGCGAGATCCCCGCCACGATCGTGCACTCCAACGACGTCACGGTCGCCTTCCGCGACATCAACCCGCAGGCCCCGACCCACGTCCTGGTCGTGCCCCGCGAGCACCACGCCAACGCCGCCGCCCTGGCCGAGGAGTCCCCCGAGCTGCTGGTCGAGGTGATGCGCGCCGGTGCCGCCGTCGCCGAGCGGGAAGGCATCGCCGACTCCGGCTACCGCCTGCTGTTCAACACCGGCCCCGACGCCGGCCAGACCGTCTTCCACGCCCACCTGCACGTGATCGGCGGCGAGCCGCTGGGCGGGATGGCACAGGTCGGCTGAGCGTCCGCCGCGCCGCGGCCCGGGTATCCGGCTGTGTCGAGCCGGTCGGGACGGTTAGCATCGAAGCAGGACATGGAGGACGACCGCGCGCACGCGCAGAAAGCAGGCCCGAGAGCAGGTGGCCGCTACGGCACCGGGTGGAGCCGCCCGATCTGGACCAGGCCAGCACGGAACGCAGAACGGATCGGCCGACGAGGCGGCGGCCCCACACGGGCCGGCGCAGTCGAGGATCGCGGTACCCGGGGCCGCCGTGCTGTCGCTGCTCGGCTCCCGTGACGAGAACCTGCGCGTCGCCGAGGACCTCCTGGTCGCCGACGTGCACGTGCGCGGCAACGAGATCACCCTCTCCGGCGAGCCCGCCGACGTGGCCTTTGCCGAGCGGGTCTTCGCCGAGCTGGTCACCCTGGCCGGGCGTGGCCAGGAGATCGGTCCGGACACCGTCCGCCGCACCGTCTCCATGCTCTCCGCCGGCACGAACGAGTCTCCGGCCGAGGTGCTCAGCCTGGACATCCTGTCCCGGCGCGGCCGCACCATCCGACCCAAGACGCTCAACCAGAAGCGCTACGTCGACGCGATCGACCGGCACACCGTCGTCTTCGGGATCGGTCCGGCCGGCACCGGCAAGACCTACCTGGCGATGGCCAAGGCCGTGCAGGCGTTGCAGGCCAAGCAGGTCAACCGGATCATCCTCACCCGCCCCGCGGTGGAGGCCGGCGAGCGGCTGGGCTACCTGCCGGGCACGCTCTACGAGAAGATCGACCCCTACCTGCGGCCGCTCTACGACGCGCTGCACGACATGGTGGACCCGGAGTCGATCCCCCGCCTCACCCAGGCCGGCACCATCGAGATCGCGCCGCTGGCCTACATGCGGGGTCGGGCCCAACCGGTCTTCACCAAGGTCCTCACCCCGGAGGGCTTCCGGCCCATCGGCGAGCTGCGGGTCGGCGACCTGGTCATCGGTTCGAACGGCGAGCCGACCGTGGTCCTCGGGGTGTATCCCCAGGGAGGGAAGGACATCTACCGCGTCACTGCCCAGGACGGTGCGTCGACGCTGTGCTGCGGTGATCACCTCTGGACCGTCAGAACGGCCGCGGACAAGCGTCGCGATCGGCCGTGGCGAGTCCTCGAGACCAAGGAGATGATCGGCAACCTCCGTGCTGCGCACGCCCGGCGGTACGAGCTGCCGTTGCTGACCGCACCGGTCTGCCACCCCGAGCGTGCGGTCCCCATGGATCCCTACGCCTTGGGCCTGCTGCTCGGCGACGGCTGTCTGACGGGTTCGACGACCCCCTCCTTCGCCACCAGGGACTGGGAGCTCGCGCTCGCCCTCGAGACGGTGCTGCCGGGGATGGAGGTGCGCCGGAAGGACCGGGTGAACTACACCCTGAACCGGGTGCGTGAGCCGGGTGAGGTCGTCACGCTGGAGAATCCGGTCACCGGGGCACTTCGCGGTCTGGGCCTGCTGGGCGCACGATCGCATTCGAAGTTCGTCCCGGAGGTCTATCTCCGCAACTCCGCCGAGGTTCGCCTCGGGGTCCTGCAGGGGCTGCTGGACTCCGACGGTGGGCCGGTCACCCAACGCGACCGCACCTGCCGCGTCCAGTACACGACAACGTCACCCCGGCTGAAGGACGACGTGATCCGTCTCGTCCGATCGCTGGGCGGCGTCGCGTACGTGCGTCGCCGCGGGGCCGACGGTCGGAAACCCGGGTGGGCAAACGGCCGTGCGGTCAGTTATCGCCATGACGCGTACATCATCGACATCCGACTTCCGGCGGGCGTCGAGCCCTTCCGGCTGGACCGCAAGCGGCGGAAGTACCACGCGGCGGGTGGCGGGGGACGACCGATGCGGTTCATCGACAGCATCGAGCCCGCCGGCCGGACGGAGGCGGTGTGTATCCAGGTGGCGGCAGCGGACTCGCTCTATGTCACCGAGGACTACCTGCTGACCCACAACACCCTCAATGACGCGTTCATCATCCTGGACGAGGCACAGAACACCACGCCGGAACAGATGAAGATGTTTCTGACCCGGCTGGGCTTCGGCTCCAAGATCGTGGTTACCGGCGACATCACCCAGATCGACCTGCCCAACGGGCAGGCGTCCGGGCTGCGCGTGGTGCAGGAGATCCTCTCCACAGTGGACGATGTGCACTTCGCCGAGCTGACCAGCACCGACGTCGTGCGACACCGGCTGGTGGGGGACATCGTGGACGCCTACGCGCGATGGGACGCCGGCCGGGAGGACGGGCGGACCCCCCGGGGCCGCAAGGCTCGCCCCAACGCCCGTCGCTAGCGGCGGGCCGTGCGGATTTTCCCGACAGGGCAAGTGATTCCGGCCCGCCGAGGCCGGTGAGGATCGCAGCGGAACGAACGGGACGACGTGAGCATCGAGATCGCCAACGAGTCCGGGGTGTCGGTCGACGAGGCGTCGATCGTCGCCGTGGCCCGCTACGCACTGGACCGGATGGGCGTGAGCCCGCTGGCCGAGCTGAGCGTGCTGCTGGTGGACCTGGACGTGATGGCCGACCTGCACGAGCGGTGGATGGACCTGCCCGGCCCCACCGACGTGATGGCCTTCCCCATGGACGAGCTGGACTCGGCGCGCCGGCCGGACGCGGCCGGCCTGGGCCCGGCCCTGCTCGGCGACATCGTGCTGTGCCCGGCGTTCGCCCGCGAGCAGGCGCGCAAGGCCGGCCACCCGCTGTTGGACGAGCTGCACCTGCTCACCGTGCACGGGGTGCTGCACCTGCTCGGCTACGACCATGCCGAGCCCGCCGAGGAACGCGAGATGTTCTCGCTGCAGAACCGGGTCCTGGCCGACTACCGCACGGCCCGTACCGAGGCGGAGCGGCTGGCCGTGCAGCGCAGTGTCGACGACCGCGTGCTCGGCGCCGTCGGCCTGACCGGGCCCGAGACGCAGACCGACGCCGGGACCGAGGCAGGTCCGGACGGTGCGCCGGGCCGCGCCGAGGCAACCGACCAAGGGGCACCGCCGGAACCGGGCCGGGAGGACACCCCGCGCGACGGAAACTCCGGCTGAGGCGGGCCGGAAGTGGTCGGTTCGGCGGCGTTGCTGGTGTTCGCGGTGGTGCTGGTGCTCGCCGCGGGCGCCTTCGCCGCCGCGGACGCCGCACTCGGCGCGATCTCCCGCGCCCGGGTGGAGGAGCTGGTGCGGCAGTACCGGGCCGGCGCCCGGCAGCTCGCCCAGGTGGTCGCCGACCGCCCCCGGCACGTCAACCTGCTCCTCCTGCTGCGGCTGGGCTGTGAGCTGGCCGCCACCGTGCTGGTCACCGTCGTCGCGCTGAGCTGGATCGACCCGGACTGGCTGGCGTTGCTGTCGGCCGGGCTGATCATGCTGGTCGTCTCCTACGTGCTGGTCGGTGTCGGGCCGCGCACGGTCGGCCGGCAGCACCCCTACGGTGTCGGCCTGGTGGCCGCCGGGCCGGTGCGGATCCTGGCCGGGTTGCTCGGGCCGCTGACCCGGCTGCTGATCCTGGTCGGTAACGCCATCACCCCCGGCCGCGGCTTCCGCGAGGGCCCGTTCTCCTCCGAGGTGGAGCTGCGCGAGCTGGTCGACATGGCCCAGGAACGCGGCGTTGTCGCGGCCGGCGAGCGGGAGATGATCCACTCGGTGTTCGAGCTGGGCGACACCATCGCCCGCGAGGTGATGGTGCCGCGCACCGAACTGGTGTGGATCGAGCAGCACAAGTCGGTCCGGCAGGCGCTGGCGCTGTGCCTGCGCTCCGGATTCTCCCGCATCCCGGTGATCGGCGAGAGCGTCGACGACATCGTCGGTGTGGTGAACCTCAAGGACCTGGTGCGGGTGGCGGTCGAGATCGGCGACTTCGAGGCCCTGCGCGAGCGCGGGCCCACGGTCGGCGAGGTGATGCGCCCCGCCAGCTTCGTGCCCGACACCAAGCGGTTGGACGAGCTCCTGCGCGAGATGCAGCTCTCCCGCAGCCACATGGCGATCCTGGTCGACGAGTACGGCGGCACCGCGGGCCTGCTCACCATCGAGGACATTGTGGAGGAGATCGTCGGTGAGATCACCGACGAGTACGACCGGGAGGAGCGGCCGCCCGTGGAGCGGCTGGCCGAGGGGTCGGTGCGGGTGAGCGCCCGACTGCCCGTGGCCGACCTGGACACGGTGTTCCACACCGAGCTCGCCAACGACGACGTGGACACCGTGGGCGGGCTGCTCGCCCAACGGCTCGGCCGGGTGCCGCTGCCCGGCGCCGAGGCCGAGATCGCCGGACTGCGGATGCGCGCCGAGGGCGGCAAGGACGCCCGTGGCCGGATGCGGATCACGACGGTTCTCATCCGCCGGGCCGGCGGGCCGGAAGAGGATCGCGGTACGTAGGAGAGGAGCTTCCCGCGTGGCTGAGCCAGCAACCCTGGATCCGGAGGACGCCAAGATCGTGACCCTGGCGCGGTCGGCACGCGCCCGGACCGGCGCCGACGAGGGTGCGGCCGTACGCGACACCGACGGCCGCACCTACGCGGCCTGCACGGTGGCGTTGCCGTCGCTGCGCCTGACCGCCCTGCAGGCCGCGGTGGCGGCCGCGGTCGCCAGCGGCGCCGAGGGCCTGGAGGCCGCCGCCGTGGTGACCGACGCCGGCCAGATCGACGGCGCTTCCCTGGACGCCGTGCGCGACCTGGCCACCGACGCCCCGGTCTACCGGGCCGACGCGGCCGGGCAGATCCTCGACACCGTGCGCTGATCCCACGCCGTGTCCGTGATCACCGGTACGGCCGGTTCGATGACCACGACGACTAGGCTGGCCCGTCGTGGCTGGTGACGTCGTCCGGGTGACCGTGTGCCGGGGATGTTGTTGTGGCACCAGACGAAAGCACCCGGATGTCGACCATGACTGGCAGTTGGAACGGCTGCGTGCGATCACCGGGTCCGTCGGACGTCGGGTGGAGGTACGCACCTCGGACTGCCTGGATGCCTGCGAGCAGTCGAACGTGGTGGTCGTGCACTGCAGCGGCGGCAAGCCGCACTGGTTCGGCTTCGTCCTGTCCGACGCCGCGCTCGACGACCTGGAGGGCTGGCTCGCCGCGGGCGGACCCGGGGCGGCACCGGTACCGGACACCCTGGACCTGCACCGGCTGACCCCGCCCCGCCAGCGCTGACCGGGTCACCAGGGACAATGGGGCCATGACCAGCACGCCTGACGGGTTCCGGTCCGGGTTCTCCTGCTTCGTGGGCCGCCCCAACGCCGGCAAGTCGACGCTGACCAACGCCCTCGTCGGGTCGAAGGTCGCGATCACCTCCAGCAAGCCGCAGACGACCCGGCACACCATCCGGGGCATCGTGCACCGGCCGGACGCACAACTGGTCATCGTGGACACCCCCGGGCTGCACCGGCCCCGCACCCTGCTCGGGCAGCGCCTCAACGACCTGGTCCGGGAGACCTGGTCGGAGGTGGACGTGGTCGGCTTCTGCGTGCCCGCGGACCAGACGGTCGGCCCCGGCGACCGGTTCATCGCCGCCGAGCTGGCCAAGGTCGCCAAGCGCACGCCGGTGGTCGGCATCATCACCAAGACCGACCTGGTTCCGCGTGACCGGGTGGCCGAGCAGCTCCTGGCGCTGCAGGACGTGATGGACTTCGCCGAGCTGGTCCCGGTGTCGGCGGTGGACGGCTTCCAGGTGGGGCTGCTGAGCGACCTGCTGGTCCAGCGCCTGCCCGAGGGCATGCCGTTGTATCCCGAGGGCGAGCTGACCGACGAGCCGGAGGCCACCCTGGTCGCCGAGCTGATCCGGGAGGCGGCGCTGGAGGGCGTGGAGGCCGAGCTACCGCACTCCATCGCGGTCGTCGTCGAGGAGATGAGACCGCGCGAGGACCGCGACGACCTCATCGACGTGCACGCCAACATCTTCATCGAGCGCCCGAGCCAGAAGCCGATCGTCATCGGCCGCGGCGGGGAACGGTTGCGCCAGGTGGGCACCAAGGCACGTGGGCACATCGAACGCCTGCTGGGCAGCCGCATCTATCTGGACCTCCACGTGAAGGTGGCAAAGGAGTGGCAGCGCGATCCCAAGCAGCTACGCCGCCTCGGTTTCTGAGATCCTGGCGACGGTGATCACGCAGCGACTCCCACCCGGCGCACGCCGTGATCCACCGGCAATCCCCAGTACCCCGTCGACGTACTCACCGCAGGAGTTTCGTTGAACACGCCCCACGGCCGACCGCCGCAACCGCCGCGGGGCTGGCGTGGACCCGCCGCCGGCCCCTCCGGCACCCTGCCCAACTTCCCGATGGACCAGCTCGGCCCGGCGCCGGGCGGGTACCCCCCACCGCCCGAGCCCCGGTACGGGCCACCACCGACCGCCCGACCGGCCACCGTTGGCCAGCGCGTGGTCGCCAGGCTGGTCGACGGCGTGGTCGTCGCCGCGCCGTCGACGCTGCTGTTGTTCCTGCTGAACTCGTGGACACCCACACTGGGCCAGGCGTTGTTCCTACTGCCGTTCTTCATGCTCGTGATCGGCGGCGCCTACGAGGTGACGATGCTGACCGAGGCGGGCGGCGCCACGCTCGGCAAGCGGATGACCGGGATCGCGGTCGTCCGCGCGGACGCCGAGCCCCTCGACACCCGTACCGCCGTGGTGCGGTGGGGCTCGGTCTACGGCGGGCTGCTGATCCCGTTCATCGGGACCCTGTTCACCGTCCTGATGGTGCTGTCGCCGTTCTTCGACAAGAGCGGGCGCTACCGCGGTTGGTACGACCGGGCGGCGCACACGCTCGTCGTGGCCACGAGATGAGTGAGGAGGCGGCGCGGTCGGGCCGCGCCGCCCACCTGCCGCCGCTGAGAGCACGTTGGGAAACCCTGCCCCCGAATCTCTACGACTTGGTCTCCGTATGTCCGGATAGGGCGCGGCGAGCGAATCTTGTCGGGTCGGCTCCCACCGGATCCCGGAATGGGTTACCTTCTCCGCCGCGTGACCGGACACCGGCGACACGGTGCCGGTCGCGTCCCGTGTCGGCGCAGGTTTCCATGATGCTGGGGGTCCCCCGTGAGCACGCCCTACGGCCCGCCTTCCTACCCGCCGCCCGGTGACCGGCAGCCCGAACCCGGCGGGCCCGGGTTCGCACCGCAGCCCGGTCACCCCGGCCAGCCCGGGGCCACCCCCTACGGCACCCCGCCCCCCGGCTTCCCGGCGCCGCCACCGGGCCAGCCCGCCACCGGGCCGCAGCCCGCGCGGCCGGCCCCAGGCCAGTACCCGGCCGGGCAGCCGGGTGTGGCGCCCCAACCCGGATACGGTCAGCCGGCGCAGCCCGGTTACGGCCAGCCCGTCGGGACTGTCTGATTAGCGGTGGATCGCCTGGAGATGGCAGGTTGGCTCGACTGACCTGCCAGG
>NZ_BMMK01000034.1 GCF_014645795.1 Longimycelium tulufanense | reverse complement strand
GGACTCAGTCATGCCGGGACCGGTGGCCTGACAGCCCCAACCTGGGGCCACAAAAGAAGGTAACGAGGGGCGAGCACGAGGAGTCGGCGAGGCTGGGGCGCGGTGCGGCTTCGGCGGTCGTGAGTCTCGGGCCGCACCGCTTTGTCCCCGCGTCAGGTGTTCTCTCCGGAGGCTGTCCAGGCTCGGAAGAGGCCCACGCAGCCGCGGACGGACAGCTCGTGGCGGACGAAGTGCTGTTCGAGTTGGTCGCGAAGGTCGTCGAGAGTGTCGCGCTCGTTGTGGAAGACACCCTTCTTGTTGAGCAGTCGCATCATCTGTCGGGCGGCGAAGGTTACAGGGACACCGGCCGACAACACCGTGGCACCGAAGACAATCCCACCGGGGCGGACCGCGGCCGCGGCGTGGGCCAAGGCGATTCCCTTCTCCCGGAGGCTTCCCGGTACACAGTGCAACAGATAGCTCATGCCAACCGAGTCATAGGACTTTCGTGGCACCGGCAGGGGATCCAGGACGTTCGCCCGGACGATGTTGACCTGGTACCGCCGGAGGCGATGTGCCGTGTGGGCAAGGGAGTGGGGGCTGAGGTCGACGAGCGTAACCCGTGGATCGGTCACTGGGAAGTGTGCGTGGTCAAGGAGGTAGCCGCTGCCCACGCCGATCTCCAGGTGGTGCGCGCCCACGCTGGTGTCGTACAACCGCCGGGAGACCGCCGGTGGGCAGCGCCAGAAGAAGGGCGCGGTACCACGGAACACCGCGAAGTCATAGAGGTTCAGGGACTGCTTCGTGTACGCGGCCTGACCGTCGATGACGGACTGGTCGAGGGGCTCCCTGTCGCGTGCGTGGAAGGACGTCATCTTTTCTCCTGTCGTGTTGCGATGTCTTGTCCTCAGAAAAGACCGCTGAGCCAGTCGCGTACCGAGCGCATCGCGGACTCGCTGTGCTCACGGATGATCGTGAAGTGGGTTCCGGCCGCGTCGACGGCTGTGTGCGGGAGATGCCACCTCGGCCGCCAATTGTCCAGTACCTCGTCGAAGGCCGGTTCCGAAGCACGAACGAGCAGGGTGGGCGCGCTGATTTCTTCCGGGCTCCAGGCATGGAACAGCTGGGCGTACCGTGCCATGGCGGTGAGACAGGCGTCGTCCCAGGGCTCCTCGGTCCAGAGAGCGTTCGGTGCCCCTGTCGTCCGAGCTCTGTCGATCTGGGCGTGGATGTGCGGAAGCATCTCGCTGTCCGGCCAGTAACTGTCCAGGAGCACAACGGCGCTGGGGCCAGCCCCACGCGCTTCGAGAGCGGCCGCGGTGGCATGGGCGATCCATCCGCCCGCCGAGTATCCGAGCAGGACGACGGGTTTGCCGTCAGCGCACTGTTCGACGCCGTACGCCTGGCGGCTCGCCAGGGCGTCGACGGACGCCGGGAGCGTTTCCTGCCACGTGAAGCCAGGTGCCGGAAGAACCCAGACGTCCCGCTCGCCTCGCGACCCGGCCGCGAGACGGGCGTACTGATGCGCCCCCGACCTGCCGGCGAACGTTGGAAAGCAGATCAGGCTCGCGATGGCGGAGCCACGGGAGAGACGGACCGGAGGAGGAGTGTGGGGATGCTCCGGGGACGAGTCGAAGGTGGGGCGGAATTCCGCGACGCGGTGGAGAAGCTGTTGGAACTCCTCGGTCCGGCCCAGTTCGCTGGCGCGGGTGAGAAGGGGTCCGAGGGTGACCTGCGCCCCGGTGGTGTCGTCGGATTCCGTGTGTCGTTCGCCGGTGGAACCCGCCGTTTCCCACTGCTCGACCAGGTGCCGCCTCAGCGCGGTGACGGTCGGATACTGGAAGACGATGGCCGGCGAGAGGCGGAGCCCGAGGTCCGCCCCGAGCCGGTTCCGCAACTCCACCGCGGTCAGCGAGTCGAAACCCAGTTCGGGAAGGGTCAGCTCGTCCTCGAGGGAGTCCGCGTCACCCAACCTGAGCGCCCCCGCGACGTGCGTGCGGACCAGCGTGGCGACGAGCTGCTCCCGCTCCTCCTCAGTCGCCCCGGCCAGGCGCTCCCGAAACTCGCGGCCCCGTTCCGCACGTGCGACCGCGCGACCGGGGCCGCACTGGTCCGGATGCCGAGCCGACAGTCCGGTCACCTCGGGCCAGTACCGCTGGCGCTGGAACGCGTACGTGGGCAGCTCCACTGGCCGCGCGCCGCAGTCGACGAGCATCCTCGCCCAGTCCACCGTGACGCCCCTGACATGAAGGTGGGCCAACGCGGAGAGGAGCGCGTTCACCTCGGATCCATCCCCGTGGAGGGCTGGCACCAGCGCAATGTCGTCCTCGCTCACCACACCCGCGCGGCAGTGTTGGCCGATCCCTGCCAGTGCGCTGTCCGAGCCGATCTGGAGGTAGTCACGAACACCTTCGGACACGAGCCACTGCAAGCCGTTGGCGGGCGTGGCGACCTCCCGTGCGAGCCGCACCCAGTACTCCGGGGAACCGATCTCCTCCCCCGGCACGGGACGGCCAGTCAGGCCGGAGACAAGGGGAATCGCCGGTGGACGGAACGTCAGCTCCTGGGCGATACGGCGGATGTCGTCGAGTTGGGGGTGCAGTCCCTCCTCACAGTCAGGCGATGTCGTCGCCACATCGGCCGGGAATCCCCGTCCCAGCCGTCCCATAGCAACGACGAGCGCGGCCGCGTCGGCCAGTGACAACACGCCCGCGTTGTGCGCCGCGGTCAGCTCACCGACGGAGTAGCCGAGAAGGAAGCTGGGCCGAACTCCCCAGTATCCCAGCAGCCGGTATAGTGCCGTTTCCTTAGCGAAGAGTGCGGCCTGTCTGAGGACCGGGTCCACCAGCAGGTCCTCCACGGAACCGTCCTCGGCAGCCAGTACCTCGCCGAGGTTCAGGTCCAGCTGGGCATCGAACGCGGCGCACACCTCGTCCAGGGCTGACACGAAGGCCGGCACCTGGTCGTAGAGTTCCCGTCCCAGCCCTGCCCGTGGACCAACTTGGCCGGAGAACAGGAATGCCACCCTGCCACGAGTGCGGGTCGTGCCACGGACCAGGTTCGGCGCGGAACCGTCCTCCGCCAGCAGGGACAGCGCCGCCAGGAGATCGTTGCGATCCCGACCGACCACGACGGCGCGGTGTTCCAGTCCGGCCCTGGCGGTCGCCAACGAGCGCGCGACGTCGGCCGGCGCGAGGTCAGGGCGTTCCTCGACGTATTGCCGTATCCGGTCCGCCTGCGCCCGCAAGGCCTTCCGGGTCCTGCCCGACAACACCCATGGCACCGCAGGAAGAGTGGCCAGGGGTGGCGCGGAGTCCGTCGTCCGCGCCACCCCATTATCCGCGCTGACGGTCTCGTCCGGCACCTGTTCCAGCACCACGTGCGCGTTGGTCCCGCTGATCCCGAAGGACGAGACCCCGGCCCGGCGCGGGCGACCGGTGTCCGGCCACTCCCCGGTCTCGGTCAACAGCTCCACCGCGCCCGAGGACCAGTCCACGTGCGGGGTGGGCTCGTCCACGTGCAGGGTCTTCGGCAACACGCCCCGACGCATCGCCATGACCATCTTGATCACGCCACCCACCCCGGCCGCCGCCGCGGTGTGGCCGATGTTCGACTTCAGCGACCCCAACCACAGTGGACGATGAGCCGGCCGGCCCTGGCCGTACGTGGCCAGCAGGGCCTCCGCCTCGATGGGGTCACCAAGGGTGGTGCCCGTCCCATGGGCCTCGACGGCGTCCACGTCCCGGGTGGTGAGGCCGGCGTTGGTCAGCGCCTGCCGGATGACGCGCTGCTGGGCCAGCCCGTTGGGTGCGGACAGACCGTTGCTCGCCCCGTCCTGGTTGATCGCGGTGCCGCGGACCAGGGCCAGGACCGGGTGACCGTGGCGGCGGGCCGCCGACAGCGGTTCCACCAGGAGCACCCCCACCCCCTCACCCCACCCGGTGCCGTCGGCAGCCGCGGCGAACGCCTTGCACCGCCCGTCTGGTGCCAGCGCGCGCTGCTGGCTGAACTCGACGAACGCCCCTGGGGTCGACAGCACCGTGGCTCCCGCCACGAGGGCGGCCGCGCAGTCGCCCTGCCGCAGGGCCTGCACGGCCAGGTGGAGGGCGACCAGGGACGAGGAGCACGCGGTGTCGACGGTCACCGCCGGCCCCTCCAGGCCAAACAGGTAGGCGAGCCGACCCGAGGCGACACTCGTCGAGGTCCCGGTCATCAGGTGGCCCTCGCCGCCCTCCGGTGTCGTGGTCAGCAACCACGCGTAGTCCTGACCGCTGATCCCCACGAAGACTCCGGTCCGGCTGCCGCGGATCGAGTCAGGCGCCACCCCCGCCCGCTCGAACACCTCCCACGACGTCTCGAGGAGAAGGCGCTGTTGCGGGTCCATCGCCAGCGCCTCGCGCGGGCTGATCCCGAACAGGAGGGGGTCGAACTGGTCGGCGTCTCGGAGGAAGCCGCCCCGCCGGACGTACGTCCGGCCCGGCCGACCCGGGTTCGGGTCGTACAGGTTCTCGACGTCCCAGCCACGGTTGGTCGGGACGGACGAGATCGCGTCCCGCCCAGCGGCGACCATGTCCCACAGCTCCTCCGGGGAGGTCACGTCGCCCGCGTACCGGCAGCTCATCGCGACGATCGCGATCGGCTCGTCGGCGGTGAACACCGCCGTCACCGGTTCGGTGCTCTGGTCGTGGGCACCAGTCAGCCGAGCCAGCAGGTGCGCGGACAGCTTCTCGGGGGTCGGGTAGTCGAAGACCACTGTCGGCGAGAGCCGGACGCCGGTGACGGCGCTGAGCCGGTTGCGCAGCTCCATCGCCGTCATCGAGACGAACCCGAGATCGGTGAAGACCGTCGTGGTATCGATGTCCGCCGGGGAGGTGCGGTACAGGACCGCACCGGCATGCTCGCACACCGTCTCCAGCACCACATGGGCCCGCTCGCTCTCGGGGAGTTCGACCAAGCGCTGCAGGAACAACGAGGACGCGCTCTCGTCGCCTTCCCACACGGGGGCCATCGGTTGTGCATCCAGCCAGTAACGCTGACGCTGGAACGCGTATGTCGGGAGCGCCACGCGACGCCGGTCCGGTCCGATGTGGGACGACCAGTCCACCCGCATTCCACGCACATGAGCTTCCGAGACGGACGTGAGGAAGCGTCGAAGGTGTCCTTCGCCCCGCCGAAGCGAGGTCAGCACCAGGCCCTCCGCCGCGGCACTTTCCAGGGTTTCCTGCACCGACACCGCGAGAACCGGGTGCGGACTCACCTCCACGTAGGTTCGGTATCCTGCCGCCAGGAGTTCGCGCACGGTGGGTTCGAAGCGGACTGTGTCGCGCAGATTCTGGTACCAGTAGGCGGCGTCGAGCTTCGAGGTGTCGACCAGGTTGCCGGTCACCGTGGAGAAGAACGGGATCGTGGGCGCCCGAGGCGTGACGCCCGCGAGTGCCGCGAGCAGTTCGGCTTCCAGGGTTTCGACCTGTGCCGAGTGGGACGCGTAGTCCACCGCGACGCGGATCGCCCGAACCCCGTCCCCTTCGGCGGCGACGAGGAGTTCGTCCAGCGCGTCGGGGTCGCCCGAGATCACGACGGACGAGGGCGCGTTGACCGCCGCGACACCGAGACGTGTCTCCCACGGCGAAAGCCAGTCGCGCGCCTGGTCCGCTGGAAGGGCGAGGAACGCCATGCCGCCCTTACCGGACAGGTGCTGGGCAACGAGCCGGGACCGCAGTGCCACCATCCGCGCCCCGTCCTCGAGCGACAGCGCGCCCGCGACGCACGCGGCGGCGATCTCGCCCTGGGAGTGGCCGACCACGGCCCCGGGTTCGACGCCGTAGGACCGCCACAATTCGGCGAGCGAGATCATCATGGCCCACAACGCGGGCTGGACCACGTCGACGCGGTCCAGGGAGAAGACCCCGTCAGCACCGCACACCACGTCGAGGAGCGACCAGTCGACATGGGGTTCCAGAGCTTCGGCACAGTCGCGCAGCTGGTTCCGGAAGATCTCGGAGTCGCGGCACAGCTCCGCGGCCATTCCCGCCCACTGGGCACCCTGTCCGGGGAACACGAACACCGGCTTCCCTGGTTCCCCGGCGACGCCCTCCACCACGCCCGGGGCCCCTCTCCCCTCGGCCAGGGCGTCGAGCCCGGCGACGAACTCGTCCCGGTCCCGGGCCAGCACGACGGCGCGGTGGTCGAACAGGGTTCGCGACGCCCGCAGGGAGTGACCAATGTCGGGCGGGGACAGCTCCGGGTGGGCGAGAACATGGTCGCGCAGCCTGGCCGCCTGTGCCCGGAGCCCTCGATCGTTCCTCGCAGAGACCACCCACGGTAGCGGGGTTGATCTTTCTTGGTGGTCGCCTTCGGTGGTGGTGCTGATCAGCACTGGTGCGGCCGGCTCCACAGCGGGAGACTCGTCCCGCTCCGCGTGCTCCAGGATCAGGTGGGCGTTGGTGCCACTGATCCCGAACGACGACACCCCGGCCCGCCGCGGCCTTCCGATCCGCGGCCAGTCCCGTACCTCGGTCAGCAGCTCCACCGCACCCGCGGACCAGTCCACGTGCGGGGTTGGGGCGTCAACGTGCAGGGTGGGTGGCAGGACACCCTGGCGCATTGCCATGACCATCTTGATCACTCCGGCGACACCCGCGGCCGCCTGGGTGTGGCCGATGTTCGATTTCAACGACCCCAGCCATAGCGGTTGTCCTGCCACACGGTCCTGGCCGTAGGTGGCGAGGAGGGCCTGGGCCTCGATCGGATCCCCCAACGTCGTTCCGGTCCCGTGGGCCTCGACAGCATCCACATCGGACAGTCCTAGCCTCGCGTTCGCCAGTGCCGCACGAATCACGCGCTGCTGTGACGGACCATTCGGCGCGGTCAGCCCGTTGGACGCGCCATCCTGGTTCACGGCGGAACCACGAATGACCGCCAGCACATGGTGCCCGTTTCGACGCGCGTCGGACAACCGCTCCAACAGGACCAGGCCGACCCCCTCGCCCCACCCGGTGCCGTCCGCAGCGGCGGCGAACGCCTTGCAACGTCCGTCCGGGGCCAGTCCACGCTGCCGGCTGAACTCGACGAACATGCTCGGTGTGGACATCACGGCCGCTCCGCCGGCGAGAGCCATGCCGCATTCGTCGGTACGCAACGCATGCACGGCCTGATGCAGTGCCACCAAGGACGAGGAACACGCCGTGTCCACTGTGACAGCGGGACCTTCGAGGCCGAACGTGTAGGCGAGCCGGCCGGACATCACACTGGCGAGAAAGCCCGTCGAGTAGCCCTCGAAGTTCTCCGGAGAACTCCGCACAAGGAGCGCGTATTCCTGGCTGCTGGTCCCGACGAAGACACCGGTCCGGCTTCCCCGCAGGGAGGAGGGTGCGATACCGGCACGCTCGAACGTCTCCCAGGACACCTCCAACAGCAACCGCTGTTGGGGGTCCAACGCCAACGCCTCCCGCGGGCTCACGCCGAAGAAGCCCGCATCGAACGACGCCACGTCGGCGAGAAAACCACCCTCTCGCGCATAGCACTTCCCGAACCGGTCCGGGTCCGGGTCGTAAAGATCGCCCACGGGCCAGCCACGGTCCGCGGGAAACGGCGAGATCGCGTCC
This sequence comes from Longimycelium tulufanense, assembly GCF_014645795.1. GTDB lineage: Bacteria > Actinomycetota > Actinomycetes > Mycobacteriales > Pseudonocardiaceae > Longimycelium > Longimycelium tulufanense. The sequence goes on along the minus strand of NZ_BMMK01000034.1, from coordinate 50,359 downwards.
TCCCCGGAGACGGCCAGGCGCCACAGGTCCTCCGGCGAGGACACGCCTCCCGGGAAGCGACATCCCATCGCCACAACCGCGATCGGTTCTCCGACAGCTGCCTCCAGCTCCCGCAGGCGGTCACGCGTCTCGTGCAGGTCGGCGGTCACGCGCTTGAGGAAGTAGCGAATCTTGTCGTCCGTCACCATCTAAAACCACCTTGTTGAGAAGCCGTCGACGTCCGCCGGGGTTCGTGGGTGCGACGCGGGTCAGGAGATGCCGAACTCCTTGCTGATGAAGTCGATGACTTCCTCGTCGGTCGCCGAGTCGAGTTCGTTGACGACGGTCGTCCCGTCGTCCCGTCCGCGGCCTCCCTCTCCCCATTTCGTAGCGAGCGAGCGCAGTCGGGCTACCACCCGCTCCCACCCGGCGTCGTCCAACGGCGTCGCGGCGAGCCCCGCCTCCCAGTCGTCGAGGCGGGCAAGGAGGGGGTCGACCGGCGAGCCCAGGTCGGCCAGGAGCGCCGGCTCGACGTGGTCCGCCAGGGCGGCGGGCGTCGGGTAGTCGAACACCAGCGTGGTGGGCAAAGTCAGCCCCGTCGCGGAGCCCAGGCGGTTCCGCAACTCCACCGCGGTGAGCGAGTCGAACCCGAGGTCCTTGAACGTCCGCTGGGGTTCCACGGTCTCCGACGTCACGTGCCCGAGGACGGTGGCCACCTGGCCGCGCACCAGCTCCAGCACGACCTGGTGCCGTTCCTCGGGCGCGAGGGAGACCAGGCGCCCTCGCAACGCGTCCGCCGCCGCAGCCAGTCCCGCCTCCGTCGCCGGAACGTGGACCAAGCCCCGCAGTAGGGCAGGCAGGGACCCGTCCTCGGCCGCGGGACGCAGGGCTCTCGGGTCGAGCCGCATCGGCAACGAGACCGCCTGGTCAAGGACGAGCGCCGCGTCGAACAGCGCCAGGCCGTCCTCGGCGGACAGACCGGCGACGCCGGAGCGGCCCACCCGGCTCAGGTCGGCCTGTCCCAGTTCTGACGCCATCCCACCGGTAGCGGCCCACAGCCCCCAGGCCAGGGACGTGCCGGGCTGGCCGGTGTCCCGACGGTGACGGGCCAGCCCGTCGAGGAAGGCGTTGGCGGCCGCGTAGTTCGCTTGGCCGGCGGCACCGAGCGTACCGGCGGCCGAGGAGAAGACGACGAACGCGGACAGCTCCGTGGCCCGCGTCAACTCGTGGAGGTGCCAAGCACCGTCGACCTTGGCCCGAAACACCGTGTCGACCCGCTCCGACGTCATCGACTCCAGGACACCGTCGTCCAACACACCTGCCGCGTGCACCACGGCGGTCAGCGGGTGCTCGGCTGGCACCGACGCCAGCAACTCCGCCACCGCGGCCCGGTCGGACACGTCGCATGCCGAGACGCGGATCGTCGTCGCGCCCAAGGCGGTCAGTTCCGCCTCCAGCTCGACCATGCCGCCCGCGTCCGGTCCCCGACGACTAGCCAGGACGAGATGCTGAACCCCGTGGGACCGGACCAGGTGTCGGGCCATCTCCCTACCCAGCAGCCCGGTGGCGCCGGTCACCAGGACCGTCCCCATGGGGTCCCACGCGGGGGGCATCGTGAGGACGACCTTGCCTACGTGCCGGGCCTGGGCAAGGAAGCGAAGGGCCGCCGGTGCACGCCGGACGTCCCACGCCGTCACTGGGATGAGCCGCAGCTCCCCTCGCTCGAACAGCGCGAGGATCTCGGCCAGCATCCGGCCGATGTGCTCGGGGCCGGCGTCCATCAGGTCGAACGCGCGGTAGATGACACCGTCGTGCTTGGTCGCGACCTCGTCGGCGTTCCGGATGTCCGTCTTCCCCATCTCGACGAACCGACCGCCTGGGCGCACCAGCCGCAAGGACGCGTCGACCAGTTCCTTGGCCAGGGAGTTCAGCACGACGTCGACGCCGCGATCGCTGCTCGTCGCACGGAACCGCTCCTCGAACTCACTGGTACGCGAAGAGGCGAGGTGCTCGTCGTCGATGCCCAGCGAGCGCACGGTGTCCCACTTGGCGGGGCTTGCCGTCGCGAACACCTCGGCGCCGAGATGCCGCGCGAGCTGCACGGCAGCCATACCGACGCCGCCGGCTGCCGCATGGACGAGCACCGTCTCCCCCGGGCACACGCCGGCTAGGTCCACCAGGCTGTAGTAGGCGGTGAGGAACGCGATGGGAACGGACGCGGCCTGCGTGAAGGACCAGCTCTCCGGAATCGGGGCGATCATGCGGTGGTCGGCGACGGCGACCGGGCCGAGTGAGCCGGAAGCCAGACCGAACACCGGGTCACCAGGGGCGAGGCCGGTCACGTCCGGTCCCACCGCTGTCACCACACCCGCGATCTCGCCCCCCAACGCCCGTCGGTCGGGCACCATGCCCAGGGCAAGCACGACGTCCCGGAAGTTCAGCCCGGCCGCCCGCACCGCGACACGCACCTGCCCGGGTGCCAACGGTTCGGCAACCTCCGGGCACGGGGTGAGGACTAGATCGTCCACCGTGCCCCCGCCGGACAGGTCCAGCCGCCACTCGCGTATGCCCGGCGGGGGCACCAGGGTTCCTTCCGTCGCACCACGAGCCAACCTCGGCACGAGCACACGTCCGGAGCGGAGGGCGAGTTGCGGTTCGTCCCCGTGCAACACGGCCGGAAGAGCCGTCGTCGACTCGGGATGCCCGTCCAGGTCGACCAGCACGAACCGCCCCGGGTTCTCCGACTGCGCTGAGCGCACCAAACCCCAGACCGCGGCGGCAGGCAGGTCAGCGGCGTTCTCGTCGTCGGTGACGGGCATCGCACCAGAGGTCACCACCGCCAACCGCAAGGCATGGAACCGTGCGTCCGCGAGCCACGTCTGGAGCACGTCGAGCACGCGGCAGGTCAGGGATCGCGCCGCGTCGGCCCGACTGCCAGCGCCGTCGCTGCGGCACGGGAGGAGAACCAGGTCCGGCACGGGCTCGCCGGAGTCGATCGCCGCCGTGAGCGAACCGGTATCCGCGAACGCTGCCGGGACCTCGAGCACGTCGGTCACCAGGTCGTCGTCTCCGAGCACAACGCAGCGTGTGGGCGAGGACGGCGCCGATGGGACCGTGGTCTCCGCCCAGGTGAGGTGGAACAGGGAGTCGTGGGTGCGTGCGGCCCGCAACTGGTGCGCGGAGACGGGACGGGTGACCAACGACCCGACCGACGCCACCAAGGCGCCGCTCTCATCCGTCACGACCAGGGACACCGCGTCCGCGCCCGCTGGGGTCAGACGCGCACGCAGGGTTGATTCGCCGCTGCCGTGGAAGGACACCTCGTTCCATCCGAACGGAACCCGCACCCGCGACTGCTCCGTTCCTTTCCCCTGAAGAAGGCCCACGTGCAGCGAGGCATCGAGCAGCGCCGGGTGTATGCCGTACCGAGCGGCTCCGGCCCGCGCCACTTCGGGGAGCGCGATCTCCGCGAACACCTCCTCGCCGAGCCGCCACGCCCGACGCAGGCCGCGGAACGTGGGACCGTAGTCGAAGCCCACGGCGGCCAGCTGCTCGTAGAACCCGTCGAGCGCGATCGGCTCCGCCCCGGCGGGCGGCCACACCTCGGTGTGGCCGACGGGGGGGAAGGCGGCCTCCGGCGCGAGCACGCCGCGGGCGTGGCACATCCATAGTTCGTCCGCCGGAGCGTCGTCCGGCCGGGAGTACACGCCCAGCGAGCGCTGGCCGTGTTCCCCGGCCAGCCCCACCCGTACCTGGAGCTGCACGGCACCCCGGTCCGGCAGGACCAGCGGCGCCTCCTGGGTCATCTCCACGAGGCGGCGACACCCGACCTCGGCACCGGCCCGGACCGCCATCTCGACGAAGGCGGTACCGGGCACGAGCACGGTGCCGAACACGGCGTGGTCTCCGAGCCAACCGTCCGTCCGGCGGGACAGCCGACCAGTCAGCGCGAGACCCTGGGAGTCCGCCAGCTCCAGGGACGCACCGAGCAGGGGATGCCCGAGCCCGTCGAGGCCGGCCGCAGCCACGTCAGTGCTCGCGTCCAGTTGGCCCCAGGGGAAACGCTGGCGCTGGAAGGCGTAGGTCGGTAGTTCCACCAGGCTGGCACCGGCTCCCTCGAAGAACCGGGTCCAATCGACCTGGACACCGTGGACGAACGCCTCGGCAACCCCGGTGAGCGCCGTGTCAACTTCTGGCCGACCGGCCCGGGACACCGAAATCAGCACCGCACCAACGCTTCCCGGTTCCTCGGTGAGGCAGTCCTGGCCCATCGCCGTGAGTACCCCGGACGGCCCTACCTCCAGAAACGCGCGAATCCCCTCCGCCACGAGCCGACGCATCCCTTCCCGGAAACGCACGGTCTCACGGGCGTGGCGTACCCAGTACTCCGGCGAGCACAGCTGGTCATCGGTGGCAAGCTCCCCGGTGATGTTCGAGACGATCGGGATCTGGGGCGGGTGGAAGGTCAGCTTCTCCGCGACACGACCGAACTCCTCGAGCATCCCGTCCATCTGGGGAGAGTGGAACGCATGGCTCACCCGGAGCCGCCTCGTCCTCCGCCCCTCGTTCTCCCAGTGCTCGGCGAGTTCCAGCACCGCGCTCTCGTCACCCGACACCACCACCGACGTCGGTCCGTTCACCGCAGCGACCGACAGCGTGTGCGCCCGCGCCTCCACCAACGCCAGGACCTCCGCCTCGGTCGCCTGCACCGCGACCATCGCGCCCTCGCCGGGTAGCTCCTGCATCAACCGACCTCGCGCGGCGACGAGCGCACACGCATCCTCGAGAGACAGGACGCCTGCGACATGTGCGGCCGCTAGCTCGCCGACCGAGTGGCCGAGAAGAAGATCCGGGGCGAGGCCCCAGTGAGTGAGCAGGTGGAACAACCCCACCTCGTAGGCGAATAGTCCGGCCTGCGTGAACGACGTCCGCTCCAGCAGTCCGGCCTCCGGTGTTCCCTCGGCGGCGTGAAGGACCTGCCGCAGTGGTCGTTCGAGGTACGGGTCCAGGTGCCCGCACGCCCTGTCGAGTGCCTCGGCGAAGACCGGGAACGTCGCGGCCAGTTCGTGCCCCATCCCCGCGCGTTGGCTTCCCTGCCCGGAGAAGAGGAACGCTAGCCGACCCTCGGTAGCCGAGCCCCGCGCCACGCCCGGGGCGGGCCTCCCCTCGCTCAGCGCCGTCAGTCCCCCGAGGAGGCCGTTCCGGTCGGGCGCCCACACCACGGCTCGCTGTTCGAGCGTCGCGCGGGAGGTCACCAGCGACCAGCCGACGTCCACCGGCCGCAGCTCCGGCCGCGCCTGGACGTGAGCGCACAGCCGTTTCGCCTGGTCCCGCAGGGGCCGGTCGCCCCGTGCCGAGACCACCCACGGCACCCGCACCGGTGGTGTGAGCGCGTCGACTTCGTCCGAACTAGCGTCGTCGTCCTGTGGTGCCTGTTCCAGGATGACGTGCGCGTTGGTCCCGCTGATCCCGAATGACGACACGCCCGTTCGGCGTGGGCGGCCGGTCTCCGGCCAGTCCCGGTTCTCGGTCAACAACCGAACCGCGCCCGATGACCAGTCGACGTGTGGCGAGGGCTCGTCGACGTGCAGAGTCGTGGGAAGTACCCCATGACGCATCGCCATGACCATCTTGATCAAGCCGGCGATGCCCGCCGCGCCCTGCGTGTGACCCAGGTTCGACTTGACCGAACCCAACCACAACGGCCGGTCCTCCGGACGATTCTGGCCGTACGTCGCCAACAATGCCTGTGCCTCGATCGGATCGCCCAGTCGAGTACCGGTACCGTGCGCCTCCACGGTGTCGACCAAGTCCGCCGACAACCGGGCGGTGGCCAACGCCTGCCGGATAACCCGCCGCTGTGACGGACCGTTCGGTGCAGTCAGGCCGTTGGACGCACCGTCTTGGTTCACCGCAGAGCCTCGGATGACCGCCAGTACGGGGTGCCCGTTCCGGCGCGCGTCGGACAGTCGCTCCAGTAAGACCAAGCCGACGCCCTCACCCCACCCGGTGCCGTCCGCGGCCGCGGCGAACGCCTTGCACCGCCCGTCGGGCGCCAGCCCGCGCTGCCGGCTGAACTCGACGAAGATTCCTGGCGTCGTCATCACGGCCACTCCGCCGGCCAACGCCATGCTGCACTCGCCCTGCCGCAACGCCTGGACGGCCAAGTGCACCGCCGCCAGCGAGGACGAACACGCCGTGTCCACAGTGACCGCAGGACCCTCGAGGCCGAACATGTACGCGAGGCGCCCCGACATCACGCTGGCGGCGCTGCCGGTGAGTTGGTGGCCCTCCGTTCCGTCGGTCGACGCGACCCCGCCGCCGGTGGTCATGAGAACGGATCCGACGAAGACTCCGACGGGCTGGCTCCGCAGGGCTAGGGGCCCCACCCCCGCCCGCTCGAATGTCTCCCACGCGGTCTCCAGCAGCAACCGCTGCTGCGGGTCCATCGCGGCGGCCTCGCGGGGGCTGATCCCGAACAGGTCTGCGTCGAACTCCGCAGCACCGTCGACAAAGCCACCCTCCAGGGCGTAGGTCCGGCCCGGCTGGTCCGGGTCCGGATCATAGAGGGCCTCGACGTCCCAACCGCGGTCCGTGGGGAAGGCCGAGATCGCGTCCGTCCCGGTCACCACCAGTCGCCACAGGTCCTCCGGGGAACGTACCCCCCCGGGGAACCGACAGCCCATTGCCACGACCGCGACTGGCTCCCGGGAGGCGGTCACCAGCTCCCGGTTTTGCCTGCGCAGTGCCTCGACCTCCTTGAGCGAGACCCGCAGCGCCTCAACAAGCTTCTCATCATTGGTCGGCATCGTGATCCTCCGTCACGGAGCACGCTCCGTTGTTCAGGGCCATGGCGAGCAGGCCCTCGGCGTCCATCTCGTCGATCGAGTCGGATCCGGCATCCTCGTCTCGCTCTGACGGCACAGTCGGACGGCCCGCGAGCTCCAGCAGGGCCTCGAGCAGCCCGGCATCGCGGAGCCGGGTCAACGGGATGGCGGCCAGGGCGTTCCGCACCTCGCCCTCGATGTCCTGCTCGACGTCGGGTCCCGAACCCCCGGGAGCCAGCTCGGCGCCCAGCTGCCCGGCCAGCGCGGCGGGGGTGGGGTGGTCGAAGACCAGCGTCGCGGGCAGCCGGAGCCCGGTGGCGCCGCTGAGCCGGTTACGGAGTTCCACGGCGGTCAGCGAGTCGAAACCCAGCTCCTTGAACGCGCGATCCCGCCCCACCGCGGCCATGGTTGGGTAACCGAGAACGGTGGCGGTCTCGGCGCACACCAGGTCGAGCAGCAGCCGGTCCCGCTCGGCCGGGGTCAGGGCGGTCAGGCGGCGGCGCAGGGTAGCGGCCTCCTCTCCCCTGCCGACGCTTCGTCGTGCCGGGGCGCGAACCAGCCCGCGCAACACCGGTGGCAGTGCGTCGGTACGTGCCCGAAGCGCGGACGTGTCGAGTCGCATGGGCAACAGCAGCGGGTCGTCTACGGTGAGCGCCGAGTCGAGGAGCGTCAGACCATCCTCTGTGGACATTGGCTGGAGCCCGGAACGCGCCATTCTGGCCACGTCGGCCCGACCGAGGCTTGCGGTCATGCCGCTGGTCTCGGCCCACAGTCCCCATGCCAATGACTGTGCGGGGAGGCCGTCCGTTCGACGGCGCCGCACCAGCGCGTCCAGGAAGGCATTGGCCGCCGCGTAGTTCCCCTGGCCCGCGCCGCCCAGGGTGGCTGCGGCCGAGGAGAACACCACGAAGGACGCGAGGTCCGACTTCCGGGTCAGCTCGTGGAGGTGGAGCGCCGCGTCCACCTTGGGTCGGAACGTCCGGTCGATCCGCTCCGGCGATAGCGCCGGGACCACACCATCGTCTAGGACACCGGCCGCGTGCACGATTGCGGTCAGTGGGTGTTCCGCGGACACCGACTCCAGCAACGCAGCAACCGCATCGCGATCACTGACGTCGCACGCCGCCCACGTCACAGTCGCGCCAAGCTCAGCCAGATCCGCGGCGAGTTCTGCGGCATCCTCGGTCTCACCACCATGCCGACTCGCCAGCAGCAAACGGCGCACGCCGCGCGTGGCGACGAGGTGTCGGGCCACGATGCGGCCCAGGGTTCCCGAGGCTCCAGTCACCAGCACCGTGCCGTGGGAATCCCACTCCAGAGCGTGGTCCCTGGCCACAGGTGTGCGTTCCAGCCGGGGCACCAGGATCTGGCCACTGCGAAGGGCGAGTTGGGGTTCGTCCGCGGGCAGCGCAGCGGGAAGGGCGTCCGTTGACTCGGGCTGGTCGTCCAAGTCCACGAGCACGATCTGGCCTGGGTTCTCCGACTGGGCCGAGCGGACCAGGCCCCACACCGCGGCGACAGCGGGATCCACGACGGTCTCCTGGTCGGAGGTGGACACCGCGCCGCGGGTTACGAGGATCAGTCGCGTTGAGTTCCCTCGGTCGTCGGCCAGCCAAGTCTGCAGCAGACCTAGTGCCTGACAGGTCAAGGCCCGAGCCCGTTCGGCCTGGTCGTGGCGATCGTAGGGCTCGGCGCCAAGTGGTGCGAGCACCAGGTCGGGCGTTGGGACGCCGGCTTCGATCGCCGCGCGCAAGGCGTGGAGGTCCGGGAAGCTTCCCGCGGGTGGGGTAAGGCCGAGGGTGTCAGCCCCGAGCACCGCCCAGCAGCCCGGGGAGGCAGACGGCTTGGTGGACAGCGGGGTCCACGTGAGGTGGAACAGGGAGTCGCGGTGGTCGTCAGGGCCGCGTAGCTGGTGAGCCGAGACCGGGCGGGCCACCAGTGACCGGACGCTCACCACGGGAGAGCCCACGGCGTCCGTCACCACAACCGACACGTCGTCGGAGTGGCCCGCTGACACGCGGACCCGCACCTCCGGGCCACTGTTGGCGTGGAAGGAGACGTCGTTCCAGGCGAAGGGCATGAGAACCTGGTCCGACCCCTTCTCTTCATCCCGGAGGAGGCAGGAGTGGAGAGCCGCGTCGAGTAGTGCTGGATGGGCTTGGTAGGTGGCCGCGACGGCGCGGGCGTCCTCGGGCAGGACGGCCTCGGCCAAGACCTCGTTGCCGAGACGCCACGCGGCACGCAACCCGCGGAACGTCGGGCCGTAGTGGAGGCCGACCTCGTCCAGTCGCTCATAGAAGCCGGTGAGGTCGACGGGAACCGCGCCCGGGGGTGGCCAGGCACCGCCGAGGTCCTGTGGCGTCAGCGCTTCTGCCGCGCCCAGCACGCCGCGGGCATGACACTCCCAGGGGCCCTCCGCGGGTGTGTCCTCCCGTCGGGAGTACACACCCAGCGAACGATTGCCGTCCTCGTCGGGCGGTGCGACCCGGACCTGGACCTGGACCGAGCCGCCTTCCGTCAGGACCAGCGGCGCCTCCTGGAGCAGCTCCGCGAGCCGGTCGCAGCCGACCTCAGCAGCGGCCCGCGCCGCCAGCTCCAGGAAGGCCGTACCCGGCACGACCACGGTGCCCAGCACGGCGTGGTCCGCCAGCCACGGGTGCGAGTCGAGCGACCACCGGCCGGTCAGAACGATTCCCTGGGAGTCCGCAAGCTCGATATTGGCCCCCAGCAGCGGGTGGTCCGGGCGGTTCAGGCCCGCCGCGGTCACGTCACCCGCCTCAGCCGGTGCGTCCAGCCAGAACCGCCGCCGCTGGAACGGGTAGGTCGGCAGGTCGACGACGCGGGGCGCGCGGCCGACCCACGTCCGGGACCAGTCCACGCAGACACCACGCGCGAACGCCTCGGCTGTCGAGGTGAGGAATCGGGCCAGATCGCCCTGGCCGCGGCGCAGCGACCCCACGACTACGGCCGGCGTGGCGGGGTCGTGGTCGTCCAAGGTCTCCTGCATCCCCATGGTGAGCACGGGATGGGGGCTTACCTCGATGAAGGCGCCGAAGCCCTGGGTGGCCAGCTCCCGCAGGGCAGGCTCGAACCGGACGGTCTCCCGCAGGTTCCTGTACCAGTACTCGACGTCCAGTTTGCTCGTGTCCTCGAACCGCCCCGTCACCGTGGAGTAGAAGGCGAAGCGACCGGGCCGGGGTCGAATTTCCCCCAAATCACGGCAAATCCGCTCACGCACAGCTTCGACGTGTGGGGAGTGCGAGGCGTAGTCCACCGGCACTCGCCGAGCCCAGACACCGGTTTCCTCGCAGTACGCCAGTAGCTCATCCAACGCTGAGGCATCACCTGACACCACTGTGGAATGGGGACCGTTCACTGCGGCGACGGAGATTCGGCCATCCCACGCAGCCACCAGTTCCTCAGCCCGCGCCGACGTCACCGCCAGCGAGACCATGCCACCACGTCCCACGATCGCCGCCAAGGCCTGGCTGCGCAACGCGACGACACGGGCACCATCCTCCAGGGACAGGGCACCCGCCACGCATGCTGCGGCGATCTCCCCCTGTGAATGTCCCACCACGACGGTAGGTTCCACCCCGTAGGACAGCCACAACTCGGCCAGCGACACCATCACAGCCCACAACGCCGGCTGAACCACGTCGACGCGGTCCATACCGATGTCCCGAACATCGCCGCGAACGACATCCACCAAGGGCCAGTCGACGTAGGGGGCGACAGCGTCGGCACACTCCCGCAGCCGCTCCTGGAACAGGGACGAGGATTCCCATAGCTCAGCGGCCATTCCCATCCATTGGGCGCCCTGGCCTGGGAACACGAACACGGTTTTCCCCGGATTACCGGCCACTCCCTCGACCACAGTGGGGACATCACGCCCCTCTGCCACAGCGGCCAGACCCATGTGCAGCCCGTCCCGATCGCTGCCCACCACAACCGCTCGATATTCCAGCTCAGCCCGGGTCGTCACCAACGAGTACGCGACGTCGGCCAGGTCGAGCTGGGGGTCAGCGTTGAGGCGCTCCCTCAACCGTGCGGCCAGGGATCGCAACGCCGCCTCGTTACTCGCCGAGATCACCCATGGCACCGTGCTGTTGGGCATGGGAACATCCGGGCTGCCGGATGGGGCGATGATATCCGATGCCGTGGGCGCCTGCTCCAGAATGACGTGCGCGTTGGTGCCACTGATACCAAACGACGAGACCGCGGCTCGGCGTGGCCGGCGTGTCTCCGGCCACGGGCGCGCCTCGGTCAGCAGCTCCACCGCACCCGACGACCAGTCGACGTGTGGCGATGGCGCGTCCACGTGCAGTGTCCGCGGCAACACGCCGCGTCGCATCGCCATGACCATCTTGATGACCCCCGCGACTCCCGCCGCCGCCTGCGGGTGACCTAGGTTCGACTTGACGGAGCCCAACCACAACGGCTGGTCCGCCGAGCGCTCCTGGCCATAGGTCGCCAGCAACGCCTGAGCCTCGATTGGGTCGCCTAGCGTGGTTCCGGTGCCGTGTGCCTCGACAACGTCTACATCGGACGATCTGAGTCGTGCGCTCGCCAACGCCTGCCGAATCACGCGTTCCTGGGAGGGACCGTTCGGCGCGGTCAGTCCGTTGCTCGCACCGTCCTGGTTGACTGCTGACCCACGAACCACCGCGAGGACGCGATGTCCCTTGTGGAGTGCGTCCGACAGTCGTTCCACCAGGACTATGCCGACACCCTCTCCCCACACGGCGCCGTCCGCCGCTGCGGCGAACGGTTTGCAGCGTGCGTCAGCGGCCATCCCGCCCTGCAAACTGAACTCGGAGAAGGCGGTCGGTGTGCACATCACGGTGACACCGCCCGCCAGGGCGAGCTCACAGTCCCCGCTCCGCAGCGCCTGTGCCGCCATGTGCAAAGCCACCAGTGATGACGAACAGGCAGTGTCCACCGTGACGGCCGGCCCCTCGAACCCGAAGGTGTAGGCGATACGGCCGGACGCGACGCTGCCGGACGCACCGGTGCCGAGGTAGCCCGCGGCCCCTTCCGGAACCGTCGCGAGCCGCGTGGCGTAGTCGTGGTACATCAGGCTGGCGAACACTCCGGTGCGGCTGCCACGCAGGGGGGTCGGGTCCAGCCCCGCCCGCTCGAGTACCTCCCAAGAGACCTCGAGCAGGAGTCGCTGCTGGGGGTCCATCGCCACCGCCTCACGCGGGCTGATCCCGAAGAACTCGGGATCGAACTCGGCGGCGTCCCGTAGAAATCCGCCTTCCGTCACGTACTCGCCGGCGTCGAGGTCCCACCCACGGTCGGTGGGGAACCCGGAAATCGCGTCCACGCCCTGGTCCACCAGGCGCCACAGGTCCTCCGGCGACGTGACGCCTCCCGGAAAGCGGCAGGCCATGCCCACGATCGCGATCGGCTCATCGGCCGGGATCGCGCTGCGGACCTCCGACCGGGACCGCTGGCGTTGGCCCGTCAGCTGACCAAGGAGGTGCTCGGCGAGTCCGAGCGGCGTGGGGTGGTCGAAGACGAGCGTGGCGGGCAGCCGCAGATCGGTCACCTTCGCCAGGCGATTCCGCAGTTCGACCGCGGTGAGCGAGTCGAACCCCAGCTCCTTGAACGCGCGCCCGGCGTCGACCACCGTCGGCCCCGCGAAACCGAGCACGGCCGCGACCTGGGCCCGCACCACGTCGAGGACCTTCGCGGCACGATCCTGTGGTGGAAGCTCGGCGAGCTGCTGTCCCAGGGCGGAGACGCCACCGGCAACGACCGTCGCGCGCCGCGTCGGTAGCCGCACCAGGGCGCGCAGGAGCGCGGGAACGCCCTCCGTGGCTGCCCGGGCTCGTACGGCGGCGAGGTCCAGCCGCACCGGGACGACGACGGGCAGGCCAGCGGCGAGGCTGGCGTCCAGGAGGGAGATGCCGTCCTCAGTGGATAGACCGGTTATGCCGGACCGGTGTATCCGGTCGCGATCAGTGCTCGACATCTGGGCAGTCATCGCACTTGTCTCCGCCCACAGGCCCCAGGCCAGAGACAGCGCCGGCAACCCGCGCGAGCGCCGGACACCGGCGAACGCGTCGAGGAAGGCGTTTGCTGCCGCGTAGCTGCCCTGGCCGGGGTTGCCGAACGTACCCGCGGCCGAGGAGAAGATGACGAACGCCGAGAGATACGCGTCCTTGGTCAGCTCATGCAGGTTGACCACCGCGTCCACCTTCGGCCGGAACACCTGGTCGACTCGTTCCGGCGACAGAGCGGAGATCACGGCGTCGTCCAACAAGCCGGCGGTGTGCACCACGCCGCGCAACGGATGTTCCGGTGATACCTGGGCGAGCACCTCGGCCAAGGCCGTGCGATCCGCCACGTCGCAGGCGACCCAGCGCGCCGACGCACCCAGTTCCGCGAGCTGCTCGGCGAGCTCCGCGGCGCCTTCCGCGTCCGCGCCGCGTCGGCTCACCAGCAACAGGTGCCGCACACCGTGCTCCACGACCAAGTGGCGGGCCACGACCCGGCCCAGCACTCCTGACGCGCCGGTCACCAGCACGGTGCTGCTGCTGTCGAACGTCTCCGGTTCGATGTGGCTAGTGGTTGCTCGTGCAAGCCGGGGGACGAACGCCGCACCCGACCGGAGGGCGACCTGCGGCTCGTCCCCGGCAACGACGGCGGGAATCAGCTCGGCCGACGACTGCTCGTCCAAGTCCACCAGGACGAGGCGGCCCGGGTTCTCCGACTGCGCGGACCTCAACAGGCCCCACACCGCGGCCAGCGCCGGGTCGACCGCCTCGCCGTCGTGCACCGCGACGGCGCCCTGGGTCACCACGACGAGGCGCGCCGACGCGCGAGGGTCGTCGCCGATCCAGTCCTGTGCCAACGTCAACGCCCGGGCGACGGCATCCCGGGTGGCCGCCGGCAGTTCACCGGGGCGTGGCCGAAGCGCCACTAGCACCACGTCCGGTACGACGTCCGACGCAGTTACCGCCGCGAGATCCGAATGTCGCCGTACCCGGACACCGGCGGCCTCGATACCGGAGACGATCTCGTTGGTACCGTCGAGGGCAGCCCACGTCTCCGACTGACCGGGAGGAACAACCGGCACCGGAACCCAGTCCACGGCGAACAACGAATCCACGACTTCGTGGGTAGTGGGTCGCAGCTGGTCGAGCGCCACCGGACGCAGCACCAGCGAGTCGACGGACGCGACGGGAGCACCGGTTCCGTCGGCCACCTGCAGTGCGACGGCGTCGGGGCCCGCTGTGCTGATTCGAACCCGGAGCTGTGTCGCGCCGACCACGTGGACGCCGACGCCCGACCACGAGAAGGGAAGCCGGGGGCCGTTGTCCGCGTCGTCAAGGCTCACGAAGTGCCCGAGGACCACCGCGTGGACCGCGGCGTCGAGCAGGGCCGGGTGGATCACGAACCCCTCTTCCCCGTCCTCCGCGGGGAGCGCGACCTCGGCGAAGATGTCGTCTCCCCGACGCCAGGCAGCTCGCAGTCCCCGGAACCACGGGCCGTACTCCAGGGACAGCTCCCCCAGTTTTTCGTACACCCGGTCAACTGCCAGGGGTTCGGCGCCTGGCGGAGGCCACTCGGTCAGCGGGGCTCCGACGGGCGGGTGGGTCGGGGCCACGGAGCCGGTGGCGTGCCTGGTCCACGGCTGATCCGACGTATCCTCTGGTCGCGAGTGGAGGGTCATTGGGCAAGCACCGGCCTCATCGGCCTTGCCGACGACGGCCCGCAGGTGGACCCCACCTCGCTCGGGCAGGACCAGCGGGGCCTCCAGTGTCAGTTCCACCACGCGGTCGCAGCCCACCTGGTCGGCGGCCCGGATTGCTAGTTCCAGGAAGGCCGTCCCGGGCAGCAGGACGACGCCGTCGACCGCGTGGTCCACCAGCCAGGGGTGGGTGTCGCGGGACAGGCGGCCGGTGAGGAGGACGCCCCCGGAGTCGGGCAGCTCGGCGACCGCGCCCCACAACGGATGGTCGAGCGCGCTCAGCCCGGCCGTCCCGACGTCCCCCACCGCCAGCGCGGCGTCCAGCCAGTAGCGCTGCCGTTGGAAGGCGTAGGTGGGCAGCGCCACGCGACGGGGGTGGGTGCCGGCGAAGACCTTCTCCCAATCCGGCGCCCGACCGCCCGCGTACACCTCGCCCACCGAGGAAAGGAACCGGTCCAGGCTGCCCTCGTCCCGACGCAGCGTCCCCACGACGAGCGCGTCGTGGCCCAGATCGTCCAGCGTCTCCGTGACACCAAGGGTCAGCACCGGGTGGGGACTGCACTCCACGAAGGTCCCGTGCCCGTCGGCCGCGAGGCGCTCGACCGCGTCCACGAGCCGCACCGTCTGCCGCAGGTTGCGGTACCAATACTCGGGAGTCAGCTCGTCGCCCGTCAGGACACCGCCCGTGACCGTCGAATACACCGGAACCTCGCCGGTGCGGGGCTGAATCCCCGCCAGCCCGATCAGAAGGTCGTCACGGAGCAACTCCACGCGCGGGGAATGGGAGGCGTAGTCGACTGCGATGCGCCGCGCCCGCACCCCGTCGTGTTCGCAGGAGGTCAGAAGCTCGTCCAGCGCCGTCGGCTCTCCCGAGACCACGATGGACGAGGGTCCGTTCACCGCAGCGATGGCGAGCCGGTCGGCCCAATGCTCGATCCGTTCGCGGACCTCCGCCACGGGGGCCGCCACCGAGACCATCCCCCCCGGCGCGGACAGTCGCTCGGCCACCAGCCGGGACCGTAGAGCCACGATGCGCGCGCCATCCTCCAGCGACAGCGCGCCAGCCACACATGCCGCGGCGATCTCGCCCTGCGAATGTCCCACCACGGCAGCGGGTTCCAGTCCGTAGGACCGCCACAACTCGGCCAGCGACACCATCACGGCCCACAACACGGGCTGAACCACGTCGACGCGGTCCCACATCCGGTCTCCGTCCAGAGCAAACACCGCGTCCCGCAGTGACCAGTCGACATGTGGATCGAGAGCATCAGCGCAGGCTCCCATCCGCTCGCGGAAGACAGTGGACGACTTCCACAGCTCCACGGCCATTCCCGCCCACTGCGAACCCTGGCCGGGAAACACGAAGACCGTCTTCCCCGAATCACGCGCCACGCCCTCGACCAGGCTCGCGCAGGGCTCACCTCCCGCCAACGCCGCCACACCCTGAAGCAGCTCGTCCCGGTCATGACCAACCACGACAGCCCGGTGCTCCAGGGGTTCGCGCGTGGTCGCCAGCGAATACGCCACATCAGCCGGACACAGGTTGGGTTGGACGGATACGTGATCCCACAACCTAGCCGCCTGTGCGCGCAACGCCTCGGGATTCCTGGCTGACAGCACCCACGGGACCAGAGGCCGTGCCGCGTCCTCGTCTCGGTGGTCCGCCGTCGGGACTTCGTCGGTCTCCTCGAGGATGACGTGGGCGTTGGTGCCGCTGATGCCGAACGAGGACACCCCCGCCCGTCGAGAGCGGCCGTTCTCCGGCCAGATCCGGGACTCGGTCAGGAGCTCCACCGCGCCCAAGGACCAGTTGACGTGCGAAGTGGGTGTGTCAATGTGCAGGGTCCGCGGCAGGGTCCCGTGGCGCAGGGCCATGACCATCTTCATGACGCCCGCGATGCCCGCGGCGGCCTGAGTGTGACCGATGTTCGACTTCAACGACCCCAACCACAACGGCTGGTCGGTCGAACGGTCCTGTCCGTAGGTCGCTAGGATTGCCTGCGCCTCAATGGGATCGCCCAGCTTCGTTCCTGTGCCGTGCGCCTCCACCGCGTCAACGTCGGCTCCCGTCAGCCCAGCGCTCGCGAGTGCCGCCCGGATCACCCGCTGCTGCGAGGGACCGTTCGGGGCTGTCAACCCGTTCGACGCGCCGTCCTGGTTGACCGCGCTTCCCCTGACCACCGCGAGAACCGGGTAGCCGTGGCGTCGTGCGTCCGACAACCGCACCAGCAGGACGACACCCACGCCCTCGGCAAGGCCCGTGCCATCGGCCTGACCCGCGAAGGCCTTGCACCGGCCGTCCGGTGAGAGGCCGCGCTGGCGGCTGAACTCCACCAACGACAACGGGCTGGACATCAAGGTGGCACCGCCGGCCAGCGCGAGGTCGCACTCCCCATTCCGCAGTGCCTGCATCGCGAGGTGCAGTGCCACCAACGATGAGGAACACGCCGTGTCCACTGTGACTGCAGGGCCTTCCAGGCCGAAGGTGTACGCCACCCGTCCGGACGCGACGCTGCCCGCGCTCCCGATCTCCAGCTGTCCCTCGAACTCGGACGGTACACCAGGAAGACGCGCGGTGTAGTCCTGTCCCATCAGGCCGGTGAAGACGCCGGTCCGGCTTCCCCGCAGCGAGGACGGAACGATTCCGGCGCGCTCGAACGTCTCCCAGGAAACCTCCAACAACAACCGCTGTTGCGGATCCAACGCCAGTGCTTCACGCGGACTGATCCCAAAGAACGCCGCATCAAACGAGGCGACATCCGCCAGAAAACCACCCTCCCGCGCGTAACACTTCCCCAACTTGTCGGGATCCGGGTCATAGATCCCTGCAACATCCCAACCACGATCCGTGGGAAATTCGGAGATACCGTCCTCTCCCGAGACGACCAGCCGCCACAACTCCTCCGGCGAGGACACACCTCCTGGGAAACGACACCCCATCGCCACGACGGCGATCGGCTCCCGACTCCCCGCCTCCACGTTGTGCAGACGTTGACGGGTCTGACGCAACTCAGCGGTGAGGCGCTTGAGATAGTCGAGTGTTTTCTCGTCATTCGTCATGTCGAACGTGCTGCCCTTCGCGCGGGAAATTCAGGACCTCTTGAGCTCACCATCGATGATGTCGAACACCTCGTCGAGCGTGGCCGCTTGCAGAACTTGGTCGTCGGCAACGCTCTCCTGGTGCACCGAGCCGTTGTTTAGCTTCGCCAGCAGATCGCGGAGTCGAGCCTCGACCGCGTCCCGCACGACCTCGTCGGAGGAGAGCTGGGGTAGCGCGTCTTCGAGCTTGTCGAGCTGGGTGAGGACCGGTCGCAGTGTCGGTGCCCCACCGGCGTGCAGAAGCTCCTTTTTCAGGTGCTCCGCGAGAGCGGCGGCCGTGGGGTGATCAAAGACCAGCGTGGCGGGGAGGCGCAGCCCGGTCGCAGTGTTGAGCCGGTTCCGCAGCTCCACCGCGGTCAACGAGTCGAACCCCAGTTCCTTGACGGCACGGCCGGGTTCAACCGTCGCGGGCGAGGTTAGCCGCAGCACCGCGGCGACGTGACCGCGGACCAGCTCCAACACCACGCGGTCCTGGTCGTCGGCGGACATCCCGGCCAACCGGTCCCGCAACATCTCCCCGCCGGCCGCGGCGACGCCCGCCGCACGGCGGAGCGAGCCGGGCACCAAGGCACGCAGCACCGGGGACACCGGAGCGTTCGCCGCCTCGGCCCGCAGGACCCGGATGTCGACGCGCATCGGCAGAACAACGGGTTCGTCCAGCGAGGTCGCCGCGTCGAGAAGAGCGAGCCCCTCCTGACTGGACAGGCCCATCACTCCCGACCTGCCCAGCCGAGCGACGTCGGTCTCGCTCATCCGCGCGGTCATCCCGCTGGTTTCGGCCCACAGGCCCCACGCCAGCGAGACCGCAGGCAGGCCCCGCGTCCTGCGGTGACACGCGAGGGCGTCCAGGAAGGCGTTGGCCGCCGCGTAGTTCGCCTGGCCGGCGGCGCCGAGCGTCCCGGCGGCCGAGGAGAAGACCACGAACGCGGACAGGTTCATGCTCTCGGTCAGCTCGTGCAGGTTGAGGACGGCGTCGACCTTCGGTCGAAGCACCCGGTCGATCCGCTCCGGCGTCAACGACTGGACAACCCCGTCGTCCAGGACGCCCGCTGTGTGCACGATGGCTGTCAAGGGCCGCTCGACCGGGAGGGAACCCAGAAGTTCCGCCACCGCCGCATGGTCGGCGACGTCACACGCCGCCCAGGTGATTCGCGCCCCAAGCGCGGTGAGATGGTCGGATAGTTCGCCCGCTCCCCTGGCCTCGGCGCCGCGCCGGCTCACCAGCAGCATGTCGCGCACGCCGTGGGACTCGACTAGGTGCCGGGCGACGAGCCGACCCAGTGTCCCGGACGCTCCCGTGACGAGCACGGTTCCCGACGGCTCCCACTTCGCCGTCTGCCCCTTCGCGACGCGCTCGAGCCTCGGGACGAAGAGTCCTCCCCCGCGGACGACAACCTGTGGCTCGTCCGCGTCGAGCACCGCCGACAGTATCTCGGCGGGGACCGAGTCCTGGTCAAGGTCCACCAGAACGACACGGTCCGGATTCTCTACCTGCGACGAGCGCACCAAGCCCCAGACAGCCGCACCAGGGAGGTCCGTGACGCCCTCGAGGTCCGATGCGGACACCGCACCCCGAGTCATGATCACCAGCCGTGCGGAGGAGAACCGCTCGTCGGCGAGCCACTGCCGCAACGTCTCCAACACCTGGCAGGTGGCCGCTCGAACCTGGTCCGCCAAGACATCCCCGGCGGAACTCGCCGTACAGGGCAGGAACACCACCTCCGGAACGGGTTCGGTCAGCTCCGCCAGCGACGCGACACAACGCGGTGACCACAAGGACGGGGTGATCGTTGGTTGGAGTTCGTCACCTCCCACGACCACCCACTGCTCGCCAGTGTTCGAGGACGGGACCGACGGTGGGGTGAGCCGAGTCCACCTCAGTCGGAACAACGAGTCCTGGAGGTCGCCACGAGTGGCTTCCAGCTGTTCTGCCGACACGGGTCGAGCGACGAGTGAGCCCACCGAGGCGACGGAGACACCGGTGCGATCCGCCAACAGCACGGACACCCCACCGGAAGCCGTGGGCGACAGGCGAACCCGCATGGTGGGCGTTCCCGTGGTGTAGATCGCCACGTCGCTCCAGGAGAAGGGAATTCGTACGTCGATGGTCTTCTCCGCCACCTCGGGGAGAAGTCCCCCGTGCAGTGCCGCGTCCAACAGTGCGGGGTGGACCCCGTAGCGATCGGCGTCCGCTTCGGCCTCGGCCGGTAGCGCTACCTCGGCGAACACGTCGGCGCCGAGCCGCCATGCTCGACGCAGCCCCTGGAAGGCCGGCCCGTACTCCAAGCCCGCCTCGGCTAGCCGCTCGTAGCACCCCGCCAGGTCCACCGGTTCGGCACCGGGCGGTGGCCACGCGCCGTCTAGCGCGGCCGCGGGGGGCTCTGGCTGGTCCGTCAGAACGCCTCGGGCGTGACGGGTCCAGGCCACGTCCTCCCAGGCGTCGTCCGGGCGCGAATACACCTCCACCGTGCGCCGACCGGACTCGTCGGGCGTGCCCACGACCACTTGGAGCCGGACGCCGCTCTGCTCGGGCAGGATCAGCGGCGCTTCCTGGGTCAGCTCCTCCAGCCGAGAGCACCCGACCTGATGGCCCCCATGAAGTGCCAGCTCGATGAGCGCCGTTCCCGGAAGGAGGACCGTCCCCAACACGGCGTGGTCATGCAGCCATGGCTGACGCTCCAACGTGATCACTCCGGTGAACAGACGCGTGTCGGAACCAGCCAGCTCGACCGCTGCCCCCAGCAACGGGTGGTCCGGCCGCACCAGACCCGCTGTCCTCACGTCCGCGGCCGAGCCGGTCCCTTCCAACCAGTACCGCTGTCGCTGGAACGGGTATGTGGGGAGTTCCACGACGCAGGGGTCGGGGCCCTCGAAGGCGCGCGACCAGTCGACGTCGACCCCGTGCACCCATGCGCCGGCCAGCGAGGTGAGGAAGCTGGCGAGGCCGCCCTCCTGCCGGCGAAGGGACCCCACGACCACCGGGTCGCCCTGGTCGAGGGCGTCCTCGATCCCAGCCGTCAGCACTGGGTGGGGAGACATCTCGAGGAACGCTCCGAACCCCTGGTCACCCAGTCGCCGCACACCCTGTTCGAACCGAACCGTGCTCCGCAGATTTCGGTACCAGTAATCAGCGTCCAGGTCCGCGGTGTTCATGCGGTCGCCCGTCACCGTCGACAGGAACAACACCGACGCCGACCGTGGCGCGATGTCCGCCAGACGTTCGCGCAGGTCGTCACGCAGTGCCTCCACTTGGGCTGAGTGCGAGGCGTAATCCACCGCGATCCGGCGTGCCCGCACGCCCTCGTGCTCACAGCAGACCAGCAGTTCGTCCAACGCCGCCGGCTCTCCCGAGATCACCACCGACGAGGGGCCGTTCACCGCAGCCACGTCAACTCGGTCCGACCATTGGGCCGCCAGTCGCTCCACCCAATCCAACGGGGCGGATACTGAGACCATCCCGCCGTTGCCTGACAAGCGTTCCGCGACTAACCGGGACCGGAGCGCGACGATGCGGGCCCCATCCTCCAACGACAGGCCACCCGCCACGCACGCCGCAGCTATCTCGCCCTGGGAATGACCGACGACGGCGTCCGGAGAGACCCCCATCGAGCGCCAGAGGTCCGCCAGGGACACCATCACCGCCCACAGGGCGGGTTGGACGACGTCGACCCGCTCCAGTGCGGGCGCGTCCTCGGCACTGTGGATCACGTCGACCAACGACCAGCCGACGTGCGGCGCGAGCGCGTCGGAGCAGGCCCGCAACGTTCGAGCGAACACCGGGGAGGCCTCGCAGAGTTCCCTGCCCATCCCCGTCCACTGTCCGCCCTGACCGGGGAACACGAACACGGTCTTTCCGGCCCGCCGGGCGACACCCACCACGACCCCGGTGGCCTCGCGGCCCTCCGCGACCGCCGCCAAGCCGCTTCGGAAGGCGTTCTGGTCCTCCGCTAGGACGACCGCACGGTGTTCCAGGGCCGCACGGGACACGGCCAGCGAGTAGCCCACATCGACCACGCTTGGCGCGTTATCGTCCACAAAGGCCGATAGCCGTACAGCTTGTTCCCATAGAGCAGGTTCGCTGCGGGCCGCGACCACCCACGGCACCGCACCCCGGGCCCCGGACTCGCTCACCTCCGAAATCCGAACAGCGTCGTCCCCGGGTGCTTCCGCGTCTTTCTCAGACGGTGCCTGTTCCAGGATAACGTGCGCGTTGGTGCCGCTGATCCCGAACGACGACACCCCCGCCCGACGCGGATGCCCGGTCTCCGACCACGGACGAGCCTCCGTCAACAACTCCACCGCACCCGACGACCAGTCGACGTGCGACGTCGGCTCATCCACATGCAACGTCCGCGGCAACATCCCGTGCCGCAACGCCAACACCATCTTGATCAGACCAGCCACACCCGCGGCCGCCTGAGTATGACCAATGTTCGACTTCAACGCCCCCAGCCACAACGGCAGATCCGCCGGACGATCCTGCCCATAGGTCGCCAAAAGAGCCTGCGACTCAATAGGATCACCCAACGTGGTACCGGTACCGTGCGCCTCCACTACATCCACATCGGACGGTTTCAACCCGGCGTTCGCCAGTGCTCGGCGGATAACCTTCTGCTGCGACGGACCATTCGGCGCCGTCAAACCGTTGGACGCTCCGTCCTGGTTCACCGCCGAACCACGCACCACCGCCAACACGGGGTGGCCCCTCCGTCGTGCGTCGGACAGGCGCTCCAACAACAGCAGGCCGGCCCCCTCGGAGAGGGCGGTTCCGTCAGCCTGATCCGCGAATGGCTTGCATCGTCCGTCGGGCGCCAGCCCGCGCTGCCGGCTGAACTCCACGAACGTCGTCGGGGTGGACATCACGGTCACACCACCGGCGAGCGCCATCTCGCACTCGCCATGGCGCAACGCCTGAACCGCCAGATGAACTGCCACCAGCGAGGACGAGCACGCCGTGTCCACGGTCACCGCCGGACCCTCGAGTCCGTACAAATAGGCGAGACGACCGGAGGCCACGCTCGACGCGCTTCCCGTGCCCGAGTAACCCTCGAACTCCGTCAGCCGAACGGCTGGCCGTGTCGCGTAGTCCTGCCCCATCAATCCGGTGAAGACACCGATGTCACTTCCCTTCACGGAGGTGGGGTTGATGCCAGCGCGCTCGAACGCTTCCCACGAGGTCTCTAGCAGCAGCCGCTGCTGCGGGTCCATCGCGGTCGCCTCACGGGGACTGATATCGAAGAACCCGGCATCGAACTCCGCCATGTCGTGCAGGAAGCCGCCGGCGCGCACGTAGCACGTCCCTGGCCGGTCGGGATCGGGCGAGTACATGTCCTCGAGATCCCAACCGCGGTCGGTGGGGAACCCGGAGATCGCATCGACGCCCCGGTCCACCAGGCGCCACAGCTCCTCGGGCGAAGCGACGCCCCCCGGCAGCCGGCAGGCCATCGCGACCACCGCGATCGGCTCGTCAGGCGGGGCGGTCGTCGTGAGCATCGGCGCGCCGACGTCCGCACCCGCACCGAGGATCTCCGCGTCGAGGAGTTGGGCCACCGCGGTGGGAGTGGGGTGGTCGAACACCAACGTGGCCGGTAGCCGGAGCCCGATCGCGGCGGAGACCCGGTTCCGGAACTCGACCGCGGTGAGCGAGTCGAAGCCAAGCTCCCGGAAGGGGCGGTCGGGGTCGACGGACTCGGCTGAGTCGTGGCCGAGCACCGTGGCGACCTGGGCCCGCACCAGATCCCGCAACACCTGGTTCCGCTCCACGGTGTCCCGGCCGGCCAGCCGTTCGGCCAAGGAGTTCGTCCCGAGAGCGCCGGCACTGGCCGCCCTGCGGCGCGTGGTCACGGGCGCCAGATGCTGGAGCAGCGGCGGTGCCGACGCGTCCAGGTCGCGCGGGTCCAGCCGTATCGGGACCAACACCGGCTCGTCCGTGATCGCCATGGCGGCGTCGAGCAACGCCAGTCCATCCCTTGTGGACATGGGCTGGGCGCCGGACCGGGCGAGGCGGGAACGGTCCGCCCCCGTCAGGACCGCCGTCATCCCACTGGCCTCTTCCCACAGCCCCCAGTCCAGGGACAACCCCGGCAGGCCGCGTGCTCGTCGCTGCTGGGCCAGGGCGTCCAGGAAGGCGTTGGCCGCGGCGTAGTTGCCCTGTCCCGCGGCTCCCATGACCCCAGCCGCGGAGGAGAAGAGAACGAACGCGTCGAGCCGGAGGTCCTGGGTGAGCTCGTGGAGGTTCCAAGCGGCGTCCACCTTGGGCCGCAACACCGCGTCCACCCGCTCCGGGGTCAACGCGGAGATCACTCCATCATCCAACACACCCGCCGCGTGCACCACCGCCGTCAGCGGGTGCTCCGGGTCGATGCGGCCAACCAGTTCGGCCGCCGCCCGGCGGTCGGCCATGTCGCAGGCCACGACCTCGACGTTGGCGCCCAGCTCGGTCAGCTCGGCCCGCAGCTCGACCGCCCCGGCGGCGCCCGGGCCGCGCCGGCTGGTCAACACCAGATGGCGCACCCCGTGCTGGACGACCATGTGCCGGGCCACCGCCGAGCCGAGGGTTCCGGTGCCGCCGGTGACCAGGACCGTTCCTCTAGTGTCCCAGCGCGGGGCGGCACCGCTGTCGGAAGCCGTGTTGACCCGGGCCAACCGGGCGGCCAGGAGCTGACCGTCGCGCACCGCAAGCTGAGGCTCACCGGCGGACACGGCCGCCGCCAGCAGATCCGCCCGGTGCTCGATCCCGTCTAGGTCGACCAGGACCACCCGGTCCGGATGTTCGGACTGCGCGGATCGCACCAGGCCCCATGCCGCAGCCGTGGCCAGGTCGGGCACGTCCGCACCATCCCCTGTGGACGCGGCGCCCGTGGTGAGCAGTACCAGTCGGGACGCGGCCAACCGGTCGTCGTCGAGCCACGACTGCAGCAGGCTCAGAGCCTTGTGGGTGGCGGCCCGCGCTGCCGCGGCGGTGTCACCGGGACCACTTTCGTCGCCGGTGAGAGCCGTCAGCGGCGCGAGCACCACGTCCGGAACCGGCGCTTCTGAGGTGATCGCCTCCCTTAGCGAGGAAATGTCGGGGAAGTCCGCGACCGACGTGCCCGTGCCGCCCGGCCGCACCGCCAGCCCGAGCGTCTCCGGATTGGCGCCAAGAACGGCCCACCGCGCCGGAGCATCAGCCGAGACGGTAGGCAGCTTCACCCACTCCAGCCGGAAGAGGTCATCGCCCCTGGGGGTAGCCTGTAGCTGGTGTGCTGGCACGGAACGGGTCACCAGCGAGTCCACGGACACGACCGGAGCTCCGACGGAGTCCGCTGCCCACAGGGATATGGTGTCCGGGCCGGACATCGTCAACCGCACCCGCAACGATGACGCACCGGTGGCAGACAACGAGACTCCACTCCACGCGAAGGGCAGCGGAACCTCACCGTCGGACAGCGCGACGCGCTCGTCGTGACGCACCTGAGCCGCATGGAGCGCCGCGTCCAGTAGCGCCGGGTGTAGCCCGAAGGCCGTCGGGTCCCCAAGCACGGCCTCGGGTAGCGCGATCTCGGCGAAGATCTCCTCGTCGCGACGCCAGACCCGGCGCACGCCCTGGAACGCCGAGCCATATTCGTAGCCGCGCTCCGCCAACACATCGTACAGCTGGTCAATCTCGACGGGTGTCGCGCCGTTGGGTGGCCACTGGGTGAACTCAAAGTCTGGATCGGCGACGCGGGACGCGAGCAGGCCCGTGGCGTGGCAGGTCCACGGCTCTGCGGACTCCTCGGTACGGCGGGAGTACACCGCCACGGACCGGACGCCATCGTCGTTTGGCGTCCCCACCGCCACCTGGAGCTGTACGGCGTCCCGCTCGGTGAGCACCAGCGGCGCCTGCAGGGTCAACTCTTCCAGGTGACCGCACCTGACCTGGTCGCCCGCCCGAATGGCCAGCTCGACGAAAGCCGTTCCGGGCAGGAGAACGGTTCCGGCCACCGCGTGGTCACGCAGCCACGGGTGGGCGTCCATCGTGAGCTGGCCGGTGAAGAGCATCCCGTCAGAGTCGGCCAACGGGACAGCGGCGCCCAGCAGGGGATGTTCGGCGGAGTTCTGCCCGAGCGAGGCTAGGCCGCCGGGCATGGTTCCCTGGAAGTCCACCCAGTAACGGCGGCGTTGGAACGCGTAGGTCGGCAATGGCACACGTTGCGCCGCGGTGCCGGCGAAGACATCGGCCCAGTCCACGGGAACCCCCCGGACATAGGCCTCGGCCACCGAGGTCAGGAACCGTTCCCATCCGCCCTGATCGCGGCGGAGCGACCCCACCACGACGGCGGCGGCCTGATTCTCGGGCTCGTCGAGCGTTTCTTGGACGCCCATCGTCAGCACCGGATGTGGCGACACCTCGACGAAGGTGCGGTACCCCGCCGCCAGCAGCTCCCGCACCGCTGGTTCGAACCGCACAGTCTCACGCAGGTTCCGGTACCAGTAGTCCGCGTCGAGGGTGGAGGTATCCAGCCAACCACCGGTCACCGTGGACAGGAACGGGATCTCACTCGCCCGCGCCGCGACGCCGGACAGGGCCTCGGCCAACCGGGCCTGGATCGCCTCGACCTGGGCGGAGTGTGACGCGTAGTCGACCGGAACCCGCCGCGCGCGGATGTCCTCGCCCACGGACCAGGCCACGAGTTCGTCCAAGGCCTCGGGGTCACCGGACACCACCACCGAGCGTGGCCCGTTCACCGCCGCGACGGACAGGCGGTTCTCCCACCTTCGCAGGAGGCCCTCGGCCCGTGTCAGGGGCAGTGGCAGCGAGACCATGCCACCGCGACCGGCGAGGGCCGCGAGGGCCTGGCTGCGCAGGGCGACCACGCGGGCCCCGTCCGCAAGGGACAGGCCACCCGCCACGCACGCCGCCGCGATCTCCCCCTGGGAATGACCGATGACCGCGTCTGGGCGAACCCCCATGGAGCACCACACCTCGGCCAGCGACACCATCATCGCCCAAAGTGCCGGCTGGACGACGTCAACGCGGTCCAGCGACGGTGCGTGGGGGGCGCCGCACACAACGTCCACCAGTGACCAGTCGACGCGTGGACGCAGCGCGTCGGCACACTGCTGGAGCCGGTCGCGGAAGACGGCGGACGACCCCCACAGCCTCGTGGCCATCCCGCTCCACTGCGAGCCCTGGCCAGGGAACACGAACACCGTCTTCCCGGCTTCCCGAACGACACCCTCCACGACGTCAATCGCGTCGCGGCCCTCGATAACCGCTTCCAGACCGGCTTGGAAGGCGTCCTGGTCCTTCGCCAGGATGACCGCTCGGTGCTCCAGGGCCGCGCGGGACACGGCCAGCGAGTAGCCCACGTCCACCACGCTCAGCCGGTCCTGGTCGTCCAGGTAGGACGAGAGGCGTTTCGCCTGTTCCCGGAGGGCGCGTTCGCCGCGCGCCGCGAGCACCCACGGCACCGCGCCGCCGATTCCGGACTCGCTCGCGGCCCGAACCCGGGAAGCATCGTCCGCAGCTGCCGCCGAGCCCTCCTCGGGAGGCGCCTGTTCTAGGATGACGTGCGCGTTGGTCCCGCTGATCCCGAACGACGACACCCCCGCCCGACGTGGGCGACCGGTGTCCGGCCACTCCCAGGCCTCGGTGAGCAGCCGCACGGCGCCGGACGACCAGTCGACATGCGGTGTGGGGGCATCCACGTGCAGCGTGTGGGGCAGGATCCCGTGGCGCATCGCCATGACCATCTTGATCACACCACCGACCCCGGCCGCGCCCTGCGTGTGCCCCAGGTTGGACTTCACCGAACCCAACCACAGCGGCTGGTCCGCCGGCCGGCCCGGCCCGTACGTCGCCAACAACGCTTGCGCCTCGATCGGGTCACCGAGCGTGGTGCCGGTTCCGTGCGCCTCCACGGCGTCGATCTGGCCCGGGCTCAGCCCAGCGTCGTCGAGCGCCTGCCGGATCAGCCGCTCCTGTGCTGGGCCGTTGGGCGCGGTCAGCCCGTTGCTCGCGCCGTCCTGGTTGACGGCGCTGCCCCTGATCACCGCGAGCACCTGATGGCCGGCGCGACGTGCCTCCGAGAGCTTCTCCACCACGAGGACGCCCACGCCCTCAGCCCAGACCGTGCCGTCGGCGGCGGCCGCGAAGGACTTGCACCGGCCGTCCCTGGCGAGGGCGCCTTGTTGGGCCATGTCGAGGAAGGCCAGCGGGCTGGTCATCACCGTGACCCCGCAGACCAGGGCGAGGGGACACTCCCCCGCCCGTACCGCCCGCACGGCGAGGTGCAGCGCGACCAGCGACGCGGAGCAGGCGGTGTCGACGGTCATCGCGGGCCCCTCCAGGCCCAGCGTGTAGGCGATCCGCCCCGAGGCCACCGCGTTGAGCATCCCGGTGGCGCCGAACCCCAAGAACTGCTGCAACGACTCCTCGTCGCGTGGGCCGTAGTTCTGGTTCATCAACCCGACGTACACGCCGGCGTCACTGCCCCACAGCGAGGTGGGATCGATGCCGGCCCGTTCCAGGGCCTCCCACGACGTCTCCAGCAACAACCGCTGTTGTGGGTCCATGGCCAGGGCCTCACGAGGGCTGATGCCGAACAGGTCGGCGTCGAAGTCAGTGGCGTCGTGAACGAATCCGCCCTCGTGTCGGAAGCTCGCACCGAGGTCGACGGCCCAGCCACGGTCGGTGGGGAAGGCCGAGATGGCGTCGCGCCCGGCGGCGACGAGGTCCCAGAGGTCCTCCGGTGACGTGACGCCCCCGGGATACCGGCACGCCATACCGATGATCGCGACGGGTTCCGCCACACCGGACTCGAGTTCGCGCACCCGTTGCCGGGTTCGCTTCAGGTCGGCAGTAACTCGCTTGAGGTAGTCAACGAGCTTGTCGTCTGTTGCCAACTTGATCAACTCCATTGCCGGGCGGTCGTACAGCGAGCCGGGTAGCGCGTGGGCGCTACGTCGTCAGGTCGCCGAACTCCTGGTCGATGTACTCGAGCACCTCGTCCACGGTGGCGCTGTCGAGTGCGTCCTCCGCCGCGTCGTGACCGGGAACGTCCTCGAGCCGACCGAGGATTCGGCGCAGGCGTCGCACGACCTCGTCCCAACCGGGTTCGTCGAAGCCGAGCGTCTCCACGGTCGTCTCGAGGCGCTCAAGCTCCTGGACGGCGCGCTCTGTAAGGGTCTGCTTGTCCGGAAGGGCGAGCCGCAGCAGGTAATCCGCGAGCTCGGCAGGTGTCGGGTGGTCGAAGACCAGCGTGGCCGACATCGACAGCGCGGTCGACTCCCGCAGGTGGTTGCGCAGTTCCACGGCGGTGAGCGAGTCGAACCCCAGCTCCTTGAACGGCTGCTCGGGGTCGACGGAGTCCCCCGTGCCGTGGCCAAGGACGAAGGCGGTCTCCTCGCGCACGAGGTTGAGCACCATTCCGTGCCGCTCCGTTGGCGACATCTCCGCAAGACGCTGCGCGAGTGACGGCACAACGCTTCCGTTTGCTGCGGCGGCTTTCCGCGGCGAGCGGACCAGCGACCGCAACAGCAAGGGCATCGATTGCGCCGAAACCCGCGACCGCAGCGCCGCCAGGTCCAGTCGGGCGGGCACAAGTACGGCGTGGTCCATGCGCAGCGCGGTGTCGAACAAGGCGAGGGCCGCAGTGTTGGCCAGTGCGGCGATGCCGGCCCGACGCATCCGTTCCCGGTCCCGTTCCACCAGTTGGTCGGTGATACCGCTGGTTTCCGCCCACAGGCCCCAGGCGAGCGAGACCGCGGGCAGGCCGTGCGCTCGCCGTTGCTCGGCGAGGGCGTCCAGGAAGGCGTTCGCCGCCGCATAGTTGCCCTGTCCCGCGCCACCCAAGACCCCGGCAGCGGAGGAGAACAGCACGAACATGCGGAGGTCGAGGTGGCTGGTCAGTTGGTGGAGATTCCAGGCACCATCCACTTTGGGCCGCAGAACCCGGTCCAACCGGTCGGGGTCGAGGGTGGACACGACCGCGTCGTCGGTCAGGCCGGCGGCGTGCACGAGACCGGCCAGGCGACGCTCCTGGGAGATGGTGGCAAGCAGGTCCGCCACCGCGCGCTCGTCCGTGACGTCGCAGGCAGCCACTCGCAGGTCGGCGCCCAACTCCGCCAGCTCGGTGCGCAGCCGCGCGAGATCGGAAGTCTCGTCCCCCCTCCGACCGGCGAGGACGACGTGCCCCAGGCCATGTTCGGTGACCAAGTGCCGCGCGAGCAGACGGCCCAGAGTGCCGGTGCCGCCGAAGACCAAGACCGTCTCGTCGGAGGTGAAACGGAGCCCCGGCGCGAGATCGGTGTAGTCGGCCCGAACCAGCCGTCGCGCGACCGGCCCGCCCTCATGGAACGCGATCTCGGGCTCACCGCTGGCGAGCGCCCTGGTTAGCAGGTCGCTGCCCACGTCCGGCCGGTCCAGCTCGACCAAGACGACGCGGTCGGGGTGCTCGGTCTGCGCCGAGCGAACCAGACCCCGCACGGTCGCCTGCGCCAGCTGCGCCGCGGCCGGGACCGCAGCCGCGTTCCGGACCGCCACCACAAGGGTGGTCGTGGCCCAGCGGTCATTGGCGAGCCAGGTTTGGAGCAGATCAAGAGCCCACCTCGCGGCTCGGTGCACGGCGACGGTAGGGCTCACCTCGACGTCCACCGGGCAGTGTGCCAAGACCACGTCGGGGTCGAGCTCGGCGCCGGTGTCCAACGCGGCGCTGAGCTGACCGAGATCACGGTATCGTTCATCGCCACCACCAAGGACGAGCAAGGAGTCGCCCACCCGCCGCCGGTTGTCGTCCGCGATCGGAACCCAGTCGACCCGGAACAGGGAGTCGCGGGGCAGGGCGGCGTCGTCGGGGCCGAGCTGCTTGACTGTGCGCAGCACCAGCGACTCCACGGAGACCACGGGGGTTCCTGACGAGTCTGCCGCGTCGAGCGTGAAAGCATCCGGTCCTGTTCGGGTGAGTCGTACCCGCAGATGGGTAGCGCCCGTCGCGCAAAGCGACACCCCGCTCCACGAGAAGGGCAACCTAACCACCTGACTGGTCTCGGGATCGGCGAGGGCGTGGAGTGCCGCGTCAAGCAGAGCCGGGTGGATGCCGTACGTGCCCGCCTCAGCGGTGACCGGTTCCGGAAGGACCACCTCGGCGAAGATCTCGTCGTCACGACGCCAAACTGCCCGCAGGCCACGGAACGTCTGCCCGTAGTCCACACCGGAATCCGCGAGCCACTCGTAATGGCCGTCGAGGTCGCTCACCTCGACGTCTGACGGTGGCCACGTGGCGAGGTCGAACGTCGGACGCTTGCCGGAAACACTCAATGTTCCCGTGACGTGCCGTGTCCATTCCTGGCTTCCGGAGGACACAGGTCGCGAGTACACCCGCACCGTGCGGTTGCCCGCAGGGTCGGGTGGCTCGACACGAAGCTGTACCTGGATCCCGCCTTGCTCGGGCAGCACGAGAGGTGCCTCGAGGGTGAGCTCCGGCAGGACCTCGCAGTCGACCTGCTCACCCGCCCACAGCACGAGGTCGACGAGGGCAGTTCCCGGCACGACGATCTTCCCCAGGATGACGTGGTCGGCGAGCCAGGACGCGGTGTCGACCGACAGCTGCCCGGACAGCACCAGCACGTCGGACTCCGGAAGGGGCACGATGGCTCCCAACAGCGGATGGTCAGCGGCGTCCGTGTCCGTGGTGACTCCGGTCGTGCGGGAAACCTGCTCGATCCAGTGCCGCTGCCGCTGGAACGGGTAAGTGGGCAAGTCGACCCGCCGACAGTTGCGGTGCGCGAACAAGGCTTTCCAGTCGACCTGAACACCATTGACATGAATACCGGCGATGGCGGTGAGGGCGCTTCGGGTGTCCTCACGGTCGGACCGCAACATCGACACGACGGTCAGGTCGCTGTCGTTCGGCAGGCAATCCTGGGCCATCGCGGACAGCACGCCGTCCACGCCCAGCTCCACCATGCTCCTGACACCCTGCCCGTGCAGGAAGCGTACGCCCTCGCCGAACCGCACCGGCTGCCGCACGTGACGCACCCAGTACTCCGGCGCACAGATTTCCTCCGCCGAAACGGCTTCACCGGTCAGATTCGACACGATCGGGATCGCGGGTGGTGCGAACGACACGCCCTCGGCGACCCGCACGAACTCCGCCAACATCGGCTCCATCAACGGCGAGTGGAACGCGTGACTGACCCGCAACCGTTTCGTCTTCCGGCCCTGCTCGTGCAGTTTCGCGGCGACCTCTGCAACGGCGGGCGCAGCCCCGGACAGCACGGTGGCCCAGGGGCCGTTTACCGCCGCGATGCTCATCTCGTCCTCGTGGCCCTCAAGAAGAGGAATCACCTCGTCCTCGCTGGCCTGCACGGCCACCATAGCGCCACCGGAGCGAAGAGTCTGCATCAACCGACCCCGCGCCGCCACCAAGGCGCACGCATCCTCCAGCGAAAACACACCCGCCACATGCGCCGCCGCCAGCTCCCCAACGGAGTGCCCAATCAAGAAGTCCGGCCGGACCCCCCACGACTCCATCAACCGGAACAACCCCACCTCAACGGCAAACAACGCCACCTGCGTGAACGCCGTCTCATCCAGCAAGCACGCCTCGGTCGTGTCCTTTGCCGCGAACAACACCTCGCGCAACGGCCGGTCGAGCAACGGGTCCACCTGCTCGCACACCGCGTCGACCACATCGGCGAAAACCGGCCACGCCTCATACAAGCCACGCGCCATCCCCACCCGCTGGCTACCCTGGCCAGGAAACAAGAACGCGAGTCGACTGTTTCGCCGTTGCGTCCCGTGAACGAGGCCTGGCGCAGGGCGGTCGTCGCCGAGAGCGTCCAGGCCTTGGACGAGTTCGCTACGGTCGTCACCAACGACCACTGCCCGGTGTTCCAACGCAGCTCGCGTCGTCACCAACGAGTACGCGACGTCGTCGGGTGCGAGCTCGTGATGATTCTCAACATGCTCGCGCAACCGCTGGGCTTGGGCGCGCAGCGCCTCAGCGCTCTTGGCGGACAGTAGCCACGGCACGGCAACAGCATCGTCATGCGACGTGACACGAACGTCCGCGTCACCCCAAACCGCGGACTTGTCGGTCTCGGCCTGCGGCAGGCTCGACGGAGCTTGTTCCAAAATGACGTGGGCGTTGGTGCCGCTGATGCCGAACGAGGACACCCCGGCCCGGCGTGGCCGCCCCGTGTCTGGCCACGGACGCGCCTCGGTCAGCAGTCCCACTGCTCCTGCGGACCAGTCAACGTGTGGCGTGGGCTCGTCCACGTGCAACGTCTGCGGCAACACCCCGTTCCGTATCGCCAGCACCATCTTCATGACGCCAGCGATTCCTGCAGCCGCCTGCGTATGACCGATGTTCGACTTCAAAGCCCCCAGCCACAGCGGCCGATCCGCTGGACGATCCTGCCCATAAGTCGCCAGAAGGGCTTGTACCTCAATAGGGTCACCCAACGTGGTACCGGTGCCATGCGCCTCCACAGAGTCCACATCAGACGGTTTCAACCCCACGTTCGCCAACGCCTGTCGGATCACGCGTTCCTGTGAGGGACCGTTGGGCGCGGTCAACCCGTTGGACGCACCATCCTGGTTGGTTGCGGATCCCCTAAGGACCGCCAACACCCCGCGCCCGTTACGGCGGGCGTCGGACAACCGCTCCAACAACACCACACCAACGCCCTCGGCCCACGCGGTGCCGTCCGCGGCCGCAGCGAACGCCTTACACCGACCATCCGGTGCCAGCCCACGCTGCCGACTGAACTCCACGAAGACGTCCGGATTGGCCATGACGGTGGCACCCCCGGCCAGAGCCAGGTCGCACTCGCCGTTCCGCAACGCCTGCGCGGCCATATGCAGCGCCACCAACGACGAAGAACACGCCGTGTCCACCGTGACCGCAGGGCCTTCCAAACCGAACGTGTAGGCGACCCGACCCGAGATCACGCTGGTCGCGTTTCCCGTCAACAAATAGCCCTGGGCCTCCTCGGGGACCTCCGTCAGCCGCGGGCCGTAGTCCTGGGCGGCGGCGCCCACGAACACGCCGGCCCGAGAACCACGCAGCGAGGTCGGATCGATACCAGCCCGTTCGAAAGCCTCCCACGACACCTCCAGGACCAACCGCTGCTGCGGATCCATCGCCGCCGCCTCGCGCGGGCTGATCCCGAAGAGCGTGGCGTCGAACTGGTCTGCGTCGTGCAGGAAGCCTCCGCTGTGGGTGTAGGACCGGCCAGGACCTCCGTCCGGGTCGTAGAGTGCGTCGACGTCCCACCCGCGGTTCACTGGCAGGTCGGTGATGGCGTCGCGGCCTTCGGCGACCAGGCGCCACAGCTGCTCGGGCGACGCCACCCCACCCGGCAACCGGCAGGACATGGCCACGATCGCGACCGGATCGTCCAGCGCGGCCGTGGTCGGCGCGGGCCGGTCATGCTCCTCCGCCGAGCCGAGGAGCCGACGACGGAGGTGCGCCGCGACCGCTCTCGGTGTCGGGTGGTCGTACAGCAGGGAGACCGGGAGCCGGAGGCCGGTCGCGGCGTTGAGCTGGTTGCGCAGCTCCACGCTGGCGAGGGAGTCGTACCCAAGGTCCTTGAAGTTCCGGGTCGGGGACACCGCCTCCACGGTGCGCCCGACCACGCTGGCCGCGGTCGCGCGCACCATGTCCAGCAAGGTACGTTCCCGGTCGGCTGTCGGCAGCGCGGCCAGCTGGCGGGCGAACGAGCCCGGCTCGACGTGCTCCGGCGTGGTCGCCGTCCTCGCCTCCCTGGCCTCGGCCAGCTCGTCGAGCAGGGCCCCCCGCCGGGACGCCGGCGTGAGGGCGGGCGCGAAGCGGGTCCAGTCGACGTCGGCGACGGCCAGGAACGCGTCGCCCGCGTCGAGTGCCTGGTGGAGCACGGAGAGCGCCCGCTCGGGAGCCATCGCGCGCAGGCCCTGGTGGCGCAGCCGGTCCGCCTCGACCCGGCTGGCCATCCCGCCACCGTGCCACGCCCCCCACGCGATCGCGGTCGCGGAAAGGCCCTGGGCCCGGCGGTGCTCGGCGAGGGCGTCCAGGAACGCGTTCGCCGCCGCGTAGGCGCCCTGGCCCGCGTTCCCCACCACACCACTCAGCGAGGAGAAGAGCACGAACGCGTCGAGCTGGAGATGGTGGGTGAGCTGGTGCAGGTTCCAGGCGGCGTCCACCTTGGGCCGCAACATCGCGTGCATTCGATCCGGGGTCAACGCGGAGATCACTCCGTCATCCAGCACACCCGCCGCGTGCACCACCGCGGTGAGTGGCAAGTCCTCCGGCAGCGCGTCCATCAGGGCGCGTAGCGCCTCGCGATCGGCGGCGTCACACGACGCCACGGTGACGTCCACGCCCAGACCGGTCAGCTCGGCCTCCAGCTCGACGGCTCCCTCGGCCTCCCGACCGCGTCGGCTGGTCAGCACGAGATGCTCAGCGCCATGACGGGCCAACCAACGGGCGACATGCGCGCCCAGCGCGCCGGTACCGCCGGTGACCAGCACGGTGCCGCGCGGCGTCCACGCCCCGGGAGCCGAGCCGTTCCAGGGGGCGCGCACCAGACGCCGGCCCCACACACGGGTCGAGCGGATCGCGACCTGGTCCTCGCCGACCCCAGCCAACACCGTGCACAGGTTCGTCGTTGAGACCGCGTCTGGCAGTGCTGGGACGTCCACCACGCCGCCCCAGCGTTCCGGGTGTTCCAGCGCCACGACCCGACCGAGACCCCACACCAGGGCCTGCGTCGGGTTGTCCGGCCCGTTCTCGGGTCCGGGGGGGACCACGGTGACCGCGCCGTTGGTCAGGCACCACACGGGAGCGTCGATGTCGAGGTCGCCCAAGACTTGGACCAACGCCACCGTGGAGAGCAGTCCTTCTGGGCCACCTCCGTGCGCCTCGGCGGTGTCCTCCCGCATCGCGAGCAGCGACAGCACTCCAGCCACTGGCTGGTCGTCCGGAAGCGCAGTCATCAGCTCGGTGCGAACCTCGTGTCGATCTACTGCGGAGAGTCGGAAGGGGACGACACGAGCACCGCACCGAGTCAGCGCTTCAGTCGACGCGGTCACCCACGCCTCGCTGCTCGCACCGGCTGGGGCCACCACGAGCCACGCTCCGTCCAGTCTGGAGCGTTTCTCCGGGAGAGTAACCGGCCGCCAGGAAACGCGGTAGCGCCAGCTGATGACGGCGGACTGCTCCTGCTGGCGCTGACGCCACGCACGCAGTGCCGGGACCACGGCCCCCAGAGCGGGCTCACGCTCCCCCGTCACGCCCAGAGTATCGGCGAGTTCATGAAGGTCCTGTCGCTCCACCAACCCCCAGAACCGATCATCAGCGGGGTCACGCTTGGTGGACCCGTCCGGCTCCGCGCCCTGCAGCCAGTACCGCTGTCGCTGGAAGGGATACGTCGGGAGGGGCGCCTTGTGGCAGTCGCGCCCGGCGAACACCGCCGCCCAGTCCACTGGCAGCCCCTGGACATGCCGCCCCGCGAGTGCGGTGAGTACGCTTCGGGTATCGTCACGACCTGACCGCAACATCGACACGACGGTCACGTCGCTGTCGTTCGGCAGGCAATCCTGGGCCATCGCGGACAGCACGCCGTCCACGCCCAGCTCCACCATGCTCGTGACGCCCTGCTCGTGCAGGTAGCGCACGCCGTGGCCGAACCGCACCGCCTGTCGGACGTGCCGCACCCAGTACGCGGGGTCACACATCTCCGACGGGTTCGCGAGTCGTCCGGTCAGGTTCGAGACGATCGGAATCCTCGGCGGCGTGAAGGAAACGTTCTCGGCGACGCACGCGAAGTCCGCCAGCATCGGCTCCATCAACGGCGAGTGAAACGCGTGGCTGACCCGTAGCCGCTTGGTCTTCCGGTCCTGTTCGCGAAGTCTCTCGGCGATCTCCAGGACAGCTGGTTCGGCTCCCGAGAGGACGGTCGCCAGGGGGCCGTTGACCGCGGCGATCCCCACCTCCTCACGCTGGTCTCCCAGCAACGCGGCGACTTCGTCCTCACTGGCCTGCACGGCCACCATCGCGCCGCCGGAGGGAACGGCCTGCATCAACCGCCCGCGAGTCGCGACCAGGGCACACGCGTCCTCCAGCGACAACACCCCGGCGACGTGTGCCGCAGCCAGCTCTCCGACAGAGTGTCCGATCAGGAAGTCCGGCCGGATCGACCACGACTCCAACAGCCGGAACAACCCCACCTCAACCGCGAACAACGCCACCTGCGTGAACGCCGTCTGGTCCAGCAGACCGGCCTCGTGCGAGCCTTCTGGCGCGAACATCACCTCACGCAGCGGCCGGTCCAGCACCGCGTCAACCTGTTCGCACACGGCGTCGACCACGTCGGCGAACACGGGCCATGACTCGTACAGTTGATGGGTCATCCCCGCGCGTTGGCTTCCCTGGCCGGGGAACAGGAACGCGGTCTTTCCCGGTTCCCCCGCGACACCCCAGACGAGCCCCGGGTGCGGCTCGCCCGCTGCCAACGCGCGCAGGCCCTCCGTCAGTTCCTCGGGGCCGTCACCGAGGACGACGGCTCGGTGCTCCAGGGTCGCCCGTGTCGTCGCCAGGGAGTAGGCGACGTCCGCCGCGCGAAGCTCCGGTCGGGAGGTGAGGTGTCCCTCGAACCGGGCTGCCTGGGCGCGCAGGGCATCCGCAGTGCGGGCCGACAGCACGAGGGGCAGCACCGGCAGCAGCGGGCGATGCTCGTCGGCGTCCCGGGCGACCGGGGTAGGGTCGGGCGCCTGCTCGAGGATCACGTGGGCGTTGGTGCCGCTGAAACCGAACGACGACACCCCGACGCGCCACGGGCGACCCGCGTCCGGCCACTCGCGAGTCTCCGTCAGCAGTTCCACCGCGCCGGACGACCAGTCCACGTGCGATGTCGGTGCGTCCACGTGCAAGGTCCGCGGCAACAGCCCGTTGCGCATCGCCATGACCATCTTCATGACTCCCGCGAGCCCCGCAGCGGCCTGGGTGTGCCCGATGTTGGACTTCAACGCCCCCAGCCACAACGGCAGATCCGCCGGCCGGTCCTGGCCATAGGTCGCCAGTATCGCCTGCGCCTCAATGGGATCACCCAGCTTGGTGCCGGTCCCGTGTGCCTCCACCGCATCCACATCGGACGATTTCAAGCCGGCGTTTGCCAGGGCAGCGCGGATGACCCGCTGTTGTGATGGTCCATTGGGCGCGGTCAGGCCGTTGGACGCCCCGTCCTGGTTCACCGCCGAACCACGGATGACCGCCAACACCTCGTGCCCGTGACGACGGGCATCGGACAACCGCTCCACCAACACCACGCCGAGGCCCTCGGCGAGACCAGTTCCGTCCGCCTGATCCGCGAACGCCTTGCATCGGCCGTCCCGGGCCAGCCCCCGTTGACGGCTGAACTCCACCAACGTGTGTGGGGTGGACATCACGGTCACTCCGCCGGCCAGCGCCAGGGAGCACTCGCCATTGCGCAACGCCTGCACCGCCAGGTGCAGGGCCACCAGGGACGACGAACACGCCGTGTCCACCGTGGCCGCGGGACCCTCGAAGCCGAAAGTGTAGGCCACACGGCCCGACGCGACGCTCCCCGCGCCACCCGTGCCGAGATAACCCTCCAGCTGTTCCGGTGGCAGCGGGCGTCGACTGTAGTCCTCCACCATCATCCCGGTGAAGACACCCGTGTCACTTCCCTTAAGGGAGGCGGGACTGATGCCGGCGCGTTCGAGCACCTCCCAGGACGCCTCCAGGAGCAACCGCTGCTGCGGATCCATCGCCGCCGCCTCACGGGGGCTGATCCCGAAGAGGCCGGCATCGAACTCCACCGCGTCGTAGAGGAAGCCACCGGTCCGCACGTAGCAGGTACCCGAGCGGTCCGGGTCCGGGTCGTACAGCCGTTCCAGGTCCCACCCGCGGTCGGTGGGGAAGCCAGAGATGGCATCCTCTCCCTCGGCCACTAGCCGCCACAGGTCCTCCGGCGACCCGACGCCGCCCGGGAACCGGCACGCCATCCCCACAATGGCGATGGGTTCGGTGCGCTGCTGCCGTTCTTCGTACAGCCGCTGTCGGACCTCGCGCGCGTCGGCGATGGAGCGCTTGAGGTACTCGCGGAGGGTCTTTTCGTCGGTCATGCGTCCTAACTCCCCAGGGGTCAAGCGGGCCTCAGCCCTGCTCATCGATGAGGGCGAACAACTCCTCGTCGGTGGCGGTGTCGAGGTCCGTCAGCAGCGCGGCGGGCGGGGCGTCGCCGGCAGGATCGGGGCGCGCCGGGTCACACAGCTCGAGCAGCTCTCGCACGCGGACGCCGATGCGGGCCAGGTCGTCGGGCCGCTGCCCACCGGCGCTAAGCCGCCGGCGCAGCCGGTCGAGGTCACTGAGCAGGTCGGCGGCGCCGTCAGCCGCAAGCTCCGTGGCGAAGCCGAGCTGCTCGAGCAGGTGTTCGGCCAGCTCGCCGGGAGTGGGGAAGTCGAAGACGACCGTGGTGGCAAGCCGGAGCCCGGTGAGGCCGTTGAGCCGGTTGCGTAGCTCCATCGCGGTGAGCGAGTCGAAGCCCAGCTCCTTGAACGCCCTGTCACGACCCACCGCGGTGGGAATATCGTGTCCGAGGACGGCGGCGACCTCGCCGCGCACCACGTCGGCCAGGACCCGGTCCCGGTCGCCCGCAGGCGCCTCGGCCAGGCAGCGTGCCAACGAACTGCTGTTCGGCACGACGTCGGAGCTGGCAGGTCGCCGCCGTGGCGGGGTCCGCACCAGGCCGCGCAGCAGCGCGGGCAGGTCGTCGCCGCGGCCACGCAGGGCGGCGATGTCGATCCGGGCAAGCACGGCAGTGGGCAAGGCCATTGCAGGTGCCTGGTCGAACAGGGTCATACCCTGCGCCGACGGCAGCGGGGCGAGCCCGTCGCGGGCCATGCGACGCACATCGACGTCGGATAGATGGCCGGTCATGCCGGTCGATTCGGCCCAGAACCCCCAGGCCAGGGACAGGCCAGGGAGACCCAGAGCCCGCCGGTGCCGGGCGAGCGCGTCGAGGAAGGCGTTCGCGGCGGCGTAGTTGGCCTGGCCGGCGGTCCCGAACACCCCCGCGTACGACGAGTAGAGGATGAACGTGGACAGGTTGAGATCGACGGTGAGCTCGTGCAGGTTCCAAGCCGCGTCGACCTTTGGCGAGAACACGGTGTCG
The DNA here is from genome assembly GCF_014645795.1 of Longimycelium tulufanense. Lineage (GTDB taxonomy): Bacteria > Actinomycetota > Actinomycetes > Mycobacteriales > Pseudonocardiaceae > Longimycelium > Longimycelium tulufanense. The sequence continues at coordinate 10,612 of NZ_BMMK01000034.1, read as the reverse complement.
ACCTGCTCGGCGGTCAGGTTGGTCACCACGGCGTCGTCGAGCACGCCCGCGGTGTGGATGACACCGGTGAGTGGTCGGTCGGCCGGAATGTCCGCCAGCACCCTAACTAGCGCGGCACGGTTGGCGACGTCGCAGGCGACGATGTCGACGTTTGCGCCGAGCCCAGCCAGTTCGGCACGCAGCTCAGCGGCGGCCGGCGCGTTCAGGCCACGACGGCTGACAAGCAGCAGGTTGCGCACGCCGCGCGTCTCGACCAGGTAGCGGGCGACCAGCGCCCCGAGCCCACCGGTGCCGCCGGTGACGATCACGGTCCCGTGCTCGGACGGGGTCGGGATGGTCAGCACGAGCTTGCCGACATGCCGGGCCTGCGACAGGTACCGGAACGCCTCGGGGGCCCGCCGGACATCCCAGGTGGTGATCGGCGGAAGGGTGAGCACTCCGTTGCGAAACAGCTCCAGTACCATCAGCAGCATTTCCTGAATTCGGTCCGGGTTGGCGTCCATCAGCTCAAATGGGTGGTACTCGGTGCCGTACTCCGCAGCCAGTTGCGCGGGGTCGCGCAGATCTCTCTTACCCATCTCCACGAACCGGGCCCCCGAGGACGCGAGCAGCCGCAGCGAGCCGTCGAGGAACTCCATTGCCAGCGAGTTGAGCACCAGGTCGACACCGTGCCCTCCGCTCGTCACGCGGAACTTATCGACGAACTCGAGCGTCCGCGACGACGCGATGTGGTCGTCGTCGATGCCGCACTGGCGCAGAACATCCCACTTGCCTGGGCTCGCCGTCGCGAACACCTCACCCCCGAGATGACGCACGAGCTGTAAGGCAGCCAGGCCGACGCCACCGGTGGCGGCGTGGACGAGTACCTTGTCCCCGGGAGCGACTCGACCGAGGTCAACCAGCCCGTAGTACGCCGTCAGGTACACCACCGGCACGGCCGCTGCCTGCGCGAAGGTCCACTGCGGCGGCATCGGGGCGAGCAGCCGCCGGTCGGTGATGGTTACCGGGGCGAACCCGCCGGTGAGCAAGCCGAATACGCGGTCGCCAGGAGCCAGGTCGGCGACATCGGGCCCGGTTTCCAGCACGACACCCGCACCCTCGACGCCGGGCAGCGCCTGCTCGTCGGGGTACATGCCCAGGGCGATGAGCACGTCACGGAAGTTCATACCCGCAGCGCGGACCGCAATCCGCACCTGGCCTGGCCCCAGTGGTGCGGTGACCTCCGGGTTGGGCAGCACGGCCAGGTTGTCGAGCGTGCCGCGGGCGGTCAACCCTATCCGCCACGCCTCGTCAGACGGCAGCGTGAGCAGCCCCCTCGCGGCCAGGTCCAGGCGCGGCGCGAACACCTCGCCCCTACGGATCGCCAGCTGCGGTTCGCCGGTGGCGATGGCGGCGGCCACCGCCTCCCGCGAGCACGGGTCGGCGTCGATATCGACGAGGATGACCCGACCGGGGTGCTCGGTCTGCGCGCTGCGCACCAGGCCCCACACCGCAGCGGCGGCGAGGTTCGGCTGCCGTGCCCCGGTATCCACCGCGACCGCGTTCCGGGTGAGCACGACCAGCGTGGTGTCTGTGCCCGCGGCGAGATGGTCCTGGACAAGCCGCAGCGCGTCGCGGGTGGCGGCGCGGACGGCGGCGGGAATGTCGCCCTCCGCCGGAGTGGACAGCTCGACCACCTCGAGCGGCGCGGCCGTCGCCTCGTCCGGGGTGGGGACGGACACCCAGTGCACGTGCAGGAGCGCGTCGTCGTTGGTGTCCCCGAGAGCGCGCAACGCCTCGGCGGCGAGCGGGCGCAGGGTCAGGGCCTCGACCGCGGCGACCGGGGCGCCGGTGCCGTCGGCGACGGTGAGAGCGGCGACGCCCTCACCGGTCAGGGTGATCCGCACGCGCAGGACCGTCGCCTCGCTGGCGAACACCCGCGCCCGGGACCAGTCGAACGGCAGCACCAGGGGGCCGTCGTCACCGACAACACCGGGCAGCAGCGGGTGCAGCGCGGCGTCGAGCAGAGCGGGGTGCAGGGTGAACGCTGCGGCTTCGCCGTGCTGCTCCTCGGCGAGGGTGACCTCGGCGTAGATGTCGTTGTCCTGCCGCCAGACCCGGCGCAGGCCCTGGAACGCCGGGCCGTAGCCGTAGCCTCGGGCTCCGAGGCGCTCGTAAAGCCCGGCGAGATCGACCTCGTCTGCGGTGGGAGGCCACACGGTCAGCAGCCCGCCCTCCCCAGCAGTGCCCGGGGCGACCAGACCGGTGGCGTGCTCGATCCACGAGGCGGTGTCGTCACCCTCCAACCGCGAGTAGATGGTGAAGGTCCTGCGGCCAGCGTCATTCGGTTCCCCGACCGCGACCTGAATCTGGACCGCCGAGTCACCGATCATCATCGGCGACTCAAGGGTCAGCTCCTCGATCAGGTCGCATCCCACCTCGTCGCCGGCCCGCACTGCCAGCTCAAAGAACGCCGTCCCCGGCAGAATGGCTGTGCCCCCGACGGCGTGGTCAGCGAGCCAGGCGTGCGTGGCCAACGAGAGCCGACCGGTCAGCACCACCTCACCATCAGGAAGGTGGACCACCGCCCCGAGGAGCGGGTGGTCGACGCCGTCGAGCCCGGCCGCGCCGACGTCGCCGCCTTTCTGGGCGCGCTCCAACCAGAAGCGACGACGGTGGAAGGCGTAGGTGGGCAGGTCCACTTTGCGTCCGCCCGCGAGTGCGGGGCGCCAGTCGACCTCGACCCCGCGGACGTGTGCCTCAGCCAACGACGTTAGGAACCGCTCGGGTCCGCCATCGTCGCGTCGCAGCGAGGCGAGTACGACGGCGTCCACCCCTGCGGTCTCCGCCGTCTCCTGAATGCCCGTCACCAGCACCGGGTGGGGGGACACCTCGACGAAGGTCCGATACCCGCGAGCCAGCAGTTCCCGAACCGCAGGCTCGAACCGGACCGTCTCGCGCAGGTTCCGGTACCAGTACGGCGTGTCCAGGGCCGTGGCGTCGAGGGGGCCTCCAGTCACCGTCGAGTAGAAGGTGACCGACGAAACCTTCGGGGCGATCCCACCCAACGCTGCCACGAGGTCGGTGGCCAACGCCTCAACCTGTCGGGTGTGGGAGGGGTAATCTACGGCGATCCGGCGCGCCCACACCCCTTCGCCCTCGCAGCGGACCAAGAGCTCGTCCAGTGCCGTGGATTCACCGGAGACCACGACGGACGAGGGGGCGTTCACGGCGGCGACGAAGAGTCGGTCTGCCCAGGCGTCGAGCAGTTCGTGGACCCGGGCGAGGGGCGCCGCCACCGACACCATGCCCCCGGCGCCCGACAATCGCTGGGCCACAAACCGGGACCGCACCGCCACAACTTGGGCTCCCTCGGCCAGGGACAGGGCGCCAGCGACGCACGCCGCGGCGACCTCGCCCTGGGAGTGCCCGACCACGGCGGCGGGCTCCACGCCGTGGGAGCGCCACAGCTGCGCGAGCGAGACCATCACCGCCCACAGCACGGGCTGCACGACGTCCACACGGCCCCAGCGGGGGTCGTCGGCCAGGGCGAACACCACGTCCCGTAGCGACCAGTCCACGTACGGCTCCAGTGCCTCGGCGCAGGACCGCATCGCCGCAGCGAAGACCGGCCAGGACTCCCACAGGTCCTGGGCCATTCCCGCCCACTGCGAGCCCTGGCCTGGGAACACGAACACCGTCCGGCCGGGCTTCGCCACCGCGCCCTCGACGAGGCCGGGAACCTCGCGGCCCTCGGCCAGCGCTGTGACGCTGTCGAGCAGGGACTCCCGGCCCCGGTCGACAATCGCCGCCCGATGTTCCAACGTGGCGCGGGTGGTCGCCAGTGAGTAGGCGACATGCAGGGTCGACAGGTCGGGGTGGGCGTCGAGGTGTTCCCGGAGCCGCGTGGCCTGGGACCGCAGGGCCGCCGCGCTTCTGGCTGAGAGCAGCCACGGCACCACGGGTGTCGGCGTCGTCTCCTCGACGACAGGCCCGTCGGACACGCCTGCGGACGAGGGGGCGTCCTCATCCGGTGGCGGGAGGGTGGGTGCGGACTGTTCCAGGATGAGGTGGGCGTTGGTGCCGCTGATGCCGAACGACGACACCCCGGCGCGGCGGGGACGTCCCTTCTCCGGCCAACGGCGCGCCTCGGTCAGCAGCTGGACCGCGCCCGATGACCAGTCGACATGGGGGGTCGGCACGTCCACGTGCAACGTCCGTGGCAGGAGGCCATGCCGCATCGCCAACACCATCTTGATCACACCCATGACGCCCGCGGCGGCCTGGGTGTGGCCGATGTTCGACTTCAAGGACCCCAACCACAGCGGATCGTCGACGGCGCGGCCCTGGCCGTAGGTCGCCAGGATCGCCTGCGCCTCGATGGGATCACCCAGCGTGGTTCCGGTGCCGTGCGCCTCGACCACGTCCACGTCGGAGGGGGTCAGGCCGGCGTTGGCGAGTGCCTGGCGGATCACCCGCTGCTGCGCCGGGCCGTTCGGGGCGGTCAGGCCGTTGGACGCCCCGTCCTGGTTCACCGCCGAACCACGGATGACCGCCAACACCTCGTGCCCGTGACGACGGGCATCGGACAACCGCTCCACCAACACCACGCCCACGGCTTCGGCCCAGCTCGTGCCGTCCGCGGCCGCGGCGAACGCCTTGCACCGACCATCCCGCGCCAGCCCGCCCTGACGGGCGAACTCGACGAACATGCCCGGCGTGGCCATCACGGTCACTCCGCCGGCCAGGGCTAGGTCGCACTCGCCGTTCCGCAGCGCCTGCGCGGCCAGGTACAGCGCCACCAGTGATGACGAACACGCCGTGTCCACCGTGACGGCGGGGCCTTCCAGGCCGAAGGTGTAGGCCACCCGGCCCGAGATCACGCTCGGGCTGTTCCCGGTCAGCAGGAGGCCCCGGACGTCGTCGGAGCCCTCACCCAGGCGCGGCCCATAGTCCTGGCTCATGGCGCCCACGAACACGCCGGTGCGGGAACCGCGCACCGAGGTGGGGTCGAACCCGGCCCGTTCGAGCACCTCCCACGACGCCTCCAGGACCAGCCGCTGCTGCGGGTCCATCGCGACCGCCTCACGTGGGCTGACCTTGAATAGCTCCGCGTCGAACTCGGCCGCGTCGTTCAGGAAGCCACCCTCGCAGGGAACGTCCACGTCCTCGACGCACCAGCCGCGATCGGTCGGGAACGCGGCGATGGTGTCCTCGGCGTTCGCGACGAGCCGCCACATCTCCTCCGGCGAGCAAGCCCCACCGGGGAGACGGCAGCTCATCGCGACAATCGCGATCGGCTCGTCGGCGCTCGGGGAAGCTGGGGGCGTCCGCTCGTTCCCGTCACCGGAACCCCGGAGGCGGTCAGCCAGGTGTTCCGCCACCGCGGACGGAGTGGGGTGGTCGAACACCAGCGTCGTGGGCAGGGACAGGCCCAGGACCTCGCTCAGGCGCCGTCGCAGTTCCACTGCCCGGGCCGAGTCGAACCCGAGTTCGGTGAAGGTGGTCGACGGTGTGATGTCCGCGGGCCCGGTTTGGCCGAGGACCATGGCGACCTCCGTGCGCACCAGCTCTAGGAGCGCGTCGGGCGCGAGGGTGGCGAGGTCGTTCTCCGGTGTGGGCCGGTACCGCTCCTCTCGGACCGACTGCGAGGGCAGCCGGACCCGGCGCGGCTGATGTTCCGTGAAGAGCGAAGACCAACGGACGGGCACACCGCGGACGTACGCTTCCGCCGCCGAGGAGAGGAAACTGCCGACTGAGCCCTCATCGCGGCGCAGGGTGGCCAGGACGACGGCGTCAACACCCATTTCCTCGGCGGTGTCGATCACACCACCGGTCAACAGGGGATGCGGGCTCACCTCGACGAACGCGCGGTGCCCAGCGGCCAGCAACTCTCGCACTGACTGGTAGAACAGCACCGGCTCGCGTTCGTTGTGCCAGTAGTCCGCATCGAGGGTCGCGGTGTTGACGTACGCACCCCTCATGGAGGAGAAGAACGGCACTGCCGACTGGCGGGGTGTGATGGCCGCAAGCCCCTCGGCGACGTCGTTGGCGATCGCCTCGACGTGTGGAGAGTGCGAGGCGTAGTCCATCGCGACCCGCCTGGCACGGATCTCCTCCCGCCGGCAGTGGGCCAGCACCTCCGCAACGGCCTCGGCCGTGCCGGAGACAAGGACCGACGACGGGCCGTTCATCCCCGCCAACCACACCTGACCCGGCCATCGGCCCAGCAGGTTCTCGACCCACTCCGCCGGAGCCGAGACCACGGCGACACCGCCGGTGCCGGCGAGGCGTCGAGCCACCAGCCGCGAACGGAGCGCGATCACCCGCGCGGCGTCATCCACGGACAAGCCGCCGGCGACGGTCGCCGCCGCGACCTCGCCGATGCAGTGCCCGAGCACCGTGTCGGGGTGAACCCCGACGGAACGCCACAGTTCGGCCAACGACACCATCGCCGCCCACAGCACGGGTTGGATCACGTCGACCCGGTCGAGGCCGGACTCCGGACCTCGACCCCGGATGGCGTCCACGAGCGACCAGTTCACGTGTGGGGCCAGGGCATCGGCGCAGTCCTGGATGCTTCTCCGGAACACAGCTGACGTCTCCCACAGCTGTCGTCCGAGACCAACCCACTGGGATCCGTGCCCCGGAAACACGAACACCAGGTTCCGTTGTGGGAAAGCCGTCCCGCGAAGAACATGCGGTGCTGCGCGACCCGCAACAAGAGCGGTAAGGCCCGACTCGAGCGACCGGCTGTCCTGGCCAAGGACGACCGCGCGGTGCGGCAGTTCGGTGTCCACCGTGGCCAGGGAGAAGCCGATGTCGACTGGTTCGGGGGCAGACTCACAGGCCACCAGCTCAGTCAGACTGGATGCCTGGGCCCGAAGTGTCGTGACGTCGTCCGCGGAGAACACCAGCGGCACCAAGGGCAGAGCCCTCCGCGAGTTCTGGCCAATCTCCCCCGGCCACAGGTCGCCGAGGCCGGGTCCCGTCCCGGACTGGTCGAGAGCGCAACGAAGAAACTCGTACTCGATCAGGGAATCCGACGCGTCACCCTTCAGCGTTGTACCCCGGATCGTGTAGTAGATCCGGTTTCCGTCGGCGACGGCCTGGGACAAGCCCTTGAGGACGACAATGCCGCCACCCTCATCCCCCACATGCTCGTGGGCCTGTGGGTCGGGTTCGCGACCGACCACACCGGCGAGCGCGAGAACACACTCCCCCGCACGGATCTTCTGGCACGCTTCGCGGATCGCCGTGAGTGCCGAGGAACGAGCTGTGTCGAGTGTCAGGCTTGGTCCGTGGAGAGCCAAGGCGTGGGACAACCAGTTCGCGACTGACTCGTGGCCGTGGTCGCTGGGGCCCACGAAGACACCGCACGGGGTGCCTTCGAGTGAACGAGGCGGAGTACCTGCGTCTTCGAGCGCCCCCCACGCCAGTTCCAACAGGAGGCGCCGCTGCGGGCCCAGCCGCGCAGCCTCCTCCGGTGAGAGACCGATGACGCTCGCGTCGAAGGGGACACCAGCACGAGCGTCGGGCTCCCCGGACAGGCGACGGAACAGCCCGACGACCACGATCGCCTCGTCCCGCGAGTTGTCCCGCCCCATCACGTCCGTCTGGGGTTCACCCATCATTCACTCCACATCTCACACGGTTGCTGAGCGAGGTGTGCGTAGGCCGGAACCCTCGCCACACCTGCCGTTCGTCACCGTTTCCGAGCGTTCGCCAGCCTCAAATGAGGACTGGAACGTGCCGCATCCGAGCGCGCCCGCCGTTGTCACGCACTCTGGCGTGCGGAACTTGGCCCACCCATGGAACCAACTCGGTGTTATCGCACAGGAGCGCGCACCTGTTGCCCTTTCTTCTTGTAACACAACAACTTTACTGTGGACCTGTAAGCACTTCGCGGTACAGGGCAGCGAACGCCGCCGCGGTGGCGGGACCCATTCGCGCCCGGTCGTACCGAAAAGCCAAGAACAGTTCCTCGTAGGACGACGCCGCTCCGAGACAGACTGACCAGGGGTCGAGGGGCGGTGAGAACCAGGCCTCCCGGACCGCACAGGCAGCGGACCCGAAATCGGGCCAGTCCAGGGTGCCGAGGTTGGAAAGGAGGCCTGTTGGAGGTCCGAACCATAACATTCCCAGGGGTGTCACCGCCTTCTTCAGAGCAGAGGGGAACATCGCCACGGCACCGGACGGCTCCAGTGGTGATCTCCCGAAACGGTTCTCCTTGACCGGCCGCATCTGGTCGGTCACCGCCTTCGTCATTGGCTCCATGGACGCCGGCACCGTCGCTGGTAGCGAAAGGACAGCACCGGTCGCGAGGTTGCCAATCCCCTCGTACTTCTGGTCTTGCGGCCGAGCGTTGACCGCCACCATGAGGCTGACCTGCCCCATGGCGCCACCGTGATCGGCGTTCCAGTGCCGGATGGTCACGACCAGTGCCGCCGCGAGAACGTCGTTGAGCGACGTGGGCTGCCGACGACGGGCCAGGAGCGCGCGGGTCTCCTCCCGCCCGATCCGAACCAGCTCGATTCCCACTCCGTGGTCGGGGTCCCCGCTCCGCGCTCCCGCAGGATTCGTCGCCACCGGCACGCCTTTCCGCGCCCGGTATCCCTGGTTCGGCCAGCGGCCGGAGGTCCGGCGTGCCTGGGGCCTGGGAGCGTCGAACGTGGTGACGAGAGGGCCCGGGTCCGCGGCCTCGTGATAGGCGGACAGGATGGCGCGAACCAGAAGGTAGGCACTGATTCCGTCGGCCACGGCGTGCGGAAGGTTGAGCATGAGGTGATCGCCGCCGTCCCGGTGGGCCAGCGTCAGGGCGAACGGAGGAGACGCGTGGACCGACGGCGTGTCGGCGTAGCGGGCCACCCGCACCCCGTCGACCCGCGCGGCGTCTCCCCCGCACTCCACGACGTCCACGCGGGGAGGGCCGGCCTCCGCGGGAATCTCCCACTGGTGCCGCGTGGTCAGGGCGGAGCCGGGGACGAGGCGGGCCCGTGCCAGGGGATGGCGTCGCGTCACGGCGACGATCGCCTTCCGGAGCCGCTCCGGGCACAGGCGACCCGCCACCCGTACCTCGAACTGGATCCCCAGCAGGGAGGGCGCGTAGAGGAACCACTGGTCCTGGTCAGTCAGGGGTACACGGAACGCCGAGCCGTACCGCCTGTCGCCGGAGTCAGGTGTGGTCCCCGCCGTGGTCACCATCCGCTACCTCGTCTCCCGATACATTCTTGGATCGAGTTGGGTCATGTCGTCGTGTCGTTGGCGCGGGCCTGAGGAGCTACCCGCCCGCTGCGCCACGCGTCAGCGCGGTCGGTGCGTTCCCATGGCAGGTCCAGGTCCCGGATGATCGCCGCCGGACGCAGGTCGAACACCTCCGAGATGGCAGCCTGGCTCTTGGCCGGGTCCACCGTCTCGGTCCCGAACGTCTCCACGAACAACCCCACTGGCGCGGCCTTGCCGATCGCGTAGGCCACCTGCACCTCCAGTCACCGACTCACTGGTGAACAACGTGCGGTCCGAACTCCTCACGGCGATCCTCCGTCCCAACGTCGCGTCCTACTCGGCCATCTCCGTCCGCAACGTCCACTCGTAGACGGTGAGAACCCCGAACGGCGTCTCCCTGCGATGGTCCGTCGCCTCGAAATGCTCGTAGCCACCACGGAACTGGATCTTCAGCCTGCCGTCCAGAATCGGGCCCGGAACGACGCGCTTTGGCAGATCTCTCGGGCCGCCTTCCAGAATCACCATCGTCGAGGTGGTCAAGCCTGTCACCCCATCCCTCCCTCAGCTCGGAGCCGCCCTCCCGGCTCGTGGCGGTTCAACGAAGATCTGATCTGGGGAAGGAGGTTTTCCCCGCCGGGCCATCCGTTAATCGCCTGATCGACGATGGCAGGGAGTTCTTGACTGGTTCTGGGATGGTTCTTGAAAGCGGGGTCAAGGGGTCGCAGGTTCAAATCCTGTCGTCCCGACCAGCCGGAGGGTCCTCGCAGGTCAGAGCCTGTGAGGACCCTCAACCCTCCCCTTTTTTGATCTTCGCCCGCCCTTCGGAGTCAAGCACGGCGCTCATGGACTCCTTGACTCGGCGAGGTAAGGAATGCCCCTGCTGACTTGGACCGGCTCACCGCCGGGCTGGCGATGACCTGGGCCGGACTGCTCCGGGACTGGGGCCGCCATCTGCGAGCGGCGAACTACCCGGAGACCACCCACTACAACTACCTGCTCGCCGCCGCGCGGCCGGCGCGGTATCTCGCGGAGTACTCCCCCGACGCGGACGACGCCGCCGACGACCCACGAACGTCACCAAGGCCCACATCAAGTCGTTTCAGGTGTGCATGACCGAGACCCGGTCGGCTTCCACCGCGCTCAACAAACACTAGAGTTTGCGGCAGTTCTTCCGGTGACTGGCCGAGGAGGAGAGAGTCGACGAAACATGGCAATGTACGTTCACATCATCTGGCCCGCCGAATTTCTGTCGACCCTGGCATTCACCTACCTGACACGAGAACGGACTGCTCGCCACGTGAAATACCTTCAGCGAACTCGTTAATGGAATTCGATCAAGGGCTCAGAGCGTGTCTCACTTGGTAGATCGTTGAGGTGGGGTAGATGATCTCCACTCGTGGACGATCTG
>NZ_BMMK01000033.1:40210-60044 GCF_014645795.1 Longimycelium tulufanense | reverse complement strand
TTCTGACCTTGGCCGCCGCCCTCACCTGCTACAAGAGACTCACCAAGTGAGACACGCTCTAAGGGGTGTGGTTTCAGGTACGTCGCGTGTGGTCGGGGAAAAATTGCACACGTCTCGATCGACCAGTTCTGACCGCGCCATCAGGGGCGGATAGTCCTGTACCCCCGCTGAACTGACGGCGAGGCCCGCTCCGCACGGCCGGAGCGGGCACGCTCAGCTGTCCGGCCGCGCGAATATCCCTCCCCGCGACGAGTCTGGGCCGAGGAGCTGCGCGCCCAGCATCGGTACCTGGACAAGGTCGACACCTACATCCGGGACGAGCGCCTCAAGAAGATTACTCCGGAGCAGTCGCGCCCGGTGCCGGCCTGCCCGTCGGATGGGATCCGCCCGAAATCCGAGCGAGCCAAAGGGTCAACGCGCAGACAGCACGTAACGCAAGACCGCGCGGCCCCTCTGGGGCAGCAGAAGGGGCTCCGGACCACGGTCCGGAGCCCCTCCCCCATAGCCATGGCTCAGTCGGTCACGCGGGGCGGGAGCCAGGCGGTGGTCACCGGGCCCCAGTTGCCGTCCGCGTCCTTGGCTCGAACGTAGATCAGCCTGTGCCAGCCAATGTCGCCAACAGTGTTGAAGACACCACCGATGTCCACAGTGGATCCATCGCCGCGGACGTCGATCCGTTGTGCCCGGCCGCCTTCCCAGGGCGCCCGGCCCACGTACACCTCGGCCTCGACGACCTTCTGGGCCGCCGGCCGGGCGACACCCTCCTTGCCGTAGGCGTCATCGTCGGCCTCGGCGGTCACCGCGGCCCACTGCCCGTGGGAACGCTGCACCACGACGTCCGAGACCGTCGGGCCCTGCGCCATCGTGTAGGGCTGGCGTGCCACCTTCGCCGCGTACATCAGCGCGGGCCGGTTGAGCTCCCAGAAGGCGTCCTGGCACCGGTAGGCGGGGTGGAACCCGCCGCAGTCGCCCGAACCCGAGCCGATCTCGTACGTGAAGCCGGGGATTCCCAGCTTGTCGTAGGCCCAGTCGTCGGTGGACCCGGACAACTGGTACAGCACTTCCGGTGGCTGCCCGGCCTCGTACCCGTTGAAGTGGCCCATGCGGAATGCCATCGAGCGCAGGCCCGCGTCGTTCGGTGCCTTGGTGTCCTTGCTGGTCCCCCAGGGGAAGAGGACCAGGTTGCCGTAGGTGTGGATGGTGATCATCGCACCACGCGTGGTGGGTGGGGCCGCATCGTCCTCGCCAGGCCCGCGCTGGTCGGGGAACAGGCGCTCGAACAGCCCCGCCAGGCTGGAGACCTCCGGCTCGGAGGCGGCCTCGGGACCGTTGTAGACCAGCGAGCACGGCTCCCGCGAGACCCCGGTCTGGTTCCAGTGGCTGTCCCAGTTGCGGTTGAGGTCGATGCCCTCCTGGGAGCGTTGCCACGGCCCGGAACACGGCTCCGCCGAGTTGGTGTCGTTGAGGTTCTTGCGCTGCCACGCCTTGCTGGTGATGCTCACGTCGCCGCTGGCCAGGCCCTCCTGGACGGTCTCGATGCCGTCCGGGTTCACCTGCGGCACCACCCAGACCTCGGTGCCCTGCAGCACCGCGGTCACCTCGGGGTCCGTCCGGTAGCCGTCGAGGAGGTGGCTGACCAGCCGCCAGGCCATCTCGCTGGTCGTGACCTCGCGGGCGTGGATCTGCGCCATCACCAGCAACCGCGGCTTGGCCGACTCGGGGCGGGTCCGGCAACCCAGCGGCGCCGTCGCCGTGATGCACAGGGCTTCCAGGTCGTTGCCCGCGCCCAGGTCACGGGAACGTTTCCAGGAGTCGCCGTACTCGACGCGGCGCGTCAGGTCGGGGTAGCGCTGCGCCACGTCGGCGACGAACCGGTGGTAGGCCTCCACCGTCCGGTAGCCGCCGTAGTACGTCGGGTACTCGCGCCCGGAAAGCCGCCTGGGCAGCGGATAGCGGCCGCGCTCGTTGGTGCCGGCGGCCCGGGGCACGGGCCGGCTGCGCACGGTCCTGGCGCCCTCGCGGCCCAACTCCACCCGGGTCCGGTCGGTGCCGAGCACGACCACCTCGGCGCCCTCGCGGCCGACCACGTCGAAACCGCGCTCGGCCAGCCGGGTGGCCAGAGTAACGGGGTCCTCGTCCGTCCCGGTGACGTGGATCAGCTCCGGGGGTGATGACCCCGGCGAAGCCGTAGTGGCCGGCTCGGCACTGGCCTGGCCGGTGGTGGCGAGCATGGCAACCGCCGCGCAGGCCACCGCCATCCGCGTGAACGTGGGGCGTTTACGCATGTCGAAGCGTCCCTTCCGCCGACGATGCGGTCGACGGATTGTGATCATGCTGTCACCGTATGGCACAAGGCAACGAAAGTCGGGAAACTTATTACTAGTTGCGCGAGCTGCCCCTGCCCGGGGTAAGGGGGACCCCCGATGAGACGATCTCGCTTGCGCCGGGGCACGGCGGTACTAGCGTCGGAATCGATGCGGCCCAGCCACCACGGGTCGCGGTCGGGGAGCGTGGGTCGAGATGGCGAGCGTCGAGCAGGTACGGGCCGGGATCTCCCTTGCCAACGACAAGGCATCGGAGAGCATCGGTGCCCTGCAGCAGGCGGCGACCGCGATCGAACAGGCCCAGACCGCGTTCGCCGCGGCTGCCGAGGGCAGCACGCAGAGCGATGCCGAGCAGATCAACGCGATGTTCGCCCAGGCGCTGCGCGGCATCAACGAGGTGCAGCAGAGCGTGAGTTCCGCGATGTCCAGCGCCGAGAGCTACGCGAACCGGTTGTGACGGTGTCCTCCGTCGCGGAGCTGCGGGTGGCGTTGGAGGGGGTGCGGCAACACCTGTGCGAGGCATACTCCTCCGCCCGGTCGGCGCAGGCGCTGCTCGCGGAGTCGCACGGGGTGTTCGCCGACGTGGGGCGGTATCACCCGGAACCACTGACCCCACCCGAGCTGCCGGCGGCCCGCGACCGTCTCGACGACGCGCTGCGAGTGATCACCACGACGCTGGCCAGCCTCGACGCCTACACCAGCCAACTGTGACGGGCGCGGTCCGACCACACCGGATAACTTGATCACGGGTGCCGGGGCGCGCCCGCCCGGGCCCGGCGACGAGCGGCGAGGTGGGTCGTGGAGAGGCGTCACGAGCGGCGCAGGCGGATCGAGCAGGCATTCGGGGAGTTCCGCACCGCGGTGGCGACATCGCTGACCGCCGCCGCGACCGAACGGGCCAGGGCCGCGATGCGCCATGCCCGGGAGGTGTTCGAGCTGTGGGTGCGGCAGGAGGGGGTCGACACCGTTCGCACCGATCCCCGGTTCGCCGCCGCGCGCGACAACCCCGTGTTGGCTCCGGTGTTGCGCCGCGCACTGGCCGACCGGGAGCGGGCGTTCGCCGGCTGGACCGGGCACGCCCCGGTGGAGCTCGCCGAGCTGGTCGCCCGGTCCGCGCCCGGCGCCGCCGGCCAACCGTGGGAGAGCTGGCTCGCGCAGGTGGGGCGGGCCGAGGCCACCGCGCCGGTTCCCCAGCTGTGGCGGGTCGGCACCGCGGTGGTGGACCATGCGCCGACGCGGGAGGAGTTCCCGCTGGCGGTGCCGTTCCTGGACGCCGCACACCTGTATGTCAGCACCAACCACAACAGTCGCGTGGCGGCCGAGGGGCTCATCGAGGGGCTGCTGCTGCGCGTGTTGAGCTACTTCCAGCCGGGTTGCGTCCAGGTGCACGTGTGGGACGTCGGCCAGCTCACCGGGGCGTTGCCGGGGCTCTACCCGCTCACCCGCTCCGGGTTGCTCACCGTGCACGACCCGACCCAGCTCAACGTGCTTCTCGACGATCTCGCCGAGCACATCCGTCGGATCCACACCAGCGTGCTGGTGGACGGGCACCCCTCGTTGCGTGCGCTGCAGGCCGCGACGGGCCGGCGCACCGAACCGTGGCGGATCGCGGTTCTCTTCGGCAACCACGAGCGTCTCAAGGATGATGCGCAGCAGAAGCTGCAGCGAATTGCCCGCAACGGCTTGGACTGCGGCATCCAACTGATCATTGTGGACATTCCGATCACGGTGAACAGTCCTCTTGAGACAATCGAGCTCGCCGAGGGCAACAGGGGTCGCAGCACGATGACCGGCCCGCACGCCACGGTGTACATCGACCCACCGGCGCCGCGCGAGCGAACCTCCCGGGCTGTCGGCCTGATCACCGAGGACGCGATCCAGCGGCGGAGCCGGGTCTGCGCCTTCACGGACCTGTTGCCCGGCGAGCGGTGGAACGCCAGGTCCACGACAGGTCTGCAGACGCCGATCGGGTACTACGACGGCCAGCAGGTGTGGTTGACGTTGGGTGACGCGTCGCCACACGTTCTCGTCGGGGGGCCGAGCGGGTCCGGCAAGACGAACTTCCTCTATGCGATGCTGGGCGGTCTCGCCGCCCGCTACTCCCCCGACGAGCTGGAGCTCTATCTGCTGGACTTCAAGGAGGGTGTCTCCTTCGCCCAGTTCACGCCGGGTCGTAAGGATCCGAGCTGGCTGCCGCATGCCCGCCTGGTGGGGGTGAACGTCAACACCGACCGCGAGTTCGGGTTGGCGTTGCTGCGGTTCCTCACCCACGAGATGCGGCGGCGGGCGGACGCGGCCAAGCAGCACGAGGTGACGAAGCTGGAGGAGTTGCGGGCCGAGGACCCGACGGGGCGCTGGCCGCGCATCGTCGCCGTGATCGACGAGTTCCAGTACCTGTTCGCCGAGCGGGACGGGGTGACCAGCCGGGCGGTGGCGCTGCTGGAGGACGTGGCGCGGCGCGGGCGGTCGCAGGGAATCCACCTGGTGTTGTCCAGCCAGGATGTGTCCAGTATCGAGGCGTTCTGGGGAAAGCCGGCGATCTTCGAGCAGTTCATCCTGCGGGTGGCGCTGCCGAAGGCGCGGCGGGTGCTGGCGGACAACAACGAGGTGGCGATGGAGCTGCCGCGCCGGCACGCCGTGGTCAACCACGAGTCCGGGGTCCGGCTGGGCAACCAGGTGGCCCGCATCCCTGACGCCACCCGCCGGGGCACCTTCGACGTCCTGCAGGCCGAGCTGTGGCGGGCCCGGCATCCCGGGCTGGCCGAGCCCCGGCTGTTCGACGGCAGCCACGTTCCCCACCTGGCCGAGCTGGCGGACTTCCGGGCGCTCGAGCCCGGCCGGCGTCAGGCGCCCGTCGTGTTGCTGGGGCAAGTCATCGACGTGGCCGGGAGCGCCGCGAGGACGACCCTCGCGCGCAGCCCCGGGCGCAACGTGGCCACCCTGGGCTCCGCGGTGCGCGACGCGGGTCGCGTCCTCGCCTCTGCCGCGCTGTCCCTGGCACGGCAACACAGTCCCGGCGACGCACTGTTCACCATCGCGTGTCTGGTCGACGATGCGCTCGGTCCCGGACAGCGGCTGCAGCGGGAGTTGAAGGAGTCCGGGCACGACGCCGACCTGGTGGACCTGGACGGAATCCGAGGCTTCCTGGACGAGATATCAGAGCGCCTGACCGCGCGGTTGTCCAGTTCCGGCGGGGATCGGGACCGCCCGCACTACCTGGTGTTGTACGCGGTGGATGCCGCGCAGTCGTTGCTGGAGAAGAAGGAACCGGGATCGCTGAAGTCCGGTGTGGACAGTCTGCGCCAGGTGCTCCGGCACGGCCCGGAGCTGGGCACCCACACCGTCGGCTGGTGGCGCGGCGTACAGCGGCTGAAGTCGACCTTCAGCCTGGGTGGGCTGGACGACATCGGGGCGTGGGTGGCGTTCGACGTGCACGGCACGGAGCTGACCGCACTGGCCGCCGGCCAGCTGATCGGCTGGTCGCCGCGGCCGGGGCGGGGGTTGTTCTTCGACCGGTTCGCGCACACCCGCCCTGAGGTGGTCATCCCTTTCGGTGCGGGAAACGGGGTCGAGTGGGGTGAGGAGGACCTGTGACGGGCCCGGGATCGGCGGCGCAGCGGTACAAGGAGATCACCGGACGGGTGGCCGAGCTGGTGGAGCGCGAGCGGCAGCGGGACCGGGAGCGGGCCACGGAGCTGGAGCGGGCGGTCGCCCGCTCCCGGCAGGAGCTGCTGCACGCCGGTGAGCGGGAGCGCTTGGTGCGGGTCATCGCCGGCGCGCAGTGGGAGTCGGCCGTGGCCGCGCTGTGGGAGCAGCGGTGGATGAAGATCAAGCCGCTGCCGCGGATCGAGGACCTGGCGCCGCAGCGTGCCGCCGAGGTCGCTGCCCTCGACGAGGCCGCCGGGCCACCCAGCCTCAACGTGCTCGACCGCCGCATCGAACGCGCCCGCCAGGCGCTGGACGACGCGTTGCACGCCCGGCCGTTCCTGCGGATCCGACGGAGGTGAGTTGTGCCGGTTTCCGGCTCCGCGGTGTGACCGCGCCGACCCCTGATCCTGTCTGGCGGCGGTCAGGCCCAGGGCTCGCCCCAATGCCGGGTGAGCCCGGCGGTGGCAAGGTCGAGGGCGTGCACCACGCTCGCCGCGAGTTTCTCCGGCTGGTCGAGCACCCCGCGGCGGCACCCGGTCTCGAACCCGACGCGGGCCGCCGCGAACACCAGCTGGACGAGCAGGTGCGGCCGGACGTCGTCGTCCCCGGTGCCGCAGCGGCGGGCGATCTCGGCCGCCAGCAGCCGCTCGGTGTCGGCCTGCCGGCGCAGCCGGCCGGCGAGCAGTGCCGGGGTCTGGCCGGTGAGGAAGTGCGCGGTGAGGAAGCGGTCCAGCACGCCACGGTCGCCGGCCAGGTGGGTGAGCGATGTCTCGTAGGCGGCGCGCAGCGCGGGAAGTGGTCGCTCGGCGGCCGGCCGGTCGGCCAGCGCGTCCACCAGCAGCCGGTCGAACTCGACGAACGGGGCGAGCGCGACCTCCTCCTTGCCGTCGAAGTACCGGAAGAAGGTGCGCGGCGACACCTCGACCGCGGCGGCGATCTCCTCCACGGTCGTGGCGTCGTAGCCCCGGGCCCGGAAGAGCCGCACCGCGGCGTCGACGAGCGCCGCGTGGGTGCGTTGCTTCTTGCGCTCCCGCAGGCTGGCTGGTTCGGCTCGCACACTCACCCGCCCAGTCTGCCTTATGTCAGCACCTGCCTTCAGGCATATAGTGTCTTTTGTCAGTCGATGACAAACTAGCTCCTTCGGAGGCTGCGATGTCGCTGCCCACTACCGGTCGCGAGGTGCGGCTGGCCCACCGGCCCACGGGCTGGCCGACCCCCGAGACGTTCGACCTGGTCGAGACCGAGGTGCCGGCGCCGGGCCCGGGCCAGGTGCTGGTCCGCAACCTGGTGATGAGCGTGGACCCCTACATGCGGGGCCGGATGCACGAAGGGCCCTCCTATGTCGAGCCGTTCCAGGTCGGCAAGGCGCTGGAGGGTGGCGCCGTAGGTGAGGTGGTCGCGTCCGAGTCCGATGCCCTGCGTCCCGGTGACGTCGTCCTGCACGCCCTCGGCTGGCGCGACTACGCCCTGCTCGATCCGGCCCGCACGGCCAAGGTCGACCCGGACGCCGCGCCGCTGGGCGCCTACCTGGGCGTGCTCGGGATGCCCGGTCTCACCGCGTACGCGGGCCTGCTGCGGATCGCCGAGCTTCGCGAGGGCGATGTGGTGTTCGTCTCCGGCGCGGCGGGGGCGGTCGGCTCGCTGGTCGGCCAGCTCGCGAAGCTGAAGGGCGCCGCCCGGGTGATCGGCTCGGCCGGGAGCGCGGAGAAGGTCAAGTTCCTGGTGGAGGAGCTCGGCTTCGACACGGCGTTCAACTACAAGGATGGCCCGGTGCACGAGCAGCTGCGCAAGGCCGCGCCGGACGGGATCGACGTCTACTTCGACAACGTGGGTGGCGAGCATCTGGAGGCCGCGATCGGCGCGTTGCGGACGTTCGGTCGGGTGGCGGCCTGCGGGATGATCTCGATGTACAACGCGGTGGAGCCGCCGCCGGGACCGCGCAACCTGCAGAACATCGTCCGGAACCGGCTGACGGTCCGGGGGTTCATCGTCGGCGACCACGACGACCTGCAGGAACAGTTCCTGCGCGAGGTCGGGGGCTGGCTGCGCGAGGGGAAGATCACGTTCCGCGAGACCGTGGTGGAGGGCCTGGAGAACGCGGCCGACGCCTTCCTCGGCATGATGCGCGGGCAGAACATCGGCAAGATGGTCGTGAAGCTCGCCGACCGCGCCTGATGGCACCGGTGCGCGGCCGTTTCCCACGGTCAGCCCGGTGAGCGCGGAACATGGCCCGGCCCCTGTGGCCGGGCCATCGCGCGTTATCACCCGATCAGTGTTCGTCGGAGCGGGCTACTCCCGATGGCCGGCGACCCGGGTCGGGTCCACTCTCCACCGAGGGCGGTTCGTCATCGCCGGAGAGCACCGCGGCGACGGTCAGGTGAAGGGAAGGGACGCATGGCTTCCGCACTCCGACAGCTGCTGGCCGTGGGGATCGCCGTCGTGATGGTCGCGGCACTGCCGGTCTCCGCCACGGCGAGCCCCGAGGATCCTCGCCTGAACTGTGCTTTCACCGCCGTCCTCGAGTTCGCACCGGGCGTCACCGACAACCAGCGCGAAGTGCGCGTCATGGTGGCGAACGGCGAGATGAGCGGGTGCACAGGCAACGAAGGTATCCGTGGTGGAACCGTCACCGGCTCCGGTAGCGCGACCGTCGACTGCAGGCGCGGACAGGCCAGCGTGCCCGCGAACGTCGCCTGGGACAACGGGAAAACATCCGCACTGCGTCTCGATCGGCTCGACGTCGGAGGGCGAACGGCCGCTGGCACCGTGACGGGCGGTGAGTTCACCAATGACTCGGTGACGTTCCGGGTGACGTCCGTGACGCCGAGCGGCAGGTGTTCCAGCCCGAGGGGGGTCACCAGCATCGACGTACGGGGCGGGATGTCCATCAGGTAGCACCGCACCCGGCAGAGCAGTGCGATGTGGACAGTGAAAGGTCCGGGAGTAGCGAAAGCACCTTCCGGACGAGGATCTGTGGGCGGGCTGTCACTGGTCAACGGATCCGTCATCAACGACCGGCTCGCGGCTCCTCGGATCGGCGCTGGCGGTGGTGTCGTTGCCCGCATCAAGCGGCTGTGCGGTGTCGGGTGAGCACGTCGATCCGGTACTGACACACGGCTACTCACGCAACTAGGCCACAACTAGGCCGGTACCCTCTCGTGGACCATCACCTGATTCGTCGCCACCGCGTCGGCCCAGGCGAGTCGGCCGGTGACCAGGGCGGTGGCGGTTTCGGAGTCCATCGTCACCACCACGTCGGCCTGCCCTGCCGGGCCGTCGACGTAGCTGGTCCTCGGGCCTTCGAACCGCAGGACCAGGGATGCGTCACCGACCCGCACCTCGGCCGTGCCGGCGTCGCCCAGGCACGGCCGGAGGATCCCGGCGAGGGGAAGCGCGAGCCAGTGGGTGCGGAGTGAGTCCGTCGAGCGGCGCTCGCCGAGCCGCGCACCGCCCCAACCGGCGAGGGCGGTGAGCACCGGGCCCAGCTCGTGGCCGGCCGGGGTCAGCTCGTAGACGTGGGCCGGCGACCGGCCGGCCCGGCGGCGGGCGACCAGACCGTCCCGCTCCATCTCCTTCAGCCGCGCGGCCAGCACGTCCGTGCTCACCCCGGGCAGGTCGGCGAGCAGCTCGCTGTAGCGCCGGGCACCCCCGAGCAACTCGCGCACGACGAGCAGCGTCCACCGTTCGCCGAGGTGGTCCAGGGCGCGGGCGATCGGGCAGAACTGGTCGTAACTGCGACGCGGCACGCCGACAGCCTACCCACCCGGTTGGACTTTCCAAGTGGACACTTGGTAGAACCAAGCAGCGCCCCTGGGAGGAAGGCACCGACATGCAGATCACGCAGTCGAGCAAGCTCGCCGACGTCTGCTACGACGTCCGCGGTCCGGTGCTCAAGCACGCGAAGCGGCTCGAGGAGGAGGGGCACCACATCCTCAAGCTGCACATTGGCAACCCGGCGCCGTTCGGGTTCACCGCACCGGACGAGGTGTTGCGGGACGTGGTCCGCAACCTGTCCTCCGCGACCGGCTACAGCGACGCCAAGGGCCTCCTCCCCGCCCGGCGCGCCGTGGTGCAGCACTACCAGGCGCGCGGTGTCACCGGTCTGGACGTCGAGGACGTCTACCTGGGCAACGGTGTTTCCGAGCTGATCGTGCTGTCGCTGCAGGCGTTGCTGGACAACGGTGACGAAGTGCTGATTCCGGCGCCGGACTATCCACTATGGACAGCCGCGGTCACGCTGGCCGGCGGGAGACCGGTGCACTACCTGTGCGACGAGCAGGCCGGCTGGCTGCCGGACATCGCCGACATCGCCGGCCGGATCAACGACCGGACCAAGGCGCTGGTGTTGATCAACCCGAACAACCCGACCGGTGCCGTCTACCCGCGTGAGCTGCTCGTCGAGCTCGTGGAGCTGGCCCGGCGGCAGAACCTTGTGCTGTTCTCCGACGAGATCTACGACAAGATCCTCTACGACGGCGCCACCCACACCTGCACGGCCTCGCTGGCACCGGACGTGTTGTGCCTGACCTTCAGCGGGCTGTCCAAGACCCACCGCGTCGCGGGTTTCCGGTCCGGGTGGATGGCGGTTTCCGGCCCGAAGCAGCACGCCCGCAGCTACATCGACGGCCTGGAGATCCTGGCCAACATGCGGCTGTGCCCGAACGTGCCGGCGCAGCACGCGATCCAGGCGGCTCTGGGCGGGCACCAGAGCATCAACGACCTGCTGCTGCCCAGTGGCCGGCTGCTGGAACAACGGAACCGCGCCTGGGAGCTGCTGAACCAGATCCCGGGCGTTTCGTGTGTGAAGCCGATGGGCGCTCTCTATGCGTTCCCCCGGCTCGATCCGAAGGTGCACCCCATCCGCGACGACGCCAAGTTCGTGCTCGACCTGCTGCTCGCCGAGAAGCTGCTGGTGGTGCAGGGAACCGGGTTCAACTGGCCGCGGCCGGACCACTTCCGCATCGTCACCCTGCCACACGTGGAGGACCTGGAAGCCGCCATCACCCGGATCGGCCAGTTCCTCAGCGGTTATCGCCAGTGACGTTGGGAAGGGCGCAAGCACTACCCGGACAACGTCTTCCACCACCCGCTGAGCATTCCGGTGGAGCGAGTGGGCCCGGTCCGTGTTGCCGTTCCTGTCACCGAGGAGATCTCAGGTGGAGTTGGCTCGTCCCCCGTTCTGGTCGCAGCCGGGGACGAGCTTCCCGGGGTTGAGAATGCCGGTGGGATCGAGACGTTCCTTGACCGCCGCGAGCACCTCGGCACCCACCGCGCCGATCTCTCCTTCCAGCCACGGCCGGTGGTCGGTACCGACCGCGTGGTGGTGGGTGATGGTGCCGGTGGGGCCGCCCCACGCCGTGTTGTGTGCGGCGATGGCGTTGCAGGCGGCGGCCTTGGCCTGCTGCCACTGGCCGACCGGATCCACCGGATCGCGCGGCACGATCGCTGTGAAGTAGAGCGAGGCGCCCGTTTCGTAGGCGTGCGAGATGTGGCACATCACGACGGGACACCGGTTCTCGGTGGTCAGGGAGCCCACGAGAGCGCCACGGACCGAACTCCACAACGCCGCAATCTGTGACCAGTGTGTGGCTGTCTCCAGCGTCTCCACGCACACGCCGATGTCGAGCAGGGCGTCGCGTTGTCGTGGACCGGCGAACCGCTTGTGCCGCCACGACTCACCGGCGGTCCGACCCAACGTCACCGGATCGAACTCGCGGAGCACGCGAAGCGACGCCATGCGCTTCCACGCCAGCTCCCGCCCGTCCTCCACCTCCCAGCCGAGGATGAGGAGGCACGGCCGCCGGACGCGGCGCGCCCTGAGGTAGGCCCGCAACGCCGCTGTCCTCAGGCCACCGGAAAGCGCCAGCGACACCTCGGTCTCGTCCACATCGGACAGTCGGGTGACATCGGCGAGCCCCCGGTACTGTGCCATGGCCCGGACCGCGGCAACGCCGCGCTCCCAGCCGTCGAGCACGAAACCCTCGTACCGACGCGCGGTCGGCACCGGGCGCACCCGCACCGTGACCTCGGTGATGACACCGAAGGCACCTTCGCTGCCGACCACGAGCTGGCGCAGGTCGGGGCCGGCGGCGGAGGCGGGCGCGGCGCCGAGCCGCCATTCCCCGCTCGGGGTCGCCATTCGGATGCCCTCGACCATGTCCTCGAACCGGCCGTATCCCGACGACGCCTGACCGGCCGACCGGGTCGCGGCGAAGCCCCCGATGGTCGCGCGCTCGAACGACTGCGGAAAGTGGCCGAGGGTGAAGCCGTGCGCCGCGAGCAGGCGCTCCGCTTCCGGGGCGCGGACACCGGCCTGCAGGACGGCGATCCGGGACACCGGGTCAACGGAGACCAGTTGGTCCAGGTGGGCCAGATCGAGCGCGACCGCCGCCCGCTTGTCACCCCGCAGGGCGGTCACCCCGCCCACGACGGAGGTACCGCCACCGAAGGGAACGACGGCGAGGTCGTGCTCGACGCAGACCTCGAGGACCCCCTGCACCTCCGCCGGGCTGTTCGGAAGCACGACGGCGTCCGGGACCGCCAGTTCGGCACCGGAGCGCCTGCGGAGGAGATCCAGGTAGGACAGCCCGCCGGCCCGTCCCAGCCGGGCCTGGCGGTCGGTGGACACGTTCGGCTCGCCCACCACCTCGGCGAGCGCGGCGCGAGCCGGCTCGGACAGCGCCGAGTCCGCAACGGCGAGCACGGAGGCCGGGGCGGCAGGGGTGTCGGCCGGATCCAGCCCCGTGCGGGCGCGGAGCCACCGGGTGGCGTGTCCGGGTAGCGCGGTGGCCTCCCCGGAGGGGGTCCACCGGTCCCGCAGGGTGTGGTCGATGCCCTCGGTCACCGCTACAGTGTGACACATGACGTCTCAACGTCACAGTGATGCAGTGGCCCCGGTCACCCGCGTCCCAGCCAACCGGGTCGACGACGACGCCCTGCTCGACGCGGCCCGGGAGTGTGTGCTGGCCGTCGGGGTCCGCCGCACGACGCTGACCGACGTCGCACGTCGGGCCGGGGTGAGCCGGATGACCCTCTATCGGCGCTTCCCCGACGTCCGGACCCTGGTCGCCGGGCTGATGACCAGGGAGTTCGGCGCACTGCTCAACATCGCGGCGGCGAGTGTGCCGGCGGGTGCGAGCGCACGTGAGCGGCTGGTCACGGGAGCCGTCGCCGCGGTTCGGCGACTGATGGCGGACCCGCTGCTGCGCACGGTGCTCGACATCGACCCGGAGCTGCTCCTCCCCTATCTCGTCGAGCGCGTCGGTAGCACGCAGCGGCTCGCCGAGCAGTTCCTCCGAGAGCAGGTGACCGCGGGCCACGCCGACGGTTCGGTGCGCGCCAGCGACCCCGCCGCACAGGCCCGGCTGCTCTTCCTCACCACCCAGTCGGTCGTGCTGTCCCAACGCCCAGCTTGCTCCGACGGCATCGCTGTCGAGAAGTTGCTGGCCGAGCTGACCCACCAGTTGGACGCCGCCCTGCGTCCCGATCCCGAGGAGGGCCGGCGATGACCACTCCCCTACCCGCGGGCTCCCTGCGTGCCACCTCGCTCAACGCCGGGCGCCGGGCGGCCGAGCTGGCGGCGCTGGCCGACGGGGCACCGGTCGACCTGCTCGTTGTCGGGGGCGGTGTCACCGGCGCCGGGGTCGCGCTGGACGCCGCGTCCCGGGGGCTGTCCGTGGCGTTGCTGGAGGCGAACGACCTTGCCTTCGGCACGTCCCGCTGGTCGAGCAAGCTCGTGCACGGTGGGCTGCGTTACCTCGCGCACGGCGACATCGCGCTCGCGCACGAGAGCGCGGTCGAGCGAGGTGTGTTGATGACGCGCACCGCTCCGCACCTGGTCCGCGCGCTTCCCCAGCTCATCCCGCTGCACCCGGAGCTGCGACCCAGGGACGAGGCACTGCTGTTCGCCGGCTTGGTTGCCGGTGACGGGCTGCGCCGCGCTGCCCGCACACCGAGCAAGGTCCTGCCACGGCCGAGGCGAGTGCCGGCTGCCGAGGCGTTGGCGCTGGTGCCCGGCTTGCGCCGTACCCGTTTGCGGGGTGGTCTGCTTTCCTTCGACGGCCAGCTCGTCGACGACGCGCGGCTCGTCGTGGCGCTTGCCCGCACCGCGGCGGGTTTCGGTGCCCGAATCATCACGCGTGCCCGGGTGACCGAACTGACCGGTGACGGTGCCGATGCCGAGGACGAACGCACCGGGCGACGGTTCACGGTGCGCGCCCGGGCGGTGGTGAACGCGACCGGCGTGTGGGCCGACGAACTCGTGCCGGGTGTGCGGCTTCGCCCGTCCCGCGGTTCCCACCTCGTGCTCGACGGGAAGGCGATCGGGGTTGGCGGTGCGGCGCTGATGGTGCCCGTACCCGGCGAGCGGAACCGGTTCGTTTTCCTTCTGCCGCAACAGGATGGGCGGGTGTATCTGGGGCTGACCGACGAGCCGGTGACCGGACCCGTTCCCGCGGTACCGGCGGTTCCCGAGTCCGATGTGAACTTCCTGCTTGCGGTCGCGTCCTCGGCGCTGTCCCAACGGATCCCTCGTTCCGAGGTGCTGGGCACGTTTGCGGGCCTGCGCCCCTTGCTGGACACCGGATCGGATCGCACGGCTGATCTTTCCCGGAAGCACGCGGTACTCACCTCGCAGGACGGTGTCGTGACCATCGTGGGCGGCAAGCTCACCACCTACCGGAAAATGGCCGCGGATGCGGTGGACACGGCGATCGAACGCCGCGGGCTCATCGCCGGCCCGTCGCGCACCGCCCATGTCCCGCTCGTCGGCGCCGGACCGCACGACCGGCTGGCGACCGTGGAGGCGGAAGAACGCCTTGTCGCCCGGTACGGCATGGAGGCGCCGCGGTTGTCCGCGCTCGCCGAGATCGACCCGGACCTTGCCGAGACGGTGGCTGCGGGCTGCCCGGTGACGGCCGCCGAGGTGGTGTGGGCCGTGCGGCACGAGGGCGCGCTGGACGCCGGCGACGTGCTGGACCGCCGCACCCGGATCGGCCTGGTCGACGCTGACCGCCGGGCGGCTGAACCCGCGGTGTCGGACCTGGTCGCCCGCACGCTCGCCGGCGTCCTCACCTGAGCGGTTCAGGAACGGCGGTCCGGCTTCTCCTGCCCGGGCTGCTCCGGCTGCCGCCACGGCACCGGCGGCGCCTGGGCGACCCGCGCCTTCCCCTCGGCCTCCTTGCGCTTCTCTTCCTCCTCGGCTTCCCGCCACAGCTTGCGGAACGAGGGGCGCCTGTGCTTGGGAACAAGCTGCACGAGCGCGAACAACGCGGTGATTCCAGCACCGACGAAGCCACCAATGAGCCCCAGGCCCTTGCCGACGATCACCTCTCGGAACCATGACGGCCCCTCGGCCTGGATGACGTACCTGTCGAGACTCGAGGTCTTCCTGGCGTAGCGCACCTCGATCGCGCTGCCTACCGGCGCATCATGAAACCCCTGCCCGGAACTCACACTGTGTTCGCTCCGGGTTCCGTCCTGCCAGGCCACCGAGACCTGGCAGCGGCGCCAGTAGCCGAGTCCCTGGGTACTCACCGGCCCTTCGGACTCGCACGATTCCACGGTTGCCGATCCACGCTTGCCGTTGGACGCCGTCTCACCCGCCCACGTACTCAAGGTGAAGCCGAGCAGCAACACCAGCAACGCGAGACACAGGCCGAGCACCATCCTGAGGGCCCGGCCGGCGAGGAAGAGGTACCGCACAGCGCGTCATCCTCTCAGCTGTTCGTACCTAGCTTGCCGGATGTCACTTCTCTTCCTGAGGCGGGTTGAGCGTGTTGTCGATCTTGGCCGACTCTCGGGCCGTCTCGAGGCCCAGCTTGGTCACACCACTGTCGGCACCGGGCGTGAACGTGGGCTTCTTCAAGGTCAGCTTCAGATCGCCGTGGATGTTCGGCCCGAAGTCACCGAAGTCCAGTTTGCCGGGGTTCTGCGCGTTACGGACGAACTTCTCCATCGCCTCCCTCGCCGCCTTGCCGCCGCTGCCGAGGTCGTCCAGTCGCTTCATCAGGTTCGTCAGCGCGGTGCCCAGGCGCTTCATGAACTTACTGATCTTGTTGGCCCATACGACCGCGGTGGCAATGATGTCGGCGATGGCGCCGCCGAGTGCAAGGCCCGCCGTGGCGACAGCCGCCACACCCCACTCGATGGCCTTGGCGATGATCTTCCCGACCGCTTCGGCGATCAGGTCACGGACGATCGCCCGGACCGCCGCGACCACGCTACCGGCGCCCGCCACGGCGCCGGCCATTCCATCGGCGAGAGCTCCGACGCCCTCGACGCCGGTGGCATGTGCTCCGGCCATCCCGCGGTAGGCGCCTCCTGCGGCACCGTCCCAGAATCCTTCGGTGCCCTTGGCCGCCGAACGGTAGTCGTCGGCGATCTTCTTCATTTCTCCGGCGATGTTCTGCCAGGTCTGGGAGACGGCCTTGATGGCCTCCGGAGAGCCCATCAGCGCGTCGAACGGCTCACGCAGGAACGGTACGTGCTCGATCGCCCAACCAACTCCGGCTGCTGCCAGCCCGGCGAGCGGATCGGCGGCCAAGGCGAGTATTTCGATGCCACCGATACCGGCATTGATCAGCCCTTCGGCCCACTCGCCGTCCTTCACCTTGTCGTTGGCGGTGAACACGCTGTCGATGGCGCCGCTTCCCGCCGTTGGCGAGGAGTACTTGTCCTCTTGCTGTGCGACGAGGTTGTTCTCGGTCACCGGCCGCCCTCCCCGAACAGCTTCTCGTTGACGTTCTCCACGAGTTCGTAGCCCTCGGCGGTCAGGCCCAGGCCCCCGTCGACGGCGTCCAGCGTCAGCGCGGTGCCGCCCAGCACGCCCTTGGCCAGCTCGCCGGTTGCAATGACATGCATGGCCAGGAACTGGCCGAAGATGCCGAAGGCGTTGGAGTTGAGCGCGATTCCGGCCGCCTCGGTGGCGGTGTGGGCGCGTTTGGCCAGCTCCTTGATCGCCTTCTGGTGTTCCCGCACCTGGTCGGGGTCGGTGTTAAGCAGGCCGGACATGCTCACCTCATCAGGGTGTTGTTGCCGAAGTCGTCGTCATCGAAGTGGCGGCCGGGGCGGTCCGCCTCCTCCTCGTCCTGCCCGTCACCGGCGTAGCCGTGCGGAAGCTGGGACTTCACGTGGTCCAAGGCG
Organism: Longimycelium tulufanense; assembly: GCF_014645795.1. Classification (GTDB taxonomy): domain Bacteria; phylum Actinomycetota; class Actinomycetes; order Mycobacteriales; family Pseudonocardiaceae; genus Longimycelium; species Longimycelium tulufanense. The sequence continues at coordinate 42,930 of NZ_BMMK01000033.1, read as the reverse complement.
GCGGTGTCCCCCAGGAACTCCTGCATCACCTGCACCATCTGGCCGGCCGCCGAGCGCTGCGCCTTGCGGTAGCAGTCCATGATCGCCCGGGCCAGTTCCTCCGGGTCCCGGTCGCGGACCCCACGGCCCAGCTGGATGTCGGTCAGTGCGCCACCGGGGTTGACGCGCACCGTGATCTGCCCGTCGGGGCTGCTGGCCGCGGCGCTCGTCTCGGCGAGACGGCTACTCGCCTGGTCCGCCCGTTGCTTGGCCTCGGCCAGCTTCGCGTCGTACTGCGCGAGCCATTCGTCCGGATGCATGCCTGCCCTCCCAGTCGTCAGTCCCCCATCAGATGGACGGTGTCCGGATCAGGTTCCCGGAAGGTGATTCGTGACCTTTCCGTGACCCGTTGAACACCAGACTTGTTATCGCCCGACCACGTTGCGTGCCGGTGTGGCGCAACTCTCCACGCCGCGCGGTTCCTCCTTCCCCCCAGGGGGCGCATCGGCGGGCCGGTTCGGAGACGATGGGGCGCGACTGGGGATGTCACCGCCGGGTCACCGGCTGTGACGAGCACGGAAAAGGAGGGGATGACGTGCCTGACGCGCTGCTGGAGGTCGACCGGATCTCCAAGCGCTACGGCGAGGTCGTGGCTCTTCGCGAGATGACCTTCGAGGTCCGCGCGGGGGAGATGTTCGGCTTCGTCGGTAGCAACGGCGCCGGCAAGACGACCACGATGCGCATCGCGCTGGGCGTGCTGACCGCCGACTCCGGACAGGTGCGGTGGAAGGGGGCGCCGCTCACGTTCGAGACGCGGCGCCGCATCGGGTACATGCCGGAGGAACGGGGCCTGTACCCGAAGATGAAGGTCGCGGAGCAGCTGGTGTACCTGGCCGAGCTGCACGGACTGTCCGCCGCTGCCGCCCGGCGCGCCGCAGGCGAGTGGATCGAGCGGCTGGGACTGGGCGCACGCCGGCAGGAGGAGGTGCAGAAGCTCAGCCTGGGCAACCAACAGCGGGTTCAGCTGGCCGCGGCGCTCGTGCACGAGCCCGAGGTGCTGGTGCTGGACGAGCCGTTCTCCGGGTTGGACCCGGTGGCGGTGGAGGTCATGAGCCAGGTTCTGCGGGAGAAGTGCGACGACGGCGTGCCGGTGGTGTTCTCGAGCCACCAGCTGGATCTGGTGGAGCGGCTGTGCGACCGGGTGGGCATCGTCCGGAAGGGACAGATGGTCGCCTGCGGCACGGTGGACGAGCTGCACGAGGGCGGACCCGCGCGGGTTCGCGTTCGTGTCGAGGGCGCCGGGCCGCGTTGGGTGGAGGCCCTGGAGGGCGTCCAGGTGGTCGACAAGCTGAACGGCAGTGTCGTGCTGGAGCTGTCCGAGGGCGTGGACGACCAAGCGGTGTTGCGGGCCGCGCAGGACGCCGGCCCGGTCCGCGAGTTCGCACCGCACCGGCCGTCGCTCAGCGAGCTGTTCCGCAACGTCGTCACCGAGGAGACCGCCGCATGACGCCGCCCACCCCGCTCAGCCCGGCCCGCGCCGTCTGGCTCGTCAGTCGCCGGGAGCTGAACACCCGTGTCCGGAGCAAGGCGTTCCTGTTCGGGACGTTGGCCCTCGTCCTGGTCATTGCGCTGTACGCCGGCTTGATGTTCTTCATGGGTAAGAGCAGCAACACGAGCACGATCGGTTTCACCGGTCAGGCGACTGTGGTGTCCGAGCCACTGAAGAACAGCCTGCAGGCGATGGGGAAAGACGTCGAGACGCAGTCGGTGCCCGACGTGCGGAGCGGCGAACGGCTGGTGTCCGAAGGCAAGCTCGACGCACTGGTGGCCGGTGCACCCGGTGCGTTGAAGGTGATCGTCGAGGACGGTCTCGGTGACTCACTTCGGTCCGCTTTGGACGGTGTCGCCCGGCAGCAGGCGTTGGACGCACAGCTCGCCGAGGCCGGATTGGACGTCAACAAGGTGAACCGGGAGGTCGCCGCGGCCGGCGTCGAGGTGCAGACGCTGAAGCCGGTCGACCCGGAGCGCGGGCAGCGGATGATGCTCGCCTTCGCCGTCGTGTTCCTGTTGTTCTTCTCCATCCAGACCGTCGGGCAGTTGGTTGCCCAGGGTGTCGTGGAGGAGAAGTCGAGCCGGGTCGTGGAGATCCTGCTCTCGACAGTACGGCCGTGGCAGCTGTTGCTGGGCAAGGTCCTCGGTGTCGGGCTCGTGGGCCTGATCCAGCTCGTGGTCGTCGGTGCGCTCGGGCTCGTGGCGGCATCGGCCACCGGGGTCCTCACGATCCAGGGTGTGGCGTTCGGAACGCTGATGTCCGCGCTCGGTTGGTACGTGCTCGGCTTCTTCCTGGTGGCGACCATGCTCGCGTCCGCCGCCGCACTGGTGTCCCGGCAGGAGGACCTGAGCTCCGTCATCACGCCGGTGGTGCTCACGCTGGTACTCGCGTTCGTCGTAGGGATCAACCTGCTGACCGGAAACCCGCAGAGTCCCTGGGTGGAATGGCTGTCGTTGATTCCGCCGTTCTCGCCGATCATCATGCCCGGCCGCGCCGCGCTCGGGCTGGCTCCGGCCTGGCAGGTCGCGATGGCGGTGGTGATCACGATCGCGGCACTGGCCGCAGTGTTGTGGCTGGGTAGCAGGATCTACCGCAACGCGGTCCTGCGCACCGGCGCCCGCGTCAAGCTCCGCGACGCCCTCAAGGCCGAATAACAAGGACACGAACAAGGGGGCGGGCCGCCACGCTG
>NZ_BMMK01000033.1:0-40168 GCF_014645795.1 Longimycelium tulufanense | reverse complement strand
CCCGCCCCTACTCCTAGCCGCGCTCCGCGAACGCTTCCCTGATGGTTTCCGCACTCATGCCGGGACCCGGATCGGCAGCAAGCTGCCGCTCAATGGTCTTCACCACTTTGGCCTTTCGTTCCTTGGGGTCCTCGATGTGAGCGGCGAACCACCAAGCCAGCTCGAGGTCACAAACGCGGCGCACCTTGTGCTTACCCTCGCTGTCCATCTGCCAGATCGTGACCAGCCATCATCCTTCGGGCTTCTCCCACTTGCGCAGAAAGTCCTCGAGGACCAGCCGGGCGTACTCGACTGGCCGACGCCCGACATAGGGACCGTGGTCGTTCACGACCTCGGCAAGGACACGGTCCCTCCCTTCGATCCGGTAGTACTCGATGCGGTGCCAGCTATCCCACCTGCCCAAGGTGGTCTCCTCCTGGTTCTACGACTGACCGGCTGACGCAACCGGGTACTTGCCCGGGGCTAGGGTGCTCCCTAACCTCGATCACGCTCACCACTGGTTAAGACGTCTTAACCAGTGGTAGGCTGTCCCCCGACGTTCGAGGGTGTCAAGCGGCCCTCACACGAAAGTGGAGACCGAGATGATCGACCGCAGTAGCGGCGTTCCCGCCTACCGCCAGGTCGCCGCTGACCTCCGAGAGAAGATCAAGAGCGGCAATCTGTCTCCCGGCACGCAGCTTCCCTCCGAGCGGGAACTGGTGGAGTCCTACGGCGTCTCGCGAGTCACTGTTCGCGATGCCGTCGGGCTACTCCGCAGCGAGGGAGTCGTCACGGTCGAACACGGTCGCGGCGTCTTCGTTCGACCGCCCACTACCGTGCAACGACTCTCACGTAGTCGGCTGTCGCGCGCCGCAAGGGATGCGAACCAGGGCATGTTCCTGGGTGATGCGGCTCAAGGTGGGTTCACGCCGAGTGTCACTGTGCGAATCAGGTTCGAGCCAGCCGATGAAGCAACCGCTCAGAGCCTGGAGATTGAGGACGGCACCGAGGTCACCGTCCGCGACCGAGTAATGCGAGCCGATGGTTTGCCGGTGCAGCTTGCGATCTCTCGACTTCCCCGGGACGTCACTCGTCAAGCGCCCGCTGTTGAACAGGTTGAGACCGGGCAGGGTGGCGCTTACGCGCGACTCGAAGAGGCAGGGTTCAGGCTTGGGCACTTCAATGAGACCGTCACGGCACGGATGCCTACGCCAGACGAAGCATCCCTACTTCAGCTTGCCAGTGGTGTACCTGTCATCGTCGTGACCCGCATTGCGTACACAGTAGACGGTAAGCCAGTAGAGGTAAATGACATGATCCTCTCTGCTGACCGCTACGAGCTCTCCTACGACATTCCTGCGGAGTAAGGGAATCCGCTCACAACGTCAGCCGCGGGCTGTGAGTTCCTCGGCGTAGACACACAACCGCCCCGGGGTGGGGTCGCCGGTGTGGCGACCGCCCCGGGGCGGAGAAGGTCGAGCTCGCGGTGTGGTCGCCGCGTTCAGCGCTCGCTGGCCGGCACGTAGGCACGCTCCGGCTCGCCGGTGTAGACCTGGCGCGGGCGCCCGATCTTGGTGGCCGGGTCCTTCATCATCTCGCGCCAGTGCGCGATCCAGCCCGGCAACCGGCCCAGGGCGAACAGCACGGTGAACATCCGCGTCGGGAATCCCATCGCGCGGTAGATCAGGCCGGTGTAGAAGTCGACGTTCGGGTAGAGCTTGCGCTGCACGAAGTAGTCGTCGGACAGCGCCCGCTCCTCCAGGGCCTTGGCGATGCCGAGCAGTTCGTCGTCACCGCCCAGCTTGCCCAGCACCTCGTCGGCGGTCTTCTTGATGATGGCGGCGCGCGGGTCGTAGTTCTTGTAGACCCGGTGGCCGAAGCCCATCAGCTTGACGCCGTCCTCCTTGTTCTTCACCTTGCGCACGAAGGTGTCGACGTCGCCACCGTTGTGCCGGATGCCGTCCAGCATCTCCAGCACCGCCTGGTTCGCACCGCCGTGCAGCGGGCCGAACAACGCGTTGATCCCGGCCGAGATGCTGGCGAACATGTTGGCCTGCGACGAGCCCACCAGCCGCACGGTCGACGTCGAGCAGTTCTGCTCGTGGTCGGCGTGCAGGATGAACAGCTGGTCGAGCGCCTTGGTCAACACCGGGTCCGGCGAGTACGGCTCGGCCGGGAGCCCGAAGGTCATCCGCAGGAAGTTCTCCACCAGGCCCATCGAGTTGTCCGGGTAGAGGAACGGCTGGCCGACGGACTTCTTGTACGCGTAGGCGGCAATCGTCGGCAGCTTCGCGAGCAACCGGATGGTGGACATCTCCACCTGCCGGTCGTCGAACGGGTTCAGGCTGTCCTGGTAGAAGGTCGACAGCGCGGAGACCGCGGAGGAGAGCACCGGCATCGGGTGCGCGTCGCGCGGGAAACCGTCGAAGAACCGTTTCAGGTCCTCGTGCAGCAGCGTGTGCCGCCGGATCCGATCGGTGAACTCGTCGAGCTCGGTCTGCGTCGGCAGCGTGCCGTAGATGAGCAGGTAGCTGGTCTCGAGGAAGGTCGAGTGCTCGGCCAGCTGCTCGATCGGGTAGCCGCGGTAGCGCAGGATTCCCGCGTCACCGTCGATGTAGGTGATGCCGGAGGAGCAGGACGCGGTGTTGACGAAACCCGGGTCCAGCGTCACCATCCCAATCTTCGCCAGCAGCTTGCCGAGATCGATTCCAGACGCACCCTCGGTCGCGGGCACCACGGTCATCTCGTGCTCGCCGCCGTCGTGGCGCAGCGCGACGGTTCGGTTCGCGGTCGTCGCGTCGGGCATTCAAGTCCCTCTCACGCTCGGACGAGACGATGCTGAAAGCTCGACCGGTAGCGGGTCAGCTTCGACGCCGGCCAGCAGGTCTGTCGAGCGCGCCGGTCGGTCGACCGCACCGCAGCACCGCCCCGTTGGGGTCCTGTCAGTCCCTCACGCTAGTCGGCACGGCACCCCCCGCGCAGCAGCCGCGTTAACCCCCGGGTCGAGGTGGGACGGGTATCACACGCGAACGGGTCCGGCGACTGCGAACTGCATCGAGCCGACCACGGGAACAGCGTGCCCGGGGTCACCCTCGGCGGGTCGCCCGACGGCGCGGGGTGTGACCCACGAACCCGTGGTGGTCCAGACCAGCGTCGGACGTCCGAGGATGTGAAGAATGCTCGACTACCGCCTGTCCCCGGGACAGTACCCCAGGTGACGCAGCTCGGCCGCGTACGGGGGCTCGGCACCGGCCCGCGAGCACGTGACGGCCGCTGCGGCGGCCGCGAAGGACAACGCCTCGCGCCACGCTTCAGCGTCCAGGTCCCGCACCGCATCGACGGACAACGCATCACGCTGGTGCAGCCACGCCAGCAATGCGCCCTGCACGGTGTCCCCGGCGCCAATCGTGTCCACGACAAACACCGGACACGGCGGCACCTCCACCCACTCACCGCGTCCCGTGAGCGCGGTGAGCCCGGCCGAGCCCCGGGTGAGAACCACCGCGGCGGGACCTTCCGCAAGCCACCCGCGCACCGCGGTCATGGGATCCGCACCTTCCGCGAGCCAACGCACGTCATCGTCGGATGCCTTGAGCAGGCCCACATCCGGCAGCCAGGAGCGGAATCGGGCGCGATAAGCGGCGGGATCAGGTACCAGGTCCGCCCGCACGTTCGGGTCGAGCGCAACCAGGCAGCCGGCAGCCGACGCGCGCCGCAACACCGTCTCGTAGGTGGTGGCACCCGGTTCCAGTACCAGTGACAGGGTTCCGAGAGACACGGCACGGACATCCGCCGGTAGTTCACCAGGATCGACGACGAGACGATCTGCGGTTTCCGCAACATGGAACGAGTATCGCGCCGATCCGTCCTCGGCAAGCCCGACAACGGCCAGCGTCGTTGGCTCACCGCCACGTTGCACCAAAACAGTGTCCACTTGGGACACCCGGAGCCGGTCGATCAGCGCATCTCCAAAGGAATCCGTGGAGATGCGGGAAAGGAACCGGACGGGCACCCCAAGGCGACCGAGCGTCACCGCGACATTGAGCGGGCCACCGCCGAGGCGAGGGAGCAGCGGTGCCAGCTCCCCCGGCGCGGCACTTTCCGCCGGTACCAGGTCGACCAGGGCTTCACCACCGACGAGGATCACGTGACTTCTCCTGACTTCGTCCCACGCACCGGATCGAGCCGGTGACCGCGTGGCGACCGCGAGTGGGGCAGCGAGAATAACGCCACCGCGCTCTCCATAACAGGTTCACGGGTGCGGCGCCCACGGCTCGACGGTTCCGACGCCGCACCCGTGTCAGCCCAGTTCAACCGCCGATCGGCTCACTGTAGAACGGGTCGACGACCACGCCCTCGCCGCGTTCCTCGTCGTAGTGGTAGACCTCGCGGCCGTTGACGAAGACCCGCAGTGCTCGGCTCATCACGTCGAGCGGGTCGCCGGACCAGACCACGACATCGGCGTCCAGGCCCGGCCGGAGCACACCGACCCGATCGCCCAGACCCATGATTTCCGCGGGGTTGCGGGTGATGGAGCGCAGCGCGGCGTCGCGGTCCATACCGTCCTTGACCGCGAAAGTGGCCTGGTGCACCAGGAAGTTGATCGGCACCACGGGGTGGTCGGTGGTCAACGCGACCTTCACGCCGGCGCGGTCCAGGATCCCGGGGTTGCGGAAGGTGCGGCCACGCACCTCGACCTTGAGCCGCCCCACGATCAGCGGGCCGCTGATCACCGGGATGGCCTTCCCGGCGATCAGGTCGGCCAGCAGGTGTGCCTCGGTGCCGTGGTTGAGGATCAGCCGGTAGCCGAACTCCTCGGACAGCCGGATGGCGGTGGCGATGTCGTCGGCGCGATGGCTGTGCTGGCACCACGGCAGCTCGCCGTCGAGCACCTGGACCCGGGTCTCCATGGTCTGGTCGCGGTCGAACGGCCTGCCCTCGGACGCGGCCTCCGCGCGCTTGGCCCGGTAGTCCTGGGCCTTGGTCAGCGCGTCCCGGATGATCGCGGTGACGCCGAGCCGGGTGGATGGTGTCTTGTCCTTGTTGCCGTAGACGCGCTTGGGGTTCTCGCCCAGGGCGCTCTTGACGCTGGCCTCGCGGATCAACATCTCGTCGACCGTGCGGCCCCAGCACTTCACGGCGACCGTGCGGCCGCCGATCGGGTTGCCCGAGCCCGGCTTGACGACGACGCTGGTGACCCCGCCGGACAGCGCGTCGACGAAGCCGACGTCGGCGGGGTTGATGGCGTCCAGCGCGCGCAGGCGCGCGCCGTTCGGGTCGGTCATCTCATTGGTGTCGTCGCCGGCCCAGCCCTCGCCCTCCTCCAGGACACCGACGTGGCCGTGTGCCTCGACGAAGCCGGGCAGCACCCACTTCCCCGTGGCATCCACGATGTCGGCGTCGGCCGGGACCTCGACCTCGCCGGTCGGGCCGACGGCCGCGATCCGGCCGTCGCGGAGCAACACGGTGCCCCCGGGAATGGGGTCGCCGTCGACCGGGACGACGTACCCACCGGTGATCGCAGTCAGCATGGTTAGGAAAGCTAACGACTCCCGGTGGTCGGGGGCAATGGCGTCAGCCCCCAGCGGAAGGACCGGGTGACGGTCGGCTCCAGGTGGTGCAGGTCGGTACCGGAGTTGAGGGCGTCCGGCGGGCAGGTCATCGGCTCGATCGCGATCGCCCGGCCGCGGCCGGGGAAGTTCCCGGCGGTGTAGACCTGCACCCAGCCGAACGCCGGCTCGGCCCACAGCTCCACGCCGGAACCGTCGGGGGCCAGTACCGCATGCCGGACCAGGTGCTCGGGGTCCGACGGGGCCGGAGCGCAGCCGCCGAAGGCGGTGTCGAGCTTGACGTCACGCACTGGCTTCGGCGAGCGGAAGTCGTACTCGGTCCCGGCCACCGGCTTCTCCGGGCCGGCGGGAAGCTGGCGGACGTCGACGGGCAGCACCGTGCTGGCCGCCAGGCGCAGGCGGCAGTCATCGGTGGCCACGTGGCCGACGCGGGGGTAGGGGTGGGCGCCGACGCCGACCGGGACGGTCTCGTTTCCCATGTTCGTGACCGTGTGCGTGACGGTGAGCCCGTTGTCGTCGACCGCGTAGCGGATCGTGGCGCGTACCGGGACGGGCCAGCCCGGCTGGACGTTGATCATGGCTGCCAGTTCGACGGAGTCGACGGTGCGATGGATCGGCTGCCAGCACAGGTAGCGGGCCAGGCCGTGGATCGCGTGGTGCCGCAGTGGCTCGGTCAGCGCGAGCTGCTGGGCGTGGCCGGCGAAGGTCCACCGGCCGTCGGCCACCCGGTTCGGCCACGGCACCAGCACGGCGCCGGCCGCGCACGGCGGTGCGATGTCCGCGCCGTAGCTCTCGAGGTAGGGCACGCCGTCCACCTCGAAGAGCCGCAACGCCCCGCCGACCTCGGTGGCCACCGCCCGGACGGTGCCCCGCCGGATCTCGAACTGCTCCCCCGTGACGAGCATCGGCCCAGGGTAGATCGCACCGGCCCGGAGACGGCCAGATCTCGGCCGCGCGATGCCCGGAAGGAGGAATGTCTGGACCTTGTCCGTACGCACTCCCGTCACCCGGACTGGGTCTCGACGCGAGGTGCCTTATTGGGAACGACGACGATGTGTCGCCGTGTTTTCCCTGGGACCTGCGAAAGTGGTTGTCGCCGGCAGAGGGCCACACTGCCCGCACGCCCCGTAGGATTCACCGGGTTCCGAGTAGCACTTCGCCTTGGCCTTCTTCCCTTCGGGGATACCGCCGAGACGCCCGCTGCTCGCGCTCTTCTCCACGTAGATTCCGGCCTCGTGACCGGCGGGCGTAGCAGGCCCGCACCTTGCGCTCCCAGCCGGGGACCTGCGGCGCAGTGGCCACAGCCGGTTCCCGTTCGACGCCTGACTACTTCTCCAGCTTGCTGGCGTTGAAGTCCACCTTGCCCACGAACAGTCGGTTGATTCCCCACAGCACCAGGCCGACCAGCAGCAGGATGCCGGCGATGACGTACTCGCGCGGTGGGCGGCCGGACAGTGGGCTGGCCAAATAGGCGCAGGTGAGCGCGCCGAGCACCGGCACGGCGGTGGGTGCCCGGAAGTGCTTGTGCTTCACCGGTTCCCGCCGCAGCACCAGGACCGCGACGTTGACGATGGTGAAGACGGCCAGCAGCAACAGGGATGTGGTGCCACCGAGCAGCGCCAGGTCGACATTGGTCACCAGAAGGACCGCAATGGCGGTGGTGAAGAGAATCGCCACCCAGGGCGTGCGGCGGAGCGGGTGCACGAGGCCGAACACGCCGGGAATGATCCGCTCGTTGGCCATGCCGTAAACCAGTCGGCTGGCCATGAGCATGTTGATCAGCGCCGAGTTGCTCACCGCGAACAGGCCGATGAACGCGAACAACTGCAGTGGGAAGTGTTCCGCGCCGACCTGCACGACCCGCAGCAACGCACCGCCGCCGGCGGCACTGAGTTCCTCGACCGGCACCAGCAGCGAGGACGTGACGGCCACCAGCAGGTAGATCAGGCCCGCGGACGCCATGCCGAGCAGCATCGACCGCGGGAAGATCCGGGACGGGTTCCTGGTCTCCTCGGCCATGTTGACCGAGTCCTCGAAGCCGACCATCGCGAAGAACGCCAGCGAGGTGGCCGAGGTGATGGCGATCAACACGCTCTGGTCGGCGGTGTTGAACTCCAGCAGCCGGCCCGGCTCGCCCCTGCCCTGCGTCACCGCCCAGACGCCGATTCCGACGACGACCAGCAGGCCGGCCAGCTCCACGCAGGTCAGCACCACGTTGGTCTTCACCGACTCGGCGACCCCGCGGAAGTTGATGAGCGCGAGCAGCACGACGAACGCGACAGCCACCACCCACGCCGGGATGGTGACGAACTGCTGCAGGTAGGTGCCGCTGAACGCGCGCGCTGCCGAGGAAGCCGAGGTGAGGCCGGAGGACATCACGGCGAACGCCACCATGAAGGTCAGGATGTGGATGTGGAAGGCGCGGTTCGTGTAGAGCGCGGCGCCGGCCGCCTTCGGGTACTTGCCGACCAGTTCCAGGTAGCTGAACGCGGTCAGGAACGCGACCACGAACGCCAGCAGGAACGGCAGCCACAGCGCGCCACCGATCTTGCCGGCCACGACTCCCGTCAACGCGTAGATGCCCGTGCCGAGGATGTCCCCGATCACGAAGAACCAGAGCAGCGTCGGACCGATCGCCCGCTTCAGCTCGGGCTGGCCCGCGTGCGGGGTCGGCACCGGTCCCCTCGTCTCGCCCGCCATGGTCCACGAGTGTGCCGCGCGGGGGGCGGGTGCGGACAGTCGACGCCACGATCAGTGCCAACCCGTATTCAGGGGCAGTCGGCGGTCCGGGGTGGTCACGGCCCATGACCGCCGGATGATCCCGTCACCGAGGCTCGGGGCAGGGAGCCGTCACCGACTGTCTACCCGCCCGGCCCGTTTCCTCAGAGCTTGGTGAGGATGTCCCGCAGTAGGGCGGCGAGCTTGTCCTGGGAACCGCCCGGGCCGCTGATCGTGGTCACGCGGGTCTCCTCCGCTCTCCGCACGCCGCTGACGACGATTTCCTGCCCGAGCGCGGACCGATAGCCGAGCGCGTAGCCACCGACGCCATTCACCGGCGACGCCTGCGGGTCACGCGCGTTGTCCCGCACGGCGTCCTCGGGTTCGGCCTCGACGCCGGTGATCAGGGTGACCACGACGACGAACGAGCCCCGACGGTAGGCGCAGCCGTGCACCTTCTTCTCCCCCAGGTCCGTGACCTGCTGTTCCTCCGCCTTGACCCCCGCGGCGCCGAAGGCCGAGGCAACCTGCTGCTCCGACAGCAGCGAGCACGCCGTGAGTGGAGCCGGGAAGGTGGGTTTAACAGCGAGATTGCTCGGTGCCGGTTTCCCACCACCGCATCCGGTAGCGAGCAGGGCGGTGAGCAGGACCGGGACGGACATGTGACGGAACATTGAGACTCCTCGGCGGCAGCAGGGGGCTCCAGCGGCCCCGACCGGTGCTGGCGCCGCTGCCTGCCCACCGCCGGTTTGCCACCACAACGAGGGATCAAGAAACCGGTGACGCCGGTCCCTCCACCTGGACACGTACGAACCGGCCCCGACCGGCACGCACCGGGCGTGAGATCCCGGATGCCGGAGCTTCACCGAGCGGAGTCCGCGCGGTAGCGGAGGAACGATGGCACGGCCACCGCCGCGGCGAGCATGAGTACCACCGTCAGAATTCCGCCGCCCGCGGCGGCCGCGGTCGCCCCGACCACCACGCCGGCCGAGCCGTGCACGACATCGGCCAGTCGCGGCCCACCCGCGACCACGACGTTGAACACGCCCTGCATCCGGCCCCGCATCTCGTCGGTCGCCGCGGCCTGGAGCATCGAGCCCCGGAACACCATGCTGATGAAGTCGGCCGCGCCGCCCACCGCGAGGAAGAACACGGCGATCGGCAGCGTCGGGGACAGGGCGAACCCGACGATCGCCAGGCCCCACACGCACACCGACACGGTCACCGCCAGGCCCTGCCGGCTGATCCGGGACGCCCAACCGGACAGCAGGCCGCAGAGGAGGGCACCGACGGGGATCCCGGCGAAGAGCCAGCCCAACGCGCCGCCACCCGAGTCACCGAAGTTGTGGGCCGCCATCTCCGGGAACAGGGCGCGCGGCATGCCGGCCACCATCGCGATGATGTCGGCGAGATAGGAGACGAGCAGCACCCCCCGTGTTGCCAGGTAGCGGAACCCGTCGACGATGTCGCGGAGTCCGGCGCGGCTCGGCCGCTCACCCAGCGGCGGCAGTGGTGGCAGCCTCCACACCGCCCACAACGTCGCGACCAAGGCCAGGGTGTCGACGAGGTAGAGAGTGGACAGCCCGAGCACGGGCAGCATGACACCGGCCAGCAGAGGCCCCATCACGGCACCGAACTGCATGACGGTCATACCCAGCGCGTTCGCGGATGGCAGCAGCGCCTCGGGAATGAGCCGGGGGATGGACGCGCTGCGCGCCGGCATGTTGACCGCGAACAGTCCCTGTTGTACGGCGAGCAGACCCAGCACGAGCCACACCGACTGGTTGTCAAGTGCGGCCTGCGCCCAGAACAACAGCGAGGTGACGGCGATCCCGGCGTTGGTGACGAGGAGCAGCTTGCGTCGGTCGACGGCATCGGCGATCGCCCCGCCCCACAGCCCGAAGACAACCAACGGAACCAGGCCGAACACGCCGGCGAGGCCGACGTAACCGGAGGAGCTGGTCAGGTCGTAGATCTGCTTCGGGACCGCGACCGTGGTCAGCTGGCTGCCGATCGAGGTGACCACGGTGGAGGCCCAGAGACGCCGGTAGGCGGGGTACCGCAGGGGCCGGGTGTCGATGACCAGCCTGCCGAGCAGGCGCCGGGGCCAGGGCCGGGGGGTCGACGGTACCGGTGATCCTTCGGGCGAACGCTCGTCGACCTGCTCCCCAGACACGATGCTTAGCCTAAGTAACGGCTGCCGGGCGGGCACCGGTGTTATTGCCCACGCGACACGTGCCCGGACGTGATGGGAGGCCGACGTCACACGAGATGAACCGTGGGGCACCGGCCTCCGTCGGAAGCGTCCGGGATCTCGTTGGCGAACGAGTGGCGGGGGACTGTGGCTCAGCGCGAGCTGGGCCACACATCGACGAGTACCTACTCCGCAATCACGTGCTGATCAGACCGAGCAGGCGGTGACGTTCTGGGGTACGAGCGTGCCTTCCCACCGAGCGGCGCCGGGTGTCCGCCCATCGGTCTCCTCGCCCAGGACGTCGATCGGTGCTTCGCCAACGGTGTCGAGTTGTCCGGGGATCAGGGGCCGAGGCGCTCGATCACCCATCCGTCGTGGCTGTCGCGGTACCGCAGCCGGTCGTGCATCCGGTCCGGGCGGCCCTGCCAGAACTCGACCACCTCCGGCCGGATCCGCCAGCCACCCCAGTGCGGCGGCACCGGCACCTTCTCGGCGTCGGCGAACCGCCGCTCGACAGCGGCCAGCGCGGCGTCCAGCGCGTGCCGGTCGGCCACCACGCGGGACTGCGGCGAGGCCCACGCGCCGAGCTGTGAGCCGCGCGGGCGGCTCTCCCAGTACGCGGCCGTCTCCGCGGCGCTCACGCGCTCGACCGGCCCGCGCACGGTGGCCTGCCGCTGCATCGCGATCCACGGGAAGGTCGCCGAGGCGTACCGGGTGGCCTGCAGGTCGTGGCTCTTGGTCGAGGTGAAGTTGGTGAAGAAGACGACTCCGCGCGCGTCGAGGGTCTTGCACAGCACGGTGCGCGAGGAGGGCCGGCCCTCGGGGTCGGCGGTGGCCAGCACCATGGCGTTCGGCTCGGCCAAGCCGGTGCGTACCGCCTCGTCGAGCCATTCCTGGAGCTGTTCGTGCCATGTCGGGGCGAGGGCGGCCTCGTCGAGTGCACCGGCCTCATAGGACACCCGCATCGCCGGCAGCGCGACGTTTCCCTCCGGCATACCTCACTCCCTCCCGGACTTCAGCCGACCCGGGCGCGACCGGAGTTCCCGGGTCGCCGGCCACGGATCGTGTCGACGGACCGTACGGGCTGGTACCGGGTCCCCGGAACCGCCCGAGCGGTGATGGCTCCAGCGTCACACGGGACGAGGGCTGCCTTATCGGTTCAGCGATCGGTTCAGATCATGCGATCCCAGCGACGCGCGTCACCCCATCCGCGGTACCCGCTTCCGCTTTGTCCAATCCCGGGTGCGCCGCGAGGGCGGTGCGCAGCATCCGGTCGGCGGCCACGGTGTCGTCGGCGAGCACGGTGGCGAGCGAGCCGCCCCGGGCCAGCGGTGCCAACGACCACCAGTCGCCGCTGACCGGTTCGGCCGGATCGGCGCCCCACACCAGCAGCTCGGTGGCCAGCACGCGGTGTCCGGCCAGGTGGGCGGGAGTGCTGTCGAGTGTGGGGTCGCCGACATCGAGGCGTTGTCGCAGCAGCGGGTCACCGTCGCGGGTGAGACGGATGTCGCTGCGCAGCCGGCCCGGGCGTTCGCCGCTGCGGCCCAGGACGAGGACCTCGCGGCAGCGGAGGCGGGCGTCACCGGCCAGGTCGGCACACAGTTCCGCGTGGTGGTCGGCACGCGCCGTCACCACGGTCGGTTCCGGCAGGTATTCGAGACGGCCACCGTCGGCGACCTGAAGGTGCAGGGTCATCCGGCTGCCGCCCGGCCGATGGCCGGGCAGGGCGAGCGTGGCCGCCACCCCGTGCAGCCGGAGGTGGGCGCCCGGTCCGACCAGGACGCTCAGTTCCAGGTCGTCCCCACCGAGCGGGGCGGTGGCCGAGCTGACCAGGTGGACCAGCGCGGGGCCGGTGGCGTTGGCGAGCAGGGAGCGGCGCGGCACCAGCGTGAGCGGCGACATGGAGCGCAGCTCGCGCACCACGCTGCGGCCGGCGCTGTCGCGCTCGACCACGAGCCGCGCGGATGCCTTCATCACCAGTTCCGATCGCCTTCAGACCAGGCTCCTCCCCGGCCGAAAGACCGGGGAGGAGCTGGCCGACAACTCCGACGTCGCCCACCGCGTCCCGCCAGCGGGGAGCGACGTCACGTCGTTCCTGTGGTGAGCTGCGTGCCGTTGTTTCCCGCAGCCGTGGTGCCGAGTTGGGCGCGTACCCAGGCCGCCACGTCAGGTGCGTCCGGTGTGCGCACCAAGGACTGCGTGATCACCGGCAGCTCGTGCCGGCGCATCCGGTGCGCGTCGGAAACCATGACCTCCATGTCGGCGCCCACCTGCTCGGCGAGGTCGACCTTGTTGATGAGGAGCAGGTCGGCCGTGGTGACACCGGGGCCTCCCTTGCGCGGCACCTTGTCGCCGCCGGAAACGTCGACCACGAAGATCTGCCGGTCCACCAGGCCGCGGCTGAACGTGGCCGTGAGGTTGTCGCCACCGCTCTCGATGATCACGAGTTCGAGCCCGGCAAAGCGCTGTTCCAGCCGCTCGACCGCGTCCAGGTTGGCGGTGATGTCGTCCCGGATGGCGGTGTGCGGGCAGGCACCGGTCTGCACGGCCTCGATGCGCGCCGGGTCGAGAACACCGGCCCGGCGCAGGAAGTCCGCGTCCTCGGTGGTGTAGATGTCGTTGGTCACGACGGCCAGTTCCAGCTCGTCGCCCAGCGCGCGGCAGAGCGCGGCCACCAGGGCGGTCTTGCCACAGCCGACGGGCCCACCGATGCCGATCCGGAACGCACGACCGATGTCCACCCGGCGGGGGTGGGGGTCCGGTTCCGTTGCGGTGGGGTCGAAGTTGACCGGGTGCCGGTGGCCATGGCCATGCCCGTGGCCGTGCTCGTTCTCAGCTGGCAAAGAGACGCACCTCCTCGCGATGAATGCGGTCGTGGGCCTCGGCGAAGAGGTCCAGTGCCGGCGCGTTCGGCGCCGGTAGTTCCGTTGCTGGCAGCTCGGCCTGTTCGGCCGCTTCCGCGGCGATGCGCTCCATCTCGGGCGACAGCGACACCACGACGGCGTTGACGCCGAACGGGTCGAGCCCGAGCAGGCGGACGGCGGCGCTGGCCGGCCCGCTCACGGACAGGTAAGTGACGGACAGGGCGGCCTGCCGCGGTGTTCCGCCGGCGATCCCGACGAGGGCACCGACGGTGACCGGGTGGTGCGGGCGGGGCGTGACCGCCAGCAGGTCGTCGAGCACCGGGTTGGGCCACGCCGCCCGGCCGGCCCGCGCGGTGCCCCGCCCCTGGGCGCGGGACGCCTCGCGTTGCGCGGGCGAGGGGGTGCGGGCATCCAGCTCGACATCCAGCTCGATCCACGTCTTCCGGTCGGCCCGCTGCCGCGCGGCATGGGTGGCCGCGGCGGCGAAGACGGCGGCCAGCTCACCCGCGGTGCGCAGCCGGCCGTACAGGAAGGAGGCCAGCTGGCGCTCGTCGGTGGCGAGCCCGCGGGCGACCGCCTCCTCCAGCCCACCGGAGTGCACGTGTCCGCCACCGGGGAAGCGGGAGTCGGCCAGCGACAGCACCGCCGCCGCACCCGTCACCTCCAGAACATCCATCGTGGACCCCCCTTCTCAGAACAGGAAGTACCGCTGCGCCATGGGCAGCTCGGCCACGGGAGCCGGCTCGACCGGCTCGCCCTCGATGTACACGGCGAAGCTGTCCGGGTCGACCTCCACCTTCGGCACCAGGTCGTTGAGCACCATGTCGGCCTTGCCCCGCCGGCGCGTGTCCCGCACCGCGACCATCGGCGTGGCGGTGCCCAACCGCTCCGGCAGTCCGTCCGCCAGCGCCGCCTCGGCGACGAAGTGCGCGCTGCCGTTGGCGGCGGGACGCGGTGCGGCACCGAACATCGGCCGTCCCCACACGGGCTGCGGCGTCGGGATGGAGGCGTTGGGGTCGCCCATCTGGGCCCAGGCCACGAAGCCGCCCTTGAGTACCAGATGCGGCCGCACCCCGAAGAACCGCGGTTCCCACAACACGAGGTCGGCGAGCTTGCCCACCTCCACCGAGCCGACCTCGTGGTCGAAGCCGTGCGCGATGGCCGGGTTGATCGTGTACTTCGCGACGTAGCGCCGCGCACGCAGGTTGTCGGCGGTACCGTCGCCGCGCAACGCGCCACGGCGCTCCTTCATCACGTGCGCGGTCTGCCAGGTCCGCACGATGACCTCACCGATGCGGCCCATCGCCTGTGCGTCGGAGCTCATCATCGAGATCGCGCCGATGTCGTGCAGGACGTCCTCGGCGGCGATCGTGGTCGGCCGGATCCGGCTTTCCGCGAACGCCAGGTCCTCCGGGACCGACGGGTTGAGGTGGTGGCACACCATCAACATGTCGAGGTGCTCCTCGAGGGTGTTAACGGTGTGCGGTCGCGTGGGGTTGGTGGAGGACGGCAACACGTTCGGCTCCCCCACGACGCGAATGATGTCCGGTGCGTGGCCGCCGCCGGCTCCCTCGGTGTGGTAGGCGTTGATCGACCGCCCACCGATAGCATCCAGGGTGGACTCCACGAACCCGGCCTCGTTGAGCGTGTCGGTGTGGAGGGCCACCTGCACACCGCTCTCGTCGGCCACCCGCAGGGCGGCGTCGATCGCGGCGGGGGTCGATCCCCAGTCCTCGTGCAGCTTGAATCCACCAGCTCCGGCACGCAGTTGCTCCCACAGCGCGTCGGCGCGGACGGTGTTTCCCTTGCCCAGGAACAGGACGTTCACCGGAAGGCCGTCCAGTGCGCCGAGCATCCGGGCGATGTTCCACGCGCCCGGTGTGACGGTCGTGGCCTTGCTTCCCTCCGCCGGACCGGTACCGCCGCCGACCAGGGTGGTCAGCCCGGACGCCAGCGCGGTCTCCACCAGCTGCGGGCAGACGAAGTGCACGTGGCAGTCGACGCCTCCCGCGGTGAGGATCTTGCCGTTGCCCACGATGATCTCCGTGCCCGGCCCGATCACCAGCGCGGGGTCGACGCCGTCCATGGTGTCGGGGTTGCCGGCCTTGCCGATCCCGACGATCCGGCCGTCCCGGATACCGACATCGGCCTTGACCACACCCCAGTGGTCCAGCACGACCACGCCGGTCACCACCACGTCCGGCGTTCCCTCGGCGCGGGTCGCGACCGCCTGCCCCATCGACTCCCGGACCACCTTGCCGCCGCCGAAGATGACCTCGTCCCCGCAACCCTCCGGTCCCCGCGCGCGGTCCTCGGTCACCTCGACCAGCAGGTTCGTGTCGGCGAGCCTGATCCGGTCGCCGGTGGTGGGGCCGAGCAGCTCGACGTACCGCTCCCGCTCGACCATCGGGCCGGGCACCGCCTCGCTCACTGTCCCGCCTTCCCCGACCCGGTCGGCTCCGGGCCGCGCTCGTCCAGCACCCCGGCCCACTCCGGCCGCAAGCCGGGCACCACCCGCCGGCCGCCGATCGGGATCACATCGACCTCACGGGCCACGCCGGGCTCGAACCGCACCGCGGTGCCCGCCGGTACGTCCAGCCGGTGCCCCCAGGCGGCCGCCCGGTCGAACTCCAGCCCCGGGTTGGCCGCGGCGAGGTGGAAGTGGGAGCCGACCTGCACCGGCCGGTCCGCCACGTTGACCACGGTCAGCCGCAGCCGTGGCCGGCCCGGGTTGAGCCGCACCGGCTCGGCGGCCGGGATGATTTCGCCAGGGCGCACGCCTACCTCCACTGCCAGGGATCGCTACCGGAGCCGCGGGGGCGGCTAGTGGATCGGGTCGTGCACCGTCACCAGCTTGGTCCCGTCCGGGAAGGTCGCCTCCACCTGCACCGAGTCGACCAGCTCCGGCACCCCCTCCAGCACCTCGTCGCGACGCAGCACCGCACGACCGCTGGCCGTCAGCTCGGCGACCGTCCGCCCGTCGCGCGCTCCTTCCAACACGTGGGCGGTGATGAGGGCCACCGCCTCCGGATGGTTGAGCCGCACACCCCGCTCCAGGCGACGACGGGCCAGGTCAGCGGCCACATGCACGAGCAGCTTGTCCCGTTCCTGGGGCGTCAGGTGCATAAGGACTGGTTTAGCACCGCAACTTGTTACTGTGCGATACCACGATGTTCCATTCGTGTTAATTGGCGCCTCGTTGTGCTAATTGACCATCACCGCAGCCGGCGTGAGATGAACCACGCCGTCCAGGCGGGAAAAGTCCGGTACGGACGATTGCCGGAACCGCTAAACGGGTGCAAGGTTGCGGCAACGATCAAGTCGGGTAAGGGGAGCGTCGTGACGCACAACGCCGTGCAGCAGGAGTTCCGGCAGGGCCTGGAGGGCGTGGTCGCCTTCCAGACCGAGATCGCCGAACCGGACCGGGACGGCGGAGCGCTGCGCTACCGCGGCGTGGACATCGAGGACCTGGCCGGAAAGGTCACGTTCGGTAACGTCTGGGCGCTGCTGGTCGACGGGAGGTTTGGCCCCGGCCTGCCCCCCGCCGAGCCGTTCCCCATCCCGGTGCACACCGGTGACGTACGGGTGGACGTGCAGGCGGCGCTGGCCATGCTGGCCCCGATCTGGGGCTACCAGCCGCTGCTGGACATCACCGACGAGACCGCCCGCGAACAGCTGGCGCGCGCCGCGGTCATGGCGCTGTCGTACGTGGCGCAGTCGGCGCGCGGCATCGGCAGCCCGGCGGTGCCGCAGGCCCGGATCGACGAGTGCCGCACCATCACCGAGCGCTTCATGACGCGGTGGCGTGGCGAGCCCGACCCCAAGCACGTGAAGGCGATCGACGCCTACTGGGTCTCCGCCGCCGAGCACGGCATGAACGCCTCCACCTTCACCGCACGCGTCATCGCCTCCACCGGTGCTGACGTGGCCGCGTGCCTGTCCGGCGCGATCGGCGCCATGTCCGGCCCGCTGCACGGTGGTGCGCCGGCCCGGGTGCTGCCGATGATCGAGGAGGTGGAGCGGGTCGGTGACGCGCGCAAGGTGGTGCGCGACATCCTCGACTCCGGCAGCCGCCTGATGGGCTTCGGGCACCGGGTGTACCGGGCCGAGGACCCGCGGGCGCGGGTGCTCCGCCGCACCTGCAAGGAGCTGGGTGCCGCCCGGTACGAAGTGGCGCACGCACTCGAGCAGGCCGCCCTGACCGAGCTGCGGGAGCGCCGGCCGGACCGGGCCATCGAGACCAACGTCGAGTTCTGGGCGGCGGCGATCCTGGACTTCGCCGAGGTGCCGCCGCACATGATGCCCGCGATGTTCACCTGTGCCCGCACCGCGGGCTGGTGCGCGCACGTCCTGGAGCAGAAGCGCACGGGCCGGCTGGTCCGCCCGTCCGCCCAGTACGTGGGGCCCGGACCGCGGCACCCGCAGGAGGTCCCGGGCTGGGACGAGATCAGCCACAGCTGATCCGCGCTGCCGGCCCGGTAGCACCGCCCGCGCAGCGGGGCGGCAGCGCCTGATCGGCCGGGCTGACGACGGCGGGCGGTGGCTGGCCCGGGTCGCGGCCCGGGGGCGACGCGGGCGCTCGGGTCACGGCGACGGGGCCGGCACGGGACTAACGTGGTGACTATGACGGCGGTCACCGCCTCCGAGCACGTGACGCGGGCACGGGCGTGCGAGCAGGAGGCCGAGTCGAGCCCCGAGGAACGGGCCGAACTACTGCTGGAGGCCGCCGGGGAGTGGCATCTCGCCGGCGACCCCTACCGTGCCGACGAACTGTACCGGCGGGTGGTCGACACGGACGGGCCGGCCGAGGCCCGCGCGCTCTACGCCGGGTTCCTGTTCGACATTGGGCGCGCCGAGGACGCCCGGGCGCAGCTGGCCGAGCTGTGGGCCGGCCGCCCCACCGAGCCCGAGCCGTACCAGCTGGCCGCCGAGGTACTGGAGGAGACCGGCGAGCTGCACGCGGCACTGCGCTGGGTCAATGCCGGGCTCACCCGCAGCTACGGCGCACTGCCGGACCCGGACGCCGAGGACGTGCTGGACGACCTGGTACTGCTCGACCTGCTGGTGACCCGGCACCAGCTGCGGGACGCGCTGGGCCAGCCGCCGGACGACTGGGACGGCGTGGCCGTGCTCGCCCAGGAGGAGCTGGTGGCGCGGTTGCACGAGGTCGAGGCGCTCCCCGGGGAGGACGAGGAGGTCCCGATGCAGCCGGTGGGTCCGGTCGCGGTCCTGTACTGGCCGCCCGAGCAGCTCACCGAGGTGCTGCGCCGCTGGCCGGACTCCTATCCCGACTTCGCGCGCGTGGCCGACCCGCACGCCGAGCACCGGCGCGAGGTGGAGAACGCGTTGCGGGAGGCGGCCGGCACCCTGATGGTCGCCACCGGAGATGTTGAGGACTTCGCCGAGTTCGTGACCGCGAACGACCTGGATCCGCAGGAGCGGAGGACCCGCGCGCACTACGCTGCCGACCTGGCGAGGCGGGGGCGCGCGACGTCCTGGCCGCCCGGTCGCAACGAGCCGTGCTGGTGCGGCTCCGGCCGCAAGTACAAGAGGTGCTGCGGCTCGCCGGTCGTGGCGGTGACCTGACGCCGGGCGGGTAGCCGGGGTCGGTGCTGTGGTGGCCGACACCCGGTCGTCATGGCGCGGACACCCAACTGCCACACTGGACACCCGGCAACGGCGCCGGCCAGGATGATCACCCTCCTACGACCGCCCGGAGGCGCCGCATGACGCAGACGGCCGACGCCACGACGCTGCAGATTCCCGCCGACCTCAGGCCCGCCGACGGCCGGTTCGGGTGCGGACCGTCCAAGGTGCGCCCCGAGCAGCTGGCGCGGCTGGCCGGCGAGGGTGCGGCGCTGATGGGTACCTCGCACCGGCAGCAGCCGGTGAAGTCCCTGGTCGGCCGGGTGCGGGCGGGCCTGCGCGAGCTGTTCTCGCTGCCCGAGGGGTACGAGGTCGTGCTCGGAAACGGTGGGACCACGGCGTTCTGGGACGCCGCGGCGTTCGGCCTGGTGCGCGACCGCGCGCTGCACCTGTCCTACGGCGAGTTCTCCGCGAAGTTCGCCAAGGTCACCGCGGGCGCGCCGTTCCTGTCCGACCCGGTGGTCGTCAAGGCCGAGCCGGGTGACGCGCCCGAGCCGGTCGCGCAGGAGGGTTGCGACCTGCTGGCCTGGGCGCACAACGAGACCTCGACGGGTGTGATGGTGCCGGTGCGACGGCCGGAGGGGGCCGGGGACGCGCTGGTGGCGGTGGACGCGACCTCGGGCGCCGGTGGGTTGCCGGTGCGGGCCGAGGACTTCGACGTGTACTACTTCGCGCCACAGAAGTGCTTCGCCTCCGACGGCGGACTGTGGATCGCGTTGTTGAGCCCGGCCGCGCTGGACCGGGTGGCCGAGATCGGCCGGTCCGACCGCTGGGTGCCGGAGTTCCTGTCCCTGACCACGGCACTGGACAACTCGGTCAAGAACCAGACCTACAACACGCCGGCCGTGGCGACGTTGTTCCTGCTCGCCGACCAGATTGAGTGGATGCTGGGCAACGGCGGGCTCGAGTGGTGCGTGCGGCGCACCGCCGACTCCGCGTCCCGGCTCTACACCTGGGCGGAGGCCAGCGAGTTCGCCACGCCGTTCGTGGCCGAGGAGGCGAAGCGCTCCCAGGTGGTGGGCACCGTCGACTTCGCCGAGTCGGTGGACGCGGCCGCGGTGGCCAAGGTGCTGCGGGCGAACGGCCTGGTCGACGTGGAGCCCTACCGCAAGCTGGGCCGCAACCAGCTGCGGGTGGGCATGTTCCCGGCGGTGGAGCCGGCGGACGTCAGCGCGCTGACCGCCTGCGTCGACTGGGTGGTCCAACGATTGGGCTGAGTGGGTTACCTCCCCGGTGATTGAGTAGTTCTCGCATTGGCAACCCGGGTACCGAGCGGGCAAGATCACGCCCGTGTCGCGATCGGATCGCGGTGAGTCCCGGCGCGCCTTCCTCGTCAAGGCGGCGCGCCGGCCTACCGTCGGACCGGCGAGGTGAAGTAGTTGGGGAGGCCGTGATGCGAGCGCTGCGCGTGGTCGGGCTCGACGAGGACGGCAGGAGTGTCATCCTCGAGGACCCCGCGTGCGGCGAGCGGTTCACCCTGCCCGCGGACGAGCGGCTACGCGCCGCGGCCCGCGGGGACGTCACCCGGCTGGGCCAGATCCAGATCGAGACGGAGAGCCCGATGCGCCCACGTGAGATCCAGGCCCGGATCCGGGCCGGTGAGTCGGTGGAGCAGGTGGCGGCGGCCGCGGGGGTGCCGGTGGCGAGGGTGGAGCGCTTCGCCTACCCGGTGCTGCTGGAGCGGTCCCGTACCGCCGAGCTCGCCCAGCGCGCGCACCCGGTCCGCGAGGACGGCCCGGACGTGCAGACGCTGGGCGAGGTCGTGGCGCACGCGTTCGGCCTACGCGGCCAGGACTACGCGCAGACGGCGTGGGACTCCTGGCGTGGGGAGGACGGCCGGTGGGTCGTGCAGCTGCGGTGGACCGCGGGCCGCTCGGACAACCGGGCGCACTGGGTCTACCACCCGGGTGCGCACGGCGGCACCGTGACCGCGCTCGACGAGCACGCGGCCGACCTCGTCGACCCTTCACCAGGCCGGCAGCTGCGAACGGTCCGGCCGGTGACACGGTTGGCCCGGCAGGCACTGGAGCTGGAGGAGAGCGAGCGAGCGGCCGGGCAGCAGGCCCCCGACGGCGGGAGCGCCGCGAGCCCGACGGTGCCGCGGATGCCGGCGGTGGGGGATCCGCCCGAGGCCAGCGAGCAGCCGGCCGAGCCTGCCACCGATCGGCAGGAGGCCCCCCAGAGCACCGATCCTGAGCAGGGAAAACGTCCCGAGCAGGGCAACGGCCGGCGGGGCCGGAAAAATCATCCGATCGTCCCCTCATGGGAGGACGTCCTGCTCGGCGTGCGAACACAACGGGGTTGACCCTCCGGATCATTCCGGGCCCGGCGTCGGCGCGCCGGGCATGACGCGTTTCCGGCCCGCCCCCGTCAACGGGGCACGGCGGTGGCGTGCCCGTCAGACGGCGGTCGGATCGGGCACGGCGTCCAGCCAGGCGGTGGCGACCTCCTCGGTGTGACACCACTGCTCGGCCTGCTCGCGGGTCAGTGGCGCGGCGGCGGCCGGCAGGTACCGGCCCAGCGCCACCCAGCCGTCGGTGGCGAGCACGAGCAGCCGCCCCGCCCGGACCGCGAGCAGCCGGCCGTGCGGGAAGGCCATGGTCGGCTCGGCCCGGAAGAAGTGCGTGGCCTGCGGACGTTCCACGCCGCCGATGATGCCGGGTACCCGCCCGACCTGCCTCACTCGAAGGGGTTAGGGACCCGTCTTGACCTCGATCGCGCTCGAGGTACGAGGGTTGGGTCGCACGGTGTTGGACGGCCGGTTCCGGGCTTCGCTGCGCACCTTGCCGCCGCGGCGATGCTCGCTTCGCCCGTCACCTCGCGGTGGCGCGCGGGAAGAAAAAACCGGATGCTTGCGCGGGCGCGGGCTCCGTAACGTCGTCAGAGGTCCGGTCAGGGGGAGATCGATGCTGTCGGAGTCCGGCGAACCCAGCACTGTCCACCGGGAGTCGACGCTGGCCACGCTGTGGCGGCTCGGTCCCTACCTCCGCCCGGTCCGGGCAGTCATCGTCGGCGCCGGACTGAGTGCCTTGATCGCGCAGCTCGCCGGGTTGAGCGTCCCGCTGGTGGTGCAGCGCATCATCGATGGGCCGTTGGCTGAGCGGGACCTGTCCACGCTTCCGCTGCTGGTGCTCGGTGTGCTCGCGCTGGGGGTTCTGGAGGCGGGGCTGTTCTGGGTTCGGCGCCGGCTGCTGGCCGGCGCGACCACCGGGGTCGAGAAGCGGATGCGGCACGACCTGTACGCGCACCTGCAGCGGCTGTCCGTCGGGTTCCACGACCGCTGGCAGTCCGGGCAGCTGCTGTCGCGTGCGGTGACCGACCTGAGCACGATCCGCCGGTTCGTCGCGTTCTCGATGACCTTCCTGGTCGTCAACTCCCTGCTGGTACTGGCGGGGCTGGGACTGCTGTTCTGGCTGGCGCCGCCACTGGGTGCCGTGCTCGCCGTGATGTCCGTCCCGCTCGTGCTGCTGGCGTTGCTCTACGAGGTCAGGTACCGGGCGGCGGCCCGCGCCGCCCAGGACCAGTCGGGCGATGTCGCGACCACGGTCGAGGAGTCGGTGCTGGGGATCCGCGTCCTCAAGGCGTTCGGCCGGGGTCCACACCTGGCCCGCAGGTTCAGCGAGCAGGCCCGGGTCCTGCGTGGCCTGGAACTGCGGAAGGTGCGGCTGCTGGCGGCGATCTGGACGGCGATCATCGTACTTCCCGAGCTGACGCTGGCCGCCCAGCTCGCCCTCGGTGGCTATGCCATCGCCAACGGCACGATGACGGTGGGCACCCTGGTCGCCGCGGTCGCCATCGCCGCCTACCTGCGGTGGCCCATCGACTCGATCGGCTGGCTGCTGGCCGACGCCAACACCGCGGCGGCTGCCTGCGAGCGGTACTGGGAGGTCCGTGACGCGCGGCCGACGGTGGTCGACCCGCCGCGGCCGCGGCCGCTGCCGGAACCCGCCCGGGGACACGTCCGCTTCGAGGACGTGCGATTCGCCTACCCGGGCTCGGACTCCGAGGTGCTTCGCGGGCTGGATCTGGAGATCCGGCCGGGCGAGACAGTGGCGCTGGTCGGCACGACCGGATCCGGCAAGACGACCCTGACCACCTTGGTGCCCCGGCTCGACGACGTGACCGGTGGCCGGCTGCTTGTCGACGGGGTGGATGTGCGGGACCTGGCCCTGGCCGACCTGCGACGCGTGGTGGCCACCGCCTTCGAGGAACCGCTGCTGTTCTCGGCGAGTGTGCGGGAGAACGTGGCGTTAGGCGGGATCGACGTCAGCGACGACGAAGTGCGGGCGGCGCTGCGGGTGGCGCACGCCGAGGAGTTCGTCGACGCGTTGCCGTGGGGGTTGTCGACCCGGATCGGTGAGCAGGGCCTGTCGCTGTCCGGTGGGCAGCGCCAGCGGCTTGCGTTGGCGAGGGCGGTGGTCGGACGGCCGGCGGTGCTGGTGTTGGACGACCCGTTGTCGGCGCTGGACGTGCACACCGAGGCCGAGGTGGAGGCGGCGTTGCGCCGCGTGCTGTCGGGTGTGACGGCGTTGGTCGTGGCGCACCGGCCGAGCACCGTAGCGCTCGCCGACCGGGTGGCGCTGCTGTCCGAGGGTCGGATCGCTGCCATCGGCGAGCATCACGAACTGTTGCGGGACAACGCCGAATACCGGCATCTTCTGTCCACTATGGACACCCCTGAGGAGGTGATGGCGTGATGACCCAGGTCGTCACCACCCAGGAACCGCAACGGAAAGCAGCTCCGCCGCAGGAGGAGTCGTGGCGCGGTGTTGCGCTGGAGGACCAGGAGGAAGTCGAGCACGCGGTCAGCGCCAAGCTGCAGGCGCGTTCCCGACGGCTGCTCGGTTCGCTGTTGCGGCCGCACGCGTCGGCCGCAGTGCTCGCGCTGCTGATCGTCCTTGCGGAGAACGTCGCGCAGCTGGCCGGGCCGCTGCTGATCGCGGGTGCGATCGACAGCGGTGTCCCGGCCGCGCTCGGTGGGGATCCGGCACCGCTGGCGTGGTATGTCGCCGGCTACGCCGCCAGCGGGCTGGTTTCCGGCGTGTTGCGGTTCGCGTTCCTGCGACTGTCCGGGCGGATCGGCCAGGACGTGCTGTTCGACCTGCGGCAGCGGGTGTTCCGGCACGCGCAGCGCCTCTCCCTTTCCTTCCACGAGAAGTACACCTCCGGCCGGCTCATCTCCCGGCTCACCAGCGACCTGGAGTCGTTGGACGACCTGCTGGAGATGGGCCTGGACGGCGTGCTGTCGGCACTGCTGACCGTGGGCGGGGTGGCGGTGTTGCTGCTCTGGCTCGACCTGCGGCTCGCTCTGGTCGTGCTGGCCGGTTTCGTACCGCTCTTCCTGCTGACCCGCTGGTTCCGGCGGCGCTCGCAGGTGACCTACCGCCGTACGCGAACGACCATCGCCCGGGTCATCGTCCAGTTCACCGAGACCATGAACGGGATGCGCGCCGTACAGGCGTTCCGCCGGGAGAGCCGCAACGAGCGGATCATGGCGGGGCTGAACGAGGCGTACCGGGACGCCAACCGGCACTCCATCCGGCTGGTCGCGCACTACACGGCCGGCGTGCGGCTGGTCGGGAACGTGTCGATGGCCGTGGTGCTCGCGTACGGCGGCTGGCTGGTGGCGCACGGCGACCTGGAACTCGGCGTGCTCGCGGCGTTCCTGCTCTACCTGCGCAAGTTCTACGACCCCCTCGACGAGCTGTCTATGTTCCTGAACTCCTACGCGGCGGCCGCGGCGGCCCTGGAGAAGATCTCCGGGGTGTTGCAGGAGGAACCCACCGTGGCGGAGCCGGCGCGGCCCACGCCGCTACCCGACGCGCGGGGCGAGCTGGCGTGCTCCGACGTGGAGTTCCGCTACTCCGCCGACGGGCCGGTGGTGCTGCCGCGGTTCGACCTGCACGTGCCGGCGGGCCAGACGGTGGCCCTGGTGGGCGCGACCGGTGCCGGCAAGTCGACACTGGCCAAGCTGTTCGCCCGTTTCTACGACCCCAGCTCGGGGAAGGTCGCCCTTGATGGGGTCGACCTGCGGAAGCTCTCGGAAGCGGACCTGCGGCGGGCGGTCGTGATGGTGACCCAGGAGTCGTTCCTGTTCGAGGGCACGGTCGCGGACAACATCGCGCTGGGACGGCCGGGGGCCTCCCGGGTTGAGGTGGAGGCCGCCGCGGCTGCGGTGGGTGCGCACGAGTTCGTCTCCCGGTTGCCGGAGGGGTACGACACCGACGTCCGTAAGCGGGGTGGCCGGCTTTCGGCGGGGCAGCGGCAGCTCGTGTCGTTCGCCCGCGCGCTGCTTGCGGACCCGGCGGTGCTGGTGCTCGACGAGGCAACGTCCAGTTTGGACATCCCGACAGAGCGTGCGGTGCAGGCGGCCCTGGAGACGGTGCTGGCCGACCGGACGGCGCTGATCATCGCGCACCGGCTGTCGACGGTGCTGATCGCCGACCGGGTGCTGGTGGTCGACCAGGGTCGCATCGTGGAGGACGGCCCGCCGGCCGAACTCATCGCCGGGCGGGGACGGTTCGCGGCCCTCCACCACGCGTGGCGGGATTCCCTGGTGTAGCAACGGCCTCGTAACCCGGTCGGGAAGCGACATCGTGGGCCGTTCGCTGGGACAGCACCGGGGCCCGCACCGCTGGCCGCCGTGGCCACCCGCGTTTCCGGGCGAAACCGACCGGTGGCGTCAGAAGAGCAGCCGGAGCAGCAGGCCGAACCAGGCGGTGCCGATGCCGGCCATCACACCGTAGGCCAGCCAGCGCCAGACCGGGGTGTGCCGGGCTATCCACACCGACGGGGCGAGACCACCGGCGATCACCAGGTTGGCAAGAACCGCCAGCCACCAGGCCGCGTCGGCGAGCCCGAGGGACAGCACGACCGCGGAGCAGGTCACGATCACCCCGGTGACCAAGGTCACGGTCAACCCGGTGGCCCACGGGGTCGGTTCGGTCGCGACGGCCGTTTCGGACACCGACCGCGGGGCCTCCACCTGTTCCAGCTCGCCGCGCACCGGGTCCGCGTACCGTACGGGCGCACCAACGGCCGCGGCCAGCCGACCCGCCAGCTGCCGACCCCGGCGGGACACCAGCTCGCAGGTCACCCCGCCGGGCCGGTGGTTGCGGTCGTCGCACCGCACGGCCGCGACCACCTGCGCCCACTCGTGCAGGGCCGCGGCCAGCCCGGCGGGCAACGGAAGCGAGTCCGGGTCGACCTCGGTGTGCGTACCGTCCCGCTCGCCGACGAGCACGGCACGTCCCCCCTGTGCGCGCAGTTCCACGGCTATGAGGGTAGGTCGCCCGTTGATCGCATGTGGATCGATCAGGGTCGCGCGGCAGCGTGGAACGCGATCGCCGCGGCGGTCGCCACGTTGAGCGAGTCGACCCCCTCGGCCATCGGGATCCGCACCGCACCGTCCGCCGCCGCGATCGCCCCCTCGGTCAACCCGGGTCCCTCCGACCCCAGCAGCAACGCCACCCGGCCATGGTCGAGGCGGGCGTCACGCAACGGAACCGAGTCGGCGCGCGGCGTCAACGCGACGACGCGGAACCCGTGCTCGCGCAACAGGTCCAGCCCGCCCGGCCACGGCCGGAGCTCGGCGAAGGGCAACCGCAGCACGTGTCCCATCGAGACTCGCACGCTGCGCCGGTAGAGCGGGTCTGCGCAGCCCGCGCCGAGCAGGATGCCCTCGACACCGAGGGCGGCCGCGTTGCGGAACATCGCGCCCAGGTTCTCGTGGTCGCCAACGCCCTCGAGCACGGCCAGGCAACGCGATCTGTCGGCGAGTTCGGCCGCGCCGGGCATGGGGGCGCGGTCGGCGGCGGCGAGCACGCCCCGGTTGAGGTGGAAGCCGACCACCTCGGCCATCACCTCGGCACTCGTGACGTAGGCCGGGACTTCCAGGCCGGCCAGGTCCTCGGCCAGCTCGTCGAACCGGCGGCGCACGCCCAGCAGGGCACGCACCGGGTAGGGCGAGGCGAGCAGCCGGCGCGCCACGACGACGCCCTCGGCGATCACCAGGCCGCGGCCGCCGGGGCGGTCCGGGCGGCGGTCGGCGCGGGACAGGTCGCGGAAGTCGGCCAGCCGCTCATCACCCGGATCGGTGACGTCGATCAGGTTCGCCACGGGGAGAGTGTCGCACCGTCCCACCATCCGGGAGCATCCGGTCGTCCCACGGCGGCGTGATGACCAGCGCCAAGTTGCGCTGAGTTAACTGGCTGTAACGCAGAGCACCGGTTCGGACGCTAGCGAGCGGGTTACCTCTGTGTCACGGTGAGCCATCCCCGCCACCGACTGGCTCGCCGGGCGACCGAAGGGGAGACGGGATGGGTAGGGACGTCAGCGACCGAACCTTCTCGCGGGAGGAACGGCAGCGGTACCGGGAGAAGGTGCAGCGGTGCCTGGACGCGCTGGCGCGGATGCTCGACGGAGACAGCTTCCACTTTCCCAAGCAGCAGATGGGGCTCGAGATCGAGCTGAACCTGGTGGACGAGAACCTGCGTCCGGCCATGGCCAACACCGTGGTGTTGGAGAAGATCGCCGACCCGTGCTTCCAGACCGAGCTGGGCCAGCACAACATCGAGATCAACGTGCCGCCGCGCCCGCTGGCCGGTGACGAGGCGTTGCAGTTGGAGCGGGAGCTGCGGGAGGCGCTGAACTCCGCCAACGCCAAGGCGCAGGACGTGGGCGCCGGCCTGGTGATGATCGGGATGCTGCCCACGTTGCGGCACGAGCACTTCGACCCGCACTGGCTGTCGGTGAACCCGCGGTACTCGGTGCTCAACAAGCAGATCTTCGAGGCGCGCGGCGAGGAGATGGTGCTCGACATCGAGGGCGTGCCGATGCCGGGCGGGCCCGTCGAGCGGGTGCACTGCTACGCGGACTCCATCCTGCCGGAGTCGTCGTGTACCTCGGTGCAGCTGCATCTTCAGGTAGCGCCGAAGGACTTCGCCGCGCACTGGAACGCCGCGCAGTGCCTGGCCGGTGTGCAGGTCGCGCTGGCCGCCAACTCGCCGTTCCTGCTCGGGCGGGCGCTGTGGCACGAGTCGCGCATCCCCACCTTCGAGCAGGCGACCGACACCCGGCCCGAGGAGCTGAAGAACCAGGGCGTGCGGCCCAGGGTGTGGTTCGGCGAGCGCTGGATCACCTCGATCTTCGACCTGTTCGAGGAGAACGCGCGGTACTTCCCCGCGCTGCTGCCGGAGACGGAGTCCGAGGACCCGGTGGAGGCACTGGCCGCGGGGCGGGCACCGCAGCTGTCCGAGCTGCGGCTGCACAACGGCACGATCTGGCGGTGGAACCGGCCGGTTTACGACATCGTCGACGGGGTTCCGCACCTGCGGGTGGAGAACCGGGTGCTGCCGGCGGGGCCGACCGTGGTCGACACACTCGCCAACGCCGCCTTCTTCTACGGGGTGCAGCGGGCGCTGTGTAGCCAGGAGCGTCCACTCTGGACGCAGATGTCGTTCCAGGCCGCCGAGGAGAACCTGTACTCGGCGGCGAAACACGGTTTCGACGCCCAGTTCTACTGGCCGGGGATCGGGTGGGTTCCACCGGACGAGCTGGTGTTGCGTCGGTTGCTGCCGATGGCGCACGAGGGCCTGCGCTCCTGCGAGGTCTCCGACGCCGCGCGGGAGCGCTATCTCGGCGTCATCGAGCAACGGTGCGTCGCCCGGCGCACAGGTGCCATCTGGCAGCGGGAAACGGTGGCGTTGCTGGAGCAACAGGGCCTGGACCGGGACGCCGCACTGGCCGGCATGCTGCAGCGGTACGTGGAGCTGATGCATGCCGGCGAGCCGGTCCACAACTGGCCGGTGGGTGGATAGGAGCCTCGCGTCGGCGCGGTGTATGTGGTGGGCACCGCGCCGACGCAGGCCACTTCCGCAGGGGCGCGGGGAAAGCCCGGGCTGAAACGTTGATTGCTCGGTCTCTGCGGTCAGTGGCCCGGTCCGCCCGCCACGGACCATGATCAGTGGGCTGCCGCCCGTCAGGGCGCACTTCGTCAATACATTCTCAGCGCGGGAAGCGATCCTCCCCAGGGCCGCTGCCCCATTCCAGGCTCCTGCCAGACGCAGGCACCGGCCAGCACCTCCGTCGCCGCGTTCCGGTTTCGACGCCAGGCGCTTTCCCTTGACAGCCAACACTTTCCGAACAATTCTCGCGAACTTTGTTCGCAATCCCGCTTTTCACTCACATGGAGCAGCAATTGGGGAATGTGGGTGGCTAACATTGGACCCACCGCTACCGAATCCCGAAGTGGAAGGTGCGCACCTCTCCATCCAGGACGCTGTTGGCGAAACGGCGGTCGCGAGGTGGCAATGGAGCCCTGCACGGCGCAACGGGCCCCGTCACGTTGAGCCTCAACCGCGCGGGGCGCTGGTTCGCCGGCAGCGTCCGCTCCATCCAGTAGTGCCCCCAACCCTTCCGGTGAGGCACGCCGGGGAGAGGAGACACCCGTGTCCCGTTCCGCGCTCCGCCGCTTCGCGGCCGCCACGGTGCCCGTCGCGGCGTTCCTGGCCGTGCTTCCCACCGGTCCCGTCCACGACCGGTAACCAAAAGATCGGGTTGGCCGTGGTCGGCTCCGACTTCCCCCGGAGCCGACCACTCCGAGATCAGGTGAAGTGTGCTCGCGCTGACGGCGAGCCGGGGTCTCTCCGTAGTGTTTTGTGGAGGCGGAGCCCCCACACCCCACCCGGGGGACACGCCCCCGGACCCCCTCCGGGCGCGGGCTTCGCCCGCGGCGGGGATCTTGGGGTTGGGCTGTGGCGCCTCGCGCACAGCCCCGGAGAACATCCCGAACTTCTCTTGGCACCGGGTCCGGCGGTGGGCGCTTGCCAGGTGGGATGCGGTGCGGGCGCGCTCAAGGACACCCAACGTCCGAGCGCGCCCGTCACCGCGGGCCTGTGTTCGACTGCTCGGCTCCGGGCTTCGCTGCGCACCTTGTCACCACCTGGCGATGCTCGCTTCGCCCGTCACCACTGTGTTCGACTGCTCGGCTCCGGGCTTCGCTGCGCACCTTGTCACCACCTGGCGATGCTCGCTTCGCCCGTCACCTCGCGTGCAGTGTTCGCACGTCCAACTCATGGTCTACGCGTACCGCCCCGGCCAGCCGGCGGTCGTGCGTCACCAGCATGACCGTTCCCGGGTATCCGTCCAGGGCCTGCTCCAACTGCTCGATCGCGGGTAGGTCGAGGTGGTTGGTGGGTTCGTCCAACACCAGGCAGGTCGTTCCCCTGGCCTGCAGCACGGCCAGGCCGGCCCGGGTCCGTTCCCCCGGGGACAGCTCCCGCGCCGGCCGTAGGACCACGTCCGCGCCCACCCGGAACTTGGCGAGCAGGGTGCGGGCCTCCTCGTCGGGCAGGCCCGCCTGCTCTACCACCACCTGGAGCGCCGACGCCTCCGTGTCGAACGCGACCCGCAGCTGGTCGACCTCCCCGACCACGACGTTCGGCCCGACCGAGCGCTCCCCCGCCAGCAGTGGCACACGACCCAGCAGCGCGCCGACCACAGTGGACTTTCCCGATCCGTTGGGACCGACGAGGCGCCACCGCTCCCCCGCGCCGATCGTCAGGTCGACAGGCCCCATCCTGACGTCACCGCGTTCGAACACCGCCTCACGCAGGGTGAACACGATGTCGCTGCCACGGCCCGCACTCGGCAGCTTGAGCTGGAGTTGCCAGGGCTTGCGGGGTTCGGCCACCTCCTCGAGGCGTTCCAGCGCCCGGTCGACACCCGCGGCCCGCGCGGCGAGGTTCTGCGCGCCCTGCTTGTGGCCGAAACGGATGAACTTGTCGGTCTCCTCCGAGCGCTGGGCCCGGCGTGCGCCGGCCCGGGACCACTCGCGTACCCGGCGTGCTCGCTCAACCAGTGCGTCCCGTTTCGCCGCGTATGCCTCGTACTCCTCGTGTGCGTGCCGTTCGGCGGCCGCCCTCTCCGCGAGATAGGCGTCCCACCCGCCACGGAAGACCGTGATCTCGTGGGAGAACTCGTCCAGTTCGGCGATGGCGGTCGTGGTGCGGGCGAGGAACTCGCGGTCGTGACTGACGAGCACCATGCCCGCGCGGCTGCCCAGGATGTGCTGTTCGAGCAGTTCCAGGCCGACGTCGTCGAGGTCGTTGGTCGGCTCGTCCAGCAGGATCGCGTCCGCGCGCAACAACAGCACCGCGGCCAGGCGCAGGCGGGCTGCCTGCCCGCCGGACAACTCCCCGGCGCCACGGCCGTCGAGCAGGTCCGCGTGCAGGCCGAGGCGCTCCGACAGCGCGGCTGCACGCTCGTCGAAGTCGCCCGCCCCCACCGCGGTCCAGTGCTCGAGCGCGGCGGCGTATCGGTCGGCTGTCTTTGGGTTGTGCGCCAGCTCCGCGGCCGCGCTCTGGAACTCCTCGTCGGCCGCGGCGACACCCGTGCGTCGGGCCAGGTGGTCGCGCAACGACTCGCCAGGAACCAGTTCGGTCTCCTGGGTCAGATGGGCGACGATGGCGGTCGCCGGGCGGCGCACAACCCGGCCCTCTTCCGGCGGCAGCTCGCCGGCGAGCACCCGGAGCAGGGTCGACTTGCCGACACCGTTCGGCGCGATCAGGCCGATGCGTTCACCAGCAGGAACATTCAGATCAACTCCACTCAACACGGTCCGCGGACCGAACGACACCGTGACATCACGCGCGTTCAAGACGGACATCGCTGCGTACGATGCGCCCGCCCCAGTCCGTGTGCAACCGGATTTCCAGAAGCTATTGCGGACACCGCCGAAGGCACCAGCTGAGGTGCACCTCATGATGGAGCCGTCGCGGTACACCTCTAGCCGTCACCCGGCATGCGTCGGCCACAAAAGGAATGTTGCTGCTCCCCTCCGCCCCGCGGAGGGGAGCACTTTCGAAGGCAATATTTCTTGGACTCTACGGACCGGTGCGCCCGATGTCCCACGTCATAGCACTACTTCCGTCGCGGTCGGCCAAGCATCCGCACCGCTTCCAGCAGGGAGGGCCCGAACGATGGTCTGGTGAATGGGCGGTTGGCGACCGCCCGTGCGAGACGTTGGTTCTCCTGCCGGAGTACCCGCAGTTCGGCGGATAGGCGAGCGATCTGCGGATCCGCGGCCGTCTTGTTCCGCTCGATCTGCTGACGAAGCTCGGAATTCTCTGCCACCAGCCTGTTGATCTCGTCGGTCTGTCTCTCAGCGTCGTACTGCATCTGCAGCACCCGTGTGTACAGGGCGATGCGATTGTTCTCCATTGCCGCGAGGAGGCGTGTGTTGGTGTAGGGGGCGAGTGCTCGGCGAAGGGACCCGGCGAACACCTGATCACGGCGAAACGCCACACCCATCCCGAACACGGCGGGAACCAACTCCAGGCACCAGCCGGGATCTCCCGACTCCGCCAGAACATCCTCCACCGCCGTGAGTACACCGTTGCGCTCACCGCCCGCCTTCTCCGCCGTGGTGAAGGCGCCAGCACCGACGAAGCCCGCCGGCGTCAGCTCATCGTGCCAGACGGTCGGCCCGTCCGTGCTCGATGGATACCGTTCTGCAAGCGGAAGTGGAGAGGGCTCGTAGTACAGATCGCGACGACCGCAAGGCCACAGGAGATCGTGGAAGGCGACCACCGCATCAGGTACATTCCGGACGATCCACTCGAACTCCCGCCGCACGACCGAGTAGTTGTGGTCGCCGTCGAGTACGTAGAGGTCCGCCGGTGGCAGCTCGGCCAGCACATCGGGGGAGAGCTTCTCGACGAGATGCAACGCATCGAACTGATCGAGTTGGGTGCGAAGTTCGTCGCTGGGAACGGGATCGACACAGTAGACCTCCACGGCGCCGAGCTCGAGGTACATCGAGCTGGCTTGGCCCGACTCCACCCCGACCTCGACAACCGTGGAAATGTTTTTGCGTGCGAACACGACTTCAAAGATCTCTCTGAAGAGAGTCATCGAATGCAACAGCAGCGGACTCTGGCGTGCGGCCCGGGCCTGTGCGTGTGGGTCGTGTCGGGTGTCGACAGGGTCGACGTCGAAGTTCACCGATCACTCCTCCCCAGCAGCTGTCGCTGAAGGACCCGAGCCGCGCCCACCGCCACCCCACGAACACCTCGAGCCTTCAACTCTTCACGCATCCTGCCTGAAAGCCGCGCGACTCGCGGCGCCGGGGGCAACCGTCGCTCCAACTGGGAGGTTGACCGGGGCAACATGGCGAAGGCGATCGTGACCCGTGTCGAGGTGACCGGGGCCCCGGCTCGCACGGCCAACGGCAGCCACATCGCCGAGTACGGGAAGTCGAACTCGACGAAGTTGTCGCCCAACCACCGACAGTCCGCGAAGACCAGGCCGGCGAAGTCCTTCGGCTCGTCCCAACGAAGAAGCTGGTACTCCGGGCTCCCACCCGCGAGGACAGCGGCCTCGATCCAGTCGATCCGGACCAGGGCGGGACGGCCGGGAATCGCTAGGGAAACGTCGGTGATGTCGGCCGCCTCGACGTTCAGGCGAGCAAATGACAGTCCGTTGTGGTTGATCCGCACCCGCTGCCGCGGTCCGTCATGCCACCTGTCGTCGCCGGTACGAAATCTCAGGTGGGTGTGGAACGGTTCACCGGACGGTTCGAACACCGTCGACTCGATATGGCCTGCAGCACGGGCCCGCACCCCCGCGGAGAGTGCGGGGTCCGCCGACGCCAACAACGCCGGCCAGAAGGCGTCCCGCATATGGAGGTCATCAAGGTCGTTCGGGGACAGGTAGGGGACCGCCGACAACAGGTCCTCCGGGAGAAGGCCCGTTACCGAGGCGGAACCGAAGTTGTCCTCGTGCTGCCAGGTGCTGAAGAGCCCAGCTTCGGCGGCGGTCGGCATCTTCAGGGCAGCCGTCATGATCCGGCCAAGCTGGTGCCGTGCGGTGCCCGTCAGGTCGGGCCAGTTCCCCTGGGCACGGGTGACGTACCGGTGCCATTGCTCCTGGAAGGCCAGAATGCCTTCCTGCGTCGCACGTCGTTGGGCGTTTTGGTCGAAACCGCCGACGCATGGGCCCAATAAAGGCTTCCCGTCATCGTCGAAGTCGAGCAACGAACCACACAGTGCGTTCACGCACTGCTCCACCACTTCAGGACTACGGCTCAGGGCGGTCACGACGTCCTCGGGGCACCCTGCTTGCCCTAAATAGCCCTCTATCCGCAGCCCATCCTGGTACAGCCGCAGGGAGCGCTCGTTCGTCGCCAGGTAGAGACCCGAGGGAACAACGTCCACGCCTGCGAGGCGAAGCACCTTGGCGAGGTAGTACTGGATCGTGCCACCCCAACCCAGGTCGACCATGGTGAGCTCAGGGTGGTCAAGGGCACCACTGTCACGCAGGGCTCGTAGGAGCCGTTCGCGTGCCGCAGCGGTCGTCGCCGACAGACGGCGCTCCAGGTGCGGGTACTCGGTCAGGGCGCGGGTGACCTGGGAGGCGATCTCGTGGTTGTCGATGATGTCGTCGAGCCGGTTTACCAGGGAGGGGACATCACCCGGTCTCATGCCCAAGGTCGACAAGAGCTGCCGTACCGTCAGCTCGTAGCTGCGTCGGACGAACTCACGGACCGTATCGGGGTCGAAGGAAGCGAAAGCGGCAACCGAGACGACGTGCCGCGACAGCCATAGCGGCTTGGCCTCGACCTTCCGTCCACGGGCGAGAGCGGCGTTGTTGACGAGTTCGGAGAGCAGCTCGCCTTCCCGCATGGGGCACCATACGACCCGAGTTCCCGTATCGCACGCCTTCTTCGCGACCCACTCGGCAAAGCCCGTCAACACCGGTCCGAGGACAGCCGCGCCGTACCGCCACGCCGTGTCTATGGCAGCGCTCGGGGCGGCCGGACGCGCCTGCACCGTCTTCGCCCGGAGACTGGTGAAGCCGAAGTCACCCTCGACAGGGTCGACTCCCATCACGAGTGACCCGCACACGGGGCCCGTGTAGTCTCGCTCGCGTCTCAGAACTCGGTCCAGATCCTCGTCGATGCGCTGGTAGCGCACCGTGCGCACACCCATCTTGCCCGGGACGCGGCCGTCGGCGACCTCGTTGTCACCGATATGCACAATCTGGCTGGGACTGCATCCCAGCTCGCGGAGAACGATTCGCCACAGCCCGGAGGCCTTATCCCGACCGTGTTCGTGGGAGCGGAACACCCGAGCATCCCGCAAGGCCTCGAGTTCTGGCCGGTCGAGCAGGTAGGAAAGCTGATCCTCGGTGAAGTAAGTGTCAGAAACGAGAACGATCGGGATGTCGTTCTCCCGCACGAGCTCGATCACGTCGGCGATGTCCGGATCAACCACGGTGAACTCACGTTCGAGGTCAATCTCGGCCCGGACGAGCTCTTCCTCGGACGCGCCGCCGAACAACGACAACGGCATCTTCCGCCATATGTCGAGGAGGGAGACCTCACTCGAATCCGGCCCACACGCACGCCTGGCGGCCTGTTCCGCCTCGATCCGCATGGCACGGAACGCAGCCTCGTCCACCCAGGTCGCGCAGTGGCCCGACTGTCGTAGGCGGGCGCCCAGCACCGTGAACAGGTCGGTGGGTTCCGGTACCCGTCGCCACAGGATGGTGTCGAAGACATCGAACGACACGATCGAACACGATTTCGCGGCGATCGTGGAGCACAGCCGTGCGAGTTGCCGATGTCTCCGGGCGCGCGGCAGCACCGTCGACAGTTCGACACTGTTCATCAAGGCTCCTTCTCAAGCAAGGCTCATAAGCAGCGGTGAACCCGGACGAAGCAAGCCGGGTCGTGATGTTTCACACACTCCGACAGCAACCAGATCACGACCGCCGCAACCGATATCCGCACAAGTGGCGGAACGACCATGTTCGAAACACACCGCCAACTCGAGCGGCGCAGAAGTCACGCGTGCCGTCGCCTCCTGAAGCCCTGATGCCCAACCTCGCCGCCGTACGCGGCCACCTTGACGGAGTACTTTACCGTGAGGAAACCGCCGTTATCGACTACAAGCGGTCACTATTTCACCACATGATGTATCGATTGGCGGTAGCCCGTGCCACACTCGTGCCCCCGGGCAAGCGCAGGCGGCGACAAGTGATCTTCCTCGCATCAGACGGCATGCCGGCGGCAACTGGTGCGATACAAGGCGGGGCCGCATTCGCCACGTGCGGACTCGCCAATGAGAGAGGACCGCGTCCGCGCCAGCGGCTGCTCATCGCCCAGCGGTAACACTCGGCACCCGGCACAACCTTGTCGCAGAGTGGTCGACTCCCCGTTCGCCTTCAATCCTTGCCGTTGACCAGCGGAACGGTGGGCTAGTCAGGACTACCGACGGCGGCGCGGACAGGTGGTGCACTCCTCCTCGTCGGGCGCGGTCCACCAGAGGCAACAGCACGTGCGCCGGAACTCCAACCGACCCTCGACAACGTGGAGGGAGCCGGTCGCGCCAAGCCAGGGAGCGTGCTCGACGAGCCGGCGATACCCGGCGAGCAGCGGCCCAAACGGTGCCCCGGCGCGGCTCGCCCGAGCCATCGCCGACCCCACACCGAACCCGATCTGTCCCTCCATGGCGCGGCGCGCGGTGCCCGGTTCGCCCGACATCCGCTCGGCCACCGCCCCGAGGTGGCCCTCCAAAACACGGCGCACCATCCGTGCCGCACCGAAGTCATTCCGGTTCACCGGGATGATCATGTCCGGGTCGACACACAGTTCGCCGCCGTGCCCGTCGACGGTGACGGCGCATCCGGCCGGAGCGGCCAGGACGCCGTGCAGAGCCCAGGGGACGACGGTGACGCGGCAGATCCGTAGAGCGTGCACGGACAGGGTCGTTCGCACTGCGGCGGCGCGCACCCGGTGCCGGCTGGCGGTGAACTCGGCGTCGATCAGCTCACGCACCCGGTCAACGCTTCGCTCCAGTTCCAGGCAGGGGATCGCGTGCTGGGGTGGCACACCCACGCGCACGCCCGGACCCTGATCGACGAGGAGAAGATCGGTGTTGACAGCTGCCCTTTCGCGCGGATCCGTCTCCCTCATGCCAGCCCCAGAACGTCGAGAACCGGTTCCCCGTCCGCATTCGGACGGATTTCCGCCCGTACCCCGAACACCTCGGCCAGCAGCTCGGTGTCCAGAACCTCGGTGGGTTCGCCGGCCGCGACCAGGCGACCGGCGGACAGCACGGCGAGCCGGTCGCAGTACCGCACCGCCAGTCGCAGGTCGTGCAGCGTGAGCAGGACCGCCAGCCCGTCGGCCGCCAGGCGGGCCGTCAGGTCCAGGATCGCGAGCTGGTGCCGCAGGTCCAGGTGGTTCGTGGGTTCGTCGAGGACGAGGATCCGGGGCTGCTGGGCGAGTGCCCGCGCGATGGCAACACGTTGCCGCTCGCCACCGGACAGGGTGCGCACGTCCCGCTCCCGGAACTCATCGAGGCCGGTCGCGGCGATGGCGGCTGCCACCGCCACCCGATCCTCGGCCCGCAGCGGCTCCAGCCAGCCCTGGTGACACACCCGGCCCTGCTCGACCACGTCGATCACGCGCAGTGCGGCCCGCTGCTCCGGTTCCTGCACGGTCGCGCCAAGACGCTGGGCGAGCCGGCGACGAGGCAGGCTCGCCACGGGATGACCCTCGACCAAGACGGTGCCGGTCGTGGGCGCAAGCGCCCGGTAGAGCGTGCGCAGGAGCGTGGTCTTACCGCTGCCGTTGGGCCCCACGAGCCCGACAACCTCGCCGGGGCGCACCTCGAGGTCGACACCGTCGACGACAGCACAGCCGCCCAGCTCAACACCTACGGAACGAAGTTCGACCCTCATGTCCATTTCCGTCCCTGGCGTGCCAACAGGATCGCGAAGGCGGGCCCACCCACCAGGGCGGTCACCACACCTGCCGGAAGTTCCCCCGCGCTGGACCAGATTCGGCCAAGTAGATCCGCCAGGACGAGGAACACCGCACCGAGCAGGGCAGCTGTGGGCAGCAGCCGCCGCAGGTCCGAACCAACGAGGAACGCGGCCGCATGGGGCACCAGCAACCCGACGAACCCGATTCCACCGGCCACGGCAACGGAGGCGCCCGCCACGAGGGAAACGCCGACGAGCCCGTACCAGCGAACGCGGGCGGGGCTGATTCCGAGTGCGGCCGCGGTGTCGTCCCCGGCGTGCAGGAGATTGAGCCAGCGTGCCGCACCGAGCGCGAGCGCCCCGGTGACGAGCAGGACAACCGACGGAACTGCCAGGACATCCCACCGGGCATCGCCCATCCCGCCGGCGAGCCAGTGCAGTATCTGTTTCGCGGCCTCACCCCGGCTGTGCAGGAAGATGATCAACGAGGTGAGCGCCGAACAGATCTGGGCGACCGCGATGCCCGCGAGGAGCAGTGTGGTCACCGAACCGGACCGGCTCCCGATCGTGAGAACGACCAGCAGGGCGGCCAGGCCACCGAGAAACGCGGCGACCGGGGTCGTCACGTAGCCGAGCAGCCCGCTTCCGATGCCGAGCACGGT
This sequence comes from Longimycelium tulufanense, assembly GCF_014645795.1. Taxonomy (GTDB): domain Bacteria; phylum Actinomycetota; class Actinomycetes; order Mycobacteriales; family Pseudonocardiaceae; genus Longimycelium; species Longimycelium tulufanense. The sequence continues at coordinate 1,764 of NZ_BMMK01000033.1, read as the reverse complement.
GACCACGACCAGGGCCAGGCCGCCCCCGCTGGAGACGCCGAGCAGATAGGGGTCGGCGAGCGGGTTCCGGGTGACGGCCTGGGCGACCGCGCCGGACAGGGCGAGCGCGGCTCCCACCACCGCGGCCATCACCACCCGTGGCAGCCGGGAGTCCCACACGATCGCCGCCCGCACCGGCGTCCAGTCCCGTTGCACGACGCCTGGGAACACGTGGTCGACGATGATCTTCCAAACCTGGTCGAGCGGAAGCCACACCGAGCCGACCGACACGGCGACACTCGCCACCACCACGAGCGCTACCGACAGTCCCGAAAGCACAACAGGCAGTGGAAGCCGGCGTCGGTCCTGGCCGCGTGCCGTGGCCGGCGGGCGCACGGCGGCCCGCGTCACCAGGCGACCTCTGGGTGGAGTGCCCTTGCCAGGCGCTCGACAGCGTCGGGCATCCGGATCCCCTCGATGATGTCCGGCAGGGCCAGCACAATGAACCTTCCCTCGGAGACACCGGGGGTCGCGCCGGCAAGGGGGTGATCACGCAGGTACTCCCGCTTGGTGTCCACCTGGCCGCTGCCGAGGTAGTCGATGATCACGACGGCGCGAGGAGCCCGTTCGGCCACCTGTTCCCAGCTGGCGTCGCCGAAAACCCGGTCGTTGTCGGCGAAGACGTTACGACCACCGGCCATTGCCGCGATCTCGTTGCCGAGTCCACGTCCGCCGACGGTGAAAGCGGACTTCTTCCCGCTGTCATAGAAGAAGACCGGCACCGGCTCGACGTCCTTCAGCTTCGCCCGGACGGCGTCGAGGCGGGCCTTCATCCCGGAAACGACCTTCTCGGCACGATTCGGGACACCGAACACGCGGCCGAACATGCGTAGGTCTTCGGCGACCGTGTCGAAGGTGGTGCGCTCGGTGCAGTTCTCCGTCAGCAAAAGGGTCCGGATTCCCCTGTCCTCCAGGGCCTTTCGGCCGCGACCCTCCTTCTCGGCGAAGGCACTGGCGTAGCCGCCGACCACGAGGTCGGGTTCGGCGGCGAGAACCTGTTCGAAAGTCGGGTACCTGTCCGACAGCTTCGGGATCTTGCGGTAGCTGTCCGCGAGCTGCGGCGGAACGTCGTCGCTGTCCGGGTAGGCGGTGCCCACCATCCGGTCGCCGAGGCCGAGCGTGAGCAGCATCTCGGTGGCGTGCTGGTTCATGCTCACCACGCGCCGAGGTGACTCCGGGAAGGACTGCGGGCGGTCACAGTTGGTGACCTGCACCCCGCTGTCTGCACTGCGTGGTCGCTCACCGGTGTCCGCGCCGCAACCGGCGCTGAGGAGCGCGGCCAGCAGCAGGCCGGCCCAACGGACGGTGGTCCTCGTGGTGCCCATGGTGCCCTTCCGGTGTGCGGCCCGCGGCCACGCCCGGGGGCCGCGCCGGCGCGGGGTGGGACCGGACACCGGCGGCACCTGGGGCTCCCGGCCGCGGACCTCGACGGCTGGCCCCTGCCGGGGCCGGAGCCACTCACGCCGGGTGGGTAATCGGGCTCGCCGCCTCCGCCCTGCGGAATGCGGCCCACCGTTGCGGGTCAGCGCCGGACTTCGACCGGACTTCCCCCACCCGACGCGGGTTGCGCCGCACGATGCTGCCCCAGCTCGGGAGTCCGGTCAAACCAGGGGATGGATCACATCCGGGCGCAGTTGCCAGTACATTGCAGTTGAGTAATGCTGGCAACTGGAGCGGGGCGAGCAAGCTCAGCCAGAGGGAGGCATCAACCTTGGGACGCTATGT
>NZ_BMMK01000032.1 GCF_014645795.1 Longimycelium tulufanense | reverse complement strand
GATCGTCCACGAGTGGAGATCATCTACCCCACCTCAACGATCTACCAAGTGAGACACGCTCTTACTGGCGAACGAATTCCAGACGTGTTGCGAGATCGTCGGGAAGCACCACGAGAACGCCGTCTGCCCGGGGCCAACCCTCGGAGATGAGGAAATGCTTACCTCCGGAGCGGTCCAGGAGCCGTAGTCCGGTGTACTTGAACCGGTACCCCGAATCGATTGCGTCCAGTGGCAGTTCCTCCGTACCGGGCGCGCTGATGTGCAGCCGCTGCTCGCTGTAGAGCACGACCGCCGGCTTCTGGCGCGGCTCGAAGTCCCGGGCCAGGTTCCGGCCCACCACCTCGGCGTAGTGGCCCGCACTCCAGAAGATGGTCACCGTTGCGACGGCGGCGGCGAAACCCTTGACCAACCCGGCCCGCACCCTGGTGCGTTCGGACGGGTCGACTCGTTGTCGACGGAGATGCAAGGCGTACAACGACAACAGCACGCCCGCGCCGAAGGAGACCGGCACGCCGACGAACCCGATCACCGGACGCCACTGCCAGATGAGGCCGAAGAGCATCGGCAGCCATACCCAGGATCCCGCGAACACGGCGAGCACCGTCCGGGAGACCGGGCCGGCCTCGTTCCTGGCGGCCCACCTGCTGAGCGGCCCGTCCACCAACGCCCAGATCAGACCGGCCAGGGACAACAACAGCACCGCGGCGAAGGCGGCGTCGACGCTGCGCAGGAGGTACTCGGTCGTGGTGAGATCGAAGATGCTCTCGTCCAGGCCGAGCGACCTGGCCTGGAAGTGTGCGCGCCGCCAGCCGAAGAAGACCAACAGCGCGGTGAGGACCGTGACGTTGGCGAGCAGTGTGGCCAGCCAGCGGAGCAGTTGATGTCGTTCGCCCCGCTCCGGATCGCGGTCATCCGGCGCCACCATCACGTCTCCCCGTCACGGCTGTCCGGGAGTCGTGGTCGTGGCGCCCGTGGTCGTTGTCGTGGTGGTCGTCCGGGTGGTTGTGGTGGTGCCGACACCACCGGCCCCCCGCGACTCGTCGTACGGGGTACGCGGGTCATCCCGCCGGCCATTCCGCTCCTGCCACTCGGGGGTGCTCGCCTCCGGGCACTGCGTCTCCGACTGCGGACGCTGCCGCAGGACGCTGTTCAGCGCCCGGCACACCTGGACGTCGCCGAGCCAGGCGAACTCGTCGGTGGCCAGACCGGCCCAGCCCCCGTACGCGGCCCCGCGGTCGAGCACGTTCCGGGCCGCGGCGCGATGGCTGGCGGAAGAGCCCTCGCAGGCGTGGACGGCGGCCTGGTACAGCACCACGACCCGGGGGCTCGTCTGAACGTGCCAGGTCCCATTCAACTCCCGTTGGGCGGCATGGCAGTCACCCCGCCTGAGCGCGGCAAACACCTCCTCGGCATTGGTGTTCCCCGGGTCGGGGTCGCCCCCGAGCAGTCGGAAGGTGAACTCCTCGCCGGGCCGACCGGGCCGCTCTCCCCCCGGCGGACCGACGGTGTCGGTCACCCCGGGGGGTCTGCGCTCGTCACCGGTACCGCCGCTACGACCGTCACCACAGCCGCCGAGGATCGGCAGCGTCAGAACACCGATCGCCAGCGCCGCGCGGCACGACCGTAGGGCGCCCCTGCCCGGCCCGTCCATGACGACCTCCTCATCGGTTGAGGGGGTACAGCCATGAGGCGCCGCGCGACGGAGCACCGCAACTACGCGGTCCAGCCGCCACCCGATCGGGCGGTGTTGGGCGAGGGAATGCCGGTCAGGCGACGGACAGGGCGATGCCGTCCAGGATGTCGTGCTCGCTGACGACCAGCTCGGTGATACCGGCGCGGGTGGCCAGCTCGTCGGCCAGGACGCGCACGACCAGGCCGCCTCCGCCGATCACGTCGACGCGGCCGGGGTGGATCGGACCCAACGCCGCCCGCTCGTCGTGCGACAGCGTCAGCAGCCGGTCGGCGGTGGCCCGCACCTTGTCGAGCGAGAGCCGGGACAGGTGTGTCCGCTCGGAGTCGTACTCGGGCAGTTCCTGCGCCACGGCCGACAGCGTGGTGACCGTGCCGGCCACCCCGACCCAGGTTCGGGCGTTCTGGACCGGCACGGCGCCGAATGCTCCGGCCAGCACCTCGTGCGTCATCCGCTCGGCCTCGGCGATCTCGGCCGCCGTCGGCGGGTCGTCCCGCAGGTGGCGCTCGGTCACCCGGACGCAGCCCACGTCCACCGACCTGGCCGCCTCGACGTGCGCCTTGGCCCCGTCCCAGCTGCCGAGCACCAGTTCGGTGGAGCCGCCGCCCACATCGGCCACCACGAACGGGCCGTCCTCGGGCTCCAGGTCGGCCACCGCACCGGTGAACGACAGCCGGGCCTCCTCGTCGCCGGAGATGACCTCGGCCTCGACACCGAGCACCTGCCGGGTCATCGCGAAGAAGTCCGCCCGGTTCGCGGCGTCCCGGGTGGCGGAGGTGGCGACCATGCGCACCCGTTCGGCGCCCCTGCGTCGCAGGATCGCGGTGTAGTCGGCCAGGGCGCCCGCTGTGCGCTGCAGCGCTTCCTCCGACAGCACCCCGTGCGCGTCCACACCTTGCCCCAGCCGGACGATCCGCATCTCGCGATGCACGTCCCGCAGCCAGTGGCTGCCGTCGTCCCGCGGGGTGACGTCGGCGACCAGCAGGCGGATCGAGTTCGTCCCGCAGTCGATTGCGGCGACCCGCGACATGAGGCGACCTCCCGGGGTGGTGCGGTTGCTCCCACCCTAGTCGGCGGTCGCGCCGAATCAGTTCGCCACGTGGCGGCTGGAACTCGGTGCGCCCGAGCCGGGGATCGCCGTGGGCGTCGGCGTCACGCTCGGCCCGGTGGTCGTCGCGTTCGGCGCGTTGGGCGTCGTCGACGGCTCGCACGGGTCGGGCGTGGGCGACGTGGTGGTGGTCGTGGTCGTCGTGGTGGACGTCGTCGGCGTCGGGCACGGCGTCGGGGTGGTCGTCGACGGCTTCGGCGTCGTGGTCGACGGCGGAGGCGTCGTCGTACCCGATGGCGGAGGCGTCGTCGTACCTGACGGCGGAGGCGTCGTCGTACCTGACGGCGGAGGCGTCGTCGTACCCGGCGGGTCCGTGGTCGGGGTGGGCTTGGCGCTCGGGTCGTCCGACGGGGTGGTTCCGGGTTCCTCCGGCTTGTCGCCCGGGTTGCCGGGCTCCGGCTCGTGCGTGGCCGGGTGGCGCGGCGGCGGGATCGGGCCGGTCTCGATCGGCAGCGCCTGCTCGGGCAGCGGCGTCACGCCGGCCGAGTAGGCCCGCGCCCAGGCCAGGACCGACCGCACGTAGGAGTCGGAGTGGTTGTAGCGGAAGATCGCCGCCGCCAGCTGGTCAGACTGCCGCAGGTCCCCGCCGCCGGCGCAGAGGTAGTTGCCGGCCGCCAGGGCGGCGTCGAAGACGTTGTTCGGGTCGGCCCTGCCGTCACCGTTGCCGTCCGCGCCGTAGATGGCCCAGGTGGACGGGATGAACTGCATCGGCCCCACCGCACGGTCCCAGGTGGTGTCCCCGTCCAGCCCACCGCCGTCGGTATCCCGGATCGCGGCGACGCCGGGGCCACCGGCGAGCACCGGGCCCAGGATCCGGCCGAGCGTGGTGCCGTGGGCGTCCACCCGGCCGCCCTGGGCGTGGCCGGACTCGATCTTGCCGATGCCGGCCAGCACGGACCAGTGCAGGCCGCAGCCGGGCCGGGTACGGGCCAGCGTCTGATCGGCCCGCTGGTACGCCTGCAGGACGATGCCGGGGATGCCGAGCGGCCCGGCGGGCACGTTCGCCAGCGGTCCGGCCCCGGTGCCCGGGTCGGGGGCGGTGCTCGCCGCGTCCGGGCTCACGGAGGTGTTCTCCGGCAGGCGGCCGGTCACCCCCCAGGGGTCACGCTCGGTATTCGCGCGCAGCACCGACAACACGTCGCCCGCGCCCGGGACCTGCAGGCCCATCGGGCCGCCGGCGGCCGTGGGCTGGATGGCGAAGGTGCCGGTCCCGGCCACCGCCGCCGGGATGAGGAAGGCGCCGAGCAGGGCGAGACCGGCTCCGAGCCGCCGCTTGTACTTCCGCGCTTCGCGCGCGGCCGCGCGCGCCTGGCTCCGCCGAACCGCTCTGCTCCGGGAGTCCACGGGGAACCACACCTTCCTCGACCTCTGCGTCCGGCGCCCGGTCTGACCGACCGGGGTGACGGACGTCCCCCTCGCGTTCCGCCAGCGTGCCCGAGTGGGACACGGACTGTCACCGCATCTCACCGGACCGGCCCCGGAAACGCATCCTTGATCGCGGCGTGTCGCCAATGGACCAGAAGGCGTTTCCGGCACCGTGGTGTGGCCCCCCGCCTTCGCCACCCGGTTGCGGAGAAGGCGTTGGCGTCCCAGTCTTCCGGGCCGGTGTTGGGTTTATGTGAAGCCTGCTCAGGTTACGCCTGCGGTCACTCGTTCGGGTTAGCCAGCGACAACGTCGTCGTGCACGCACCGCCCGGTCCGCCACCAGTCGCCCAGCAGCTCCAGCGCCTCGTCGCCGAACGGGTTGAGGCCGGGACCCATGGCCAGGGCGTGCGCGACGTGCACGTGCAGGCACTTGACCCGGCCCGGCATCCCGCCCGCGCTGACGTTGGTGCCCAACGGCTCGATCGCGTCCCGCTGCGCCAGGTACGACTGGTGTGCCCGGCGGTATTGCGCCGTCAGCTCCTCGTCCTCGGCGAGGCGGTCGGTCATCTGTCGCATCAGGCCGGACGCCTCCAGCCGGCTCACCATGCCGGACAGCTTGGGACAGGTCAGGTAGTAGAGCGTGGGGAACGGGGTGCCGTCCTCCAGGCGCGGATTCGTCTGCACCACGGTGGGCAGGCCGCAGGGGCACCGGTGCGCGATCGCCCGCAACGCCCGGGGCGGCCGGCCGAGCTGGGTACGCACCACCTCGCGGTCGGCCTCGGTCACCGGCTCCAGGTGCGGCGGCTGCGCCACCGGCTCCGTCACGATCCACTCCCTACGTGTCCTGCGATGGGCTCGGGCCGGGCTCCCGTATGGGTCACCTGCCCCGGCCTCGCGTGCCCCGAGCAAGGAAGCCGCGGGCGTGTTCACGGCCGCACGGCATCATGGGCCCCGCACGCGATCGTTAACGATAAGCCCGAAAAGAGCAGCCTGGCTCATCAGGTGGGTGCGTTGTCGTGTGGGACACGCGCATCCGAATTCCGATCACGAGTCGGGAAGAGCCGCCCATCTGCTGGCGAGCTCCAGCGGCACCCCGACGCGCGGACCCAGCCGGGAACCAGCGCGGCCAGCCAGGGCTACTTCCCGCTGACCGAGTCCCACAGCTCCGAGTACCACTGGCCGCGCTCCCGGTCGGTGTCGCTCGGCGGCCGCTGCTCCGCGGTCGGCGGGAGCTGCACCACGTACGGCGTCTCGCCCGGCCGCACGAACAGCAGCCGGCGCCGCGCCTCGGCCTCCACCTGCGCCGGGTCCTCCAGTTGCGCCTTGCGCCGTTCGAGCTCCCGCACCTCGGCGCGCAGCTGATCCTGCTTGCGCTGTTCCTGCTCGATCGCGGTGCGCTGGCTGAGATAGGTGCGCAGCGGCACCGCCACGCTCAACGCCAGCGCGCACACCACCAGCGCAAGCAGTGCCGCCCGCCGGGTGGAGGAGAGCCCGAACGCCCCGGCCGTGCCGGGCGCGCCGCGGGCCCGGCGCCGGGCGAAGCCGGCACGCAGCCCGGCCGAGCGCTCCCGCACGCCGCGCGCCGCCCGGCGCGCACGCTCGGGGCGGCGGGCCGGCGAGCCATCACCCCGCCGGCGCCGCCCCCGATCCTGGTCGCGCCCGGTCATCGCGCAGTCGCTTCCTGGGTCGCTCGTGCCGTGGCGTCGCGTTCCCGCCGTGGCGTGGAGCGCGGGTCAGCTCTCCGGACTGAACCGCGGGAACGCCAGCTCGCCGGCGTAACGGGCGGCGTCACCCAGCGCCTCCTCGATACGCAGCAGCTGGTTGTACTTGGCGACCCGCTCGCTGCGCGCCGGGGCGCCCGTCTTGATCTGGCCGCAGCCGGTGGCCACCGCCAGGTCGGCGATCGTGGTGTCCTCGGTCTCGCCGGACCGGTGGCTCATCATGCAGCGGTAGCCGCAGGAGTGGGCCAGGGTGACCGCGTCCAGCGTTTCCGACAGCGTGCCGATCTGGTTGACCTTGACCAGCAGCGCGTTGGCGGCGCGGCGGGCGATGCCGTCCTCCAGCCGCTCCGGGTTGGTGACGAACAGGTCGTCGCCGACGAGCTGCACCCGCTCGCCCACGGCGGCGGTCAGGCCCACCCAGCCGTCCCAGTCGTCCTCCGACAGCGGGTCCTCGACGGAGACCAGCGGGTAGGAGTCGAGCAGCTCCTTGTAGTAGGCGGCCATCTGCTCGGCGCTGCGCCTGCCGCCCTCGAAGGTGTAGGCGCCGTCGGCGTGGAACTCGGTGGCGGCCACGTCCAGCGCGAGCACGACGTCGCGGCCCAGCCGGTAGCCGGCCTTGTCCACCGCGACCGCGATCAGGTCCAGCGCCTCCCGGTTGTTGGGCAGGTCCGGGGCGAAGCCGCCCTCGTCGCCCAGGCCGGTGGCCAGGCCCTTGGTCCTGAGCACCGACTTGAGCGCGTGGTAGACCTCCGCGCCCCAGCGCAGCGCCTCGCGGAAGGACTCGGCGCCGATCGGCGCGATCATGAACTCCTGGATGTCGACGCCGGTGTCGGCGTGCGCGCCACCGTTGAGGATGTTCATCATCGGCACCGGCAGCACGTGCGCGTTCGGGCCGCCCACATAGCGGAACAGCTCCAGCCCGCTGGACTCGGCCGCGGCCTTGGCCACCGCGAGCGAGACGCCGAGGATGGCGTTGGCGCCCAGCCGGGACTTGTCCGGGGTGCCGTCCAGGTCGATCAGCTTCTGGTCGACGACGCGCTGCTCGACCGCCTCCACGCCGATCAGCTCCGGGCCGATCTCGTCGAGTACGGCGCCAACCGCCTTCTCCACGCCCTTGCCCAGGTAGCGGGCGGTGTCGCCGTCGCGCAGCTCGACCGCCTCGTGCTCCCCGGTGGACGCGCCGCTCGGCACGGCCGCGCGGGCCAGGGTGCCGTCGTCCAGCGCGACCTCGACCTCGACCGTGGGGTTGCCGCGCGAGTCCAGGATCTCCCGGGCGCCGACCTGCTCGATGACCGCCACGTGCGCTCCTTACCCAGCGTGCGGACCGGACAACTGCCCCGAGCCTAGTCGGCGGCTGCGCTCACCCGGTCGCGGGACGCGCGGTTCCGGTTGGATCGCCCGGCTCCGGCGCCAAGGGGTGACCGGCCCGCCGCGGGGTGCGTCCGCGGGTGACACTCGCCGCATCCGCGATCCGGGCCTGGACCGGCGGGTGGGCCCGGACGGCTGGACGAGAACCACCGGTTGGCGGTCTGGGGAACAGTCCGGGCGGGCGTAACGTTGACCAAACCTCGAGGCCCGCTCAGGCTGGAAAGGCGGAAGGTTAACAACCAGACCCGAAGGTGCGGGTCGCCGGTCGCGGTGCCGCGGCCGCGGCTTTCTCCCTACGGCTCCGCGGGCCGGCGCTCCCACGACGGCGTGGGCGGCCGATTCCGCATCGTGCCGTGCGACGCCGCGGCCCCGATCGTGACGGGGGAAGGCTTTATCCGGCCCGGAATGCCGGGTAACCGCCGATTGGAGGTTCCATGACAGCCGACAGCCCGTTCGAGGCGTTCCGACAGGCCGAGGCGCTGCTCGCCGACCGGCAACCGCTGGCCGCGCTGCGGGCGCTGGCGCCGGTGCTGGAGGTCGCCCCGAACGCGCGCAGCGTGCACCTGCTCGCCGGCCGCGCGTACCTCCTCTCGGCCCAGCTGCGCCGAGCCGAGCACTCGTTCAACCGGGTTCTGGAGATCGACCCGTCGGATCACTACGCCCGGTTCGCCCTGGGGCGGGCCCTGGAGCGGCAGGGCCGGCTGACCGAGGCGCACGCGCAGTTCCGGATGGCCGCGACCATGCACCCGATCCCGGACTACATGGAGGCGTTGGGAGAGCTACGAGCCCGCATCGCGCTGACCGAGGAGGGCCCCGCCTCCGGCACCAACGGCTGAGCCGCTCGCGCCGGCAGCCAGCCGGTCACCCGTGCTTCGATCACCACGTCCGCAATCCGCAGCAGTCCGTGCGCAAGTTGCGGACGTGGACTTATGAAGAGAGTCCTTGATCAAGGTCATCAATGATCACGCGATGACCAGCAGCTGCTACCACCGGCGGATCGTCCTCTCGGGGCAGCCGCGGGATAACGCAAGGCTCACACCGTGGGCGGGCGGCGCGGAAACAGCGGGGCCGCACGACGACCACGCCCGCCGGCCCCATGGTGGCCGGTGCCCTGTACGTACCAGAACTGATCAGGCCAAGCTTGCCCGCGCGTACTTGTCTGCCACACCAAAGACCTTCTGCGCGTATTCGACCGAGTCGTTGTACGAGCGCAGCCCGGCCCACCAGCCCTGCCCCGTGGCCATGTCTCGGCTGCCCGCGCACAGGTAGCGGGCGGCGGTGAGCGCGGCGTCGTCGATGTTGTGCGGGTCGGCCGCCCCGTCGCCGTTGCCGTCGGAGGCCCAGCGCGCCCAGGTGTCGGGAATGAACTGCATCGGGCCGACGGCGCGGTCCCACTCGGTGTCGCCGTCCAGCCGCCCGCCGTCGGTGTCCCGGATCGCCGCCACGCCCGGGCTGCCGTCCAGGGGGATGCCGATGATCGGCTTCGACGGGCGGCCATCATCGCCGAGGGTGCGCCCTGCCCATCGTCCGTGGTTGGACTCGATGCGCCCGACGCCGGCCAGTGTGGTCCAGGAGATGTGGCAGGCGGGGGCGTGTGCGCGCATGATCAGGTCCGCGTTGGCGTAGGCACGCAGGGCACGGGCCGGTGCGTCGGTGCGGGAGGCGACCCGCTCCGCCCACTCGTCCAGTGGATCCCGGGTGGCGCCGGCCGGCGTTCCCGGTTCCGGTGGTGTGCCACCGCCTTCGGGCACGGCCGTGCCCGGCTCCACGGGCGCCGGGTCGATCCGCGCCAGTTCCTCGTCCGGGTTGGGCTGGTGCCGGCTCACGACCGCCACCAACCACGCGCCGCCGGCGACCGACCCCAATAACAGGACGGCTACCAGCAACCGCCCTAACAGCCGCAGGGCGCGGCGCCGCGGCCGCGGTGGTCCCCCGCCGAGGAGCGGGGGCAGGGTCGGGGCCTCGATCTTCGACATCGCGGATCAGGCTACGCGCCGGTAACCCTGTCTCGTCGTCGAAGCATGGTGAGGGGCGTCGCCGGCCCGACACGGCCGGACCGGCGACGCCTCCCGCGCTCACGCCGGGAACGGCGGTGGTGTGGCCGCGGGGCGGTCGACCAGCGTCTGCAGGGCGAGCCGGACCGCGGTGTCCAGCTGCGGGTCCCGTCCACCCGCCCAGTCCTGCGGCGTCATCACCACCTCGACGTCCGGGTCGACGCCGTGGTTCTCCAGGTCCCAGCCGTAGCCCTCCAGCCAGCTCGCGTAGCGCGGCTGCGTGACGAGGGTGCCGTCGACCAGGTGGTACCGGTTGTCGACGCCGATCACCCCGCCCCAGGTCCGCACGCCCACCACCGGCCCGATCCGCAACGCCTTGATCGCGGCGTTGACGATGTCACCGTCGGAGCCGGAGAACTCGTTGGCCACGGCGACCACCGGTCCCCGCGGGGCGTCCACCGGGTAGCTCCAGGGCCGGTAGCCGCGGCCGAAGTCCCAACCGATGATGCGCCGTGCCAGCTTCTCCACCACCAGCTGCGAGGTGTGCCCGCCGCGGTTCTCCCGCAGGTCCACCACCAGCGCCTCCCGGCGCAGCTCCAGCCGCAGGTCGCGGTGCAGCTGCGCCCAGCCGCTGGCCACCATGTCCGGCACGTGCAGGTAACCCACCCTGTCCTCGGAGATCTCGTGCACGTGGGCGCGCCGGTCGGTGACCCAGTCGTGGTAGCGCAGCTGCTCCTCGTCGTCGAGCGGCACGACCACGACGCGCCGGGTCCCACCCCCGTCGCCCGGTCGGATCGTCAGCTCGACGGGCCTGCCGGCGGTGCCGGCCAGCAGCGGGCCGGGCCCGCGCGTGGGGTCGACCGACCGGCCGTTGACGGCGAGCAGGACGTCGCCGGCGCGTACCCCGGCGCCGGGCGCGGCCAGCGGCGAGCGCGCCTCCGGATCGGAGGTCTCGCCGGGTAGGACCCGGGCCACCCGCCAGCTGCCGTCGTCGGCGCGCACCAGGTCGGCGCCCAGCAGGCCCTGCCGGCGGGAGGGGTCCTCGCTGCCGGGCGGGCGCACGTAGGCGTGCGAGGTGCCCAGCTCGCCCTGCACCTCCCACAGCAGGTCCACCAGGTCGTCGTGGCTGCCGATGCGGTCCAGTGCGGGGGCGTAGCGGGCCAGCACGGCGTCCCAGTCCACACCGCCCATGTCCGCCCGCCAGAAGTGGTCGCGCATGAGCCGTCCGGCCTCGAAGTAGGACTGTCGCCACTCGGCGGCCGGATCCACCTGGACGCGGATGCGGGCCAGGTCGACCTCGACGACGGCGTCCGGGCCGCCGTCCCGGTCGGCCTTGCGGTCGGCCGGCTGCACCCGCATGGTGCCGCGGTCGCGCAACACCACCCGGCCGCCGTCCCCGCTGACCTCGAACGAGTCCAGCCCTTCGACGAGTTGTTCGCAGCGGGCCTGCTGCAGGTCGAACCGCTCGAGCACCGGGCGCGGCTGGTCGCTGTCCGAGCCGGCCACGTCGTGGCCCAGCGCACCCACCAGCGGTTCGCGCAACCACAGCACGCCACCCTTGCCGGCACGCAGGCCCGAGTAACTACTTGCCTGCACTGGGAAAGGAACGGCACGCTCGGCGATTCCCTCGGTGTCCACGGTGACGGGGTCGCTGCCATCGCTGTCACCGCTGTCGTCGGTGTCGCCGAAGGGCCGACCGCCGAGCCGGGGGTCGAATGGTGAGGGCGAGCGGGCGCCCAGCGGCACCAGGTAGGGCCGGCAGCCCGCCGGGAACGACAGGTCGAAGACGTGCGCGTCGTAGACCGGGTCGAAGGTGCGGACCGACAGGAACGCCAGGTGCTTGCCGTCGAGGGTGAAGACCGGGTCGTAGTCGACGAATCGCAGTGGGGTGACGTCGATGACGGTCGGGTCCGCCAGGCGCGCCATCCGGATCTGCCGCAGTGGATCCGGGCCCGGGTGCGACCAGGCCAGCCAGGCCGAGTCCGGGGAGAACGCCAGGTCCTGCACCTCGCCGTCCACGGAGCGGGCGACCTCGCGCAGGGTCGCGCTCGCCACGTCGACGGCGAGCAGGCGCCCGTCGTGGGTGGCCACGGCGAGGGTGCGGCCGTCCGGCGAGCTGGCCAGCTCGAGCACTCGGCCGAGCTGGCCGGCGGCGACCCGGTGTGGTTGGGCATCCGGTTCCGGGCCGCCGCAGGGGGCGATCTCCAGCGCGTCCTCGCCCTGGGCGTCGGTGACCCAGGCGACCTTGCCGGTGTCGCCGAGCACGACGGGGGTGCGGGCGCGCACGCCGGGTTGCGCGCAGAGCACGGTGGCCGGGCCGTCCCGGTGCGGCAGCCAGTGCACGGTCCCGCGTGCCTCCACGACGCTCGCGCGGCCGGTGCGGTCGGGGGCGAACTCGCCCAAGTCCTTGCTCGCGCGCAGCGGGTATGGCTGGCGTGCGGTGCACGGTCCGCCGAGCCGCACGTCCAGCCGGCCCGGCTCGGAGTCCAAATCGGACAGTAGCCAGAGCTGGCCGTTGCATTGGTAGATCACGCGACCGCCGTCGGTGCTGGCGTGCCGCACGTAGAAGTCGCCGTGGTGGCTGTGCTTGCGCAGCTCGGTTCCATTGGAACGGATCGAGTAGAGGTTGGCCACGTCCTCGTGGTCGGAGACGAACACGATCCGGTCGCCCACCCAGCCGACCGCCTGCAGCTGGCCGTCCACTTCGGACAGGAAGCGGTGGAACCCGTCTTCCACCGTGCCGAGCCACAGCTTGCCGGCCGTTCCGCCGCGGTACCGCTTCCAGTAGGCGGGTTCCGGGAAGATCGCGGAGGTGAGCAGGATGGCGTTGTCCGGGCCGAAGGCGACATCGCTCACCGGGCCGAACGGGAGCCTGCGCGCCGGGCCGCCATCCACCGGCACGGCATACGCCCAGGTGCGTCGGGACGAGGGTTGCCCGGCGCTGGTGACGGCGAGAACCTCGCCGTCACGCGTCCACCCGCGAACCCCGGTGCGGGACGCGCCCCAGTGCGTCAGTCGCTCGCTGGGGCCACCGTCGACCGGGGCGACATGCGCTTCGGGAAGCCCGTCCCGATGGCTCGTCCACGCCAGGCGCGTGCCGTCGGGCGAGAACCTCGGGTGGGTGGCGGGAACGCGGTCCGCGGTCGCCCGCCAGGCCCGCCCCCCGTCCAGCGGCGCCAGCCACACGTCGTTCTCGGCCACGAACGTCACGAGCCCACCGTGCAGGTGTGGAAATCGGAGGTAACCGGTCACCCGCGCGACGTTACCCGTCGTGATCGCGGTGGGCGGACCTTGTCAACCCGGCCCGCTGAACCAGTCACCCGGCTCGTCCGCTTCCCTTGTGCGGGTGGCCGGGTTGATCGGTCAGCTTTCGGTGGGCCAGAACCGGCGCCACCCCTGGGCGCCCATGGTCGCCGGGTCCACGCCGGCCTCGCGGGCCGCTCGCTCCGCGGCGCGTACCTGCTCGGCGAAACGCCGGGACACCGCCCGCAGTTCGCCCTCCGGGTCCTCACCGGCCTGCTTGGCCAATGCGGCCACCGCGAACAACACCTCGCCCGCGGAGTCACCGTCAGGGAGGAGGTCGGCCGGGAAGCCGGCACGGGCGGCGCGCTGTGCGAGCTTGGCTGCCAACGCGATCGCGGGCTGCTTGGTGGCGACGCCGTCGAGCGCCGACTCCCGCTGCTTCTCCTCCTGCTTGAGCTCCTCCCACCGCCGCTGCTGGCTCGCGGCGTCCCGCACCTTCGGGTCGTCCTCGTCGAACACGTGCGGGTGCCGGCCGGTGAGCTTGGCGACGAGGTCCTCGGCCACGTCGTCCACGGTGAACGGGTCCGCGGTGTCCTCGGTGGCGACCCGGGAGTGGAACAACACCTGCAGCAGGACGTCGCCCAGCTCCTCGCGCAACGCCCGGCGGTCGTCGTCCTCGATCGCCTCCAGCAGCTCGTAGGTCTCCTCGATGAGGTACTGCCGCAACGACTCGTGGGTCTGCTCGGCGTCCCAGGGGCAGCCGCCCGGGGAGCGCAGCCGGTCCATCACCGCCACCGCTTCCAGCAGGGCCGCGCCGGCCGGCTCCGGGGTGCCGAGCAGCGGCGCGCCCGCGGCGTGCAGCGCGGCGGCGGCCAGCTCGGTGGCGCAGCCGGTCACCAGCACGACGGGGTGGCGGGCCGCCTCGTCCAGCAACTCGTCCGGCTCGGGTGCCGGCCGCGCCCCCAGGGCCGCCCGCATCGCGGACGGCACGTCGGCGGCGGCGTAGACCTCGGCGGCCGCCCGCACCAGCGGGGCCGCCGGGGCCGGCAGCACGGCACCGAGGCGCTGGCTCAGCAGCACGACCGCACACCCCGGCACGGGCGCCGGGCTGTCGGCGAGGTCGGTGAAGGACTGGTCGGGCGTGCTCACCCCTCCAGTGTTACTGCTTGCGCTCGGAGCCCTGCACCCGGATGCCGCCGGCCTCCTTCGCACCGGGCACGACCGCCAGCGACATCGGGTCCCACATGCCGTAGCGCGGGCTGACGCGCACGCCCAGCAGGTCGGACAGCGGGGCGAGCATCCGCACGCCCAGGGCCTCCAGCTGCAGCGGGTCGACGCGCTCGGGGTTCACGGTGCCGTCGGCGTCCGTCCGCCGGTCGCGGATCACGGCGACCAGCCACTGGCCCTCCTGCTGGCTGACTGGGAAGGCCACCACCGTGTTCTTCTCCGCCCCGAACAGCGGGGTGGAGGCCAGCTGGAGGTTGTCCGCGGCACGCAGGGTGTGGCCGGTGCCGGCGGGGATCCCGGACTTCCTGTCGGCCGCGATGACCTTGCGGGCCTGGTCCGGGTCGGCGAGCTGGCGGGCCTTGCGCTCGGCGGCCTCGCGCGAGGGCGCCTGGGTGAAGTCGATGGTCACGGCCAGCTTGTCCAGGTACTTGCGACCCAGCTCGACCAGCAGCAGCTGGTCGCGGGCCCGCTCCCGGAAGGTGCTGGCGTCGTAGACCGTGCCCTTGGACGCGGCCTCGGCACCGCCCTGCTTGTCGATCAGCTCGGTGACCTGCTCCTCGTTGACGTGTAGGCCCTCGCGCTCGGCGGCTCGGCTGACCAGCTCGTGGCGCACCGACAGGGTGGCGATGTTGCGGGCGACGGTGTCGAGGTTGCCCTGCCGGCGCAGGTCCTCCTTGATGCCCGGTTCCTTGCGGTACAGCGAGTCGAGCCGCTGCTGGATGTGCTCCAGCGGGATCTTGTTGTCGCCGACGATGGCGGCGGCGCCGACCTGGCTGGGCCCGGAACCGCAGCCGGCGACGAGGCCGACGGCGACGGCCGCGGCGGCGAGCAGGCCGGCCGGGCGGCGGACACGACGACGAATGACGGCTGTCACAGTCGCCTACCCTCTCACGCCGGTGACAACGAGTCAGCAGGTATGTCAGGAATCGTGACGGAAGTTTTCGGCTCGCCCCGCTCCGGCGTGCAGCGTCCCGCCCCTGGACAGCCCCCTCCCGCCCATCCCGGGTCGGTTCACAGTGACGTAGAACTGGGGCGTGGTGAGCGCGGTGGTGTTCGACGTCGGCGAAACGTTGCTGGATGATTCACGGGAGTGGGGCGCATGGGCCGACTGGATAGGAGTCCCGCGGCACACGTTCTCCGCCGTGCTCGGGGCCGTCACGGCCGCGGGTAGGGACAACGTCGAGACATTCCAATACTTCCGTCCCGGCTTCGACCTCGCTCGTGAACGTCAGCTGCGTGAAGAAGCCGGGCTCGGCGAGCAGATAGACGAGGGGGATCTGTACCCGGACGTGCGTGCCGCCTTGACAGCGCTCCGCGCGGACGGCCTGTGGGTTGGGATCGCTGGCAACCAGACGGCGCGTGCCGGGGAGCTGCTGCGTGCGCTGGACCTACCCGCGGACTACATCGGCACCTCGGGCGAGTGGGGAGTCGCCAAGCCACAGGCCGGATTCTTCCATCGCATTATCGAAATCGCTCCTGGCCATCCGGACCAGATCGTGTACGTCGGCGATCATCGTGACCATGACCTGCTGCCCGCGAAGGCGGCCGGCCTACGTGCCGCGTTGATCAGGCGGGGTCCGTGGGGATATCTGTGGGCCGAAGACCCCATCGTAGGAGCCAACGCGGACTGGGTGATCAACTCCCTCCACGAGCTACCCGAGCTGCTGCTTGCGCAGTAAGGCTGGCCTCATCGCCGCTGGGCGTGGAGTGGGCTCCGCTGCGGCTGCTATGCAGGTAGCTCTGAGTAGTCCGTTGATCCGGCGGACAGTGCCTGCAATGCGCGAGCCAACCGTCGTCCCATGTCCGGACGGAGCCGCCGGCTGGCTTCGTCACGATCGACCAGGCTGCATTCGCTGATCTCAGGGTCGATCGGGCACAGGCCGGCAACTTGGCCGGGTGTGAGGATGCCGCCATCGAAGATGAAGACGAGTTGGTCGTCTCATAGTCCTCGCGGCGCGACCCAGTCGAGCAGGAGAAGGCGGGCGGGGGTGATAGTGAGTCCGAGTTCTTCGATGAGTTCTCTCTTCGCGGCTGCCCGGGGTGGTTCGTTGGCCTCCGCCATCCCACCGGGGAGATCCCAGTGTTCCTTATAGGTGGGATTGACCAGAAGAACTCGATCCCCCTCGTCACGTATCAGCACGTCCGCAGTGACCCGCTTCCTGGCTTGCCTGGCGTTGCCCTCAGCAAGGAATGCGAAGCGCTCTTCATCGTTAGTCAGACCGGCCACGGCGTGTTCTGACATCCTTCCCGCCCTCATGACCGCCGCTGGGCATTGAGAGCGGACAGGACTGGAATGGTCGCAATCTTCTCGGCGGACAGACTGTTCCATACCAAACCAGCCCGCTTCCTACCCGAGAGGCAACGGATAATCTCATGGGGTGTTACGACGATGTCCACACGAAAGTCGTGTTCGGCTTCAGGAAGTGGTTCTTCGAGTACCTGGAGGTCGTGGACGGTGGTAGCTATGACAGTCCGGTCGGTGACCAGTCCGGCCTCGTGGAGCAGTGCGATTTCGATATCGGAGTAACCAGCGCCCTTGCCAATCCGCACCCCCTCGAGGTTGACGGCAACACTCCCGCATACGACGAGGTCGACCGGCTGCATGTCCGACACGTCCACCGGCTCCCCCATCTGCCGTGCTACTCGTCGATCAGCCGCCTGTTTCGGAGGGACTTCCAACGTGGCAGGGTCGAGTCGGTAGAAGGGTTTGTCCTCGGCCAACATTGGCACCGCCATGTAGACGAGCTTGCCCTGCTCGAGGGCCAATGCACGAACAGGTCGCTGTGCTTTGTCCGGAACGGACTTGACGGTTCGCGCAGTACTCCATTCCGGCAACCGGGCCAGTTGCCGCGCGGCAAGTTCAGCACCGACGAAGTGCGGAATGCGTCCCGACGCACCAGGTGGGTGAGCCACCCCACGAAGGTCGAGAACAGACCATATCCGCTCACGAGTCGACCATTTGGCTTGATCGATGTCTTGCCACATGACGACCTCCCCGTCACATCGTAGCCAGGAGCATAAGCATTCGGTCATGAAGATACTGAACCTGTTGTTCGTCCCGCCATTTCCGAAGTTCCCGGCCG
Source organism: Longimycelium tulufanense (assembly GCF_014645795.1). Lineage (GTDB taxonomy): Bacteria > Actinomycetota > Actinomycetes > Mycobacteriales > Pseudonocardiaceae > Longimycelium > Longimycelium tulufanense. Next base: position 54,265 of record NZ_BMMK01000032.1, on the reverse strand, counting down.
GCACTGAAAATGATGGTGAGCCCACCACCCCCCTGCGTTGCCTCAACAACGTCAATGGCCTTGTGTAGCGTGTTGGTCGCCGCGTCGATCTCACCCTGGCGGAGATAGGCCAGGCCGAGGTTACCGAGTGATATGGCTCGTGACTTTTTCCAGGTAGGAGCGGACCGCACTGACCGCTCCAGGTACGTCTGCGCGCGCCGATAGTCACGAAGGAAGAGAAAGCATGAACCGGCAACGCGGTCGAACTGGGCTTGTGAGGGCAGATCCGCTGCCGCATCGGTTAGCTGGATATCGACGAAACGGCCTTCGGCTTCACCCAGAGCCCGCTCAGACGCCCGGCGTTCACCGAGGATTGCGTGGGCTTCGGCAGTATGTAGCCAAGCGAGTCCACCAAGAGCCTGACTGGCCCCCTCAGCGGCTGCGGCCGCGCGCTGGGTGAACGCCAGCCCCGTCTGGGGATTCCGCTCGGCATAGAGTGCGAGATAGCTGGTGCGCAGCAGCGCATGTGCTTCGATCGCCGGATCGGGAAGCTCCTGTGCCGCGCGGAGCGCTTGGCGGAAGTAGCTTCGAGCTGTCTCCTGGTCTCGGCGCTGTGATGCATCCCAGACAAGCTGGCCCATGAGGATGGCTGCCTCAGCGAGCGCGGCCGTGAGTTGCCGCGCCACCTCCCCAATGCCGGCGTAGCGCCGGAAGAACTCGATCTGTCCCAGACATTGCCCAGCCTCGGCGAGCAGTGACGTGGAAGGACAGTGGTCGTAGCCGTCAGTCAGCATCCGAACTTGCTGGCGCAGTTGAGACGCCGTTGTCAGGTCAACACTCGTCGGATGAGACCTAACGAATGCCATGCGGTCGTCTAACTGGTTCCTTCGAGGCTCGTCATGCTCAAGCAGTTCCCCAAGCCGACCGGGCTCAATCTGAAGTATCTTCGCAAGTCCGCGGCGCAGCCAGGGTTGCGGGGAGGTCTCGCCGGCCTCCCAGCGCGCAACTGTAGAACGCTCGACGCCCAGCCGCGCGGCGAGTTCTTCCTGCGTGAGCCCTGCTGCCTTGCGTGCATTGGCCAGCTGCTTCCGCTTGCGCGCCATGCTGTACCTCCGCATCCGTATGGCCAGCCACTGTAGCGGTGCAGCTCACCGGGACTGATGCGGTGTTCGTGCGTCATTTCTGCGTCACCACGGCGCTGGGTTGAAGCCACCGTTCGCGCTTCGCTTGAACCGGTCAGAAGCCGTAACGGATGCATCGGGAGGATTGCCGTGACAGGCACGTTCATGCTGGTTCGGTTCTTGCCCGGGATGGTGGGGGAGACATCGCGGGTGGTGCATCTGGTGCCTGCCCCGTCTGCGCCCGAGCTACCTACCGAGCTCGTCGCCTATTGCGGCACCACGATCCCGCCGGATGCTGCCGAGCGGCTCGACGCCGTCGAGGGCATGCCGTGCACCACGTGTCTGCTAACGGCTCCGCTGCCCACCGCGAGCTGCACGCCAAAGCTTCCCTCCGAGGCGACGGGGTGATGGCGGTGGAACTGCCAGCGCTACTGCGGTCGCTGCCCGGTGGGGTCCTGCCCCCGGAGGTGCGGGCCGAGACCCGGACCTTTCGCTGCGGCACCACCCGCACCATCTACCGTTGCCCGTTCTCCACCGAAGGTCCCGTCCGCGGCATCTGGGATGGACATGAGGCGTGGCTGTTCATGTACGCCCACTTCGTCTTCGTCTGGCCGGTGGGCGCCGCCCAACTCCAGGTGCGACACGGCACCCTGCGCCACTCGATCCCACTGTTCGACGACATTCCCATCAGCGGAGCAGGTGAGGCCACCACACTGCGGGAATTCGGTATCGCCTGGGTCCACGAACACCTGGCCCGTTTCATACCGCAACGAGGGAAGGAGGAGTGATGCCCCATCCACCATGCCGAGGACCATCGACCATCACCGGTGTCTGCGGTGACTGTGACGGCAAGGGCTGCGCCAACTGCGACTACACCGGATTCATCACCATCGTCGACGACTGACCCAGACCGGAGCGCGAAAGGCGGGTGTGGTTCCCCTGTTGACCTCAATGGGAACCACACCCCCAACGGAGGGCACCGAAGCCGGTTCGATCAACTCGACGTCGCCGCCACCGGGACCTCGAGCGACTCCAGGAAGTCGGCGCACCACTTGAGCAACGGCACGTCCCGCAACGGGGGCGCACCGATCCGCCCACCTGCGGCGCCCTCCGTCGGCCGCGGCAGTGACACCGTCTTGGCCGCCGCCTTGTAAAGTGCCTTCGGGTAAAGACGCTTCATCCGCACCTGCTGCGAGTCACGCAGCTCCAGCGGAGCGAACCGGATGTTGTTGCCCTGCAAGGCAACCTCGGTAACCCCGTACTGTCGGCACAGTTGCCGGAACGAAGCGACCGCGAGCAAATGCTCGACCTGCGCGGGCAATGGCCCGTACCGGTCGGTGAGCTCATCCCGCACCCCGTTCAACGCCTCCGCGTCCGGTGCGGCGGCAATCTTGCGGTACGCCTCCAACCGCAACCGCTCCCCCGGCACGTAGTCGTGCGGAATGTGCGCGTCGACGGGAAGATCCACCCGGACCTCCGCCAGCTCCTCCTCAGCCTCGACCGCTTCGGCCCCGGCGTGCTTCCGGAATGCGTCCACGGCCTCGCCGACCAGACGGACGTACAGGTCGAAGCCGACACCTGCGATGTGCCCCGACTGCTCGGCGCCCAGGATGTTGCCGGCACCGCGAATCTCCAGGTCCTTCATGGCCACTGCCATGCCCGCACCCAGTTCGGAGTTCTGCGCGATCGTGGCCAGCCGGTCGTGCGCGGTCTCGGTCAGTGGGGACTCGGAGGGGTAGAGGAAGTAGGCGTAGCCACGCTCGCGGGCGCGGCCGACCCGGCCGCGCAACTGGTGCAGCTGCGCCAGGCCGAGCAGGTCCGCCCGTTCCACGATCAACGTGTTGGCGTTGGAGATGTCCAGGCCGGTCTCGACGATCGTGGTGCACACCAGGACGTCGTACTCGCGCTCCCAGAAGCCCTGGATGATCTTCTCCAGGCGGTCCTCGTTCATCTGGCCGTGCGCGGTGACCACCCGGGCCTCCGGCACCAGCTCCCGGACGTGCCGGGCCGCCTTCTCGATCGTCTTGACCCGGTTGTGCACGAAGAACACCTGGCCGTCACGCAGCAGCTCGCGGCGGATCGCGGCGGCCACCTGCTTGTCGTCGTAGCCGCCGACGTAGGTCAGCACCGGGTGCCGCTCCTCGGGCGGGGTGAGGATCGTCGACATCTCCCGGATACCGGCCATGCTCATCTCCAGCGTGCGCGGGATCGGCGTGGCGGACATGGTGAGCACGTCGACGTGGGTGCGCAGCGACTTGATGTGTTCCTTATGCTCGACGCCGAAACGCTGCTCCTCGTCGATGACGACCAGGCCGAGGTTCTTGTAGCGGACTCCGGTCTGCAGCAGGCGGTGCGTACCGATCACGACGTCGACCTCACCCTCGGCCAGGCCCTTGACCACCTGCTCGGCCTCGAACGAGTCGGTGAACCGGGAAAGACCCTTGACCGTGACCGGGAACGCGCGCAAGCGCTCGGTGAAGGTGTTGAGGTGCTGCTGGGCGAGCAGCGTGGTGGGGACCAGGATCGCGACCTGCCTGCCGTCCTGCACCGCCTTGAAGGCGGCCCGCACCGCGATCTCGGTCTTGCCGTAACCGACGTCGCCGCAGATCACGCGGTCCATCGGGACCGCCTTCTCCATATCTGCCTTGACCTCGTCGATGGCCGAGAGTTGGTCGGGCGTCTCGGTGTAGGGGAAGGCGTCCTCCAGCTCGCGCTGCCACGGGGTGTCCCCACCGAAGGCGTGGCCGGGGGCGGCCTGCCGGGCGGCGTAGAGCTGGACCAGCTCGGCGGCGATCTCCTTGACCGCCTTGCGGGCCTTGGCCTTGGTGTTCTTCCAGTCCGAGCCGCCCAGTCTGTTCAGCGTGGGTAGCTCGCCACCGACGTAGCGGGAGACCTCGTCGAGTTGGTCGGTCGGCACGAACAGCCGGTCGCCGGGCTGTCCGCGCTTGCTCGGCGCGTACTCCAGCACCAGGTATTCGCGGGTGGCGCCGGCCACGGTGCGCTGCAGCATCTGCACGTACCTGCCGATGCCGTGCTTCTCGTGCACGACGAAGTCGCCGGGCTTGAGCGCGAGCGGGTCGACGGCGTTGCGCCGGCGGGAGGGCATGCGTCGCATGTCGCGGGTGGAGGTGCCGCCCCGGCCGCCGGTGAGGTCGGTTTCGGTGAGGACGACCAGGCCCGCGCCGGGCGCGAGGAAACCATCCTCGAGCGCGCCCCGGACGACCGTGACGAGCCCGCCCTGCGGGGCGGCCGGGAGGCCGTCGCCGAGGCGCGCGGGAACGTCGGCGTCGCCGAGCTGCTCGACCGCACGCTGGGCGGTGCCGGCGCCGGGGAAGACCAGGACGGCCGCGCCGCCGGTGGCGAGGTGGCCCCGCAGGTCGGTGAAGGCGCGGTCGATCTCGCCGCGGTAGCCCTCGACCGCCCTGATGTCGAGCCGCAGCGGCTGAGCGTCACCGTCCTCCGGGGTGGTCTCACCGTTGGTCGTGGCCTCGGCGGTGGTGAACTGGCTGAGCGTCCACCACGGCAGGCCGGCCGAGCGGGCGTGCTCGACCACGTCGGCGAGCTCGCGGTAGGCGGAGGCGCCGAGGTCGATGGGGGCGGTGCCGCCGCCGGCCGCCGCCATCCAGGAGGCCTCCAGGAACTCCTGGCCGGTGCGCCTGAGGTCGTGGGCGCGGGTGCGCACCTTCTCCGGGTCGGCCACGAGAACGTGCGTTCCCGCGGGGACGAGCGCGGTGAGGAGCTGGAGCTTGCCGGGGCAGAGGGCGGGGATCAACGCCTCCATGCCCTCGCACGGGATGCCGCCGGCGATCTTCTCCAGCATCTCGGCGAGGTGCGGGTCCCCCTGGTGTTCGGGCGCGAGCTCGGCGGCGCGGGCCCGGACGTCGTCGGTGAGGAGCAGCTCGCGGCACGGCGGGGCGAACAGCTCCTCGACCGGGTCGGGGAGGGAGCGCTGGTCGGCGACGGCGAAGGAGCGGATCTCGCTGACCTCGTCGCCCCAGAACTCCAGGCGCAGGGGGTGTTCGGCGGTGGGCGGGAAGATGTCGATGATGCCGCCGCGCACCGCGTACTCGCCACGCTTCTCGACCAGGTCGACGCGGGTGTAGGCGAGCAGGGAGAGGCGTTCGGCGAGGTGTTCGAAGTCGTGTTCGCCGCCGACGCGCAGGCGGATGGGTTCCAGCTCGCCCAGGCCCGGGGCCAGCGGCTGGATGAGGCTGCGGACCGTGGTGACGACCACGCGGAGCGGCCCGTTCTCCTCGGGGTGGGCGAGGCGGCGCAGGACGGCGAGGCGGTGGCCGACGGTGTCGGCGCGGGGGGAGAGGCGCTCGTGCGGCAGCGTCTCCCAGGACGGGAAGGTGGCGACGACGTCGGGGCCGAGGAGGTCGCCGAGGACGGCGGCCAGCTCGTCGGCCTCGCGGCCGGTGGCGGTGACGGCGAGGACCGGGCGGTCGGCGCCGGCCGGGCTGGCCAGGGCGGCGGTGACCAGCGGGCGGGCCGCGGCCGGGCCCTCGACCTCCAGGGCGGCGGTGCCGGCGGCGGTCACCACGCCGGCCAGGTTTTCGTCGGTCAGGGCGGCGCTGAGCAGGCCGGACAGCGGAGCGGGCTGCGACACGGGACTCCCCCTGTGGGCGTTCGAAGGACGTGTCTGGTGGCACACCGACACACCCCTGCCCAGGACGAGCCACCGGACCAGGGGTCTCACCACCTCACTTTACGACCTCCAGGCGACACGTTTCGCGAGCGCTCTACCCACCGGTTGCGCGACCGTGTGTTCATCGACCGCTGAGCATCCCTGCGCACTTCCTGCATGCGCGGCCCGGCGACCAACGCGCACACACCCCACCTCATCGCCGTGAGTCAACACCACCTCGGCCATGGTCATTCCGTGGTTCGAACGACGCACAGGTCGGCCGCGAACCGGTGGCCGGGCTTCATGTCCCGTGCCCCGAGCACGTTCGCGTTCGGCACAGCGTTCGCATACGTCACCGGAGTACCTCGGTGCGTCGGCCAGCCGCGATCACAGTGCGGAGGGGGAACGCGATGAGCAGCGCGACAGCGACGAGTAGTCCGCTTGCCCACAGCGGCCCGAGGTTCCCGACTGGGGTGCTGAGGGTGGTCGCGGCGACGAGGGGGCCGACGGCGGCGCCGACGTTGAATGCCGCGGTCGCGTAGGAGCCGGCCATGGTGGGGGCTCCCGCGGCCTCGTAGAGGACCCGCGTGATCAAGGTGCTGCCCAGCGCGAACGACAGCCCACCCTGCACGAACACGAGGGTGAGCAGCGCGACCGGCTCGTCGGCCAGCGCAGCCAGGACCGGCCAGCCGACGAGCAGCAACGGGCCGCCGGCCGCGATGACCAGCCCGGGGCGCTGGTCGGACAAGCGCCCAGCGACGGTGACACCGGCGAAGGAACCGACACCAAAAAGCATCAGAACGACGGAGATCCACAGCTCACCCAGCCCGGCGGTGTCGGTCACGACGGGTTTGAGGAAGGTGAAGCTCGCGAATGTTGCCGCGTTCACCAGCGCGCCGAGCAGCATGACCAGAAGCAGTCGCGGACTTCTGAGCTGTGCGAGTTCCGATCGCAGGGCTGGCCCGTCAGCCGCGTCCTGCTGTCCACGGCGCGCCGGGATTCCCTTGAGGATGCCGATTGCTGCGGGCAGGCAGAAGACGGCAACAGCCCAGAAAGTGGCCCGCCAGCCGAACAGTGTGCCGAGTACTGATCCCCCTGGGACACCGGCGATCGTGGCCACCGTGGTGCCTGACAGCAGCACAGCGAGCGCGCGTCCCTTCTTGTCGGCAGAGACCAGCGTGGCGGCAGTCGTCAGGGCCACGGCGAGGAACCCCGCGTTCGCGAGCGCTGCGACGACCCGCGTCGCGAACAGGACCGGGAAGCTCGAAGTGGCAGCGCCCACGACGTGGGCTGCCAAGAACATGAGGACGAACCCCAGCAGGCCGGACCGTCCAGGCCAGTTGCGGGCAAGCCCGGCCATGAGCGGGGCACCGACGACCATTCCGATCGCGAAGGCCGAGGTGAGCGTGCCCGCCGTCCCGACTGTGACGTCGAGGTCAGCGGCGATGTCCGGCACCAGGCCGGCGAGCATGAACTCCGAGGTGCCCATGGCGAAGACCGCCATGGCAAGCAGGTACAGCGGGAGAGACATCGAGTGGCTCCGAGGTGAGGAGAAGCACGAGAAGGTCATCTCGTCACCGCGGTCAGCACCCAGGGGCGCACTCGTCCGGCCGCAGAACGCGGAGGGACGGCAGGACTACGAGCTCAGTGGTTCAGGGGCTGACGGCGTGACCGAAAGCCCCCACTTTGACTGCCTCAGGACTCGACATGGCCGGCACGTTACCCGACCGACGTCCGTCGAGACACCTCGGTTTCACCGGCGTCGGCCGGTGTCAGCAACGTCATGTCCCGCAACACACAGGAGCGGCCCCGGAACTCGTTCCGGGGCCGCTCTTCCTTTGTGGTTCCAATTTTCTGTCTGTGTTACAACCTTCCGGTGTGTTGTTCGATCCAGCTCCGGTGCACCGGCACGTTCACGTAGGCGGACGGGTAGATGCCACAGGTGGAGGTCCTGCTGGTGGCGAGGTGGCTTGCGACACCGATCAGCTGCCACTGTCCGGCGACCTTCTTCACCTGTGGGCCGCCCGAGTCGCCATAACAGACGCCGGAGTTGCGGCCCGGGCTGTCCGTGCAGATCTCACTGCCCTCGTTGATGAACTCGCACCTGCTGTCCGGCAGGATGGAGGTGTCGAGTTCCTGCAGGGTGTCCGGGAAACACCGCGGCCCCTGCCGTCGCGGGTCGGGGCAGGTCGTTCCCCACCCCAGGATCCGGGTGGCGGTGCCGGCGGGGCCGGCCTCGGCGGCGATCGTCGCGGGAATCGTTGTCGCCGACCGGGAGAGCCGGATCAGTGCGATGTCGTGCCACAGTCGCTGGGTCCGGGTGTACTCGGGGTGCAGGATGAACTGCGCTGCCGGAAGCACTTCCCCACCCCGGCTGGAATCGTGGGTGTTGACCCGGATCTGCCAGCCGGCCGGGTTCAGCACCTTGCTCTTGTCACTTCCCTCGTGCAGGCAGTGCGCCGCGGTGACCGCCCAGTTCCTGGCGATCAGCGTGGCACCGCACATGTGGCCGCTGTACCGACGATCCTGAAGCGATGCCATGGAACCGTAGTTCACGGTGGCATCGCGGCCACCGATCACAAACGGGGTCATCGCGTCATCGTTCGGTGCCGCTGTCGCCGCCGGCACACTCGTGCCACCGAACGCGGTGGCCACCGCGGCGAGGAGGCCCACGAGCAGGGGACGTGCCCTCCATGCCCTCATTGGTCTTCTCCGTTCTCCCAGGTTCGGCCCTTGCCTGGAAAGGACGGTAAGGAGACCCCGCTCATGACGGGTACCTACCGAGGAGTCAAGCAGCCATAACTCCTTTCGATAAGTCCGGCACCAACCAAACCCTCGCCTCCATACGGCTCGGGAAGTCGCTGCACGATCCGCGACCACAGCACGGGTCCCCCGCGACCGGTTTCCGCCTTGCGGGAACCCGCCGCTGGCCGGGCAACGGGTCGCCCGGTCGTGGCGGGCGCACCGGGAGCACAATGTGAGCGTGCTCACCCGAAGTCTTCGACGACTGAGTGCTGCCCTGCTCACCGCCGTGTTCGTCGTGGCATGTGGCGGCTCGAACGAGAACGCTCCGAGCCCCGCCTCCAATCCGGAGCCGAGGGCGGAAGGGGATCCCCGGCTGCGTGTGGAGGTGGTCGCGAGCGGCCTCGAGCACGGCTGGGAGGTCGGGTTCCTGCCCGACGGCAAGATCCTGGTACCGCAACGGCCGGGGCGCCTCGATCTGCTGTCGAGCGGCCAACCGGGGGCAACGGTGACGCGGGTCGACGCCGACTTCGACGATGTGTGGGTCGAGCACGAGACCGGCCTGATGGGCATGCTCGTACACCCGGACTTCGCCGAGAGCCGCCGGTTCACCACGTGCCAGTCGAAGCTGGAGGGTGGTAGGCCGGTCGATGTCCGGCTGGTCACCTGGGAGCTGTCACAGGACTACAGGAGCGCGCGGCGGGTGGTCGACCCGCTGCTGGCCGGGCTACCGGTGGACGATGTCACCGGCCGGCACGCCGGCTGCCGGTTGCGGCTGGACTCCGACGGCGCGCTGCTGGTCGGTACCGGTGATAGTGCCCGGAACAACCTCGCCCAGGACCGGCGCAGTCTCGGCGGAAAGGTGCTCCGGCTTGACCTGAACACCGGTAAGCCGTGGCCAGGTAACCCTTGGTTCGACTCGGAGAACGAGAACGAGCGGTACGTTCTCACCTACGGGCACCGCAACGTCCAGGGCATTGCCATCCAGCCCGACAGTAATGAGGTTTTCCTGGCCGAGCACGGGCCGACGGTGGACGACGAGGTCAATCTGCTCGTCCGTGGTGGCAACTACGGCTGGGCACCGCGTGGCGATGACTCGGCCGCGGCCTACGACGAGAGCGTCCCTATGACGGACACCGTAAGGTTCCCGGACGCGGTACGCGCGCTCTGGAGTTCCGGGAGCCCGACGGAGGCAATCTGTGCGGTGGAGTTCCTGTCCGGTAAGCAGTGGCGTGGGCTTGACGGCGCATTGGTCGTCACCGCGTTGAAGGGGCGCAAGATCCTGGTCATGAGGCCCACCCGGGATGGGGAGATCGGGAAGGTCAGCGTGCCGCGGGAGCTGGACGGGACGCATGGCCGGCTGCGTGCCGCCCAGCTGGGCCCGGACGGTGCGCTCTACCTGACCACGAGCAACGGCAGGGACGACAAGGTCCTCCGCATCACGCCAGCATGATCGGATGTTTCTTTTGTCCTGCAAGAGACCCTGTTCGCGGCTCACGCTGCGAACAGAATGGCCACGCTTCTTCCACGGCGAGGCCGGATCGGCGGCCGATACCCGAGGGCGAAGTGATCTCGGGGAAGCTGACCTGTGGGTCACACGTCGGCGCGGTCGGTCGGCAGGAAACCGCGATCAGTCCCGGCGGGTGCGCAGGGTGGGTGCGTGCTCCAGGTGGGACAGGCCCTTCCATGCGAGGTTGACCAGGTGTGCGGCCACCTCGTCCTTCTTGGGCTTGCGTACCTCCAGCCACCACTGGCCGGTCAGGGCGACCATCCCGACCAGAGCCTGGCTGTAGAGGGCGGCGAGCTTCCGGTCATAGCCGCGGGCGTCGAACTGCACCCCGAGGATGTGCTCCACCTGGCTGGCGATGTCGTTGAGCAGGCTGGAGAATGTCCCGCTGGCGCTGGCGACCGGTGAGTCGCGGACGAGGATCCGGAAGCCGTCGGTGCAGTCCTCGATGTAGTCGAGCAACGCGGTCGCCGCCTGTTCGAGCAGCTGCCGCGGGTGACCGCCGGTGAGCGCCGAGACGATCCGATCGAGCAGGCTGCGCATCTCGCGATCGACGACGACGGCGTAGAGCCCTTCCTTACCGCCGAAGTGCTCGTACACGACCGGCTTGCTCACCCCGGCCCGGTGCGCGATCTCCTCGATCGACGCGGCTTCGAAGCCCTTCTCGGCGAACAGTGCCCGCCCGACGTCGAGGAGCTGTTCCCGGCGTTCCTTACCGGTCATGCGCACGCGGACGGTCCTGGCGTCGCCACCGCCGGCTGCGTCCCCCCGCACTCGTCCTCGCCGTCGCACCGCCACCCGAACAGCCTAAATGACACCTCGACCCAGCCGGACGGCGCGTCACCTGCGGACGTCAGCCCGGGGTGGAGGTGGCCGTTCGTCCCTCGGTCGTCTCCTCGACCTCCGTCGTCGTGGTCGTGGTCGTTTCCGTTGTCGTCACCGTGGTCGTGGTGGCGGTTGTCGTGGGGTCGGTGGTCCCCGTCACGGTGGAGGTCGGTCGAGCGGTCCGGGTGGGTGGCACGCCCTTGGGCCGTGCCCGCTTCCCCGCGGCGGTGATCTGGACGACGTGCTGGCCACCAGGATCACCCGTACCGGCCTCCGGGATCACGATCTGCGCCGCGAAACGGCCCTCGTACAGGGCGCGGAACCGGATCACCAGCGAGCAGGGACCTTCTCCGGGGTGGACGGGCCAGGCCGAGCAGCGCGGGTCACCGGATGCGGCGGAGAATGCACCCTCCTGCGCGGCAACCACATACGCGTTGCCCGGAACCAGGCCGCTCCCGTGGCAGGGAGCCACCGTGTACACATAGGACCGTTCGAGGGACGATCCTACGGCCACCTCACCGAGATCGAGCTGATCTCCGGTCAGGCAAGTGGGAATCTCCCTGGCGCGCTCGGGCGGGACGGGCGGCGGAGGCGGCGCGGTCACGTTCTCAACGGTCTCCTCGACCGGGAACGATGTCGGAACGATGATCGCCGGGGGCTCGGGCAACGACCGGGGTGCCATGCCCCCGAAGCTGGCGAGCGCGAGGCCGCCGGCCACCGCGATCGCCGCCGTCGCGCCGAGCACGAGCGGTTTCGTGACCAGCATGCGGGCCAGCTCCAGGCTGCCCCGGTCCAGCTCGGGCGGGGCGGCCGGCATCGGGGGCACCGGGGCGCCGCACACCTGGGCCTGCGCCTGGGTCGCCGCTGCCGCGTGCTGGTCGCCCACCCGCCGCCACAGGGTGATCGCGGCGGTGAACAACGCGCCCGCCGCGGTGCCCTTGCCGAGCGTGGCCAGCCGGACGCCGGACTCGTGGGCGAAGTACGCCTCGTCGCGGGTGGCGCGGATGGCGCGGGCGGCGGCGCGACCGATGTCGAGCACCTCGCCCCAGGCGTCGAGCCGGAGCGCCCGGGCCAGCACCGGCGCGACGATGCGGGCCAGGCTGACGGCCTCCACGCAACCGCCGCTCGCCACGGAGGCACGCAGGACACGGATGACCACCGGAGCAACCGCTGCGACCGCGTGTGCCTGGCGCGCGGCGGCCACCCAGGAGATCAACGTGGTGGCCAGGTCGGTCGGCGCGGTGTCCGGCGCGACGAGGGTGGCGACCCGCTCGGCCAGGGAGCCGGCCAGGCGGTGGCCGGTGCCGTCGTCGATGGCGAGACCGAGGCGGGCCAGTAGGTCGACCCCCGTGGTGTGATCCAGGCGGGCGAGCGTCAGGAGAACGGGCGCCGGGACGGACACGCCGGGCAACGCGGCGAGCACCCCCAGGGCTCGGCGGGCGTCGGCGTCGAGGTGGGCGGCGAGGGCGAACGCCGCCTGCTCGGCGGTCCGGTACTCCGACAACGCACCGCCGTCCGTTCGCATCGCGGCGGCGAGCTGGATCAGGGTGAGCGGGTTGCCGGCGCTGGCCTGCCACAGCTCGGCGGCGTCGATGCATTCCGGCCCGCTCAGTGGGCGGCCGAGTTCACGGGCGATCAACGCGGTGGCCACATCGGCGGACACCCCCGTGATCTCCACCGACCGGCCGCCCGATCGGAGCGTGCGACGCGGGGAGGCGATTAGGACGTCGCAGGCGGGAACCGCGTCGAGCAGCACGGCCAGGTCCTCGGCGGTGCCGGCGAAGTCGTCGACGACGAGCAGGGCGCGCACGGTGCTGAGGAACCGGCGGAGTGGCAACCGTTCGGGGCGGTAGCCGATGTCCGCGTAGCGGGCCGTAAAGAGCTCCTGGAGGAGGTCATCGACGCCGCGCCCAGCCGCGGACAGGTGGATCGAGTCGTGCCCGCGGGCGGCGTGCCTAAGCAACGTGCTCTTACCGATCCCCGCGGGCCCGTACACCTGCACGGGCAGGCCGGCGGCCAGGGCCCGGGCGATCGTCTCGAACTCGGTCTGCCGCCCCAGGGGCTCCGGCCCGGGCCGGGGTGGTGGGGCGAGCGGGCGGTCCCGGGGGTGTGCCACCGGTGGCTCGTCGTTGCGGATGGTCACCGACGACCCGTCGCGCGCGTTGATCACCAGCTTGTGCGTGCGGTTGTTGCCGCCGACCACTACCGCCGCGCTGACCTCGCCAGCGATGAACGCGCGCAGACCCCCCTGGTCCGACATCTCCCGCGCTCCCACCTCGACGTGTGGTCCGCACAGGCGCGGTGCGGTCAGGCCAGACAAGCACAGCCGGATAGCGGCAACAACCCGAGCGATCAGACGACACCCGGTCTGCTGATCTCGACCACCGGATCCCGAATCCTCTTCGGAAATGACGGCTCGCCATGCCGAAACCGGCTCGGAAGCGGCTGCCCCGTCCGAAGCGCAGCCCCCTCCCGCCCCCTAACGGGGTGCGCGCCCCGACGCCAGTCTATCGATCTTCACGGATGGGGGAAAACCGCTCTCCACAGCGTTGGGCGGTTTTCCACAGGGCTGAGATTTCGCTTGACAGACTGGGGGTCGGGGTCGTGCCGGCGCTGTCCGGTCCCGGGCCCGGCTCGGCAGTCGCCCCGCTCGGTCGGGCAGGGCAGGGCGACGGGCGGCGGTGTGGTCGTCGGTTCGGCCGACCGGACGGTGGCACTGGTGGGCTCCCCCGGTACGGGCGCGGACCGCGCGGCTCCGGTCAGCCGCACGACACCCGGGCGATCCGGCGCATTCACCGCGGGCACAACCAGCTCGGCTTCGAACACGCCCGCCTCGCGCGGCCGGAAGGTGACGGTGACGGTGCACGGTTCGCCCTGCCCAGCCGGCCGCACGATGTCGGGGCAGCGGCCAACAGAAAGTTGGAACACATCGCCGCTACGACCCCGAACCGTCATCCCGCCGGACTCGAACCCTCGTGGATGGCAGGGATCGGCGAAGAACTGTTGGGACACGGCCTGCTGATAACCCACTTCGACCACACCGAAGTTCATCGCCGCGCCGGGCGCACACGTTGTTCCGCCTACGGGCATGGCCGCCTTGGTCGGCACAGTCCGTACCGTCGCAGTCTCCGAGCCCTGCGACGATGACCCCTTGGGAGACGTGGGACCCGTTGCGGACGGCGAGTCCATCCTGGCACCCGGCACCGTCGTCGACACACTGGGACCGGCGGGGAGCGGAATTCCCCCGCTTGCGTCCTGCTCCACCGGACCACTCAGCAGAACGACAGTTGCGACCACGGCCATCACCGCCGCGACAACCGCCGGAATCGCTGCAAACCGCTGTTGCACCCAGCGAAAAACACACGGTGACCGATGAGTGGGAAAAACCATCGGCACTTCGGCAGCATCGGCCTGTGCCTGACTCACGACCGCCGCGCGCGCGTCCCCCGAGCATCGCGACAGCTCGATAGCGGCCACGAACGACGGACCTGCTGCGAGGGTCCGTCCCAACGCCACCAGCCGAACCCCGGCCTCGTGCGAGAAGTACGCCTCGGCGCGGAAATCCCCACTCGCTCGGGCAGCACGTCGGCCAAGCTCCAGCACCTCCCCCCACGCGCCCAAACGAAGCGCGCGTGCAAGCGCAGGCGCTGCGGCACGGGCGAGCACGGTTGCTTCGACGTAACTTCCGGTGGCGACGGCGTTCCGCAGCACCCGCACGATCACGGGCGCAGCCTCCGTCACCACGGTGCGATCGGGGACTGTGGCGATCCAGGTGGTCAGGGCAGCGGCCAGCGCCGCCGGAGCGGTTTCGGTGGCCACCAGACGCGCGACACGTTCGGCGAACCCGCTGGCCATCCGGTAGCCGTCGGCCTGAACGACCAGGCCAAGACGCTCCAACGCACCCAGTTCGGCAGAACTGTCCAAACGCGACAGTGCCATCAGGGTGGATATCGGGATGAACTCGCCAGAGCAGGCGGACAACACGCCAAGAACCCGGCTCCCCGCCGCACTGACCTTCTCCGCCAGGAGCGCGGCAGGGTCCTCACGACATGGACCGATCCAGCTTCCGGTTCGCCGCGATGCGACTGCGATCTGGGTCAAGGTCATGGGATTTCCGGCGTGTTCACGCACCAGGTCCGCGGCCGCGTTCTCCTCGTCCACACCGAGCCGGTGCCCCAACAGCCGGCCGAGAAGCCGCGTCCCACTTTTCTCGTCCAGGCCCGAGAGCCGCACCGCCGCACCGCCCGACCACAACGTCTGGCGGCTGGATGCAACCAGCACTCGGCACGACGGCACGGTTGTGATCAGTTCGGTCAGTTCGTCCCGCGAGCCCGCGAAATCGTCAACAACGAGTAGCGCCTCGACATCATCCAGGAACTCCTGCAGCTGAGCAGCATTCGGTCGGTAGCCATCGGTCTCGTAGCAGACGTCGAAGATGATCTGCAGCAGGTCATCCAGGGTCTGGCCGGCGGCACACAGGTAGATCACCTGGCCGCCGTCTTCCTGGGCGATATGCCGCAACATCGTGCTCTTGCCGATTCCGCTCGGCCCGTGCAGCTGCACCGGAATGTGCTCGCGCAGAAGCGAGCCGATCAGGGACAACTCCCTGTCCCGACCGACTGGTGCGGTGAAGGTAGATGGGGCGAATGCCGCCGGGCACTCCCGTTTTCGCACGTCCGGCATGCCGTCCGCGCGCACCGTGATCGTCGAGCAGTCCCGGGCGTTCACGACCAGGTTGTGCACGTGGGCGCCGCTGCCGACGACCACCGTTCCGTTCAGGTCTCCACGGATGAAAGCCCGTATATCCCCCGGTACCGTCATCTGGTCCCCCAGTCACCACGCCTGGTGGTCGATATGAGGTTGCGCCAGACCAGGGAATCAGAGCGCGCAGTGACCAACAAGACGCGTGATGTGAGGACAAACGGGGGTCCGACCGCCGGTTCGGTCGGCCGGACCCCGCTACGTCGGTCAGCGTCGCCACCCCGGGCCAGGGATTAAGCCCAGACGGGAGACACACGCCGGTTCGACGCCGGGCGCGTACTCCCGACGCCCCGTTGGGCATACCGATTCCCGGAACCAGGGACGAGCCCGGGCCAGGAGCCATCGAGCCATGGCCGACCAGTGGCTCACCTCGGTCGACTTCGCCGCTCCGGACCGCGGAAACGTCCGCCGGACCGGCGTCGGACGCTGGCTCCCGCTCCCCGCCCGACGTTGACGCATCAACCTCGCGCGCGGCTCAGCCGGCGGGCGCGGTCACTTCGCGGTGATCCGGGCCAGTCGCTGCGGGGTCGGCCACCGGACGTTCGACACCCAGCCCAGCTTCTCGAAGAACCAGATCAGGCGGGCCGAGATGTCGATCTGGCCGCGCAGCACGCCGTGCCGGGCACAGGTGGGGTCGGCGTGGTGCAGGTTGTGCCACGCCTCGCCGAAGGAGAAGATCGCCAGCGGCCAGAAGTTGGCCGCCTTGTCCCGGCTGTGGAACGGTCGCTCGCCGATCATGTGGCAGATCGAGTTCACCGACCACGTGATGTGGTGCAGGACCGCCACCCGAACCAGGCCGCCCCAGAAGAACCCGGTCAGCACGCCCCACCACGACCACGTCAGCAGCCCGCCGAGCACGCCCGGCAACACCAGGCTCAACACGGTCCACAGCACGAACAGCCGGTCAACGGCGCGGATCGCGCGGTCGGCCTGCAGGTCCGGGGCGAACCGGTCGCGGTTGGTCTCCTCGCGCTCGAACAGCCAGCCCATGTGCGCGTGCCAGAAACCCTTGGCCAGCGCCCACGGGGACGATCCGAACAACCACGGCGAGTGCGGGTCGCCCTCCTTGTCGGAGAAGGCGTGATGCCGCCGGTGATCGGCCACCCAGTGCACCACCGAGCCCTGCACGGCCATGCTGCCGGCGACGGCCAACCCGACCCGCAGGGGGCGCTTGGCCTTGAACGACCCGTGCGTGAAGTGCCGGTGGTAGCCGACCGTCACGCCGAGACCGCTGATCGCGTAGAAGACGGCGAACAACGCCACGTCGACCCAACCCAGCCCCCAGCCCCAGGCCAGCGGAACGGTGGCGAACAACGCCAGCGTCGGGATGAGGACGAAGAGATAGACGGAGACGTGCGCGGCGGTGCCGCGGGGCTCCTCGAAGATCGGCTTGGGGGCGGGAGGGGAGACGGGAGCCTCGGGGGCGAGGGTCATGAGCACTACCTCGGAATCGGGGGCGTAGGTGCCACGGTACCTACGGCTACGGAACCGTAACCTACGCCAGCGTAAGTAGCCGGTGACGCGGACGCTACTTCTCCGCGCCGCCTCCACCTGTATTACCCGGCGTGTCGCGCGCGCCACACCGGTTCGGCGAACTCGTGCAACGGGTGCTCGGCGAGGCGCATGATGCGACCGTGGGAGTCGTCTGGGGTGGTCGTCGCCGCGTCGCACTGGTCTCCGCGTTGCTCGCGGTGCCGTTGCTGCTGACCGGCGGGACCCTTGGCGGCGGCTGGTACTACAGCACCGAGCTGCTGCAGCCCGCGCAGGCCCGGGTCGAGACCTTCCCGGACACCGTCACGGAGGTCCGGCGCGGCGCGGAGGACGTCGTGGTGCTCAGTGAGTCCCCCGAGACGAGGCGCAAGGGCACCTGGGGACTGCGCTGGGAGGGCGGATCCGCCCGCGTCGGCGACATCGTGCGGCAGGGCGACGGCCGCGTCGAACGGAAGTTGCTCGGCGGCGACCCTCCCCGGGGCGAACGGGTCCGGCTCGATCCGGACGTCTGGCCCGGCGATCCGCGCAGCGCGCTCGGCCTGGACTTCCAGGAGGTCCAGGTCCGCACGGAGCTGGGCGACATGCCCGCCTGGCTCGTCCCCGGGCAGGGCGACACCTGGGCGATCACCGTGCACGGCCGGGCCGGCACGCGGCGCGAGGCGTTGCGGATCATGCCGGCTCTGCATCGGCTGGGCCTGCCGGTCCTGGCCATCACCTACCGCAACGACCGGAACGCGCCGCCCTCGCCGGACGGGCTCTACCACCTGGGCGCCGCGGAATGGCGGGACCTCGAGGCGGCCGTGCGCACCGCACAGGAGCGCGGGGCCAGGCACGTGGTGCTGGTCGGCTGGTCGATGGGCGGCGCGATCGTGGGCCAGTTCCTGGGCCACTCCGAGCTGGCCGGGCTGGTCGACCGGGTCGTGCTGGACGCCCCCGTGGTGAGCTGGCGCGACACCCTCGACCTGCAGGCCGGCAACCGCGGGCTGCCCAGCGCGTTCACCCCGGTCGCGGAGCTGGTCTCCGGCTGGCGCGCCGGCCTGGACTTCGACCGGTTCGAGCTGGCCGGGCACCCGCCGGCACACCGGCCGCCGATGCTGCTGGTGCACGGCTCGGCCGACAGCATGGTGCCGGTCAGTTCCTCACGGGCCTTTGCCGAGGCCGCGAAACGCATGGGGTGGCCCGTCCGTTTCGTCGAGTTCCCCGACGCGGAACACACCGCGGAGTGGAACACCGACCCGCAGCGGTACGAGGAGGCGGTGACCGCCTTCCTCCGCGGTTGATCCAGCCGGGTGAGCTGGTCGGCACGTTGCGCGCCGCCGGATGGGCGGTCCGTGTTGACCGAAAGACACGGGAAAATCTGCGACGGATTCGCTGTTCTTCGGCAGTATTTTTCGAAAGGTTCACACGGGTTCGGAGTAATGTCGAGGTCGGCCGGACAACGGTTCCGGCCAGGGCATCACCAAACGCAACTCACTAGGCCGAACGGGTGGCTCCGAACGTGCCACGCACACGTCACACCGACGCCTCCGTCCGGCGCCCCCGGATCGTGTGCCACCATGTCCGCTCGGGTGGTGACACACACGCCCGCCCGATCCGCCGTGGTGTAAAGGCAGCACCTCGGATTTTGGTTCCGATGGTCCAGGTTCGAATCCTGGCGGCGGAGCTGCCGGGGCCACCGTCCCCCACCCGACCGGGGTGGCCGCAACCGGCTTGCCAAGCAGGGGGTGTTCGTCGCTGCACCGAGACCCCGCCGGCGACCTCGCCGACACCGCCCCTCCACCGGAGGCGCCCGGCACCGTGGTACCCCCGCTCGCCGAGGTGTCCGACGCGTGGCTGGTCGGCCGTGCCCGCGAACTGATCGCCGTCGCGCAGCGCAGCGACGCCGCCGCCCAGGAGGCGGCGGCCGCCGAGATCGACGAGCTGCTCGCCGAGGCGCAGCGCCGCGGCGAGCCGCGCATGGTCGCCCAGACCCTCCGTGCCGTGGCCGTGGTCCGGCTGGTCAGCGCGGCCCGCGCACACACCGTCGACCCGATCCTGGACGAGCTGCTCAACCACACCCGCCGGCACGGCCTGGTGGTGCTGGAGGCCGACGCCTACGCGTTGCGCGGCCGGCGGGCGCTGCTGGCCGGCTGCGAGGACGTCGCCCTCTCCTCGATCGCCACCGCGCTGGCGATGCTGGACGAGGACCTGGCACCCGACGTGCTGCTCGGCCAACGGACGTGGGAACGGCTGATGGCCAACGCGCTGGTGGACATCGGCCTGGTGCTCACCCAGCTCGGGGTGCACGAGATCGCCGACGGGGTGCTCGCCCGGGCACACCAGTACATCCGGGACAGCGGCGGGCCGCACGAGATCGCCGTGCACCTGATCAATCGGGTGCGGTTGCTGCTGGGCTGGGGGCTGCGGCTGGAGCGGGTCGGCAAGGAGGACGACGCGCGCGACCGGTTCGGCACCGCCTCGGCGATCGCGGTGGCCGTGGAGGGTCCGTGGCGGGAGTCGCTGTTCCCGCGCAGCGCACACCAGCCGGCGGTCGCGCAGGTGCCCGTGCTCGGTGCGGCCCATGCCCTGGCCAGCCCCGAGCCCAAGCACATCGACGTGCTCCAGGAGCTGCTCGACTCCTCGTTCTTCCCACGCGAGATGATCGTGGTGGCCATCGCACTCGCCCGTTGCCTGGAGCTGGAGAACCGGCCCCAGCAGGCGCTACAGGTGCTGGCCCTGACCCGCAAACAACTCGCCGACGACGCCTCCGAGCCGGCGCTGCGGCTGTCCCTGGTGCGCGAGTTCGCCCGGTTGTCCGGCCCCGAGGGCGGCGAGGTCACCATGAGCGCCCTGGAGCAGTACGCCCACGAGCTGGAGTACGAGCTGTGGGCGCTGCGACAGGCCCGCATCGCGACCCTGATGACCCGACTGGATCACGAGCGGCTCAGCCGCCGGGCCGGCGCCATCGCCGCCCAAGCGCTGCAGGACCCGCTCACCGGGCTGCCCAACCGCCGCGCCCTGGACGAGCGGTTGGAGACGTTGATCGACGATGCCCACGAGGTGCCGCTGTCGGTCGCCCTGATCGACCTCGACGGGTTCAAGGGCGTCAACGACCGCTGCTCGCACGCCGAGGGCGACGACGTGCTCCGCGTGGTCGCCAGCACGCTGCGGGACGCGCTGCGGCTGGACGACCTGGTGGCCCGCTACGGCGGCGACGAGTTCGTGGTGTTGTTGCCCGGCGCCCCGCTGTCGGCGGCCGAGGCCGCGCTGCAACGCGCGGTCGACGCCGTGGCCCGGCTGCCGGTGGACTTCTCCCATGGCGTGACGTTGTCGGTCGGGGTGGTCGCGGTCGGCGCCGCCGACACCTCCGCCCAGGTGCTCGCCCGCGCCGACACCGCCATGTACCAGGCCAAACGGCGCGGCGGGAGCCAGGTCGTGGCCGGTGGCGAGCCGTTGCTGGACGAGGCGGGTCACGCCCCTACCTGGGTACCGCCGGAAGGCCCGTAGGATCGTAGGTCCGGAGCGGTGATGCCGCCTCCCGGGTAACCGCCTGGCGGCGCCCACCAGCGAAGACGGATCGAGGGAGAGCTGATGCTCCAGGGCGGGACCAGCCCAGCCCGCGCGGCGCACGAGCCGAACCAGACCGACCCCCAGCCCGCCGGCCCGCTCACCGCTGTGGTCCTCGCCGCCGGCGAGGGCACGCGGATGCGGTCGGCCGTCCCGAAGGTGCTCCATCCGATCGCCGGTCGCCCGCTCGTCGAGCACGCCGTCCGCGCGGCCGACGGCATCGAGCCCGACCATCTCGTGGTGGTGCTGGGGCACGGCCGGGATGCGGTGGCCGAACACCTGGAGCAGGTGGCCCAAGCGCTGCACCGCGAGGTGCGCCCGGCGGTACAGGAGGAGCAGAAGGGCACCGGTCACGCCGTGGGCTGCGCCCTGGACGTGCTCCCCGGGGACCTCGCCGGCACCGTGGTCGTGACCTACGGCGACGTGCCGCTGCTGGACGCGGACACGCTGCGCGCGTTGCTCGCCGAGCACGACAACGCCGGCAACGCCGTGACCGTGCTGACCACGGTCCTCGCGGATCCCAACGGCTACGGCCGGATCGTGCGGGAGGAGGGCGGCGCGGTTGCCGCCATCGTCGAGCACAAGGACGCCACCGACGAACAGCGGGAGATCCGCGAGATCAACTCCGGGGTCTACGTGTTCGACGCGGCGGTGCTGCGGGATGCCCTGGGACGGATCTCGACCGACAACGTGCAGGGCGAGCTCTATCTGACCGACGTGCTGGGCATCGCCCGCGGCGACGGCCGCCGGGTGGGCGCGCTGGTGTGCGGCGACCCGTGGCTCGTCGAGGGAATCAACGACCGTGTGCAGCTCGCGCGCGTGGGCGGTGAGCTGAACCGGCGGCTGCTGGATCGCTGGATGCGGGCGGGGGTCACGGTGATCGACCCGGCGTCGGTGTGGGTGGACGCCGACGTCGAGCTGGCCCGGGACGTGGTGCTTGAGCCGGGCGTGCAGCTGCGCGCCGGCACCCGGGTCGACCAGGGGGCCGTGATCGGCCCGGACACGACGTTGTACGGCTGCGTGGTGCACGCCGGGGCATCCGTGGTGCGCACGCACGGCACCGACGCCGAGATCGGCGAGAACGCGAACGTGGGGCCGTTCGCCTACCTGCGCCCGGGCACCAGGCTCGGGGTCAGGGGCAAGATCGGCGCGTTCGTCGAGGTGAAGAACTCCGAGATCGGTGAGGGCAGCAAGGTCCCGCACCTCAGCTACGTCGGGGATGCCACAATCGGCGAGCACAGCAACATCGGTGCCGCGACGGTGTTCGTCAACTACGACGGCGTACAGAAGCACCGCACCGTCATCGGTTCGCATTGCCGTACCGGCTCGGACAACATGTTCGTGGCGCCGGTAACCGTCGGGGACGGTGCCTACACCGCTGCCGGCTCCGTGATCACCCAGGATGTTCCGCCCGGTGCGATGGCGGTCGCCCGCGCGCGGCAGCGCAACGTGGAGGGCTGGGTGGCCCGGCGTCGGGCGGGGACCGCGGCCGACGAGGCCGCGCGGCGCGCGCTGGCCGACTTCGACGCCACCGGTGCGGCCGCACGCGATTCCGGGGAAACCCACGGGGAGGGAGAATGAGCATGGGCGTCACCGCCATGTCCTCGACACCGAAGAAGAGCCTCATGCTCTTTTCCGGTCGCGCGCATCCGGAGCTGGCCGAGCAGGTCGCCAAGCACCTCGACGTGACGATCACGCCGCAGGCGGCCTACGACTTCGCCAACGGCGAGATCTTCGTGCGGTTCGAGGAGTCGGTCCGGGGCTGTGACGCGTTCGTCATCCAGAGCCACTGCTCACCCATCAACCAGTGGCTGATGGAGCAGCTGATCATGGTGGACGCGCTGAAGCGGGCCAGTGCCAAGCGGATCACCGTGATCATGCCGTTCTACCCCTACGCGCGGCAGGACAAGAAGCACCGCGGACGGGAGCCGATCTCGGCGCGGCTGGTGGCCGACCTGTTCAAGACCGCGGGTGCGGACCGGATCATGACCGTGGACCTGCACACCGCGCAGATCCAGGGTTTCTTCGACGGCCCGGTGGACCACCTGTGGGCCATGCCGCTGCTGGCCGGCTACGTCAAGGAGAAGTACGGCGATTCCGAGATCACGGTGGTGTCGCCGGACGCGGGCCGGACGAAGCTGGCCGAGAAGTGGGCCGACACCCTCGGCGGCTATCCGATCGCGTTCATCCACAAGACGCGGGACCCGTTGCGGCCGAACGAGGTCGTGGCCAACCGGGTGGTCGGTGAGGTCAAGGGCCGCACGTGTGTCGTGATCGACGACATGGTGGACACCGGGGGCACCATCGCCAAGGCGGCCCAGCAGCTGCTGGACGAGGGCGCCAAGGACGTCATCATCGCGGCGACCCACGGTGTGCTGTCCCGGGACGCGAGCACGAAGCTGGCGGAGTGCGGGGCACGTGAGGTGATCTTCACCGACACGTTGCCGATCCCACAGGAGAAGCGGTTCGAGCAGCTGACGGTGCTGCCGATAGCGCAGCTGCTGGCGACGGCCATTCAGCAGGTCTTCGAGGACGGCTCCGTCACCAGCCTCTTCGACGGCAACGCCTGAGGAGAAGGTTTCGAGGCCCCTTGCCTGCGCCCACACAGGCAAGGGGCCTCACCCTGTCTGGAGACTCTCCGCGCCGACCGGTGTGCATGACGACCCCCCGCCCGATCCTGAAGACAATCCAGTGATCCCCGGGACCGGTAGCGGGGCGTGCCGCACGAATCCGGTCGACCGGACCGCTCAGTACGCCACCGTGAAGCGCTGACGGGTGTGGGCGGGGCGCTCGGCCTCGTCGAGCAGGGCGACCGCGTAGTCCTCCATCGAGATCCGGGACTCGCCCTTGTCATCCACCAGCAGCTCGTCCCCGCCCAGGTGGAACTTCCCCGTACGCGCGCCCGGCGCGATCTCGGCTGCCGGCGACAGGTAGCTCCAGTCGACTTCCCCACCCTCGCCGCGCAACACCTCCAGGGCGTCACGGTGGGCCAGGGCCTCCGGCTTGTACGCCCCCGGGAAGTCCGGGGCGTCGACGAGCTGCCGGCCGGCCGCAACCTCGAGGCTGCCGGCGCCCCCGACGAACAGCACCCGAACCCCGGCGGTGCGAGTCACATCGAGGAGCAGCCGAACAGCGTCGACCAGGGTGCCCTCGGGCGAGCGCCGCGTGGAGATGGCGCCGATCACCAGATCCGCACCGGAGACAACCTCCGCGACGAAGTCCTTGTCGTAGACACTGCCGCCCCGCACGGTCACCCCCGCACGCTCGACCAGCCCGCCGGTGTCGCGCGCCACAGCAGTGACCTCGTGGCCCCGCCGCACCGCCTCCGCCAGCACCCGGCTCCCGATCCGGCCGGTGGCCCCGAACAGCACGATCCGCATCGTTTCCTCCCCACGTTTCCGCAGATGAAGCCACGGTAACCACTGGTGATCAGGTACTTCAAAGTGCTATAGGTACCTGGTGGTTATCAACCAGCTCACGGCGGCCTACGAGCCCGACCTGTACAACCCGGACTGCCCCACCCGCGTGGTCCTGGACCGCATCGGCGACCGGTGGACGGCGCTCGTGGTCCTGCTGCTCGCCGAGCGCAGCCCGCGCCGGTTCACCGAGCTGCGCCAGGGCGTGGGCGGCATCGCCCCGAAGGTGCTCACGCAGACGCTGCGGGCGATGGAGCGCGACGGCCTGGTGAAGCGCACGGTCTACGCCGAGGTCCCGCCCCGGGTCGAGTACGAGCTGACCCCGCTCGGCGACTCGCTGCGACGCCCGATCGCCGCGATCGGACGGTGGGCCGAACGTCACGTCGCCGAGGTGCTGGAAGCACGGAAGCGGTTTGACGAGGCACAGTCGGGCGACTGAGAGGGCACCCCCGTTAGCGCGGCGGGAAACGACCGCCTACACTTTCCGGGTTGCCTCGGCGAGGTGGGCCTCGCGCCTGGCGTGATCGACGCGGCGGCGTTGGTGCCGCGCTGTCTTCACCGCCGCTCGCCCCCGCCGCCGGAGGCCGACAAGACCCGTCAGCACCCGCCCGACGTCATCTGAGGAGAGCCCCACCGTGTCCGAGGTCCGTCTCGCCGCCGAGCCGCGCACCGAGTTCGGCAAGGGTGCCGCCCGTCGTACCCGCCGCGCGGGCAAGATCCCCGCGGTGCTCTACGGTCACGGCTCCGATCCCAAGCACCTGGCGCTGCCCGCCCTGGAGTTCGCCCGCGTCATCCGTGAGCACGGCACCAACGCGGTGCTCAAGCTCGACCTGGGCAACGGCGGCAGCGAGCTGGCGCTCACCAAGACCGTCACCACGCACCCGATCAAGAACTACATCGAGCACGTCGACCTGCTGCTGGTGCAGCGCGGCGAGACCGTGAAGGTCGCCGTGCCGGTCGTCGTCACCGGCGAGGCCGCGCCGGGGACCCTGGTCACCCACGAGCTGGCCGAGGTCGAGCTGGAGGCCGAGGCCCTGCACATCCCGGAGCAGGTCGAGGTGTCCATCGACGGTGCCGAGGCCGGCACCCAGATCCACGTCTCCGAGCTGCCCCTGCCCGAGGGCATCAAGCTGTTCACCGACGCCGACGCCCTGGTCGTCAACGTCGTTCCGGCGCCGACCGCCTCCGACATGGAGGCCGCCGAGGCGCCTGCCGAGGCCGAGGCCCCGGAGGAGGAGGCTGCCGAGGAGCAGCCCGCCACCGCCGAGGCGTGAGCCCACGACGTCGGGCCGACACGACGGCGCGCCACCCGTATTCGGGGTCGGCGCGCCGTTCGTGCGTGAGCGGGAGCGGGAACCGTGGCTGAGGAACTGGCGTTGGTGGTCGGTCTGGGAAACCCGGGGCCGGCCTACGCGGGCAACCGGCACAACGTGGGTTTCATGGTGCTCGACGAGCTCGTGGGCCGGATCGGCGGGAAGTTCAAGGCGCACAAGGGTGGCGCCGAGGTGCTGGAGGGCCGCCTGGCGGGTCGGCGGGTCGTGCTGGCCAAGCCCCGCGCGTTCATGAACCTCTCGGGCGGCCCGGTGGCGGGCACCGCCCGTTTCTACAAGGTCCAGCCGGCGTCGCTGGTGGTGGTGCACGACGAGCTGGACATCGACTTCGGGGCGGTCCGGCTCAAGCTGGGCGGTGGCGAGGGCGGCCACAACGGCCTGCGTTCGATCTCGAAGTCGGTGGGCACCCGTGACTACTACCGGGTGCGGGTCGGTATCGGCCGGCCGCCGGGTCGCATGGACCCGGCGGACTACGTGCTGCGCGACTTCTCCTCGGTGGAGCGCAAGGAACTGCCGTTCGTGTTGGACCGCTGCGCGGACGCGGTGGAGTCCCTGCTGACCGACGGCCTGGAAGTGGCGCAGAACAAGTTCCACCCGCTGTCGTAGCGACTAGCGGAGCATCTGTTCGAACCGGAGAGCGAACAGGTACGCGTCACCGGGATACCGCGCTGACAGGTATTTCCCGTCCTGGACGACGAAGCCTCGACGCTCGTCGCTGGCCTGGCCCCGGCGGGGGAGCAACGGGCCGAGGGCGAGTTGGGCGGGATCGTTCAGCACCGAGGCGACCTCATCCTGCTCGCAGACACGGTAGGTCTGGAAGTGGGGGATGCGTCGCCAGGGTGTGAGGAGGAGGTAGCCGCCTCGCTCCATGTGCTTCGGCAGGCAGGTGGTTCGTTTGCCCGCGATGACGCTGCGTCCGGTGGCGGGATCGATGGTTCGGGCGAGCAGGAGCACGCCGTGGCAGATCGCCCCAACGGGGCGGTTCAGCGCCCAGTACTGCGCAACCTTCCTGCGCAACACCGTTCCCTCGACATACTGGCGAACGCCCGGCGTGAATCCGCCCGGGAGCAGCAGCCCGTCGTAGTGTTCCGGAACGATGTCGTCCCAGGCGATCGGCTTGGTGTACTCGGGCGCCCTGCTCAGTTCGCGGTGGATCTCGCGTACCTCGGGTGCGACGAGCAGGCGGGCGCTCAGGCCGGACACCAGCAACGGGTCAGGGCTGGCCGCCGTGCCGCGCTCGGTGGCGAAGACGACCTCGTGACCGGTTCTGGTGAGCACGTGCCACGGCACGGAAACCTCGGTGACATCGAAGTCCCTGTCAGGCAAGGGGATCAACACACGCACGAGGTCGCTCCCGGTGTTCCGACGGGTTGGATCCTCTCTGAGATGTCGAAGACGACCGGCTGGCGGTTCCCGAGATTTGGGTCACGAGTCGATGAAGTCGCCGAGGTGTTCCCGTGCGGCGGCGCGGCGCAGCTTCCCCGAGGGGGTCTTGGGCAGGCTTGCCGGAGGCAGCACGATTACGCTGTAGGGTCGGACGCCGACCGCGTCGAGCACCCGGGCCGCAACCTGCTTGCGGAGGTCGCGTTCGGCATCGGTGTCGCCGGCCAGCCGCGACTCGACGGCGACGGCGAACCGTTCCCGTCGTCCGGTGCCGTGCAGTCGCACCGCGACCGCGTTCCCGGCCCGCACGCCCGCCACCTCGCAGGCAGCTCGCTCGATGTCGGTCGGGTAGATGTTGCGGCCGCCCATGATGATCACGTCCTTGCGGCGCCCGCAGACCACGACCTGGCCGTCGACGAGATAGCCCTCGTCACCGGTGTCCAGCCAGCCCTCGGCGTCCTGGGCCGCGACCGGTCCGTCCACGGTGAGGTACCCGGGCGTGATCGACGACCCGCGCAACCGGATGATCCCGACCTCCCGTTCGCCGAGTACGTGCCCGGAGTCGTCGACGACCCGTGCCTCGAGGCCGGGCAACGGTGGGCCGAGCAACGGGAAGGCGCGGGTGTTGCGCGACTCCGCGCCCTCGCCGGCGGGCACCGCACGGCGCCGGGCTTCCAACGCGTCGGCGTCGACCACGTCGATCTCCATCCCGCGGTCCCGGGGCGCGAAGGCGACGCCGAGCGTGGACTCGGCCATGCCGTAAGCGCAGACCACGCACTCCGGCCGCAGCCCGAACCGGGAACCGGCCTCGACGAACGTCTGGACCGCCGCGGGGTCGATGGGCTCGGCGCCGTTGAGCGCGAAGCGCAGTGTGGACAGGTCGAGGTCGAGATCTGTCGCCTTCCGCAGCTGCCGGCCGGTCACCGCGTAGGAGAAGTTCGGGCCGGCGGTCACCGTCCCCCGGTAACGGCTGATCAGCTCCATCCACAGCAGCGGCCGGCCAAGGAAGTCGGCCGGGGTGACCTTGACCAGTTCCAGGCCGAGCGCCATTGGGATCGTCAGGCAGCCGACCATGCCCATGTCGTGGAACAGCGGTAGCCAGGAGACCAGGAGATCGTGTTCGACGTCGAGGCCGGCGACCTCGGTCATGGCGTTCGTGTTGGCCAGCAGGTTGCCATGGGTGATCCGGACCGCCTTGGGCGCCGCGGTGGAGCCGCTGGTGAGCTGGAGCAGCGCGGTGTCGTCCTCGGCGACGGCGGCCGGTTCCGCGAGGGGCCGGCCGGCCAGGCCGGACAGCTCCCGGAACCGCACGCCGCGCTCGGTGAGCACGTCCTTGAGGGGGGTGAACGGATCACCCAGCAACACCAGCCTGGTCTGGATCATGCCCAGGACGCGGAGCGTGTCGGTCGCCCAGACCGACAGGTCGGTGCGGGGCGTGGGCTGGTGCAGCATCGTGACGCTGCCGCCGACGAGCCACACGGCCTGTGCGGCCGGGGCGATCCGGGCGGCCTCCCCGGCCAGCACGGCCACGGCGTCCCCCCTGCGCACGCCCTCGGCGGCCAGCGCACCGGCCATCCGTCGGGCTTCGTCGTGCACCTGCGCCCACGTGCGCCGAACCGGGTCCGCGGGCTCCCCCGTCGTGATGCCGCCCGCGCGTCCCCGAGCACCGTTCGCGGTGGCGCACATCACGTCCATGAACCGGCTCATGGGGCGGAGAGTACGGCGGTGGATCGCACTCGGGTGCCGCTCGAGCCCACAAAAACCTGGCCAGGCGATTGTCGTGGCGGAACCCGGCCCGACGTGCAGCGGCGTGGCCGGGTCCCACCACCACCGAGGTTCACTCGTTCGCGCGATATGTGGCCGTTACCGGATGACCGTCCGGGTGCGGACCGGGTTGGGGTTGGGGTAGCAGGAGACGGGGGCGTTGATCGTGAACGGGCCGACCTGGACAGCCGCGTCGAGGGTCAGTCCGGGGTCGTCGAAGCTGCTGCCGCCGAGCTTGCCCTCGATCACGCCCTGTTGGCCGGAGGTCAGGGTCACGCGGGTGACGGGCAGGGTGAATTCGGCACCACCCTGCAGCGGGCCGGGAAGCGAGACAATGACGTCGTCACCCTCGCGCGAGACCGAAGGCGTGCTGTTGAGTCCGGCCCCGCCGGACAGATCGGCAGAGACGAAGGTGGAGTTGGCCGGCACCGGGACCCGAAGCTTGATGTTCCGGACTTCCTTGACGGTGTAGTTCTCGATCTTGTCCGGCACCCTGTTGGGTTTCGGTGTGATGACGATGTTGAACTGCTGCTCGGGGGCGACCGTGGCCGGCGCGTCGACGTCGGCGTCCTGGTCGAGCTTGAACTCCACGGTCTGCCCGACGGCACTGCCGCGGCACTGGTAGTTGACGGTGGTCTCCGCGGCCGGGGCCGGCGGCGCGGCCGCCGCGATCGGGGCCGTGGCCGCGGCCGGGAACAGAGTCAACGCCGCAATGCCACTCGCTGCGGCAGTCGCGAACTTCCTGGTTCTGATCATATCGCAATCCGCCAATACGCTGTGAGGTGCGCAATCTCGGGCTGGCGGCGGCGAGTGCAGAATAATCAGGGAGCCGACCCGAAAGAAAGCAACGTGGGTCATTTTTATGAATTGCCCTCATTCATCGCATTCGGTGGCGGACCGGCGGGAGCGTGGCCGGCGACGCGGAACGGACGCCGCGAACGTGGCCGATTGTTTCCACCACAATCGAACCTTGACATCCGAGCCCCATTCATCCCGATGCGGCTTCCGGCTGCCCTGGTGAACGCCGGCGAACCCCCGTTTGTTCGGCCACCGGAAAACAGCGGGTAACGGTGCCGCGGCGTTAGGAGACGAGTTCGGCCAGCTCCATCCAGCGCTGTTCGACGCGTTCCTTCTCGGCCAGAACCTCCCGCAGCTCGGCGTCGAGGGCGAGCAGCCGGTCCGGCTCGGTGGCGGCCGCGGCCAGCTCGTCGTGCAGCTTCTGTTCCCGGCCGCCGAGCTTGTCGAGCTGGCGTTCCAGCTTGGCGAGTTCCTTTTGCGCCGCGCGCAGATCCGCCCCGGACGGTCCGCTGGAAGGTGGCCGCTCCACCACATCCGCAGCCGCCTCGGTGGCGGGCTCGCTCGCGGCCCGGGCCTGCGGGAAGCCCTCGCGCCGCCGCAGGTACTCCTCGATACCACCGGGCAGGTGCGTGATGCGCCCGTCGCCGAGCAACGCGACGACGCGGTCGCAGATCCGCTCCACCAGGTACCGGTCGTGCGAGACGACCACGAGCGTGCCGGGCCAGGAGTCGAGCAGGTCCTCCAGCTGCTGCAGGGTGTCGATGTCGAGGTCGTTGGTGGGCTCGTCGAGCAGCAGCACGTTGGGCTCGGCCATCAGCAGCCGGGCGAGCTGCAGGCGGCGGCGCTCACCCCCGGACAGGTCGGCCACCGGCGTCCACTGCCGGCCCTGCGGGAAGCCGAACCGTTCGGCCAGCTGGGAGGCGGACAGCTCGTGCTTGCCGAGCTGGACCCGGCGGGCGACCTCCTCGATCGCCGCCAGCACGCGCAGCTCGCCGGGCAGGTCGTGCAGTTCCTGGGTGAGGTGGGCGAGGTGGACGGTCTGGCCCTGCACCCGCCGGCCGGCGTCGGGCTCGCGCACACCGGCGAGCAGATCGAGCAGGGTCGTCTTGCCCGAGCCGTTGACACCGACCAGGCCGATCCGGTCCCCCGGGCCGATGCGCCAGGTCACCCCGTCCAGCAGTGTGCGGCCCTCGATCCTGAGGGAGACGTCCTCCAGCTCCAGCACGGTGCGGCCGAGCCGACGCTTGGCGAAGGCCAGCAGCTCCACCGAGTCGCGGGGCGGGGGCACGTCGGAGATCAACGCCTCGGCGGCCTCGATGCGGAACCGGGGCTTGGAGGTGCGGGCGGGCGCGCCGCGCCGGAGCCACGCCAGCTCCTTGCGGGCGAGGTTGCGGCGCTTCTCCTCCGCCGTCTCGGCGAGCCGGGTCCGCTCGGCGCGGGCGAAGACCCAGTCGGCGTAGCCGCCCTCGTACTGTTCGACGCGGCCGCCGACAACCTCCCAGGTGCGGGTGCAGACGGTGTCCAGGAACCACCGGTCGTGGGTGACCACGACCAACGCGCACTTCCGCGCCACCAGGTGCTCGGCCAGCCAGCGGACGCCCTCGACGTCGAGGTGGTTGGTGGGTTCGTCGAGCACGACGAGGTCCAGTTCCCGGACCAGGGCGGCCGCCAGGGCGACCCGGCGGCGCTCCCCACCGGACAGCGGGCCCACCGGGGTGTCCAGCCCGAGCGCGGAGATACCCAGCCCGTCGAGCACCGAGCGGACCCGGGGGTCGGCGGCCCACTCGTGGTCGGCGCTGTGGCCCAGCGGCTCGATCACGCACTGCCGGACAGTGGCGCCGGCGGGCAGCTCGGAGCGCTGGGTGACCACGGCCGTCCGCAGGTCGCGGGTACGACTCACCCGGCCGGTGTCCGGCGGCTCGACGCCGGCGAGCACCTCCAGCAGGGTGGTCTTGCCGTGGCCGTTGAGGCCGACGACGCCGATGCGGTCACCGCTGCTCACGCCGAGGGAGACGGCGTCGAGCAGGGTGCGGATGCCGAAGCTCTTGCTGACGGACTCGAGGTTGACCAGGTTGGCCACGGAAACGGTTCCTCCTGCATTACGCCGTTCGCGACGCTCTCAGCCGGCGCGGCCGGTGTTCAATGCCGGCCCACGCGGTGTGGGTCGGGCCGGGCACGCCGGCGGGCGCCGCGCACGTCAGGCGTGTACCTCCGGCGGGGTGGGACGGGGAAGCTCCTCGCTGGCCACGACCTTGGCGCCGGGAACCGGTCCGGTGGCGACGCGCACCGTCCGGCACACCCCCGCGCCGGACAGCTCGGCCGCGACGCGGACTGCGGCGTCGGCGTCGCTGCACAGGAACACGCAGGTGGGGCCGGAGCCGGAGATCATGCCGGCCAGCGCGCCGGCGGTGACCCCGGCCCGCAGGGTGCGGCGCAGCGAGGGCCGCAACGACACGGCCGCGGCCTGCAGGTCGTTGCCGAGCAGCAGGGCCAGCTGCCGCGGGTCGCCGCTGGCCAGCGCCTCCAAAACGGGCTCGACCGCGCCCACCCGGGGCGGGTCGCCGTCGGAGCGCAGCCGGTCGAGCTCGGCGAAGACGTCCGGGGTGGACAGGCCGCGGCGGTCCAGCGCGATCACCCAGTGGAAGCTGTGCCGGGCGAGCACGGGCACCAGGCGCTCGCCGCGGCCGGTGCCCAGGGCGGTGCCGCCGTAGAGGGCGAACGGGACGTCGCTGCCGAGCCGGGCGCCGACCTCGGCCAGCTCGTCGCGGGTCATGTCGAGCTTCCACAGCGCCGACAGCCCGATCAGGGTGGCCGCGGCGTCGGCGCTGCCACCGGCCATGCCGCCGGCCACCGGGATGCCCTTGCGGATGACCACCCGCACCTTGGGGTCGTAGGGGTCGCGCCCGGTGCGCTCGGCGAGCGCCTGGACGGCCCTCCAGGCGAGGTTGGAGGCGTCGGTGGGGACGGCGGTCGCGCCTTCGCCCCGCACCTCCACCCCGGGATCGTCGGCCACGGCAACGGTCACCTCGTCGGTCAGCGAGAGCGCCTGGAAGACGGTGACCAGTTCGTGGTAGCCGTCCGGACGGACGTCACCGACCGCGAGATGGAGGTTCACCTTGGCCGGCACCCGAACGGTGACCGGCGGGGGGACGACGGCGAGCACGTTCGCCGAGACTACGCGGC
The DNA here is from genome assembly GCF_014645795.1 of Longimycelium tulufanense. Lineage (GTDB taxonomy): Bacteria > Actinomycetota > Actinomycetes > Mycobacteriales > Pseudonocardiaceae > Longimycelium > Longimycelium tulufanense. The sequence goes on along the minus strand of NZ_BMMK01000032.1, from coordinate 21,791 downwards.
TTCCCACGGATGTCGCACTTAGCCGGCTCAACAACCGCCCAGGCCAGGGTCGGTGGTCCCGGCCGTGACCAGCTCGGACGGTGATCGGGGACACGTCTGGCGCACCTGCGTCGGGCCTGCTGCCGCGGGTGGCAGGCGCAAACCGGCCACCCGCGGCGGGGGATGGGCTATCAGCCCTTGGCCGGGATGACCGAACCCTTGAAGGTCTGCTCGACGTACTCGCGCACCTGCGGCGAGGTCAGCAGTTCCTGCAGCTTCGTGATGCGCTCGTCACCGGCCAGCTCCGGCCGGGTCACCAGACCGTTGGCGTAGGGGTTGCCCTCGGCCGACTCGATCGCGATCGCGTCCTTGGTCGGGTTGAGGTCGGCCTGCAGGGCGTAGTTGCCGTTGATGACGGCCGCGTCGACATCGTCCAGGCTGCGCGGCACCTGGGCCGCCTCCAGCTCGACGATCTCGACGTTCTTCGGGTTGGCGGCCACGTCCTGCTTGGTGGCGGTCTTCTCGGTGCCCGGCTTGAGCTCCAGCACGCCGTTGCCGGCCAGCAGGGTGAGTGCGCGTGCCTCATTGGTGGGGTCGTTGGGCACCGCGACCTTCGCGCCGTTGGGGAGGTCCTTCAGCGACTTGACCTTCTTGGAGAACGCGGCCAGCGGCTCCAGGTGCACCGGGCCGACCCAGGACAGCTGCACGCCCTTCTCCGCCTCGAACTTCTCCAGGTAGGGCTTGTGCTGGAAGTAGTTGGCCTCCAGGCTCCTGTCCGCAAGTGCGGTGTTCGGCGTGACGTAGTCGTTGATCTCGACGACCTCGACCTTGATTCCCTTGTCCTGGGCCAGATTGTCGGCGACGTAACGCAGGATCTCGCCGTGCGGCACCGGGCTCACACCGACCCGGATGGGGGCGTTGGGGTCGCTGGCGGCATCAGAGCTGCCGCAGGAGGACAGGCTCAGGGCCGTGACGGCGGCGAGCACGGTGGCGGTCAGGGCACGCAATCTCATGGGGTGGCAGTCCTTTCAGGCGCGTGCCGCCGCGACAGGAGTGCATGCAGCAGCACGCGAGGTGACGGGTGAAGCGAGCATCGCCACGCAGCGATAAGGCGCGCAGCGAAACCCGGAGCCGACCAGTTCAACCCGGAACGGACATCCGCCCGGATGTTCTTGTTACTAGGTAGGGGATTCAGGCGTTGACGCGGCGACGGCGGTCGATCGCCCGCGCCACGACGTCGAAAGCAAGCTGGATGGCGATCACGAGCACGGCGAGGACCGCCACCGTGACCCACATGACGCGGTAGTCGTAGCGGTGGTAACCGAATCGCACCGCGACGTCGCCGAGTCCGCCCGCACCGACCACGCCCGCCATGGCGGAGTAGCCGACGAGTGCGATGGCGGTGACCCCGATCGCCGCGACCACGGCCGGGGCGGCCTCCCGGAGCAGCACGCTGCGCACGATGCGGAACTTGCTGGCACCGGTGGTGACCGCCGCCTCCACCACCGACGCGTCGACCTCACGCAGGGCGTTGTCGACCAGCCGCCCCACGAAAGGGATCGCGCCGATGGTGAGCGGTACGACGGCGGCCGCGGGCCCGAGCGTGGTGCCGGCGATCGTGCGCGTGAACGGCAGGATCGCGATGAGCAACACGATGAACGGCAGCGAGCGACCGAAGTCCACCACCACCGACAGCAGACGGTTGAGCAGTGGCTGCGGGCTCAGTCCCCCGGGCGCGGTCAGGTGCAGCAACACCCCCAGCGGAATGCCGAGCAGGGCCGCGAGCAGCGTCGAGACCCCGACCATGTAGAGAGTGTCGCTGGTTGCCTCCAGGAGAAGATCGGAGATCTTGGACCACGACGTCGCCGTCGTCACGCAGCTACCTCCTCGCGGGTGCGTCGTCGCACCACGCCACCGTGCTCAGAGATGAAGTCCAGCGCCGCGTCCGCGCGGTCACCGGTGAGGCCGACGCGGAACCGCGCGACCGGGGTGTCGCCGAGCCGGGTCAGGCCGCCGCCCAGCAGGGCGAGGTTGACGCCGAACCGGCTGGAGGCCTCCGGCAGCAACGCACCCACGGCCGCGAAGCCGACCAGCACGACCTCGGCGATCCCATCGTAGCGGCCGTAGCCGACGTTGCTGTCCACACTGGACAGTCCGGTGGTCTGGTCGGTCTGCGGCAGCAGGGCCGCCGCGGTCCGGCTGTCACCCGAGATGAGCTCAAGGACCTTGCCGTGCTCCACGACCCGGCCGCGTTCCAGGACCGCGACGTCGTCGCACACCCGGCGCACCACGTCCATGTCGTGCGTGACGATCAGCACCGTCACGCCGAGTTCGGCGCGGGCGCGGTCGAGCACGGTGAGCACCGAGGCGGTGGTCTCCGGGTCCAGCGCGGAGGTGGGCTCGTCGGCCAGCAGGACCGAGGGGGTGGCCGCCAGCGCGCGGGCGATCGCCACCCGCTGGCGCTGGCCGCCGGAAAGCTGGTCGGGGTAGGCGCCGGCCTTGTCCGCCAGGCCGACCAGGTCCAGCAGTTCCAGGACGCGGGCGCGACGCTGCAGGCGGGCGACGCCGGCGGACTCCAGCGGCAGGGCCACGTTGCCGGCGACGGTGCGCTGCCGTAGCAGCGAGTCGCCCTGCGGCACGACGCCGATCTGCCGCCGCGCGGCGCGCAGTGCGGCGCCGTTGAGCCGGACGAGATCGGTGCCGTCGACCCGGATGGCGCCGGAGTCGGGCTTCTCCAGCAGGGCGATGCAGCGGGCCAGGGTCGACTTGCCCGCACCGCTCTGCCCGACGACGCCGCACACGGTGCCCTGCGGCACCTCCAGCGACACGCCGTCCAATGCCACGACGTTCCCGCTCCGGCTGGGGAAAGTCTTCACCAGGTTCTCGACAGTGATCACGTCAACTCCACGGCAGCACACGAAAGGGCGCCCCGCTGCTCGGCCAGATGCTCCGGTGTCCGGCTCCGGCGGCGACGGGCGCGTCCTCGGGATAAGGACTGGAAGGGGAAAGGAACGCTGGTTCAGGCGCCGACGCGACACGCGGACACAGTGCGACGGCACTGGTCGACAACGCGCCGACGCGTGAGCATTCGCTGCGCTGGCTGACGAGGCATATCCGCTCCATCGCTCCTGGCGTTAGCACCTGCCCCTGCAGGGGTGGTTGCTGCGGCGTCGTCGAGCCAGGTCTCTCGGCCGCTCGGGATGGATTGCGCGAACAGTAGAACCGACCGCCCCCGCACATGGCAAGTCCAGGGACGTCCCAAGAGGTGGGTTAGTTTCGCAGATCACACCAACAGCGGCACGAAGGCACCACCGGACCACCCGGGAGTGATGGCGAACACACGCCACGTGATCATGTACTGCCCCGGCGAGCGCCGCGTACGAGGGCGCACCGCCGTTCGGGAGGAGTACCAACTACTTGGCTCGAAGTGATGAAGCTTTCGACTGAAAACCTGTCACTAATGTGTCAGTTCCCGCGCTGAAGGTCGATCAACGGGCCGCCACCGGTTGCAGCACAAGCGCGGACTGCAAATGCAGCGGATCCCTCCACCCGCTTCAGCCCGTATGCCCGGTTTGGCCGCTGTCAGCAATGGGCCCGGTCATCCCGTCGGCATTCACCCGCCAGCGAGGCCACCAACGCCCGTCAGCGCTCTTGCGCCGCCTCGGCGATCCGCGCGAAGTCGGCGATCTCGAGCTGCTCGCCCCGGGCAGAGGGGGCGACCCCGGCGGCGCGCAGGATCTCCTCGGCACGGGTGGCCGAGCCCGCCCAGCCGGCCAGGGCTGCCCGCAGCGTCTTCCGCCGTTGCGCGAAGGCGGCATCCACGACCGCGAACACCTTGTCCCGTTCCACGTTCGAGGGTGGTTCGCGCCGGGTCAGGGCCACCAGCCCGGAGTCGACGTTGGGCACCGGCCAGAACACCGTGCGTGGCACCGGTCCGGCGCGGCGCAGGTCCGCGTACCAGGCCGCCTTGACGCTCGGCACGCCGTAGGTCCGGCTGCCCGGCGCGGCGGCCAACCGGTCGGCCACCTCGGCCTGCACCATGACCAGGCCGTGCCGCAGTGCGGGCAGCTCGGCGAGCAGGTGCAGCACCACGGGGACCGCCACGTTGTACGGCAGGTTGGCCACCAGCGCGGTCGGCACGGGCTCCCCCAGGTCCGCGGCGGTCACCCGGAGCGCATCCGCCGGCACCACGCGAAGTCGGTCCGCCAGGTCCGGCGCGTGCTCGCGCACGGTGCGCGGCAGGCGTTCCGCCAGGACCGGGTCGATCTCGACCGCGACCACAGCCCGGCACACCGGCAGCAGGGCCAGGGTGAGCGAGCCGAGCCCGGGCCCGACCTCCACCACCACGTCCTCGCCGCGCAGCTCGGCCGCGGCCACGATGCGCCGCACCGTGTTCGGGTCGTGGACGAAGTTCTGCCCCAGCCTCTTGGTGGGGCGCACCCCCAGCTCGGTCGCGAGCCGCCGGACATCGGCCGGGCCGAGGAGCGCACCGCTCCCCGGCCCGGCCGGCTGACGTTCACCTGTCACAGCGAAGAAAACTACCTGGGCAGGCCGAGCTTGGACGAGCAGTGCGGCCACGCGCCGTACCCGCCCCGGCGGTCCCGCACCTTGCTGGCGACCGCGATCTGCTCCTCCCGGGTAGCCTGGTGTGGGTACTGGGCGTACTGCTCGCCGCCGTTGGCGTCCCAGGTCTGCTTGTCGAACTGCAGACCGCCGTAGTAGCCGTTGCCGGTGTTGATGTTCCAGTTCCCACCGGCCTCGCACTTGACCAGCCGGTCCCACACCTCGCTGTCGGGCATCGGCTTGGTGCCCACGCGGACCTTCTTCGGCTTGGGCTCCTTGACGACCTTGACCGAGAGTTCCTCGCGGCGCAGCTCCTTGCCGTTGCGCCGGGTGACCCGGTAGACGACGACCTTCTCGCCGGGCTCGCCCTTGTCCTCGACCTTGGTCGTTCCCTGATACATCTCGGGGTCTTCGATCTTCTCCTCGGGCGGGTCGATCTTCTTCTTCTCGGTGACCTCCTCGGTGCGCAGCCTGGTGATCTCGATGCGCGCACCGTTGGTCAGGCTGGTGGTCTTGGCCGGGTTGACCGTGTCGTCCTGCTCGAGCGGCACACCCAGCTCGCGGAGGAACTCCTCGATGGTGGCCGCGTTGGTAGCGACCTCGCGCGGCGGCTTCCCGCCGTCGACGACGGTGACCACCTTGGCGGTCTTGAGGTCCACCGACAGCCCTTCCAGGGGGATGCGCCGGGAACGGTCGGCGGAGACGATCGCGCCCTCGGTGCGCATCCCGAGCTGGCGCAACGCCTCCTCGACGGTCAGGGCCGTCGTCCACACCTCGCGTTCCCTGCCGTCCACCCGCAACCGCAGCATGCGGCCGCGCTTGAGGACGATGCGGCTGCCGTCGGAGATGGGTGCGTGGGCGGCGGGGGCGAGCGTGTCGTGCTCGCGGAGGTCGAGACCGGCGGCGTCCAGGGCGCCGGAGACGGTGGCGGCGAACGTGTTCAGGTCCTGCGGCTCACCGTCCACGGTGACGGTGACCGACTTGTCCATGGCGACGGCGGTAGCGCCACTGCCGGTGAGAACCAGGAGCGTGGCCGCGGTCGCGGCCCGTGCGAACGTGCGTTTACTCACCTGTTGTCCAGTCTGGAGTTCTTCCGGGCAGAGGAGAGTGCATGACCGGCCGTCCCTCGGGGTGGGACGACACGGCGTCCCCGCACCGTCGCGGCACCGGCTCGCACTTCGGCGTCGCGCACAGGGTCGCGGGGGCACCCGGGGGTTCTCCTCATCCCGGCTACCGGTCACGGCACGCTAATGGAAGATCGCGCCCAGAACAATCCGCTGCGGCCAGTTGCCTCGGGCAAACACTCAACGTGGAGCAAGGCGATCACGTTGCGTCACAAGGAGGGGATCTCCCGTAGCCGGAAAACGCGCTCGGCCGTCGCCGTTGTGGATGAGACCAAGGCAACAAGGTCGTCACCGCGAAGAGTGGCAATGTCGCGGAGCGTATAGGGAACACAGTACGGTTCGTTCGGTCGACCCCGGTACGGATGGGGTGTCAGGAACGGTGCGTCCGTCTCGACGAGCAGCTGGTCGGCCGGCACCACGCGAACCGCGTCCCGAAGTGCGCGTGCGTTCCGGAACGTCACCGTCCCGGCGAAGGACAGCACGTAGCCGGCGTCCACGCAGCGGCGGGCGAACTCCTCGTCGCCGGAGAAGCAGTGGAAGACCACGGTGGACGGCGGGCCTTCCTCGGAGAGGGTGCGGAAGATGTCCTCGTGCGCCTCGCGGTCGTGGATCATCAGCGGCTTGCCGACGCGCTTGGCGAGGTCGATGTGCCAGCGAAACGCTTCCTGCTGGGCGTGCGGTGGCGAGTAGTCCCAGTAGTAGTCCAATCCGGTCTCGCCGACCGCGACCACCCGCGGCTGCCGGGCCAGTTCCTCGATCGCGGTGCGGTCGGCGTCGTCGAAGCTCGCGGTGCGCGTGGGATGCAGGGCGACCGCGGCGAACACCCGCTCATCCCATGTTGCGGCGCGGGCTACCCAGCGCGCCGAGGCCAGGTCGTCGGCCACCGTGACCACGCGGGTCACGCCCACGGCGGCCGCGCGGTCCACGGCGGCCCGCACCTGTTCGGCGTCCGCGCAGCCGATGGCGTCCAGGTGGGTGTGCGCATCGACCGCCGGCACCGGGAGGGGTTCCGGAGCCGGCGGTCGTTCTCCGTTGCGTGCCAAGGGTTTTTCCGAATGTTCGGCGTCGGGGGCGATCAGTCGGCGATCGGTGCCCACTCCGGCCCGGTCTCGCCGAGCTTGGGGTCGAGCTTGGCGAACAGCGGGGTCGGCTTCTCCAGTGGCCGGCCGACCTCGATCGGCATGGACTCCCACCGAGCCTGTTCGGCCGCGTAGTCGCCGGTGATGATCGGGTAGCTGGTGGCGGCGATGTCCAGGTCGTCGACCTCGCGCAGCTCCGGCTGCGCCGACCACACTCCCTTGCCACCCAACAACTCGTGCACCTTCTGCGCGGCGTGCGGGATGAACGGCGTCAGGAGCCGGTTGGCGTCGCTGACGACCTGCAGCGCGGTGTGCAGGATCGTGTCCCGCCGCTCGGGATCGTCCTTGCGCTTCCACGGCTCCTGTTCGGACAGGTACTTGTTGGCCGCGCTGACGACGCGCATCGCCTCGCCGATGGCGGCCTTGAACCGGGAGCGCCCCAGGTGACCTCCGACGACGTCGAAGGCGTTGCGCGCCAACGCCTTCAGTTCCTCGTCCGCCTGCTGGGGCGCGGTCGGTGCGGGCACCGCGCCGACGTTCTTGTGCGCCATGGCGATCGAGCGGTTCACCAGGTTTCCCCACTCGTTGGCCAGCTCGAAGTTGACCCGGCGGACGAACTCCTCCCAGGTGAAGTCGACGTCCTGGGTCTCCGGGCCGGCCACGGAGATGAAGTAGCGCAGGGTGTCCGGGCCGAACTCGCGCAGGAAGTCGCCGACGTAGATGACGGTGCCGCGCGACGTGGAGAACTTCGAGCCGCTCATGGTGAGGAACTCGCTGGAGACGACCTCGGTGGGCAGGTTCAGCGCACCGAAGGTACCGACCTGGCCGCCCTTGTCGCCCTGGCCGTTCTGTCCCAGGAGCAACGACGGCCAGATCAGCGAGTGGAAGACGATGTTGTCCTTGCCCATGAAGTAGAAGGACTGTGCGTCCTCGGAGCACCACCACGCCTTCCAGGCGTCCGGGTCGCCGCTGCGGCGGGCCCACTCCACGGAGGCCGACAGGTAGCCGATCACCGCGTCGAACCACACGTAGAAGCGCTTCATGGGCTGGTCGCGCCAGCCGTCGAGCGGGATCGGCACACCCCAGTCGAGGTCGCGGGTGATCGCGCGGGGCTGCAGGTCGCCGAGCAGGTTCTGGCTGAACTTCAGCACGTTCGGCCGCCACTCGGTGCGGGTGGACAGCCATTCGCCCAGCGACTGGGCGAACGCGGGCAGGTCGAGGAACAGGTGTTCGGTTTCGATGAACTCGGGCTTCTCGCCGTTGATCCGGGAGCGCGGGTTGATCAGGTCGACCGGGTCCAGCTGGTTGCCGCAGTTGTCGCACTGGTCACCGCGGGCGCCGTCATAACCGCAGATGGGGCAGGTGCCCTCGATGTAGCGGTCGGGCAGGGTGCGCCCGGTGGAGGGGCTGACCGCGCCCTTGGTCGTGCGCGGGACCACGTAACCGTTGCGGTACAGCGCGAGGAAGAGCTCCTGGACGACCTTGTAGTGGTTCCCGGTGACGGTCCGGGTGAACAGGTCGTAGGAGAGCCCGAGCCCCTGCAGGTCCTCGGCGATCACCCGGTTGTAGCGGTCGGCGGTCTCGCGGGCGCCGAGTCCCTCCTTGTCGGCCTGGACCAGGATGGGCGTGCCGTGCTCGTCCGTGCCGGAGATCATGAGCACCCGATTGCCGGACATTCGCTGGTAACGCGAGAACACGTCGGAGGGGACCCCGAAGCCGGACACGTGCCCGATGTGCCGCGGGCCGTTGGCGTACGGCCAGGCCACCGCGGTGAGGACATGGGTGCTCATATCCGCCTAGCCTACGGATGGCCGCGACACGCATTTGAGCGGGTTGGGCAAGGTCGCGGCTGGTAGGAGGCGTGGGATCTCGGCGACCCCACCGTTGGTGCTCGGGGTCGTCCGGATGGCCGACCAGGGGCACGGCTACCAGGTCCGCCGTGAGCTGCCGGCCGACTACCGCGACTGATCAAACTTGACCAGCCCACTGTCCCGAGGCTGCTGCCGATGAGCTTCGCGCCGGGCTGGCTGCGGGCGGTGTCCCGGGTCAACCCGTTGGCGTACGCGGTTGAGGACGAGCGTGCGCTGTTCCGCGGTGACCATGTCTCTTGGACGGTCGCGGGCGGCTCGCTGGTGCTGGCCGTCACCCTGCTGGTCGCGGTGTTGTTGGGGGTCCGGGCCTACCGTCGTCGCGCCGCCTGATCGGATGATGGGGTGGTCGGGCCGGGCCCGCGTCCCAGGGCCGCTGGCCCGACCACCCGGAGACCCGTTACTCGTCCGTTCGAGTGATGATGTGGGTGTGGACGCGGTGTGGATCGTGACCCGGCCGCTGCCCGGCCATGCCGAGCCGGAGCAGGTGCTCCGCCGGCTGGCCGGGCGCGCCGAGCTCGCCGGGCTGGCGCGGCCGGCCGCCCTGTTGGGCCGCTGGTTCGGCGGCCAGGACGTGCTCGCGCCCACGGTCCGGATCGAGCCGGTGGCCCCGGCCGCCGCGTTCGCCGTGCCGGCCCGGCAGCCGGTGACGGCCACCCACGCGCTGCCCCCGGGTGTGGTCGGGGGTGGCTGGTTCGGCTACCTCGGCTACGGGCTCACCGACCCCGGGCACTGGCCCCTGCCCCGCCGGCTGCCGCTCGCCGCCTGGGGCTGGGCCGACCACGTGCTGCGCCGGGACGCTGACGGCCAGTGGTGGTTCGAGGCGTTGGTCGGCGTGGACGAGCCGCCCCCGGAGGCGCTGGCGGCCGAGCTGGCCGACCTGGTGGCCACCACCGAGGACCCGCCGCCGCAGCCGTGGTGGACCGGGTCGCAGCGCCGGCCGCCGGCCGAGCGGCACGAGGCCGCGGTCGCCGCCTGTGTCGAGGAGATCGCCCGCGGCGAGATCTTCCAGGCCAACGTGTGCACCCGCTTCGAATGGGACTTCAAGGGCGATCCGGTGGAGGTGTTCGCCGCCGGGTCGGCCCGGCTGCGCCCGGCGCGTGCCGCCTACGTGGCCGGTGACTGGGGCGCGGTCGCGTCGCTGTCGCCGGAGCTGTTCCTGTCCCGCCGGGGACGGGTGGTGCGGTCCAGCCCGATCAAGGGCACGCTGCCCCGCCGGGGGCCGGCCGACGACGGCAACGCCACGTTGTTGCGCGAGTCCACCAAGGACGTTGCCGAGAACGTGATGATCGTCGACCTGGTGCGCAACGACCTGGGCCGGGTGTGCGAGGTGGGCAGCGTGACCGTGCCCGAGCTACTGGATGTCCAGCCGCATCCGGGTGTCTGGCACCTGGTGTCCACTGTGGAGGGACGACTGCGGGAGGACGTCGACGACGCCGGACTGCTCGCCGCGGCCTTCCCGCCCGGCTCGGTGACCGGGGCGCCGAAGCTGCGCGCGCTGGAGGTCGTGGCGGACCTGGAGGGCGTGCCGAGGGAGGTCTACTGCGGGGCGGTGGGCCTGGTTTCGCCGGTGGCCGGGATGGAGCTGAACGTGGCCATCCGCACCCTGGAGCGGCACGGCGACCTGCTGTGGCTGGGTGTGGGGGGCGGGATCACCGCCGACTCCGACCCGCACGCTGAGTGGCAGGAGTGCCTGACCAAGGCGGCACCGCTGGAGGTCCTCCTGCACGAGCCGTCGCTGACCGTGGCCTCCCGTTAACCCGCTGGTCGCTCGGAGCCGGAACCGCGGCACCCGCCCCGGCCGACGTCACGGGCCGGCGCGGCGTTCTCCCCGTGGGCGACGGCCGGGCCGGCCGGTTCCGGGCACGGGGCGCCTCAGCGGCGGGCGGCCAGCACCGCGTCGTACAAAGTCTTCTTTCCGGTTCCGCCACTGCTGCCGGACACCTCGGCCACCGCGTCCTTGAGCCGCTCCCCGGCGGCGACGCGCCGCTCCACCTCGGCGACCAGCGCGGCAAGGTCGTCGGCCGCGGCACCGGCCGGCTCGGCCCCGGCCACCACGACCGTGATCTCCCCACGTACGCCCTCGGCCGCCCACCCGGCCAGCTCGGCCAGGCCGCCGCGGCGCACCTCCTCGTAGGTCTTGGTCAGCTCTCGGCACACCGCCGCCCGGCGGTCGGCCCCGAACGCCTCCGCGGCGGCGGCCAGGGTGTCGGCCAGGCGATGCGGTGACTCGAAGAACACGAGGGTGCGCTGTTCGTTGGCGAGTGCGGTGAACCACCGGCGCCGCTCCCCCGCCTTGCGGGGCGGGAAGCCCTCGAAGCAGAACCGGTCGCACGGGAGGCCGGAAAGGGCGAGCGCGGTGGTCACCGCCGACGGGCCCGGCAGGCAGGTCACCGGCAGCCCCTCCTCGGCGCAGGCCGCCACCAGCCGGTAGCCGGGGTCGGACACGCTGGGCATGCCGGCGTCGGTCACCAGCAGGACGGTGTCCCCGCCGCGGACCGCCGCCAGCAGCCCGGGCAGCCGGCTGGTCTCCACCGCGTCGTAGAAGCTGACCACCCGCCCGGCCGGGGTCACCCCGAGGGCGGTGGCCAGCGCCCGCAGCCGTCGGGTGTCCTCGGCGGCGACCACGTCGGCCGTGCCGAGGGCCTCGACCAGCTTCGGCGAGGCGTCCCGGGCGTCGCCGAGCGGCGTGGCGGCGAGCACGAGGCGACCCGAACGGTGCATTGGGTTCACACCCCTCACCCTACGATCGGGCGCGTGAGCGAACGGAGCGCAGGACAGGACGGCGTCGGTCGCCCGGACTCCGGACGCGGCGGGGGGGTGGACGTCCTGGACCCGCGCGCCGCGGAGGAGGTTGTCGACGTCGGCAAGGTCCCTCCGGTCGCTCGGACCACGCGCCTGGCCGGCCCGGCGGAACGGTTCGGCCCACCCCCACCGACCGACCGGCTGCGCGGCTGGGTGGTGACGCTCACGCTGACGGCCCTGGCCGCCCTGGTCCGGTTCTGGAACCTCGGTTTCCCGACCGACAAGGGCACGCCGGTCTTCGACGAGAAGCACTACGTGCCGCAGGCGTGGCAGGTACTGCGGAACGGCGGCTACGAGGACAACCCCGGTTTCCGCCTGGTGGTGCATCCGCCGCTGGGCAAGCAGTTCATCGCGATCGGTGAGTGGCTGTTCGGCTACAACGGGTGGGGTTGGCGGTTCTCCGCCGCGGTGGCGGGCACGGTGAGCGTGCTGTTGATCGTGCGGATCGCACGGCGGCTCACCCGGTCCACGCTGCTGGGCGGCCTGGCCGGGCTGTTGCTGATCGCCGACGGCGTCAGCCACGTGCAGTCCCGGGTGGGGATGCTCGACGTCTTCCTGGCGGTGCTGGTGCTGGCCGCGTTCGGCTGCCTGCTGGTGGACCGCGACCAGGTACGGGCGCGGTTGGCGGTGGCGATGCGGGAGGGGCGCGTCGACGAGACACCGTGGGGGCCGCGGCTCGGCTTCCGGTGGTGGCGGTTCTCCGCCGGGCTGCTGGTGGGCCTGTCGTGCGGCGTGAAGTGGTCAGGTGCCTACTACCTGGCCGCATTCGCGGTGCTGGCGGTGTTGTGGGACGTCATGGCCCGCCGGACGGCGGGCGTGGAGCGGCCGTGGGCGGGCACGATCCGCCGTGACCTGGTGCCGGCGTTCGGGTCGCTGGCCGCGGTGCCGATCCTGGCCTACCTGGCGACCTGGTGGGCCTGGTTCGGCAGCGAGACCGCGATCGACCGGCATGCCGTGGGCACCGAGATCGGCCGGGACTCGGCGTTCTGGTTCGTGCCGGATGCCCTGCGCTCGCTGTGGTTCTACAGCTCCAAGGTGTTGGAGTTCCACGAGAACCTGACCACGGCCAAGGGCCCGCACGCCTGGGAGTCCAAGCCGTGGACGTGGCCGATGGGGCTGCGGCCGATGCTCTACTACCTGGAGCAGGGTGGCGGGGCGCCCGGTTGCGACGGCCGGTCGGACTGCCTGGGCGCGGTGATGTTGATCGGCACGCCCGCCCTGTACTGGGTCTCACTGCCGATGCTGGGATGGGCGTTGTGGCGGGCGATCGCCAGAACGGACTGGCGCTACACCGCGGTGCTCGTCGGCTACTTCGCCGGTTTCCTGCCGTGGTTTGCCAACCTCGACCGGCAGATGTACTTCTTCTACGTCACCCCGATGGCGCCGTTTCTGGTATTGGGCCTGGTGCTGGTGTTGGGGCAGGTTCTGGGACGGGCCAGCGCCGGGCCGGAACGTCGCGGCACGGGACGCCTGGTCGTGGCGATCTACGTGGGTCTGGTAGTGGCGAACTTCGTGTGGCTGTGGCCGATCCTGAACGGCAACGCGATCCCCACCTGGTTGTGGAACGCCCAGATGTGGTTGCCCTCCTGGCGGTGACACCCGATCCTGTCAAGTCCTTGTTCGCCGCCGCAGGCAAACCGTAGGTTTCTGGGTTGACGAGGGCGCCCCCGGTTCGACCGACATCCGACGTAGCGGCCCCGCCGCCACCGTGGCGGGGCCATCCGTCGAGGTTCACCGAGGAGACGCCCGTGACCCGCTATCTCCGTCGTCGTAACCTGCTGGCCGGTGCGGCCGCACTGGCCGGTGTCGCCACCGCCGGGTTCCTCCCCGGAACCGCGGCCGGTGCCACGAGAACCCGTCCCGGTGCCGCGAGCCCGCCCGATCTCGGTGTCAGCGACTGGCCGGTCATCGCCCGGGTCAGCGCCGAGCGGGCCCTGCAACACCTGAAACACCTCTCCGACTGGCTCCGGCCGCGCGTCGGCGGCACGGGGGAGGAGCATGAAGCCGCCGAGTACATGGCTGACGTGCTCCGCCGGTTGCAGTACCGCGTCGAGCTTCAGCCGTTTCCGGCTCCCGACAAGTACCTTGCCGACCTCCGCATCCCCGACGGCCGGATGCTGCAGTCCGGTGCCTCCCCGGAGGGCACGTTCGAGATGGGTGTCACGGGTCACGTGGTGGATGCAGGGCGTGGGGACTCCGCCGACTTTCCCCCGGACGTCCGGGGGAAGCTCGTCTTGTTCGACCATGTTGGGGTGGACAGCCTGGCGAAGGTCCGCTCGGCGGTGGCAGGTGGTGCACGCGCCGTCCTGATGGTTGCCCGTTCCAGCAATCCGGAGCGCAAGGCCGGCGCGTTCACCCCGCGGTTCCGCGAGTCGTTCCCGATCCCGATCCTGGGACTGGCCCAGTACCACGGTGAAGTCGCGCGCGAGTATCTCGGTCAGGGCGGGCTCTGGTTGTGGCTCAGCACCTTTCACTTTCACAACCTCACCTCGTACAACGTCATCGCGGAACGCCCCGCGACACGGTCTCGCGGTGACGGTCGCGTCGTGATGGTCACGGCCCACTACGACGCCGTACCGGGTTCTCCCGGCGCCAACGATGACGGCAGCGGAACCGTGCTGTGTCTGGAACTTGCCCGCGTACTGCGACTTCTCCCGACCCGTAGGGCAGTTCGTTTCGCGCTGTGGGGCTCCGAGGAGCAGGGGCTGCTCGGATCCCGCCACTACGTCAACCAGCTCGATGATGCCGGGGCGCGCCGGATCGCGGGCTGTTTCCAGAACGACATGGTCGCTACCAGCCACCCGCCCGCCAACACATATTGGCTGCTGTCTCTGGACGGTGGCCGGAACGCCACGACGGACGCGGTGGCGGCGGCCGCGCGCCGACTCGGCTACACCCAGGCACACGGTCCAGCCCGACGGGGTGCCAGCGACCATGTTCCGTTCCACCAACGCGGAATTCCGGCCGGCAACTTCAGCTGGCGTGGCGAGGGAGGCCCCCACCAGCTTGAACCGCTGTACCACACGCCCGAGGACACAATCGCGGCCAACATCAGCCCGCAGCGCCTCCAGGTGTCCCTGGAACTCATTGGCTGTGCCGCATACAACCTCGCCCGCCAGCACTGATTCCGACCGTCGCCCGTTGCCGGCCCACGCGGAGCGGCCGCCCGTGCGGTGGCCGCTCCGCGCACCTCACCACTGCTCGCGCCCCCGGCGATGTCGAACGGGCCAGCAAGTTTGGCGGTGGGCCTGGATCGAGGCATGGTCACGCGCGGGTGTGGGCCGCGTCCAAGTGGGTGTGCACGGTGGTGGTGACCAGGTCGGCTGCTCGTTCGACGTCGGATTCGGTGGTCCACCGGCCCAGTGACAGCCGGAGCGCGGCCAGGCTGCGGCCGGTGTCCAGCCCCATGGCCCGCAACACTGGTGAGGGCTGGTGACTGCCGGAGTGGCAGGCCGAGCCGGTGGAGGCGGCTATGCCGGGAACGGCGGTCAGCAGGTCGTGGCCCAGAGTGCCGATGATGCTGATGTTGAGGGTGTTGGGCAGGCGCGGCTCGGGCGGGCCGTTGAGCAGCACCCGGCCCGGCAACGCACGCTCCAGCCGGGTATGCAGGCGATCCCGCAACCCTCGGAGGCGGTCCTGGCTTCCGGCAACAAGCTCGCCGGCCGCGAGTTCCGCCGCGGTCCCGAGGGCGACGGCGAGGGCAACGTTCTCGGTTCCGGAGCGCAGGCGATGTTCCTGCCCGCCACCGTAGATCAGCGGTTCCAGCGTCAGACCGGAGCGTAGGTAGAGAGCGCCGATGCCTTTCGGGGCGTACATCTTGTGGCCGGCCACGGTTGCCAGGTCCACTCCCAGCGCCGCCACGTCCACGGGGATCTTTCCGGCGGCCTGGGCGGCGTCACAGTGCACCAGCGCCCCGTGTGCGTGGGCAACACGGGCGAGTTCCTCGACGGGTTGCAGGGAGCCGGTCTCGTTGTTTGCGGCCATCACCGACACCAGCACCGTGCGCGGGGTCAGTGCGGCTGCCAGGGTGTTCGGAGCGACCAGGCCCTCACCATCGACAGGCAAGTAGGTCACGTCCACGCCGTGCAGACGTTGCAGAGCGCGGCATGTCTCCAGCACGGCGGGGTGTTCGGTGCGCGGGACGATCACATGCGGGCGATCCATCCCGCTGGCCAGGACGGCGCCGCGCAGGGCGAGGTTGTCAGCCTCGGAACCGGACCCGGTGAAGACGATGCGTCCGTCGCAGCCGCCGAGGAGCGCGGCGACCTGGTCGCGGGCGCGGGCCAGCGCGGCGCCGGGAGCCTGGCCGTAGTGGTGGCCGCTGGAGGGATTGCCGAACCAGGTGGTCAGGTAGGGCAACATCGCCTCGACCACCCGCGGGTCGACCGGGGTGGTGGCGTTGTAGTCCAGGTAGATCGGGCCGTCCGCCAGGGCGGGACGCGGGTCGCTCATCAGGCACCGGCCTCCACGGGCAGCTCAGCCAGACGCCACTCCAGCATGCCGTCGGCGAGCTGGCGCGCTGGGCGTCCCCGGTCGGTCAGCAGCCGCACGGCGTCGGGGGCGAGCACGCACTGGGCGTCCCGGCAGTAGGCCACGATCTCGGTGTCCACAGGCAGTTCCTCCAGCCGATGCGGGAGTTCGTCGAGGGGAACGCTCAGGGCACCGGGAATGTGCCCGGACGCGTACTCCTCGGGCGGGCGCACATCGATCACGGTGACCTCGCCCCGATCAGCCCGCCGCAGGAGCTGCTCACGCGTCACGTTCTCCACGCCCGGGCCGAGGAAGGCGGTGACTGCCGCGGCCACATCGGCCAGGTGGGTAACGGCCACATCGCGCACCGCGGCGTAGAGCCGCGCAACAGCGGGGCTGGCAAGCCGGTAGTAGACGCGGGTGCCTTCCTTGCGGGTTGCCACCAGGCCGCCCTGCTTCAGGGTCTGCAGGTGCGCCGAGACCGTGGTCACCCCCAGCCCGGCAGCGCGGGCCAGTGCCTCCACCGTGCGCTCGGCCTGGGCGAGGAGATCCAGCAGCTCCAGGCGCTTCCCGCTGGCCAGGGCCTTGCCGACCCGGGCGATCTGGTCAAACACCATCGGCTTGGTGACAGCGTCGTCCATCACATCCTCCAAAGTTCTATGGAATAGTGTAGCGTGTGGTTGAGGGGTGAGCCAGACCAGTCCGTACCCGCCGTGGAGGTAGACATGAAGTTCCTGTTCGTGCTGCACGACCCGCCCTATGGCACCGAACGCACCTACAACGGCCTGCGCTGGGCCACGCAGATGCTCACCGCCGACGCCGGCCACCAGGTCAAGATGTTCCTGTTCGGTGACGCGGTCGTCGCCGCCAGGGACGGACAGAGCGTGCCCAACGGCTTCTACAACATCGGCAGGATGACCCGCTCCCTGCTCGCCAAGGGCGCGACCGTGGGCAGTTGCGGCGCCTGCCTGGACGCCCGCGGCATGTCCGAGGAGAACCAGCTGCTGGCCGGGGTGCACCGCTCGTCCATGGCCGAGCTGGCCGAGTGGACCGCCTGGGCCGACCAGACCATCAACGTCTAGGAAGGACACCCGTCATGGCCCGCACCATCGTCGTCCTCGGCGCCGGCATCGGCGGCCTGAGCGTCGCGCGAGAACTCCAGAACCACGTGGACCCGGCCGACCACATCACCCTGGTGGACCGCAATGACACCCACACCCAAGGACTGTCCCTGCTCTGGCTGCTCCGCGGCTGGCGGCAGCCCGACGACATCACGGTGGCGCCCACCAGGGACGCCCTGGGCCGGGCGCGCCGAGTCACCGCCACGGTCGAGGAGCTCGACCTGTGCCAGCGTCTGGTCCGCACCGACCAGGGAGCGCTGGACTACGACGCCCTCGTCGTCGCCCTTGGCGCTCAACTGAACACCGCGGCGGTACCCGGTCTCGACGACGCGATGGCCGCCGGGAACGCCGTGCACTACTACACCCCCGATGCGGCGGCCGCCGCCCATGACGCCTTGCGCCGCACCCGATCGGGCCGAACTGTCTTTCTCGTGACCAGCGTTCCCTACAAGTGCCCGGCCGCCCCCTACGAAGGGGCGATGCTCGCCGCCGACCTGCTCACCGAGACCGGCGCCCGCGACAACGTCACGATCGACGTCTACACCCCCGAACCGCAACCGATGCCCGTGGCAGGGCCCACCGTCGGGCAGAGTGTCGTATCGATGCTGACCACAGCGGGCATCGGTTTCCACTCCGGCCACCAAGTCGAGCGTATCGACGCCACCGCACGCGAAATCGTCTTCGCGGACAGCACACGGGCACCCTTCGACCTGCTGGTGTTCGTCCCACCGCATCGGCCCTCCGCACCGGCGGCCGCTACCGGGCTGTCCCCGCAGGGTTGGATCCCGGTCGATCCGCACACGCTGACCGCGCCGGCCCAGGCAGTGTGGGCACTCGGCGACATCGCCTCGATCACTCTGCCCAACGGCAAACCACTGCCCAAAGCCGCGGTCTTCGCCAAAGGACAGGCACGCACCGTCGCTGCGGGAGTGGCCCGCCACCTCGGCTACGACGCACCCGAGCCGCATTTCGACGGCCAAGGCCACTGCTACCTCGAGGTCGGCAACCATCAGGCCGCCCTCGGCGCCGGCGACTTCTACCACTCCAACGGTCCCCAGATCGTCCTGTCCCCACCGTCACTCGACCTGCACCACGCCAAGGAACATGAAGAGACCGAGTGGCGCGCCGCCTGGAACTCCGCCCCGCCGCGTACCAACTGAACGAGATTCCTGAACGCGGGCCTCCGCAACACCGTTGGACCGGGTAGAGAACCAGCAGCCATACCGACTGTGTGCCCGAGTGGCCTTTGCGCCACACGCGGGACGGGCCCGTGCCCGACGCCTTTGGGTGCGCCGCACGAGCATCTGGCACCACGCCGCTCAGCCTGTTCCACCTCACCCCGACAGGTACGCACAGGACGTCTGCCCACGCTGACCCCTCTCTCACAGTGATCACAGTGGACAGTCGCCCAGACCCCGCCCGCCTGATCACTCAATGCGAGACACAGCCGAAGACGTGGCGGTCCCCCGTAGGAGCCATCAGCAACAGCGCCTGCTCAGCCACGCGATCTTCCACGCCCTCTCCATCGAGGACGGGAACATCGCCAACGGCACCTCTGGGAGCTTTTCGGACAACTTCACGCAGTCCAACGCATCCCGCACACAGGACGAGACGGCCATCACACCGCAACCACCAACAGACAGACCCACGACAGCACAAGGGCCACCCGATGTGCGGGTGGCCCTTGTGCGAACTCTGGTGTCGCGGCCCCACTCCAGGGCCTTCACACAGGCCACTGTTCGAGTAGCACCTCTAGGGTGGAGGTTAGGGGACCTTACTCGAACATAAAAGACCAGGTCAGAGAGCTGGAAGGTCTCCGTGAGAAGCTTCCCAGCCTCGATGCACCCGAGCCGAGCTTGATCAAGCGCGACCGACCTCGCCGGGCCCGGCAACTCCGTGCCGATCAAGTCGAGCAGCTGATCGCCGACTACCAGGCCGGTGCGACGGTGTACGAGCTCGGTGACCGGTTCGGCATCGAGCGGCGAACGGTCAGCAATATCCTCCACCGCCACGGCATCCCCCTGCGCCGACGCGGCCTCACGCCCGACCAGGTCGACGACGCCATCCACCTCTACAAACTCGGCTGGTCCCTGGCACGAGTCGGCGATCACTTGGGCGTCAACCACACCACCGTCCTGAACAAACTGCGCGAACGCGGCATCCCCACCCGAGACACACAAGGACGTCCGCGCGTCGAAGCAGATGGTGCTCGATGACATGGCGAGCAGCTATGTCGACTCGATCAGCTTCCGGCGGGGCCGCTGTTGTGCATGCCGTCACCGTGATCATGGGCGTCGTCGGCCTCACCTTCCTCTTCGGCTTCGGCAACGTCCTCAACCCCGCCCTCCGGCTCGGCGTGCCCGTCTGGGTCACTCCACTCGTCGCACCTGCTGTCGATCTCTCCGATCCTCGGGCTGTTGCTCGGCAGTCGACACATGGCATTGGCCGGGACGCCGTCGGCACAACTGCGGCCCGCCCGGCGGCTGCTGATCTTTGCGAGCGTGGTAACCCTCGCGCTGAACGTGGCTGACCCGCTCGTAGCAGGCCAGTATGGCAAGGCCGCCTTCGACGCCGTAGGCCCGTTGCTGCTGATCGGCAGGGCCGAGGTTGGCCCAGATCTGCTGAGGGCGCTGACCACAGCGAGTCGGCCGACCGAAGAAGCGCCCCACGACGTGAACGGGATGCAGGCGCCGTTCGCCGATGAACCGACCGTTATCAAAAGGACGGCACCGGAGTCGTCCAGCGACGAGGTGCAGTCTGCCGACACGTCGGCAGACAAACAGAGCAACCGGCCAGCTTCCAGGGTCGACGGTCATCTGCTTGAGCGAGCGAGGGAGGAGGACCTACATCATTGGGTTGCGCATCGCCGACCGAGCTCCGCAGACACGCTTCGGAAGAAGCTCCGCATCGGTGCCGCTCGTTCCCGGCTGCTCGTGGCGATCATCCGAGCCGACTTACAAGGACGGTCAGCTCAAGATCAAGTGACCGCCCAGGTTGGAGCTTGATGACGGATGAACGTTGCAGGTGGCGGTGATCACTTAGTTTTGGGCAACTGGTCGTGACGTCTCCATCACCGTGGCACCGTGTCAGTCGGCCTGGTTCGTCTGCGCCCGACGGCTGACTTCGTCGCAGCTTCCGTGGGTGACGGTGGCCGTTTCCTCGTCGGGATCAGCGCACATGTACACGTACTCGCCGACGCGCAGGCAGAACCGCCGGATGTAGCTGCCGAAGCCGTGCGTGAATCCCGTCTCGTCGTTGTACACGGCGGTGCCGCACGGCTCGCCTCGTCCGTCGGTCAGCTCGAATCTCGTGGACGGGGTACCAGGCGGGAGCCATCGACGCAGCAGCACTCCGGTCAGCCTGAAGTTGGACGTCACGGCCAACAGGACCCATGAGCGACCGTTCGGCGTTACGCCGGTGCGGAAGTCGCGGTTCTCCGTCAGCGAGCGTGCCCGCGCCTGGGCCTAGACGGTCGCGGCCACATCCGAGGCAACCTGCGTACCGCGGACGGTCCACGCGTTTCGGTCCAGCTGCACGAATGCGGGATGGAAGGTCAGGTACACGCTGACCGTGCTGAGGTTCAGGCCGAACGCCTCGGCGGTCTCCATCAGGCTCGTACGATCGAGGACGCCGTTCGGTGACATCCTGATCAGCTCGACGAGAAGCGCCGCCTCGACACCGAGCTCCTCGTTGAGGTCCAGCGGGACTGTCGCGCTTAGCTCGCCGTCGTCGACCGCGAGCTGGTCGTGCCACTCGCAGAACGCCCGCAGGCCGGTGAGGGTCGGGACCACCAGATCTGCCTGGTCTGCGGTTCGGCCGGCGTTGCGGTAGGCCCAGAAGTTTTCGACCGCCTGCCGTGCGCTGAGTAGGTCGACGGGCTGATGTACGGACAGGAGTGTGCGGAGTGTGTTGACCAGGCGGTTGCGCACTGAGGGCCGCCAGGTGACGTGGCCCTCATCGAGCCACACAACTGACTCCGACGCCTCCAACAGTGCTCTGACGTCGTCCTCGGTAACGACGACACCGGCGTCGAGTACCTCGTCACTGACCTGGAGCAGCGTGGCGAGGCCCTGCCGCTCGGCAAGCCTGCGAGTTGCCCGGTACACGGCGGTGAGGGCATCGGGATCGTCGGTGACGACCCCGTCCTTGACGTCCAGGTCGAACGGTCGTCCGGCGAACTCGGCGAACGCGCGCAGGCTGCCGAGGCTGTACCGAATGGTGGTGAGGCCTCTGTGGAGCAGTTCGTCGGCCAACGCCAACTCAGTGCAGGGAGCCTGCCTGCTCGCAAGCTCCAACGCGGCGTCGAGTTGCGGCCACCACAGATGCAGCCCGTGGAGAGCCTCGTGCTGCTTCTGGATCTGGCGGGCGCGCTGGTTACGCCCATGACGCGCCTGTTTCCTCCAATGTGGCGGGTGGCTGTCCGAGCAGTCCGTATCGTGCCGCCAAACCGTTGATGACGGCCGGTCGGCAGGGCCGTCGTTTGCCGTGAATCACCCTGTCCGCCTCGGACAGAATTCTGACGACCGTCGTCTCCAGCGGTTCGGTGTGGTCAAAGGTCGATTCGGCGAGCTTGCGTAGCAAACTCGCCAGGTCAGCTTGAGGCTTATTCACGATGGGGTGGAACAAGCATCTGTCCGGTGTGTTGACATAGACGACGGCCCGCTTGTTGTGAGAATCGGGTTACCACACTCAAGCCTCACAACAACGGACCGCCTGACATGTATCATACCACTGGATTTTCCCGGGAACACATCGTGGACCTCTGCGCGATGATCCACAGTG
>NZ_BMMK01000031.1:57562-71816 GCF_014645795.1 Longimycelium tulufanense | reverse complement strand
TTTCTGACCTTGGCCGCCGCCCTCACCTGCTACAAGAGACTCACCAAGTGAGACACGCTCTAAGACCCTACGGGAAAAGACTGAACTATATGGCAAAGGGATGCGGTATCGGGTTCGCTACCAGACTCCCGATAATAGACAAACGTCAAAGAGCTTCCCCGACAAGAGACTCGAGAAGGCGAAGGCTTTCAAACTGCAAGTGGAAGCTGAAGCCCTGGAAGCCACCGGCGCCAAGCGTCCGTCAGGGGACATCCTCGTCCGCGACTACGGAGATCTGTACCGGAAGGGACGGTCGCAGGACGAGTCAAGCCAGATTAGGCTCGGCAGCCTCTTGAAAAACCAAATCTACCGCTTCATGGGAGATCTCACCGTGGAAGAGGTTGACATCGACACCCTCCGCGACTGGAAAGAATGGATGACCAAGGTCGCAAAGATCTCGGCTTCTTGCCAGAGTCAGGCATGGGGAACTCTCTCCGCCATGCTCGAGGCCGCCATGGCAGAGGGCCGCATACGATCGAACCCATGCCGAAGCAAATCGATCTCCGCACCACAGCCCCCCAAGCGCAAAATTCGACCGTGGCCCGAGTCGAAGTTACGACGTGTGGAACGCGCACTTGACTCTCGGTATCTTATTGTCGTTCCGTTGGGCGCCGGGCTCGGTCTTCGCCAGGGAGAAATATTAGCCTTCAGCCCTGACGACATCGACCGAAACAACCTCCTCTACCACTGCAATCGACAACTGGTCTACCGCAACGGAGTCCTCGCGTTCAAACTTCCTAAAGGACATAAGACCCGAACCATACCGATCGGCGACGGTGTGCTGGATGCGGTAAATCGCCACATGGAGGAGCATCCGCCGGTCACCATCACCCTGCCGTGGGTCGAACAAGATGGACAAGACTACGAAACTGCCAAGTTGCTGATTGCCACCCCGCGAGACACGGCATGGATACCGCAGATGTTCAGCGATGATGTCTGGGTTCCCGCATTCGAGGCTGCTCAACTCCGCTACGAAAAAAGACGCGATGGGATGCATGCCCTGCGACATCTGTTTGCCTCCCACATGCTCGCCCAGGGAGTCACAATCAAGGAGCTCGCCGAGTACCTCGGCCACTCCTCGGAAGCATTCACACTGCGGACCTATGTTCACCTCATGCCGTCCAGCCACACACGAGCACGCCAGGCCGCCAACGCCCTGTTCAGCCCCGGCTCCTCCGGCTAGCCCAGCACGCACGCACGAAAGCGGGTGACTCCGCCAGGGTATGGCGTGTCCTGTAAATGGCCTGGCAACTCCGCAAGATGCCATTGTGGCTGGTCTTGCGGGTGTGCTCGCCGCGTTTGTAGATGGTGGAGATCTCCACCGACAGCATGAACCGCACCCGGCCCTCGCAGGGGGCCGGCAGGGTGCGGCCGATGTCGCGCTCCAGGTCCGGGCGCAGCCGGAACAGGCCGGGCTCGGCCGCAACCAGGTTCTCCCGCAGGTGCTCGAACCAGGCGGGATGGGTGACGTCGCCGGTGCCGACGAGGGTGATGCCCTTGCGTCGGGCCCACCACGTCAGATGCTCCAGGTCGCAGTCCTTGCTGCAAGCTCGCGAGTACTTCGAGTGGATGTGCAGATCCGCATAGAACGGCGCCACCCTGCGGATCATGCCACGCAGTGCGACGGACACGCCCTGGGGGATGGCCTCCTCTCCCCCACCGCCCCACGTCATCGGCTGTGAACGAGATCGTGCCACCTTCCCGTCACCGCTGGTCAAGACCCGTTCCGACTCGACCAGACTCGACCCCTGACGTCCTGGCGCTTGGCGGGCACGCCGCGTGGCCGGGGCGCAGAGGCTCCACGGGCCGAAGCGAAGGAGAACCAGACGTACTGCTCGAAGCTGGTTAAATCGAGCCGGGCGACGTCGACGGAGTCCGCGAAGGCAGCCCCGCGTAACAGAGGGAGACACGATGAGCACGGCCACGAGGACGGACTCGCAGTCGCCTGCACTGCACGTTGCCGACAGCCACGATCTGCTCCGCGTGCACGGCGCGCGCGTGAACAACCTCAAGGACGTCAGCATCGAGATCCCGAAGCGCCGGCTGACGGTGTTCACCGGCGTCTCCGGCTCGGGCAAGAGCTCGCTGGTGTTCGGCACGATCGCCGCGGAGTCGCAGCGGATGATCAACGAGACCTACAGCGCCTTCGTGCAGGGCTTCATGCCGACGCTGGCGCGGCCCGAGGTCGACGTACTCGAAGGGCTGACGACCGCGATCATCGTCGATCAGGAGCGGTTGGGCGCCAACCCCCGCTCCACCGTCGGCACCGTCACCGACGCCCACGCGATGCTGCGCATCCTCTTCAGCCGACTCGGGCAGCCGCACATCGGCTCGCCCCAGGCGTTTTCCTTCAACGTCGCCTCAATCAGCGGAGCCGGTGCGGTCACACTCGAGCGCGGCGGGAAGACCGTGAAGGAGCGACGCAGCTTCAACATCACCGGCGGTATGTGTCCGCGCTGCGAAGGCCGGGGCTCGGTCTCCGACTTCGACCTGTCTGCGCTGTATGACGACAGTTTGTCGCTCAATGAGGGCGCGCTTACGATCCCCGGGTACAGCATGGACGGCTGGTACGGTCGCATCTTCCGCGGCTGTGGCTTCTTCGACCCGGACAAGGCGATCCGTAGGTTCACCAAGCGTGAGCTCCACGACCTGCTCTACAAGGAGCCGACCAAGATCAAGGTCGATGACGTCAACCTCACGTACGAAGGGCTGATCCCGAAGATCCAGAAGTCGTTCCTCGCCAAGGACCGCGAGGCGATGCAGCCGCACATCCGGGCGTTCGTGGACCGGGCGATCACCTTCACCACGTGCCCCGAGTGTGGCGGCACCCGGCTCAGCGAGGCGGCTCGATCGTCGAAGATCCAGGGGATCAACATCGCCGACGCCTGCGCGATGCAGATCAGCGACCTCGCCGAGTGGGTGCGGGCTCTGGACGAGCCGTCGGTGGCGCCGTTGCTGGCGGCGCTGGGAGAGACCCTCGACTCGTTCGTGGAGATCGGGCTGGGCTACCTCTCGCTCGACCGGCCGTCGGGCACGCTGTCGGGCGGCGAGGCGCAGCGCACCAAGATGATCCGCCACCTCGGCTCCTCGCTCACCGACGTCACCTACGTCTTCGACGAGCCCACCACGGGCCTGCACCCCCATGACATCCAGCGGATGAACGACCTGCTGCTGCGGCTGCGGGACAAGGGCAACACGGTGCTCGTCGTGGAGCACGAGCCGGAGATGATTGCGATCGCCGACCACGTCGTCGACCTCGGCCCCGGCGCCGGTACGGCGGGCGGCACCGTCTGCTACGAGGGCACCATCGAGGGGCTGCGGGGCAGCGGCACCATCACCGGCCGCCACCTCGACGACCGGGCCGCCCTCAAGGAGACGGTGCGCTCACCCACCGGCACGCTGCAGATCCGCGGCGCCACCACCCACAACCTGCGGGACGTCGACGTCGACATCCCGCTCGGGGTGCTCGTCGTCGTCACCGGCGTCGCCGGCTCCGGCAAGAGCTCGCTCGTGCACGGGTCGATCCCCGCCGGCGGGGGTGTGGTGTCGATCGACCAGGCCCCGATCCGCGGGTCGCGACGGAGCAACCCGGCCACGTACACTGGGCTGCTCGACCCGATCCGCAAGGCCTTCGCGAAGGCCAACGGCGTGAAGCCGGCGCTGTTCAGCGCCAACTCCGAGGGCGCCTGCCCCAACTGCAACGGCGCCGGCGTCATCTACACCGATCTGGGGATGATGGCAGGCGTCGCCACCATCTGCGAGGAGTGCGAGGGGAAGCGGTTCCAGGCGTCGGTGCTCGAGTACCACCTCGGCGGCCGCGACATCAGCGAGGTGCTCGCGATGTCGGTGACGGAGGCCGAGGAGTTCTTCGGCGCCGGCGAGGCGCGCACGCCGGCCGCGCATGCCATTCTCAACCGGCTCGCCGACGTCGGGCTCGGCTACCTCAGCCTCGGCCAGCCGCTCACCACGCTGTCCGGCGGCGAGCGGCAGCGGCTCAAGCTGGCCACCCACATGGCCGAGAAGGGCGGCGTCTACGTCCTCGACGAGCCGACCACCGGCCTCCACCTCGCCGACGTCGAGCAGCTGCTCGGCCTGCTCGACCGGCTCGTCGACTCCGGCAAGTCGGTCATCGTCATCGAGCACCACCAGGCGGTCATGGCGCACGCCGACTGGATCATTGACCTCGGCCCCGGCGCCGGCCACGACGGCGGCCGGATCGTCTTCGAGGGCACACCCGCTGACCTCGCCGCCGCCCGCTCCACCCTCACCGGTGAGCACCTCGCGGCCTACGTCGGCAGCTGACGGCACCTGACGGAGGCTCACGCGGACACCGTCAGACAGGTTCTCTCATCGGTTTCGACTCGTCCCACTCTGTTGGTGCGCCGATAGCTCTGGCTCGACACCAGTCCGCAGGTAGGAGGCCATGCCTTCCGCCGGAGCCGGGCCCACCTGTTCGATGCGCTCATGCGAGTGCGGGCGTGGCCGGACGCGGAGCAGGTTGCCCTTGACCTTCTTCCGATGGTCGGCCAGATCGGGTCGACTCGGACTGGGCACCTTCTTGGTCGGATCTCTTCGACTGCCCGACGGGCAACGCGGGCGATCCCCTCCACGCTCGCGGATGGCTTTGACAGAGATCGCCGAATGGGTGCTGGCGGGGAGCCAGCGCCCAATGTCCCGAAGCGTCTTACCGAGGCAGACGGCGATGGCCGAACAGTGTCGCTGGTTCCGGTGATCTCCGGGCGGAGCACTGGATCAACCGGGGCGCCATAGGCCACCGTGGGTCCTCACGGTGCTCCCCGCGCCCGTGTTCTGCCTGTGCTCAAGGCTGTACGTAAGAGTGGGAACCCAGATTCTCACTCTTCACAACAGGGTAAGCCTATGGGCGGTTGTTGCAGGTCAGAGCATCTGCCGGGGCGGCAGTCCGGTGATGTCTCAGCCGGCGCTTGAGTGATCAGGTCAGCACTACCCGAAATGTCGGGGCGCCTTCCTAGGGTCCCCGACATGGTCTACGGACAGTGCGGCAGGTTCCCGACCCGGCCGGCATCGGCTGGGTCGTTTGCCCCCTACTTCCCCGCCCGGACGCGTAGGCCGGTGACGGTGCTGGCGTCGACCCGGCACCCGCGCGGCTCCCCCTCCACCGCGCGGGACAACCCGATGCCACGCGGATCAGCAGCACGGCGCGCACCTGCGCCTGCCGGCATCCCGTGCCGTGTCGACGCATGCGGAATGGGCACTCAGCAACACCGCGCACGCGAGTCGAGAATAAGGACGCCACCATGCGAATGATCTTTGTGAACCTGCCGGTGAAGGACCTGGAAGCCTCGAAGAAGTTCTTCGGTGAACTCGGCTTCGAGGTCAACCCCGAGTTCACCACCGACGAGTGCGCCTGCATCGTGATCGACGACAACATCTTCGTCATGCTGTTGGTGGAGAAGCGGTTCCAGGACTTCATTAACGGCGACATCAGCGACGCCCACCGCACTACCGAGGTCCTCAACTGCCTGTCGGCCGACAGCAGGGAGGAGGTGGACGAGATGGTGGCCAAGGCTCTCGCCGCCGGTGGCAAGACCTGGAAGCCGATCATCGAGGAAGGTCCGATGTACGGGGGCAGCTTCCAGGACCTCGACGGTCACGTCTGGGAGGTGCTCTTCATGGACACGGCGAAGCAGCAGAGCTGAGACGAGCCTCGATCCTAGGTGGGCCGGCCCCAGGGGCTGGCCCACGTTCATGAGTACGCCCGCACGCACCGCAGTGGTGTGGGGAGGAGAGCCCACCGTCCACCCAACGGCCTTCGCTCCGAACACCGCCAGCGGTCGCCGCCCGCCTGCCGGGCACTGGGCTGTGCCGCTTGCTCGACCCCAGCCCGCACACCCGCACCGCGGCCACACAGTCGCTCGACCTCACCGCCTCACCCACGCTCGGACAGCCGCGCCCCGGCTCGCATCACGCACGGGCCCACGCGGCGGTGGACAGACCTCCGGATGTCTCGCGGTCGGCCGTCCGGCAGGCCCTGGCCGAGGAACCGTGATCGAGTGCGCGATTGCCGGTCGAGAAGTTGACGGAATGCGGGCGCGGCCCACCTGCATGTCCCTGGCCCCGGGCCCGGCTGGGAGCAGGCGACCTTGACGTGGGCGGCAGAGTGGTGTGGACCACTGGTGCTCCCGGGAGGAGTCGGCATGAGCGCACCCGGATCCGGCTACGGTGAGGCCGTCCGCGCCTACCTGCAGCGGGTCGAGCAGCACAACAGCACAGCCGTGGACCGTGCCGCCGACCTCCTGCTGGAGTGCGTGCGCGCCGGCGGGTGCATCCACACCGGCGGCGCCGGCCACTCCCTGGCCGCGGTCGCCGAAACCTTTTTCCGCGCCGGCGGCTTGGCCTGTATCCGTCCGCTCTACCACCCCGACCTGCTTCCGCTGCACGGGGCGCTGGCCAGCACGGTGGCCGAACGTCGGTCCGGGCTGGCCGAGCAGGTGCTCGCCGAGGCGGCACCGGGTGAGCACGACGTGGTCGTGGTCTTCTCCTCCTCCGGGGTCAACGCCTTCCCGGTGGAGCTGGCGGCCCTGGCTCGTCGCGCCGGGCACCCCGTGCTGGCGGTGACCTCGCCGGCCGCCACCCGCGCCGCGCCCCGCCGCGCCGGCAGCACGCTCAGCGAGCAGGCCACGCTGATCCTGGACAGCCTCGTCCCGCCCGGCGACGTCACCCACCCCGCCCACGACCCGGTCACCGCGCCGATCTCCACGCTGGCCGTGGTGTTTCTGTGGAACGCCGTGCTGGTCCGCCTGATTGACCGCGCCGCGGCCGAGGACGTCGAGCTGCCGTTGTGGCGCAGCTCCAACGTGGTCGGCAACGACGAGTGGAACAAGGCACTGATCGCCCGCTACCAGCACCGCATCCCCCAGCTATGACCCGCTGGGTGTGCTCCCGGCCCGGGAGAGGTCGACCTCGTCGTCCTCGTTGACCTCGACGGTGCCCAGGGCCTCGCCCAGGTCCTGGTAGCGGTGGATCATCTCGATCCGGTTGTCGACGACGCGGAAGACGGCGGCCACGGCGACGGGCTCCCCCGGTGCGCCGTCGCCGGTGCGCCAGCGCACCTCCTGCTCGACGACCACGTAGTCGCCTCGGTGGAACACCCGGCGGGGCACCAGCGTGACGCCGGGCTGGACGAACCACTGCTCGACCATGGCGAGCCCGCGCCCGCCCGCGCCACGGCGCGGGCCACCCACCTCCACGTCCTTGTGCAGCAGCGGCTGCAGCCGCTGCAGATGCCCGCTGGTCAGGGCGTCGTGGAAGTCCAGCACGATCCGCACCTGTGAGGTGACCATGCGGCCAGTATCGCGGCGCGGGCGCTCCGGCGCCGGCCGGCGAAAGCGGTTACAACGCCACGCCGAGCAGGGTGTCCACCGCGGTGCGTACCAGGGCCGGGGCCGCGCTGTCCTCGCCGCGGCGCGTCAGTGCTTCGCCGGCCCAGGCGTCCACGGCCGCCAGCGCGGCCGTGGTGTCCAGGTCGTCGGCCAGGTGGTCGCGCAGCCGCGTCACCAGCGGCTCGGCCGCCGGCGCGGTCGGCAACGCCACCGCCTGCCGCCAGCGGTCCAGTCGCGCCTGGCCCTCGGTCAGCAACGCAGGGCTCCAGGACCGGTCGCTGCGGTAGTGGCCGGCCAGCAGCGCCAGCCGTACGGCCATCGGGTCCACGCCGTCGCCGCGGAGCCGGGACACGAAGACGAGGTTGCCCTTGGACTTGGACATCTTCTCGCCGTCCAGGCCGATCATGCCGGCGTGGGTGTAGTGACGGGCGAAGGGGACCTCGCCGGTGAGCGCCTCGGCGTGGGCGGCGCTGAACTCGTGATGCGGAAAGATCAGATCGGAGCCGCCGCCCTGGACGTCGAAGGACATGCCCAGCCGGTTGAGGGCGATGGCGCTGCACTCGACGTGCCAGCCGGGGCGGCCCGGACCCAGCTCGCCGTCCCAACACGGCTCGTCCGGGCGGGCGGCCCGCCAGAGCAGGGCATCCAGGGGGTGGCGCTTGCCCGGCCGGTCCGGGTCACCGCCGCGCTCGGCGAAGAAGCGACTCATGGTCGCCTCGTCGTACTGGGACTCGTAGCCGAACCGGCCGGTGGCGCGGTGGTCGAAGTAGATGTCGGGGAACTCGGGGTCGTCGGCCCGGTAGGCGGTGCCGTCGGTGAGCAGCTTGCCGATGACCTCCACGATCTCCGGCATGGCCTCGACCGCGCCGATGTAGTCGTGCGGGGGCAGCACCCGCAACGCCGCCATGTCCTCGCGGAACAAGGCGGTCTCACGCATGCCGAGCACGACCCAGTCCTCGTGATCGCGCTCGGCGCGCTCCAGCAGCGGGTCGTCGATGTCGGTGACGTTCTGCACGTAGTGGACGGTGTGGCCGTTGTCCAGCCAGAGCCGGTGCACCAGGTCGAAGGCCAGGTAGGTCGCGGCGTGCCCGAGGTGGGTGGCGTCGTAGGGGGTGATGCCGCAGACGTACATCCGGGCGGTGTCCCCGGGGGTGGTGGGCCGGACCTCGCCGGCGGAGGTGTCGAACAGCCGCAGCGGGCGGGGCGTGCCGGGCACGCGGGGAACCGGAACCGACGACCAGGAGTGCATGTCTCGACCCTAACCAGAACGACTGTCACGTTTTCGGGTGCCATCCGGCGGCGCACTGGGGTGGCGGCCGGTCGGACGGGTCCTCGCCCCAGCCCAACAGACACCGAACGCACGGCATTCCCGCTCTCCCGGCAACCCGCTCCGGGCGCGGAGAGGAGGAACCGTCGGATGTGGACGCACTGACCAACCGCTGGCGGGACCGCTCGACCGCACTGCGCCGCGCGTGTCACCCGCGTCTGGTTCTCCGCCCGATGCCGCCAGGGAGGCATCCAGCCTCCGCGCCGGCGAGGGCGTGCGCCGCGGCGATCCGTGCCAGGGACCTCCCCACCGCTGGGTGATCGCTGGGGGAGTACGGCCACGTCACCCCGTTCCCACCACACCCGGCGGTTACCGTCGCTGCTGATCACCGCGGTCGACCCGGCGCCGTCACTGCGGCGCCGCCAGCCCGGGAGGGCCTCGATGACGACGGTGTACCGCAGCCGCGCACAGGACGCCCTCGTCGCGCGCACCGAGATCGCCAACTACCTCGTCCACGCCACCCTGCTCGCGCGGCTGCGCACCCGCACCCGACCGGGCCCGCGCGCCCTGGCCGAGCTGCGTCGCTGCCTGCGCGCCGAGCTGGCCTGGCGCGTCCGGGGCGCACTGCCCACCCATACCGCCCGCCTGGCCTGGCGGCACTGCCGGACCTTTGCCGCCCGTGTGGTGGCCGACCCGCAGGCCAGTGCCACCGAGCGGACCGAGGCGCAGCGCCGCCTGCAGGCCCTGGCCCGCTGGCTCCGCCTCCGGGGACTACGCCCCGACGATCCCGCCCAGCCCGAGCTGGTGCGGGAACGGCTGCTCCGCTGACCCCGCTTCCCCCGGTCGCCGGGCGGCCTGCTCGGCATCGGCACGCTGCCGCGGCCCCACCCAGTGCCCCGCCGGATCCCGCCGAGGTGCCGCATGAGCATCGGACGCACCCTGTCGTGTCACCGGGCGTGTCGATACCGTCAAGGCCACCTCTTCGCCGAGAGGTACGCCCCGGGGACGGCACTCCGGAGTGTCAACGGAGACCGCCGCCCCGGGGCCCAGCGAAGAGGGGACCCTCGGCGAAGAGCAGGTGACCCCATGGGTGAGACCTTTGGTGAGGCACTGCGCCGGTTCCGCACCCGGGCCGGACTCAGCCAACCCGCGTTGGCCCGGCGCGTCTACGTGGCGCAGTCGACGATCAGCCGCATCGAGACCGGCCGACAGACCGAGATCGACGAGGACCTGGCCGAACGGCTCGACAGTGCCCTGGAGGCCGACGGGACGCTGCTCGCACGACGCGCAGCCTTCTCTGCCCCTGACCACGGTCACCCCGCACTCGGGGAGAGCGTTGTCGCCAGCACGACCGATTACGACCGCGGTCGACCGGTGGATGCGGACTACGTCGACGCGCTTCGCGCCACGATCCACCACCTGGTCGCACTCGACAGTGCGCACGGTGGCGGCGACACATCACGGCTGGCGGTTCGCACCTTCAACTCAGCCCACCGGAAGCTGACGGCCGGCTACTACCTGCCCAAGGTGGAACGCGACTTCGAGGCCGTGACGGCCGAGCTGGGCGAAGTGGCGGGCTGGCTGTGCTACGACGCCGAGCGGCAGACCGAAGCCCGCCAACTCAACCTGGAGGCACTGGCACTGAGCCGACTGGCGGGCGACCGTCCGATGGAACTCTTCGTGCTGTCCAACCAAGCCATGATGAGCCTGCACACCGGCCGCCCCCAGGAAGCGCTTCGCATTGCCGACTCCGTGCTGGAACACAACCATCTGCCCCCCCGACTCGGTGTGCTCTTCCGTATCCGCAGGGCTCGCGCCCTGGCCGCACTGGGCGATCGCACCAGCGCACTCGTCGAGTACGCCCGTGTCCGCTCCCTGTTCGCCGAGGGTGTCAGTCGCCACGACCCATCGTGGACGTGGTGGATCACCGACCGGGAACTGAGGTGGCACGAAGGCATGGGCTTGACCAGCCTCGGCGACTGGTCAGCAGCAATTCCGCGGTTCGTCGCAGCCGTCGATTGCCCTCGATTCCCCCGCGGGCTGTATGTCAGCCGCACCTATCTTCTCGAGGCGCTGGTGCGAGCCGAAGCGTGGCCCGATGCCGAAACGGTCGCTCTGGACACCCTGCCCATGGTCGGCGAAGTCGGCTCGATTCGTGCTGAACGTGTGCTCGGCGGTATCGCCGCACGGTCCCATCACGGTGGCTCACCCATGTCCGCGTCGCTGAGCGACATCATGAGCGAGATCAGCAACCGGATACGAGCCGCATAGGACAGCCACCAGCGTTGATCCCGCCATGCGCATAACCCATCCGCATAGGACCGCATAGGGTTTTCCTTCCGATCACACTTGATCTTTCCTAGCGTCGGTCCCCTCGGCAGGCGAGGGAGGTAGACGCAATGAACCTGCGCGTATGGCAACCCCTGACCCCAGCAGAAGCCGACGAGTGGGACCGGAAGATGGCCCCACTCCGCGCCCGCCGCATCCGGGTACGGCTGAACACCACCCCGCCGGGCGCCGTGCGCCGGCCGGCTGCGGCGGGGCAGGTCCGATGACCGACCCCATGTGGTGGCTGGTCCCCGTTCCCGGGTCGCTGTCCCGTACCCAGGTGCACGCATTTCCCACCCCGGATCAAGAACCCCTCACCGCCTTGTGCGGCCGCCAGGTCGACCGCAGCCAGGTGGAGAAGACGAGCGAGGGTGCGGTGTGCGAACGGTGCCTACTCGCCCACGCCAACGCGTTGAAGGCGGCCGGGAGCTTGCTGGCGACACCGAACGCGAATCCGGTGCTCGGTCCGCTGCTGCGCGACCTCGACCAGCTCCCACCGGCGTCGTCAACCACGGCACCGGGCTTGGCGCCGGCGGGCCCGCGGTGGCCGGTGCGTTGTCCCCCGGCGCACCGGCCACCGCGAACACCACCGCACCGGGGTGCTGACAGCACCCCACACCACCCACCAGCCTCGGGAACCGATCCCGGGCAGCCGACACCAGGGATGAGAACGGCATGATCGACGGCCGGCACGGCGACAACACCGAAGGCAACGGCCAGGGCGACTACGACCACAGCAGCACCAAACCCGTCGAGGACGCCGGCGGCGGCAAGCACGACCAGGACGACCGGTGACCATGACCCGACTGCCCTGGAATGAGCTGAGCGCGGCCGTGCCACGCGCGCAGTTCATCCCGGACGTGATCTGGGTGTCCGATGGAGAGGGCGGCTTCGTCGCCCTCTCCCGCCACGACGACCTGGCCGGCTGGCAGGCCGCCGTGCAGGCCAACCGGTTCGTTGTCACCCAAGTCGACGACGGCCACACCCCACCGGGCGGGAAAGGCCAGACACCCACGAGTTCGTGTTCGATGCCGTCGGTGGTGGCAGCGATGCTCGCGGCACTGGGCCCCCAGCCCGGTCACCGCGTCCTGGAGATCGGCACCGGGACCGGATGGAACGCCGCCCTGCTGGCCCGACTCGTCGGCGACCGCGGCCACGTGGTCACGGTCGAGGTGGATCCCGACATTGCCGAGTACGCCCGTGTACGGCTCCGCGACCACGGCCCGCTCGTGGTCACCGGCGACGGCGCCCGGGGCCACCCACCGGCCGCTCCCTATGATCGGGTCATCGCCACCGCATCCATCCGGGAAACCGTACCCTGGCCATGGATTCAACAGTTGCGCCCAGGCGGCCGGCTCATCGCCCCGTGGGGAACCAACTGGTGCAACGGGTTCCAACTCACCGCCACCCGCACCCCCGGCGGGCTCACCGGACGATTCTCCGGCGATCTCGTTTTCATGCGGATGCGCGCCCAGCGCCGCACCTGCTGGGAACCCAGCGACGACGAGATCCAGCAGGCCGTGACCTCCACGACGGTGTGCAACGGTGTCGACCTGGACCGGATGCGCAACCCCACACTCGGCCTGTTCGCGATCGGCGCCAAACTCGACCACATCTGTGCACACACCTACTGGAACACCCTCGGCAGGTACCACCACCTGTTGGAGTTCGACGACGCCGCGACCCGCTCGTGGGCGCGCCTGGACGCCGACCTGAACGGGACGGAGCCCAACACCGTGCTGGAACTCGGCCCCCGGCGACTCTGGGACGAAATCGAAGCCGCCTACGACTGGTGGCATGAGACCGGCGAACCCGGCATGGACCGGTTCGGCCTCGAGGCCGCCGGCGGACGCCAATGGTTGTGGCTGGACGAGCCCGACCACACCGTTCGGGTCCTCACCGAGGCGTGACGCGCATCCCGGACACCCAGCGGCGACCAGGTAGTGCGGCGGCAGTGGCGATGGCCGGCACGATCAGCGCCGTGCGCACCAGCGCCTACCTCGCCGACGTCGGGCAACGGTTGGCGCCGTTCGCGCTTCACCTCCGCACGGGTTCAGGCTGTGGGCAGCAGCCGTGTCTCCCCCACGGCCAGGTCCCACAGGTCCGCCGGGTCGCGGCCGGCCTCCCGCCACGCCTTGCGGGCCCGGTCCACCGGTTCCAGCAGCGGTTCCCCGGACAGCAGGAAGGTGCCCCAGTGCATCGTGGCCATCCGGGCCGCCCCCAGGTCGGCCGCGGCCCGCACCGCCTCCTCGGGGTCCATGTGCACCGCCTGCATGAACCAGCGTGGCTGGTAGGCCCCCACCGGCAGCATCGCCAGATCGAGGTCGGGGTGGCGGCTGCCGATCTCGCTGAAGAAGTGGCCGTAACCGGAGTCGCCGGCATGGAACATCCGCGGCCCGCCTGGGGCGCTGACCACCCAGCCGCCCCACAGGCTGCGGCAGGTGTCGAACAGGGTGCGCCGGCTCCAGTGGTGGGCGGGCACGAACTCGAAGCGCAGCCCGGCCACCTCGGCCGACTCCCACCAGTCCAGCTCGGTGACCGCGGTGAAGCGCCGACGCCGGAACCAGGTACCCAGCCCGGCCGGCACCAGCACCGGCGTGTCGCGGGGCAGCCGTCGCATCGTGGCGGCGTCCAGGTGGTCGTAGTGGTTGTGGCTGATCACCACCGCATCCACCCGCGGCAGCGCGGACCAGGCCAGCCCGGGCGGCGTGAGCCGGCGAGGCACCCCGGGAATGCGCGCCGACCACACCGGGTCGGTCAGCACACACGCCCCGCCCAGCCGCAGCACGAACGTGGCGTGCCCGACCCAGGTGATCGAGGCGGTGTTG
Source organism: Longimycelium tulufanense (assembly GCF_014645795.1). Lineage (GTDB taxonomy): Bacteria > Actinomycetota > Actinomycetes > Mycobacteriales > Pseudonocardiaceae > Longimycelium > Longimycelium tulufanense. The sequence continues at coordinate 57,993 of NZ_BMMK01000031.1, read as the reverse complement.
GTCGGCAGCTCGGGCAGCGCCCCGTCCCGGGACACCGGGATCTGGTCGGCCTCGGCCGTGGAGGCGCGGAACGCCCCCTCGCGCAGGGCACGCAGCAGCTGCCGCGGACCCGGCAGCGGAGCGGTCAGCCGGTGAGTGAAGCTGGCTGGCCACTGGCGATCGGTGGAGGTGGTGGTCACGTCCCCCAGACTGCCAGCTCTCCGACCACCAGGCGCCGGACGCGGACCCGCGCGCAGCACAGCACGCCGCCAAGGAGGCACGCCCCAGGCCCGCGCGGCTCGACGGGCTCACGCGCACTGGTCTGCCGTCATGTGCGCCCACCCAGGTTCGGCCCTCTCCGGGGGTCGGCCCAGGCGTCGCGGCAAGACACGTCTCTGGCGCAACGACACCGGCGAGTGCCCGAAAACAGCGGAGTGGGGGGGAGCCCCTGG
>NZ_BMMK01000031.1:0-57534 GCF_014645795.1 Longimycelium tulufanense | reverse complement strand
ACACTCCCGTCAGCCGGTCAGGACCCCGGCGGCGCCCCGCTGGCCCTCTTGCACGTAGGCAGGAGGCTTGCCAGCAGGTCACCGAGGAACGGCAGACCCGTCAGCAACCCGACAACCGCGCCGACCAGTGAGCCGAGAATCGGCAGGGCGCACAGCACGCCGAGCAGCTGGCCGATCAGGTCCAGCCCCAGCGGCGGCTGCGCCGCCTCCTGGTCCGGCTTCTCCGCGGTGCAGGCCTGCTCCTTCATCTTGACGATGATCTCGCGGGCCTTCAGCACGCCTTCCTTGGCCTCTCCGGTGACCGTGATCCCGGACTGCGGATTCGCCAGGTCCTTGTCCAGCGTGTTCAGCGACCGGGTGAGGTGGTCGCAGGCATTGGCCGCCTGTTTGGTCGACTGCGCGATTGCCGCGACCCGCTGTTCGGCCGGTGACCGGGGTTGCGGTTGGCCCGCGACACCGGCCCCGCTGGGGCCGGCCAGAACCGCGGCCAGCGCCGCGATGAGCACCGCGGCCAGCCATCCCAGCCTGGTCCTACGCACTGTTCGCATGGTTAACCCTCCTGGTTCGCACCAGAGGACGACTTCTCCTGGCCACCGGTGCTCCGTGGCGGGGCCGTTCGTTCGAGGTCGTCACACGCCTCGGGTCGACTGGCCAACACGTCCGCCGTGATTGTTTACGCCGGACTCCCGGTATCGATTCCGATCTTTCTTTTCCTGACAGGTTGTGGATCAGGATGGGGCCAATGCCAGTGCTCGGCAAATGGAGGACGTCGACCGATGGGGTGAAACGAGAAATGTCGACAAACCTACCCGACAAGCGGAAGAGAGGGCATTACGGGTGATAGTCGAATTACATGGTCAGAATGCGGGCCAAGGAATGGTGGGCCGGTCGGTCGCCGGATGCGGGAACGCCGCGGCGTCCAGGAGCCGCCGCACCCGTTCGGACACCGCCAGCACCTCCTTGCGGGTCAGGTGCTCGACCAGTGCCTGCCCCAACGCACCGGCCAGGTGCTCCCGCACCCGGCGCAGCACCGCCACCGCATCCTCGGGCAGCTCCTCCCCCAGCCACCCCCACAACACCGTGCGCAGCTTGTCGTCGGCGTGTAGGCAGATCCCGTGGTCCACCCCGTAGACCGCGCCGTCGGCCCCGTGCAACACGTGGCCGCCCTTGCGGTCGGCGTTGTTGACCACCGCGTCCAACACCGCCATCCGCTGCAACGCCGGATGATCGGCGTGCACCAACACCGCCGGGTCACCGAAACGGTCCAACGCCCGCAACACCACCCGCCACCCCTGCGGCGCGCGCTCCGGGGTGACCACGTCTACCAGCTCGTGCTCGTGCTCGGTGTCCACCCACAGCTGCACCATGCCCGGCCCGAAGGGGCCTTCCCGCAACACCGTCGGCGGCACTAGGCCCCACCCCATCGCTTCCGACACCAGGTAGGTGGCCACCTCCCGGCCGGCCAGCGTGCCGTCGGGGAAGTCCCACAGCGGCCGCTCGCCCCGCACCGGCTTGTAGACGACCTGCGCGTTCACCCCATCCAGGCTTACCCCGCACAGCAGGGTGGCGTTGGAGGCGTCCACCAACCGGCCCCGCACCTCCAGCCGGCCATGCCGCACCAGCACAGGCGCGGCCGGGTCGCTCGGGTGCACGCCGCCTCAGCTCGCCTCGGTCTCCACCCGCCGGTAGCCGTTCTGCCGCGGGCAGATGTGGCCGGCGGGATCCAGCGGCTCGGCGCACAGCGGGCACGGCCGACGTCCCGCGGCCACCACCCGCTCCGCCCGCTCGGCGAACGCCCGCGCCTGCCCCGGGGTGAGGAACACCCGCACCGCGTCCGGGCCCTCCTCGGTGTCGTCGAGCACCACCGACTCGTCGACCTCCTCCTCGGTGATCGCCAGCAGCTCGACCACCACCGCACTGCTCTCGGCATCCCAGCCCAGCCCCATCGTGCCGACCCGGAACTCCTCGTCCACCGGCACCTCCAGCGGGCCGGTGTCGACCTCCTCCTCGGGCGCGGTGGAGGGCACCTCGGCGCCGAACCGCTGCCGCACCTCGTCCAGCAACGCACCCAGCCGCTCGGCCAGCACGGCCACCTGCTGTTTCTCCAACAGCACACTGACCGTGCGGGCGGCCTCGGTGGCCTGGAGGTAGAAGACGCGGTCGCCGGGTTGCCCGACGGTCCCGGCGACGAACCGGTCGGGGCGGCGGAAGACATGGATAACGCGAGCCATGGCAGTTCGACCCTAGGCCACCGGGGTGCGCAAGGCACGCCTGGGCGGGGCGTGGCCACGCCGGAACGTGTACGCCCTGAGCGGACACCACCGTTGCCGCCGTCACACCCCGCGCACTACGTTGCCCGCGTCAATCGTTCCGGTAAGCAGGAGACGATCAGGTGGCAGTTCCGGACGTCCGCGTCGCCATGGTCCGCGCGTTCAACCGCTTCTACACCAACGTCATCGGCGTGCTGCGCAACGGGATGCTCGGCACCGCCTACTCCCTCACCGAGGCACGTGTGCTCTACGAGCTGGCCCAACGCGAGCACACCGAGGTCGCCGAACTGCGCCGCACGCTCGACATCGACGCCGGCTACCTCAGCCGCCTGCTCGCCCGCTTCGAAAGCGCCGGGCTGGTAGCGCGCGAACGCTCCCGCCTCGACGGGCGCCGCCAGGTCATCCGGCTCACCGACCGCGGCACCGCCACCTACGCCGAGCTCGACACCCGCTCCGCGCGGCAGGTGCGGGGCCTGCTGGAACCCCTGGACGAGCCCCAACAGCGCCAGGTCATCGCCGCAATGACCACGATCCAGACCCTGCTGGGTGACCCCGAGGGCCGCGCCGCGCCCACGCCGGTGACGCTGCGTCCACCCCGCAGCGGCGACTACGGCTGGGTCGTGCACCGGCACGCCGCCCTGTATGCCCGCGACCACGGCTGGGACGAGACCTTCGAGGTGGCCGTGGCCCGCCTCGTGGCCGACTTCCTGCAGCGCCGCGACCTCCGGCGGGAGGCGGCCTGGATCGCCGAGCTGGATGGCCAGCCGGTGGGCAGTGTGTTCTGCACCGCCGTGGACGCCACCACCGCCACGCTCGCCCTGCTACTCGTCGAGCCCACCGCACGGGGCCACGGCATCGGTACCGCGCTGGTGGAGGAATGCGTGCGCTTCGCCCGCCACGCCGGCTACCAGCGCATGACGATGTGCACCGCCGACATCCTCGAGGCCGGCGCCCGCCTGGCCCGGCGCGCCGGCTTCCAGCCGACCCAGGCCGAGCCCCGAGAACGGTTCGGCCAGCGATTCCTGCGCCAGGAATGGTCCCGCCCGCTGTAGCACGGCCGGCACGTCCGCCAGACCGGCACCCGTCGGCTCACCTCGGCCTTCGTGCACCAAGGTTCACGGTCGTCGTCGCGGGCGCTGAGCCTCACCCCGCAGAGGGTGCAGCCGACCGGATCACACCGTCACGGGTGCCGAAGGTGGCCTCGCGGCACACCGGGCGTTCTTCGCCGCACACCACCGCACCGACCGGGCCGGCGCACTAGGCTGCGGCCCGTGGCCATGATCACCCCGCACGGAGCCTGGACCTCTCCGATCAGCGCTACCGACGTCGCCTCGGCCGCCTGCCAGCCGCAGTGGGTCGAACTGCACGACGGCGTCGTCTGGTGGGCCGAAACCCGACCGGAGCAACAGGGCCGGGTCACCCTGCTGCGCGCCGCCCCGGGCGAACCCGCCCGGGAGGTGTTGCCCGCGCCGTGGAACGCCCGCAACCGGGTCCACGAGTACGGCGGCCGCCCCTGGACCCTCGTGCCCACCCCCACCGGCCCACACATCGCCTTCACCCACTGGGACGACCAGCGCCTGTACCTGCTCGACCCGGCCGATCCGACCGCGGCGCCCACCCCGCTCAGCCCGGACCCGACCACCACCGGGCCACACCGCCACCACGGCCACCGCTACGCCGAACCGACCCCCTCCCCGGACGGCTCGGAGCTGTGGTGCATCCGGGAGACGACCACCGGGCCACACCGCACCGACATCCTCCGCGCCCTGGTCGCGCTGCCGCTGTCCGGCCTCGCCGCCACCGACCCCACCGCGGTCCGGGTGCTGTCCACCAGCCACCACTTCCTGGCCGGCCCCAGGCCCAGCCCGGACGGGCGCCACCTGGCCTGGCTGGGCTGGAACCACCCGCAGATGCCCTGGGACGGCACCGAGCTGTGCGTCGCCGAGATCACCGACGACGGGCTCGGCCACCACCGGGTGCTCGTCGGCGGCCCCACCGAGGCGGTCTGCCAGGCCGAGTGGGACGGCCCGGACACCCTCGTCGCCCTCACCGACCCCGGCGGCTGGTGGAACCTCCACCGCATCAGCCTGGACGGCACCGTCACCAACCTCCACGCGTGCGCCGAGGAATGGGGCGGTCCCATGTGGCGGCTGGGCAACCGCTGGTTCACCCGGATCGACGCCGGCCGGTACGCGGTGCTGCGCCGCAACAGACTGGCCGTGTTCGACGAGGCGGCCGGCACCGTCACCGCTCTCGACCTCCGCCTCCCGGTGTGGGGGTCCACGCTGGCCAGCGACGGCGCGGCGCTGGCCAGCACCGCGTTCGGGCCACGCCACCACGCCACGGTCGCCCACCTGGACCTGGCCACCGGCACGCTCACCGAGCTGCTCACGCAACCACCCGGCCTGCCCGATCCGCGTTACGTCCCCGAACCGCAGCACCGGGTGTTCCACGGCCCCGACGGGGAGTCGATCCCCGCCTACGTCTATCCACCCACCAACCCCGACCATGAGGCCCCCGACGGGGAGCTACCGCCCTACCTGGTCCACGTCCACGGCGGCCCGACCGGGCACGTGCTCGGGATCCTCGACCTGGAGACCGCCTACTTCACCAGCCGTGGCATCGGCGTGGTGGCGGTCAACTACGGCGGCTCCACCGGCTACGGCCGCGCCTTCCGGGAGCGGTTGCGCGGGCAGTGGGGCGTGGTCGACGTCGCCGACTGCGCCGCGGTCGCCGAACAACTGGCCGCCGAAGGCAGCGCCGACCCGCAGCGGCTGGTCGTTCGCGGGGGTAGCGCCGGCGGCTGGACCACGGCCGCCTCGCTGACCTCGGTGCACACCTACCGGTGCGGCACCGCGATGTTCCCCATCCTCGACCTGTCGGGGTGGGCCGAGGGCGGCGAAACCCACGACTTCGAATCCCGATACCTGGACGGCCTGGTGGGGCCGTTGCCCGAGACACGCGACCGCTACCTCCAGCGGTCCCCGGTCAACCGCGTCGATCAGCTGACCGGGCCGATCCTGTTGCTGCAAGGCTTGGAGGACGAGATCTGTCCGCCGGAGCAGTGCGAACGGTTCGTGGCCGCACTCGCCGGGCGCGACATCCCGCACGCCTACCTCACCTTCGCCGGCGAACAGCACGGGTGGCGCCGCGCTGAGACCATCGTGGCGGCGCTGGAAGCCGAACTGTCCTTCTACGGGCAGATCCTCGGCTTCCAGCCACCCGGGATCTCTCCCATCAAGCTGCAGTCCTAAGCCCAGGAGCAGTTCCGTTGATGTGGCGGTGATCGCCGCTCCGCCGACGAGGAGGATCTCGCGCCCGTGTCCGATCGGCTCCCCGTCACCGCGCTCATCTTCGGTGCGCGCGCCAGGCCAGTGGCAGCGCGTACCGAGGCAACGACGCGGGAACGGTGAGACGTGACCCGGCCGCGCCGACCGGATCGGCTCCGACCCGGCGACCGGGTCGCGGTCGTCGCGCCGGCCGGACCGGTGCAGCCCGACCTGCTCGAGGCAGGCGTGGGCATCCTGCGGGACTGGGGCCTGCACGTCGAGGTCGGCCGACACGTGCTCGACCGCCATCCCAACCTGGGCTATCTGGCCGGTACCGACCAGGGCCGGGCCGCGGATCTGCAACGCGCCTGGTGCGATCCCACCATCGCCGCGGTGTTCTGCGCCCGCGGCGGCTACGGCAGCCAACGCCTGCTGGCGCGTCTCGACTGGGCGGCGATGGCCCGAGCCCGGCCGAAGATCCTGGCGGGCTCCAGCGATCTCACCGCACTGCATGTCGCCTTCGACCACCGTCTGCAAATCGTCACGTTGTTCGCTCCGATGATCGCCACCCGCGGCTTCGTCGACGATCCCCGTGCCGCCGACCACCTCCGTCGCACGCTGTTCCACCCGGAACAGACGCTGGTGTTGCGGCAACCCCACACCACAGCACTGGTCCCGGGTCGGGCCGAGGGACTGCTGTACGGCGGCACGCTCTCCTTGTTGGCCGCCAGTATCGGTAACCCTGGCCTCGCGCCCCCTCCAACCGGTGCGCTGCTGATGCTGGAGGAGGTCGGCGAGGAGACCTACCGGCTCGACCGCATGCTCACCCAGCTGCTGGCCGCCGGATGGTGCGAGCAGGTGGCCGGCATCGCCCTCGGGTCGTGGACCGACTGCGGCCCGCCGGAGGCAGTGCGCGCCACGCTCGTCGAACGCCTGGCGAGCGTGGGCGTGCCCGTGGTGTGGGAGCTGGGTTTCGGACACTGCGCGGCAGCACTCACCATCCCTTTGGGCGTGCGCGCACGGATGGACGCCGACGTCGGAACCCTCACGCTCACCGAACCCGCCCTGCGTTGACGCCGAGGACCCGCGCGCTCCGGCGCGTTCGTGGCCAGTAGCAGACCGGTCGGCTCGCTCCCCCTTCGCCCCCCTTTATGCACATGCAGATACGTGTTATGCTGCGTATGCAGTAACACAGGAGAGGATCCAGCCATGCCGAGGCCAGCCACCGGCAAGACGCCGACTGTCACCATGCGTGTCGACCGAGATCTCTGGGTCGAATTCGAACGCGCCACCGGCAAGGGACGCCGTAACGAAGTCCTCGTCGAGTTCGTCCGCTGGTACTGCCGTAAGCCGGGCGCGACCCGGCCGCGCCGACCCGACACCACCAACCGTGACGACACGGAGCGCGCCGCGTGAGCATCCCCGCCACCATCGACCACCTCCTCACGGTCGAGGACTACCTCGCACTCGGAGTCCCACCGTCCGGATACACCGAACTGCAAGTTGGCCGCCTGCTGATGTCGCCGTCGCCCGTCCCCGACCACCAACACGCCGGCCGCATGTTGGCCAACCAACTCGACGGCCAGGTACCCGAACAGTTCGAGGTGATCACCGATGTGGATGTCGATCTCGAACTCGCCCCACCCGACGAACCAGGCACCGTCCGCCGACCTGACCTGATCATCGTCAACCGCACGGCACGGCAACGTATCCGCGGCCACGGCGGCATTACCCGCGCGGCCGAAGTCGCCGTTATCGTCGAGATCCTGCCCCCAGGATCCGAACGCACCGTTCGCAAAACCAAACACAGCGAGTACGCCAACGCTGGCGTCCCCCACTACTGGATCATCAGCCTTGACGAGCCCGTTTCGGTCGCCGCCTACCACCTCACCGATGAGCTGGGCTACATCGACGGGAACGACGTCACCGGCGTGTTCGATACCGCCGAGCCGTTTCCGCTCCGCGTCGACCTCGAACGGCTGATCTAGGACATGCGGGCATCGCTTCGATGCGATCAACACCCGCCCGCAATGCCACCGACCGGCAGCCACTACCCCTGATAGCGCTTGAGTTCCTTGCGCGCCAACGACATCCGGTGGACCTCGTCCGGCCCGTCCGCCAGCCGGAGGGTGCGGGCCTGCGTCCACAGCATCGCCAGCGGGAAGTCCTGGCTGACCCCGGCACCACCGTGCGCCTGGATCGCCTTGTCGATGACCCACTCCGCCATCGCCGGCGTGCCGATCTTGATGGCCTGGATCTCGGTGTGCGCTCCCCTGTTGCCCACTGTGTCCATCAGCCACGCGGTCTTGAGCACCAGCAACCGCGCCTGCTCGATCCGCACCCGCGCCTCGGCGATCCACTCCCCGATCACACCCTGGGCGGCCAGCGACTTGCCGAAGGCCACCCGGGCGCTGACCCGCCGGCACATCAGCTCCAACGCGCGCTCGGCCATCCCGATCAGGCGCATGCAGTGGTGGATGCGACCCGGGCCGAGCCGGGCCTGAGCGATGGCAAAGCCCTCCCCCTCACCGCCGAGCACATTGACCACCGGCACCCGCACGTCCCGGAACACGATCTCGGCGTGCCCCCCGTGCGCGCGGTCGGTGAAACCGAACACGGTCACCGCGCGCCTGACGTGCACGCCCGGGGTGTCCCGCGGCACCAGGACCATGCTCTGCTGGCGGTAGCGGTCCGCATCCGGATCTGTCTTACCCATCACAATGAACACCGCGCACCGTGGGCTCATCGCACCCGAGGAGAACCACTTGCGGCCGTTGATGACGTAGTGCTCGCCGTCCCGCTCAATCCGGGTAGCGATGTTGGTGGCATCGGAAGAGGCAACCTCGGGTTCGGTCATACAGAAGGCCGAGCGGATGTCCCCCGCCAGCAACGGATGCAGCCACTGTTGTTGCTGCTCGGGCGTTCCGAACCCGGCCAGCAGCTCCATGTTCCCGGTGTCGGGGGCCGAACAGTTCAGCGCCTCCGGGGCCAGTGCGGGACTGCGGCCGGTGAGCTCGGCCAACGGCGCGTACTGCAGGTTGGTCAGACCCGCCCCGAACCGCCGGTCGGGCAGGAACAGGTTCCACAGCCCGCGGCGGCGCGCCTCGGACTTCAACTGGGCCAACACCGGCGGGCTGTCCCAGCCCCCGCCCTCGGCCACGTGCGCGGCATAGGCGGGTTCGGCGGGCAGCACGTGCCGGGTGAGGAAGTCGGTGAGCTCGGCGCGCAGCTGCTCGGTGCGCTCGTCGAAGGCGAAGTCCATCAACGCTCTCCGTTCAGGGTTGCCAAACCGCTGGCCACCAGGGTGGGGACGTACTCGCCGAGCTGGTCGAAACCCGCCCCCACCGTTTTGCCCTGCCGGTACCGGAAGTGGATGCCCTCCAGCACCACGGCGAGCTTGAACTCGGCGAAGGCGACGTACCAGTCCAGGCGGGACAGGTCGGTGCCGGTGCGCTCGGCGTAGCGAGCCAGCAGATCCGCACTCGACGGGAACCCCGGCGCACTGGTCGCCGCACCGGTGACCAGATCGAGGGCGGCGTCACGGCCACCCCAATAGACGACGAAAAGCCCGAGGTCGGCCAACGGGTCACCCAGCGTGGCCATCTCCCAGTCCAGCACTGCGGTGATCGCGGCGGTCCCGGTGTCGACCAGGACGTTGTCCAGCCGGTAGTCACCATGCACGATCGCGGGCCGAGGCGAGGGCGGGATGGAACCGGCCAGCCGGCTGTGCAGTTCGTCGACGCCGGGCAACTCGCGGCTGCGCGAGGCGTCGAGCTGCTTGCGCCAGCGGGCGACCTGGCGAACCAGATATCCCTCGGGACGACCGAAATCGGCCAACCCAACCGTCTGCGGGTCCACCGCGTGGAGATCGGCGAGCACGTCGATCAGCGCATGCGACAGCGCGCGGGCACGCCCGGCTCCCAACTGCTCGGTCTCCGACCGGTCGCGCAGAACGGCACCGGGCACCTCATCCATGACATAGAAGGGGGCACCGAGGACGTCGGCATCGGTGCACAACGCGACGGTGCCCGGGACCGGCACGGGCGATCCGGACAGGGCGGAGAGGACGCGGTGCTCGCGCCCCATGTCGTGGGCGGTGGCCAGCACGTGGCCCAGGGGTGGTCGGCGCAGGACCCAGCGGTGGGTGCCGTCGGTGAGCCGGTAGGTCAGGTTCGACCGGCCACCGGGGATCAGCTCAGCGTGCAGCGGGCCGTAAACCAGCCCGGGTAGCGTCCGCTCCAGATAGGAGCGCAGGGCGTCGAGGTCGACTCCGGGTGGTCTCATCGCGAAACCTCCCGCGGGATCGGGAGTAGGCGGGCGAGCTCGGTTCGGGTACGCGCGGTGGTCTCGTGCAGCACACCGGCCATTCCCAGCGCGGTCGCCGCGGTGACGTTGGGAGGGAGGTCGTCGACGAACACGCACCGCGCGGCACGTACCCCCAGCTGGTCCAGGACGTACTGGTAGCTCTGCGGGTCGGGTTTGCGCAGGCCGATCTCGCTGCTGATCGCCACCAGGTCGAACAGCTCGGCCAGCAGCTGCGTGGGGTAGGAGTTGCCCCAGCTGTTGGACAGCAGGGCGGTGCGGACACCGGCGGACTGGACCTGGCGGAGCAGCTGCACCATGTCCTCGTCGGTACGCAGGGCGGCGAACATGCGCGACAGCAGGCCCGCGGCCGGCACCGGGGTTCCGTCGACGTGGCGCAGCCGGGCGGCGAGCTGGCGTTCGAAATCCGGCGGGGCCAATTCACCTGTTTCGAGGCGGTGTGCCGGAGAGTCGCCCGTTGGATCGTCGAGCAGCCACTCCCGCATCACCTCCCGGTAGATGTTGGGGTCGATGTTGTCGCTGGTGAGCCAGTCGGCGACCGCGGGCGGTACCGGCGTGGTGAGAACACCGCCGAAGTCGACGACGAGCACGTCCGCTGCCATAGGGGCACCGTACCGACCAGTTGGTATGCGAGCAATGGTTCGCCCGGCTCAGGTGCTTCCACCGGGACGGGGTGTTCCGTAGCGTGGCCGGGTGCGCATCATGATCTCGGCGGACATGGAGGGCGCCACCGGCGTGACCTGGACGGCCGATGTCCAACCCGGCACCGAGCCGTGGCAGCGGTTCCGCCGGCTGTTCACCGGCGACGTCAACGCCTGCGTCCGGGGGCTGATGGCCGGCGGCGCCACCGAGGTGATCGTCAACGAGGCCCACTCCACCCAACGCAACCTGCTGCTGGAGGACCTCGATCCGGACGCGCGGATGCTCACCGGCCGGCACAAACCGCTGTCGATGATGGAAGGCATCGATGCCGGCCTCGACGGTGTCGTGTTCCTCGGCTACCACACCGGTGCCGGTGACGAGGGCGTGCTCGCCCACACCTACCTGGAGAACGCCATCACCGGGGTGTGGCTGGACGGGGTCCCGGCCAGCGAGGGCCGGCTCAACGCCGCCCTGGCTGCCGAGCACGGGGTCCCCGTCCTGCTGGTCACCGGCGATGACCGCACCTGCCAGGAATCGGCCGACTACGCACCCCGGGCGCGACGGATCCCGGTCAAGACGGCGGTCAGCCGGTATGCCGCCCTGTGCTCCCCACCCCGCCGTACCGCGGCCGAGATCGAGGAGGCGGCCCGCCTCGCCATGGGCACGGCCGGAGCCACCACACCCGACCGGCGCCCACATCGCATCGAGGTCGAGTTCGACGCCACCCACCTGGCCGCCGCCACCGCCCTGATCCCCACCGTCGAGCAGGTCGGTCCCCGCAGAGTCTATTTCGATGCGGACACGATGACCGAGGCCATGTGCTGCTTCAAGGTCCTAACTCAGGTTGCTGACAAGGCCATCGAGCCGCTCTACGGATAGCCGCCCCATGGGTGCGACGGAGACCGAGCCGTTCCAGCACACCGCGCAGCGTCCGCATCGGATGGTTCTCACCATCACGGGCGCGCCAGGCGACGAAACCGTCCGGGCACAGCAGCACCGCCCCACTGCTCGTCTCTGCGCTGCCGGACCAGCCACTCCACTTCCCGGCAACCTCGCCCGTCGGATCGCTTGGGGCCTCACCACGCACGCCAACCTTCCACCGCACGGGACGCCACAGTGGCTGACGCCCGGACCGCGACCACGTCCACAACAGCTTCGGGGCCGACGCGCGCCCACAGGTCCGTGCGGTTTGGTCGCCAACGAGCAGCGACAACATCAGGATCCCCGTCGAGTTCTCGACCAGCCCGCACACTACGTCCGTGCGAGGTCAGGCAATCGCGAGAACGATCAGCCCCCGCCCTGTGATGAGCACTTGGTCAGGTCGGTTTCAGCCAGGGGCTTGCCCTCAGGGGTCACGTAGGTGACCCACAGGACGACGGCTTGCTTCCCCTCGTTGCGTCCCTCGTGGACGTAGCCGCTGCCTTCAACGACGGAATCACCCGCGACGTAGCGGTGAACACCGCCCGGATAGATCGGTGCGTAGTGGGTGAACGTGCCCTGCTTCACCACGGCGATGAGCTGCCCGTAGTGGCAGTGCTTCCCCGTCCCACTACCCGGCGGCAACACGATCTCACGGAAGTTGACCTGCACCGGGCCCGCCACATCCACCGAGACGGGCGCGTCCTGGCGGCCCTGCGCCACCTCTCTGACCGCAGGCGCAGGTCTGTCGTTGCTCGGCCCGGCATAGGCCTGGGTACTTGCCGCCCCCGCGGTCAGCGCCGCTACCGAGGCGAGCGTGACAACCAAGGTCGAATGGCGCGTGCGCATAGCATCTCCTCGGCTCATCCCAGGGGAACCCCATCGAGGGTAGAAAGGGATACCCGGCTCACGGCCATCGAGAAAGATTGACTATAAATATCCTCTTTGGCCAGAGCGTGCTCTTAATGGCCGGTCCTGGACGGACACCGCAGAAGATCGCACTCGCCCGGGGTGGGAGTTGATCTTCTGCATGAGGCCCATGGAGCACTGTTGCCCGGTCTACCTGATCACCCAGAAAGGCGCCTGTCGGACGCACGTTGCACTCACGAGTCTGTTCGTGAACGCGAAACACCCCCTCCGGCCTGCCGTCCCAGGTGTGGCCCTACATCGACGAGGTCGGCTCCACCCGCAGCCGCACCACCCTGCGTCGCGCCCTCGATGCTGCCCGCCACAGCACCGACCCCGGCGCGCGCCGGCTGGCCGCCGCCGTGGCGTGAACGCCCCTCCCTACGTCGGTCCTGGCCCGGTTATGCCCAGGTCGAGGCGGCGGTCCATATCGAGGCGGAAACGCCCGTAGGGGTTGACATGCGACCAGACCAGCGGGTTGAGGGCACGCCGGTCGGCGTCGGTGAGCGTGTCCGCCCACGCCGGGTCGTCCAGGACCCGTTGCAGCAGCAGGGTGTTGATGTAGACCAGGCAGGACTGCAACAGGTGCAACGCGAGCATGGAGACCTCGAGGTGTTCGCGGTCCTCGCCGGTGAGCTTGCTGTCCTTGCCGTAAAAGATGACCTCGTTGGCGGAATTCCAGTTCTCCACCACCTGCAACCCGGTGTGGATCTGTCGGCGCAGCTCCTCGGAGGCGACGAAGTCGCAAGCGAAGATCGTGCGCACCACCCGGCCGAGTTCTTCCAACGCCAGGTAGGTGGGGTTCTTCGGGCCGTTACCGCGGGTGAAGCGGCGCAGCACCTGCTCAGCCTCGGCGGTACCCAGCCGCAACGCGGTGGCGTACTTGACCATCTGGTCGTACTGCTGGGCAATCAGGTCCCAGTTGATGGGCAATCAGGTCCCAGTTGATGGGCCGGTTGACGATCACCCGCTCCAGATGCGGCCAGGTGTTGGGGGCTTGACCGGGGCTGTAGAGCTTGATCGCGCCGATGTTCTTCAACCGCGGCAGCAACCGGAAGCCGAGCAGCTCGGTGAAGGCAAAGCCGACCAGCGACGAACCGTGGGTGTCGGTGTAGTTGGCCTCGATCTCGGCGTCGGTGCAGTGCCGCAGCAAACCCTCGATCATCGCCGCGACCTCCGACGACGAGCAGGACTTCAGCTGGGAGTAGATGCACACCCGGCCGCGCTTGACATGCCAGTAGATCATCACGCCCTAGTCGCCGTAGCGGGCGTGAAACTGGGTCATCAGGTTGGACTCGCACGCCCCGAACCGCTTGGAATCCGAGGCGGTGGCGGTGGCGGTGGCCTGCCCCCACCACCGCGCATCCCGCGCCGCCAAGGTCTCGTTGACCACCCGCACGATCGCCCGCCGCAGGTTCTCCCGGGTGATGTGGGAGGCGCGGACCCGCCGCAGCGCGGCCTCGTCCTGGCCGTGCTCACCGGTGGCCACGATCGCCCGGATGCCCATGTTCGTGCCCAGCGCGAACAGGCACAACAGCAGCCGGCGGCGCAGCACGTCACGGGGCAGTTTCTCCCGGGTGGCCACCGACACGAACTCACCTGTGAACTCGGTGAGGAAGTCGGCGTCCTTGAGGATGTCCAGCAAGTCGATCGTGCCCCAGCGGCGAGCCACCTCGGCCTTGATCGCCCCCAGGTTGCGCGGCTCGGGAAGCTTCTCCAGCTTGGGCACGCTGATCCACGGCTGCCCGCGGCGGGTCACGATCCGCACCCCACCCGTGGTGCCCTGATCCAGGGCGGTGTTGCACCGATCCAGCGCGTCGGTGAGGCGGCGCCGCAGGCCGGCGACGAACGCCTTGGCCTGCAGCGGCTTGCCCAGCGCGGCGTAGTGCACGTCCCGGTTGTCGTCGAAGTCGCCGGGCACGTCCTCCTCGGGGTTGCGCCACCGGCCCGCGCCGTCCACGCAGATCTCCCGCCGCCGCAGCGCGTCCCGCAACGCAATCAGCACGCACAGCTCATACGGAATGCGTTCGATCCGGCCCCGGGCGTCGGTGACCGCCTCTTGCTACGCCTTCGGGACCACCCCGTCGATCGGCACCTTCTCGCCCTGGTCGTACACGGTGACCTTGCTGGGTCGATCGGCGTAGGCGCCCAGCAGCTCGACGGCGTCCATCACCGGCCGGTAGGAGGTGTTGTTGCACCGAAACGTCAACGCTCCCAACAGTGGGCCGAGCATCCGCCGGTAGTAGTGCGAGTAGGAGCCCCGAAGCTGGTAGCGGATGCGCTCGGCCACGACCCGGTCGTTGGCCATCAGCTCCTTCACCAGCGCCCGCAGAGTGCGCTCCCCGCCAGGAACCACCGGATACACCGCCTCGCGCACCGTGTCGCCGGCCGGTCCAGCACCGCGGTGAGCATCTTCACGTAGATGGTCTTCTTGCCCGGCACCGAGGACAGCGACCCGATCAGCTCCTTTTCCACCCGCCGCTCCGCGCGCGCGTTGATCCGCCACACCAGGTCGATCAACAACCCCACCAGCGCGTCGATGATCTCGGCCTGCCGCACCCAGCACAGCGTCGCCAGCAGGGTGTAGCGCACCGGCTCCGGGCAGTCGGCGAAGTCCGACGGGTACATCCGCACCGCCGACGCGACCGCCCGCTCCACCTGGCCGAACGCCGGGGGCTCGACCTTCTCGCTGCGGCAGCGGCGCCGCACCGCAGCCGCCAGCCGGCCGCGGTCGGACTCCACCGGGCACACCTCGGTGGCCAGCCAGCCCGCCCACCGCGCCTCGTCGGCCTCCGTGGCTGGCCGGAACCCCAATGCCCGCCGGATCTGGGTGCGGTGATATTTCGCGATCCGGCTGGTGAACGAGTACTTCGCGAACAACGCCGCATCGACCTTCACCAGCTCGGCTACGAACTCGACCGCCTGGCCCGGGACCCTCCTCCGGGTAGCCCGGAAACCGTCCCTCGATCTCGAAGAACTTCAACAGCAGCGCGAACCCCTACCGGGTCGCCCTGGTCTTGTTGCCCACTAGCCGCCAGTCCTCATCCACCAGCGTCCAACGGCTGATCAGCTCCTCCGGCTCCCAATCCCGCTTCACCGGCCGGACGCTAGCCAGACCCCACCATCACCAGGTTCAGCGACCACGCCGCCTACTTTGCACCTGGCCGGAGCTGTAGGAGTCCCGGGCCGAGTACGGGAAACCGCAGGTCCGGCAATGTCTGGCCTCCTTCCCACCCCTTCGTGTGAGGTGTAACTCATGTAGTATCACTTTGCGCGTTTATATGTCACTCTTAGAGTGTCATATTTGTGGTGGCTCGTCGCGGGTCACGGTGGGCGCGGGAGAAACCATGCGAGCGGTCGGTTTCACGGAGTTCGGCGGGCCCGAAGTGATGCGGGTCCTGGAGTTGCCGCAGCCGCAGCCGGGTCCGGGTCAGGTGCGGATCAAGGTCGCTGCCGCCGCTGTCAACCCGGGGGATTTGAAGATTCGCTCCGGCGCCGCCCACCAGCGCTTTCCGGATGCGTTGCCGCTTTCCGATGTCTATGTGGTGGGACTGGACGCGGTTGGTGTGGTGGATGCGGTGGGTGAGGGTGTGCGGCCGAACCTGGCCGTGGGCACGGAGGTGATCGCGCTCCTGCCCCCACGCAAGACTGAAGGGGCGCAGGCCGAGTACGTCGTGGCGCCGGCGGAATCGGTGGTGCGCGCCCCCGCGGGCGCGGACTTGATCGCAGCGTCCACCCTGCTGATGAACGCGTTGACCGCCTGGATGGCCCTGGACACGCTGCACCTCGCGCCCGGCACGACGGTCGCGATCACCGGCGCGGCCGGTGCCGTCGGCGGCTATGCCGTCCAACTGGCCCGGGCCGACGGATTGTCGGTGATCGCCGACGCCGCCGACCGCGACCGCGACCTCGTGGCCGGCCTCGGCGCCGACCACATCGTGGCCCGCGGCACCGGGTTCGCCGACCACGTGCGCCAGCTCCGGCCGCACGGGGCCGACGGCGTGATCGACGCGGCTGGGCTCGACGATGCGGTCGCACCGGCTGTGCGGGACGGCGCAACCATCGTCTCCCTCGACGCACACAGCGGCACCACCGAACGGGGCGTGCGCTGGTCCTCCGTCATGGTCATGGATCGGTTCACCGACACCGCGACTCTCACCCGGCTACGCGACCAAGCCGAGTCCGGCGTGCTCAGCCTGCGGGTCGCCACAATGTTTCCTGCCGAACACGCCGCTGCGGCACACCGCTACCTCGCCGCCGGCGGCGTCCGTGGACGCCCCGTACTCACCTTCTAATGCCCGGGATATCACTTCGCTATCCGGATAGTCGGGCCGGGCACGCACGGCGCGGTCCGATCGTCGGTTGCTGATCCGGTTCGTCAGCCGGATACGAATATGTGGAGAACAGATATGCAGTCGTCAGCTGTACTTATTCGACCTCTCGCTCCCAGCGAAGCACTCATGGGTAGGACCGGTGCCTACGTCGGTTACTCCACCCGCGTCCGGGGGCGTCTGGATCTCACCGCCGTATCGGAGGCGTTCGGGGCCCTGCGACGGTCCTACCCGGTGCTGGCCAGCAGAATCACACACGACGCGACGGGGCAAGCCGTCATCGAAGAGGCCGAAAACCTCCTGCCCGTCGCCAGCCGGCACGACATGAGCCCGCAGGAGCAGGGAAGCGACGACCCGCTGTCCACTGTCTTGCGATGATCCTACTACGTGCTTTCGACATGATCGGAAGGTTTGTCCTATGACAAAATTCACTTACGACCTCGGCGGGGATTTGACCGTCAATCGCCTTGGGTTCGGCACCGTGCGCCTAACCGGCCCGGGATTTTGGGGGGACCCGCCGGACCGCACCGAAGCCATCCGCATCCTGCGTCGCGCCGTCGAGCTCGGCGTGGATCTCGTGGACACCTCGGACGCGTACGGACCGTACGTCGTCGAGGACCTCATCCGGGAGGCGCTGCATCCCTACGACCACGTGACGATCGCCACCAAGGGTGGCCTCGTGCGTCCCGGTCCGAACGAGTCGACACCGGTGGGCCGTCCCGAGTACCTCCGCCAGTGCGTTGCGATGAGCTTGCGCCGGCTCGGCCTCGAGCGCATCGACCTCTACCAACTCCACCGGATAGACCCGCAGGTTCCGCTGGAAGACCAGGTCGGTGTGCTGAAAGAGATGCGGGATGAAGGCAAGATCCGCCACATCGGGCTTTCCGAGGTGAGCGTCTCCGAGATCGAGCAGGCACGGAAGATCACCCCGATCGTGTCGGTGCAGAATCTCTACAACTTGACCAACCGGCAGCACGAGGAGGTTCTCGACCATTGCCAGCGGGAGGGCATCGGCTTCATCCCGTGGTTCCCGCTCGCCGTGGGCGACCTGGCCAAGCCGGGTGGGGCCGGTCCCCTTGACAAGATCGCAAAGGAGACCGGAGCGACGCCCTCCCAGCTCGCCCTGGCGTGGCTGTTGCGGCGCTCGCCGGTCATGCTGCCGATCCCGGGCACCACCTCGATGGCGCACCTCGAGGAAAACTGCCGCGCCACGGATGTCACCCTGA
Source organism: Longimycelium tulufanense (assembly GCF_014645795.1). Lineage (GTDB taxonomy): Bacteria > Actinomycetota > Actinomycetes > Mycobacteriales > Pseudonocardiaceae > Longimycelium > Longimycelium tulufanense. The sequence goes on along the minus strand of NZ_BMMK01000031.1, from coordinate 39,649 downwards.
CGGAGGACCAGTTCGCCGCGATCGCCTCCGCGATCTAGCTGTAGTAGCCCGCAGGTTGTTGACGCGGGTGATAGGTGGTTGGCTGCCCCCTTGTCGCTCAGCCCAGCTTGTCGGCGGGGTCGGGGCAATGCGCGGGCATCGGCGCGTGCTTGACGCCGTTGGCCTACGCCGGCCGCCGCCAAATTGATCTTGGATGACGGCCTTGCACTCCTGAGCGCGCTCAGGAGTGCAAGGCCCCGGGCCGCGTAACACCAGGTCATCCGTCGCGCATTCGACGACACACCGGGCCGACACGCCAGCACTTTGCACCCTGCCGGAGCCATAGGAGTACCGGGCCGATCCGCGCCGCGTAGTACCCGTAGCGTCGCCGCAACAACCCCGCCCGCCTGACCAGCCGGGCCAGCTCCGCGAAATCACCGCCGTGCCCGGCCCGGAGAGAACCCGCCGGGGAGACCCCGGTCGTCCCCATGATGATCACCACTCTCGGGAGGACTCTAAGGACCGTGCACGTCCGCAAACCGTCACGTCACCGTGGTACCCGGGCCAAGCCGCCGCTATCCGCCGCCGTGAACCTGACAGCGATACACGAGACAACATCAACCGCCCACACCAGGGAGCACGCAGCGTGCTCACCCTACGACCTTGTGTAGCCGCAAGGCGGCTGAGTCACCACGGGGAGAGCTGATCAGGTGCTGGCTGTGGCGAGTCGCTGCTTCCTGGTAGGCCATTTCTCGGCGATCTGCTGCTGGGCGACCGCCAGGTCCTCGAAGGCGCCACCGCTGTCACCCTGCTGCGCCAGGACCTCCGCGACACCGGCCAGCGCACCGGCCGCCCGCCCGGCAGCCTGGACCAGGACGACGGCGACGTTGCCCGGCAACTGCACGGACTCCCGGGTCTGGGGCCCGGCCTCCCGAGCTTGCCGCCAAGCGGCGTCGAGCTGGTCGAGAGCCTGAACGAGCTCCGTCCACACCACCAACTGGCCGGTGGTCTTCTCCCGCGTGTACTTGGACGCCATGGTGACGCTCCTGCCCCGGGGCCGGCCCAAACCGGCATCCGTGGTCCGCCGAGGACGACGTCGACACCGACGCCGACGTGCGAAACACCCTCGATAGCCCCAGCCTACGCGCCGGCCGGCGTTCGGGTGCTCAGCCCGCCCGCTGTCCCGAACGCCTACGCCGAACCTCACGGTCGAGGGACGCCTACCGGGGGACCAACAGAACCAGAACCGCCCACCGTCCCAGAGCAGTGAGCCCGCACCTCCAGCAGGTGGTCCCAGCACTCGTCCGTACAGCCCGACGCCCTGCTCCGCGGGCCACTGCCCCAGTCTCCGGGACCATCGTGGCCGGCCCGGAAACCCGTTCGCCTCAGTGGCGGGCGGACGATTATGATGGCCGGGTTCTTTCCCTGCCCTCTGTGGGCGTGTCCTTCGAGGTGATGACCTATATCCCAGGCCGAGTAGCCGTTCTTCCGGGGCTCTCTGCCCGCGGACCCCAGCCTGCGTTGACAGGCGGTTGGTGCTGTCCGCTGTGAAGACGGTGTTTTCGATGGCCTGGGCTCCGTGACATTCTCCTGTACGCAGTAGGCGTACACGGGTCTTGGCCTGCCCGTTTCCCTGCTGTTCAGAACAGGAACCCCCCTCTCCGTGTCTCGTGACCCCCGTAACGCCCCGCCCCGCTCGGGTGGTATCTCCACCGGACCGCTTTCGCGCCCTGGCAGCCGGATCATGCTGGCCGTGGTGCTGCTTGGCGAACTGATGGCCGTGTTGGACGCATCGGTGGTCGACACCGCCCTGCCCTCCATCCAGGCGAACACCGGTGCTCCAGCCGCCGGTCTGCAGTGGATCCAGGCCGCTTACGGGCTCGCGCTCGCTCTAGGGCTGATCACCGGCGGCCGCCTCGGTGACCGCTACGGCCGCAAACGGATCTTCCTGCTGGGCGCCGGCGTCTTCACCGCCGCCTCACTGCTGTGCAGCCTTGCCACCGGCCCCACCGCGCTGATCGCCGCCCGCGCGGCGCAAGGCGCCGGGGCAGCGGTAATGGTCCCGCAGATCCTGGCCACCGTGCATGTCACCTTCACCGGCAGCGCCCGCGCCAAGGCGTTCGGCCTGTACGGGGCCGTCATGTCGGTCGGTAGCGTCGCCGGGCCCGTCCTGGGCGGCGTCCTCACCCAGGCCGACCTGTTCGGCCTCGGCTGGCGTTCCATCTTCCTGATCAATGTCCCCCTCGGCATCGCCGCGGTCCTGCTCGGCCACAGGTATCTGACCGAGTCCCGTAACAGGCAAGCCCTGCGCCTCGACCCACTGGGCATGGTCCTCTCCGCGCTCGGGCTGCTGCTGATCGCCTACCCCCTCAGCGCGGGTGGCGCCCATCACTGGCCGTGGTGGACGTTCACGGCCATGGCCGCAGGTCTGGCCGTGCTGGTGGGCCTGGTCTTCCAGCAGCGGAGCAAGACCCGCAAGGACGGCTCCCCGCTGGTAGTGCTCTCCCTGTTCTCCGGGCGGCCCTTCTCCGGAGGGCTGACCGCCCAGCTTGTCCTCGGTCTGCTGTCCGGCCTGTTCTTCCTGTGCTGGACACTCTTCATGCAGCAGGGCCTGGGCCTGAGCCCGTCGCGGGCGGCGATCGGCTTCCTCCTCTTCACACTCGCCGAGATCGGCGGGGCCTGGCTGGCCATGTCGGCCGTCGCCCGGCACCAACGCCGCGCACCTCAGGCCGGCGCGCTGCTCGCTGTCTTGGCTCTGGCCGTGTTCCACCTGCTGGCCACCACATACGGCACCAACCTGTCGATGACAGCCATGGCCCTGCCGGCCCTGGCGCTGGGCCTTGGACTGGGCATGATCGGCGCTCCGCTCACCGACCTCACCCTGGGCCGCGTCGGTGACGCGCACGCCGGATCGGCCTCCGGACTGTTCAACACCGCCACCCACCTCGGCATCAGCCTGGGTGTCGTGCTCACTGGTGTGGTCTTCTTCTCCCACGACCCTGCCGCGACCGCCCGCGGCACCGACGTGGTCAACGCCTTCACTGCAACGCTTCCGTATGTGATCGGCGGCCTGCTGGCCATGTGGGCCCTGATGTTCTTCCTGCCCCGCCCGGCCATCCCACGCACCCATCGGTCCTGAACGCCCGGTTCGGGATGGGGACAAGGTGTGTCCCCATCCCGAGCTCTCACCAATGACCTGAACCGCTCCGGGTTCGGTGGAGGCTGTGGTCTGCCCTGGGTTTCGCGGAGTCGCGTTTCTGGATCTCATACCACGACGGTTGTGTTCTCGAACTCTATCGGGGTCAGCATGCCGAGGCTGCTGTGGCGGCGTTGCCGGTTGTGGAAGATCTCCAGGTACTCGAAGATCGCGTTGGCCAGCTCGATCCGGGTGCGCCAGCGTGCGCGACGAACTCACGGTGGCCGTTCCGGCCGAACGGGGGCCGGGCAAGAAGTGGACGCAGGAACCGGAGGTCGCCGCAGCAGCACCGGAGACGACCGGGGCGCCGATCCGGATCGGCTACGCCCGCTGCTCGACGGCCACCCAGGAGTTGCAGAGCCAGCTCGACGCGCTGGCGGCGGCGAAGTGCACGCGGGTGTTCTCCGAGAAGATCAGCACCCGCATCAAGATCCGCCCCGAGCTGGAGAAAGCGCTCACCCTCGCTCACGAGATCAAGACCGCCGCACCGGACCAGCCGGTCATCCTCACCGTGCATGAGATGAAACGCCTCGCCCGCAACGCCGCCGAGCTGATGACCCTCTCCGCGCAACTGCAAGGCGGCGGGGTGCAGCTGGAACTGCTCACCGGGCCACTGACCGGGACCTACGACCCGCACGGCATGGGCTCCATGCTCTTCGCCGTGCTCGCCGTTGCCGCCCAGCTCGACCGCGACTACATCCGCGACAAGACCCTCGAAGGCCAGCAAGCTGCCGCCGCCCGCGGCAACCACGGCGGCCGGCCCAAGGTGCTCGACGAGGACGACGTGCTCTTCGCCTGCGCACTGCGCGACAAGGGCACCCCGATGCCCGACATCGTCAAGAAGCTGACCATCAAGACCGGCAAGAACGCCGGCCAGCACCCCTCAGTCGCCTCGCTCTACCGTGCTCTCGCCGACAACGACGCCTGACCAGGCGCTGCCCGACCACTTGGCAGGTTTCTCCCGTATCCCGGCGGTCCCCCACCTGGAACCGCAACCGCGCCGCGGTCGGCTCCTGGCTGGCCTGGTGCACCCACAAACAACACTGGGCCGCGCCCGCCCTGCCAGGTTCGGCGGAGCGGCAGCGCGAGAACCACGACGACACCAAAGCCGTCTCCCGCTCCCGCATCGACCGGCTCTACCGACGCCGCGACGTGCCACTACGGGAGAAAACCTTGTGGCGGATGCTCTACGAATCCGCCAGCCGCGCCAGCGCCGTGCTCGCCCTGAACATCGAGGACCTGGACCTGCCCAACAAACAAGCCAAGATCACCGCCAAAGGCAGGGACGTCATGTGGATCACCCCGGGGCACCGACACCGCCCACCTGCTGCTGCGGCTCATCGCCGGCCGCGAACGCGGCCCCCTGTTCCTCTCCGAACCCCGACCCGGCCCCCACCGCCGCGCCACCACGGACCCGCGCGACATCTGCCCGGAAACCCAGCGTGTCCGCCTCGGATACGACCGCGCCCGCATCCTGCTCGCCCACTACGGCAACGGACTGCGGCTGTACCAGCTCCGCTATTCCTCGGCCACCCACCTCGGCGAGGCCAACGTCATCATGGCCAAGACCGGACACAAGAGCCTGCGCTCGGTGCAGCGCTACGTCAAACCCGGCCTCGCCGCCGTCCACCAAGCCACCGAGACCCTGTCCAGCCCCGCCGCCGGGGATAGACGCGGTATCGCCGCTGGTCAGCCATATCCGCCCAAAATTTCCCGGGTACTACGGCAACCCCTGCTGCTCAGACCGCACCCGAGCACCCGCCCAACCCCGCTCATCGGCCGTCGGCGCGAACGCCTCCGTAAACTCCCGCGCCGAGGTCACCCGCTTGAACCGCGGATACGCGGTCCGATCGATCGACGCCACCACACGTCCCAGAACCGATCAACACAGACCCGCGCACCCGAGCCACCCAACCCCCACACCACCACCCCAGCGGCCCCCGGACCTCAACACAAACCAGCCCCACCACCTGCGAAAACACCCGCCCACGGCAGGTTCGAGCCGTATCCCGATCGGCTCCCTCGTATGTCGTCAACTGTCGTTTTCCGTGGGGGAGCTTCGGGGGCTTCCGACCGATCCGGCCGGAAGCCCCCGAAGTGCTGTGCCCCTCAGTTGAGTGACGGCGGCTGTGTGGTGGGCGGTGGGGGCTGTTGGCTCCGCAGTCGTTCCAGCTCGGCGAGTAGACGGTCGAGTTCCTGCTCCGCCCGCTCGGCCCGGGCCAGGGTCTGGGCGCGGGCCTCATCCAGGGCGGCGATGCGTTCGGCTGCGGTCTGCCGTGCCTCTGCGACCGCGGCGGCGGCCGCGTCCCGTTGCGCGGTGATCTCGCGGCGGGCCTCGGCCAGCTCGGTGCTGGTCGTGCGGCGCAGGTCGGACAGCTCCTGGCGGGCTTGCCCCAACTCTGCGCGGGCGCGGTCGAGTTCGGTACGGGCGTCGTTTGCGGTGTGCTCGGCCTGCCGCGCCGTCATCTCCGCACGCTCGGCACGGCGGATCGCCTCGTCCCGCTCCACCTGGGCCGCGCTGACCTCCTTGGCCGCGGTACGCCGGGCCTGCTCGACTTGGGTGACCGCGTCGTCCTGGGCGCGCTGCACCTGCGTCGCGGCTTCACGCCGGGCGGCCTGCACGGCGACTTCTGCCTCGTTGCGGGCGGTGGCGGCCTCGTCCTGGGCCTGGCGCACGGCGCGCTCCGCCGCGGCGACGGCGGCATCGCGCGCCTCGAATGCCATGACGGCGTCTCGCTCGGCGGCCTCCGCCGCCGAGGCTGCGTCGGCCGCGGCTTCCTCGGCACCTCGGCGGGCGGTCTCGGCATCGCGGCGCTTGTGCTCGGCGGCCACCGCCTGGGCCTCGGCATCGGCGATCCGGCGGGCGGCCTCGGCCTGGACCGCCTGCACCTGGGTCTCCGCCGCGCTGGGATCGGCCAGGGTCGACAGTTCCCCCACGGCCGCGTTCAGGGTCTGCTCCAGTTGTCCGGCCAGCACACGGAACTGGTCGAGAAGCTCGTCGGCCCGGACCCGGGCCGCAGTGACCGGACCCTCCATTTTCGTCACCGTGACAGAACTTGACGAAGTCTCGGTATCACCCTGTTGGCGCTTCTGACGTTCCCGCCAGGCCCGCCACCGGGTGTGTTCCGGCAGGTCGCAGTACTCCGGTGGCCGCCCGGGCCGGGTCGTCCGCATCACGGGGCGGGTACAGCCGGGGAAGTTGCAGGTTGCCGTCCGGCCGCCGGCAGCGGCCTCCTCCGTGATCTCCTCGCTCGACATGGGCCAAAATCGTAGCGGTTGTTACGTCGCAAATGACGTAACAACCCAACCTAATCCCCGCTTCGTGTCGCTGTGATCACCCGGCGTGATATGCCTGTCTGGGCTCCGATAAGTGAACCTTATCGGAGCCCAGACGGTAGGGTTCCGTGTGCGACGGTCGCTTTATATTCGTTTAGTTACGTCAATACCAACGAAACTAAATGGTGACGAAAGTGAGGGAAAGGCATGGACGGTGTCGGAGGCACGACTCAAGCTCGTGCGCGCGAGCTGCCGGAACCGGTACGGGCAGAGCTGGACCGCCGCTCCGGCAGCGTGCTGATCGACACCGAACACCTCGCCGCCGTGCGGCGTCGCTTCGACGACGAGCAGGCCACCGCGCTGGGCCGCTACCTCCAGGCGTCCCAGTCCCCCAATACCCTGCGTGCCTATCGCGCGGACTGGATCGCCTGGTCCGCCTGGTGCACGGCCGAAGGCCGCCAGGCGCTCCCCGCCGACCCTCTCGATGTCGCGGTGTACCTGGCCGCGGCGGCCGAACAACGCCGGCAGACCCGGGATGGTGTGCGATGGGCGTACAGTCCGGCGACCCTGGAACGCAAGGCCGCCGCCATCGCCGCCGTCCACGCCGCACACGGGCTCCCCTCCCCCACCCGCACCGACGTGGTCCGGCTGACCCTGCGTGGCATCCGGCGAACCCGCAGGGCACGACCCCAGCGCAAGCGACCCGTGCTGCTGCACACGCTGGAAGCGCTGCTGGCCGAACGCCCCGCAGCGGGCTGGCCCGGTGAACCGGCCCGCCGCCGCGACGCGCTCCTGCTGCTCATGGGCTTCGCCGGGGCACTTCGCCGCGGTGAGCTGGCGGCGCTGACCCTCGATGATGTCGAGGTCCAGGTCGATCCCGGCACGGCGGAGCCGGTGCTGTTGGTGGATCTGGCCATCACCAAGACCGACCCCAGTGGCGTGCGGCAGCAGCGTGTGGTGTTGCCGCGTGGTGCCCGCCCGCGCACCTGTGCGGTCTGTGCGTTCGCCTCCTGGACCGAGCTGCTCGAGCTGCACGCCACCCACGGGGCCGGTCAACTCCGTACGCAGCTGGCCGGCGGTTCCCGCAAAGAGCAGGATGTCCACCGCTGCCACGACTTCACCGGCACCTGGCTCGCCGATGGTCAGGGGCGCGCCCTGTTCCCCGCCATCAGCCGCCACGGTGGGATCGGCACCATCGCCATGTCCGACCGAGCTGTGGCCAAGCTCGTCAAGCGCTACGCACAGCGGGCAGGCCTGGACCCGGACCTGTTCGGCGGGCACTCCCTGCGCGCGGGGTTCGCCACGCAGGCCGCGCTCGGCGGCGCCAGCGACCGGGAGATCATGCGGCAGGGACGGTGGAGCAACCCCCGCACGGTGCACCGCTACATCCGCATCGCCAACCCGCTCGACGACAACGCGGTCACCAAGCTCGGTCTCTAGGCGTGCTCAGCCGGGCATGCGTCCGGGTGCGACTCTCCCGCCGGCACACCACGGGAGAGTCGCACCCGGAGTCAGATTCGTGGCGGTATTCGTCAGACGAGAGCTGCTGCCAACAGTGCGGCAGTCTTGGCAATCAGCGGTTCGTCCTTCGGGGCGTCGGCCTTGCCTTTGGTGGTCAGGACGGCCAACACGACCGGGGTACCCTCCGGAGTCCAGGCGATGCCCACATCGTTGGCGGTGCCGTAGTCACCGGAACCGGTCTTGTCCCCCAGCTTCCAGTCCTCGGGAAGTCCTGCGCGGAAACGCGCCCCGCTGGTCGTATTGGCGAGTAGCCACGCGGTCAGCTGCGTCCGGTCCCGCGGCGTGAGCGCATCTCCGATGGCGAGCTGGGCGTAGGTCTGCCCGATCGCGTGGGGACTGGTGGTGTCGGTGACACGCCACGGTTCGGCGGTGTTCAGCTCGGGCTCCCACCGGTCCAGCCGGGTCGTACGGTCCCCGATCGAACGGCAGAAACGGGTGACCGCCTTGGGGCCGCCCAGCTCACGGAGCATGAGGTTCGCCGCGGTGTTGTCGCTGTAGGCGATGGCGGCGGCGCACAGCTCCCCGACGGTCATGCCGTTGGCGAGATGCTCGGGCCTGCCGGTGATCGGGGCGTAGCCGGAATCCTTCACATCCTTGTCGGCGTAGTGGATGCGTTTGGCGAGAAACTCGCCATCCCGGTGGTCACGCAGGATGGCCGCCGCGGCCACCGTCTTGAACACCGAGCACATCGGAAAGCGCTCGTGCGCGCGGTACTGCACGCACCTGCCCGTGGCGATGTTCCGCGCGAACACACCGAGTCGAGCCGAATGCTCCTGCTCGAGGTCGCGCAGTGCCCGGGAGACCTGGCCTTTACCAGGCGACGCCACCGCGATCGGCGCAGCAATCGACGCCGTCGTGGCCAGTGCCGTCCCCGCACCGAGAACCAGCATCGCCCGGCGGCTCATACGCGTTCCCCAGGTCCCCACGAAGAGCTCCTCCTGCTCGTGACCAGCATTTTAACGACAAGACGTCCCAACACCCCCACTGGTTCGCAGTGTCAGGAATAATTTTTGTGTGTTGCTGGTGCGGGAAAGCCGGATCTGCGCTGCATCGTGGGTGGAACTTGGGGGATGGAAACGTGACGAAGGACAAGATCGATTTGGCGGCGTTACCGGCTGCCGCCAGGCAGGTCGTCGAGGCGGCAACCGCTGGGGAGCAACCGACCCTGGAGGCGTTCCTCGACTTCTACCGTGACGCGGTCAAACGCAAGGCCGTCGGTCTCTCCGAAGCGGATGTCTGTCGCCGGCTGGTGCCGTCGATGACGACGCTGGCCGGGCTCGTCAAGCATCTGCGCTGGGTGGAGGTGAACTGGTTCCAGCGGGTCTTGGCCCAGATCCCCGACGACCAGCTCGGCCCGCTCCCCTTCCGGGAGGACGACCCGGACGCCACCATGCGCCTCGAGCCGGGCGAGACGCTGTCGGCATTGCTCGACGAGTACGACCGGCAGTGCGCGATATCGCGGTCGATCACCGCCGAACACGATCCGGACACGATCGTGCCCCACCCCGAGTTGGGTGAGGTGTCACTGCGCTGGATCTATGTCCACATGATCGAGGAGACCGCGCGACACGCCGGGCACGCGGACATTCTCCGGGAGCAGATCGACGGCGCGGTCGGTGTGTAGGACGTGCACGGCATGACACCCTCGCTCCTAGCCGTACTGAATACGGTACGCCTGCTACCGTGTCGGGCCGATGGCCATGCATCACAGCGGGAGCGGAGACCCGGCACGCAGTCTGGCCCTGTTGTGGCGGACGAGTGAGCGCCCGGGCCGCAAGGGCAAGGCCGACCTGACCGTGGACCGCATTGTCCGGGCCGCGATGGAGGTCGCCGACACCGACGGGGTGGCAGCGCTGTCCATGCGCCGGGTCGCCGAGCGGCTCGGAGTCGGCACGATGTCGCTGTACACCTATGTCCCCGGCAAGGCCGAGCTGATTGATGTCATGCTTGACGCCGCCTACGGCGAGCTGCCCCTGTCCGGAGAGCTCGCGGGTGGGTGGCGAGAGCGGTTGGAGTTCATTGCCCGCCAGAACTGGGCGCTCTACCACCGGCACCCGTGGATGCTGCAGGTCGGGCGAACTCGTCCCCCGTTGGGGCCGAACGGGATGGCCAAGTACGACTACGAGCTGCGGGCCGTAGCGGGCATCGGCCTGACCGACTTGGAGATGGACTCCGTCATCACCCTGGTCGTGCACTACGTGGAGGCCGCGGCCCGCGGCTCCGTCGAGGCGGCGCAGGCCGAACAGCACACCGGGATGACCGACGAACAGTGGTGGCAGGCACAAGCGCCCCTGCTGGAGAAGCTCGTGGACTTCGGTCGGTATCCGGTGGCCAGCCGGGTGGGCACCGCTGTCGGAGTCACGTTCAACAGTCCCTACGCACCCGAACACAACTTCGAGTTCGGGCTGCAGCGCGTGCTCGACGGGATCGCATCGTTTCTCCAGACACGCGCTGAAAAGCCCGCCGACTAACGCCGCGCGGCAGTCGGCTCGGGGATGCCGAACCAGCGCTGGACGGCTGCCCGGAGCGCCTCCAACTCCGCGGAACTCGGCTGTGGCGAGGCCGAGGCCCAGGCCACGCAGCTGTCCGGTCGCAGTAGGACTGCGGTGAACGGCGGCGCCGGGTCCTGGCCATGTGCAGTGATGGTGTCGAACTGGCTGTCCCCCTGCGGGAGTGCTTCGGCGACCGCGGCGTCCGGGGTGAGATCCAGGAGTAGGGGCCGTGCGGTGCGGGTCGGCCCTGGACTCCCGAAGCTGCGGCCAGGGGTCAGGTAGGTCCGTTGTAGCTGCTCAGCGATGGTGAGTTCTGGTAGTTGGGATGTTCGCTGTGTGGTTCTCGTTGCCGCTCGGTCGGGGTACGCGGCGGTGCTGTCGATGTGTCTGTTGTGGACGGTGTGTGCATGGTTGTGGTGGTCGTGGGTCGCGGGTGGCGTCACGGTAGGGGGTTGGTCACTCGTTCGTGCCGTTGGTGTGGGGGCTACCGTCCGCGGCCGTGAGGCAGGTGTGGGGACCGGACGAGCTGATCGAGTCGTGGACGCTGGTGGGGGCGGACTGGCGGTTGATTGGCAACAAGGCGGGTGCGACCCGGTTGGGGTTCGCGGTGTTGCTGAAGTTCTACGAGATCGAGGCCCGGTTCCCGGCGTACCCGGAGGAGGTGCCGGGCGCGGCGGTGGACTACCTGGCCGGCTTGGTGAAGGTCGAGCCGGAGGCGTTCGCGAAGTACTCGTGGACGGACCGGGCAGATCAAACGCCACCGCGCCCAGATCCGGGAGGCGTTCGGTACTCGCCCGCCGACCGAGGACGACGAGCAACGCTGGGCGGTGCTCAAAGGATCCCGCGCGGTGGCCACCCGCTACGACAAACGCGACTACGTCTACCTGGGCACCATCGATGCGGCCGCGGTTGCGATCTGGCTACGCGACCTGATCCATCCACCATGATCTACCGGACACGGCCTAGTCCGAGCGGATAGTCATGGTGGCACGTGAGATCACGAGGCGGCACGCGCACTGCTTCGGCGCCTGTGGGATCTGTCAGACCAGCGGTTGTGGCGCGCGGGTCTGCCATGCTTATCCGGCATTGGGGATCCAGTTGCCGTGAAATCCGTTCGGGACCCTGGTGGGCAGGTGCACGGCGGCAACGGTTTCGAGGTTGGCCGCGTCGAGGATCATCAAGTCGCTGCGAGATTCGGCCTTGTCGTAGACGAATCCCATGAGGACGCCGTCGTCCTCGGCGGCGTCGAGGGCGTTGGGCTCGAAGACGAACTCGCCGGCCTCCTTGCCCCGCCCGAAATCCCGTCTGGTGGTTTTGTGGCCCCGCAGGTCGTGTTTGAGCAGGGCGGAGCCCGGCTCGCCTTCGATGCCGAGTTCGGGCGTGTAGCCGTAGCGATGCCGACGGCCGACGAGGCGCTCGTCGACCTGGGGGAACTCCTGTGGCCGGTCGTCGAGCCGTTCTTCGCGCACCTTTCCGGCGTTGAGGTCCACGGTCCAGCGGTCCAGGGTGGGCGCTGCGTCGCCGGGCCCGCGCAGGTCGGTGTCGAAAGTGCTGGCGTGGCGCACGATGTCGAGCACGATGCTCTGGCCGTCGTCGTAGGCGTTCATGGGGTGGAACACGTAGCAGGGTTCGACCTCGAACCAACGCACGTCAGCGTTGCCGCCTTCGCGCGGCATGACCCCGATCCGTGCGGGGTAGCGCGGGTTCCACCGGTAGGGGAGGCCGGCGTTGGCGGTGAGGCTGCCTATGGCCATCGCGGCGATCGGGTCGGGTATCCGGACCTTGCCGATGATCGCCGAGAGCACCAGTTGCGCTGGGGCGCGCAGCAGCGGTGGCACGACGGCCTGGACGGCCTGGCGGGTGTCGAAGGTGACGGGCAGGTCGTAGAACACGACGTGATTCTCGGTCAGCGAGAAGTTGTGCATCATGGGCGAGCCGGTGACCTTGATGTCGACGGTGCGCCTGCACCGGCCGTCGACGCCGATGACCGAGTACCGCACGGTGTTGCCGCGGCCGAAGAAGTAGGAGACGGCATGCAGCTCGCCGGTATCGGGGTCACGCTGGGGGTGCGCGGTGTAGCCGCCGGGCAGGGTGCCGTCGAAGTCGCAGGGGCCGACGGTGTCCAGCGTGTCGGTCAGCTCGTAGCTGGCCGCTCCGCCCTCGACCAGGGCCAGGGTGCGGCCTGCGTGCCCGACGATGTTGGTGTTGGCTCCCACCACCTCAAACCCCGCCCGGTGTGGCCGACCGTTGCGTCGAGGCTCCCCCAGCGCTGCCAGTGCGTTCGGTGAGCGCACCCACCGGTTGCGGTACCACTCCGCGCGGCCCTCGCGCAGCCGGACGCCGTGCACCATCCCGTCGCCCATGAACCAGTTGTAGGTGGCCGGGTCCACCTCGCCGATCGGGTTGGGGCCGTTGCGCAGGTAGCGCCCGTCCAGGTGGTCCGGGATCGAGCCGGTGACCGCCAGCTCGGTGACGGTCCGTTCCTCCGCAACGGGGGCGAAATTGTCTTCCAGGTAGATGTTGCTGCTCATGACCAGGCTCCGTCCTTGCCGACCTTGCTCCTATAACACTGTTATAGAAAACGGTAACACTGTTATGAGAGGCGGGCAAGTGGCGAGCACCACAGCAGAGAACGATGAAGGCATGCGGGGCAGGCTCGTCGAAGCCGCAGTACGGCTGCTCGCCGAACAGGGCCCGGCAGCGGTGCAGGCCCGCAGGCTTGCCCAGCAGGTCGGCGCGTCAACGATGGCGGTCTACCACTACTTCGGCGGCATGCCCCAGTTGCTCGGGGCAGTGATCGAGGAAGGGTTCCGCCGACTCGATACCCGTCTCACCGCGGTGCCGGTCACCGACGACCCGGTCACCAACCTCGGCCGGTTGGCGTTGGCCTACCGCGCCGCAGCCCGAAAAAACCCGCACCTCTACGACCTGATGTTCGGTCTCTCCTCACCGGGAGGACACCGGCCGGAGGATGCCCCCTCCGCCACCAGCGAGCAGAGCGTGTCCCAGCGCGCCTACGGACATCTCGTGGACGCCTCCGAGCGCGCCATCCGCGCAGGCCGGATTCGAAACCAGGATCCCGCGCATGTCGCCGCGCAGCTCTGGAGCACGCTGCACGGCTACGTCACCCTCGAACTGGCCGGGCACCCGCGTAGCCGTCCTCGACGACACCGGCCGGGAGGCCGACGCCTACACCGTCGCCGCGCAATGACCGAGGCGCCCGGCTCGCGGTCCGGCACCGCGCGGCACCTGCGCCCGGTACCCGACGAGGCCGCCACGTCCACGCCGGGCGGGGTGGCCATGGCGGAGGCGCTGGCCTCGTTCCTGTCCCACCTGGCCAGCCGCCGAGGCCGCTCGGGCCGGATCACCTCGCCGGAGACGCTGCGCTCCTACACCTCCGCGCTGCCCAAGGCCTTCGCCGGGATCGACCACCTCGCCGCCCTGGACGGCGGCGGCCGCGACCGGCTGCACGCCAACATCCACACCGCCTGGGGCAGCGCGCAGCCCTCGACGTTCAACGCCAAGCGCGCCGCCGTGGCCTCGGCCCTGGCCTACTTCGCCGCCCAGGACTGGATCACCGATGCCGCCGCGGTGCTGGCCGGGCTGGACCGCCAGCCACAACCCAAACCCACCGACGAGAAGGTCCGGACCCGCGAGGCGATCGACCGGCTCATCGCCGACAAGCGCCATCCCCTGGAGGACCGGACGCTGTGGGCGATGCTGTATGCCACCGCCGCCCGCGCCGAGGAGGTCCTGCGGCTCAACATCGAGAACCTGGACCGGGCCAACCGGCGGGCACACACGATCCGCAAGGGCGGCAAGCAAGACCAACTCCTCTACGACGGGCGCACCGCGCGGATGCTCGGCCAGCTCCTCGGACGCCGCCGCACCGGCCCGATCTTCCTGTCCACCCGCACCGCCCCGGACGGCACCGCGCGCACCGGCACCTTCGACCCAGCCAGCAGGCGGCTGCGGATGACCTACCGCACCGCCGAACGCCACATCGGCACCGCCACCGGCGGCTGGGACCTGCACGACCTCCGCCACTCCCGCCTCACCCACGCAGGCGAGGACGGCGCCACCGAGGCCGACCTCATGAACCTGTCCGGACATGAGGACCGCCGTACCCTCCAGCGCTACCTCAACCCCAGCAAAGAAGGCACCCACCAACGCCTCGACGACATCGACAACCGCCGCCATACCTGGACACCCGGTGCGGACGAACTCACCGACCGCCTCGCCCGCGCCAGCAGCCAAACCACCAGGTCAGCGCACTAGCAGGTAGCTACCTGACCCCTGGCCGTAGCTTCGGGAGTCCAGGGCCGGGTCAGCTCGGCCAGCCGAACCGTTCCGGTCGGAGTCTGCAGCACCATGTCCGGCGCATACCGGCCCACCCACGGATGCGCCTCCTGACCGCCCAGCTCGTAGCGGATGTCGGCGCCCGCGACGAGGTCGGCGAGGCGCCCCACAGTGCGGGGATCACGCAGCAGCTCAGCGAACAGCTCGCGCGTCCGCTCGGGCTGAGCAGCCCGATCTCGTCGTCGTGGTGCATCGTGCGTACCGTGATGCCGGCGAAGCCAGCCACCTGGCCGACCGTGTAGCCCATGCCCGTCTCCCTCCCCCGCTCACGCGTTCCCGCACATGGTGCGGTGGGGAGAAGCGCTCCGGGGTCGCTTCACCACTCCGAAGCGGGTCGAAGGGTGTCCGGACCCGGGTTGTCGAGCACCACGGTGGTGCCGTACTCGGGGTTGTTCGGGTCGGTGATGCAGACACGGATGCGGGTCGCGCTGGCCTCGACGAGCTGGCAGTCGTACCAGCACCGGTCGTTCGGGTCCCGGTACTGCCAGGTCCCGGTCAGCGCGACGAGTCCACGCCGCTGCACGACGGCCGTGGCGGCCTCACGGGTGTCGGTGCCGCCCAGGGCGTAGCCGAAGACGGTCAGGGGCTGCCATCGGTGCCCGCCAGCCGGACGGACGTAACCGAGCAAGGCTCCGTCCTCCTGGCGGCGGACCTCCACTGGTGCGGTGTTCATGGTCGCCACTGTGCTGCCTCACGTCGGGTGAGGGTCAACCGAATAAGCAGGTGGACCGCACGTCAAAGAGTTCGGTCTCCTGCCGAGCGATCGGTCACTCGGAGCCTGCCACCTCGCTGACCGGTGGGAGTGCGAGCAGGGCTCAGCTGGTGCCGGTGGACCCACCCACGACGGCGTCGGAGGAGGATGCGCCTTCGGCTGGTTTGGCCACCAAACCCGTGAGGTCGCCGGTGTCGTTGATCCGCAGCACGAAGGGCCGGGTGTCGGTGTAGCGGATGACGCTGACCGAGCAGGGGTCGACGACGATGCGTTGGAAGGCGTCGAGGTGGACGCCGAGTGCGTCGGCGAGGACGGACTTGATCACGTCGCCGTGGCTGCAGGCCATCCACAGGGCCTCGGCCCCGTGCTGCTCGGTGATGCGTGCGTCGTGGTCGCGGATCGCGGCGACCGCCCGGGCCTGCATCTGGGCCAGTCCTTCCCCGCCGGGGAACACCGCGGCCGCGGGGTGCAGCTGCACCACCTTCCACAGTGGTTCCCCGAGCAGCTCGCACAGCTCCCGCCCGGTCCACTGCCCGTAGTCGACCTCGGCCAGCCCGGGCTCGACCACCGGCTCCAGGCTGTGCGCGGCCGCCAGCGGCGCCACCGTCTGGTGGCAGCGTTCCAGCGGGGAGCACACCACCTCGGCCAGCGGGACGGCGGCGAGCCGGGTGGCCAGGGCGGTGGCTTGCCGCTCCCCGGTCTCGTCGAGCCCCACCCCGGGCGAGCGGCCGGCGAGCACCCCCGAACCGTTGGCGGTGGACCTGGCGTGCCGGAGCAGGATGACGGTGGCCACATCCGGAGCCTAACCGCCCGGGGGTGGGCGACACCGGTCTCAGGTGGCGGTGAGCACGCCCGCCGACAACAGGCCCATCACGCCGAAGCCGATCAGCAGCCGGTACCAGACGAAGATGTAGACGCTGTGCTTGGCGACCCAGTTGAGCAGCCAGGCGATCGTGGCGTAGCCGATGGCGAAGGCGATGACGGTGGCCACGACCATCTGCGCCACGCTGGGCTGGGGACCGGTGCCGCGGTCGAAGACGTCGGGGACGCTGAAGATCCCGGAGGCGAACACCGCGGGGATGGCCAGCAGGAACGAGTAGCGGGCTGCGGTGTAGCGGTCCAGGCCGATGGCCAGGCCGGCGGTGATGGTGCCGCCGGAGCGGGATACCCCGGGGATGAGGGCCATGGCCTGGGCGAAGCCCATCACCACGCCGTCACGCAGGGTCATGTGCTCCACGGTGCGACGCTGCGGGCCGAACCGCTCGGCCGCGGCCAGGAAGAGCGCGAAGACCACGAGCATGGTGGCGACCAGCCACAGGTTGCGGGCCGAGCTGCGGATCTCGTCCTTGAACAGCAGGCCGAGGATGCCGATGGGCAGCGTGCCGATCACCACGTACCAGGCGAGCCGGTAGTCCAGGGTCTGCCGGGTGGGTGGGTCGACCAAGCCGCGGAACCAGGTGGTGAGCAGCCGCCCGATGTCCTTGGCGAAGTAGATGAGCACGGCCAGCTCGGTGCCGAGCTGGGTCACGGCGGTGAAGGAGGCGCCGGCGTCGGAGTCGAAGAACAGCTGGGAGACGATGCGCAGGTGGCCGGAGGAGGAGATGGGGAGGAACTCGGTCAGTCCCTGGACGATTCCCAGGACGATGGCCTGCAACCAGGACACGCGCCAACTCCTTCAGGAGGTTCAGCGGTGGGTGGGAGCGGCCCCCCGCCGTCGCGGACGGCCGCCCGAATCCTGCAGGACCGCGTCCTACCGGCCGCCACCGACCCCCCATCCGGGTGGCGCACGTCAACCGTGAGGCTACCCTGCGTGGTCTGCCTACTCGGCCAGCCCGGCGAGCTCGTAGGCCTCCACCGCGGTCCGGAGCGCGACCGTGCCCTGCTCGACGTCCTGCAGCATGGGCGAGAGGGTGAGGGTGGTCACGCCGGCATCGGCGAAGGCGCGCATCCGCTCGGCGATGCGTTCCTTGGGCCCGAGCAGCGAGGTGGCGTCGAGGAACTCCAGCGGGACCGCGGCGGCCGCGCCGAGGTAGTCCTTGGCCAGGAATTTGTCCTGGATTTCCTGGGCCTGCTCGCCGTAGCCCATGCGGGTGGCCAGGGCGTTGTAAAAGTTCTTCTGTCGGCTGCCCATGCCGCCGATGTAGAGCGCGGCGTAGGCGCGCACGGTGTCGGCGCAGGTTTTCCAGTCGTCGCCGACGACGATCGGCACCGTGGGCACGATGTCGAAGCCCTCCAGGTCCTTGCCAACCTTGGCGCGGCCGGCGCGGAGTGCCTGCCGGGTGTCCCCGGCGTGGTCGGGCGAGAAGAACAACACCAGTGCACCGTCGGCGATCTCGCCGGTCTGCTCCAGATTCTTCGGACCGATCGCGGCGATGTAGATCGGGATGTGCTCACGCACCGGGTGCACGGTGAGCTTGATGGGCTTGCCGGGTCCGTCCGGCAGCGGCAGCGTCCAGTGGGTGCCCTGGTGAGTCAGGCGTTCCCGCGACAGCGCCTTGCGGATGATCTCGACGTACTCGCGCGTGCGGGCGAGCGGCTTGTCGAAGCGGACGCCGTACCAGCCCTCCGAGACCTGGGGGCCGGAGACGCCCAGCCCGAGGCGGAACCGCCCGCCGGAGAGGGTGTCGAGGGTGGCCGCGGTCATCGCGGTCATGGCGGGGGTGCGGGCCGGGATCTGGAAGATCGCCGAGCCCACGTCGATCCGCTCGGTGTGCGCGGCGATCCAGGACAGGATGGTCGCCGCGTCCGAGCCGTAGGCCTCGGCCACCCACACCACGGCGTAGCCGAGGCGGTCGGCCTCCTTGGCCAGCTCGAGGTTGTCGGCGTCGTTACCGGCGCCCCAGTAGCTCAGGTTCAGCCCAAGTCGCACACGCCGAACCTTACCCGCCGGTAACATCTGACGGGCGGGCAGAGTCAGCTGGGTCACACTGTCGGGGTCGCGTGTCACCCGGCCAGGAAGGCCCCGGCGGGGGCGTGCCCTTCTAGGCTCGCCGACCGTGGAACAGCGACAGCTCGGCCGCAGCGGCCTCCGGGTCTCCCGGATGGCGCTGGGCACCATGACCTGGGGTCGCGACACCGAGTCCGAGGAGGCGGCGAGCCAGCTCGTCGCGTTCGTCGACGCCGGCGGCACCCTGGTCGACACCGCCGACGTCTACTGCGATGGAGAGAGCGAACGCATCCTCGGCGGCCTGCTCGACGACGTCGTCCCCCGCGAAGACGTCGTGGTGGCCACCAAGGGGGTGGCCCGCCGCCACGACGGTCCCTTCGGCGGCGGCGCCTCCCGGGGTGCCCTGCTCGCCGCGCTGGAGGGGTCCCTGCGCCGGCTGCGGCTGGACCACGTCGACCTGTGGCAGCTGCACGCCTGGGACCCCGCTGTCCCCCTGGAGGAGACCCTCACCGCCGTCGACCACGCCATCGCCACCGGCAAGGTCCGCTACGTCGGGGTCTCCAACTACTCCGGCTGGCAGCTGGCCACCGCCGCCACGCTGCGCCGGGACGGCCCCGCCCAGCTGGTCTGCACCCAGGTCGAGTACTCCCTGCTGGAACGCGGTATCGAACGCGAGGTGGTGCCGGCCGCCGCCCATCACGGCATCGGCCTGCTGCCCTGGGCGCCGTTGGGCCGGGGCGTGCTCACCGGCAAGTACCGCAGCGGCACGCCCGCCGACTCGCGCGGCGCCTCCCCCCATTTCGCGCCCTACGTCGAGCACCACCGCACGGAGCGAGCCGCCCGCATCGTGCAGGCCGTGGTCACCGCCGCCGACGGTCTGGGAACCTCGCCGCTGGCGGTCGCCCTGGCCTGGGTCCGCGACCGCCCCGGCGTGATCGCCCCCGTCGTTGGTGCCCGGGACACCGGACAGCTGACCGGGTCGCTGGCCGCTGAGGACCTCACCCTCCCGCCGGAGATCCGCTCCGCCCTCGACGACGTCAGCTCGGTGGAGTTCGGCTATCCGGAGCGTCCCCTGCGTTAGCCGAAACACCGCGCCCGCGGCCGGACCTGATCTCCGACGGCATCGACCTTACCGACAGAAGAGGTGGCTGTAGCACGGTTTTCCGCGTGTGTCCGCGCGCCGCGCCGACCCGGCCGAGATGAAACGGCGGGACCGCCCGGTCGGACGGCGCTGCTGCGCCACCCGGGTCCCCATGCGTGACCTCGTTGGTTCGGTCAGGGATGCTGGTAGGAACGTCCACCGCCGGGCGGGGGTCCCGGCGGGCCATCGTCGTCACGGGAGGTCACGTTTTGCGTCGGGTGCTCGCGGTCCTGGTCACCGGGGCCGCCGTGCTGAGCGGGTGCACGTCCGGATCCGGCCAGGCCGGTGACTCCCTCCAGGTCGCCGAGAGCCTGGTGGCCGCCACGCCCGCCGCTCCCCCCGCGAACGCCACCCCGGCCGGCACGGTCACGCCGCTCGCGCGCAAGGCCACCGCCATGGTCCTCGACCCCGAAACCCGGACCCTGGCCGTCGCCGTGACCCAGCCCGACGAGCTCCTGCTGTTCAACGAAGAGGACCTCGCCGCCGCACCCCGACCGGTTCCGCTTCCCGGAACGGTCGAGCAGCTCAGCCTCGCCGCCCCCGGCGGTCCCCTGCTTGCCCCGGTGCCCTCGGCCGACCAGCTGGTGCGGATCGCCCTGCCCGACGCCGCGGTGGAGACCGTGCGCGTGCCCGGCCGGCCGGTCGGCGCCGTGGCCGTCGGCGACCGCACCGTCGTGGCCACCCCCGGCGACCAGACCATCACAGTCCTGCGCGGCAGCCGCGAGGACCGGCGTATCGGCCGGTTCGAGGGCGCTGCCGTGCTCTTCCCGCTGGGGGCCCGCACCGCCGTGCTCGACCGCCTGCACACCTCGGTCACCCCGGTCGACCTGGACACCGGAGAGCCCGGCGCCGGGCTGCGCGCCGGGGACGGCGCCAGCAACGCCGTCGTCGACCGCTTCGGCCGCGCCTTCGTGGTCGACACCCGCGGCGGCGAGCTGCTGGCCTTCTCCGGCGATCCACTGCTGATGCGGTTGCGGTACCCCCTGCCCGGTGCCCCCTGGGGCATCGCCTACGACGGCACGCGCGACCTACTGTGGGTCACGCTGACCGAACGCAATGAACTGGTCGGGTACGACGTCTCCGGCGCAGAACCCGTCGAGCGGCATCGCTTCCCCACCGTCCACCAGCCCAACTCCGTCGCGGTGGACCCGGGAAGCGGCCGCGTGATGGTCGCGTCGGCAGACGGCGGAGGGGTTCAGGTGGTGCAACCGTGAACGACGGGTTGGTGGTCGACGGGGATTGGGAGTACCAGCCGCTGCGGCTGCCGCCGGGGGTATCGCGCCTGACGGCGGCGACGCAGCTGGCGGTACACGCGGAGTTCGCCGGCTGGGAGCTCTCCCGGGTGCTGCTCTACTCCGACGGCACCCGCAAAGTGTGGCTGCGCCGGCGGCGCACCGCGACCTGTGTCCCCGGTCTGATCACCTGAGGCATCCCCGTCGAGCACGGCGGAGCCGGTGCGCGGCCCCGCCGTTCGCGGTGTGCCCAGAGCCACCACGGCGCCGGTACCACCGGCGGATAGCATCCGGCTGACAAGGTCGTCTCGAGATCAGGTAAGAGGTTATGACCACAACTCCCGTCACCGTCACGGTCACCGGTGCCGCCGGCCAGATCGGCTACGCGTTGTTGTTCCGCATCGCCTCCGGCCAGCTGCTCGGCCCGGACACCCCGGTCAGGCTCCGCCTGCTGGAGATCCCCCAGGCGGTGAAGGCGGCCGAGGGCACCGCCATGGAGCTGGCGGACTGCGCGTTCCCGCTGCTTGCGGGTATCGACATCACCGACGATCTCAAGACGGCGTTCGACGGCACCAACGTCGCCCTGCTGGTGGGCGCCAGGCCCCGCACCAAGGGCATGGAGCGCGGCGACCTGCTGGAGGCCAACGGCGGCATCTTCAAGCCGCAGGGCCGGGCCATCAACGACCACGCCGCCGACGACGTCCGCGTCCTGGTCGTGGGCAATCCCGCTAACACCAACGCGCTCATCGCCCAGCGCAACGCCCCCGACGTGCCGGCCGAGCGGTTCACCGCGATGACCCGCCTGGACCACAACCGCGCCCTGTCGCAGCTGGCCGAGAAGCTCGACGTCCCGGTCACCGCGATCAAGAAGATGACGATCTGGGGCAACCACTCCGCCACCCAGTACCCCGACCTGTACCACACCGAGGTCAACGGCAAGATCGCCGCCGAGCAGGTCGAGGAGTCCTGGCTGAGGGAGACCTTCATCCCGACCGTGGCCAAGCGCGGCGCCGCCATCATCGAGGCCCGCGGTGCCTCCTCGGCCGCCTCCGCCGCCAACGCGGCCATCGACCACGTCCGCACCTGGGTGGACGGGACCCCCGAGGGCGACTGGACCTCGGCGGCGGTGGTCTCCGACGGCTCCTACGGCGTGCCCGAGGGCCTGATCTCGTCCTTCCCGGTGGTCGCCCGTGGCGGCGGCTTCGAGATCGTGCAGGGCCTGCAGATCGACGCCTTCTCCCGCGAGCGCATCGACACCTCGGTCAACGAGCTGGTCGAGGAGCGCGACGCCATCCAGAAGCTCGGCCTGGTCTGAAGCCACCGGTCCGAGCCACGGACGCGCGCGGCCCGGCCCCTGTTCGGGGCCGGGCCGCTGCCGTGTTCGCCTTACCGGGCGCCGAGCCGCACGTCCGGTGGGCGCTGCCCGCTCGCCGGGCCGGGCAGGCCCCGAAACTTGTAGGGGCCAGGCTCGCGGCCGTCCTGGAGTACCCAGGCCGACCCCGGCTCGGCGTGTTCCAGCACCGCCTCGAAGGCATCGGCGACCTGCTCGGGGCTCAGCAGCGGGTAGCCGGCGTCGGTGAGCTGCTCGCGGGCCCCTCCCAGTAGGGCGGTATCGGAGTAACCGGGGCACAGGGCCACCACGCGGATGCCCTCCTCGGCCAGCGCCTCCCCCGCCGCCCGCACGTAGCCGATGGCCGCGTGCTTGGAGGCGGTGTAGAGCGCGTCAGCAGGCATCGGGCCCAGCCCGGCCAGCGAGGCCGTGACAACGATGGTGCCGCCGCCCGCACGTCGCAGTGCGGGCACCGCCGCACACACGCCGAACACCACGTGGTCGACGTTGACGCCCATCAGCCGCCGGTAGGAGGCCACGTCGAGGCTGTCGTCCAGCCCCTGCTGGGCGCCGCCGAGCCCGGCGTTGAGGTGCACCACGTCCAGCCGTCCCAGCTCCTGCTCCACCCGCGCTACCGCGGCCGGCAGGGTGGCCGGGTCGGTGACGTCGCCGGCCAGTGGCAGGCCGTCGATCTCCGCGGCGAGGCGGTGTGCGCCCGCCTCGTCCAGATCCAGCACCGCCACCCTGGCGCCGGCGCGGGCCAGACGACGCACGCACGCCGCGCCGATTCCGCCCGCACCGCCGGTGACCAGCGCTGCCTTTCCCGCCAACCCCACCATCGCGCCGGCTCCTTCCGTTGCCTCAGCAGTCTTGTAGGAAGCGGTCCAGCACCCGGGTGCCGAAGCGCAACGCATCCACCGGCACTCGCTCGTCCACGCCATGGAACAGGGCCGTGAAGTCCAGGTCGGCCGGGAGGCGCAGCGGCGCGAAGCCGAAGCAGCGCATCCCCAACCGGGCGAACGCCTTGGCGTCGGTGCCGCCGGAAAGCATGTAGGGCACGACGGTGCCTTCCGGGTCCTCGGCCAGGATCGAGGTGCGCATGGCCTCCACCAGGTCACCGTCGAACGTGGTCTGTACCGGCGGCAGGTTGGCGATCCACTCGCGTTCCACGTCCGGGCCCAGGATCTCGTCCAGCTCCCGCTCGAACGCCTCCTGCCGGCCAGGCAATACCCGGCAGTCGACCACGGCCTCGGCCACCGACGGGATGACGTTGGACTTGTAGCCGGCCGAGAGCATCGTCGGGTTGGCGGTGTCGCGCAGGGTCGCCCCGATCACCCGTGCCAGGCCGCCGAGCTTGGCCACGGCCCCGTCCAGGTCCTCCTCGCCGAACTCCACCCCGGTCAGCTCGGTGACCGCGGCCAGGAACTCCCGGACCGAGTCGGTGAGCACCAGCGGGAAGCGGTGCCGGCCCAGCCGGGCCACCGCCTCGGCGAGCCGGGTGACGGCGTTGTCCTCGTGCAGCATCGAGCCGTGGCCGGCGCGGCCCCGCACCCGCACCCGCAGCCAGGCGATGCCCTTCTCCGCCGTCTCGACCACGTAGGCGCGCACGTCGTCGCGCAACGTGACGGAGAAGCCGCCGACCTCGCCGACGGCTTCGGTGCAGCCCTCGAAGAGCTCAGGACGGTGGTCGACCAGCCAGTGCGAGCCCTGCAGGCCGCCCGCCTCCTCGTCGGCGAGGAAGGCGAACACGATGTCGCGGGGCGGGGTGATGCCGTCGCGCCGGAAACGGCGGGCCACGGCCAGGGTCATGGCGACCATGTCCTTCATGTCCACCGCTCCCCGGCCCCACACGTAGCCGTCCTGCACCGCGCCGGAGAAGGGATGCACCGACCATTCGGCCGCATCAGCGGGCACCACGTCGAGATGGCCGTGCATGAGCAGCGCACCCCGGGCGGGGTCGGCCCCAGGCAGGCGGGCGACGACGTTACCCCGGCCCGGGGTGTCCCCGGACTCGACGTAGGTGGTCTCGAAGCCCACCTCGGCCAGCTTCCCGGCGACGAACTCGGCTGCGGCCCGCTCCCCCGCGCCGGTCGCGGGGTCTCCGGTGTTGGTGGTGTCGATCCGGATCAGCTCGCTGGTCAGCGCGACGGCCTCGTCCTCGGCCTGGGCCAGGCCGGACGGTGCCGGCACCTGTGGGGGCTCGGTGTGCTCGCTCACCCGGTCTTCCTACCACCGCCGCCCAGCCCCGGGGACCCCGTTTGGGGGGTGTGCCGGCGATCAGCTATCCTTTCCGCGCACACGGCGCGGTGCCGCCGTGTGGTCGAGTCCGAGTGGCGGAATGGCAGACGCGCTAGCTTGAGGTGCTAGTCCCCGATCAAGGGGGTGGGGGTTCAAGTCCCCCCTCGGACACATCAGAAACCCCACGGGGTTGACCTCGGCCGAGACCAGGTGACGTTCTGGCTGGTAGACGAGCCGCAGACCGAGCTGGCGGTAGAGTTCGTTTTTGTCCTCGGGTTTGGCCCGGCGGAGTGCCCGCCGGGCCTTTGTGCTGTTGTGGACGAGGTGCCGGATGTCGTCTGCGGTCAGCTGCCGTGTCCGCTGTTTGTGCGCTTTGAGTTCGGCGGTGGCGGCGGTGCGTTCGGCTTCGACCTCGGCGATCCATTCCGCGACCAGCACGGGGTCGGCTCCGGCGTCCAACGCGGCCCGGTACTGGGCCAGGCGCGCCTCACAGCGCTGGATGCGGGCCTGCGCCGCGGCGACCGGTGCCGCGGTCGTGGTGGTGTCGCCGGCTGCTGCGGCGAGTCGGCGCACGGTGTCTTCCAGATAGTCGGGGTCGAACACGCGGCCCAGCCAGTGTTCCAAGGGGTCGACCAACTCCCGTTCGCGCAGGTAGACGTTGCGCGGATGCTCAAGCCCCTGGGCGAGGGCGTACTGCTGGGGGAAGCGGCAGCGGTAGTAGGACTCGTCGTGGTTGCGTTGACCCTGCATCCGGCGGCCGCACCCGTCGATGCCACACAGCAGGAGCCCTTTGAACTGGTAGCCGTGGCGGGAGCGGTGGGGTTTGCGCTGATGGGGACGTTTCCCTTGTGCCCGCATCAGTTCTTGTGTCAGTTCGAAGGTTTCCCTGCTGATCAACGGTTCGTGGGCGGGGCGTTCGGACCAGATCCAGTCCTCGGTTGTGTTCCACCGCAGTTTGGTCTCGTGGCCGAGGGCGACGTCGGTGACGTCGATGAGCACCTCGTCCTTGCGTTGCCGGTTCCACACCTGGTAGCCGGTGTAGCGGGGGTTGAGCAGGATCGCGCGGACCGCGCTCTTGGCCCACCCCGTCCCGCAGCGGTGCGGGTTCCGGCGAGGGTCGTAGGCCGAGGGCGAGGGGATCCCGTCCCGGGCCAGTCCTTCGGCGATGGCGTAGATCCCCAGCCCGCTGACGTACTCGGCGAAGATCCGCTCCACCACCGGGGCCGTGATGGGGTCGGGTGCCAGGCGCTGGAGCCGGCGACCTTCGGCGGCCTTGGCCGGGTTGGGGTGCGGCCCCGCGTCCACCAGCCGGTAGCCGTACGGCGGCCGCCCGCCCAGGAATCGGCCCTCCAACTCGGCCTGGGCCGCCATGGCGGTGCGCACGCGAAGCTTGATGCGGTTGCGCTCGCCCTTGCTCATCCCAGCGAAGACCGACATCACCAGGTCATGGGCCTCGCTGGTCGGGTCGATGGGACCGCCGACTTCGGGCACCCACAACTGCACCCCATAGTGCACGAACAGCGGGAACGTGTTCCCAAACTGGTTGCCATAGAACGCGCGCTGCGGCTCCCCAATCACCACGGCGTCGAAACCGCGGTTCGGGTCGGCCAGTGCGTCCAACAGGGCCTTCGATCCCGGACGACGCTGCCACGGCACCGAACGGGAATGCCCCACATCGGAGTACTCAGCGACAATGCTGCCGCCATGCGGCTCGATCAGCGATCGCGCCCGCGTGTACTGCCAGTTCCGTGACGCCGTCGGGTCCTGGTTGTCCTCCGTGGACACCCGCCAAAAAAATGCGAAATACACTCACCGGCTCCCGTCATTCAACAACATCGATGAGATTCACTCCTGCTGACCGCTGGCCTCCGACAGGATCTTCAACAGAAGCTTGGCCGCGGCAGGAGTCAAGGCTGGCGGCTCATCAGGAACGAGCACCACCAGTTCCTCGGGATCGCGGCCCGGCGCGTTGGTCCGCCGGCCCTCGCCGGTGCTCATGAGGGTGCCCGGTCGATCCCGCAGGCGCGGTGGCCAGCGGCCCCGCGCGGGTATCCACGCTGCCACCGGTGGTGCTCGGAGAGCAAGCCACGATCGAGCGAGATGTCGTGCACGAGGCGGTCGCGCCACGGCCATGGGACACACCGACGTCGCGCCACAACGTGGTGTTCGGTCCCGCGGGGAAACGTCGCGTCGCCCACTTCACCCTCCCCGATGAAGTGCCTTGGCCGACGCCGACAGTTCTTCCCCATGTTCCTGCCGGTGAACAAGGAACGACAGCGGCGGCCAACGACGGCGGGCCACAGGAGAGTTCCGCGTCAGCGGTGGGGAGGTACACGCTCCTGCGCTGCCCATGTCGGTTCATTGGTTGCTCCAGCGTGCACGCCGCATAAGCAGAGCGGAAGGGAACACCGTTGCCACTGCTGACAACGGTCACGAAGGCAACGACTCATGCGCAAACCATGTCGGACCTGAACATGATCGGGTCGCCCTGATGAACGGTAGTGGCGATCCGATCGGGAATGGATGAAAGGTGAGATCAACGAGAGAAGCGATTCCTGACCGCAGTGAGGAATTGTGCCCACTGGGTCTTGGTCACGATCAGTGCGGGACCCGTCGGGTGCTTGCTGTCCCGGATCGCGGTCCAGCCAGATCCCTGGGTCATCTCCACGCAAGCGCCGGTGCCGTTGCTGTAGCTGGACTTGCGCCACCGGCGACGGGAGAGGTCTGGGGCGAGCATCGCGCACCCCCAACTAGTCGAGTTCCTTGATCACCCGGTCGAGCATTGTGACGGTCTCGTGTTCACCGAGCGCAGCCACACGCAGCCGGTCAAACACCAGCCTATAGGCTCGGATGTGTTGCGGTCGATCGAGGTAGTCACTGCTTGTGATGTCCTCCAGATAGACCGTGGTCTTCCCCGTCTCGGCAAGCCGGAGCAGAGTGAACGAGGTCCCCATGGCAGCGTGGGCTCCGGCGCTGAAGGGCAGCACCTGGATCGTGACATGGGGCAGCTTCCGCAGATCCTGGAGCAGCCGGAGCTGATCACGCATCACGACGGCACCCCCGACGTGGCGACGGAGCACGGCTTCGCTGAGCACTACGGACACGGCCGGAGCATCAGAGCTGGTAAGCCGGTCACGACGATGGACCCGACTCTCGACGAGTTGGTCGATGTCGGCCGGATTGGCGAGCACCGACGCCTCCGCCACCGCGTGCGCATACTCCCGGGTCTGGAGCAGACCGGGCATCAACTCCTCGGAGAAGATCAGGATCTCGGCCGCGCTGGCCTCCATACCGACGTACTGGCGGGCCCAGTCCGAGACCTTGCCGTAGCGGCCTCGCTTACGCGCCTCCTTGCCCAGCGTGCGCAGTCGGTCCGCCGCCTTACCCGTAACCTCGAACAGTGCCGCGAACACCTCGATCTCTGTTGCGGAGACCGTGGCCGAGCCCTGCTCAACACGCGAAAGCTTCGTGGGGTGCCAGCCCAAGCGCTCGGTGATCTCCTCACGGGAGACACCGGTCTCCTCACGCAGGCGCTTGAGCTCCAAGCCCAGCTGGAGGCGCTGCATCGTCGGGTTCGACTTCGGCGTGGGCAAAGGACCTCCCTGGAGTGATCAGCGCCGCCAGTGTGCCGGGTCGCGGACGGAGACCAGCCACGATCCCCCTTTCGATGCATCGATATGTTGCAGTGCAGCTTGTATGTTGGCTATCGCAACGTGAGATATATGCAGTGAATCACAGTCCGAGCCCCACCCTTCCTGTCGGGTGGGCTCGCCGCGTACGAGATCCGGGAGGTGCCATGCCGCAACGCATCAGCGTCCGCCTCACACCCCCTCAACCCGCCAGGGTCTCCAGGCAAACCCTGCACCTGGCCGCGCTCCGGGACGCCGCGCTCTCCTTCACCCACCACGGATGGGCTGTCCTTCCGGGTTCCCCGTGGTGGCAGGGGCGCTATCGCAACCCAGCGACCAGCCTTGTCACGGCGGGGTTGAGCCCGATATGGCCCCGTGAGCAGGCCAGCACCGAGCCCCGGCAAGTCCGGGCGTGGTGGGACACCCAGCCCTACTCGCTGCTGCTGGTCACCGGCGAGGCGTTCGACGTGATCTCCGTTCCCGTGGGCTGGGGCCTGGCGGCCTCCCAACGCCCCGCACTACGTCGCCATCCAGCGCCGGTGATCCTGACCCCGGCCGGACGTGCCCTGTTCCTCGTGACCCCCACGGCACGGCTCTACCCACAGCTTTGTGCCTGCCCAAGCGCGAACTGGAGCGAGACCACCACGGTGGTACCCGCCCCACCGACCCGGATGTGCGGCGGACCCGTCACCTGGTGGGTCACCCCGGAACGCTGTGACTGGCAGCCGGGCGACACCCGCCTGGTCCAGCACGCCCTCATCGACACCACCCACGCGGGTGCCGCAGACCACCGCACCGTCATTCGGCTGCGGTGAGCCCGATGGACACCGCAATGTCGCTGTCCGGTTGGGAACTGCTCGCCGTCTTCCTCGCCTGGCTGACCATCACCCTCGTCTACGGCGAAATCGAACGCCGTCGCGCCCTGCAGCCTCGTAGGCGGCAACCCCGCCACGCCCGGCACACCCTCCCGAGCCGAGCCCAACCGACCGTCGCCAAGCTCCGCCAGCAACACCACGCCGACCGCATTCCCTATTACCCGCAGGTTCGGCGAAGCGCCTGACCTTCTCCGCCCATTCGCCGGTAGGAATGGGCGCGCCACCGCCCCGACCGGGCCCCGTTCCTGCCGTGCCCGCCCGCGCCACCGATCAGCGCGGGCACGCCGCAGCGCCCCGACTTTCTTCCCCACGCTCCCCCGAGTCGGGGCGCTGCGGCCCCCACACAGACAACGCCACAAACGCCACAGGAGCTCGCCATGTTCCCTCAACGGGAAACCGTGTTCCACATCAGCGACCAGGCATCAACCGCCATCCGATGCCGCGAGAACGGCATGGTCGAACTGGTCATCACGTCCTCGAACCACACATTGGTCATCGCCTTCGCCAACCCCACCGACCTCGTGGCGGTGATGCTCTCCCTCCGGTTGCTGGACCGCGGCTTGCGAGACCTGCGTGACGCGGTATTCCGCCCCGTCCGTCAGCACGGACTGTAGCCGGTGCTGAAACAGAACCCCGCCCTGTAGGGGCCGTGAATCCAATTCAGGCAAGGCTCTGGGCCGCGGTCTGCGGCGATAACATTCCGCCAATGCCGCGTTGATCGCCGGTCGAGTGGTACTGCTCAACCACGAGGGCCACCGCGCAAGGCACGCACGGACAACAACTACACGATCAAGACCGTGGGGTGCCCTCTGCTACTTCCTCGGACCGGGATCGTCTTCTGCCGCGCCCTCGCGATCGCTGATCCCCAACTCCCTACGGCCGTTCGACGAGATCGTGAACCAGCTCGGCTACCGGCCAGCAGGACGACTACAGCCTGGGGCAACACGACGCGCTGGTGTGGGTCGCCGGGTTTGATGATCTTAGCGAGAAAACGACCGATTCGCTGAACCGGCAGAAAACCCTCCTGCATTAATTCGAAGAATGACCTGAGGTGGTTACCCGACTGTGATCGGGTGACCACCTCACTCTTTCTTGGTTACGGGTATGCCACCAGCTATCTCGACGCACGCTTCACGCCGATGTGGCGAACCTCCGTGCTGGTCCGAAACTATTCTGAAAGGAGATTTTGTTGAGCATGTCACGTCTGAATCTGAGTGGACCTGGTGATCTGATCGCCGCGGTGCCCTTCCTGTTGGGTTTCTATCCATCGGACTCGCTTGTCCTGGTCACCCAGGATGCTGATTCCGCACGGCTGGGGCTGGTGGTGCGGGCCGACCTTGTCCCACCCGGCGCGGTGCCGGAGCTTGCGGCAACGCTCTGTTGCCCACTGGTGTCCCAGAAGGTGATCGCGACCTTCCTGATCATTGTCGGTGGGATGGACCACTCGTCGGCGTCGCCGCCTCACCGCGAGCTGGTTGAAGGCATGAGTAGGGCGCTGCGTCAGGATGGGATCGACGTCGTCCACGCGCTGTGGACCCCGTCCGCGACCGCTGGAGCACAGTGGCGGTGTTACGACGATCCCGACTGCAGCGGGGTCGTGGCCGACCAGTCCAGTTCAC
The DNA here is from genome assembly GCF_014645795.1 of Longimycelium tulufanense. Lineage (GTDB taxonomy): Bacteria > Actinomycetota > Actinomycetes > Mycobacteriales > Pseudonocardiaceae > Longimycelium > Longimycelium tulufanense. Next base: position 9,163 of record NZ_BMMK01000031.1, on the reverse strand, counting down.
CCGTGGCTGCGGCCGCGGCGGCAGCCGGGGCGGTCACGTTCGCCAGCCGCGAGGAGATGGCCGCCCTGCTCACGCCCGCGGTCGACGAGACCGTGTTGGCACGGCGGGCGGACCGCCTACGCGCAGAGGCTGTGGCCTCGCTGTGCTCTGCGCACAGGCTGGTCGCACACCGAGCCCAGCGAGGCTTCGCCGACCTGCAGCGGGCGCTGCGAGCTGCACACGAGGGCCACCTGCCGGTCTCCGACGACGAGGTCGTTGCGCTGGCCCTGGCGTTGTCCGATCACCACGTGCGGGATGCCTGCTTGTCGTTCTGCATGGGCGAGGACGCCCCGGCCGCTGACCGCCTCTGGCTCGCCCTCACACGAGGCACCCCGCCCCCGTTCAGGGCAGAGCCCGCCGTCTTGCTGGCATTCGCTGCTGTCATTCGGGGCGACGGTGCCATGGCGGACATCGCGCTCTGTTGTGCCGATGCCGCCGAGCCCGGGCATCGGGTCGCCCGCTTGCTGTCCTGGGCCATTCAGCTCGGCCTGCCGCCGAAGCGGATGAGGAACTTGGCCGTTGACGCCGCGGACGATGCTCGCCAGTGTCTGCTTTTTGACGAGTAGATCAGGTTGCGGCAACGCCAGCCGAAAACATTCATGAAGCGAAAGTTACTTCGGATTCCATTGGCGGTATCGCGTGCCGAAGATTCGGCCATGATCGGGACACGTCGCCGGACACCGCTGCCGTTGACTGCGATGCGAGTTGCCGTGCCCCATCTCTCCTGTTCTTAACCACACAAATGATAGGGGTGACGCCATGGCTCATGAAATTGAGGTACTGAGCAACGGTCGCGCCGCGTTTTTCTCGGCTCGTCAGCCGGCCTGGCACCAGTTGGGCACGGTGACTCCGTACGGGTTGAGCGCGCGTGAGGTGATGGAGGTGGCCCATCTGGGCGGGTGGAATGTGCGCAAGATTCGGCTTATGGGTTACGAGCAGGCTGGCAGCGGCATACAGACCGTGCCGGTGCGCGGCCAGTTCGCTGTGGTCCGTGACCACCCGATCACCGGTGAGATGGAGTCGCTGGGTGACGCGGTGGTCGGGGCGGGCTATCGGCACATTCAGAATGAGGAGCACGCGGAGTTTCTGGACGTGCTGGTGCGTGAAGCGGGCGCGGAGTTCGAGACCGCGGGCTCGCTGCGGCGTGGCCGCCAGGTGTTCGTGACCATGAAACTGCCCGAGGGGCTGCGTGTGGCCGGTGTCGATGACTTCGATCTTTACGTGGCCGCGTTGAATTCGCACGATGGGACGTCCGCGTTCCGGGTGCTGATTACCCCGGTACGAGTCGTGTGCGCGAACACGTGGCGGCTGGGGCTGGCCGAGGCGGTATCGTCGGTGTCGATCCGGCACTCCGGCGACTTGAAGGGCAAAGTCGAGGAGGCACGGCAAACGCTGGGCCTGATGTGGGCCTATGCCGAGGAGTTCGAGCATGCTGTCGAGAAGCTCTGTGAACAGGAGCTGACCGACGCTGCGTTTCGCGAGATCATCCGCCAGGTCTGGCCTCTCGAGCCCGACCCCTCGACACGGGCCCGTGCCAACGCCACACGGCGTGAGGACACGCTGATGTCGTTGTTCCGGGAGGCGCCCACCAACGCCGCTATCCGCGGGAGCGCCGCTGCCGGATTGCAGGCGGTGGGCGAGTATCTGGACCACTTCGCTCCCGCCAAGAACACCACGGCGCGGGCTACGCGCACGCTGATCAGCGCCGACGTGGCACAGCGCAAGCAGCACGCCTACGAGCTGCTCTCAGCCGTCTCACCGGGTGCGTGACCGACCACCGTCGCCCGCCATACCGGTATCCCGGGGCCTGCTTCACCGCCTCATCCGTCGTGTTGCCCGAGATCGTCCGGGCACGGATTCCCGGCGCGAGTCGGCAGGACTCACTGCGACGCCAGCTGGCCACCCCATTCGAGCACCACCACGGCAGGGGCACGTCCCAGCAGGGATGTGCCCCTGCCCGAGCACGCCACCAGAGCACAGAAAGGACAATCGCTATGGTTCGCCGCACCACCCCACGTCACCGCGAGGATGCCCGCCGCCGGGACGCCGACCTGATTCGCCGCACCAGGATCGTGCTGGGTGATCGCGAGGCCACCGCGGGCCGGCTGGCCGTGCTGGAGGGGGCCGCCGACAGTGTCCGCCGGCTGTCCACGGCCGCCAAGGTCATGCTCGCGCTTCAAGCCGAGGAACGTCGTGTCGCCGTGCGGGACGTCGCCACGTTCGACGAGTGGAAGGTGCGTGGCCGTCGCGTCCGCAGCGGGGAGTGCGGGCTGCGAGCGTTGCCGGCCCACGTAGGCGAGCAGATCCCGGCCAACCTCCGGCTGGAGGCGGTGTTCGACATCGGTCAGACCGAGCCTCGGGACCAGTCCGCTGCGGCGTCCACGGAACTGGCTCCGGCGGAGGTTCTCGCGTCTACCCAGGCTGCGGGAGTCGACTCCGTCGGCAGGCCGGAGCCCACCCCGTCGCCGCTGGAGCATCTGTGTGCCCAGGTCGAGGCCGCCGGATATCGGATCGAGCAGACCGCCACCTGTAACAGGGTCGACACCGCCGCCGGTGTGGTGTACCTGCGTCGAGACGACGAAGCCACAGCCGCTGCGGCGCTGGCCCTAATGCTGGCCGACGTGCTGGCTCATCCCCGCACCAGCGCGGTGACGGGGCCCAACACCGCTCACACCGCAGCCCCAGGACACGAGCACCCCGAGGCCGCGCCAGCCACCCCGGCACCTGTGGACCCGAGCCTACGGCCAACGCCCACCACGACGGAGCAGGAGGACTGCCGAACCCCGGAGATCGTCCGTCTCAACCTCGGTCGCTACGGCACGGCCACCGCGGCCGTCACCACGAACTGGACCACCGGGCGGACCCGGTACGTCGTCCGCGCCGACCGCATCGCAGGTGCTGTCACCGTATCTCCGGAACGGCACCCCTATCCCGACGACGACACCGTGGTTCCCCAGGACATCGACGTGGACTGGGGCGACACCCTCGAGGACACGGACCGCCGCGTCACCGGCTATGACCCCCATCCCTCACCGCTCACGGCGAACGGGATCACCCTCATCGGGGGCACCCGCGGCATCCGACCGCAGACGATCCTCGACGGTGAACGGCTGGGCCTGTCCGTACGCCGCGCCACGGGGCACCTCACCTCGAGCACGGTGCCGACCCGCACCGAAGACCGCGTGACCGCGCTGACCCAGGGGGTGTTGCAGCACTGGCTGTCCCACCCGGACTTGGAAGCCGTCCGATTGGCAACGGCCCGCTACTACGCACCCGCGCGGGCAGCGAAGGCTCAGAGCGACGCCGACCGGCTTCAGGAACAGATCGACACGCTCGTGGCCGAGCGGGACCAACACCTTGCCCGGGCCGCAGCGTTCCACCGGTTGGTCACCGAAAGCGACAGCGATCACCGCGGACCGGAACCGGCGCCACCCAGCCCGGCCCCGGTCGAGGAGGTGCCAGTCTCCGGCTCGGGCGACGTGCCCGTCGCGGCTCCACCAGACAATGTCCAGGCGGAAAGGACCGAGGCGAACCCCGTCGAGGATGAGTTGGGAAGTGACCCCGACGCCGCCGACCCAAAAGACGACACCTGGCAACAGTTCATCGCCGCCATGGCAGATACGGACACCGCCCACGGTGCGTCCCCAGACCACCCCGTTCTCACCGCACCCCCCGAAACCCCGCTCTCAATAGAGCACCGCGGTGTTGTCAACCCTCCCGGAGTAGCTGAGGGAATACCAGCCTCACCCCCAGACGACAGCCCGAGCGTGACAACCGCACAGCTGGACGCCGCCGCCAAGGTCCTCACACGGCTCGTCGTGCCGTCACCGGACCGGGACTGGGACACCCAGCTCGATGACCACGAGCGCAAAGCCTGCCGCCAGTGGGCCCGCGATGTCTTTACCGCAGCAGGTTTTCACATCACTCCACCCCCGCTCAGCCCGACCGCTCCCTGACCACACTGGCCCTCGCGTCTCTGAGCGACCTCTGGGGACACATCGCGGATCGAGCCGAGCGAATCGAGGTTTCAGGTACCTGCTTGCAAACGTGAGAGAAATGGAGTCACGCATTGCGGCTCAATGAGTCCCGCCGCCACACCATCAAAATCAGCGAGCACCGCGCTCTCCGCGTGTTCGCCGACGGCTACCTCGTCGGTCAGTACCAGGACGTTGCCCGCAGCGGTGGAGGAACCCTGTACTTGCCCACCGTCATCACCCCGACCGGGCAGCCCTTCTCCCTCCACCAGTGCACCACGTGGTTCGTGGCCTTGAACGAGATCCTCGCCGCCGCCAGCGAGTACGACTACAGGCCGCACCCCATCACCATCGTCCGCCGCCATGGCGTCGTTGGCCACCGCCACACCTACCTGTGTCCCACCTGTGTGGACGGTGGCAGGACTGGACAGCCCTTCTACCCCAACGAACAGGAGGCCACAGCAAGCGCCCGAAGGGATCACTACACCGTCACCGGTCACCCTGCTGTGCTGCACGACAAACCGGCTGCCCTTCCCCTCCCACAGCCACCGACCAACAGTACCGAGGCTCAGCGGCATATGCCGAACAGCGGCCTGCTCGCCGACTGACTTCCCCTGATGAACCGGGTGGGACGCCAAACCCACCGGATCCAGGAACACCCGAGAGGAACATCCAATGTGGAACCTACTCAGTGACGCCGTGGCTGTCGTCGCAATGTTCACACTGGGATGGATCGTCATCGACATCCCCGATCTCGTGAAGGCCCTCGTCGACCGCCTCACGAACAAGAATCTGAAGGACTGACCGTCCTGATTCACAGCAACACACCTGAACCGCAGCGAAACCCGATCCGGATCACCGTTCTTGTCGGCGGAACAGACCCAGGTGTGCCCGGCGGAAAACGACTCCCGCCGGGCACACCCGATGTGCCGGCGATCGAGCAGCGTGGTTTCCCGACGCCGCTACCCACGAAGGGCTCGCCAAACTTCTCACCAGCACACGCGGCCCACCCCAGGAACGGCGGAGAGGAACACCCGACGCCTTGTCAGCGGGCCACAACTCCAGGATAGCCGCCCTGGACCGCTCTCAGGGTTACCGGGACTGCTCTCTCCGGTGAGCAGACTCGCACGCGCACAAACGACACGACAGTGCAGAGGCCGCTGACCCCCCCACGAGCGGGTTACCGATCTCGACCCCCAGCCACAGCGGAAGGAGGAGCCGCCGCAACCGCCAACGCGCATCCGCACTTACGCGACCGACGGGCGGGACGCCAAACCTGCCCCGACCAGGATCACGACAGAGAGGAACACCATCATGGCCAACAGCGGCCTACACGACCTGATGGAACGAATCGACGACGTTACCACCGAGGAGAGCACCGAGTCCGGCCCGGACGCGGCGACGTGGACGCCCAACCCTGACGAGGATCCCGACGAGAGCGACAACCCGGACACGATGCTCGCGATCTCGCTGGGCATGGACCACGTCGAGGTGATCGAGATCGACCGGCACAACCCGGGGCCGGACGTCGACCGCCTCGTCGGTGACCCTCTTCGTGAGAGGATGCACCACCTGCGGGGCGTGGACTTCTGGGTCGGCGAGAACAGCCTGACCACCAGCACGCTCAACGTCTGCGCGAGCTTGTTCATGGAACAGCTCCTGCGTGATGTCGCCTCCGGTGACTATGCGGCCAGCGATCGCGAGCGAGCCCACGTACGCGGGCTGCTGAAGTGTCCCGAGGGGCCACCCGTGATCTCTGGGCCGTGCGTGGTGACGGGGGTCGACGAGTCCGGCAGCGGGCTTGGTCCCTTCGACGAGAGCTTCCGTTACTGGTTCGGCAACTTCCTCGCCAAGGCCGGCCAGCTCCAGGAACAGCGCATCCTGGCGCTGCTGACCGAGTTGGGCATCCCACCGGAGCAGATCGGCCAGATCGCCATCATCGAGCTGTGACGGCGGTGTCCTTGCCGGGACCGCATCCCGGCCAGGACTACCCGTCCGAGTCCACCTCGAGCAGTGACACGTCTGCGTGACCCGGCCAGGAACCGACTCGAAAAATCTCCTGACTGTCCCAATAGGACATCGACTGAAATATGTGAACTCACTCAAGAGAGCACACGTCACACTGCCTCAGAAAAACATGGGAGAAGACGACCATGCATGTACACATCTATCACAACACCAACAGGAAGGCGATGATCGACGGCTACCAACACGACCATGATGTGGTCCTCGTCGCCCACTACGACGATTGCACCGCACCCGATCACATCGCCGCCTGCAACAAGGCATTCGCGCTCTACAACGCCGACCACAACCCCGACGTCACGGAGCCGGATCCCCACGTGACGCAGTACCGCGAGCGCGGCAACCGGTCATTGTCGGTTGGCGACGTCGTCGCCTGCGACGACCACTTCTTTGCATGTCAGAACTCGGGCTGGTCGGCCATCGCAGAACCGACCGTCGCCTGGCTGAGCATGCCCGGAACCACCCCACTCGACTGAGTAGGAGAGTGTCGTGCGGTCGGGGATGCCCTACCCCGGCCGCACGCCCCGGCACCCAAGCTGTCACTGCACGAGAACTCCCACCACGCAGAAGCCCACATCCGATCCCGTTGGTCAGGCTGCGACCACCATTCAGCTGTTGCCGCATTGCCAGATTTGGCACCGCCTCAACCCTTTCTGCTTGCCGCATCCTCAGCCACGGTGGTGTCAGTGGTGCCCAGCGCGCACCCCACCCCATCCGGTGCTCCTGTGCGCCGCGATCGCAAGCCCGTGCCCGCCTATGCCGGGACACGCCGCACCCCAAGGAGTTCAGAACCATGTCACCGCCGCATGTCCCACCCCGCCAGCTAATGCGTGCGGCACTGGCGGCCGCCGAGCGAGGCTGGCCCGTCTTCCCCCTCGTCCCCGGTGGAAAACGGCCCTTCTGGCACAGCGCAGAGAACTGCCGAGGACTCGGGGTGTGCCAGGACGGGCACGTCGGATGGGAGGCATGCGCCACCACCGACCCCACCGTGATCCGCAAGATTTGGGCCCAGCCGTTCAACATCGGGATCCCGACCGGACCCGCCGGCTTGCTCGTGATCGACCTCGACATCGCCCACGGCCACCGGCCCCCGCCCGAGTGGGCCGGTGCCCGCGGGGGCCGTGACGTCCTGGTGAAGTTGGCGGCCCGGGCCGGACAGCCAGTGCCGACCGACACGTTCACCGTCCGGACCACTGGCGGCCTGCACCTGTACTTCGAGGCCCCCGCCACGGTGGAACTGCGCAACACGGTGGGCACCCTGGGCTGGCGGATCGACACCCGCGGCATCGGTGGCTATGTCGTCGCCGCCGGCTCAGTGCGACCCGAAGGCCGCTACCGCGTCGTCCACGACGCTCCCGTGCGGCCGCTGCCGGACTGGCTGACCCTCGCCCTGACCCCACCGCCTCCACCCGAACGGGACACGGCCCGCGCCGCGGCGACCCACCATCCGGCCTACCTCCGTGCCGCCCTCGACGGCGAAGCCGAGAAGGTGGCCACCGCACGAGAGGGCAAGCGTCGAATCACGGTGCTCCGCGCCGCAGTGGCACTGGCCACCTTCCCGGAGCTCGACGACCACACCATCACCGAGGCGCTCACCCAGGCCGCTGAGGAGTGCCGGCGCCGCACCCAAGAACCCCTGGGCAAACGCGAGGTCGAGCGAGCCATCCGGGACGGCATCGCCTACGGCCGCCGCCGACCGCGCTCACGACGGCCCTGATGCCACGGAGAGCCGAGGAAAAAGCGTCACATGATCGCGGATTCGCCGCCACCACACCCGGTTTTCCTCACCGCGCATCGCCGAGGCGTTGCCATGTTTCTGCGGTTTGGCAACGCAACGGCATTGCCACGGCATCTGTTGATCATTCACAGTGGAGAAGGCAAGACAACCGTCCGCTCTCGGAACACCAAGGTCAGCTGCTTCAGGCAGAAATAGCAAAGAAGGCGGTTGATGTTCCGTGCCCGAAACCCAGTCAGGAGTGCATATGATGAAGCGTTTTGTCGTGGGATGCGCCGCGATCGCTGCGGCCTTGGGTGCAGTGTTCACGCCGACCGCGGCGGCGACGCCTCCCGACCTTTACGCGAGGTGCGGTTTCTACAAGTCCACCGCACCCGCACAATACGGATCGTATTACATCCACTGCGGCGATTCGTGGATCTGGGTGAAAATCCAGTACAAGGGGAAGCCCGCCCAGGAGTCGTGCTTCCGACCGCACGAGCAGCGGAGGCTCGGCGACCCCGACGCCGTCGAGCGGGCCTGGTACACGCGGGTCGCTCAGACCGACGGAAAGAAATGCCTGGGTTGATCTGACCCACGACACCGGACGCGGGGGGGACGCGCAATTTGCGCGTCCAGCCCGCGTCGTACTGTGCCTGGCTGGTTGATTCCCCTTTGGGGCAAGTACCTCTCGCGCCAACCTGAGTACGGGAGGTCGAATCGAAGCCATCTGGGTAACGAGTGTGAGAGCCACCTGCGACCACGGAAGCCGGGCAAGCAAACCGGCGCTGATCTGTACCTCCCCTCCTCCAGGCTTGCGCTGGCGTGGCGCCTGAACGCGATGCCCGCAGTGGCCCCGTTCTCCTTGCCCAACCCCCTCCGGCCGGACGGCCCCCACCTCCGCCACATCCAGCCCAACAGATAAGGAACGATCTTCATGTCCAGCTCTCTGCCGGCATGGCTACGCACCACCCAGCCCGGACGGTTCGCCCCCCACGGCCCGGCCACTGTCACTGTGGTCACCGCCGCACGGGACGTCGACGTTCCCACCCCCTGGAGCCTTACCGGTGACACCGTACGGGGGCACCGGGTCATCCTGCGATCCGACCAGCCCGGCCGTCCCACCGTGCTCGCCGTGTTCGAACGCCCCATCGGACAGCCAGTCTGGAGCCAGGTCATCCCGGAACTCACCGCCGACACGGTGGAGACATGGCCCGCTCGACGCCAGCCCCACGCCCAGATCCTTGACCACCAGTTTTGTACCTGGTTGACCAAGCAGGTCAAGGTCCAGGGCTAACCGACTCCCGACCCCGGCCGGGCACTCCACAACTCCATCTCAGGAGATCGAGGGTGTGTCAAGTTAACGGTGGATCGCGTTGATGTGGTTACTTCCTTGCTGCGGACAGTCGTC
>NZ_BMMK01000030.1:1371-72512 GCF_014645795.1 Longimycelium tulufanense | reverse complement strand
TCCACAGGAACCGCAAACACCGCAGTCACGTGATCTTCTCCCGTAAGTCAGGGACCCACGGGCGGACTGGCCGACAAGACCCAGCGCCAGCTACGCTCAACCAAGCGCACGGAACCGCAAGTTCGGCGCTGGGACCCCGCGGGTAGCCGCCCGCTAAGTCCACCTCTCGGCCCGGTCGGGGTAGCCGCCCCACCGGGCCGTTTTGTTGACAAGAACGAGAGTACCCGCACTCAAAGTGCGGGTCAACACTTTAAGTGCGGGTGCTTTAGCAAATGTCCGGCTTAGATGGGAAGTCCCAGGTCAGCGACGAGCTGACGAAGATCAGGACTGTCGGAGAAGCCCGACTGAGTGAGGTCTGCGAGGACCGCTCGCACGAGCGCGTGGGAGCGAACCTGCTGCGGCGCGATCTGGTCCGCCCGCCGAAGACACGAGACCGCTCCGTCGAGGTTCCGGCGCTGAGTATGCGCCCGCGCAAGATCAATTAGGAGCCGCGCTTGTCGTTCGGCAGACAGACTCGAAGCGTCAAGCGACTCTCCAACCCGTATCGCCCGCCCAGCGTCGCCTAGCTCGACCGCTACGGCCACCTCGTGGAGCTTAACATTTGTCGGCCCAAACTCAGTATCATAGTCATTGCGATCCTTGCCCAGCGTGGCAGCAGCATCCTGTGCGTCCTGAAGACGTTCGTACGCCTCGTCCCCTTCGTCTATGCGAGCCGCTACTACGGCCAATTGCAGGTTCAGTGCACCCCACAACGAAAGTGCAGCTGGATTGTCCTTACTTTGCACCGAACTCAACGCCTCAGCCGCAGTGGACGCAGTTCTGCGTGCCAACTCGAACCACCGAGCACCTTGGAATACGAGCGTAAGCCGAAATGCGCCCTCTGCCATGAGCAACGGATCATTAGCCCGTTCTGCAGCACTTATCGCCCTATCGGCGGCAACCCACGCAGCAGAAGTTTCGCCCACCTTCGAGAGAACAGCTGCGGCAGCGTGGTAAGATTTTGCGAGCGATGCGAAAAGGCGTTTCTGGTCCTTGCCTGCTGTCGAACGCGCCGCCCTCTCCATGTCTGGCAGCACTTCCAACAGCAGCTCGCCAAGCTGATCATACGATGAACTGTGCGTGTAATCCCACGCCAAAATCGCCGAGTCGACCATTTTTTCGACGTCGACGTCCTGTGACCTTTGGAGAACAGCACAAAGCGCGTCAGAAGACGTCAGAGCAAGAGCTAGATCGCTCACGACTTCGGGCTTCTCAGGCGAAACTGCCGCAACCGGTACATCAGGAGCAAGCTCAGCAAGTGGCACGTCGAGTACCTCTGCAACTCGCTCAAGTACCGACATACGGTCAATCTTGCGGACACCGCGCTCTACCTGACTCACCCAGGTTTCCGAGCGGTCAACCAAGCTGCCAAACTCCTTTTGAGAAAGGCCACGCTTTTTCCGCTCGGCAGCTATCCGGCGCCCCATCGCACGCGAATCATTAAGCACTCGTGTTCAACCCCTTGCCCCCAGTAGGAGTCACAAACTCAACACGCACGTCGCTGAGGCATTGCTCACGCTCGCGCAGAAACCTCTTAACATGCAACTGTGACTCGTGATCTTCAAACGCAGACTGATCCGCGTACAGCTCGTAAAACACCCGCGACAAGGGTGAGTCAGCGACCGTATGCACCACGTACAGAAGAGTCCCAGGCTCCTGTTCCCGAATCTTCGGGGCAATCTCAGACACCAACTCGTCAAACATGCGGGCAGAGTCCTCATCTCGCAACTCAAAGCGCACGACTAGCCCGAACATCAGCCACACTCCTTCTTAGACAACCCGCACCTATTGTACGACCTATCTCCCTAGTACGAACCTAGCACTAGGAGTGTGTCCCGTCACCTGGCGTACGTCGTGAGAACTTTCTCTACCTGGTCAAGGCGGCCCGCCTGCGGCGGGCCGCTCGGCCGGCAGGCTGGGACCCGCCCGCGCAAGCCCGCTCGGCCCCGGTGTCCGTGTCGCCCCGGCAAGCGGGCATGCGGCCTGACGGCCGGTCCCGCGCCGGGGCGACGGAGTGGGCCGGCGGGCGCACGGGCGGGACAGGACGATCGGCGCCCCGCCGGTCGGGCCGCAGAACAGGAAGAGAAGATGCCCTCGCCGGGCGGGCAGGTCTCCGGGATAGCCCGAACGGCGCAACGCTGCGGTTCGCGGTGGCCGCCCTGGCGCGCCATCCCGTCGACCTCCCCAAGGGCTACCACGCCGCGTCAAGGGGGCAGTCCGGCCGGTAGGCTGCGGACCCAGCGCAGGCGCCCCCTTGACACGACGTGGTCGGGCGTTGCCAGGTCGACGGGATGGCGCGAGCGGCCCCACTTTGGTAGGGGAGACAACCCGAGTCGAGTCCGAGCCGTGCAACCCGCGTGCGAGTAGCAGCGGTCAGCCATGGTCAACAACGGGCAGCAGCGGATCAGCGGCCACGCAGACCAAGATCACGAAAAAACCCGCCGACCTGGGAAAGGCCAGCGGGCTGAAGGTGGCCAGGGGCGGGGTCGAACCGCCGACCTTCCGCTTTTCAGGCGGACGCTCGTACCAACTGAGCTACCTGGCCGGATGCGTCCGGCCTCATGGCCGATCGCTGTGGCGACCCCGACGGGACTTGAACCCGCGACCTCCGCCGTGACAGGGCGGCGCGCTAACCAACTGCGCCACGGGGCCTCGTGGCAATTCACTTGTCTTGCCGTGCCCCCAACGGGATTCGAACCCGCGCTGCCGCCTTGAAAGGGCGGAGTCCTAGGCCGCTAGACGATGGGGGCGTGGTCCGTGCGGCGTCCCGCCGGACCGGGCACCCTCCAACGGGTCCCGTTGGAAGCACCGAAAGCTTAGAACACGATCCCGCCAGACACCAAAACGAGGGCCTGCGACGCCGGTCACGGACATGATCACCGCAGGTAGAACGGCTGTTGCCGGTCGGGCCGCCGATCGTGGAGCCTTCCGATCACGAGCCCGCCGCCGCTGTCCGGCCGGATCGCCCCGGTGACCGGTGCGGCATCGCCTACACCCCTATCCGCAGGTTAGCCACCCCGGGCGCCGATGTTCTCGCGTATTCCTGGCCCGCCCGCGACGCCACCCAGCCATGGGGTGTCGATTCCCTCAACCTCGGGAGTGTCGTCGGTCACCTTTGCCGCGAGCTACCCGCGGGTGCCGGCCGGGTCCAGCACCGCGAGGGCGATCTCGCCGACCCGGAAGAACCGGCGGCGGTGGATCAAGCCGTTGCCGAGTTCGGGGCGATCGACATCCTGGTCGCGGCACACGCCCGCAGCGGCAGTCAAGCACCTCGCGGCCCGCATGGCCGACGAACCGGACGTGTCCTGGGCGACCAACGTGCGCGGGACGTTGCTCTTGGTCCAGCGCTATGCCGAGATCCGCGACCACGCACGACCCGGCGGCCGGGTCGTCAGGTTCACCTCCGGCCAACACCGCTCCCCCCTTGCCGACCGAGCTGCCCTACGTGGCCAGCAAGGGTGCGCTGCAGCAGCTCACGATGAGCCTCGGGGCCGAGCTGGCCCCACGCCGTGACGGTCAACTGCGTCGACCCGGGCCCCGTCGACACCGGCTACACCCAAGATGCAACGCACCGCTGGGGGGCGCGGATGCCGTTCGGCCGCTGGGGCGGTCCCGGACGACATCGCGGACCTGATCTGCTGGCTGCTCAGCGATGCCGGCGCCGGATGACGGGGAAGACGCTGGAACACGACGGCGGATGGTCGCTCCACCGATGACGCCCCACCCCGTCCGAAACCAAGTGACACGTGCAGCAGCACGACAGCGGAACCGGGGCCATGAACAATTCCGTCCGTGCCGCCCCAGGCACCCCGAGGCTCCCACCAACGAGGAACAAGGAACTCAGCCGCACCGAGTCCGAAACCGACGGCCCGCTCAACGCACTGCGGCGTCCTCCCAGTCGTGCAGCCACTCCTCCGCCGCGACCCCCTGGAGCAGGACGGGCCACAGCTCCCGGGTCCGCTCCACCACGTCGGCACAGCGGTTGAGCGCGCACGAAACGACGCGGGCACCAACCAAGGCCGCGTTCAGGACGCGGGCAGCGCTCGCCGGCTGCACTCCCTCCCGTAACAGGCCGGCGCCGGCCGCCCCGTCGAGCATCTCGTGCAGTGCCCGCTCCCACAGCGGATACGGGGAGGGCAGGCCAGCGTCGATCGCCCCGCCCTCGCAGGAGAGCCGCACCCCGGCCCGCACCACGGCGTCGGTGGCGATCCGCTCGACCACGTCCCCGACGAACCCGATCAGTGTCTGCAGCGGGTCACAGCCCCGCCCGGCCCACCGCTCGCGAAGCTCCGGCCAGACCGCCTCCTGAGCCCCGATCAACGCGGTGGCCAATGCCTCCTTGGACGGGAAGTGGAAGTAGAAGGCCCCTTTGGTGACACCGCTGCGTCGCAGGATGGCGCTCAGCGGGGTAGCCGAGTACCCGGCGCGGTCGAACTCCTCGGCAGCGGCGGTGAGGATGGCGCGGCGGGTGGCATGGGCCCGGTGCTGCTGCGGCATTGCGGCTCCGGCTCGTCAACGCCGTTCGGCGATTCCCGCTCCGGGGTGACCACCGGAGCACCGAGCGACGTAAATGATCACCAGCGGGGGGTGAAGTTACCCCTTTTCACCCATTCGTGCACGCGTTCCACGCAACGCGTCCGCTGAATGTGCGGATCCGCCGTCACCACACGTAGCTACCTGTGACATTGCCGAAAAAGGAGACCGGTCGGTATTTTTCTCACCGGGCCTGAACGTGCAGGCGCACCGACGGGGGGTGCGCGCCTGGTGCGGGTCGGGCCAGGCGGGGAGCCGGCCCGAGGTCGCTCAACCGTCGGAGTGAGGTGGGGGCGTGCCCACCGGGTCCCGCCGGTCGGCACGCCCCCACATCACTCCCGTCGCGTCGTCTGGTTGCTTTTCCTCGCGAAGGACACCTACCGGCGCCAGCTAACGGCGTACCGGTGGGATGCCGTCCGCGTCTGGCACCAACCCGAGCATCTCCAGCAACATCCGGCAGTCCTCGGCGTTCAACGCCCCACGAGCCACCGCCAGGCGCGCCCGGTGCACCTGTTCGGTGGAGATTCGGGTGGGTTCGGCGTTGCGCTGCGCCGGCACCGCCGGCCCCTGCCGGACAACCGAGTCTTCCTGCTGCCACAAGAACTTCCGCACGTCCAGCGACCCGTTCATGGCGCCTCCCCGACTTGGCTTCGCGCACAAGCTATCCACGGACCCGCACCCCCGCAGCCCCCCGGAGAGTGATTCAGTAGACACTCTGCGTAGCAAGATGCTCGGCCTCCCTGTTCCGCCCATGTCCGCTGTGGACGCTTGCCGGAACGCCCGACGGACGGGCCACTTCTGTCCCGCCCGGATGCCCGTCGCGACTGGAAACCAAACCAGCCCCGAACGGAGCAGCGTGGATGACAGCGACCGGGACGACCGACATGGTCAGGGGAAGTCGAGCCAGGCAAAGTGCACGGCGCCGGCATCACTGGGGGTAACTATCCACAGTGGACTGTCTTTCACCGGGAAGGCGCTCGTCCAGCCTCGCGGGCCGCACGACCCACGTGGCGGGGGAAGGGCGAGTTCCACAACCGACCGCAACGCCGTGCACACGAACGGTAGTCGAGCTCCCGCTTCGGCCGACATGGTTCCTCGTTTTCACCTACCCCAAAGGGCCTCGGTAGCTGTCAACCACGCACGGACCATCCCCGCTGTCGATCCCAGCCCACTGTGGACGTCCGCGGGCGTGGGAGGGCAACAGTTAGGACTCCGAACAATGGAGTCGCGTCGCGGCTGGGACACAACACAACCGTTTTTTTGGTCCATCTCACTCCCAACTCACCCGTGCGCGTGCAACAATCCCCACGCTGACACACCCCCGGTCAGCGCCTGTGGAGATCCCCTCCGGCCCCCGCGTTCCTCCCCCTGGCGCGGGGGCCTCTCCACGCCTGAACCCGTGCCGGGCAGTATTAGGGCAGCGCGACACCGGCTGCGAACGGGTGAGCGGTCGTGTGCCGACGTCGCCGAGTGGGCCAGCGATCGAACCGGCCACACCCGCCCAGCCAGGACTTTCCCGCTGCTCTCCGGGGACCCCGCTGGTGCGGCCCGCGACCTCGTTGCGCTGCGGCTCGACTGTGGTTCCCGAGGTTCCTCGCCTCCCACCCACGCAGGACACGCCTTGCCTTGGTCGCCACGCCGCCCGGCCTGGCCCCGCACAACCGGTTGAGCATGCAGTCACCGAGGTAGCCGTGCTCCACGGTCATGTTGGCGGGGTCACGACATGGTCCCTGTCGGCGCAGCCCCACATTGCGAGTACGCGGGCGCCAGATCCCTGCACCGGTACCCCTCAGCCAGCGACCACAACCGAGCACCGCGGTTCGTCCGCGACGCCCATCGCGATCACGGTGCTGACCTCGCAACTCGCGCCCACGGTCCCGCATTCCGCCCTGGAGCGGCACCGGAGCGGCCCGAGTGGCGCACGACACACCCGGCTGGCGCTTCGCAACCGAACCGTTATCGTTGCCGCCGTGCCTCTAGGACTGAGCAAGATCGGCAGAGCGGGCAAGCCCTCCGGCCCACGCCACCAGCGGACGGGATCCGCGCAGGTCGAGGGCGCGGAGCCGGATCGCGAGCTGGACTCCTACCTGGCCGCGCTGGCGCCCGAGGCCGATGTGGAGACGACCGACACCGGGCGTCGCTTCGGTAACGCGCAGGTGTACCAGCTCCGGCTCTCCCTGAAGGCCAACGAGCGGCTGCGGCAGCTGGCCGCCGAGGCGAACAGCTCCCCGCTGGCGCTGGCCACCGAGTGGATCATGCAGCGGCTCGAGGAGGAGACGCACGAGCCGCGTGCCGCCTGGAAGACCTACCCCGACCTGCGCCCGGTCGGCGAGCCCGCGGCGGAGGAGCCGGCTTGGCCGACGCAGGAGGACGTGTCCCAGTGGGAGACGACCCGGCACGGCTGGCGGCTGTGAGGTCGTCCCCCGTCCGGGGCTGAGCAGACTTCCGCCGGTTCGACAGACCCGGCATGCCGGGTGTCCCGGTCCCCGCGGGGCATCTCGGCGCCGCCCCTCGCCACGCGCCTCGAACCCGAACCGAAGCGACGGCGAGGTACTCGCGGCGCACCAGATCAGCGTGGCCGGTCGTGTCGAGGTGCTTGTTCCGGCCCCGCTCCGGGTATCCGGATCGGGTGGTCCGAGGAGCCAGCGCCGCCGAGTACGTCCCCGCCACCGCGGGCCTGGGCGAGCTGCGCGCTGCGGCCGCCAGCTGCCGGGGCTGCGACCTCTACCGCAACGCCACGCAGACAGTCTTCGGGGCGGGTGACCGCAACGCGCGTGTGTTCCTCATCGGCGAGCAACCCGGCGACCGCGAGGACATCGCCGGTGAGCCCTTCGTTGGGCCTGCCGGCCGCCTCCTCGACCGCGCGCTCGCCGAGGCCGGCGTCGACCGCACACGCACCTACGTCACGAACGCCGTCAAGCACTTCAAGTTCGTCCCGCCCGAGCGTGGGAAGCGTCGGCTGCACAAGCAACCCAGCGCCGCCGAGGTGAGCGCCTGCAAACCTTGGTTGCTCGCCGAGTTGCGGCTGATCCGGCCCGAGGTCGTGGTTCTGTTGGGCGCCACCGCGGGGAAGGCGGTGTTCGGGCCAAAGTTCCGGGTGGGTGAGCACCGTGGCGTGCCGGTCGACATGCCCGAACTGGACGGCGAACGGTACGGGATGGCCGTGGCCACCGTGCATCCGTCTGCCGTCCTGCGGGCCGACGACCGGGAGGCGGCATATCAGGGGCTCGTCGACGACCTCCGGGTTGTCGCCCGTCTCCTCGAGCGTTGAACAACGCCCTGACGCCATCACCTTCGGCGCGACGAACAACCGACCCGGTAGCCGCGGTTGGGCCGCGGAGTCAGGCGATCAGAGGGGTGAGTTCATCCAAACGGCGCAGTGTTTCGTCATGTCCCTTGCTGTCCAGCAGGAACACCACGCGCCGCACACCCAGCTCGATCGCCCGCTCGGCCTCGGCCCGGTCCGCACGGTTCAACGTGACCGTCACGGGGGGCTCCGGCCGGTTTTGCTCCGCGGCGAGGGCACGCAGTTCCCGAATCCCTTCAGCGATCAGGGCGATGTCACTGGGCGGCGCCATCCAGCCGTCCGCGTAGTCGAGCAGCCTGGAGAAGGTCGTCTTCGCCCAGCCGCCCAGCAAGATCGGTGGATTCGGCCGCTGCACCGGCTTGGGCCAGGAATAGATGGGGCCGAAGTCCACGTGCTCGCCGTGGAACTCGGCCACCTCGTTACCCCAGATCTGTTTCATCGCCAGCACCCGCTCGCGCATCACCGCGAAGCGCCGGCGCGGGTCGGTGCCGTGGTTGGCGATCTCGGGCTCGTTCCAGCCGGCCCCGATCCCCAGCTCGAACCGGCCGCCCGACACGTGGTCGAGGCTGGCCACCTGTTTCGCGAGGGTGATGGGGTCCCGCTGCGGCACGAGCGCGATCCCGGTGGCCAGGCGTAGCCGGCTGGTCGTGGCGGCCGCCGCGGCGAGTGTCACGAACGGGTCGACCGTGCGGAAGTACTCGCGGGACAACGGCGTGCCGCCGGGGCCTGTGGTCCTGGCCAGGGGAATGTGCGTGTGTTCGGGAACGAACAACGACTCGAACCCGCGGGACTCGACCTCCCGGCCCAGCACACCGGGGGCGATGCTCTCGTCGGTCACGAACGACATGACTCCGTAGTCCACGTTGTTCCCAACAGCGGCAAGACGGCAGTGATTCCGCCCGCGTGACCGGGGGCTGACGGAGAGGAGCAAGTAACGTCACCGCCATGGGTGGTGCTGGACGCGCGAGGCTGCGCTGGCTCGGCGCACTGGTCGTCGCCCTGTTCCTTCTCAGTGGCTGTGACCCCGATCCTCCACCCGCGTCCTTATCCCGGACACCCTCGATCGCCTGGCGACCGTGCGGTGACGGCGTGGAGTGCGGTGAGCTCACCGCGCCGCTCGATTACGGGCATCGGGAGAAAGGCGATATTCGCCTCGCGTTGAGCCGGCGTCGTGCCGAGGATCCCAGCCAGCGACGCGGTGTTCTCCTCGTGGTTCCGGGCGGCCCCGGGGAGTCGGGAACCCAGATGGTGTCGCTGGACCGGGAACGCTTCACCCCGGGCGTGCGCAGGCACTTCGACATCATCGGAATCGATCCGCGCGGCGTGGGCGCCTCCAGCGCGGTGCATTGCCCGCGGTTGGAACAGACCGATGTCATTGCCCGCGACGACGCGGAGTTCAACACGATCCGGGCGGCCAACTCGCGGTTCGCGGAAGGCTGTGCGGCGCGCACCGGCGAGCTGCTGCGGCATCTGGACAGCCGCACCGCGGCGCGCGATCTCCAGCAGGTGCGGGAGGCGTTGGGGGAGCAGCAGGTGAGCATCTACGGCTCCTCCTACGGGACCCTGCTCGCCGGAAGTTACGCCGAGCTGGAGCCGAAGCGGGTCCGGGCCATGGTGCTCGATGGAGTGGTGGACCCCAGCGTCGGGTTGGACGTGGCGGTGGAGCGGGAGGCCGGCACGCTCGACGAGGTCTTCACCGACTTCACGACGTGGTGTGCCCGCACGACCGAATGTGCTCTGCACGGCCGGGACGTCGGCGGGCTGTGGGACTGGCTCGTCGAGCGGGCGCGGGAGGCGCCGATCCCGAGCTCGACCGGCGCCGTCGCCGATGACGAGGTGTTGTTGAGCCGGCTGTACCAGCTGCTGTACTCCTCGCGGAACTGGCCAGCGGCAGCCGGATCGATCAAGCTCGCGCTGGAGGGCGACGCCGGGGCGTTCGTCAACCGCGCCGAGCCCGACTCGGCCACCTCCGCGCCACCACCGCCCTCGCCGGCGGTGCAGCCCACCCCGGATCCCGAGTACCACCCGGAAGGCCTGCACTCGGCCGTCGTGTGTGCCGACCGGCCACCGCCGTACCTGGACCGGGAGCGGATCGACGCGCTGGCGCGGCGGGTGTCGGAACGGGCACCCCGCTTCGGCGAGTACGTCGTATGGAGCCAGTTCCGTTCCTGCGTGGGATGGCCGACCGCGGGTGGGGAGGCCAGGGGCGCTTTCCACGCCCCCGGCCTGGCCCCCGCCCTCGTGCTCGGTTCCCACGGCGACGTGGCCACGCCACTGGTCGGCGCCCGCGCCGTCACCGAGCAGCTGCCGGGCAGCTCGCTCGTGGTGCTCGACGCCGACGAGCACGGCGTATACGGCTGGACCTCGTCCTGCGTGGACAACGCGGTGGAGCGGTACCTGGCCGACGGAATCCTTCCGCCGCCCGGAACCACCTGCACGGTGTCCTGAAAAGGGGGCACCATGGGTGCGGTGGGCGCTGCCCCGCGGCCGCTCACCGTGCCTGGTCCCAACTCGTGCGAGGTGGTCAACGTGCTAGACCCCCAGCCGATCGACCCGCGCTTCCAGCAACCCGAGCCGGTGGACGACCCCGAGGAGATGGCCGACGACGGTAACCGGGTGGTGGGCGAGGTGGACCGGGACGAGTTCGACCCCGCCGAGCTGGCCGACGACGCCAACCGGGTCGTCCAGCCGGACGAGGAGGAGCTGCCGACCTGACGCCACCCGCCAGCCCACGGCGGCCCCGTCGGCGAGGATCGCGTCCAGCCGGGCGCGGGCGAACCGCAGCATGTCCGGGTGCGTGATGCAGTACAGCCGGTCCGCACCGGGTCACCATCCTGCCACGCCGTCCTCGGGTCGATCAGCCGGGTGCGGACCGGCCCGGGACAGGCAACCGTGACCTTCACCCGAGGGGCCATCGCGGCCAGTTCCTCGTGTAGCGGCTCCGACATCGCGACCACCGCGTGCTTGCTGACCGCATAGGCGCGCTGAAGGCACCGACCGTGAGGTCGACGAGGATGCGGTGTTGAGGACGTGCCCCTGCCCGGCCGCGACGAGTGCGGCGCGAAGGCGCGGATGCCGTTCACGACGCCGGCGACGTTCACCGACCAGGTCCGTCCCCAGTCCTCGGCATCGATCCACCAGCTCGGTCCCACGGCGGTGACGCCGGTGTTGTTGGCGAGCAGGTCGACCGGGCCGAGCTCGTCCAGGGTCCGCGCGGCGAGCCGCTCGACCTGCTCCGCGTCGGGCACGTCGGTGACGACAACACGTTCTCACCTCCTGGTGGCCTCGGCGAGCCGCCGTTCCCCGGCCGGCGTGAACACCGTCGGCTCCACCCGCGCGTCCCTCGGGTCCGGCTCCCGCGACACCAGGCCGACCCGCTCCAGCGGGACCAGCGCCCTGGTGACCCCGGAGGGCGTCATCCCCAGCTCGTGGGCGAGGTCGGACCGCCGGATCCGGGGGGGACTGGCTCAGCTTCCGCAGGATGAGGTAGTCGGTCAGGGCAAGGCCGTGCACGGGTTCCCAGCTCGGCGTCGAACCGCCGTGCCAGAGTGGTCTGGACGCGGAGCAGCCGGAGCAGCACATCCAGCTGGTCCGCCTCGTTTGTCGCGGGCATGGGCACCCTCCCGGGTGCCGATGTGAGGCCATGAATGTTCGGCAAGCGGTGCGGGTGGCCAACCGGTTTTCCGACGGGACCGGTGCGGGCGGATCGCGGCAGCGGGTGACCGGGGGGCGGCCGGCCGGGCGTTGTCGTACACCCGATGGTGGGTTTGCCCGGGCCGCGGCGGAGGGAGAGGATGGCACCCAGCGTCTGCGTCGCCGATCTTGGAGCCGCGATGACCACGGTGTCGCCCGTACCCGTCGTCGTCCACCCCGGTGAACACCGGCGCGCCCCGAAGGGGTCGGTGCTGCTCCGCCTGCTGCACACCACCGACCCCAAGCAGATCGGCATTCTCTACATCGTCACGTCGTTCGCCTTCTTCATGATCGGCGGCGCGATGGCGATGCTGATCCGGGGCGAGCTGGCCCGGCCGGGGCTGCAGTTCCTCTCCAACGAGCAGTACAACCAGCTGTTCACGATGCACGGCACGATCATGCTGTTGCTCTACGCGACACCGATCGTGTTCGGCTTCGCCAACTACATCCTGCCGTTGCAGATCGGCTCGCCGGACGTGGCGTTCCCGAGACTGAACGCCTTCTCCTACTGGCTGTTCCTGTTCGGTGGCACGACGGTGTTGGCCGGATTCCTCACCCCCGGCGGCGCCGCGGACTTCGGCTGGTTCGCCTACGCGCCGCTCAACGGCGCCGCGCACTCCCCCGGGGTCGGCGCGAACCTGTGGATCGTCGGCCTGATCGTCAGTGGTCTGGGCACCATCCTGGGCGCGGTCAACATGCTCACGACCATCGTGTGCCTGCGCGCGCCTGGGATGACGATGTTCCGGTTGCCGCTGTTCACCTGGAACATCCTCATCACCAGTGTGCTGGTGTTGCTGGCGTTCCCGATCCTCACCGCCGCGCTGTTCGGGCTGCTCGCCGATCGGGTGCTGGGCGCGCACGCGTTCGACCCGGCCAACGGCGGCGCGATCATGTGGCAGCACCTGTTCTGGTTCTTCGGCCACCCCGAGGTCTACATCGTCGCGCTCCCGTTCTTCGGCATCATCACCGAGATCATCCCGGTGTTCAGCCGCAAGCCCATCTTCGGTTACAAGGCACTGGTCTTCGCCACGCTGGCGATCGGCGCACTCTCGATGGTGGTGTGGGCGCACCACATGTACGCCACGGGCGCGGTGCTGTTGCCGTTCTTCGCCTTCGCCACCTTCGCGATCGCGGTTCCCACGGGCGTCAAGTTCTTCAACTGGTCGCTGACGATGTGGAAGGGGCAACTCACCTTCGAGACACCGATGCTGTGGGCCATCGGCTTCCTGCTCACCTTCCTGCTCGGAGGGTTGTCCGGGATCATCCTCGCCGCGCCCCCGCTGGACTTCCACACCACTGACACCTACTTCGTGGTGGCGCACTTCCACTACGTCCTGTTCGGCACGATCGTGTTCGCCACCTTCGGCGGAATCTACTTCTGGTTCCCGAAGATGACTGGGCGGATGCTGGACGAGCCGTTGGGCAAGCTGCACTTCTGGGCCACGTTCATCGGGTTCCACCTGACGTTCTTGGTGCAGCACTGGCTCGGTTCGGAAGGCATGCCGCGGCGTTACGCGGACTATCTGCACACCGACGGCTTCACCCTGTTGAACACGGTGTCGACGATCGGGTCGTTCGTGCTGGGTGCGGCCACTCTTCCGTTCCTGTACAACGTGTTTCGGAGCTACCGGTACGGGCAGCGGGTGGACGTCGACGACCCATGGGGCTTCGGAAACTCGTTGGAGTGGGCGACCTCCTGCCCGCCACCGAGGCACAACTTCGAGTCCCTGCCCCGAATCCGTTCCGAGCGGCCGGCGTTCGAGCTGCACTACCCGCACATGGTCGAGCGGCTGCGGGAGGAGGCGCACTTCTCAATGTGGTCCCGCTCGGAGACCGAGCGGGGAGGGCGCCCGTCGAAGGCAGCGGAGAAGGGGATGCTGCCGGAACGCTCCGATCGCAGGCCCGAGGAGTAACGCCCGCTGGCGCGGGCCAGGGCCCCTAGCGCAGACGCAGCAGAGTCCACGTGGCGTGGACGATTTCCTGTTGCGACAACGGTTCCTGCGCTTCCAGCCAGCCGGCGACGATGCCCAGGAGTGCCCCGGCGAAGTAGTCCGCGTGCACGGCGCGGGGGACACCCGACAGGCCCTGGGCCCCCGCATCCTCGAGCTGGGCGAGCACCTCGGCCGCGACCGCCTGGCGGATGCGGGCGGCGAACCGGGCGCTGCCGCTGGGGCCGAACAGCCTGCGGTAGAGCACCGCGTTGCTCTCGACGTGCGCGAAGAGATCGGTGAGGGGCTCGGGCGGCTCGTCCGGGGCGGGTTGGCCCGGTAGGGCGGGACACCGCGCCGCGGCGGCCACCAGGCCGCGTACCGCATCCTCCACCGCGTCGAGCAGCAGGTCGTCCCGGTCCCGGTAGTGCAGGTAGACGGTGGCTCGGTTGATCCCCGCCCGCTCGGCGATCTCGGCGATCGAGACGGAGTCGAGATCACGTTCGGCGGCCAGTTCCAGCACGGCGGCCCGCAACAGCCCGCGGGTGCGGCGCACCCGGGGGTCCTCGACCCGATGGTTCACCCGCCCAGGCTAGCCAAATAGACATCTGTCGTCTAGGCGACATATGTCGTACAGTGGGCGCAGAAAGGGAAGGAGGAACCGTGCGGATCGAGGTGTGGGCGGACGTCACCTGCCCGTGGTCGTTCATCGGCAAGCACTGGCTCGACCAGGCGCTCGCGCGGTGGCTGGGGGAGCCGGTCGAGGTGGTCTGGCTGCCGTTCCAGACCGACCCGACGGCGCCCGCCCAGCCGCGGCGGCTCGAGGAGGCCCTGGCCTCCCCGGAGGCGCGGGACTACGACGAGGAGTTCGGCCTGAGCCCGGCCCGCCGACGGCGGCCGGCCGACATCGCCGTCGCGGAGGGGCTCGGCGCACTGGCGCCACGGTGGCGGGTGAACACCCTCGACGTGCACCGCCTGCTGGCCGCCGCACGTGCGGAGGGCGGTCCGGGGCTCCAGGGTGAGCTGATGGACCGGCTCCTCCGCGCGCACTTCCTGGCCGGGGCGAACCTCGGGGACCACGACGTGCTCATCGACATCGCCGGTTCGGCCCGAATGCGGGGTGCCCGCGCGGTGTTGGCCGGCGACGCCTGGGCCGAGGAGGTCAACCGGGCCCTGGCCCGGGGCAGGGCCAAGGGGGTACCGGCGTCGCCGACGTTCGTCGTGGGCCGGCGGATGCTGTGGGGTGCCGCACCCGTCGAGGCATTGATCGAGTTGCTCGAGCAGCCGACCCCGACGGTCGAGGACGGGGCAGTGGCCGACTTCCGGTACGCCGAGGCGTTGCTGGACGCCCGGGATCCGCTGGGCGCATTGCGGTTGCTTCGCCCGTTGCTGGCCGAACACCGAGACCGTGCCGTGCGGGTACTGGAAGCCCGTGCCTACCTGGTGTCGGCACAGCTCCGTCGGGCCGAGCGCCTGCTCGGCGAGCTGGCCGAGCAGGACCCGACCGACGACTACGTGCGGTACCTGCTGGGCCAGGCGGTGGAACGGCAGGCCAGGGTCGGGGAGGCGCTGCGGCACCACCGGCTCGCCGCCGCGCTACGACCGGACCCGGTGTACACCGAGGCGGTCGCACGAGTCGCGGTAGCCGCCTGATATCTACTCGGACGAGTGGTTCCTGCTGGTAGAAGGGCTGCCGGGCCTGTTTCCTGGATCTACCGCCGCCTTACCCTCGCCACGCGATGAGCCAGGAGTCGCGCGGCGAGCAAGGGGGCACATGATGACCAGCCCGGACTTCCCAGACGAAGGCACCGAGAGCCTGGACATCCCCGACGACGGTTCCGGGGGTGTTGACGAGTTCGAAGAGTTCGACGAACTGGACCTCACCGACCTGGAGGACGAGGAAACCTGACCCGCCAGCATGCGCATGCGGTGGCCCCCGGATCGTCACCCGGGGGCCACCGCGCGCGTGGTGCCTGTGGTGCTGTTTCGGGAGGGCGGGTCGGGGCCCGCGGTTCTTCCCCTCCCCGCGGGCGCCGACCCGGACATGATCCTAGCACAGATTCGAACACATGTTCGATATCCTGCAAGGGGTGTGTCGTACCCCCTCGCGAGCCTGTTGTGGCCCGGGCGTGGCCGGCGGTGACGTGACGACTGGGCGACGGGCCCCGTGCTGCCTGCAACACGTCTCACGTCGTCAGCTTCGCGGCGCCCGGGTCCCCGGCATGAGCGCCGAGCTGGACGCGCCCCGGCTGCGGGTGTCACGTCGACATCCATCGCATCCGGATCAAGGCGTGCCCGGGTCGCTGAATCAGGGCGCGAACGGCGACGAGCAAGGGCACCAGTGGCAGCGGTGGCCGTCTGATTGCTGCGGGCCACAAGGCGTAACGACCGGAGAGAGGCGCGAAATCCTGTTGGGCCGACGATGGGTGAGTCGTTGTCGCAACTGCTCGTTGTGGGCGACCCGGCACCGGGGTCTGCCACCGGCGGTGGGCCGTGACGGCGAGAATGGGCGTTTGCCAAAAGCATCAGACGGCCCAGGGAGCACGGATGGCTGAGGAGTACGACAGGCTCACCGAGCACATCGAGCTGCACCTCGGCCCGATCATCGGAAACGAGCCGCCGGCCATGGCGGGCAGTACGAGCGGCTACTCCCTGAACATCTGCCAGCACAACGAGTACGACATGGTTTCGGTCGTCAGCGACGGCATCCGGTACCGCTGGGTCGGATCGCAGCTGCCCGAGGAGTTCGTCTGCACCCTGCAGGGCGCGCAGCGGGAGACCGCACGGTTCTTGGTCAACGTGATCTGCGAGATGGTCGTGCGCAGCAACCAGGGTCTGGAGTACGACCAGGCGGTGGAGAACGCGCAGCCGTTGGTTCCCGACACCGCGATCCACGGGGTGCTCGCCTCACCACATCCCTACCTGAGCACGGACTTCGATCTCAGCCTCGACCCGTACGGCCGGCCGCGCGTCCAGCTCCTCACACTGGTACCGATCACCTTGGCCGAGGCGCAGTACATCCAGCAGTACGGAGCCGATGCGTTGCGCCGCATATGGGAGGCGGAGGAAACGGATCTGCTCGACGTGTATCGACGTTCGGCGATCTGACGGGACCCGCTGATGCGCCTGCACCATCTGCACGAGTGGCCGATGACCGTCGACGAGGCCGAAGCCGTCCAGGAACGGTTGCGGGGGCTGGTGAAGGTCGGCGGCACGATCCCACGTCCACGCACGGTGGCGGGACTGGATGTGGCCTACGAGGAGGACAGCGGGCGCCTTGCCGCGGCGATCAGCGTGCTCGACGCCGAAACCCTGGACCAGGTGGACGAGTCCATCTTGACAGGCTCGACAGATTTCCCTTATGTCACAGGTCTTTTCGCGTTTCGCGAACTGCCGTCGTTGATTCGCGCGTTGCAGGAGTTGCGTACCAGGCCGGACCTGCTTGTCGTGGATGGGCACGGTTTGGCGCATCCACGGCGGTTCGGCCTGGCCTGCCACGTGGGCGTGTTGACGGACCTGCCGTGCATCGGGGTGGCGAAGACGTCACTCGGCCGGTACGAGCCGCCCGGGCCGGCGCGTGGGGACTGGACTCCGCTCCGAATCGGCGAGGACGTCGTGGGTCGCGCGCTGCGGACGCAGGACGAGGTGAAGCCGGTTTTCGTCTCGGTGGGACACAAGCTGGACCTGGAGGTGGCGGCCCGGCTCACGCTCTGGCTCTCGCCCCGGTACCGGCTGCCGGAGACGACCCGACACGCCGACCACCTCGCACGAGCCGCGTTGGCCGGCTGACCGCCTGGGAGGATCCGCGGCTCCTACCCAGGCCGCCGGCTCGGCCGCCCAACCTGCGTGCAGGGTCGAGCGACCGACTGACCTACTTGGATGGCGCGGCGATCAACGCCTCAGCCATCCGCAGGATCGAGCCGCTAGCACTCGGGCCGCTAGCACGGCCGAGTCGTGGGCTCAGTGACCCCGTTGACCGGGTCGGGCCCTCAGCTCAGCCGGGCTCGTGCGTACGCGGCCATCGCGTCCCCCACGAAATCGGCGAGCCCCGGACGCAGGTCCTCGAACTGGGACCGGAAGTCGGGGTACTCGGCGTACAGCCGGCCGAGCCCCGTGTAGGACTCCCGGTTGGGTGTCCAGGCCCTACAGAGCCACCGGTAGTGCTCGTCGACCGCGTCCAGCGTGCGCCGGTCGTCGACGGAGGCGCCTTCGGCGGCGACGTCGCGGAAGTTCTCGATGATCCGCTTCCATCCCGCCGTGAAATCCGTTGCGTCCTCCTTGGTCCACGTCGACATCCCGCGCTTGCTCTCGGCGATCTTCGCCTCGATGCACTCGCCGAACCGCTCGACCAGCTCGGCCTCGTATCGAGCCTGCCGGTCGGCGTCGAAACCCTCGAACAGCTCCTGCGGTTGCACCGTGTCACCTCCTTCCAGCTGCTCGATCGTGCGGGCGACGGTCTGGGCGAGCGCGCCGAACCGCTCCCGCTCGGCCTGTAGCCACTCATGGTGCTTGCGCAGCACCGTGACGCTGTCGTGGCGGCCGGAGAGGATCTCGGCTATCGCCTCCAGGCCCAGGCCGAGCTCGCGGAACAACATGATCTGCTGCAGGCGCAGCAGCTGTTCCTGCTCGTAGTAGCGGTATCCGTTGCTGCCGACATAGGCCGGCGGCAGCAGCCCGATGGCGTCGTAGTGCCGCAGCGTCCGGGATGTCACCTTCGACATCCGCGCCACCTGGGCGATCGACCACGCCATCGCGAACCACCTCCCGTTCCTGCCCGCACGAACCGGTCCGTCCGACCCGACAACCACGGTAGAAGTTGACGCTACGTCAAGGTCAAGCGGTCAATCCGGACACGTAAGGGTGCTGATCGTCACGCGGAGCTTTCCGAGCAGAGGGAGCCGGGACCCGCCGCCCAGGCGGGCGGAGAAAAGGCAAACACTCTCAGCCATCTTCACCCATCGAAACTGACTATCCACCCGTTTGGACCAGAATCAGTGAACGAAAGAATCTAACCACACAAAACCACCGTCATTTTTCCGTCACACCTCCATCACGAAATCGACAGTGGCAACCTTTCACCGGCCGGATAGGCAAGGCTTGCGTCCTCCCTTCCATGCCACAGCCGCAAGACTCGAAATTTGTTCAGAGAGGGCACCGTGACACTTCCTACCTCTGAGCCAATGCCGCCCCAGGCTCCGCCGCGGAACGGCCTTGGCATCGCCTCGCTCATTCTCGGACTCATCGGATTGGTCCTGGCTCTGACGCCGCTGACCGGCTGGCTCGCGATCATCGCCGGGGTCACCGGCCTGATTCTGGGCCTGGCCGGTCGTGCACGCGTCCGGCGAGGCCACGCCACGAACAGCAAGGTCGCGCTCTCCGGCGTCATTCTTTCGGCGTTGGCCATCGTCGTAGGCATCCTTGGAATGGTGCTGTTTTTCAAAGCCGTCGACGAACTCGGTAAAGGTCCGTCATCCACGGTGGGTGGGGAAACCAAGCCTGGTAAGGTCGACGATGGCGGTATCGCCACAGCAGCAGCTGGAACACCGATCAACGTCAGCGCGGGACTGGGCAACGAGCTCACTGTGAACGTGTCGCAGATCAACCCCAACGCCAACGTTGGGAGCCAGTTCGAGAACCCCCAGCGCGGCGCGTACCTCACGGCACATGTCGACGCGACTGTCACCAAGACCAGTGGCAGCCACCATGTCAGCAGCGCTGACTTCCGACTTGTCCACGGTGACGGCACCGTCAGCGAGACCACCTTCGTCTCCGGGTTGGAGGGCAAGCGACTCGACGGCGCCAACCTGGCCGTCGGCCAGAAGACGGACGGCTGGATCGTCTTCGACGTCGACCCCGCCAAGCTCGAAGGTGCAAAGATCCAAATGAACGGCATCGGTGGTAAGCCCGCCGCGTTCTGGACGATCAACTGACAAGGCTGGTGGTGGGGCCGACCGCTCGTGCTGGTTGGCCCCACCACCGGCGGCGCGCGGGGCTCGGTCGTTCCTTCGGCTCCGCTCGTCGGGGGCGTCCCTCTGCCCTTCTCCTGCCGTTTCTCCTTTTCTTCGAAGTGGGCAGGTCGTAGGTACCCAGCGAGTTCCCGAACCTGGTCGTACGCTCGGAACCATGTCTGTGACGCTCTCGCCGAAGGCCCAGCGGCTGATTGATGGCATCAACTTCGCAACGCTGGCGACGCTCAACGTGGACGGCAGCCCGCACACCAGCGTGGTGTGGGTCGGACGGGACGGCGACGACCTGCTGTTCTCCACGGTCGTCGGACGGAAGAAGGAACGGAACCTGCGCCGTGACCCGCGGGTGAGCGTCAGCCTGTTCGACCGGGAGAATCCCTACCACTACATCGAGGTGCGCGGTCAGGTCAGTCTCACCACCGAAGGCGGACGCGAGCTGATCAACAAGTTGTCGCGCAAGTACACCGGCGGCGACTACACCGCGGACGGGCCGGACGACGTCCGCGTGGTCATCCGCCTCACCCCGAACCACGTCACCGGTATGGGCTGACCGCCTGCGTCCATCGGAACAGGCCAAGGGAATTGCGCAGTCCCTACCCCGGCAAACCGGGCCCGCCGCACCGTATCGGCAATCTACGATCGCGTGTGGGTACCGAGCGCTCCAACGTGGAGTTTGCCGCGCACGTGGAACGGATGCGCGAGGAGATCCCCGCGTACCGTCCTACCGGACGGGACTCCGTCTGGAGCCGTCCTTCGCTGCGCGACTCCTTGCGGCGCGGGAACCCCAAGCGGCCCATGGTTCTTGCCGGCCTGATCGTGTTGGCGGCCACCCTCGTCCTCTTCGTGGTGGCCGTTCTCCTTGTCGCGCCCTGACACGAACGCATCGCTCCCGCCGTTGCCGCTCCGGAGAAGGATCGAACGCTAGGCGGGCTCTTGATGGCAGGGAACAGGAAAAATTCGCCCAGCCATACTCTCCCAACGCCGTCCACAGGCGGCAGAGCCGGACGATAGTTACGGAGATCTACTGTTCCATACGACGCCTGGCAATTCGTGCCAGGCTGCGTTCGACAAGGCCGTCTGTAGCTGTTCGGTGGTCGCGCCAGTGGGGTCCGCGGTTGGCCGTGGAGGTACAGGCGCTCCATCTTTGCTCCGCGAGGGAGACAGCGCTGCGTCCGCTTCCGTTGAGCTGCTCGCGCCGCACCAGTCCCGATCGCGGCATTCGTCGTTCTGCGGTAGGGCCTGATCGCGCTGGTGACGCTCGTGGCCGGTGTCGTTGCTGTGCTGTCACGCCGACCGTGGTGACCGCGCGCTCGCCGTCCTCAGCCTGTTACGCGCCGGCCCCGGCCGACCACAGCCGGCCCGCACCAGCAAGAGCCGCCAGAAGCCGGCTCGCCGCAACCTCACGCCCCGGCCGCGAGATCCGGCACAGGCCTCTTGACCAGCCCGGGTCTCGCCGTGTCCGGTTCGCGTACTTACACAGTCGGTGGGCCGCGTGGGACTCGAACCCACAACCCGCGGATTAAAAGTCCGCTGCTCTGCCAATTGAGCTAGCGGCCCGGGCACAAGGCTAGACGACGATGGGCGGCCGGTGGTGTGGTCCTGACAGATGAGCCTGATCGTCCTGATCACTCCCGCTCCGACCAGCGGAAACGTGCCCCGGGACGCATCCGGGCGTGTCGGCCTGCCTGATCTGGCCGAAGCGGCCGAACGGCCCCGTGGCCCCGGTCACGCGCGTGTTACCAGGCCGTAAACATGGCGGCCGAGGGCGTCATGACTGCGTCCGAACCCCCGGACTCCCGCACCGGAGCGGGGTTCTGTGGGCGGTGTCCAGAGCCCCACCGGGAGGAAACGGTGACACTGGCAGAGCTCCTACCCACCATGCGGAGCATGGTCCAGGCCCGACTGGAGTCGCGCGTCTGGCCCACCGGAACCACTGTCGACGCGCACGGCGACCTGCGGGTCGGCGACCTGCGGGTGGCGGAGCTGGCCAACCGCTTCGGCACCCCACTGCAGCTGCTGGACACCACCGACGTGCGACGCCGCTGCCGCGCCTACCGCGCCGCCCTGCCCCACGCCGAGGTCGCCTACGCCAGCAAGGCCTTCCTGTGCCGCGCGATGGCCCGCCTGGTCGCCGACGAGGGCCTGTCCCTGGACGTCTGTTCCGCGGGCGAGCTGGCGGTCGCGCGCTCGGTCGGCTTCCCCGCCGAGCGGATCCTGCTGCACGGCAACGCCAAGACCCCCGAGGACCTCAAGGCTGCACTGGCCCTGCACGTCGGCCGCATCGTGATCGACTCCCTGGACGAGATCGACCAGCTCGGCGCACTGGTCCGCGACCGCCAGCGGGTGCTGGTCCGGGTGGCGCCCGGCGTGGACGGCCAGACGCACGCCTCGATCACCACCGGCACCGACGACCAGAAGTTCGGCTTCCCGCTGAGCACGGGCGCCGCAGCCGAGGCGGTGCGACGGGTGCTGGCCGAGCCGAGCTTGGGCCTGGTCGGTCTGCACGGTCACATCGGCTCCCAGATCCGCAAGGTCGCCAGCTTCGAGGAGGCCACCCGCCGGCTGATCGGCCTGATGGCCCGCATCCGCGACGAGCATGGTGTGGAGCTGCCCGAGCTCAACATCGGCGGCGGCCACGCGGTCCCGCAGCTTCCCGGCGACGAGGAGTTCGATCTCGCCGGCTTCGCCAACCGCATCGAGGTCGCGGTCCACGACGAGTGCCACCGCCACGGCCTACGCGTCCCGCGGCTGACGATCGAGCCCGGCCGCGCCCTGGTCGCCACCGCCGGCGTCACCGTCTACCGCGTCACCGCGGTCAAGAACACGACCCGCCGCTGGGTCGCGGTCGACGGCGGCATGAGCGACAACCCCCGCCCGGCCCTCTACGGCGCCCAGTACGCGGTGCGACTGATCGGCCGCCCCCACACGTTCCCGACGCAGCCGGCCACCGTCGTCGGCCGGCACTGCGAGTCGGGCGACGTCCTCGCGCGCGAGGTGCCGCTCCCCCACGACCTGCGGGCCGGCGACCTCCTGGCCGTGCCCTGCACCGGCGCCTACCACCACTCGCTGGCCTCGAACTACAACATGGTCGGCCGCCCGCCGGTGCTGGCCGTGGAGGGCGGCGTGGCCAGGCTGCTGGTGCGCCGTGAGACCGAGGAGGACCTGCTCCGCCGCGACGTGGGCTGAGCCCTGGGGCTAACCGCCGAACCGGCCGGCCAGCCCCCAAGGCAGCGACGACGGCGGCCCAGCTAGTCGTGGGGCCTGCGGTGCAGCCGGAGCCGGAGCGGCAGGAGGAACCACAGCAGCCCGAACGCCGCCCCCACCAGCACGGCGAGCAGCGCGGCCACCCAGCCGCCGAGGATGACGTCGGCCACCAGGAGCACGGTGCCGGTCATGGCGGCGGCCAGCAGCGCGAGCCCGGACACGGCGAAGCCGTTGGCCGCCCGGAGGATCTCCTGCCGCCGGCCGTAGCGGAACAGCAGCCGGTGCCACGCCGCGGGCGTGATCAGCAGCACCGTGGAACCGGTCGCGAGCAGCACGGTCACGAGGTGGGTACCGCGCTGGAAGGCGGTGGCCTCCCGGAAGGCTTCGGTGAAGGTCACCGCGAGCAGGAACGCAAACAGGATCTGCACCCCGGCCACCGCCACGCGCAGCTCCTGCAGGAGCTCGTTGAGGTTGCGCGCGAGCCGCTGGTGCACATCCGGCTCGGGAGTGCTCACCGTGCCGCCACCTCCTCACCCCGCTCGACGACCACGGATACCCGTCGCACCCGCTCGTGCCACCCCAGCGCGGTGACCGAGGCCACCACCAGCCCGAATCCCAGCCACTGCGTGGCGGTGAGCCGGGTGCCGAGCAGCCCGACACCGATCAACGCCGCCGTCGCCGGGAACGCCAGCTCTGCCAGTGTGGCGCGCGCCACCGGAGTCGCGCGAAGTCCCCAGTAGTAGACGCTGAGCGCGAGCAGGCCCGGCACCAGCGCCAGCAACGCCAGGCCGACGACGTTGTCCCAACCCACGGCGACCGGCGCGCCCTGCCCCCACACCACGAGCGCGGCCGCTGGGAGGCCGAAGGCGAACCGCAGCACGGTCACGTCCCGTGCCGCGAGCCGCTTGCTTACCAGCCTCCCCAGCACGGTGCCCGCCGCCCACAGCGCGGCGGCGCCGATGGCCAGCAGCGCGGCCTGCACCGCCGCGACACGCACCCGGAGCGGGTCGGGGAAGGTCAGCAACCATGCCCCGGCCAGCGCGGGAAGCGCGAACGCCAGATAACCGACGCGAATCCGCTCCCCGAGCAACACGAAGGCCGCCAGCACCGCGAACATCGGCTGCAACTTCTGCAGCACCAGCGGTGTCACCGGATCACCGACCCGAAACGCGGCGGTGAACAACGCCGTCGCCACCGCGGAGGAGCCGGCACCGATGGTGACCATGGCCACACGTTCCCGCACCGAGCACCGTTGTAACGCACGCCACGCCGCGGGGAGCCACGGCAGGAGGAGCGCGAGAACAATCACGTGCTCCCAGAGGACAACGGTCGCGGGCGGCAAGGCGTCGGCGAGCGGCTTGCGGAGCAGGCCATCCGTTCCCCATAACGCTGCCGCGCCGGCCACGAGCCAGGTGCGGTCCCGGGTGAAATTCACCCAATCAAGGTAGATCGCGCTACGCACAACGGAAAAACCTGTCATTCGGGCTCTGCACCGGGTACAGATCTGGACCAGAGTAGGGAGACATGAACCGATCTCTCCTCACGGCGACATTGCTCGGGGCGCTCACGCTCGCGACCGCCGTGCCCGCCGCAGCTTCCCCCACCACGAAGCCCGGTTACGCCACCGCGACCACAGGGACGTTCACCGAGTACGGAAGGCACTCCAACGCCATCACGTACAACTCCTCGCTCGTACCCGAAGGCTCGAACGCCGCCGTGGCCGCGGTGTACCCGTCGGACAGCAGCTACGTGCTCCTTGCTGTCCACGGGCTCGTACCGAACCGCTCCTACGGGGCGCACGCCCATGTCAACTCCTGCGGGGCGTCCGGCGCCAATGCGGGACCGCACTACCAGAACGTCGTCGACCCCAAGCCTGGAACGTCGACCGACCCGGACTATGCGAACCCGCGCAACGAGATCTGGCTCGACTTCACCACCGACGCACAGGGCAACGCGGTCGTCTCGACGAACGTCGCGTGGCATTTCCGTGAAGGCGGAGCAAAGTCGGTGGTGATCCACGAGCACCACACGGCCACCGCGCCCGGGGAGGCCGGAGGCGCCGGTTCCCGGCTTGCCTGCATCAACATGCCGTTCTGAATGGACTTGTCTCCATCGCCTCATCCACAGTAGACGATCTACGTGGAATCAGCCGGCCAGCAGCCGGCTGGTGACCTCCTCGGCGTAGGCCCACGGGTCCACCGGCGCGTTCCGGCTGACCTGGGTGTGCAACACGCCGGGTGCGTCGTCGCGGAGCTGAACCCGGGCGTCCCCGTGCGGTCCGACCGCCGCGGGACGCCCGGAGATCAGCTCCGTGGCGTCTTCCAGGGGGCTGAAGTGGTTGATGTAGGTGTAGACGTTCCAGCGGTCGGTGCCCAGGATGCACCGGCCGATGTCGGTCACGGTCACCTTCGCCTCGTTGGCGTGCTCTCCGAGTAGTTCCCGGGCGAGGGTGCACAGTTGCATGCCCTGGTGCGGCAACGGCATGTCCACGATCCGTCCCTTCCGCACCAGCGGCATCTCGGTGAACGGGATCTCCCCGTTGGCCTTCCGGTCGGGCACGGCGAACGTGGGGCCCTGCGGGGTGACCGCGGGCACCACCTCCTCGGCGACCTCGACCATCACCTCGTGAGTCGGCCGATGCTCGCTCCCGTACTCCTCGGCGGTCACCGAGATCGTCAACGTCGGACGGATCGAGTTCACGTAGTTGTGCAGCACCTCCTCCGACTCGGCAGCTGGGGTCAGCGCCACCGCGGCCGCGCTGATTCCCTTGCCATCCGGCGTCACCACGGCTCTGGCCCGGCGCCCGCCGAGATCACCGGTGCGCTCCTCGGTACCGCTGAGGTTGATGACGCCGGCGTGGTAGAGCCCGCCGGTCGTGTCCAACCGCACCCGCAGACCACCGCCACGCACCTCGCAGCCGAACGTGTCGTGCACCTGGCGGGTCACGTCGCCGCCGAGGAGATCGGCCCACTTGTCCTCGTCGATCGCCTGGCAGAGCACCTGGCGGGTGGTCTCCCGGGGCAGGAAGGCGATCGACTCCCCGGCCGGCATGGGCACGGGGCGCAATGGCAGCAGCCGGCGGCCGGGAGGCTCGAGGGGGGTGGTGGCCGGCGGCTCGACCGCGGCGGCGGGGAGCCCGGCGACCGGCTTGTCGCAGCCGGCCAGCAGGGTGGCGAAGCCGAGGGCCATGGCGGCGACCGTACGTGACGTCCGGCTCATGGCACCCCCTTTGGTCCCGGCATCCTGGCAGCTCACACCCGACACGGGTGGGTGATATCCGGGTGTCGGGGACAATGGGAGCGATGCTCAGCACCACCTCAGCCCCGGCCACCCGCACCGCGCCACTACGGATCGGCCCCTACCAGGTCGACCCGGCGGTCGTGCTCGCCCCGATGGCCGGCATCACCAACCTGGCCTTCCGGCAGCTCTGCCGGGAGTTCGGTAGCCGCACCTCGCTCTACGTCTGCGAAATGATCACTTCGCGGGCCGTGGTCGAACGCGACCCGAAAACCATGCGAATGATCGCCTTCGGCGAGGGTGAGCACCCCCGGTCCATGCAGCTGTACGGGGTCGCTCCGAAGACCATGGGCGCGGCGGTGCGGATGATCGTCGACGAGGGACTCGCCGATCACATCGACACCAACTTCGGTTGCCCTGTGCCGAAAATCACCCGCAAGGGCGGCGGGGCCGCGCTGCCCTACAAGCGGAGGTTGTTCGGCGCCATCGTGCGCGAGATGGTGCGCGCGGCCGAGCCGGCGGGTATTCCGGTGACGGTCAAGTTCCGTATCGGCATTGACGACGACCATCGCACGTATCTGGACGCGGGCCGGATCGCCGAAGCCGAGGGCGCCGCCGCGGTCGCCCTGCACGGACGCACCGCCGCACAGCGGTACTCCGGCCAGGCGGACTGGCCCGCGATCGCGCGCCTGAAGGAAGCCGTCACCACGATCCCGGTGCTGGGCAATGGCGACATCTTCGCCGCCGAGGACGCGCTGCGGATGGTGCGCGAGACAGGATGCGACGGTGTCGTGGTGGGCCGGGGCTGCCTGGGCCGGCCATGGCTGTTCCGCGACCTGCAGGCCGCGTTCGCCGGCGAGCCGGTCCCACCCGGACCGCCACTGGGCGAGGTGGCCCGGGTGCTGCGCCGCCACGCCGAGCTGCTCATCGCGCACCTGGGCCCGGAGAAGGGCATCCGCGACCTGCGCAAGCACATGGCCTGGTACCTGCGGGGCTTCCCGGTGGGCTCGGAGCTGCGGCAGCACTTCGGCCTGGTCAGCGGTCTGGTGGAGCTGGACGACCTGCTCGCCGAGCTGGACCACGACGCGCCCTTCCCGCCCGACGCCGAAGGGCCGCGCGGCCGGCAGGGCTCGCCAGGCCGGGTGGTGTTGCCGGAGGGCTGGCTGGACGACCCCGAGGACGAGACGGTGCCGGCCGGCGCGGAGCTGGACCACTCCGGCGGCTGATGCCCGGCCGACCACGAACGCTGGGCCGGTGTCCCGGCGGCAACGACGGGTGTGCGCCGACAGGCTCACCGCCCGAGTCCGGGTGAGGATGGCGGCTACCGGACGGGATCCTTGCCCAGCAGTGACGAGGCGGGCGCCAACCGCCGGGACCCCATCGTCGGGACCCAGCGGAAAGGGCTCTGTCGACGGGACTCCGCGCACACCCGACGCTGCGGCGAGATGCCGTGCGGACGTCGTGACAAGACTGTGAAAAGACAGGGTGATGGTATTGGTGGTGCGGGCGAAACGGCTGGTTCTCCTGCTTGCGTCCAGCCTCGCCCTCACCGCGTGCACGGTGGCCGGGACCCCGCGGCCCGCCGGGCTCAGCGAGGCGGATCGCCAGCTCGTCACGCGGTACTTCGCGGAGGTCAACGACGCGGCGGCGCTGGGCAGCGCCGCGCAGGCCGAGTTCTTCCGCCGCACGCAACACCCCGACTTCATCGACCGAATGTGCGACCTGCGCGGGCTCACGGTCCAGATGCGACCGGCGATGTCGACCGCGCGACCCGACCCGACGTGGCGGCCACCTGGGGCCTGGAGACCGCCGCGTGGCGCCGTGCACGTCGTGGCCGCGGCCCTCTCCGCCCACCGGGGCGATACCACGCTCAGTAACCAGATCGGGTCAAAACACGTCGTGATCCTCGATGGAGCGACGTACGGATTCGCCCCGTGCCCGGACTGAGCACCGCCGGCCACCGGCACCGTCCGAACCGGACCCCGATGGGTAACCCAGACTCGTCATCGTGGCCGAATCGGCCTCGTGATCCTTGACACATCAGAAGAGTGGCGGTGACCGTGGTCACGGGGGAGCTGGTCCGAGTGGGTGGGTTCGACCGAAACCGCTTGGCCGCCCAACCGGGCACCGGTACACAAACCAAGGTTGAGACAGATCACTCTCCGTCACCGTTTTGGAGCAGCGGGACGTCAACCGGTCGAGGGAAATCCGGCACGCCCGCGTGCCGCTGTCTCAAGCGAGGAGTCTCAATCGACGACACCACGGACGTAGGGAGGTGAGAGCGGTGACCGCACTGCGACCAGACGTCGCCGACCCGGACGGCGTGCAGAACGGCCCGGAGCCGACCGCGCGGCCGGCCCACCCGGCTCCCGTCGCACCGCGCGCCGGCGGCGCCGCCCACCCCGTCGCCCGGGAGGCCGACGGCTCGGGGCTCATCCAGCTCCACGAGTCGATCGCCGCCCTGCTGGCCTCACGTGGCCAGTGGCGGCAGGCCTACCAGCACCTGCGCTCGGCGCTGGACCTGCTCTACGCCGACCAGACCGAGCCGCCGCACGTGCCCGAGCAGCTGCGCCGCGAGGTGGACCGGCTGCGCCGGGAGCACGCCGAGGCCCGCGAGCAGAGCCTGCGGGACAGCCTGACCGCCAGCTACAACCGGCGCTACCTGGACCAGCGGCTGGTCGGCCTGCTGGCCGAGCAGGCCGCGCACCCGACCGGCCTCGGCCTGGCCCTGGTCGACCTGGACTGGTTCAAGCAGGTCAACGACACCTTCGGCCACCTTGTGGGGGACCGCGTCCTGCAACGGGTGGTGGAGCTGCTGCAGGACGGGCTACCCGAGGGCGCGTTCTGCGCGCGTTACGGCGGTGAGGAGTTCGTGCTCGTGCTGCCGGGCATCGACGCCTCCACCGCGGTGGCCGTGTGCGACGCGGCGCGGGCGCGGGTCGAGCACTACCCATGGCAACAGCTCGGTCCCGGACTCCGCGTCACGGTCAGCATCGGGCTCGCGCACAGCGCGCCCTCCAACCGTGCGCCCAACGGTCCCGAGCAGACCCTGCTGCAAGCCGATGGCCTGCTGTACGCGGCCAAGCGGTCGGGCCGCAACGCCGTTGCCTACCGGCACAACGGTCGAGTGAGACTGGCCGGCGCGGCCGCCGGTCGTCGTGCGGTCTCCGAGCCGCGGGTGGTTGGTTACTGACTCCCGAACGTTTCCACCCCGAAGCTGTTGAACGATCGGTAGCCGGGTGATCACGGAATCGATTACCCCGGCAGGCGGGTCCGATTCCACCGAAAGGCGCGGTTCACCCCGAGTTTCCCCGCGAACAAAGTGAGGGAAATTCGATGGGTGGTCGTCAGTGGTGGACGTCGGCCGTACTATCGCGTCCGTCAAGCGATCTGATCGTGACGCAACCGGTACGGTCACTGCTCGCCGGCGCGGGTGTCGGCACGGTGACGGGCACCGTGTCCGCGCACGGCGGGTGTGCCGGACCAAAACCGTCCACAGTGGATGACGGGAAGGGAAGGGAGGCCGAGTGCCGGACCAAGGGCGCGACGGCATCGGTCCCCGGCGTTCCCAGCCGTCCCAGGACCACGGCGGCGACCCCCGCCGTCACGCCGAGCCCGGTACCGCGGGACGGCGCCGCCGCTCGCTGGACGACGAGGGTGGGCTGAGCGTCTCCGACCTGATCGCCAAGCACGGCACGGGTCAGCACCAGATTCCCCCTGCTTCGCGGGGCAGGCGTGCCGGCGACTCCAAGCAACCCCAACCGGAAACGCCGGCCGCGGAGCCACCGCCGGCCCCGCCGGTTCGCCGATCGGTCCGGCCGCCCGGCATCCGGGTTCGCCGGGGCAACGTTCCGGGCGGTCAACCCGGGCCGGGGAAGCCGCCGGTACCACCGGCCACGCCCGGCACTCCCCCGATGACGCACCGGGGCAACGCACCGGAGGCACCGGCTTCCGGTGCTGTTCCGTCAGGTCCGGCCGCTCGTTCCGGCCCGACACACACCGGATCCGTCCGACGGCCGGGACCACCGCAGGCACCGCAACCCCAGCCGCAGCTACCGGCACAACCTCAACCGCAGCCGCCGAAACCGCCACGACCGGAGGCACCGAGCCGGGGCGATCTCCCCCGTCCCGCCCCGCCGGGGACCGGACCGCGCCCCACCGCAAAGGTGCCACCGCGTCCCGTACCCGGCGCCCGGGGGGACCGGCCGGCACCCCCGAACCCGCCCGCCGAAGGTGGGATTGCCGGTGTGCCCGACGGTGCGGACCCGACGCCGTCGGTGCAACGCTCGCGGCGACCGGCTCCACAGACACCGCCCGCCCCACAGCGTCCGCCGGCCGGACCGCAGAACCACGCCAACCCGGTGCTACCGCGGCCGGCAGCACCGGTCCCGCCGCCCGCCGGCGAGGAACGCGCGGACGTCACCCAGGAGGTGCCGGCGGTCGCCGACCCCGACCAGGGTGAGCGCGACGAGCAGCGCAAGAAGATCGACGCCACACTCGCCCGGTTCTCCGCCGTGCACGACGAGGCGTTGGCCGAGGAACGCAAGCGCCGCAAGCGGCTGCAGCCGCTGACCCGGATCATCAAGCGGGACCTCGAACCGGAGCTGGGCGAGGACGACGGCAGCGCGCGCCCGCCGGACGACCCGGCCGGTGAGACGCAGGTGATCCCGTCCGCCGACCGCGCCCCGGCCGCCGCCACCGGTGGCGGCGGTGGCGGGGACGACGGCGGTGACGAGCCACCCGCGGGTCCGGCCGAGCCGGAGCCGGCCGGCGGCGGTCGCCGACGCGGCATCCTGA
Source organism: Longimycelium tulufanense (assembly GCF_014645795.1). Lineage (GTDB taxonomy): Bacteria > Actinomycetota > Actinomycetes > Mycobacteriales > Pseudonocardiaceae > Longimycelium > Longimycelium tulufanense. The sequence goes on along the minus strand of NZ_BMMK01000030.1, from coordinate 41,808 downwards.
TCGGCAGGGGCATCGCGATCGCGGCGGCCGTGCTGGTGTTCGTGGCCTCCGGGGTGAGCTGGGGTGGCCTGCAGTGGATGGGGATCCGCGAGATCTCCGCGCTCAACCAGGACTCCGCGGACATTCGCAACCGTGAGAAGCAGCAGGGCGCCGAGAACTTCCTGCTGGTGGGTTCGGACACCCGCGCCGGTGCCCGGCCCGAGGACCACGTCGGCACCACCGACGACGCCGAGGGCGCGCGGGCGGACACCGTGATCGTGGCGCACGTTCCGGCCGACCGGAAACGCGTCGTGCTGGTCTCCTTCCTGCGGGACCTGGAGATCTCCCTGCCGCCCTGCGAGGCGTGGGACCCGGACTCCGGGCGCTACACCGGGGGCACGATCCAGCCGCGCCAGTTCGCCAAGCTCAACGAGGCGTACCGGTTCGGTGGGCCGAGGTGCCTGACCCAGGTGGTGCAGAAGATTTCCGGCCTGAAGATCAACCACTTCCTGGGCGTGGAGTTCCACGGTTTCAAGGGCATGGTGGACGCGATCGGCGGCGTGGAGTTGTGCATCGAGCAGCCGATGATCGACCGCAAGCTCGGGCCGATCTTCCCCCAGCCCGGGAAGAAGGTGCTCAACGGCGACCAGTCGCTCAACTACGTGCGCGCCCGTTACCTCAGCAACGACACCACCTCCGACTACGGTCGGGTCCAGCGCCAGCAGAGGTTCATGTCCGCGATGCTGCGCAAGGTGATGTCCACCCAGGTGCTGTTGTCCCCGGGCAAGCTCACCGGTTTCCTGCAGGAGGTCGGTAGGAACACCTTCGGCGAGAACGTGTCTCCGAAACAGCTCATGCCGCTGGCACAGTCGCTGCAGGGACTGGACGCCGGCCGCGTGACCTTCACCCGGGTGCCCACCACGGGCGACGCCAACGCGCGGGGCAACGAGGTGATGCGGGAGGCCGACACCAAGGCGTTGTTCAACGCGGTCATCGACGGTAAGCCGCTGCCGCAGGAGAAGCCGGCAGCCGGCGCGGCGGGCCGGCCGAACCCGCAGGCCCAGCCGAACCCCGCGGTCGGCAAGCCGGTCGACCCGAAGACGGTCAAGGTGCAGGTGCTCAACGGGACCGACCGGGCCGGACTGGCCGACAGCGCCGCGAAGGCGTTGCAGGAGCAGGGTTTCATGGTGGTCCTCAAGCGCAACGCAGATCCCACCGGTAAGACCGTGATCCGGCATTCCGGGGTCACTGTGGACAAGGCGCAGACGCTGGCCTCGGCCGTTCCCGGTGCGGTGCTGGAGGAGGATCCGTCGCTGGGTGGCGCGATCCAGCTGGTGCTCGGTCCGAACTTCGACAAGATCGTCAAGCCGGGCACTGCCGGCGGGGACAACGGGGCCGAGCAGCGGACGAACAGGCCGGGGGACCCGCTGCCCAGCGATCTGTCGATCGTCAACGCCGCGGACGCCGGGGTGTGTGGCTGAGCACCATCCGCACCCCAGCTCGGCGTGGGGGCAGATACCACCTGGACGGTCGCGATTCACCCTCCGTTCACCCACGAATGGTGTCTCCGCGACTCCTCACCCGTAGTGTTGCCTCATGCGTGAGGCTTACCACGAACAGCTCGACCACCTGGCCGGTGCACTGGCCGTCATGTGCGACATGGTCGCCGTCGCCATGGAGAAGGCGACAAGGTCGTTGCTGGAGGCCGACTTGGCGCTTGCCGAGGAGGTGATCGGCGAGGACCAGGCGGTCGACGACGAGCGCGCCAAGTGCGAGGAACACGCCCTCGCGTTGCTCGCCCTGCAGTCCCCGGTGGCCACGGACCTGCGGGTGGTGATCGCCGCGCTGCACGCCGCCGAGAGCCTGGAGCGGATGGGCGACCTCGCGCAGCACGTGGCCAAGACGGCCCGGCGCCGGCACCCGCAGCCGGTGCTACCCGAGCAGGTGCGGGGGACCTTCGCCGAGATGGGGCGGGTCGCGGTGCACCTCGCTCGCCGTGCCGAGCAGGTGATCCGCACCAAGGACATCGACATCGCGCGTCAGATGGAGGACGAGGACGACGCGATGGACGACCTGCACAAGCACCTGTTCTCGGTGCTGATGGACCGCGAGTGGCCGCACGGGACCGCCGCGGCCGTCGACGTGACGCTGCTGGGCCGCTTCTACGAGCGCTTCGCCGACCACTCGGTCTCGGTTGCCCGACGGATGGTCTTCGTCGTCACCGGCAAGATGCCCGGTGCGGAGGTCTGAGAGCCGTACACGGAGGGTCTGTCGACTCCCGATGGTCAGCTGGCTGTCAGCGACCCCGCTGCGGCCGCTGACCATGATGTGTTGGCTGGCCACCATCTGGGTGCACCGTCCCGACATGTTCGGGGAGCGCGTACGGAGGGGCCTCGACCTGCCCGGCTGACCGTTGGATCTCGGGTGTCAGTCGCCCGCGTTGCGCGCCACGGTCCACGATCAGTGGGCTGGGCGCACGCCGGGACGCGTTCCCGGCAACTCTGAACCATCACTCCCCGAACACGGATCGCCCCCGGTGGCAACCCACCGGGGGCGATCGTTTCTGGCACAGCCACAAGGAACTCACCGTCCGAGCCGGCCATTCCGCACACAGACCACGCGTCGAACCTGGCCGAGCAGTTGAGGCCGGCTGGACAATCCCGAGAATTTCGGTCGCTCTGACGTCACGGACACAGGAACAGTCCGACCGGCATGACACGATCCTCAGCGGTGTTACGGAGGTAAGACTCCGATGGTGTCAACGGGAGAGCCGTACCTGCAGGCCGCATCGGGTACAGCCTGATCAGTGCGCCACCGTCGTCGGAACTGGTCTGGGCGCGGCTCAACCGAACAGCAGATGGTTCTCACCCTTGAGGTACTTCAGCCCCGCACTCATGCAGTCGTCCTTGTTCCAGTCCAGGGACTCGGTGACGACAATGACCTTGTCTCCCTGCATCCGGCCACCGGTGATCTCAACCTCGGCGGCGAACTTCATGGCGGCGGGTTCGGTCCAGAGCTTGAACTGGAAGTCGCTGGTGTCGCCGTTGTTCCAGTTCAGGGTCCCATCACCTTCGATCTTGAACTGCAACGAGCAGGGATTGGGCCCCTTGGCGCCGTCCGCCTGGGAGTCTGCCACGCCATCCGCACTCGTCAGCGCGGCATGCTTGCCATTGGGCGAAACACAGTCAAAGAGCTCGGCAGAGCCAGCCGCGCTACTCGTTCCGCCGGCTACCAGTGGCGGCGTGAAGGTGAAGGTGAACTCGCTGTCACACTTCAGGTCGCCAACCTCCGCCTGCGCGGGGACAGCTCCGACCGGAAGAAGGAACACCGACAAAAGCGCGGCAAGAAGAGCGGTTCTCCGCCTGGAGCCCAGCTTTTGCCGTCTCCCCCGGTTGATTGAGGTCATGGCATGAACGAGTGCGGCAGGTCGCACAGTAAAACTCCTTCCACGGTTCGTCGCACCTGATCGGCGCTGACAGCGAAACATCAAGGAATGAGGATCGCAAGAAGTATCCACCCGGATGGAGCAGCAATAATTCGAAACTGGATAATCCTTCGCGATTCGACGGCGGCACGTGTTGCGGATGACCGAAAAGAAGGGAATGCAGGTTAGAGCGTTACCGCTGGTGGCCGTGACGACACCGGCCCTGGATAGTTCACGGTGACCTATCCAGGGCCGGGGCAGCACAGCCGTCGCGGGTCAGTGACCGACCATGTTGTCCGCCCACTGCGCGACGACCTCGTGGTAGAGGCCGGCGTTCGGGGCGTAGTTGAAGGAGTGCCCGAAATTGCCGGGCAGCAGGTAGGTCTGGAGGCGGGCCTCGGGCGCGTAGTTGGGGAGCTCGTCCTGGAGCAACGTCTGGGCCGAGGAGCAGTTGACGCCCAACACGCCGCAGAAGAACGGATCACCATCTGACATCACGAGGATGACCGGCGCCTTGATGTTCCTTGAGTGCGGACTGAAGATCCCGACGCCGATCCCGTCGAGGGCCTCGGTCGTGGCGAAGACGTCCTTGGTCCGCTCATCCAACGCGACGGCGCCGTTGTTCCCGGGGCCGGGGCGGTGGAAGGCGGTCCATCGGGTGTCGGGCCGCGTCGTCAGATACCCGGGATCGAGCACCCGGTCACCGAACTTGGCGTCCAATGTCGCGGGGTAGAAGTTCAGGAAACCGTCCTTGACGACGTCCACGATCGCGAGTTTGTGGGCCATACCGGTCACGATCACACCGTCGACGTCCTGGTAGGTGGCCGCCTCGATGATGCTGATCGCCGAGCCGAGCGAGTGACCACCGATGATCACCTTGTCGAACCTGTGGCCGAACTCGCCCGAACGCAGTTTCTGGATGGCCTGGTGCATTGCATTGGCCTGGTTCATGGCGGTCAGCAGCAGGCTCGGCGGCTTCGAGCTACGTCCGGTACCAACCCGGTCCACGGTGAGTGTGGCGTGCCCGGCCTTATTCATCGCCGCACGGTAGGAGTGCACACCCGGCGTTGGTGGCGGATCCCAGTAGGTGCTGTTGTAGGTACCACCCGGGATCAGGAGCTGCACGGTGCTCGTACCGCCGTGGGGCACGCACAGCTTGCCGTACATGGTCTCCTGCTGGGCCGCCATGGACACCGGAATGTTCAGGTCTTTGCATGCGGCTTCGCCCGGCTGCGCGTGCGCCGGCGTCAGCGACCCCGCAACACCCAGGATCGCGATCCCAAGGGCCGCGCTGACACGTTTCAGCCCTCTGCGGAAGAACCGGGAATATGGCAAGTTACGACCTCCATTCACGTTTGGCACCGATCAGCACCACGGAACCGTCGAGGGAAACGACGTCCGCGGCCGCTTCGACTGGGATGGTCGTCGGCACGGCGCCCGGCTCCCAGGCCCGCTGTAGTCCCGTCGGTGGTAGGCAAACGACCGAACGGACCATCCCGATGGCGGCTGATCCTCCCATCGGCGACTGGACCTCCATCACCCACCCCACCCGGTTCGTCGCACACCGTGACATCACGTGGTCCCGGACGCGGTGTGACAAGGTCAATCAGCGCCGACGAGGGACCACCGTCATGGGAAGTTGGCTGGGGAACTGCATCGCAACCACCTTGGTACGCACTGTCCGCCCCGGGACCGGAACCAGTCGCCACCGCGCGGCCACGGTGGCGACCGCGATGGCAATTTCGGCGTGTGCAAAACTCTGGCCCGGACAGTTGTGCATTCCCGAGCCGAAGGGGATGAACGCGTTGCGGGGCAATGATTCGGCGCGATCCGGTGACCAGCGGTCGGGGTCGAACCGTTCCGGATCCGGGAAGAGCCGGGCGTCGTGGTGGAGGGCGTGCGGGCTGAAAGCCACCTCCGTTCCCGCGGGGAGTTCGATGTCACCGATTGCGGTGTTCACCTCGGCACGGCGCATCAGCAACCACGGTGAGTGCACTCGCAACACCTCGTTGACCACCTGCCGCATGTAGGTCAGGTCGGGAAGATTCTCGAAGGTCACCGGACGACCAGCCAACACCTCGTCAATCTCGGCGTGCAGCTGCCGCTCGACCTCGGGGTGCCGGCCGATCTCGTGGAACAGCCAGGCGAGCGTGACCGCCGTGGTCTCGGTGCCGGCCGTCAGGAGCGTGACGACCTCGTCGTGCACCTGCTCGTCGCTCATACCCTCGCCAGTCTCGGAGTCCCGGGCACAGATCAGCGTGGACAACAGGTCCCCACGGTCACGGCCCTCGGCGCGAGCCTCCGCGACGAGGTCACCAACGATGCTCCGCACACGGGCGATCGCCACGTCGAACCGCCGGTTCCCCGGGATCGGCAGCTTTTCCACCAGCTTCGGGGAGAACGCCCGGACGAGCCCGTCCCTGAGCAGGACCGGCACCCAGCGCTGGACCTCCTCGACATCCTCCCGCCGCAGTTCGGTGGAGAAGAGAGTCCGCCCGACGACACCGATCGCCAAGTCCTGCATCCGCCTGTCGACGTCGACGACCTGTCCGGCACGCCAGGAGTCGACCAGTTCCCCGGACATCGCCGCCATGGTCTCGGCGTACCTGGCCAGCCGTGCGCGATGGAAGGCCGGCTGCACGAGGCGGCGTTGCCGCCGATAGAAGTCACCGCTGGACAGAGCGAGACCGTTCCCGAAGAACGGGCGGAACTTCTCCAAAAAGATACCCTTGGTGAACCGGTCCGCATCGGTGACCAGAACCCGGTGGACCAGCTCCGGCCTCGTGACGACGTACGCGGGCATCGTGCCCAGGTAGATCCGGACGACATCACCCCGGGCGGACAGCGACTCCATGAAGCGAAGCGGTTGACGAAGCAAGGACATTGCATGCCCGAGCAACGGCCACCGGCCGGGTGCCACGGGAATCACGTTGGCGCGAACTTGTTTCAGGTGCGGTCCAGCGGGCATGCCAGCAACCAATCGTGCGAGAAGTCGGCGCGGATCAACTGAAGAAGAATGCCCGCTCCAGGATGCCATCCCACCCACAAACCACTCGATAGGACGAAGATCGGACATGGACCGTTCTGCCAGCGCGAAGAGACACCCAAGACCCTCGACCGCTGAGATACATGCCGCACACAAGGACGACCGCTCCACCAGGTGACAACTCATCGCAGTAGCGATCAGTAAGCTCCGGACCTCGCGATCGAGCGTGGAGAGGTGTTGCCTTGACCGAAAACCTGTCGTGGATCCCCAGGGGCATCAACACCGAGCTACCCAGCGTGGCGCGAGTGTACGACTTCTTCCTGGGTGGCGGGCACAACTTCGAGTCCGACCGGCGGCTGGCCGAGGTGATCCAGGTGAAGATGCCCGACGTCCGGGACACCGTGCGGGTCAACCGGGCTTTCCTGCGTCGTGCCGTCAACTTCCTGGTTGAGCAGGGTATCCGTCAGTTCCTGGACATCGGCTCGGGCATCCCGACCGTGGGCAACGTGCACGAGATCGCCCAGCAGGCCGAACCCGAGTGCCGCGTGGTCTACGTGGACATGGAACCGGTGGCGGTGGCACACGGCCAGCTACTGTTGGAGGACAACGACCGGGCGATCGCGATCCAGGGCGACCTGCGGGACCCGGAAGGCATTCTCGAACACGCCGAGGTCCGCGGCCTACTGGACTTCGATCGGCCCATCGGCCTGCTGAACCTCCTGGTGTGGCACTTCGTCACCGACGAGGAGGACCCGGCCGGCCTGCTCGCCCGCTACCGCGACGCGTTCGTGCCAGGCAGCTACCTGGCGATGTCGCACGCGACCTACGACCAGGATGACGACCGGCTGCGCGGGGCGACGGAGGAGACCGCAAAGGGGAGCCAGGAACAGGCGTGGCCCCGCCCCTACAAGGAGGTCGTTGCCTTGTTCGACGGGTGGGAACTCGTCGAGCCCGGGGTGGTGGGCTGCGCGGCCTGGCATCCACAGGGGCCGGGCGACTTCTCCGACAGCGCGCTGTCCAATGTCCGCGTCTACGCGGGCGTCGCCCGCAAGCCCTGAGCTGACCCGGATCCTCGGTTCCCCGACGGATTGTCGGATCGGCCTTCGTTGGTTTCAAAGATGGATCGGCCCCGCCGTGTTCGCAGCGGGGCCGATCGAGTTTCCGCTCAGCCGTGCGGAATTCGTAGCCACGACGGATCGTTCGTGGGTGAGGTGAAGGTCAGCGTGGTGCCTTGCTGGGTCGTGCTGCGGTAGCGCGGGTCCACGGTGTCGACGACGAGCACCAGCCGATGTCCGGCCCGGACGTCCCAGACCGTCGGTTCCAGCTCGAAGTCGATCGTGTGGGCCGTTCCTGGTGTGACACCGCGGAGCGTGTAGGGCTTGTGCGTGATCAGTGAACCGTTTCCGTCGTTGTCCACATCGAACAGGTATGCGAACAGGGTGAGGTTCGCGGCGTTCGGCGTTACCGTCGTGCGCCACCTGGGGGCTCCCGACACGGTCATCGGCGTGGCCAACGGTGCGGCGGCCCATACTCCGGCCGCGGCGCGGTCGATCTGCTGGATCGACGCGTTGACCGGAACGTTGAGGTAGCCCTGCAGGGTTCCACTGATCAGCACGGTTCCGCTATTCGCGACGGTGTCAACACCGCCGTTGACCTGTTGCGACCATCCGGTGGCCGGCTGGTCGCCGAGGGCTCCGATGGGCGATCCGAGGCTTGTTTCACCTTCTGGCCCGAGGAAGAGTGTGTCGGTGGCGGTGGTGGCCGCCTGCCAGGTGGGATAGCCCCGCCAGTCGCCACCGCTGTTGGGCTTGAGGCTGACGCGTGGCTCGGCGTCCACGCCATTGTTGATGCCTTTCAGGTGGCGGTCGAACCAGCGGGCGGCGCTGTCCCAGTGCTCGTTTCGGAATCCGAGGCCGCCGGGTTCGGTGATCGTGGCGTGGTCGCCGGGAAACAGGAAAAGCCGCTTCGGCACGGTGAGCGCGCTGTAGAAGTCCACGACCTGGCTGGGTGGGAAGAACGAGTCGCCCCAGGTGTTGGCAATCATCACCGCGGGGTTGTTGGCGTTGATCCCAGACAGCTTCGTCGCCGGGGAGCGCTCCACGGTCAGCGGGATCACGCGTTGGATGTCGTCTTCCTGGTACGCCTTCTCAAGCTCGGTCAGCGCCGGTCCCGCGCGGCAGCCGAAGAGGTGGACGAGCGCGAGGAAGAAGTCGATACCTTGCTTGTTCACGGTCTCGTTCGGGTACAGCGAACGTTCCAGCGAGGACCAGGTGTCCATCGCAACGACCGCGCGTACCCGCTTGTCCACGGCGGCGGTCATCGTGCCGATGGCCGAGCCGTAGGAGATGCCGGCCATACCGACCTTGCTCGGGTCCGCGTTCGTGTTGGCCAGTGCCCAGTCGATGACCCGGCTGGCATCCGCGATGTCGGTCGCTCCGGCGACCTCGACCTCGCCGCCGGAGTCCCAGCAGCCCCGGGCGGTGTAGCTGACGATGATGTAGCCGAAGTTCTCGGCGAGCCTCCTGGCGCCGCCGATGTACTGGAGACCGGGTAGCGCCCAGCTCGCCGGCATCACCAGGACGGGGAACGGGCCGTCGCCCTGGCCGGTCGGCTCGATGACGAAGGCGCCCAGCGGTGTTCCGCCGTCACCGGGGATGGTCTGGTAGTTGACTGTTGAGCCCGGAGGTTGAGCGGTGGCGATGGTGAGTCCGGGTGGCCCGAGCCAGGCCATGAGGCAGGCGGCGAGCACAACGCAGCAGCGACGCATCGACAACCTCCGTCCGACCAGCCCAGAATCGGTGATCTTCTTGGAGTAGAGCCCTGGGCTGATCGGCCGGCAACGCGAGATCCGTATCCTCACCCATGGGTGAGCGCGCAACCCTGCTATCTCGCGACGTGGCTTCGCCGATGTCGCCGAACCACACAGGTGCTGGCGGGCCGCCGATGAGGCGGGCTGGAGCCAAGGAGTTCAGAGAATCGCAGCAGCGCGGGCCGGGCTACCGACCTCGGTTCCGGCTCACCAGGGCCGAGCCGATGGCCGGGGTTTCACCGATCCGACGACGACGTTGCGGGATGCACTGCGGCCCAGAGGGTCCGCTCAGACATCGCGGACGCAGGCCGCGGCGAGATAGCCGGCGCGGTCCTCGGCGGTGAACGGGATCTGGATCCAGGTGTTGTCGAGGGCGCCGCACTCGCTGTACGGCATGCCGGTGACGACCCTGGTGCACGGCCCGCGGTCACCCCGGTTGACCTGGCCGAGGAGTGCGGCGTGCGGGTTGGGGTCGGCGCGAACGTTGAGGACGTCTGCGTCGACCTCGACCGTGCGGGTGCTACAGGAGGCCACTTCGGGCGCCAGCATGGGCAACGGTTCTACGACGACCGGGGGAACGGGATCGGCCTCGGCCGCCGCGCCGGACACCGTGCCCGCCACGAGCGCGAGGATCGCGCCGACCATGAGAACCGGGCCTCTGACCGGGAACGGTACCCGCATCGCGAACGCCCCCTATGCCTCGCTGGAGCAGGTACCTGGAGAGAGTACGACCTTCTGTATACCCGCGCTGAGTGAAGCCGATCTACCAACCGAGTGATTATCCGGCCCGGTTACTCAAGAAATTTGCGTGACACAACAACGGCAGAAAAACGTGAAAAACAATAAGCTTTTCGGATCCGCTCGGGCAGGTCGCTGCGCACGCAGTGGGAGGGCAGCCCCCGCCCGCCCTGGGTCTGCGCAGCCCACGGCAAGCCTACTGAGCTGCGAAAACGCAAAGCAAGAACAAGATCGCGGGCTGTGGACAAGTCATCGGCCTGTGGACAACACCGCGTTCCGACGGGCCGAAGCTGGCATCATCAACGGTGTTGTTGCCGCGAGTCTTCCAGCCATTCCGCGCGCCAGGAACGGCGTCGGTGCGGCGGGCGGGTAACCGGGTGCCCGACAGTTTCCGGCGGCGTCGGGCGTTGCCCGACGCCGCCGGAAACGCGTTGCGAAATCAGCCGAAGCGGCCGGAGATGTAGTCCTCGGTGGCCTTCTGGCTGGGGTTGGAGAAGATCTTCTCGGTGTCGTCCACCTCGACCAGCCGGCCCGGCTGGCCCACACCCGCCAAATTGAAGAACGCCGTCTGGTCACTCACCCGCGCGGCCTGCTGCATGTTGTGCGTGACGATGACGATCGTGAAGTCCTGCTTCAGCTCGGTGATCAGGTCCTCGATCGCCAGCGTGGAGATCGGGTCCAGCGCCGAGCACGGCTCGTCCATCAGCAGCACGTCCGGCTGCACCGCGATCGCCCGCGCGATACACAACCGCTGCTGCTGACCGCCGGAGAGGCCACCGCCCGGCCGGTCCAGCCGGTCCTTGACCTCCTCCCAGAGGTTCGCGCCACGCAGCGAGCGCTCGCACACCTCGTCCAGCTTCTTCCGGTTCCGCACGCCGGCCAGCTTCAGCCCCGCCACCACGTTGTCCCGGATCGACATCGTCGGGAACGGGTTCGGCCGCTGGAACACCATGCCGATCGTGCGCCGCACCTCGACCGGGTCGACGCTGGGCGCGTAGATGTCCTCGCCGTCCAGCAGCACCCGGCCCTCGACCCGTGCGCCCGGAGTCACCTCGTGCATCCGGTTGAGCGAGCGCAGCACCGTCGACTTCCCACAGCCCGACGGCCCGATGAACGCGGTGACGCTGCGCGGCGGGACCGACAGGGTCACGCTGTCCACGGCATGAAACTTGCCGTAGTAGATGTTCACGTCCTTGATGTCGATGCGCTTGGCCATCGCCCGCTCACTTCTTGATGGCCGACCACCGGGAGATCACGGTGGCCAGCAGGTTGAACAGCATGATGATCAGGACCAGCGTCATGGCCGCCCCCCAGGTGCGGTTGAAGCCGGCCGTCTCCGGGTTGGCGAACTGGTCGTTCATCAGCAACGGCAGGTTCGCCATGTTGCCGTCGAAGACGTTGAAGTTGATGTAGGGCGCGTAGGCGCCCACCACCAGTGCGGGCGCGGTCTCGCCCATCACCCGCGCCAACCCGAGCATGATGCCGGTGACGATGCCGGACAGCGCGGTGGGCAGCACGACCTTGACGATGGTTTTCCACTTCGGGATGCCCAACGCGTAGGACGCCTCGCGCAGCTCGTTCGGCACGATCCGCAACATCTCCTCGGTGGTGCGCACGACCACCGGAACCATGAGCAGCAGCAGCGCCAACGACACCGCCAACGCGCTGCGGGAGAAGCCGAAGATCGTGATCCACAGCGCGTAGATGAACAACCCGGCCACGATCGAGGGAACGCCGGTGAGGATGTCGACCATGAACGTGGTGATCCGGGCCAACCGGGTGCCGGTGCCGTACTCGACCAGGTAGACGCCGACCATCACCCCGATCGGTACCGACAGCAGCGCGGTCGTCAGGCCCTGCACGACCGTGCCGTAGATGGCGTGGTACGCACCGCCCATGTCCTCGTAGGGACGCAGGCCCGACAGCGAGTGGCTCCACCAGTCGGCCCGCAGGATGGGCTCCAGGCCCTTCTCCACCACCGACCACAGCACCCACACCAGCGGGACGACGGCCAGCAGGAACGCCAGCGTCACCAGTGTGGTGGCCAGCACGTTCTTCGCCTTGCGGCCGGCACTCACGCCCTGGAACGTGGGCCCGGTCGCGGGCCGTTCCAAGTCCATCATCGCCGTGGTCATGCGTACTCCTTCTTACCGGCCACCACGGCCCGCGCCAGCGCGTTCACCACGAAGGTCAGCAGGAACAACACCAGGCCGGCGGCGATGTAGGCGCCCGCCGTCAGCGGGTTGTTGAACTCGGCCGCGCCCAGGGCGATCTTGGACGCGATCGTGGCGCCACCGTCGAAGAAGCTGAGCTCCGGGACGGCAGTCGTGGCCGACAGGATCAGATAGAGCGCCACCGTCTCGCCGAGCGCCCGGCCAAGGCCGAGCATCGCCGCGCTGACGTAACCGGCCTTACCGAACGGCAGGACCGTGGTGCGCAGCATCTCCCACTTCGTCGCACCGAGTGCCAACGCGCCCTCGATGTGCTCCCGCGGGGTGCGCTCGAAGACCTCACGACTGACCGCGGTGATGATCGGCAGGATCATCACCGCGAGCACCACGCCCGCGGTGAAGACCGTGCCGCCACCGGCGATGGTCACGTTGCCCTCGGCGAAGAGGGGGATGAAACCGAGGTTGTGGTTCAGCCACTCGGCGACCGGCACCAGCGTGGGCGCCAGCACCTTGATGCCCCACAGGCCGAAGATGATCGAGGGCACCGCGGCCAGCAGGTCCACCACATATGCGAACGGCCGCGCCAACCGGCGCGGCGCGTAGTGGGTGAGGAACAACGCGATCCCCAGCGATATCGGCATGGCCAGGGCCAGTGCGAGCACCGATGTGGCCACGGTCACCCACAGCAGGTACAGGATGCCGAACTGCAAGTCGGTAGCGCTGGTGGTGTTCCACACGCCGCTGGTCAGGAAGCCGACCTGGTTGGCGCGGAGCGAGGGAATCGCCTGGAGCAGCAGGAACAGGCCGATCGCCGAGATCAGCGCGACGATGAAGACGCCCGAACCGACCGCCGCGCCGCGGAACAGGCGGTCACCGGGCCGCCGCACGGGCCGGGACTGGGCAATGTTCGGAGTGGAGATGGGACCCTCCGGGGTGTGCGGTGCCGTCGCGGAACCGCCCCCCGACCCCGCCCGGGGCCGGAGGGCGGTCCGCAAGCGTCGAGTCGCTCACTGCGCGTGTCGTTGTCAGTTTGACAGATTTTCCGGCTGTCCTGCCTGGTCAGGCGATCGCCTTGATGGCGTCGAGCAGCTTGGTGCGGAACTCCTGCGGCAGTGGCACATAACCGACCTTGGTCAGGTTGTCCTGACCGCTGGTGGCCGCGGTGGTCAGGAACGCCTTGACGGCCTTGCTGGTCTCGGCGTCGTAGCCCTTGGAACAGACCAGCTCGTAGGTCACCAGGACCAGCGGGTAGGCGCCCGGCTCCTTGGAGGCGTACAGCGCGTTGAGGTCGAGCACCAGGTCGTGGCCGCTACCCTTGATCTTGGCCGCGGCGATGGCCTTGCCGGCGGCCTCGTCGGTCAGCTCGACCGGTCCCGCGCCGCTGTCAATCTTGGCGATGCCGAGGTTCGCGGCGTCGGCGAAGGACTTCTCGACGTAGGTGATCGCGCCCTCGGTGGCCTTCACCCCGTCGGTGACGCCCTGCGACTTGGCCTTGCCCTCGCCGGTGTCGCCCTTGAACGACTTACCCACACCCTGGGTCCAGCTGTCCTTGGCGGCGGCCTGCAGGTACTTCTGGAAGTTGTCGGTGGTGCCGGACTCGTCGGACCGGTAGATCACCACGATGTTCTTGTCCGGAAGGTTGGCGCCGCTGTTCAGTTCCCTGATCGCCGGGTCGTTCCACTTCTTGATGCCGCCGTTGAAGATCTTGGCGATGGTGTCCGGCTTGAGCACCAGGCCTTCCATGCCGGGCAGGTTGTAGGCCACGGCGACCGGGCCGAAGACCATGGGCAGGTTCCAGGCCGGGTTGCCCGAACACCGCTGCATGGCCTTCTCGACCTCGGACTCCTTCAGCGGCGAGTCCGAGCCACCGAAGTCCACCTGCCCCCCGATGAACTGCTTGACCCCGGCCCCAGAACCGGTGGGGTTGTAGGCGACGTTGAAACCATCGCAAATGTGGGCGTACTCGGCGACGAACTCCTGGATGGCGTTGGTCTGTGCCGACGAGCCCTCGGCCGAGAGCTCCTTCTTGCCGCCGCAATCAACGTTCGCGCTGTTCGCCGCGGCCGTGTCGCCGCGCTGCGCGTTGTTGTCGCTGCCACACGCGGAGAGCAGGAGCGCACTGGCGGCCACCAGACCGAGCGCAGCGCCGTGCCGCTTGATGTTCACCGGGGGTCCTCCAGCTTGGGAAGAATTGGCGGGGCTGATGCGGGGGCCACGGTCGTGATGTCGGCCCGCTGCGCCGGACGCTAGGCAGGGCGGGTTGACAGGTGGCCCTCTTCAGGTGAACGAGGGGTGAACAAGTCACCGCCAGTGACTAGGTCCACCGCGTTGTATGTGGTCCTGTGATCTGGGCGTATGCACATCGTGACGATCAGCCCACGATCCGCGGGACGTACCCGGAACCGGGACGAGCGCCCAGAAGGGCACGGGCGGGGAACGGGTGCTGTTCGGTGGCCAACTCATGGTGTGGCGGCTGCTGTCGGAAAGCGGGTGGGAAGCCGGGTTGAGCCGGTGTGACCCGCCGACAGGCTGCCCCGCCTTGCCACGGCACGGCGGCGCCCCGCCCCGGACGGCGCGGGGTGGCGACTCGCGGCGTTTTCGACTACCCGGGGCAATGCCGCACTGAGCGATCAAACCGGCTGGAAGCGTCCGCGTTTCCACGCCACCGCAACTAGCTGATCTTGGTTCGACCTTGAGTGGTATCGACCCCGGGACGGTCAGTGGGCCCACTGGATGTCGCTGTCGAAGTGCCGGAATCCCAGCCGCGAGTACACCGCGATCGCGGCCTCGTTGTCCGACTCGACATACAGGATCACCGCAGGCAGTCCACGCGCCCGCAGATGGTGCAGCCCAGCCAGGGTCAGTGCCTTACCCAGGCCACCACCCTGTGTTTCGGGGTCGACACCGAGCACGTAGACCTCGCCGACGGGATCGTCACCGGCGTGCACCTTGGTCCAGTGGAAACCGAGCAGTCGCTCGGTGCCGTCCGGCTCGGTGCGGACCGCGAGCAGGAAACCCTCCGGGTCGAACCAGTCCTCGGCCTGTCGGTCGCGCAGGTCCGCCTCGGTCCAGCCACCCTGCTCCGGGTGCCAGGAGAAGGCGCGGTTGTTCACCGCGACCACGGCCGCCTCGTCCCGGCCGACCTCGAACGGGCGCAGCCGCACCCCCTCGGGCAGCTCCGGCCGGGGTGGCTCGCCGTCGAAGTCCAGGCGCATCCGCCACAGCTCGCGGGCCCGCCGGAACCGGAACCGCCGGGCCAGCCGCAGCGCCCCCGGGTGGCGGCCGTGCGACCAGACGCGGAGCTTCTCGGTGTCCGGCTCGACGGTGCGTTCGATGATCGCCGAGAGCAGGTCGGTGCCGATCCCCTGCTGCCGCAGCTCGGGACGCACCGCCAGCTCGGCCACCGCCGGCCCCTCCACGGCCGGCTCCAGGTGCGCGTAGCCGGCGAGCCGCCCCGTGTCGTCCCGGGCGAGCACGTGCCACGAGGGGCCCTCGTCGGTGGCGCGGAGCCGCATCCGCGCGTGGTCGCTGACCGGGGACACCCCGTCCGCCTTGGTCGCGGCGTCGAGGAGCGCGAGCACCTCCGCCGCGGTTTCGGGGTCCAGTACCGCCTGCCAATACAGCCGCACCACGTCCGCGACGCTACTCGAACCGCGGTTCACCCCGGGCAGTGCTGTTGATCACCCGTTTGCGAGGTGACGGGCGAAGCGAGCATCGCGACGGTAAGGCGCGCAGCGAAGCCCGGAACCGAGCCATCGGACACCGTGAGGTGACGGGCGAAGCGAGCAACGCCACGCGGCGACTGGACGCCCAGCGAGCCCGGAACCGCGCAACCCGATACTCGCGCGGCTCCGGGGCGCCCGGCAGGCAGGAGGGCGAGCGGTCGCTCAGCGGCTGCGGGCCAGCTCGGTGCGGGATCGGGCCAGTTCGCTGTCGACCTCGGACGGTTCCGGCACCCGGGGCTCGGCCACCTGCCGGTTCTGCGGCGGGCGGACGAACTTGTAGCCCACGTTACGGACCGTGCCGATGAGCGCCTCGTGCTCCGGGCCGAGCTTGGCGCGCAGCCGCCGCACGTGGACGTCGACGGTGCGGGTGCCACCGAAGAAGTCGTAGCCCCAGACCTCCTGCAGCAGCTGGGCCCGGGTGAACACCCGGCCCGCGTGCTGCGCGAGGTACTTGAGCAGCTCGAACTCCTTGTAGGTCAGCTCCAGCGGACGGCCCTTCAGCCGCGCGGTGTAGGTGGCCTCGTCGATCACCAGGTCACCCAGCTGCAACGCGCCGTCGCCACCGCGGTGCGCGGCGGCCCGCCGGGACCGCACCAGGCGCAGCCGGGCATCCACCTCGGCCGGGCCGGCGCCCGGCAGCAGGATCTCGTCCACGCCCCAGTCCGCGTTGACCGCGACCAGGCCACCCTCGGTCACCACCGCCACGACGGGAACGTCCACGCCGCTGTTGGCCAGCAGCCGGCACAGGCTACGCGCGCCCACCAGGTCGGTGCGGGCGTCGACCAGGACCGCGTCGTGCGGGCCCGCCTCCAGCAACGCCGACACCTCGGCGGCCAGGGGGCGCACGGTGTGCGGGAGAAGGCCCAATGCCGGCAGCACCTTGGCCGGCTCCGCGTCGTTGGTCAGCAGCAGCAGTTCGACGTTGGTCACGTGGACCCCTCCTCCCGCCGCGGCCCGGGGGCCGGCGGCGCTCGCGCCGGTGGTAGATGGTGGCGCCGTTGCCAGGGGATGACGTGGAGGATACGGCGGGGAACACCGGGTGAACAGGGCAACACCGCAGGTCAGTGGCAGTGTTCACAGGACTTGTGTTACAGCGGTGTTACCTGCGACGTCAGGCGGGTGCAACGGAATCCGCACATGGCCGGCGCACCGCCCCGGTGGACCCACCTGGTAGACCGGACGCGGACGGGCCGAGCGCGGCGCACGCGAGGTTACGGGCAGAGCGAGCATCGCAACTCGGCGACAGGGCGCACAGCGGAGCCCGGAACCGAGCATTCAAGACCGAGCGAGAAGGACGGAGCCCGTAGGTGAGAAAGCTGATCGTCGCGCTGGTGGTGCTCATCGGCCTGCTGGTCGCCGCCGACTTCGGGCTCGCCGCCTTCGCCGAGTACAAGGTCTCGAAGTCGATCCGGGAGCAGCTGAAGCTGAACGAGGACCCGGACGTCCGCTTCAACGGGTTCCCGTTCATCACCCAGGCATTGGCCGGCGACTACCGGGAGATCGAGATCCACGCCAGCCGGGTGCCGCTGAACAACGACTTCCGCGACCTCGGCCTGGTGCTGCGGCTGTTCCACACCAAGGCCACCCTGTCCGATATCGCCTCCGGCAAGGCCAAGCCCACCGTGGAGCGCCTGGAGGGCGAGCTGCACATCCGCGCCAACGACCTGGGCCGGATCCTGGAGGTGCCCGACCTGAAGATCGAGCAGGTGCCGGCGAGCTCCGGGGACGGCGCCGCGCCCGATCCCGCCGTGGCCAAGGACAAGCGGCAGGCACGGGTCAAGCTGACCGGCACCAAGAGCATCGCCGGGGCCAAGGTCGAGGCCGCCGTCACCGGCCTGGTCGTGTTGCAGGACACCGGGATCGAGATCACGCCGCAGAAGATCGAGCTGGACCCCTCCGGTACCGGGGTCGGCGTGGTGCGTGTGCCCGAGGCGGTCCAGCAGCAGCTGCTCAAGGAGTTCGAGATCAAGATCGAGCCGGGCTCGCTGCCGTTCACGGTCAAGCCCACCGAGATCGAGGTGCAGGGTGGCACCTTCGTGATCCGGGGCGAGGCGACCAACGTGACCCTGGGTGGTGGCAGCGGGCAATGAGCGCAGGCTGGTGGGCACTGGTGGCCGCGATCGTGGTCGCCGTGACCATCGGCGTGCTGCACCGGGTGCGCGAGGGACGGATTCGGAAGAGGCCCGAGGGGGACGGCACGGTGAGCGCTGCGCTGGTGCCCGAAACGGTGCGCGGGAAGCTGGGGTCTGGTGTGACCCTCGTCCAGCTCTCCACGACGTTCTGCGCACCCTGCCGGCACGCGCGTGTGTTGCTCGCCGACCTGGCGGACCGCACCGCCGGGCTGGACCACGTGGAGATCGATCTGACCGAGCGGCCCGAGCTAGCCGAGGAACTCCGCGTCCGTCGCACACCGACCACGCTCGCGGTGGATGCGGGCGGCCACGAGCTACTTCGGGTACACGGGGTGCCGAAGCGGGACCGCCTCCTGGAGGCCCTGCTCCCCTACCTCAACCGCAACAGCTGAGGAAACGCCGATCTGGAGGCGCAGGCACCTTGTGCCGAGCGTAGAACCGCAAAGGTGCAAAGAGGTGCCCGCCGGGCTCCGGTCAACTCTTCGGTCCTGGCCACCCTGGGCACGTGCCAGAAGCTGGCAGCGAACTCGCCGACGGTGTTCTTGTCTGTCTCCTGCTGACAGTGTCCTTACCTGTCTCCTTGCGGCGTTGGTCTGTCCTCGAGCACGTATGGCAGGCCGGATGCCGCGACCGACTGATCGTCTGGGCCGCCGGCGGCCTGCACCATGTGTCGCTCGGGTTCCGGTGCCAGTCCTACGCCCGGCCCAGCGAAACCGCTGGCCGGCCGCTGGGCGGCTATTCCATCTGGTGGACGCCCCTCCCGGGAACAGGGAGGTTTGGGTAGCCTCCTGCCCATGCGCTGGCCCCTGACGAAGCGACGCGCGGTCGACCTGTGCCGTGTGTTCAGCAGCCAGTGTCCGCCACTGGCAGCCAGGCGGTTCGCGCCGCGCTGACCACGGGCACGCCACACCGACGCCCGGGCGCGCCGACACCGCCGTTTTCGGACCCGTCCGGTTCCGGCGTCAGGAGGTCACCGTGCCCGCCGATCCGCCCGTCGACCCGCGAGGACCGCGGTTCTCGGCCTGGCTCACCAGCATCGTGCTCGCCCTGGTGCTGGTCACCGGGAGCTGGCGGTTGCTGGCCGCGCAGGCGGTGATCTTCGCGATGTGCGCCTTCGTGAGCCTGCGGCTCAACCCCTACGGCCTGCTCTACCGCAAGGCGGTGCAGCCGCGGTTGAAGCCGACCGAGGAGCGTGAGGAGACCCCGCCGCTGCGGTTCGCCCAGGCGGTGGGTTTCGTCTTCGCGGTGGTCGGGGTCATCGGCTATGCCAGCGGGCTCACCGCGTTGGGGATCACGGCCACGGCGGCCGCACTCGTCGCGGCCTTCCTCAACGCCGCCTTCGGGTACTGCCTCGGCTGCCAGGCATACCTCCTGCTCCGCCGGTTGGCCCCGGCACACCGGCAGCAGGCTTCGTGACCGCGCCCGCGCGGTGCACCGCCAGAGCCGGGACATTGCACGGAAAAGAATGAGGAGCGCTCAATGAGCCGCGAGAACGTCCTGGTCTCGGCCGAGTGGGCCGAGCAGAACCTCGAGACGCCGGGTGTGGTGTTCGCCGAGGTGGACGAGGACACCACCGCCTACGACGGCGGGCACATCCCGGGTGCGGTGAAGATCGACTGGAAGACCGAGCTGCAGGATCCGGTCCGCCGCGACTTCGTCGACCGCCAGGGCTTCGAGAAGCTGTTGTCCGCCAAGGGCATCGGCAACGACGACACTGTCATCCTCTACGGCGGCAACAACAACTGGTTCGCCGCCTACGCCTACTGGTACTTCCGGCTCTACGGCCACGACAAGGTCAAGCTGCTCGACGGCGGCCGCAAGAAGTGGGAGCTGGACGGCCGCAAGTTGACCACCGAGGTCACCGAGCGTCCGGGTACCAGCTACACAGCCCAGGAGCCGGACACCTCGATCCGTGCCTTCCGGGACGAGGTGGTCGAGGCGATCGGCACGAAGAACCTCGTCGACGTGCGCTCGCCCGACGAGTTCAGCGGCAAGCTGCTCGCCCCCGCCCACCTGCCGCAGGAGCAGGCGCAGCGGGCCGGGCACATCCCGAGCGCCATCAACGTGCCGTGGAGCAAGGCAGCCAATGAGGACGGCACCTTCCGCGGCGACGACGAGCTGCGCGAGATCTACGGCGAGGCCGGCCTGGACGGCAGCAAGGCCACCATCGCCTACTGCCGCATCGGCGAGCGCTCGTCGCACACCTGGTTCGTACTCCACGAGCTGTTGGGGCACGAGGACGTGAAGAACTACGACGGTTCCTGGACCGAGTACGGCTCGCTGGTCGGCGTGCCGATCGAGGTCGGCGCCGGGAAGTAGTCCGGGGCCGGTGGCTCCCGTTCACGGGATGGGAGCCACCGGCCAGGCCGGGGCGGTCCCGCCTTCACCGCCTGCTGCCGCGCCGGTGAAGGCGGGTGGAGCTCTCCGGTGGCCCGGCACCGGCGGCACCGTTGTGCGGTCCCGCGGTAACCCCGCCGCCTTCGCGCTGGCCGGACGCTGCTGACCGTCCCCACCGTTGTCGTCACCGGACCGACCGGCTACCCAACGACGCCACCGAACGCCACTGACATCGACCCGATTGGAGATCCTCATGAGCGGATGCGGCGCGCCGCAGCAGACCGCCACGCTGCCGGCCAACGTGGACGCGGGCAAGGAGGTGGTCCTGACCGGCCGGGTCGTCGCTGACGGCACCCCGGTGGCCGGGGCCTTCGTCCGGCTGCTCGACGCCTCCGGCGAGTTCACCGCCGAGGTGGTGTCCGCCGAGACCGGCGACTTCCGGTTCTTCGCCGCCCCCGGCTCCTGGACGGTGCGGGCCCTGCACCGGTCCGGCCGCGGCGAGACCGCGGTGACGGCCGAGGGGCCCGGCATCCACGAGCTGGAGATCGCGGTCGCCTGAGCCGCATGATCGGCCGCGACCTTCGGGGCGGCTGATCGTCGACACGTGGCTGTCGTCCTGCCTGGCAGGGCGGCAGCCACGTCGGCTTCGCGCGGCCGGAACGTGCCCGGAGCGTGCGCCGGGATGGGCGGCTCCCACTGGTCGTGGCTGGAAAACCCGTGGTCGAGGGCCTGGCCGGCGGTCGGTGCGGAAGGTCACCGGGCGTCGCGTCAGGTGGTCGGATCTGCGGGGTTATCCTCGGCGCGTGCTGCACATTGTGTTCACCTCGCTGATGGTGGTGGTCGCGGTGGCGACCGTCTGGTTCGCCGGCTACGTCGTGTACCGCCTGTACTCCGACCAGCGGTGAGACACCGACCCGAGCTGACTTCCCATCACCATGACTGACTCGCCTGCCCCGGTTCCCGGCAGCGGTGACGCCGCGATCAGGGCCGCCGCCAAGCGCGCCGAGGAGACCCGCGGCCGCAACCTGCCCCAGTTCGACGACCTGCCCGTCGCGCCGGACACCGCCAACCTCCGGCAGGGCCCCGACCTGCACGAGGCGTGCCTGTCGCTGCTCCCGCTGGTCGGCGTGTGGCGCGGCGAGGGCGAGGTCGTCTACCCGACGATCGAGGGCCCGTACCGCTACGGCCAGCAGATCACCTTCGCGCACGACGGCCGGCCGTTCCTGTACTACGAGGCGCGGGCCTGGCTGCTCGACGACGAGGGCAAGGTGATCCGGCAGGCCGCCCGCGAGGTCGGCTGGTGGCGGCCGCAGCCGGACGACACCATCGAGGTGCTGCTGGCGCACGCCACCGGCATCGTCGAGATCTTCTACGGCAAGCCGCGCAGCCAGACGTCCTGGGAGATCGCCACGGACGCCGTGGTGCGCACCGCGTCGGCGCGCGACGTGGTCGGCGCCCAGCGGCTGTACGGCATCGTCGCCGGCGGCGACCTCGCCTACGTCGAGGAGCGCGCGATGTCCGGCCAGCCCATGCAGCCGCACGCCTCGGCGCGCCTGCAACGCGTCGTGGGCTGATCACTCCGCCCGGGACGCGCGAGAATTGCCCCGTGGAGCTGCGACACTGCGGTCCGGACGCCGCCCTGGTGGAGTTGTCCTCGCTCGACGAGGTGGCGGCGGTGCGCGCCGGCCTGGCGGAGGCGGCGGAGCATGGCGAGCTGCCCGGCCTGCTGGAGCTGGTGCCGGCCGCGCGGACCGTGCTGGTCACCGTCCGGCCCGGCTCGAACGGACTGCACGCGCTGCGCGAGGTGTTGTCCCGGCTGGACCCGACGCGGGCGCCCGAACGCACCCCGCGCGAGGTGGTGCTGCCGGTCAGCTACGACGGCCCGGACCTGGACCTGGTTGCCGAGACCGCCGGCCTGGCCCGCGACGAGGTCGTCGCGCTGCACACCGCGGCGAGCTACTCCGTTGCTTTCTGCGGGTTCGCGCCGGGGTTCGCGTACCTGGTCGGCCTGCCGGAACCCCTGCGACAGCCGCGGCTGGCCAACCCACGGACCACGGTGCCGGCCGGTTCGGTCGGGGTGGCCGGGGAGTTCACCGCCGCGTACCCGCGCTCGTCACCGGGCGGTTGGCGGTTGATCGGCCGCACGGACGCCACGCTGTTCGATCCCCGGCGGGATCCGCCGGCCCTGCTCTCGCCCGGTGACCGAGTCCGGTTCGAGGTGGCGTGATGGCGCGTTCGGTGGTGGTGGAGCGAACCGGGCCGCAGGCGCTGGTGCAGGACCACGGCCGCTCGGGGTTCGCCCCGCTCGGGGTGCCGCCGTCGGGTGCGCTCGACCAGCCGTCGCTACGGCTGGCCAACCGGCTCGTGGGCAACCCGGAGGAGGCCGCCGGGCTGGAGGTGCTGCTCGGTGGGCTGCGGGCGCGCGCCGAGTGCTCGTGCACGGTTGCGGTGACCGGGCCGGGGGTGGCGGTGAGTGTCAACGGCGAGGCCGTGGGCTCGCACGTTCCGTTGCACCTGGCGGCGGGCGATGTGCTCGAGCTGGGCACGCCAGCGACGGGTCTACGCAGCTACGTGTCGGTGTCGGGTGGCATCGACGTGCCTGTCGAGCTGGGTAGCCGGTCAACGGACGTGTTGTCCGGGCTGGGGCCGGCACCGCTGCGGGACGGGGACGTGTTGCCGTTGGGATCGGCGACCGGTGTGCCGCGCGGGGCGGACGAGCTGCCCGTGCCGAGCTTCCCCGACCAGATCGAGATTCCGGTGTTACTCGGGCCGCGCGATGACTGGTTCGGCGCCGCCCTCGAACAGCTATGGGCCGGGCGGTGGACGGTGTCCGCACAGAGCAACCGCGTCGGCGTGCGGCTGGAGGGGTCGCGGTTGCACCGGCAGGAGCGTTTCGACGGTGTGGAGCTGCCCAGCGAAGGCATGGTGACCGGTGCGATCCAGGTGCCGCCGAACGGACTTCCGGTGATTTTCCTGGCCGACCATCCGACCACCGGCGGCTACCCGGTGATCGGCGTCGCCCTCCCGGAGGCGCTTCCCCTGCTCGGCCAAGCCCGCCCCGGCAGCACCGTTCACCTCCGCCCCGTCGGCTGAGGTCCTCCCCGTTCGTAGGCCGGCTCCGCCTTTTGGCTGACCCATGTCGTCCCGGCTGCCGGCCACTCGCCGTGCGGCGCGTCACATTTCCTGCCTGAAATCCCTGGTCGTCTGCCGGACAAGTTCCAGGTGTAAGGGCACTGCGGGGAAGTCCTCCGCCGCGCTGGGCGCACCGGGTGAACCGGACCCACACGACGGGCGTACCGCTTCCGTCCGCTACCCGACCGTGCCTACCCCGGACGCGCCGGGGTGAGGGGGATCAAGAAGGGGAGGCGTTGATGCGCCGCAAGACCTACGTCGCGGCCCTCGGGCTGCCGCTCGCCGCGCTACTCACCGGGGCCGGGTTCATGGTGCCGTCCGCGTTCGCCGCGACCGCGGGGTCCGGCACGGACACCGGGACGAGCCCCTCGGCCGGGGATGACGTCGTGGTGGTCGACTGCGCACACCAGCTGCAGGTGAAGCCGGACACCATCTCGCTGGCCTGCGGTGACGGCAACGACCAGCTGGTCGGCCTGGACTGGAGCGGGTGGAACGCCGACGAGGCGACCGCGACCGGCCGCGAGGTGATCAATACCTGCGACCCGTCCTGCGCGGACGGCAGCTGGCAGAGCTACCCGGTCACAGTCCGGCTGGTCGACAGCAAGCCGTTTGCCGACCGACCGGAGCGGTACTTCACCCGGGTGATTGTGGACGGCCCGAACGGCCACCACGAGCACAAGCTCGCTGAATAAGGGGAACCGCCGGGTGGGGTGCCCCGCGTCGGGGGCGGGACACCCCACCCGGCCCAGCGACCCGCAGGGGGCGGGCCGGGCACCGCAGGTCGGGGGTGAGGTTGTCGGACAGCGGAGACGAGACACCGCGCTTCGAGCGGCTCTTCACCGCCTGCCACCGATCCGTGCTGGCCTACGCGCTACGACGCACCACCGCCGACTCCGCGGAGGACGTCGTCGCCGAGACCTTCATGGTCGTCTGGCGCCGGCTGGACGACGTGCCCGGTGACGACCCACTGCCCTGGATCCTCGGTGTCGCCCGCCGGGTGCTGGCCAACCAGCTCCGTTCGATGCGCCGGAACCGCGCACTGGTCGAACGGGTGGCGACGCTGGCCCCACCGGAGGACGCCGCGCCGGAGCAGGTGGACCACGAACCGGTCCACCGGGCGCTGGGCACGCTGAGCGAACGGGACCGGGAGGTACTCATGCTGCACGTCTGGGAGGAGCTGGACGTGCCGGCACTGGCCCGGACGCTCGGCTGCTCCCGCACCACCGCCTCGGTCCGGCTGCACCGGGCGCGGCGGCGGTTGACCCGCGCGCTGGAGGAGGTGACGCGGGACCGATGACACCAGGCCGCCGCTGGATTCCCTGGCACCGTAACCGCTCCGCCGCCGACGAGGCCCTCCGTGCGCTCCAGGCGGCGAACCCGACGCGGGTCGCCGAGCTCACCGACGACCACCACGAGCGGAGTGCCCGTGCGCTGTACGAGCGGATCGTGCAGTCCCCGCGCGAAGGGACCACGGCACGACGGCGCCGGTTCCCGCGCCTGCGGTGGCCCCTCATGCTCGCGCTACCCGCCATGGCCGGCGTCATCGCCATCAGCCTGGTGGTTTTCGGGCTGCCCGGTCGCGAGCCGCCCCCGAGCGCGGCCGAGCTGCTGGAGCGGGCGGCAGCGGCCGTGGACACCGGCCGGATCCAATTCGAGGAAATTCCGTTCGAGCGGCAGGTTTTCCAGCGCAGCACCCAGACCCGGCGCTACGAGGACGCCGGCTACCGCTACACCGTCCGGCGCACGGTCGAGGTGACCATGTTCCCGGGCGGAACGGCCGAGACCAGGTCCACGGCGGATCCGCCGAAGTTCGACGACGCGGAGCAGCTGCGGCGTTGGGAGGCGGACGGCAGGCCGGCGCTGGCCGGCACCGGGTCGAGCCAGACACGCGGCCCGGTGGACTACCGGGTAGGACCGGCGCGCATCGGCTACGACGAGATGCTCCGCCTTCCCCAGGATCCCGGGAAGCTCGCGGGCACGCTGCGCACCTATGCGCCGGCGACCGACATGTTCGAGCTGGCGCGCGAGTTGATGGTGGCGCCCGGGTTGCCCACACCGTTGCGTGCGGCGCTCTACCGGGTGCTGGCGGCACTGCCCTCGGTCGAGGTGGGCGAGCAGTCTCCCGAGCGGGTCGTGGTGGCACACAGCGCCGCCGGCCAGCGGGAGGAGCTCACGTTCGATCCCAGCACCGGGTCGCTGTTGGAGACCAGGACGTCCCGTGCGGCACGCCCGGGACAGCCCGGCGACCAGGAGGTCGTGATCCAGGCCGCCGGGCTGATCAACTGTATCGCCCCGGAAACGCGCCCGAGCGAAATCGTCATCACCTGCGCGGACGCCAACTACCTGGTCTCCGAACTGCAGTGGCGGGACTGGGGTGGCGAGCAGGCACACGCCACCGGGACGGCGTGGGTCAACCCGTGCGACCCGAGCTGCGCCGAGTCCGAGCAGCAGCCGTTCCCCGCCCGCGTCGTGCTCAGTGAGCGGCGTTCCTGCGGGTACGGCCTGACCGTCTACACCCGGGTCGAGGTCATCTACACCGGGCCCGTACCTCCCGGGCTCGACCGCAACGACGTGCACGACTTCCCGTGCGCGCCATGAGTTTTCCACAACCGACAAACGAGGGAGTGCGGGCTGTGCGTGTCATCCGGAAGGAAGACGTCGAGGAGCCTTTCCTCGCCGCGAAGGGCGAAATCATCTACGAGATGGTGGGAAGACAACCGGCCGTGGCAGAAGCGGCGAAGCACGGTTTGGTCCATGTGGTTGTCCCGCCGGGTAAATACTCACCCGCCCACTACCACCACGAGACCGAGGAGACCTACTACATCCTCAGCGGGGAGGCACGGTTCATCCTCGACGCGGAGGAACGCAGGTTGGGACCGGGTGACACCGTTCTGATCCTCCCGCCCCAGGTACACCAGATCTTCAACGCATCCGACGTCACCGACCTGGAGTTCCTGACTGTGAGCGCGCCCCCGTTCAGCCTCGACGACTACCACCTGACCGACGGGTCCTAAGTGGACAGAATCAGCCCTTCCCCCGCGGGGCTTCAGGTGCGGTACTCGGACTCGTAAAGGTCGCTGAGCTCGGCGTGCAGGGCGCGCCTGGGCTCCAAATTCGGCAGCGGCGTGCCGTCGAGGGTGTGCACGAAGGTCACCTTGCGGACGCTGGACACGAGGAAAAGTCCGTCCGCGCCGCGGATGTCGTCCGGGCGTAGCCGTTCCACCTTGGTGGTCCAACCGGCCCGCTCGGCCGCCCGGAACAACGCTCCCTGCGTGGTTCCGGGCAGGATCCCGATCGACGGCGGTGGCGTGCGCAGGGTGCGGCCGTTGGCCACCACCACGGTCGAGGTCGGGCCCTCCAACACCGAGCCGTCGGAGGCCAGGAAGACGACTTCGTCCGCACCCTGCCTCTCGGCGTACCGGAGGGCCGCCATGTTCACCGCGTACGACAGGGTCTTGGCGCCGAGCAGCAGCCACGGGGAGCGCCCGGCGTGCTCGGGGGCGAACCCACGCTCCAGGGTGAGCGCGGAGACCCCCTCCACCCGTGCCCGCAGCGCCCCCGCGCCGATCGGCAGGCCCATCCCGTAGGCGGTGGGGGTGCCGTCACCGAACTCCGGACCGCGCGTGTAGACGAGCTTGAGCGCCATCTCGCGCCCGCCCCGCCAGGCGCTGATCACCGCCTTGACGCACCGCTCCCAGGCCGACGGGTCCGGGGCGGGCAGGTCCAACATGGCGGCCGAGCGGGCCAACCGGTCCAGGTGCGGCCCCAGCTCCCGCGGCTTGCCGTCGACCACGAGCACGGTCTCGAAGACGCCATCCCCGCGGGTCGCGGCGAGATCGTCCGCGCGGAGCAGCGGGGCCTCCGGGTCCAGCAGCGCTCCGTCCAGGCCAGCCAGCACGCGCATGGCGTCACAGTACGCCCACGCCCGGCCGGCCCAGGACACAACGCCACGTCCGCGCCGCCCAGCTTACGATCGGGGCGTGGACACCAGCCTGCGACGCACGCTGCACGAGCGGGGCATGCGGATGACCCCGCAGCGGCAGCTCGTGCTCGACGCGGTCCGCGAGCTCGGGCACGCCACCCCGGAACAGACCTGCCAGCACGTCCAGCGCACGGCCCCCACCGTCAACATCACCACCATCTACCGCACCCTCGACCTGCTCGAGCGGCTTGGTCTGGTGCGGCACACGCACCTGGGGCACGGCGCGCCGACGTACTCGGCGGAGGAGCACGAGCACGTGCACCTCGTGTGTCACCGCTGCGCGCGGGTCGACGAGGTGCCGACGGACACGCTGTCGGGGTTGGTGGAACAACTGCGCCGGGAACGCGGGTTCGCACTGGATGCAACCCACGTCGCGCTGCACGGCCTGTGTGCCGACTGCGTGGCCGAACCCGACGAGCCCGGAGCCGACCAGTGACTTCTCCCCTCCTCGCCCGACCCGGCGCGGTGGCCCCGCCCGAGGACTCCCCGGACGCCGGCGTGCCCTGGCACTTCGGTGACCCGCTCGCCGAGCAGCGGTCCGCCGCGCGCACGGCGGTGGTGGTCGACCGCTCGCACCGCACGGTGGTCGCGGTCCCGGGCGAGGACCGGCTGGGATGGCTGCACACGCTGCTCAGCCAGCACGTGACGGACCTGCCCGAGGGCGCGGGCACCGAGGCACTGGTGCTGGACGGCAACGGCCGGATCGACGCCCACATGGTGCTGGCGCACCTCGACGGCTGCGTGTGGCTGGACGCCGACGCGGGCGCCACGGCCACCGGAGCCCTGCCACCTGCCGCACCCGTCCCGCTCGCGCAGTACCTGGAGTCGATGCGGTTCTGGTCCAAGGTCGAGCCGCGGGACGCCAGCTCCGAGTACGCGGTGCTCTCCCTGCTCGGTCCGGAGGCGCCCGGGCTGCTCACCGCGGTGGACGCGCCGGTGCCGGCCGAGCCGTACGCGGTCGCGCCGCTGCCGGACGGCGGCTGGGTGCGCCGCATGCCGTGGCCCCGACCGGCCGGCTTCGACCTGCTCGTTCCCCGGGACGCGCTGGTCGACCGCTGGGAGCGGCTCACCGACGCGGGTGCGCGGCCCGCGGGCAGCTGGGCGTACGAGGCACTCCGTGTGGAGGCACTGCGGCCCCGGGCGGGCCTGGACACCGACAACCGCACCATCCCGCACGAGGTGGGTTGGATCGGCGTCGCGGTGCACCTGGAGAAGGGGTGCTACCGCGGCCAGGAGACGGTGGCCCGGGTACACAACCTGGGTCGGCCGCCACGCCGGATGGTGTTGCTGCACCTCGACGGCTCGCCCGAGGTCCAGCCGGTGACCGGCGACCCGGTGACGCTCGACGGCAAGCCGGTGGGCCGGGTGGGCTCGGTGGCCCTGCACCACGAGCTGGGGCCGATCGCGCTGGCGTTGCTCAAGCGGTCGGCACCGCTGGACGCGCAGCTCGTGGCCGGCGCCGAGGACCGCGCGGTGGCCGCCGCGGTGGATCCTGACTCCGTGCCCACTGAGACCGGGCAGCCGCCCGGCCGGCAGGCGCTGCGCCGCCTGCACGGGTGACCTCGTCGCCCGCCTCGAGAGCGGTACCTTCCCGCTCTACGTCGGGATTCCGGTCGTCTTGCCGACGCTGGGGGCATTGCGAGGCCGCCCGGCTGTGCCAGGATCGGCCGCATGGCAGCGGCACAGCGACGACAGCGACGCCCGGGCGCCCACGGCACCCTCATCACGGTGGCCCCCACCGGCGCCGAACACGCCAAGGCCGACGTGGAGAACCTCCCGGTAACGCTGGACGAGCTGGTGCGCACCGCCCGCGACTGCGAACTGGCCGGGGCCGCCATGATTCACGTGCACATCCGGGACGACAACGCCCGGCCCACGCTGGACCTCGGCCGGCTACGGGAGACGGTCGCGGCGCTGCGCTCGGAGACGAAACTGATCGTGCAGCTGTCCACCGGGGGCGCGGTGACCGACCCGGAGGCGGACCGGCTGCGCGTGCTGGACGCGTTGCCCGACTCCGCCTCCTGCACGATGGGCACCGTCAACTTCGGCGACGACGTGTTCCTGAACCGGTGGGAGTTCGTCGTCGAGCTGCACCGGCGGATGCAGGAGCGCGGGATCGTCCCGGAATACGAGATCTTCGATCTGGGCCACCTGGCGGCGTTGCGCCGCCTGCTGGACGAGCACGGACTGCCCGCTGGCGAACACGTCCACCTCGACCTGGTGATGGGTGTGCCCGGTGGGATGCCCGGTGACGCCGAGACCCTGGTCGCGGCGTTGCGCATGATCCCGGACGGCGCCACGTTCTCGGCCACGGGCGTCGGCCGCACCACGTTGCCGGTGCTGCTCGCCTCGCTGTCGGCGGGTGGGCACGTGCGGGTCGGGATGGAGGACACGCTGTCCTACGCGCGCGGCGAGCGGGTACGGGACAACGCCCAGCTCGTGGCCAGGGCCGCCGGGCTGGCCAAGATCGCGCAGCGGCCGCCGCTGGCCCCGGACGAGGTACGCACGATCCTGGGTGTCCGACAGCCCGCCGTACCGGCCGGCGGGAGCCCGCGGTGAGCCGGCCCGACGGGGACACGCGGACGACGGTGAGCGGTCAGGTGTTGGCTGGCAGCCGCGGTGTCCCGCAGGATGGACACGTGATCGAGGTCCGTCCGGGCGGGCGCCGGCGCATCGACCGGGTCCTCGCACCGGACTACACCCAGGGCGTCGAGCAACGTCCGCTGGCGGAGGTGCGCGCGCTGCGCGACGAGGCGGCGCAGGAGGAGACCGACCTGTCCTACCTGCGGCGGTTGCTGCACGCCCGGATCGACATCGTGCGTGCCGAGCAGCAGCGGCGCGTCGAGGGTGGCGCCACCTCGGTGGTCGAGCAGCTGGTCGGGATCCTGTCGGCGAACGCGGTGGGTCCGGCCACCGGCTCCGGCCGGTACCAGACGCTGGAGCCCTCACGGGCCGAGGCGCACCGCCGGCACGTGGAGGCGCTGGTCTCCGACGTCGACCTGTCGGACGTCACATCGCTCTCGGATGGCAAGCTGGCAGACGCTCTGCGCGCGTACACCGCGGAGGAGGAGTCGGTGTCGCAGCGTCGCCGCGAGGTCCAGGTCGTGGTCGACCGGCTCAACGCCGAGATCGCCCGGCGGTACCGGGAGGGCCAGGCATCGGTGGACGACCTGCTCGCCGCGGAGCGCACCCGCAGCGACGCCCCGGACGAGGGGAGCTGAC
Source organism: Longimycelium tulufanense (assembly GCF_014645795.1). Lineage (GTDB taxonomy): Bacteria > Actinomycetota > Actinomycetes > Mycobacteriales > Pseudonocardiaceae > Longimycelium > Longimycelium tulufanense. The sequence goes on along the minus strand of NZ_BMMK01000030.1, from coordinate 11,171 downwards.
CCGCGGGCCGGTGAACGAACGCCGGTCGCGCCGCGTGGTCGGCGCGGACCGGTGCGGGTGTTCGCGATCCGACAACGGGAGGACACCATCACCGCGATGCGCGATGCCGAGCTGGTCGAGATCGTCCGGTCGGGTTTCCGGGAGGGGGTGCACCGCGGGTCGGTGGCCGTCCTCGGCGCCGACGGCACGCTGGTGTACGCCCTCGGGGAGACGGGGGCGCCCCTCTTCCCCCGCTCGTCGAACAAGCCGCTGCAGGGGCTGGCCATGCTGCGGGCCGGCCTCGACCTGCCCGACGACGCCGACGTGGCGCTCGCCTGTGCCTCGCACAGCGGCGAGACGGAGCACGTGGAGCGGGCGCTGGCGATCCTGGGCAAGCACGGGCTGGGTGAGGACGCGCTGGGTTGCCCGGCGGAGCTGCCCTCGCACGAGGCGAGCCGGAACGCGCTGCTGGCCGGCGGTGGCGGTGCGCGCCGGGCGGCGATGAACTGCTCGGGCAAGCACGCCGCGATGCTGGCGACCTGCGTGCAGCTGCGCTGGCCGACCGAGGGTTACCTGGACCCCGCGCACCCGCTGCAGGTCGCGGTACGGGAGACGGTCGAGGAGCTGACCGGGGAGCGGGTGGCCGCGACCGCGGTGGACGGGTGCGGTGCCCCGCTGTTCGCCTTCTCGCTGGCCGGGCTGGCGCACGCGTTCCTGGCGCTGGTGAGCGCGGAGCCGGGGACGCCGGAGCGGCGGATCGCGGACGCCATGCGGGCCTACCCGTACCTGGTGGCGGGCGCCGGCCGGGAGGACACTCGGCTGATGTCGGCGGTGTCCGGGCTGCTGTGCAAGGCCGGCGCCGAGGGGGTGCACGCCGCCGCGGTGCCCGGGGTGGGCGCGGTTGCGCTGAAGGTCACCGACGGGGCGGCCCGGGCCCGGCTGCCGATCATGGTGGGTGCGCTGCGGGCGCTGGGCGTACCGGCCTCGCCGGAGCTCGACGCGCTGGCCGAGGACCCGGTCCTGGGCCGGGGCGAGCCGGTCGGCGTGGTCCGCCTGCTCCCGGACGTCTTCGGCCGCTCGTCCGGGTGACGCCCGGCCGAGCGGTTTGTTCGGGATCGGGCGCGGTCACGCCCAAGATGGTCGTGCGCGGCCGCGGCGGGGGTCCGTCGGGGTTCGTCCGCGGCGTGCGCACAACCCTCAGCGGACCGCAGGAGGTAGGCGGATGAGCATTCTCGACAAGCTCAAGGAACTGGTGACCGGGCGCGAGCAGCAAGTGAAGGAGGGCGTCGACAAGGCGGCGGACATCGCCGACGAGAAGACCGGCGGCAAGTACACCGACCAGATCGACACCGCCCGGGACAAGATCGGCGAACAGCTCGGTGGGAACGAACCGCCGGCCGAGGGTGAGCAGCAGAACCCGACCTGACCGAGCCGGCCGGCTCGTTCCGGCTAGTTGAAGCGCTCGCGTTCGGCGACTTCGCCCCAGAACTCGCGCAGCCGCTCGTACAGCTCGGCGACCTCGTCCACGTCGCCGGACTCCAGGGCGTCCACGGCCGCGTGCACGTCATGGGCGGAGGTGTCGGCAAGCAGGTCGGCGTCGTCGAGTAGCTGGACCAACCCGCCGTAGTCGAGTTCCACCGCCGAGTGCGGGTGGAAGTGCTCCAGCCACCGTCCGGTGTCCTTGAGGACCTTGGCCGGCCCCTCGTCGCCGAGCGCGTCGTGCACCGCCGTGTGCGCCCGAGCCGTCCGCCGACGGGCATCGGCCATGCTCACCCGCCAGCAGACCCGGCGGTGCGGGTCCTCCTGGGGCGCCAGCACGAGTTGCCGGGCGTCCGGATCGACCAGCGCGAACCACGGCAGCGGGACGGTCCAGGTGGAGGACACCACGTGCACGGCCCCGGCGGTCAGCTCGGCCATCACCGCGGACGCGCGGGAGCGCACCGAGTCCGGTGGCAGCGGCAGGACCTGCTCGCGCAACGGGGCGGGTGCGGTGGACAGGAACCCGATCAGCGCGGCCGCGGCCCGGGGTCGCACGTCCAGCGGGCAGACCAGGGGGCCGGGCCCGATCTCACCGTCGGTCTCGGCGGGTACGTCCTCGGGTTCGAGCACCATCACGTCGAACGGGGCGCTCGGGGCGGCCGTGCCGTCCGGCAGCTCCCCGGGCAGCAGCCGGGGCGGCGAGGCCAGCTGTGCTTTCAGCCACAGCTGTCGTTCCCGTTCTCCGGCGTCGGCGGGGTCCAGCTCCCCGGCGCCCAACGCCTCCTCCACCCGTTGCCGCAGCGCAGTGTCCAGCGACGGCAACGGTTCGTACACCCGCAGGTAGGCGACGAACGGACGCGGCACCGGGGCATACTCGCATGGCGCGGGGTGGGGCGGCAGCGGCGGTCCGCATCACGTCGGGAGCGGGCGGTCCCGCGTCGCGTCAAACCCCGTCGACACGGTACGGTAGTTACCAGGAGAAGTTGTCGAGACCGAACGGGGCCGCCGTTTCCCGCGGCCGCCCCGTCCCTGTGCGAGGGGGTCGAGCCATGGGGCGCGGCCGTGCCAAGGCCAAGCAGGCGAAGGTGGCCCGAGAGCTCAAGTACAACTCCCCCACCCCGGACTTCAGGGCCCTGCAGCAGGAGCTGACGGGCGGTAAGTCCTCCGGCGAGGAGTACGGCGACGACGACCGTTTCGACGACCCGTACGCGTACGACGACGGGTACGACGAGTACCGCCGCTGACGTCGGCGTCCCACCGGGCCGGCCGGTCGCGGTGGGGTGGCGGTGGTCGGCCCGCCTTCCTGGGTAGCCATACCGACCCACAGGGGTCGGCCTGGTGTGTCCGGCGGGCGGGCTTGTTGACGGTTGTCGGGGGTGTGGGCCAGGCCCGGGCAGACACGACGACGCGTCGGACGTGGTCGGATCCCGACCACGTCCGACGCGCGTCTGGGTCGCGCCGGCAGGGCCGGGAGCTCTCGCGAAACGCGGAGCAGAAGGCGGCCCGTCACCGCAGAGAAACGGTGACGGGCCCTTCCCTTTCCCTTGAAGACCGCTCCGGGCGCGGCCGGGGGCCCTGGACGGGTGTCGCGCCCGAAGCGGGGCCTAACCGCCGTAGCTGGTGTAACGGAGCTGGCGGGCCTTGCCCTGCTGGTAGCCGGGGTGGCCGGACAGGTGCTCGGGCACGCCCACCTCCCACCAGGCGCCGGCCTCGGTCCACGACGACGGGTGGGTGCGCACCACGACGACGGCGGGCCGCCGCTCGGCCACGGCGATCTCGCGCGCCTTGCGGTAGGCGTCGGCCACGCCGGCCAGGTCGTCCGCGGGCAGCACCGCGCAGCCGAGGGCGGCGGCGTGGTCGGCGAAGCTGACCCGGGGCCGTAGGGTGTCGGTCCGCTCGCTGCGGCAGTCGTCGTACATGTTGTTGAACGCCCGGCCGCCTTGCCCGGTCTGCAGCCGTGCGATCACGGCATAGCCGTCGTTGTCGCAGACCACGGCGACGAACCCGTGCCCGGCGAACGCGGCCGAGTACAGCTCGGAGTTGAGCATCAGGTACGAGCCGTCGCCCAGCAGTGTCGTGACGATCCCGTGCGGGTGGGTGTGGCGGCGGGCCATGGCCGCACCCCAGGCACCGGCGAGCTCGTAGCCCATGCAGGAGAACCCGTACTCGACGTCCATGGTGGCGGTGCCGTTGGCCCGCCAGCCGCCGATCAGCTCACCGGGCATCCCGCCGGAGGCGGTCATCACGTAGTCGTCGGGGCCGGACAGGTCGTTGACGACCCCGACGACCTGGGCGTAGGTGGGCAGGCCGTCTTTGGGGGTGGGTTCCCGCAGCGCGTTGACGTGCGCGTCCCACTTGGCGCGTTCCTCGGCGGCGCTGGCGGTCCACTCCGGCGGTGCGTGGTAGTCGCCCAGTGCCCCCGCCAGTTCGTGCAGGCATTCACCGGCGTCGCCGACCACGGCGAGCGCGTTGTGCTTGACCGCGTCGAACCGGGCGGCGTTGATCGTCACCAGCGTCTCCGGGTTGAACACGGTCCAGGAGGCGGTGGTGAAGTCCTGCAGCCGGGTACCCACGGCCAGCACCACGTCGGCCCGCTCGGCCAGGGTGTTGGCGGAGGCGGAGCCGGTGATGCCGATCGGGCCGGCATGCAGCGGGTGGTCGTGCGGCACGAGGGTGCGGCCGGCCGTGGTCTCGGTCATCGGGATGCCGTGCGCCTCGGCGACATCGATGGCCACCTGGGCCGCCCCGGAGTAGCGGACGCCACCGCCGAGCACCAGGAGGGGTCGCTCGGCGCGGCGGATGCGGTCCACGGCGGCGGCGACCGCACGGGCGTCCGGCCGGGGCCGGGGCACGCGGTGCACGACCCGGGTGAACAGCTCCAGCGGGTAGTCGAAGGCCTCGGCCTGGACGTCCTGGGGCAGCGCCAGGACCACCGGGCCGCAGTCGGCCGGGTCGGTGAGCACCCGGGCGACCTGGGGCAGGGTGGCCAGCAGCTGCTCGGGCCGGGTGATGCGGTCGAAGTAGCGGCTCACCGCGCGGAAGGCGTCGTTGACCGTGGCGGTCGCGTCGTCGAAGTGCTCGACCTGCTGCAGCACCGGGTCCGGGGCGCGGCCGACGAAGGTGTCGCCGGGCAGCAGGAGCACCGGCAGCCGGTTGGCGTGCGCGACGCCGGCGGCGGTGACCATGTTCATCGCGCCCGGGCCGATGGAGGAGGTGGCGACGCCGACCTGGCGGCGATGGGTGGCCTTGGCGTAGCCGACGGCGGCCAGCGCCATGCCCTGCTCGTTGTGGCCGCGCCAGGTGGGCAGGTCGTCCCGGTGCTCGTCGAGGGCGGTGCCCAGGCCGAGCACGTTGCCGTGTCCGAAGATCGCGAAGACGCCGGGGAACAGTGGTGCCTCGGTGCCGTCCAACAGCTCGGTCCGCTGGGCGACCAGCCAGCGCACCAGTGCCTGTGCCGCGGAGAGACGGACGGTCGTCACGGTTGGCTCCGTTTCGTTTCTCAAGGGGTGGACCGCGGGCCGGGCGTACCCGGCGGCGCGGTCACCGCACCCGGCCCTCGGCCGAGGTGACCGGGCACCGTGGGTCGGTGGGGGTGGTGGCCCAGGTGTCGCGGACCCAGCTGTGCGCGGGGTCGTCGCAGAAGGCCATCGAGCGCTCCTCACCCGGGCCGGCCAGAACGTTGAGGTAGTACATGGGGTACCCGGGGGCGGCCACGCACGGCCCGTGGTAGCCGCGCGGGATCAGGAACACGTCCCCGTCGCGCACCACCACGTCCTCGTTGATCGAGCCGTCGTCGGTGTAGGTGCGGTGCAGTCCGAAGCCCTCGCGGTCGGGAGTCACCCCGTCCCGGCCGGCGATCCGGAAGTAGTAGATCTCCTCGTTGACCACCGTGCACGGCTCGGTGTCGTCGTGCTTGTGCGGCGGGTAGGACGACCAGTTGCCGTCCGGGGTGATCAGCTCGCACGCGTTGAGCTTGTCGGCGTGGTCCCAGACGCCCGGGACTCCGAAGTTGGTCACCTGCCGGGTGGCGGTGCCGGCGCCGCGGACCTCGACCGGAACCTGCTCGGCCGGCCCGTACTTCGGGGCCAGCCGGCGGGTGCAGCGTGCCATCGGCAGGGCCACCTCGCAGCCCTGGGCGCTGGCGAGAACGACCTCGGCATCCCTTGGTACGTAGGCGAAGTCGGTGACACTGGTGAACACCGACTCGCGGCCGGCCAGCTCGAACCGCTCGCCGTCCACCTCGACGGTGCAGCCTCCGGTCAGGGGGAGCACGAACGCCTCGAACTCACCGGTGCGCAGGGTGCGGGACCCACCGGCCGGTAGCCGCAGCACGCGCAACCCGGTCCATGTCCAGCCCGCTTCCTCCGGGGTCAGCAGGATCGGGTCGTCGCCGTGGGACAGTGTGCCGAGCGGCCGGTGCAGCTTGCTGGTGCTGGGTGCTGCCTGCGTCACGCGAGGACCTCCTTGCTGTTGTTCGTCTTGCCGTCGGTGCCCGCGTCGTCCGCGGTGCCGCGGGCGGCGCGCAGGACACGGGCGGCGGACTCGACGGCGCCGGCCACGTCGCCGTCCGGCGGGTAGAGCAGCGCCCGGCCCACGACCAGGCCGCGGACCACCGGGTTGCGCAGGGCCGCGCCCCAGGACGCCAGGTCGGCGCCCGGGTCCGCCGAGGGGACACCGCCGAGCACCACGACCGGCAGTGTGGTCGCCGCCAGAACCGTGTCGGGTTCGGCGGGCGCGGGCAGCTTGAGCCAGGTGTGGGCGGAGGTGCGGCCCAGCCCGCTGGCGATGGTGATCGCGCGGGCCAGCGAGGCGGGATCCCGGCGCAGCACGAGCTTTCCGGCACCGTCCCGCTGATACGGCAGCGGCTCGACCATGGCCATCAGGCCGCGCTCGGCCAGCTCGTTCACGGCGTTCGCGCACCCGATGAGGGTTGGGATCGTGCCGGGGTCGTCGTCCACCAGGCGCAGCAACATCTTCGCGCCGTCGAGCCGGTTGTCCACAATAGACTGTGCGTCGTGTCCGGTGAACCGGTCGTCGACCTCCCAGCTCGCACCGGCCAGCCCGCCCCGGTTCATCGAACCGATGACGATCTTGTCGTGCAGGGCGCCCAGCAGGAGTAGTTCCTCCACGACATCCGGCGTCCCCAGCACCCCGTCCACCGCGGGATTGTCCAGCGCCACCAGCAGTCGCTCGAGCAGCGACCGCCGGTCGGCCATCGCCATCGGGTCGTCACCGACGCCCAGCGCGCCCCGCGCCGGATGGTCGGCGGCCACCAGGAAGAGCGTGCCCTGTTCGGACAGCAGGCTGTCCCGGCGGCGCCGGGACGCGTAGGCGCGGGAGACCGCCTCCGGTTCGGTAGCTCGGGTGGCCAGCAGGTCCGCCCAGTCGGCGTCGCTGATGCGGCCGCTGGTTGTGCCGTCGGCCACCCCACTGCTCACGGGATTCACGGTTGCAGGAACTCCTCGATCTCCTCCGGGGTGGGCATGGCGTCCGCACAGGCCAGTCGGCCCGCCACGATCGCCCCGGCCGCGTTGGCGTACCCGGCGACGCGCACCGGGTCCCAGCCGGCCAGCAGGCCGTGCGCGAGCGCACCGCCGAACGCGTCACCGGCGCCCAGCCCGCACACCACCTCGACCCGCCGCGGCGGCACGGTCCAGGACCCGTCCCGGCTCGCCACCAGCACGCCGTCTCCGCCCTTCTTCACGATTGCCAGCTCCACGCCGCGGTCGAGCAGCCGCTTGGCCGCCTCCTCCGGGTCCGCGGTTCCGACGGCAACCTCGACCTCGGTCCGGTTGCCGACTGCGACCGTGACGTGGTCCAGCATCGCGCCGATCTCCCGGCGTGCGGTCGCCACGTCCGGCCAGAACATCGGCCGGTAGTCGAGGTCGAGCACGGTGTGCGCACGCCGGCCGCGGCGGCGCAGGATCTCGTGCTGGGTGGAGCGGGCCGGCTCGGCCGAGACCCCGGTGCCGGTCACCCACAGCAGCGGGACCTCTTCCACCAGCTCCCACGGCACGTCCGCCGGCTGCAGCGTCATGTCCGGTGCGGTGGGCAACCGGTAGAAGAGCAGCGGCGGATCGGTTGGCGGGTCCAACGCGCAGAACACGACCGGTGTCAGCAGATCGGGCGCGGTACCGACGTGACCGGGGTCGACCCCGAAGTCCTGCAACGCCTCCCGCACGTAGTCGCCGAACCCGTCCGGGCCGACCTTGGTCAGCACGGCACTGCGGCGGCCCAGACGCCCAGCGGCCACCGCCACGTTGGTGGCGGTGCCCCCGAGCGACTTCGCGAAGGTGCGTACCCCGGCCAGGGGTACGCCGCTCTGCTCCGGGTAGAGGTCCACGCCGACCCGGCCGACGGTCAGCAACTCCGTGCCGACCGATCCGCCCGGTCTCGCCTGCGCCTCGTGGGCAGTCACGAGATAGCACGCTCCTTGCTCAGACGGCTGTTGTTCACCTTCTTCTCCAGGGCCCCCGCCGGCTCCGGCACCACCCGCTCCTGCCGCAGCTCGTGCTCGAGGGCCTCCAGCTCCGCGCCACCGGCCATCTGCCTGGTCAGTTCGGCCAACGTGATGTCGGCCTTCTCCTGGCAGCCGAGGCTGCGTCCCCGCTTGAGCAGCAGGAACCGATCGCCCACCGGGTAGGCGTGGTGCGGGTTGTGCGTGATCAGCACGACGCCCAGGCCGCGGTCGCGGGCCTGCGCCACGTACTTGAGCACGACACCGGCCTGCTTCACGCCCAACGCGGCCGTCGGCTCGTCCAGGATCAACACCTTCGCACCGAAGTGGACGGCACGCGCGATCGCCACACACTGCCGCTCACCGCCGGAGAGCGTGCCCACCGGCTGCTCGACGTCTCGCAGGTCGATCCCCATGTCGGCCAGGGCCGACCGGGTCGTCTCGCACGCCTTCTTCCGGTCGATCATGGAGAACGGGCCCCAGCCGACACGTGGCTCGGAACCGAGGAAGAAGTTGCGCCACACGCTCATCAGTGGCACCACCGCGAGGTCCTGGAACACGGTGGCGATACCGCGGTCCAGCGCCTCACGGGGCGAGGACAGGCGCACCGGCTCGCCCTCGACGAGGTACTCGCCCTCATCGTGACAGTGTGCGCCGGCGAGGATCTTGATCAACGTGGACTTGCCGGCGCCGTTGTCACCGAGCACGCAGGTGACCTCGCCGGCGTTGACCACGGTGGAGACCTCGCGGAGTGCAATCACGCCGCCGAAGCGCTTGCCGACGTTGCGTACTTCCAGCAGGGGGGTACTCACCCGCTCACCTCCGTACCCTTTCCGCCTTGCGGCGGAAGGCGTTGTTGACCAGCACGGCCGCCAGCAGCATCACGCCAAGGAACAACATGAACCAGTCGGTGTCCCAGCGGGCGAAAACGATGCCCTGCCGCGTCATGCCGAAGATCAGAGCGCCGATCGCGGCGCCGATCGCCGATCCGAAACCACCGGTCAGCAGGCAACCGCCGACCACCGCGGCCACGATGAACTGCAGCTCCAGGCCGATTCCCTGGTTGGCCTGCACCGTGGTGAACCGCAGGATGTTGATCGAGCCGACCACCCAGGCCGCGAACGCGGTCGTCATGAACAGCAGGATCTTCGTGCGCATCACCGGAACGCCGACCTGGCGGGCGCTGGTCACCGAACCGCCCACGGCGAAGATCCAGTTACCGAACCGGGTACGCAGCAGCACCCACGTGGCCACCCCTGCCACGAGCAGCCACCACAGCACCGACACCTGCAACGTCATGCTGCCGATCTGCACGGTGGAGGCGAACAGGAACCCGGCGGACTCGTAGCCATCCACCGAGGAGATCCCGGAGACCTGCACGCTTCCGGTGAACAGCCGGGTCACACCGAGATTCAGGCCTTGTAGGGCCAGGAACATGCCCAGTGTGACGATGAAGCTGGGTAGTCCGGTGCGCATCACGACGAAACCGTTGAACGCGCCCACCGCGAGCGCGAACAGCAACGAGCCGCCCAGCGCCAGCCAGACGTTGAGCCCCAGCTGGGTGGCCAGGATGGCGGTGACGAGCGCGGTCGACGCGGTCATCACACCGGCCGAGAGGTCGAACTCCCCGCCGATCATCAGCATCGCGACACCCACGGCCATGATGCCCAGCGTCGAGGCGTCGTCCAGCCACGTCGCCGCGCCGGCCGGGCTGAGGAACTGGTCGGTGAAGACCGAGAAGAACGTGAACACCACCAGCGCGCCGAGCACGGCGCCGAGCTCGGGCCGGACCAGGAGCCGGTCCAGCACGCCGACCCGGGCCAGGCGTTCGTCCACTGTAGGTGTGGCTACGGCCACGGTTGTCCTCCTTGTCAGGGGTGGGGTC
>NZ_BMMK01000030.1:0-1343 GCF_014645795.1 Longimycelium tulufanense | reverse complement strand
GGCGTCAGCGGGTGCCGCGCTCCGCAAAGCTGCCAACCTTGTCCACATTGGACTTGTCGACGATCTGTGGCCCGGTGAGCACCGGCTTGCCGCCGCCCACGGTGTTCGCGTTGTCCCGGAACAACTTCAGGAACGTGACCGGCAGGTACCCCTGTAGGTATTGCTGCTGGTCGAGCGCGAACTCCAGCTGCCCGGACTTGATGAACGACACCACGTCCGAGTTGAGGTCGAAGGTCGCGACCTTGGCCTGCGAACCGGACTCCCGCACCGCGCTCACCGCGTTCGCGGCGACCTGCGGGTTCAGCGTCAGCACGGCGTCGATCGAGCTGTCGGACTGCAACGCGCCCTTGATCCGGGCCTGCACGTCGGTCGGGTTGCTGATGTCGACCTGCAGGTTCTGCACGTCGCCGAAGCTCCGCCTGGCGCCGTCGCACCGCTCGTTGAGCGCGACGTTGCCGGCCTCGTGGATGATGCACAGCAGCTTCGTCCGTCCGGACTGCTTGAGGTTCTCCCCGGCCCGCTCGCCGGCGACCTCCTCACTCTGCCCGACGTGCGTGATGGCTCCGAACTCGGCGCTGCGCTTCTCCCCGGAGTTGATGGTGATCACCGGGATCCCGGAGTCGGCAGCCTTTCTGATCGAGTCCCGCAACGCGTCCGGGTTGGCCATCGAGACGACGAGGCCGCCCACCTTCTGCGCCACCGCGTTGTCGATCAGCTTCGCCTGTGCCGACGGGTCGCCGGCGGCGTTGTAGTCGACCTGCACGCCGAGTTCCTTGCCCGCGGTCTCGGCGCCGTTCTTCACCACGTTCCAGAACGCGTCGCCCGGGGTGCCGTGGCTGATGACCGCGACGCGCAGTTCGCCGGAGCCACCCGGTTGCTGCCCGCCGCCGCCACCGGCGTCGGTGGCGCCCGGGCCGCTGCACGCGGCGAGCGCCAGGGTGCCCGCCGCGACGGCGGCCAACAACACACGCCCGCCCGCCGGTCGGGGTGTCGCAGAGCGGTTGGACCCCATCGTCCCTCCCATCGTCAGCCCGGCCGCTGGCCGAGCAGTTCGCGCAGGTACCGCAGGCTGCGTCCGGTGTCGTGCCGCGGCTTTGCGGCCTGGTCCGGTTCGGGGCCGGACAACGCCGTGTCCTGCTCCAGCACGTACCAACCGTCGTAGCCCGCCTCCCGCAGGAAACCGACCATGGCGGCGAGGTCGACATCACCGTCGCCGAGCGGGGTGTACAGGCCCTCCCGTACCGCCTGCGCGTAGCCCAGCTCGCCGCCACGCACCCGCTCGGCAATGTCCGAGCGGACGTCTTTGAGGTGGGTGTGCCCGATGCGGTGTGGCCACCGTTGGG
>NZ_BMMK01000029.1 GCF_014645795.1 Longimycelium tulufanense | reverse complement strand
ACCAAGACCAGAAGACACAACTTTCAGACAAGGAAAACTGAGCCAAAAACTTGACGCGGGACAAACGCGCTCAAAGATGAGTTGAGTCGCATCCCATTGCATGAGTGAGGGCTCACTCACTAGCGTTGCGACCATGGCCCAGAGGGTGGAACGTCGACGCCGTGCCCCTGCGATGAGCCCGCAGGAGCGCAGGGAGGCGATCATCAGCGCCACCGTGCCCCTGCTCCGGGAGCACGGTGCCAACGTCACCACCAGCCAGATCGCCAAGGCGGCCGGCATCGCCGAAGGCACGGTCTTCCGGGTCTTCGCCGACAAGCAGGAGCTGCTCGACGCGTGCATCCACAGCGTGTTCCGCGTCGAGCCCGTTCTCGGGAAGCTGGCCGCGATTCCACGCGACATCTCGGTTCGCGACCGGCTCGTCGCCGCCGCGGAGGCGCTCAGCGACCACATGTCGCGCCTCGGCGCGCTCATGCACGCGCTGGGTTCGTCCGGCTACCAGCCCCGGCACCAGTCCGCGGGCGCCGCGGAGCACCGGCGCTCCGCCGACCGGCTCGCCGGCGCCATCGCCGACCTGCTCGGCCCGGACAGGGATGCCTTCCGTATCCCGGTCGAGCGGGTGGGTCGCATGTTCATGGGTGTCGTCTTCATCGACCGGGCTGGCAGCCAGACGTTCGGCGAGGAGACCACGACCGGTACCCAGGAGCTCGTCGACGTGCTGTTGCACGGCGTGCTCGCGAGATAACCACCGTACGAGGGGGAATTCAGTGTCGGAACACATGATCGAGGTGGAACGCGTCGGCAGGACGTTCCGCGACGTCGCCGCACTGACCGACGTCGATCTCCGGGTGCCCCGGGGCACGGTCCTGGGGTTACTGGGGCACAACGGTGCCGGCAAGACCACCCTGGTCAACATCCTGACCACGGTGCTTCCGCCGAGCACTGGAACCGCCAGGGTGGCCGGGTACGACGTGACCCGGCAGTCGCACCTGGTCCGCCAACAGATCGGTCTCACCGGCCAGTTCGCCACCGTTGACGAGCAGCTCACCGGCGCGGAGAACCTGATCCTGATCGCACGGTTGCTCGGCGCCACCCGGCGCGAGGCCCGGGCCCGCGCGGACGAGCTGCTGGAGCTGTTCGACCTGGGCCCGGCCGCGCAGCGCAAGGCCAGCACCTACTCCGGCGGGATGCGGCGCCGGCTCGACCTCGCCACAAGCCTGGTCGGCCACCCGTCGGTGGTGTTCCTCGACGAGCCGACCACCGGCCTCGACCCGGCCAGCCGGATCGGCCTGTGGGAGATCGTCGAGGGGCTGGTGGACGACGGCACCACCATCCTGCTCACCACGCAGTACCTGGAGGAGGCTGACCGGCTCGCCGACTCGATCACGGTGCTGTCCGCCGGGAAGGTCGTCGCCGCCGGTACCGCCGGGGAGCTCAAGGCCCAGGTGGGCCAGCGCACCGTGACGGTCGCCATGACCAGCGCCGAGGAGACCGCACTGGCGCTCGCTGCGCTCCGCGGCGCGGGGCTGCAACCGGTCCCCGACGACAAGCACCTGGCGGTCACGGCGCCCGTGGCGACGTCGCGGCACCTGGCGGCCGCCGTCCGCGCGCTGGACGACGCCGGGGTCGACTTCGGTGAGCTGAGCCTGCACGAGCCCACACTCGACGACGTCTACCTCGCCCTCACCCACCGCGACGCCGCCTGAGCCCGAGGAAACTGCCGATGCCCACCGCAACCGCCACGCCCCCGCGAACCACCAGCACCCCGCCCACCAGACGCACCTGGTCCGGAACCAGCCTGCCGAACCAGGTACTCGTGCTCACCGGGCGCTCACTGCGCGCGCTGCGCGACCCGCGGATGCTCGTGATGAGCCTCCTGACGCCGATGATCATGCTGCTGTTGTTCAGCCAGGTGTTCCGCAGCATCGCCCACACCCCGGGCTTTCCCACGGGCGTGAACTACATCGACTACCTCCTGCCGGCGATCCTGGTGACGACAGCGACCCAGGCGGCCCTGACGTCGGGGGTCGGTCTGGCCAACGACCTGCGCAACGGGGTGCTCTCCCGGTTCCGGGCCCTGCCGATCCGGATGGTCTCGGTGTTGTTCGCGCGCAGCTTCTACGACCTCACCCGCTCGGCCGTGCAACTCGTCCTGCTGCTCATGGCCGCCGCCCTCTTGTTCGGGTATGCGCCCGGGGGTGGCATCCTCGGCTCGGCGGCCGCCCTGGCGCTGGCGATCGCCGTGGGCTGGGGCCTTGGCTGGGCATTCCTCGCGTTGGGTGCCTGGCTGCGCACGGTCGAGGTCATGCAGACGGTCGGTTTCGTCGCGATCTTCCCGCTGATGTTCGCGTCCAGCGCCTACGTCCCGATCGCCAGCCTTCCGGGCTGGTTGCAGGCCGTCGCGAAGGTCAACCCGTTGACCTATGCGATCGACGCCGCGCGCGGGCTGGCGTTGGGCACCCCGACCCTCGGCCCGATTGCCGGGGCCCTGCTCACCAGCGCGGTCATCACCGTGATCGGCTCGTCCCTGGCCGCACGCGGGATCCGTCGGCCGTGACGGAGACGGGGGCGGTGCCCGTCCCGCGCCGTCCCCGTCAGCCGCGTCCCCGGTCGTTCTCGGCGAGCTTGGCGAGCATCGCGTTGTACGCGGCGAGGTCGGCGTCGCCATCGGCGTCGGCGCGCCGGTCGATGCGTCGCGCGGCGCGTTCTTCGGTGCGGGACCACTGCACGGCCAGGGCGATCACCACGAGGATGACCGGGATTTCGCCGGTCGCCCAGCTCAGGCCCCCGCCCAGGTGTTGGTCGGCGAGCAGGTTGGTGGCCCACGGCAGGCCGAGTCCGCGGTAGAAGGCCTCGCCGATGACCGACTGCGACATCATCAGGGCGACGCCGAAGAATGCGTGGAACCCCATGGCCGCGAGCAGCAGCCCCAGGCGGCCCAGCGGGGGCAGCTTGCGCGGCGCGGGGTCGATCCCGATGACCGGCCAGAAGAACACGTAGCCGACCAGCAGGAAGTGGGCGTTCATCGCCAGGTGTGCCCAGTGTTGGTACAGCGCGACGTCGAACAGTCCGGAGAAGTAGAGACCGAAGAACGAGCCGACGAACAGCGCCAGGGCGACCAGCGGGTGGGTCAGCACGCGGGACACCGGGGAATGCACGAGCGCCAGCAGCCACTCGCGCGGCCCGGGTGGGGCGTCGCGGCCGGCCGGTGGGAGGGCACGCAGGGCCAGTGTCACCGGGGCGCCCAGCACCAGCAGGATCGGGGCGAGCATGGACAGCAGCATGTGGCCGCCCATGTGGACGCTGAACACCGCTGGCGCGTAACGGCCGATGCCCGACGAGGTGGCCAGCAGGATCGTGGCGCATCCAGCGACCCAGGCGAGGGTCCGGCCGACGGGCCAGGCGTCGCCGCGGCGACGCAGTCGGCGCACGCCGGCCAGATACAGCACGGCCAGGACGATTGAGGCGGTGCCGTAGATCAGATCGAATCGCCAGTCGAAGAGCAGGCGGCCGGCGGTGGGCGGCCCGTCCAGCTCGTAACCGATGAGCAGCTCGGTCCGGCTCGGCACCACGCCCAACGAACCCGGCGGCGGGGTCCGGCCCAGCGCGTTGGCGACGCCGATCGTCGCCAGCATGACCAGGACCTCGACCGCCCCCAGGCGCACGAACGACGACCGGTCGCCGGTCTCCCGAATCACCCTCAGCGTGTGCTCGCGGTGCGCGTAGCCGAAGAAGAAGAGCAGGATGAGCGCGGCGGTCTTGAGCAGCACCAACTGGCCGTAGGCGGTGGTGAACAGGTCGGAGACCGGGAGCCGCGCCAACGCGTTGATCACGCCGGACAGTGCCAGGATCACCCAGCAGACCACGGCGAGCCTGGAGTAACGGGACGCGGCGAGGTTGAGGTGGCTGCCGCCTCGCGCGACGTGTGCGACCAGCGCCACCAGCCCGCCGACCCACAGCGCGGTACCGAAGAGGTGGTAGAGCAGGCTGTTGGTGGCGATGTCGTGGGCGCCGCCCGACGCCGAGTGCCCGGTGAGCACCACCGGCAGCAGGCCGACCAGCGAGAACACGAACAGGGTCGTTGTCCAGCCCCAGGACAAGACGAGCCGGGTCCCGATCGCGATGGCCAGCGCGATCGGGGCGGTGATGGCCCACGCCGTGGCCTGCTCGACCGCGTCGACCGTGGTGAGCAGGGCGTTGGGGCGCAGCATCTCGGCGAAGGGCCGGCCCGCGGTGTCGGCGCCGATCAGCGGCACGAGCAGGGCGGACGACACCGCCCACACCACCGCGGCCACCCCGGCGGTACGCAGGCCCGCGTAGCCGTCGGCGGCCAGGGTCCCGGAACGCTGCGGGGGCACCAGGAAGCTCGCCAGCAGCAGGGAGCCAATGGCGACCACCGCGCTCCCCTCGGCGAGCACCCGCACCGCGGGGAGGCCGTACCGCACCAGTACCTCGGGCTCGGGCAGGCCGAGCTGGGTGTAGAGGTCGCTGCCGGCCGAGGCCGTCAACACGGCGGCCAGTACGGCGGCCAGGGCAACGCCGGGCACGAGCAGCCCGGCGATGCTCAGCGCGGGGCGCGGTGGCGCGGGAGCCGAACTGGTCGTGGGGGCTTCGGCAGACACGGGGAGAGCGTAGGCAGTGGGAGCGGGTTCGCCCACCGGGCCGCTCCGCAAGCGTGGTCGCTGTCACCGGTTCGATCCCGATAACGTTGCGCCCTGTGGAACGGCGTCCCCTGCTTCTTTGCCTCGCGCTCGCGACCGTGGCGCTCGCCGGATGTGCCCATCAGGTTGGCGGAAACCCGACGGCGGCCGCCGGCTTCCACCCCGCGCCCACCACGACGCCGCGGGGGACGCCGGTGACGAGCGGGGTGCAGATCCCGACGCCGCGAACGCTGGAGGGCGTCGACACCTGCACCCTCCTGCAGCCGGACGATCTCGCCGGTCTCGGTGGGGTGCGGGGTGGGCCCAGGCGCAACCAGCTCTACCCGGAGTCCTGCCTGTACCGGCTGGGCGGTGCTGCCGACGACTCCGCCGCGGCCGCCTTCTACAAGCCGTTCGAGCAGGTCAAGGCCCAGCAGCCGGAGGGCAGCCCGGTGTTGACCAAGGGGCACAGCACCTGGCTGCGGTGTCGGGCGGACCAGGGATACCAGACGTGCAGCGCGGCCATCGCGGTGCGGCCGGACCGCACGCTGGCGGTGGTGTTGTCCCGGCGCGACACGCCGAGAGAGAAGGTCGTGGAAGCACTGAACCAGCTGGCCGTCACCGCACTGGAGAGATTGCCCACGACGTAATCGCAGGTCAGCCGCGGTATCCTCGGTTGCCGGACACAATTAGGTCGCCCGAAGGTCGCAACTAGCTAACGCCGCCTAACGTTCATGACCGCAGCGGCGATTACCTGATCGGTGGCCACGGCTAACGCCGTGTCCGCAGCCTGCCCTCGTAGCTCAGTGGACAGAGCAAGAGACTTCTAATCTCTGGGTCGCAGGTTCGAATCCTGCCGGGGGCGCCAGCTGGGCGCGTTTATCCCTCCTTCCCGTCGCGATCACGTCCGTGATTGTGACGGGAATCGCGTAACGGTGACGTAACGTCACGGGCGAGATCTGTCGGAGACGCCCCACGCCCGGGGCGGGTCCGCCCCGGGCCGACGATTACTTCTCGACGTCATGCCTGCACACAGCGTCAGCACGCGTTGCCCGCGCCGCCGTCCAGCCACCTGCCGGGTGTCGCTCCGGCGGAAGGTGTGTCCGCACCGGCACGGCGCACGCAGGCCGGTGCGGACACGTCATGAATCAACGTCTGGTCGATCACGTGATCCTCCAGCGCCGCGAGTGGGTTCACCGGTGGAGAGAACGGAGAGTTTCCCGGTGACGCCCATTCATGTCGCTCTCGACCGAGATGGAGATCACCGATCGTCACGGTGCCGTGTTCGATTTCTCGCGCCCGAAACGGCGTTGCCTCCGCCACACCACAAGCACGGGCTCAGCCATCGCCGGCCGCGATCTTCTCAGCGCTGGGTGGCCGGAGGAATGTTGTGGTTCAGCCGGAACATGTTGCCCGGATCGTATGCGGCTTTCAGTTCGGTGAGCCGCTCGTAGTCGGCCCGGTCGTAGGCCGTCCGCACCTGTTGGACGTCGGCGCCCTCGCCGGTCAGGAAGTTCAGGTATCGGCCTCCCGTGTCCCACGGCTGCAAGGCATTCAGGACGTCCCGCTGCACCCCACGCACCGTGTCGAGTTCCTCCTCGGTCGGTGCGACCGAGCCGAGCCTGGACGTGAGCCCGAGCGAGTACTGCGCGCCACGGTTGCCCACCGCGTTGGCAACGGCCGGTGGGCGGCCGAGCACGCCGCCGAGATGACGCAGCTCGACCACGCAGGGACTCGCGGCCCCGGGGCCGGCCAGCTCCAGCAGGGCCTGCACCGCCGCCGTGTCGAGATCACGCAGCATGCGGGTCGTCCCGTAGTAGGGCATCGGCATCGTCGGGTCGTTGCAGATCGAGTGCGACGCCGTGTAGGGCATCTCGCCAAGGGTGTCGATCAGGCGTGACCCGACCGCCCGCAGCGGCTGCACAAGCCGCTCCCCTGTCTCGGTGTCTCCCGTGTACGCAATCCGCACGTGGGCAACGTGGCGGCCACGCAGTGGCTCGGGCAGCACCGGCTTGTCCGGGAATGGGATGAGCGCAATCGAGGAGGTCAGATCCTCGGGCACCGTGTGGGTCCATCGCTGCCATGCGTCGAGCACGTCTCCGACGAGAGGGGCATCGAAGTACAGCCCACCACCGTAGAGGCGCACGACCGGCACGAGGTCGATCTCCAGCGCGGTGACCACACCGA
Organism: Longimycelium tulufanense; assembly: GCF_014645795.1. GTDB lineage: Bacteria > Actinomycetota > Actinomycetes > Mycobacteriales > Pseudonocardiaceae > Longimycelium > Longimycelium tulufanense. The sequence continues at coordinate 66,765 of NZ_BMMK01000029.1, read as the reverse complement.
AGTTGCCTCCGGCCCCACGCAACGCCCAGAACAGTACGGGGTCGGACTCCGCGGTGACGCGGCGCAGCTGGGCGTCGGCGGTGACGACGTCCACGGCGCGGACGTGGTCGGCGGCGTACCCGTGGCTGCGCGCAAGCAGGCTGATCCCGCCACCCAGGACATAGGAGATGGCACCCACCTGCGGTGAGCTGCCGGAGAGGGGCGCCAGCCCATGCCGGGCGGCCGCCTCGATGACCTGCTCCCACCGCACGCCCGCCTCGATCGCCGCGGTCCGCCGGTCCGCGTTGATGCGAACTCCGGACATGCGTCGCGTGCTGATGAGCACGCCGCCCTGGGTCTCCGCCGGCAACCCGTGCCCCGTTGCCTGGATGGCGACAGGCACACCGTGGGAGCGCGCGAACCCGACCGCAGCGCGTACATCCTGTGCGTCGACCGCACCCACGATCACCTGCGGCTGCCGCGAACCGTAGGTCTGGAACCCGGCCCGCTCCCCGTCGTAGCCGGCGTCGCCGGGCCGCAACACCGGGCCTCGCACCTGACGGGCCAGCGAGTCGACATCGGCGGCAACAACTTGCTCTTGCTGAGACATGTTGGCGACCGTAGGAAGGGTTGAGGACGGGATGTGTCCTCAACCTCGGACACTGTGGGGATGTGACGACGACCATGCCTGCTCGACTGCTGCGCCTGCTGTCACTGCTCCAGAGCAGGCGCGTGTGGGCTGGTGCCGAGCTCGCGGAGAAGCTCGATGTCACCGTGCGCACGGTCCGGCGCGACATCGGCCGGCTTCGGGAGCTCGGCTACCACGTCGAGAGCGTGACCGGTGTCGCGGGCGGCTACCGGCTGGTGTCCGGTAAGGACCTGCCGCCGCTGTTGCTCGACGAGGAGGAGGCCGTGGCGATCGCGGTCGGGCTGCGTACCGCCGCCGGTGGGACCGTGGCCGGGATCGAGGAGGCATCCGTCCGTGCCCTGGCCAAGCTCGAGCAGGTACTGCCCGTACGGCTGCGGCACCGCGTCGCCGCCGTCAGCGAGGCCACCGTGCGGGTCCCTGGCCACCGAGGGCTCGAAGTCGACTCCATGACATTGGCAGTGGTGGCCGCCGCCTGCCGCGACCACGAGATCCTGACCTTCGGCTACGAGCGGCGCGACGGCACGACGGCCTCCCGCCGGGTCGAGCCGCACGAGCTGGTGGTGACCCATGGGCGCTGGTACCTGCTCGCCTACGACCTCCGTCGTGACGGCTGGCGCAACTTCCGCGTCGACCGGATCAGCGAGCCCACCCCCACCTGCCACCACTTCACCCCTCGCGCCAAGCCCTCCCCCGACTCCGCCACCTACCTGTCGCGGGGCGTCTCCGGTGCGACCTATCGGTATACCGCGCAGGCGGTCGTCCGCGCCCCGGCCAGGACGGTGTTGGCTCGGCTACCGACGCTGATCCCACACCGGGTGGAGCCCATCGACGAGCACACCTGCACCGTCCGATTCGGCTCCGACTCCGTCGATCGCATCGCCCAGGATCTTGTCGCTCTCGGCGCCGACTACACCCTCACCTGCTCACAGGACCTTCGCGACCACCTGCGCGCGGTAGCGCAACGACTCCTCGGGGCAGCAAGCCCGTAGGGGTGGCTGGGGGTGCCAGGCGCTGGGAGCGCCCGGCGGTTCCGTTATGGACGAGAGGCAGAGCGGTGTGGGCGCCGCCGATATTTGGTGCGCCTCATGGTGGCGGTGCATGCTCCTTGCCGTGCGCAAGGTCTACCTGATCGGCATCGGCGCCGGGAACCCCGAGCACCTGACCGTTCAAGCCGTCAACGCGTTGAACGAGGTTGACGTCTTCTTCGTGCTCGACAAGGGAAGCGAGACCGAGGAACTCGTCCGGCTCCGCCGGGAGATCCTGGAGCGGTACGTCCCCGACCGGCCTTACCGCGTGGTGCAGGTCAACGACCCGAGGCGCGACCGTACGGCGAAGGACTACGTCGCCGCCGTCGAGGACTGGCGGCAACGCCGCGTCGAGCTGTACGAGCAGCTGATCCGGGACGAGCTGACCGACGGCTCACGCGGAGCGGTGCTCGTGTGGGGCGATCCCGCGCTGTACGACAGCACGGTGAGCCTGTTCCAGGCTTTGCGGGAGCGCGCGAAGGTCGAGTTCGCCTACGAGGTCATCCCGGGCGTGAGCAGCCTGTCGGCACTGGTCGCCGGCCACCGGACGACCTTCAACCAAATCGGCCGCCCGGTACTGATCACCACCGGCCGCCAGCTCGCCCGCGGCCTGCCCGCCGACGTCGACGACGTCCTGGTCATGCTCGACGCGCACTGCACGTTCCACCGTTTCGTCGACGAGGACCTGGAGATCTTCTGGGGCGCCTATGTCGGAACCCCGGACGAGATCCTGATCTCGGGTCGGCTTCGCGACGTGGCCGAGGAAATCCAGCACGTGCGCTCCCGGGCCCGGCAGGAAAAGGGTTGGATCATGGACAGCTACCTGCTGCGCAGGCTCACCCCGGCAGCGCCGGTCCCCCAGGAACATATTGCGAGGTGAGGGGCGAAGCGAACATCGCACCGGCAAGGCGCGCAGCGAAGCCCCGAGCCGAGCAATCCGACACCGCCGCAGGACAATGCGAACCGCGATTTCTGCCATGACGAGCCGTATTAACTTACTGGTCTCACACGGACACTGCACCGATCTCGGCTGAGCAGCGCGGCGAACAAGACATGAGAGCCGGCAAATGGGCGCCCGGAAAATGAGCGTCCGCCTTTGTCGCGCGTCGCCGGCTGGTCACGGTCGGTGATCACGGACCGCCACCCACCCCGCTACCGACGGGCTCGCACACGAGCTCCACCGGGCGGGGAGGGGCAGCTGACAGCACGTCAGGAGCACACGGCACGGGATCAGACCGCAGCACCGGGCAGCCGTATACGTGGATCATCCGCGCTGCGCCAGGTCGATGGCAACCACGCTGCCGCACTCCGGAAAATTCGACGTACCGGCAATACGAACAAACTCAACGAGTGCCGAGTTCTTCATTGCGAGCAGTGCGCGGAGTCACAGAAGGATTCGCACCCATTGATCAGACATGTCGGCTTCGACACAATTTATGACTGCGCCATCAACGATACATACGGTCGACTTATCACCCACAAGGGTGGTTTATCGCGCGGCAGAGACCAGCACGGAAGGGATTGCTCGTGACGACCGGTGTCGCCCGTATCCGTTCCCCCCGGCCGGTTACCGAAGGTAAGCGCGCAAGAATTCGCGCCAAGTGGCGGTCGAGCAGCCTCCGCACCGTGTCCCGGTGGGGCCTTTTCGCAATGATCTGCTACCTCGTGGGAATCGGTGCCAAGCAGCTCGGTGTGCCTGCCCCGTATCTGGTTGCGGCCATTGTGGTGGGAGCCGTGGCCGCCCTCACGAATATCGTCCGGCGCCAGTTCCCGCGACGCTCCGCTCACGCCTCGCACGCCGCTGTCGGTGTGTTGATGGGCAGCTACCTCGATCCCGATTCCCTCCGGTCGGTCGCCAAGAGCGCCACTCCGCTGCTGCTGGCCACCGCGGCGACGCTCGTCGCGAGCGTCCTCATCGCCGTCGGCCTCGCCCGCACCCGCCGGCTGTCGCTGCCCGACGCCGTGCTGGGCACCGTGCCCGGCGGGTCGGCGGCCATCGTCGCGAGCGCCGGCGAGGTCGGGGCCGACTCCCGGCTGGTGGCCTTCGCCCAGTACCTGCGGGTCGGCCTGGTCGCGTTGACCGCACCCGCGATCGCCGCGATGGTCCAGTCCTCCCCCGGCCGGGAGGTCACCACGACCTCGAACCTGCTGCACGACCTGACCCACCCGGTGGGCTCGACCAACCAGGTCGCCGGCCTGCTCATGCTGGTCGGAGTCAGCGTCCTGGGGGTGCAGTGCGCGCGCCGGCTGAAGCTACCCGCGGCCACCGTGCTGGGCCCCATGGTGCTGGCCGCCATCGTCCAGGTCACCGGCACCTCCGACGGCTTCGCCCCGTCGGGCGCGCTCCGCGACCTGGTGTTCGTCGGGGTCGGACTCGAGGTCGGTCTCCGCTTCACCCGCGCTGCGGTGCTGCACGCCGCCCAGGTGCTCCCGCACCTGCTCGTCGGCATCCTGCTGCTGTGCCTGGTGTCCGCGGGGCTGGCCGAGCTGCTCGCCGTGGTCACCAAGATGCGGTTCCTCGACGCCTATCTGGCGACCACACCGGGCGGAATCAACGCGGTACTGGCCACCGCGGAGGAGACCGGCTCCGACGTCGCCGTCATCTCGACCGTGCAGAGCGTCCGGCTGTTCGCCATGGCGCTCGTTGCTCCGTCGATCATCCAACGTCTCCTGCCCCGGTTCGACGTCGCCGAGCGCATCCCGATCCCGGTCACCCGGCAGCCCGAGAAAGATACGGCACCGGCCTGACTGGAATTCCGGCGCGAGGGCAGTCCTGCCGGTCTCGGCGGGGAAGAACCACGAGCGACCCGCTAACCGGCGCCTGCGCTGTTGAATGTGTGGGAAACGGTGCTGCTGTCCGCCCCGGCCATCAGGAGCACGTGCAGCAGGATCCGGGCCTTGCTGGGGCTGAGCTGACCAGCGGAGACCAGTCCACGAGCGAGGAGGTCGGACTCGGAGCCTCCGAACGCGTAGGTCCGGGAAAGGACCGGGCCCGCGCCGGTTCGGGAGGTGAGCACGACGGGCATTCCCGCGGCGAGTTCGGTCAGGGGTGGCACCCAGTCGGCCGGCACGTGTCCGGCGCCGAACGCCGCGACCACGAGCCCGTCCACGTGGTCACCGAGGATTCCGAGGACGGCACCGTCATCACCGAGAGCAGCGGTGACGATGCTCGTCCGGGCCGGCCGGGAGAGCTCCCGCCGGGGCACGACCGGGCCGCGGCTCGGACGCAGCGGGATGCGGACGCAATCCTCCACCACGTAGCCCAGCGGTCCCGGGTACGAGGTGAAGGCCGCGATGCTCGTCGCGTGGGCCTTGCGCACGTGGCGCGCCGCGTGGATCTCGTCGGCGAGGGCAACGAGACAGCCGAGACCCCGCGCCAGGGGACTTGCCGCCACCCGAAGAGCGGTAAGCAGGTTCGCCGGGCCGTCCGCACCCGGCGCGAGGGCACTGCGCATCGCCCCGGTGACCACGATCGGCGTTTCGGCCGGGTGCAGGAGGTCGAGCAGGTAGGCGCTCTCTTCGATGGTGTCCGTGCCCTGGGTGACCACGACGCCGTCCACACCGGCGGAAACGACCTGCTCGATCGCGGCGGCAAGAGCGAGAACGTCCGGAATGTCCAGTGTGGCACCGGGAACTCGGCGGAAGTCGTGAACGTCCAGTCCGATGCCCAACTCCGCGAGCCCTGGTACCGCGGAGAGCAGTTCGTCCGCGGAGAGGGCCGGCGCAACTCCGCCTCCGGCCTGCGGTGTCATCGCGATGGTCCCGCCGAGGGAGAAGACGGCAACACGCGGGCGTTCGTGGGTCCTCACGGGGCTCCTTCGGTCGTGGGGATAGAACCGCTGTTGGGTCCGTCATGGTGATGCACGCCATGATGGGTGCACTTGGGACACCCCGGGCAACGGTGAGGCGGTGGTAGGCGATGAAGGCGATCCCGGAAATGATGCGGGCGGCCGTGTTGCGTAGCGTCGGAGACTTGGTGGTGGAGCGGCGCCCCACGCCACGACCCGGACCCCGCCAGGTCTTGGTCCAGGTCACGGCGGTGGGCACCTGCGGGTCCGACGTCCACTACTACGAACACGGCCGGATTGGCGAGTACGTCGTCACCGAACCCCTGGTGTTGGGGCATGAGGCCGCCGGTGTCGTCGTGGCGTGCGGTGACGAGGCCACCCGGCACGAGATCGGTCAGCGGGTGTCGCTCGAGCCCGGGGTGCCGTGCGCGAGGTGCACCCAGTGCCGGCGCGGTCACTACAACCTGTGCCCCGATGTCCGGTTCTTCGGGACTCCGCCGATCGATGGGGCCTTCCAGGAATACGTCGTTCTCGACGAGACCTTCGCCCACCCCGTTCCGGCCACGGTGTCGGACGAGGCCGCGGCTCTGCTGGAGCCCCTCTCGGTGGGTGTCTGGGCGTGCCGGCGGGCGCGTGTCGCGCCGGGTGAGCGGATCCTCGTCACCGGCGCGGGCCCGGTCGGGCTGCTGGCCGCCCAGGCGGCAAAGTCGTTGGGTGCCACCGACATCCTGGTCACCGACATCAAGCCGGCCAGACTGTCCGTGGCCGAGGAACTCGGTCTGTCCACACTGGACACAGGCAGGGTCTCGCTGCTCGATGCCGGCGTCGAGGCGGACGTACTGCTGGAATGTTCCGGAGTTCCACGGGTTTCCGGGGCGGGCATCCGGTGCATCTGTCCGGGTGGCCGCGCCGTCCTGATCGGAATGGGCGCCGACGAGATCCCGCTCCCGCTGGACCGCATCCAACGCCGCGAGATCGAGGTGACCGGGACGTTCCGCTACGCCAACACCTGGCCGGCCGCGATCGGCCTCGCCGCCTCCGGCGCCGTCGCACTGGATCGCCTGGTCACGCACAGGTTCGGGCTAACCCAGGTGGAGCGGGCACTGACGGTCGGCAGGACCGACGAGAAGGCGATCAAGGCCGTCGTGCTGCCCCAGGAGTAACTGCAGGGCAGCGCGACCGGCAGCCCACAAGCGCCCCTACTTCGTCGGTTCCCCAGCCCCGCCCTCGAGCCTGGCGGCGAGTTCACGCAGTCCCTGCACCAGGTCCCGGCCGGACGGGGCACGCCCGGGGTCGATTAGCCACTGCACCATCAGGCCCACGAGCAACGCCAGCTGAGCCGAACCCACCGTCAGCATCGCCCCTTCGTCCACCTCGTCCTCGGTGACGCCCCGCAGCGCCGCCGCCATCCCACGCCGGACCAGCTCGTACCCGGTGGCGAGCTGCTCCCGCAGTTCCGGCGCGTCCTCGGAGTGGATGAACGCCTCGAAACTGGCCACCCACAGCGCCCGGTGCCGGGTGAGGGACTCGGTCATCCGGGTCCAGGTGGTCTCCAACGAGGTCGCCAGATCGCCCTCGGCCGGGGGCAGGATGCCCTCCAGCTCCTCGCCCCAGTCGTCGAACGCCTCGACCATGGCGGCGTTCAACAGGGCCCTGGTCGACCCGAAGTGGTAGCCGATCGCGGCCAGGCTGGTGCCCGCGGCCGTCGCGATGTCGCGGGCAGTGGTGCGCCCGTAGCCCTTCTCGTACAGGCAGCGCTTGGCGCCGGCGAGCAGGTCCTCCCGGTTCCCCATGCGCCGATCCTAGCCCGACCTCGGACGCCCGTATGAGACATTTGTGCTAGACATTCGTCTCACACGCTCGTACAGTAGCGCCGAACCCGGACCGGACCGGGAGCAACGACCACGTGTCGGGCCGGCCGGACCGGCGCCGCCCGATCAGGAGGGGGACCTGGTGGACACAGAGATCGCCGAAGCACGCCCGGGCCAGCAGAGAACAGCGGCCCGGTCGGTGACCCCGCGGAGGCCGAGGTGGTGGCAACGTCCCTGGATCGCGCCGCTGATGGTCGGGTCGGTGGCGTTTCTCGCCTTTTCGCTCCCGCCGTACCTCACCTTCGACCCCGCTCAGAGCCGGCTGCCGCTCCGGGAGGGCTTCGCGCCGCACTACCCGATGTTGGTCGCCCACATCCTGTTCGGCACGGTCGCCCTGCTGACCTGCTGCCTCCAGGTGTGGCCGTGGTTCCGCCAGCGTCATCCCGTTGCGCACCGAATCGTCGGTCGGGTGTACGTCTTCGCCGGGATGATTCCCACGGCCCTGACGGGACTCGTCGTGGCGCTGGCAGCCGTGACGTCCGGGGTGGCCGGAAAGGTGGGCAACTCGCTTCTCGTGGTCGTGTGGGTCGCCGTCACGTTCGCGGGTTTCCGGGCGGCGAGACAACGACGGTTCGGCGAGCACCGCAGGTGGATGATCCGCGGCTTTGCCCTGATGACGTCGATCGTCGTCAACCGGTTGTGGGTGGTCCTGTGCATTGCGGCACTCCAACCGTTCGCCGCCACCTACTTCGGTGGGGACGAGGTCGCCATGAACCAGGCAGCGGTGGACACCGCCATCTGGCTGAGTTGGGTGGTCAACCTACTGATCGCCGAATGGTGGCTGGAACGCAGGAAAAAGCCCCGGGGCGGGGCGCCGGCCGCCAACCGGCGTTCGGCGGTCGCCGCCAGCGCCTAACCGCCAGCACCGCGACATCTCCGGGGAGTGGAAAAGCTGGGGGCACTGGGGAAAGGGCCGGGTGAGCCGTACGGCTCAACCGGCCTTCCCATGGACCAGCCCGAACACGCCGAGCAACGCGTGCAACGCGCCGGGCGACATCAGGCCACGTGCTGTTCCGCCTCCGCCGCCGGATCCAGTTGTGCCCAGTCCAGTTCGACACTCGGGCTCACCGAGAGGTGCGGCTCCGAGGACCGTGCGCCAGCCCGAACCAGAAGGTCCCCGACCGCGGCGATCATCGCCCCGTTGTCCGTACACAACCGTGGCGGCGGGACACGAAGCTCGATTCCCGCCTCGGTACAGCGTTCCTCGGCCAACGCGCGCACCCGGCTGTTCGCGGCCACCCCACCCACAACCACCAACGTTTCGACGTCGTGCGTGCGGCAGGCGGCGATGGCCTTGCGGGTGAGCGTGTCCGCCACCGCCTCCTGGAAGCTCGCCGCGACATCGGGGACCCACAGGTCCTGCCCCGCAGCCTCAGCCGCCTCAACATGCCGGGCCACCGCCGTCTTCAAGCCGGAGAAGGAAAACCCGAGCACGGGATCGTTGGGACCGGTGAGCGGCCGCGGAAACGGCACCGCTGCCGGGTCGCCGTCCCGCGCCGCACGATCGATCGCCGGCCCGCCCGGGTAGGGCAGGTTGAGGATCCGGGCCACCTTGTCGAACGCCTCGCCCGCCGCGTCATCCATCGTGTCCGACAGGTGGATGACCGGATCCCGGACGAGATCGCGCACCAACAACAACGAGGTGTGGCCGCCGGACACGATCAGCACAACACTGCGCGCGGGAAGGTCGCCGTGGGCGAGGGTGTCGGCCGCCGCGTGCCCTGCCAGGTGGTGCACGGCATACAGCGGCACCCCGAGCACCTGGGCGTATGCCTTGGCCGCGGCCACCCCGACGTGGAGTGCGGTGGCCAGTCCCGGCCCGGCCGTGACCGCCACCGCCTCCACGTCGTGCAACGTCAGCCCCGCGTCGTCCAGGGCGGCACGCACGCAGGGCACCAGGGCTGACACGTGGGCGCGGGCGGCGATCTCCGGGACGACGCCGCCGAAGCGCGCGTGCTCGGACATGCTGGACGACAGGGCGTCACCCAGCAGCACGCCGCCGCGGACGAGCCCGACGCCGGTCTCGTCGCAGGAGGTCTCGATGCCCAACACCACGGTCATGTCCGGTCCTTCTGGTCGCGTCTAGTCCGCGTCGCCCTCGAGGTCGCCCTCGGCGCGCAGGTACACCTCGCGCAGCGCGTCGAGGGTGGCCTGTTCGGGGTTCTCCCACATCTTCCGCTCGGCCGCCTCCAGCAGCCGCTCGGCGATGCCGTGCAGGGCCCACGGGTTCGACTCGGTGAGGAATTGCTGGTTCTCCTCGTCGAGGACGTAGTTCTCGGCGACCTTCTCGTACATCCAGTCGGCCACCACACCGGTCGTGGCGTCGTAGCCGAACAGGTAGTCCACTGTGGCCGCGAGCTCGAACGCGCCCTTGTAGCCGTGGCGCCGCATGGCCGCCAGCCACCGCGGGTTCACCACGCGTGCCCGGAAGATCCGGGAGGTTTCCTCGGTGAGCGAGCGGGTCCGCACGGAGTCGGGGCGGGTGCTGTCGCCGATGTAGGCGGCCGGTTCCTTGCCGGTGAGCGCGCGGATCGTGGCGACCATGCCGCCGTGGTACTGGTAGTAGTCGTCGGAGTCGAGAATGTCGTGCTCTCGGGTGTCGACGTTCTTGGCGGCCACCGCGATGCGCCGGTAGGTGGTCTCCATGTCCTCCCGCGCGGGTACTCCGTCAAGGTTGCGGCCGTAGGCGTAGCCGCCCCACACCGCGTACACCTCCGCCAGGTCAGCGTCGTCCCGCCAGTTCTGGCTGTCGATCAGCGGCAGGATGCCGGCCCCATAGGCGCCGGGGCGGGAACCGAAGATACGCATGGTGGCCCGCCGGTCGTCACCGTGGCGCTGCCGGTCGGCCCGAACGTGCGCGCGCACGAAGTTCTGCTCCTCCGGCTCGTCGAGCTCGGCGACGAGCCTTACCGCGTCGTCGATCAGGGCGACCACGTGCGGGAACGCGTCCCGGAAGAAGCCACTGATCCGGACCGTCACGTCGACGCGGGGCCGGCCCAGCTCCGCCAGCGGGATCGGCTCCAGGCCGGTGACCCGGCGCGACTGCTCGTCCCAGACCGGTCGAGCACCGAGCAGCGCAAGGACTTCGGCGGCGTCGTCACCGGCGGTCCGCATCGCGCTGGTGCCCCACACCGACAGCCCGACCGAACGTGGCCAGTCCCCGTTGTCGGCGCGGTACCGCTCCAGCAGCGACTCCGCCATGGCCTGCCCGGTTTCCCAGGCGAGCCGGCTGGGCACCGCCTTCGGGTCCACCGAGTAGAAGTTGCGTCCCGTCGGCAGGACGTTGATCAGGCCGCGCAACGGGGAGCCGCTCGGCCCAGCTGGCACGTAGCCGCCGTCCAGTGCGTGGAGAACGGCGTCCAGCTCGTCGCTGGTGCGGTCGAGCCGCGGCACGATCTCGTCGGCGGCGAAACGGAGGATCCTGGCAACCAGGTCGTCGGACCGGTCCAGCACCGACCGGCAGGCCTCGTCGGCCGCCGCCGGATCCCATCCGCGCTCCTCCATTGCCCGGACCAGGGACCGGGCCCGTTCTTCGGTCGCGTCGGTGTCGGTGCGGCCCGTGCTGCCGTCCTCGGCCATACCCAAGGCCTCGCGCAGCCCGGGCAGCGCGCCGGCCTGCCCGGCCCACATCGTGCGTGCCCGCAGCATCGCCAACACCAGGTTGACGCGGTCCTCACCGGTGGGGGCGTGGCCGAGGACGTGCAGGCCGTCGCGGATCTGGACGTCCTTGACCTCGCACAGCCAGCCGTCGACGTGCAGCAGGAAGTCGTCGAACTCGGCGTCGTGCGGCCGGTCGGCGACACCGAGGTCGTGGTCCAGGCGCGCGGCCTGGACGAGGGTCCAGATCTGGGCGCGGATGGCCGGCAGCTTGGCCGGGTCCATCGCGGCGATGTTGGCGTGCTCGTCGAGCAACTGTTCCAACCGCGCGATGTCGCCGTAGCTGTCGGCGCGCGCCATCGGCGGCACGAGGTGGTCGACGAGGGTGGCGTGTGCCCGACGCTTGGCCTGGGTGCCCTCGCCGGGGTCGTTGACCAGGAACGGGTAGATCAGCGGTAGGTCGCCCAGGGCAGCATCGGTGCCGCAGGAGGCCGACATGCCCGCGGCCTTGCCGGGCAGCCACTCCAGGTTGCCGTGCTTGCCCACGTGCACCACGGCGTCGGCGCCGAACTCGTCGGCCAGCCAGCGGTAGGCGGCGAGGTAGTGGTGGCTGGGCGGAAGCTCCGGGTCGTGGTAGATCGCGATCGGGTTCTCGCCGAAGCCGCGCGGTGGCTGCACCATGACGACGACGTTTCCGGCGCGCAGCGCGGCCAGCACGATCTCGCCGTCGTCGTCCCGGGAGCGGTCGACGAACAGCTCGCCAGGCGGCGGCCCCCAGTGCCGCTCGATGTCCTCGCGCAGGTCCTCGGGGAGGGTGGCGTACCAGGTGCGGTAGCGGTTGGCCGGGATGCGGACCGGGTTCCCGGACAGCTGTTCCTCGGTGAGCCAGTCCTGGTCCTGCCCACCGGCGGCGATGAGCGCGTGGACGAGCGCGTCACCATCCTGTGTGGACACCCCGGGAAACGCGTCGGTCCCGTCCTCGGGACCGATGTCGTAGCCGCGCTCCCGCATCGCAGCGAGGAGCCGCACGACGCTGGCGGGCGTGTCGAGACCGACCGCGTTGCCGATGCGGGAGTGCTTCGTCGGGTAGGCCGACAGCATCAACGCGATGCGTCGCTGGGCGACGGGGACGTGCCGGAGCCGGGCGTGCCGGACGGCGATCCCGGCCACCCGGGCGGCGCGCTCGCCGTCGGGGACGTAGACGGTGAGGCCGTCCTCGTCGATCTCCTTGAAGGAGAACGGAACCGTGATGATGCGCCCGTCGAACTCGGGGATCGCCACCTGCGACGCGGCGTCCAGTGGGGAGAGACCGTCGTCGTTGTCCGCCCAGTCCGCACGCGAGGTGGTGAGGCACAGCCCCTGCAGGATCGGGATGTCCAGGGCCGCCAACGCGCCCACGTCCCAGTTCTCGTCGTCCTCACCCGCGGAGGCGGTCGCGGGTCGGGTGCCGCCCGCGGCGAGCACGGTGACCACGAGGGCGTCCGCCCGGGAGAGGGTCTCCAGCAACTCCGGTTCCGCGGTGCGCAGCGAGGCGCAGAACAGGGGAAGCGCCTGGCCGCCGGCGTCCTCGATGGCGTCGCACAGGGTCTCGACGAACGCGGTGTTCCCGGCCATGTGGTGGGCCCGGTAGTAGAGCACCCCGACGACCGGTCCCTCGGTACCGACGCTCGACCCCGCAAGCTTGTCCTCGGTGCGGCGTGCCGCCCGGTCCAGCACCCCCCAGGTGGGTGTCGGCGTGGGTGGCGCGAACCCGTGACCGGTCAGCAGCACGGTGTCGGACAGGAACCGGTACAGCTCGCCGAGGTTGGCCGGACCGCCGTGGGCGAGGTAGGCGTGTGCTTCCGCGCATACCCCGGCGGGCACGGTGGACAGCTCCATCAGCTCGGCGTCCGGGGCCTGTTCGCCACCGAGGACGACGACCGGGCGCGGGCCGGCGAGCAGCGCGTCCAAGCCCTCTTCCCAGGCGCGTCGCCCACCGAGCAGGCGGACGACGACCAGGTCTGTGCCGTCCACGAGTCCGGGCAGATCGTCGACGGTGAGCCGGGCGGGGTTGCCCAGACGGTAGTCGGCGTTGCTGGCGCGGGCGCTGAGCAGGTCGGTGTCGGAGGTCGACAACAGCAGGATCACGCGGCACGCTCCCCGGTCCGGGTGCCGAGCGGCAGCGGGTGGCACGGCGGCAGGTCTCGGCCGGCCCGCGACCCGCGTGCCGGATCGAGCATCGGTACCGAAGACCTGCTTGCCGGGTCGAGCATCAATACCGAAGACCTGCTTGCCGGGTCGAGCATCGGTCCAGTCCTCCCTCGGGGGTCCTCGCCCCAAGTCGTCGGGGGTGCGGCGGCGGAAGTGTCCTGGCTTCCGGATCGACGCTCGCCCCGGCCTTCCAGCCCGTGCGGGCCGTGGCCGTGGGTGGGGTCCGCTCCCCGGTGACAGTGGCGGGACCGCGCCGGACTTGCACCGGCTTCCTCCCTTGCCGCCGGCGGTGACCCTACCGACAGGGGCCCTGGAAGCGGCAACACCGCAAGTAGCATCCCCGGCGTGTCCCACGTCTCCCCCGCCGACGACCTGCCTACGGGGTCGCGCATCGAGAGCACCGAAGACCTGCTTGCCGGGTCGCGCGCCGATGCCGACCACCTGCGGACGGCGTCGCGTGTCAGTGGGGATCGGTCCCGGCCGGATGCGTGCCCGGGCGCGTTGCAGGTGCATCAGGCCGCGGATGGCGGGCTCGCACGCGTGCGCGTTCCCGGCGGGGCGTTGACGGCCGAGCAGCTGCGGGCGCTCGGAAACGGCGCGGTCACGTTCTCCGACGGCCACCTCGAGCTGACCTCCCGGGGGAACGTGCAGCTCAGAGGCTTGTGTGCCGGCGATGAGGCGCGGCTGGCACAACTGCTGCACATGATCGGCCTGCTGCCCTCCGCGTCCCACGAGCGGGTGCGTAACATCCTGGCCTCGCCGTTGAGCGGGCGGGACGGCCTCGGGGCACTGGACGTCCGACCGCTGGTGACAGATCTCGATCGGGCGCTGTGCGCGCGGATGGAGTTGGCGGAGCTACCCGGCCGCTTCCTGTTCACGCTCGACGACGGCCGCGGCGATGTGGCCGGGCTCGAGGGCGATGTCGGTGTCCTGGCGCTGAGTCGAACCGAGGTCGCGCTGCTGCTGGCCGGGGAAGACAGCGGGCTTCGGGTGTCGCCGGTCGAGGCCGTCCGGACAGTGCTCGCGGCAGCACGAGCGTTCCTGGCGGAGCGAGCCGCCCAGGGGTCGACCGCCTGGCGGCTTGCCGAGCTGAACGATGGCGTTGCACGGGTTACCGGCCGGCTACGTTCCGGCGTTGGTCCCTCCCCCCGTGATGCGCTTGTGCCGCAACACGTGTTGTTGCCGCGCGAGCACGGTCCGGTGGGCTTGATCGAGCAGCGGGACGGCTCGGTCGCCTTGGCGGTGGCAGCCCCACTTGGCCGATTGTCGGCCCGGCAAGCGGAAATCCTTGCCCGGGCTGCCGATGATGGTGGTGGCGGGCTGCGGATCACACCGTGGCGCGGGGTGGTGGTGTGCGACCTACCCCCGGCACGCGCCGAACATTGGTCGTCCACAATGGACGAGCATGGTCTGGTCGCCGACCCGGCATCGCCCTGGGTGGGCGTCAGCGCGTGCACCGGGCGGCCCGGCTGTGCCAAGGCTCTCGCCGACGTGCGCACCGACGCCATCCGCACGCTCCGGGTGGCCACAGGTGTCCGCGACGTGGCGTCACCGGTGCACTGGGCGGGCTGTGCCCGGCGGTGCGGGCGTCCCCGGGGGCGGGTCGTCGAGGTGGTTGCCGCCGGGGACGGTTACCAGGTGGTCCGGGACGGCATCGTGGTGGCCCGGGCCAGCGACATCAAGGAAACGGCCGCGGCGGTCGCCGCGGCGCGGAGGGACCAGTGATCGACTACATCCGCGACGGTGCGGAGATCTACCGCCAGTCCTTCGCCACGATCCGCGCGGAGGCGGACCTGAGCACATTGCCGGGGGACCTTGCCGGGGTGGCGGTGCGCATGATCCACGCGTGCGGCATGGTTGACCTGGTGGCGGACCTGGCGTGGTCGGCGAACGTGGTCGCCGACGCGCGGGCGGCGTTGCGTGCCGGGGCACCGATCCTGTGCGACGCGGCCATGGTGGCCGCGGGGGTCACGCGGCGTCGCCTGCCCGCTGACAACCCGGTCGTCTGCACGCTGGGTGACCCGCGGGTGCCGGAGCTGGCGGCGGAGTTGGGCACCACGCGCAGCGCGGCTGCGCTGGAGCTGTGGCGGGACCGGCTCGACGGCGCGGTGGTGGCCGTCGGCAACGCCCCCACAGCGCTGTTCCGGCTGCTGGAGATGGTCGCCGCGGGCGCCGCGAAACCCGCCGCGGTGCTGGGGATTCCGGTGGGCTTCATCGGCGCGGCGGAGTCGAAGGAGGCGTTGGCGGGGAACGCCCTGGGGTTGCAGTACCTGGTCGTGCACGGCCGGCGGGGCGGCAGTGCCATGACGGTGGCGGCCATCAACGCGATCGCGAGTGAGGACGAGTGAGCAGCACAGGGCAGGTCGGGCGGCTGTGGGGTGTCGGGTTGGGTCCCGGCGACCCGGAGTTGGTGACGGTCAAGGCGGCCCGCCTGATCGGTGCGGCGGACGTCATCGCCTACCACAGCGCCCGCCACGGGCGCAGCATCGCGCGGGCGCTGGCCGAGCCGTACCTGCGTGGTGACCAGATCGAGGAGTCCCTGATCTACCCGGTCACCACGGAGAGCACCGACCACCCGGGCGGCTACCAGGGTGCGATCGACGAGTTCTACGCCGACTGCGCGGCACGGCTCGCCGCCCATCTGGACGCCGGACGGGACGTCGTGGTGCTGGCCGCGGGTGACCCGTTCTTCTATGGCTCCTACATGCACATGCACAAGCGGCTCGCGCACCGCTACCCCACCGAGGTCGTGCCTGGTGTGACCTCGGTCAGCGGGGCGTCGGCGGTGCTGGGGCGGCCGCTGGTGGAGCGGGACGAGGTGCTCACGGTGCTGCCCGGCACGCTGGAGCCGGATGCGCTGGCCGAGCGGTTGGCGAACACCGACTCCGCCGCCGTGCTGAAGCTGGGCCGCACCTTCGGGAAGGTACGGGCGGCGCTGGAGAAGTCCGGGCGCCTGGAGAATGCCTGGTATGTCGAGCGCGCCACGACCGGGCGGCAGCGGGTGGTGCCGCTGACGGACGTGGACTCCGAGACCGTTCCCTACTTCTCGCTGGCGCTGGTGCCCAGCCCCGTCAACGCGGAGGTCCCGCAGGAGGCCGCCGCGGCCGGGGACACGGTGGCGGCGGGCCGGGGCGAGGTGGTCGTGGTGGGTCTGGGACCGGCCGGCCGCCCGTGGTTGACCCCCGAGGTGCAGGACGCGCTGGCCAGCGCCGATGACCTCGTCGGCTACGGCCCGTACCTGGACCGGGTGCCGGTCAACCCGCGGCAGCGCCGGCACGCCTCGGACAACCGGGTGGAGGCCGACCGCGCCGCGCACGCGTTGGAGCTGGCCAGGGCCGGCTCACGGGTGGTCGTCGTGTCCTCGGGCGATCCGGGGGTGTTCGCGATGGCCAGCGCCGTGCTGGAGGTGGCCTGCGAGCCGCGGTTCGCCGACGTGCCGGTGCGGGTGCTGCCCGGGCTGACCGCGGCGCAGGCGGTGGCGAGCCGGGTGGGGGCACCGTTGGGTCACGACTTCTGCGTGCTGTCGCTGTCCGACCGGCTCAAGCCGTGGGAGGTCATCGTCGAGCGGCTCACCGCGGCGGCCAGGGCCGATCTGGTGCTCGCGATCTACAACCCGGCCTCGCGCAGCCGAACCTGGCAGGTGGAGGCGGCCCGTGACGCGTTGTTGGAGCACCGGGCCGCGCAGACCCCGGTGGTGATCGGCCGCGATGTCGGCGGCCCGGAGGAGCGGGTGCGGGTCACCACGCTGGGCGAGCTGGATCCGGCTGAGGTGGACATGCGGTGCCTGCTCGTTGTCGGGTCGTCGACCACCCGCGTGGTTCGGCGGGGGGACGGTACCGCCGTGTTCACGCCTCGCCGCTATCCGGCGTGAGGTCGCGTCGCGACAAGGGTTTCCAGCCAGGCCACCGCCTCCTCGACGGTTTCCACCACGGGGACGTCGGGCGCGGGTGGGCGGCACACGACCACGACGGGCAGGCCGAGTTGGCGGGCCGCGACGAGCTTGGCCGCGGTCATGTCGCCACCGCTGTCCTTGGTGACCAGCACGTCGATGCGGTGTTGGCGCAGCAGTCGTCGCTCGCCGTCGACGGTGAAGGGCCCGCGGTCGAGGATGATCTCCAGTCGGCGCGGCAGTGGGGGCTCGGGCTGGTCGACGCAACGGGCGAGGAACCAGTGCGCGTCCAGGTCAGCAAAGGCCGCGAGTTCCTGGCGACCGATCGTGGAGAACACCCGTTCCCCGAGGTCGGCGAGGAGGCTGGCGGCCGCAGGGACGGACTCGGCCCAGTGCCAGTTGTCGCCGGGGCCGGCCTGCCACCCGGGTCGGCGCAGCACCAGGAACGGCACCCCGATCTCAGCGGTGGCCCGCGCTGCGGAGGTCGTCATGCGGTGGGCGAACGGATGGGTTGCGTCCACGACCATGTCGACCTGTTCGCGGCGCAGCCACGCCGCCAAGCCGTCCGGCCCGCCGAAGCCACCGACCCGTACCTCGCCCTCGGGCAGCAGCGGATCGGCGATGCGGCCGGCCAGCGACGACACCACGTGCAACCCGGGGCGGTCGGCGAGTGCCGCGGCGAGACGCCGCGCCTCCCCGGTGCCACCGAGCACCAGCACCCGTGCCGTCACCGCGCCTCCGTCTGTCGCGTTGCTGGCGCTCAACGTACGCGGTGGCCGCCGCGGAACACCGCCTGGACGTCGAGGAGGTTCTCGATGCGGTGCAGCGGATTGCCCGGTACCGCGATGAGGTCGGCGTCGTAGCCCGGCGCGATACGGCCTTTTCGGTCGCCGACGTTGCACGAGGCGGCGGCATCGGAGGTCGCGATGGTCAACACGTCCTGATTGGTGAATCCGCGGTGGGCGGCATAGACGAGGTCGGACGGCAACACGTCGTGGGGCCTGGTCTCGTTGATGCCGGCATCCGTGCACAACACCAACGGCACCCCACGTCGGCGGAGTTCCAGGGCATTCGGAAGAAGCTGCTTGATGAGCCTGGCCGCCTCGGGTGGGCGGCCGGGGCGTTCCCTACCGATGGTTGTGCCCACCCAGATCCCTTTGGCCGCCATGGTTTCGACGAGTTCGGGATCGAGCGCCACACCATTCTCGCTGACGAAGGTGCAGTGCTCGACACCATCCACGCCGGCTTCGATCGCGGTTGCGATTCCTGCCGTGGCATGTGCGTGCGCGGTGACGCGGAGTTTGTGTTCGTGTGCGGCACGAACCAGTGCTGTCAACTGCTCGAGGGAGTACGCCGGCTGGAACGGATTCGAGTTCTTCGAGGTGAATCCCCCGGTAGCCATCACCTTAACCAGGTCGACCCCGAGCCGAGCCCGTTCCACGACAGCAGCAACGACCTCGTCGCGAGCATCGGCCTCCCCACCGAGATACCAACAGTGGCCGCCGGTCCGAGTGATCGGTGGTCCAGCAACCAGCAACTCGGGACCGATTGCCTGCCCGGCACGGTATTCGTTGCGTGCTTTCAGCGAGACGAAAGCACGATCACCGAGGTCGCGTACCGTGGTGACCCCGGCACGCAGGGCCTTTTCGGCGTGCCGGCGTGTCCGCGCCAGCAAGCTCGCCTCGTCCTCGGTGGCGATTTTCTCGGCCGGCTGGTCCGGATCCCAGGCGAGATGGCTGTGTGCGTCGACCAAGCCGGGCAGCAACGTCGAGTCGGCGAACTCGACGAGCTCGACGCCGCGCGGCGGCGGAGCGCCGGTCAGGTCGACGTCCCGGATCCGGCCCGCCTCCAGCACGAGTAACACCGGCCCCTCGTGCAGTACCTCGCCGTCGAACATGCGGGCCGCACGGACACCGGACCGTTCGCTATTCACCTATCTTCCCCCGCCTTCTCCCATTTTCAGGCGGGACGATAGAACGCGAGCCCTCGGCACCGCCATGATTGGACACCTTCGGTATCCGAGATCACAGCGGCGCGGCTGTGCCGCGCTTGGAACGCACCGGCCAGGTTGGCGCCCCGAGGTGTCGTTCCTTGCCGGAACGGCGAGGTGTTCAGGCCGCGGTGACCGACGAGGTACCGAATGCGCGAAGTGCCTGCGGCACGCCGGACATCACGCGCATCGTGGTGACCTGGCCCTGGTCGTCGAGTTCGATGACGCAAATACCGTCGAGGGGCTGCCCGTTGATCGTGGACTCGAACAGTAGGCCGTGCGTTCCCCCGGGCCGGTTCCCGTCACCGCCGATATCGGAGAGGAGGCCAACGATCCGCATTTCCTCGGTCATGGTGCCGACCAGCCCGAAAAATTTCAGGATCGACAACCTTCCCTCGTGCGGATGGGCCCGCATCAACGAGTAGACCCGGCCATCCGGGGCGAACTGGTCCGACAACGGCCGGTAGTTACCCGTTCGGGCGGCTTCCTCGACGGCTTCCCGGATGCGCTGAAGCAGCAACATTTCCCTACCCCCTTACCCCGACGGGCCGCAGGTGATGCGACCCCATCCCCATCCTGAGAGTAGTTACTTCATACACAAATCTGTCAAGTGTGGCAACGGACCCAGCGCACATTTCTGCCAGCGATGAAACACGGGCAACAAGGGTCACAGCGCACAACAAATGGTGAATTTCGTTGTGCTCGGGGTTTTACTCCCGGCCGGGATGCTGGTTCGTGAGGGATCGGCACCGGTCGGGCGAGTACAGGTGGCTGTCGGGGAACTGCGCGGCGGTGAGCACCTGCCCGACCACTACGACCGCGGTGCGGACGATTCCGGCGGCACGGACCTGGTCGGCGATGTCGGCGAGGGTGCCGCGCAGGACAACCTCGTCCGCACGGCTCGCCCGGGTCACCACGGCGACCGGGCAGTCCGCGCCATAGTGTGGCGTCAGCTCCTCGACGAGCTGTTCGATGCGTTGCACCGCCAGGTGCAGGACCATCGTGGCCCGGCTCCGCCCGAGGGTGGCCAGGTCCTCGCCGGGCGGCATCGGGGTGGCCCGGGCCGAGGTGCGGGTGAGAATGACGGTCTGCCCGACGCCGGGCACGGTCAGCTCCCGGGTCAACGTGGCGGCGGCCGCGGCGAACGCCGGGACACCAGGCGTCACGTCGTATGGGATCCCTGCCGCGTCCAGCCGACGCATCTGCTCGGCCATCGCGCTGAACACCGACGGGTCGCCGGAGTGCAGGCGCGCGACGTCGAGGCCCTGGGTGTGGGCGTCGAGCATCTCGTCGACGATCTCGTCCAGGGTCAGGTTGGCGGTGTCGACCAGTCGCACGCCGGGGGGGCAGTGGCTCAGCAGCTCCGGTGGCACGAGGGAGCCCGCGTAGAGGCACACCGGCGAGGAGGCGATCAACGACTGACCGCGCACCGTGATGAGGTCGGCCGCACCGGGGCCGGCGCCGATGAAGTGCACGGTCATGCCTGCGCCTCCTGGGTGTCGGGGAACAGCCGCATTTGGCGGGCAACCACAGGCCCACGCGACCCGGCTTCGCCCGTGGTGGCCTGTGGTGCTGTGCGGGACCACCGTGTTCGGTCGATGCTCCGGTTCACCGCTTGGTCACCGCCCACACCGTCACCGGCATCATCGGTCGCCACCCGGTGAAACCGCCGACCGGGGATGCGCGGTGGACGGCGAGCCGGACCAGGTCACCTCCGAGGTGGTGCTGCCAGTCGGCGACAACGACCTCGGACTCCATCGTCACGGCGTTGGCGACCAGCCGTCCGCCCGACCGTAGGGCCTCCCAACACGTCTCCAGGACACCGGGTGCCGTGACACCGCCGCCTACGAACACGGCTGCGGGTTGTTCCAGGCCGGCCAGTGCATCCGGCGCCTTACCGGTGACCACCTGGAGTCCCGGGACGCCGAGGGCGGCAGCGTTGCGTCCCATCCGCTCTGCCCGCTCGGGGTGCTGCTCGATGGCGATCGCACGGCACGTCGGGTGGGTGCGCATCCACTCGATCGCGATGCTGCCCGCGCCGCCGCCCACGTCCCACAGGAGTTCGCCGGGAACCGGGGCGAGACGGGAGAGTGTGACGGCCCGAACCTCTCGTTTGGTGAGCTGGCCGTCGTGGTCGAAGGCGTCGTCGGGCAGGCCGGGGACGCGGGGCAGCAGGGGAGCCGCCGGGTCGGCATGGCACTCGACGGCAACGACGTTGAGCGCGTTCACCTCGCGGTGGGCCCAGGTGGCTGCGGCGCCGGTGACGTGCCGTTCCCCTGGGCCACCGAGCTGTTCGAGCACGGCGAGGGTGCTGGCGCCGTAGCCCCGGTCGGTCAGCAGCTTCGCGACCTTGGCCGGGGTGCTGCCGTCCGCGCTGAGGACCAGCATCCGGTTCGCGGGCTGGATCGCGGGATGCAGGGTTTCGACCGGGCGGCCGACGAGGGTGATCACCTCGGTGTGCTGCAGGGGCCAGCCCAGGCGCGCGCAGGCCAGGGACACCGACGAGGGATGCGGTACGACGCGGACCTGTTGCGGTCCCAGCAACCGGACGAGCGTGATGCCGATGCCGAAGAACATGGGGTCGCCGCTGGCCAGCACGCAGAGGTCGCGGTCGCGGTGTTCGTCCAGCAGCCCGGCCAGGGCCGGGAGCAGGGGCGAGGGCCAGGTGACGCGGTCGGCGGGGGTGGCTGGGATGAGGTCGAGTTGCCGTGTGCTGCCCATGAGCACCTCTGCGGAGCGCACGGCTTCCTGTGCCGCGGGTGACAGGCCCGCCCAGCCATCCGCACCGATCCCCACAACCGTGACCACGGGCGGAGACGGTAGCCGACGGCAGTGCCCCGCCCGTGGCGGTGGCCGGGTCGGCGAAGTGTTCGCTGGTCATTGGGGTGGATCAGGCGTTGCCGAGGACCCGGGTGATGGAGATCTCGATGACGACACGCTCCGGGTTCACCCGGGGCGGCTTGTAGCGCTCGGTGTAGCGGCGCACGGCGTCGGCCACGGCCTCGGGCTCGTCCCGGAGCACGGCGCGACCCTCCAGGGTCGACCAGCGCGGACCATCGACCTGGCAGAGTGCGACGAGTGCACCCTCCGGCCCGGCCCCGAGCACGTTGCGGGCCTTGCGAGAACTCCGCGAGCAGGTCACCCGCGCGGTCGCGGTATCGAGGTCGACGGTGACACCGACCGGCACGACGTGGGGTGTGTTGTCGGGCCGCAGGGTGGTCAGGGTGGAGAAGCGGTACTCCTGCCAGAAGGCCCGGAACCCGTCACCCAGCTCGGACAGCTTGACACCGGACCCACGCACCCACGTCGCCATGGGCCCGATCCTGCCGGACGCGGCGCGCGAAATCACTCGGCCAGTCTCGTCCTTCACTCCCCCGGCCGGGCCCCACCAGAAATAGGCCGCCTGGATCACCAGCGGCGGCGCTTCGCCGCACTTCCTCACGTGGTGAACCGGCATCAGGAGCGCGACGGTTCGGAACGGCGTAGTTCCTTCCCGCCGCCCCGAACCATCACCCCGCGCTGGATCAGCCTTCGGGCGTTGCGCTCGTCATCACCCCGAACACGGCGTCGAAGGGGTCGGCGACCACGGCGATCCGGCCAACACCTTCCACGTCCTCGGGCCCCATGAGCCCCCTGCCTCCGCGCGAGGTCGCTGCGGACACCGCGGCGTCGCAGTCGGCCACCTCGAACCACGGCTGCCAGTGCGGTTCCAGACCTCCCTTTCGCATCTCCTCGCTGATCCCAATAATCCCGCTCTGGCTGGTCTCCTTTCCACCGCCGGCGGGGAGGACGATGGTGTAGGTGAACCCATCGGACATGGTGTTGTCCTGGTAGTCCCAAGAGAAGACCGTCCGGTAGAAGTCCTTGCTCGCGGCGACATCCGGGGTGTACAGCTCCGTCCAGCAGAGCGAGTTCTGCGCCGACACCGTATCCAGGCCCGGGCGCTGGTACGGCTGCCAGACCGCGAACTGGGCACCCTCGGGATCGGTGAAGGCGGCCATCCGCCCCTGGTCGAAGATGTCGAACGGGCTCACCCGGACCGTGCCGCCCGCCTGCTCGACTGCCTTCGCGGCGGCGTCGGCGTCGGTGGTGTGGAAGTACAGCGTCCAGCTCGGCCGGGCGCCCTCCTCCACGAGCGGCCCGACAGCGGCCACGATCTTCTCGTCCAGGTGGAACATGCCGTACCCGCCGGCCTCCGGGCCGGCGGACCAGAATCCCCACCCGAACAGGGACCCGTAGAACTCCTTCGCCGCCTCGATGTCCTCGGCTCCGAAGTCGAGCCAGGCCGGGACACCGGGCACGTAGTTGGTCGTGAGCACAGAGCCCTCCGTGTTGGTCGGTAGCGACAACGGCCGGGGCGTGGCGGAGGCCATGCCCCAACGGGACGGAGCATGGCAGCGGTCACCGACAATTTCTCGATCACATGTTCGACACCGCCGGACTCACCAGGGACAACCGGGAACGCCGGGCGGCCGGCAGCGGCTCCGCGACGTCGTACCGGCACAGCCCGAGCACGAACACCTCGCCCATGACCAGTTCCGTGGCGATCCCACCGGCGCCTGCACCGAGCCCCACCGCATCCGCTCGGCCATGGCCAGGTTCCGCTGGTGACCGGGAGGGTGTCACCCACGCCCCGCGACCCACGCGGCCGACACGACACCGGGCCCCGGCGACCGGCCGGGGCCCGGAGGACATGGTGCCGCTCAGCTCAGCCGGAACGGCGGGTAGCGGTCGGTGAAGAGCAGGAAGGCGTAGGCGGTGACCCGGTTGTTCCACCGCAACACCCCGACCACGAAGCCGAACAGTCCACTCGGGTAGCGGCCGGTGAACAGGATGGCGAACCACGCGATGATCGCGGCGATCACCAGCGCGATGTTGAGGAAGAACAGCAGGATGTAGTGCGGGATGGCCAGCAACCACTTCACCAGCGGCAGCCAGCGGTTGAGGTCCCGCGGCACGTCGGGGTAGTCGATGTCGAGGTGGACCGCCTGCTCCTCGTCGGTGGAGGGGTACTCGTCCCGGAGCAGCGCCAGGTAGACCGACACCCGGTTCTGGAACCGGAACAGGTTCAGGTTCCAGTCGAACCACCACCGCGGGTACTTCTGCCGGAACAGGATCATCAGCAGCGGCCCGAAGAACAGCAGTCCACCCGCGCCGGCCAGGACCCAGTAGCCGGGCCAGTCCGGCCCCGGCACGACGGTGCCGTCCCAGTAGGCGGTCCACACCGGGGACTCGACCTGCCAGTCCCGGTACACCACCCAGCTGTCGGTACCCCAGACCTGGTGCCACAGCCAGCCGCCGGTGACCCAGCCACGGTCCCAGACCCAGGTCAGGCCACCGCCGTTGACGGTGGCCAACACGATGCCAACGGGAATGACGACGATGAGCCGCAGCAGCGTCGTCAGCCGGTTCAGCGGGCGGTCGGGGTAGTCCACGTGGAAACGCAACGGGTATTCGCCGGCGCGGTCCGGCTCACCGCCGGTGGGCGCGCCACCCTCGGCCGTCGTCATGGGGATCGCCCCTCTCCGACAGGTGACCAATGGCGTCCAGTGTGGACGGTCCCGTCGGAGCTGGGCCACACCGATAACGATGTTCGCCCGGTCGGGCGACGATCACTTGAGCGAGGCCGGCGAGAAGCGGACCGGCAGCTCGGCCAGGCCACGGCTACGGAACGACTGCCGCCACCGCGGCGCGGCGGCCGGATCGGCGAGCCGGAGGTCCGGGAACCGGCGCAGGACCGTACCGAGGGCGACCTGAGCGGTGATCCGGGCGAGCGCGGCGCCGAGGCAGTAGTGGATGCCGTGCCCGAAGCTCAGGTGCCGGTTGTCCGTCCGTTGGACGTCGAACAAGTCCGGTTCGCTGAACTGCGCGGGGTCGCGGTTCGCGGACATGATGCCGAGCATCACGGTCTCACCGGTGGGGATCCGTACGCCGCCGATCTCGATGTCCGCCAAGGGGAAGCGGCGAACCGCAAGCGGAAGCGGGCCGTCGTGGCGGAGCAGTTCGTCCACGACTGACGCGAGCTGACCAGGCTCGTCGCGCAGGTCCGCGGCGAGGTCTGGACGCTGGAGCAGGGTCCAGACCCCAATGGAGATGGTGTTCACCGGGTTCTCGTACCCCGCGATCACGGTGAGGAAGGCCAACGAGGTCAGCTCATCCTCGGAAAGGCCGTCCCCTTCGTCACGAAGCAGAACCCACTGCGACAACAGGTCCGGGCCCGGCTTCTTGCGCTTGGCTGCCACGAGCCGGACGAAGAACTGCTGCATCTTCCCCACGGCCGACCGTAGCTTCTCCTTTGCGCGCACGGGCTCGCTGGAATCAGGGGCGAACAGGTCGAGCACCCATCCCCGAAATTCTTCCCGATCGTGATCGGGGACGCCCAGCATGTCGCACACCACCATCGCGGGAAGAGGCAGTGCGTAGGACCGAACGAGATCCGCCTGGCCACGCGGGACTATCGCGTCGATGAGGGCATCCGCCACCAGCTGGACGCGCTCATGCATTTCCGCCAGATACCTAGGCGTGAACGCCTTGGACACCAACTTGCGTAGCCGAGTGTGGTCCGGCGCGTCCATGTTCATAAGATTGCGATCCAACGCCGGCGGCAGCTCGAACCCCTTGTAACCGTGGCCACGCGAGTTGGTCTTGTCCACCGAGAGACGGGGATCGGCGAGGCACGCCTTGACGTCGGCGTAGCGGGTGACCAGCCAGACCGGGGAACCGTCAGGGGCGCGGATGCGGTGTACCGGCGCCTCCGCGCGGAGTTTGGCGTAGCCGGCATGCGGGTCGGCGAGGAACTCCTCGTCGAACGGCATCGACAGCTCGTCGGCCCTCACAGCACCCTTCCCTGTTCCCCGTCACAGCGGTTACCGCGTCCCCTCGGCACGACCGGCAACAGCACATCACACCCGGTCCCGGGCAGGGGACGCGACCGTCGGGGCGTCTGATCCCTCGTTGCATGGATCTCAGCGACTGTTTCCCTGGTCTACTTCCTGCTCCATCAGCCGATACCCTGTCGGGCAAAGCGGCTCCACCTGATCGACAAGGACCGGTTCTTGGTCGATGTGTCCGCAAGACGGATCGCCACAGGTCCTGGAGTCTCCATCGCGATCACGGGCCTGGTTCTCGCCAGCGTGGTGGTCCTGGGCAACGAATTCGGCGGGGGTGGGCAATCCACAGGTGCGCCCCGGCGACCTTGCGCCGCACCGCACCGCGGTTATGGAAGTTCTCCCAGGAGCGGCCGAGCACCGGTGCGCAACGCCGGTCTGTTCGACCAACAGCCCGGAAACACCGATGAACGGCCCGTCAGCTGTTCTCCCCACTGGTCTCGCGGGGCAGGCCCTCCAACTCGCGTACCCGCTTGATCATCTCGACGATCGAGTCGAGGCTGCGCGGCGAGAGACCGGCCGCCCGCAGCGCCACCTTCTGCACCCCGGTGTCGCGCAGCGCGTGCAGCAGTTCGAGCTCGGCCCGGACGTCCTCGGCCGTCTCGTCGTCGAAGAAGTAGGCGGGCGGCACGCCGAAGAAGGCGGCCAGCGCCTCCAGGTGCCGCATGGTGGGGTTGTCCCGCTGGCCCTTGCGGAGCAACCAGATGTAGGTCGCGGAGATGGTGGCGCCGCCGGAGTCACGGATGCCCGCGGCGACCTCCTCGTTGCTGTAGGGGCCGCGCCCGGCCGGATGCACCGTCTCGAAGAGATGGTTCAGCTTGTCGGCCAACGTCCACAGCGGGCGCTCGCTCGCGGCCATGTGATCCCTCCGAAAACCGACACGGACCCCAGCCCGAAGTCTCAACTGAGGTGAACCGTACTACCACCCCAGAGCCACGGGAGTTGACACTCCGCGGGTCCGACTGGTTACATCGCGCTCGCCGGTCACAACTGATGTGAAACCACAGGGCCTCAGGGTCCCACACCCACTTCATATCAGTTGTCCGGCCGTTCGGACGAGGCGGATCGACTGGGGGATTCCGCCGCGGCGTGGTGGACGGTACCTGGGGGTTCGCCCACCACGCGTTCGACCACGTCGTGGGCCCGGTTCCTGCCCCGTCCGGGCCCACGACGTGCGCAAACGGCTAGGAGCTGCGGGGGCGGACCGGTGCGCAGCAGCCGGTCGCGCACGGCTCGCCGTTGACCGTGCAGCCCGCGGCCGGCAGGGACGAGCACTTCCGCGCGGGCAGCCCCTCGGTGTGCTCCCGGACCAGCTCGACGACCAGCTCGGCGAAGCGCGGATCGGGACCGACGGTGGCGGTTCGGGTGAACGCCATGCCCAGCTCCCCGGCGCGCTGCCGGGCCTCGGTGTCCAGGTCCCAGATCACCTCGAGGTGATCGGAGACGAACCCGATCGGGCAAACGACCACGGCGCGGGCGCCGCCGGCACGCACCGTCTCGAGGTGGTCCACGATGTCCGGCTCCAGCCAGGGCACCTGCGGCGGCCCGGATCGGGACTGCCACACCACGTCGAACTCGGGTACACCGACGGCCTCGGCCACGAGCCGGGATGCCTCCGCCACCTGCCGCGAGTAGCGGTGGCCGTCTCCCTCTGCCGGGCCGGCGGCCGCGTCGGCGGCGGTCGGGATGGAGTGCGCGGTGAACACCAGCCGGGCCGCGTCCCGCGTGTTGGGGGGCAGCTCGTCGTATGCGCCCCGCACCGCGTCGGCGGCGGCCTCGACGAACAGCGGGTGGTCGAAGAACTGGCGGAGCTTGACCAGGTCCGGCGCGCCGTCGCCGAACGCGGTGCGGGCGCGCACGATGTCCTCGTCGTACTGGCGACAGGCCGAGTAGCCGCCGTACGCGCTGGTGGCGAGGACGAGCGCGCGGTGCACGCCGTCGGCGGCCATCCGCGCCACGGTGTCCTCGACCAGCGGGTGCCAGTTGCGGTTGCCGAAGTACACCGGCATGTCGATGCCCCAGCGCTTCAGTTCCGCCTCGACCGCGGCGATGATGTCCTGATTGAGCCGGTTCAGCGGCGAGACGCCACCGAAGTGCAGGTAGTGCTCGGCCACCTCGTCCAGGCGCTCCGGCGGCACGCCCCGCCCGCGCGTCACGTTCTCCAGGAACGGCCGCACGTCGTCCGGCCCCTCCGGCCCGCCGAACGACAACACCATCAACGCGTCGAAGCTCACGCATCCTCCTCGTCGGTGCGGCGCGCCCGCACCCGATCCGTGCTAGTGCGGGCCGTCCGCGTCCGGAGCTGCTCGCGGGTGGACCCCTCCGGGGTGATGTTTCCGGCTGCGGCGGCGTCGGTTCGGTCCGGTGCCCCCGCCAGGCATTCCGGGCAGATCCCGCGGAAGATCACCTGAGCCTGTTCGACCAGACCGACCGCGCCGTCCGGGGTGAGGCAGGGGCTGGTACCGACCTCGCAGTCGACGTCGCTGACCCGCCGGCAGATGCGGCACACGAAGTGGTGATGCCAACCCCGGTTGACCTCGTAGACCGCTGGCCCGTGACCGACGTCGGCGACGGCGCAGATGCCGGCACCGGTCAGGGCCGCCAACGCGTTGTAGACGCTGGCGCGCGGGATCCGGGTCCCGGCGCGTACCAGGTGCGCGTGCACCTCGTCCGCGGTGCGGTGCCCGCCCATCTCCTCGAGCGCGGCGGCCACGGCGAGCCGGGGACCGGTGGCCCGCATCCCGGCGGCCTGGATGCGCTCGACCAACCCCGCGTCACTGGTCCCCACGGCCCATCACCTCGATTCCCCCGCCTCCGGGCGTCGTGCTCGCCGCAGCATCATGCCGGGCGGGCCGCGGTGACCTGCGGCACGTCGCCCGGAGGCGAGCTGAGCCGGCCGGCGTGGCGCTGGTGGGCCAGCATCCGCATGCCCAGCAGGACGGCGGTGTTGGCCTCGCCGAGCGCGGCGGCGATGAGCAACGCGCGCTGGGCGGTGCGCACGGCACGGACGTGGATCTCGGCGAGGCGGTCCCGGAGGAAGCGGCCGTTGCCCACGGCTCCGGGTGCGGGGCGCTCGCCGGGGTCGGCGACCCGGTAGCGGTCGCGGAGCCGGCGGATCTCACCGGCGATGTCGCGCTCGGCGCCCGTCAGCTCGTCAACCTGTTCGGCGAGGAGCGGATCAGCCGGTTCCGCACCCGTGGCGGCGGCCAGGCCGCGAGTCAGGGCACGCAGCTCCGCGAGGTGTCCGACGAGCAGCTCGGGCCGCGCGTCGTGACCCTCGGCCGCACGGGAAGGGGGCTGGCCGTGGCCGGCCCGAGGCGGCCCCGGACGGCGACCTTGACGACGTTGCGCGGCGGCGGTGCGCTGGTGGCTGTACATGGCGGCTCCCGTACTCGTCCAACCCGGACGACCCCTAGTTTAGACAATGTCCATGTCAAAGGTGGCCGGATGGGCGGTGTGGGGAAGAGTGCCGCGGGTACCCGTGGCCAGGGGGTAGATGGGGAGGTGACGTGTGCCGTGAGCCAACTGATGGCGCTCAACATCGAGACCGAGGGCCCACTCGGTCGGGGACAGCTCACCGGTGACCTCGCGGTGCCGGACAACGCGACCGGGATCGTCTTGTTCGCACATGGTTCCGGAAGCTCCCGGCACAGCCCGCGCAACCGCGCGGTCGCCCAGGTGCTGCAGGACGCCAACATCGCGACGCTGTTGCTGGACCTGCTCACCACCGACGAGGAGGAGGTCGACGCCCGGACCACCGAGCTGCGCTTCGATATCACCCTGCTCGCGGACCGCCTTGTCACGGCCATCGAGCGGGTCACCGAGTCCCCGGGCACCAAGCACCTACCGCTGGGCCTGTTCGGCGCCAGCACCGGTGCTGCCGCCGCGCTGGTTGCGGCCGCCCGACGCGCGGATCGGGTCAGTGCCGTGGTCTCCCGCGGTGGCCGCCCCGACCTGGCCGGTGGCGCCCTGGTCGACGTGCGGGCACCCACGCTGCTGATCGTGGGCGCGAACGATCACCAGGTGCTCCAGCTCAACCGGCATGCCGCGGCACAGCTGACCGCACCGCACCAGATCACCGTCGTGCCGGGGGCCGGCCACCTGTTCAGCGAGCCGGGCGCCCTCGAGCGGGTCGCCGAGCTGGCCACCCACTGGTTCCGGGAGCACCTGCTCTAGGCGAGAGAGCAGCCGCGGCGGGACACTGCGAGGGACGGGCGAAGCGAGCATCGCCACGCAGCGACAAGGCGCACAGCGAAGCCCGGAACCGAGCAATCGGACACAGTGAGGTGATGGGCCAAGCCGGCATCACCACCCAGCGACAAGGCGCACAGCGAAGCCCGGAACCGAGCAGTGCAACACTGGACCCGCGACGCCCCGCGCCGCCGCCGACGCCACCGTTGAGGAGGCAAGCCATGCGCTGGGGACAGCTCACCGACCAGCGGTACGCCGACCGGCAGGAGGGTGGCCGCCAGCTGGCCGCCCGGCTGGCCGGACAGGAATGGACCGACCCGGTCGTGCTCGGCCTGGCCCGAGGCGGGGTGCCGGTGGCCTTCGAGGTCGCCCGCGTCCTGCACGCACCGCTGGACGTGGCCGTGACCCGCAAGATCGGCGCGCCGTTCCAGCCGGAGTTCGGCGTGGGCGCGGTGACCGCCGACGGGCCACCCATCTACGACCACCGCAGCCTGGCCATGCTCCGGCTCACCCCGGAGGACCTGCAGGACGTCTGCGACCGGGAGCAGGCCGAGGCGCGGCGCCGGCTGGAGCTGTACCGGGCGGGGCGGCCCGGGATCTCCCTGGCGGGGCGGGACGTCATCGTGGTGGACGACGGGTTGGCCACCGGGGTCACCGCCCGGGCCACGATGCACGCGCTGCGCCGGGCCGAGCCGCGGCGGTTGGTCTTCGCCGCGCCGGTGTGCGCACCCGACTCCGCCGAGGCGTTGCAGGCCGATGCCGATCTGGTGGTGTGCGTGGCCGAGCCGATCGACTTCCGCGCGGTGGGTCGCTGGTACCGCGACTTCCGGCAAACCACGGACGAGGAAGTGCTCTCCCTGCTGGACCAGGCACGAGCCAGCCAGTGACCGGCAAGCCCGACCACGACGGAGCCCGGCGGAAACCGTGGTGAGCTGGTGCGGCGCAACGTGACCTGACGCCAGGCGCGATCTGTGTGCGCGCATCGCGCTCCATACCGTGAGGACTGCGTCGAGATCGTCACATCGGCACAACAGTCTGCCCCGTCGCTGCGAGGCGACGAGGCGGATCTGCGTCGGTTGTTCCGGATTCGTGCGAACCGCTTACCGGTACCTCGGATCTGCCTGTGGGAGCTCCTTCACCGGCGAGCCGTCGTGCAACGGCTTCATCGCGCGGAACCACGTCGGCGCCGCGATGTTGCCGCCGAAGGCGCCGCCTTCGGTGCGCAGACCGCACTGCCGGCCCGGGTTGGCGCAGATCGACTGCGGGTTGCTGTCGTCGTTGAAGACGAGCACGGCGCCCGCGTACTGCGGGGTGGCCGCCAGGAAACCGGAGGACTTGAAGTACTCGGTGGTGCCGGTCTTACCGATGATCGGCCGGTCGCCCCAGTCCTCGGCGCGCGCCGCACGGGCCGAGGTGCCGCCCTCCTGGTCATCCTTGCTCAGCGCCTGCACCAGCGAGTTCGCCAGACCCTCGTCGATGACCTGCTCGCAGGGCGCCTCCTTGATCGGCACCTTCTTGTCGTGGCGGTCGGTGATCTCCTCGATCGGGCTCGGCGGGCACCACTTGCCACCGCTCATCAGCGTCGCGGCGACGTTGGACAGTTCCAGGGCGTTCACCGGTGTCACTCCGAGGGTGAAGGCGCCCATGTTGCTGTCCAGCACCTTGTCGTACACCGACTTGTCACCCGGTTTCAGCGGTCGGCCGTTCTCGTCGACGCCCTTCAGGCTGTCCCGCAGGCCGAGCTTGTAGGCCATGTCGACCACGTTGCGCAGGCCGGCCTTCTCCTCCAGCTCGACGAACGTGGTGTTGGGCGACTGGGCGAGCGCGTCGGTCAGCGTCATCGACGAGTTGTACCGACCCGCGTTGCCCACGGTCCACGGCCCGTTGTCGGCCTTGAAGACCCGGGAGGTGTAGCTCGGGGGCACGGACACGTACTGGCTGATCCGGCCACCCTTCTCCTGCAGGTAGGCGGCGGTGGTGAAGATCTTGAAGATCGAGCCGGCGCCGAAGCCGGTCATCGTGGTCGGCAGCGCGAACGCACGCTGGCCACGTTCGGCGTGGATGCCGTAGTCGCGGTTGGCGACCAGGGCCCGCACCCGGTGCCGGTCCTTGCCAGGCTCCACGATGGACACCGCGTTCGCCACGCCCCTGGCGTTCTGCGGCACCGTGCTCTCCGCCGCGCGCTTGGCCTCCTCGCTGGCCTTGGGGTCCAGTGTGGTCTTGATGGTGTAGCCGCCGCGCTTGAGGGTGCGCTGGTCGATGCCGGCCCGCTGCAGGTAGTTCAGCACGTACTCGCAGAAGAACCCGTCGACCGGGCCGGCGTTGATGCAGCCGTTGGGCCGCAGGTCGGGCGTGCTGCCCGGAAGGATGCCCAGCGGCTCGTTCTTGTACTGCTCGGCCAGCCGCTTGTTCTCGACCGGGTCGTTGGGCTCGAGCATTTGGTTCTCGGCCATCTTGTCGATGACCACGTCCCGGCGTTTCTTCGCGCCCTCCGGGTTGGTGTAGGGGTTCAACGCACCCGGCTGGTTGACCATCGCCGCGAACAGGGCCGCCTGCGGGACTGTCAGGTTGTCGGCGGTGGTGCCGAAGTAGGCGCGTGCGGCCTCGGCGACCCCGTAGATGTCGTAGAGGAACGGCACGATGTTCAGGTAGCGGGTCAGGATCTCGTCCTTGACCTCCATCGGATCCTTGCCCTGCTGGGCGAGGTTGCGCTCCAGGTCCAGCGCGATCCGGATCTCCTTGAGCTTGCGTGCCGCGGACTGCTCGATGGCCTTCTTGTAACCCTCCTGCACGTCGTCGGTCACGGCGAAGGCCAGGTAGTTCTTCACGTACTGCTGGGTGATGGTCGAGCCGCCGCCCTGCACCGAGCCGCTGCCTGCGTTCTTCACCGCGGCGCGCATGATGCCCTGCCAGTCGACGCCGTGGTGCTCGAAGAACCGGTGGTCCTCGATCGCGACGATGGCGGCCTTCATGGTCTTGCTGATCTGGTCCGAGCGCAGCATGACCCGGTCCTGGCTGTACAGGTAGGCAATGGGGTCACCGTTCTTGTCGGTGATCGTGGTCAGGCCGGGCGGGTCGACGTTGGCCACGCTGTAGGAGACCTTGTCGATGGTGTCGACGGCCTGGTTGGACATCACCCCGAGGCCGCCGAAGACGGGGAACAGCACGGCGGCCACGAGCACCCCCATGGCCACGCACAGACCCAGCAGCTTCGCCAATCCCGTCGCACGTGCGACACGCACCGTCCGCGCATCCCCTTCCACGCCCATGGGCCGGATCGATGGACTCCGCCCGTGACACACCCGTGGCTCGCGGCGACACTCGTCCGACAAGCCAACGCCCGCACCCGTCGGTCGCCGCGGCGGCGGAGATGTTGCCTCCAGGCTGCCAGACGCCGGATCAAAGCCCGGTCAGCCGGGATGTTCGTGACCGAGACCACTCCGGGCCGGCGACCGTCGCCGCGTTCACCGGCCCGGCGCCAAGCCTACGGTGCGGCTCGTCCGCCCCGATTCCGGCTGCCCCGCACCAGGAACGTGAGCCCCAGCGCCAGCATCGTGGCCAGCCAGGCCAATGCCACCGGCTGGACGGTAGCCGGCCCCATGACCAGCGTCAACGACCAGGCGAGCAGGAAACCGAAGCCGGTCACGAGGAAAAGCACCGCAAGCCCCAGCACCGCCCGTCGCGCCAGCAACCTCGAGATGCCCGGCCACGCGGCGAGTGGGATCTTTCGGGTGAACACCGCAATTCCGGCAGCCACCGCAAGGCACAGCAGCAGCCCGATCGAGGCGAGCCCACGATGGGGCACCGGATAGCCGGCGTAGAGGAGGACCAGCGCACCGGCACCTTGGACCAACGCGAGGCGGGTGACGGTGCGGTGCGCGGCAGGCTCGAACGCGGGGCTGGGTTCACCCGCGCGCAGCCGCGCGATCAGCGCGAGGTTCGCCCTGGCGTGCTCGCTGCGCGGGTCGATCCGACGGGCGGCACGGTAGGCGGCCTCGGCCTCGTCGAGCCGGTGCGCGGTCAGCTCCACGTCGCCGAGCACCTCGTGGGTCCGGGCCTCGTGCGGTGCCAGGGCCACCGCCCGCCGGGCGGCCGCGGCCGCCTCCTCCCCACCGTTGGGGGCATCGGCCACCAGTGCCTCGGCCAGCGCCACGTGGGAGCGCCACTCCCCCGGCGCGAGCCGCACCGACTCCCGCGCCGACAACACCGCCTCGGCGGGACGGCCCAGCTCGACCAGGGCGATGCTGGCCAGCCGGTGCGGCCAGTCGCGGTCCGCGTCGAGCACCGCAGCCCGGCGGGCCGCGCTCAGGGCGGGCTCGTGCCGCTCGCCGTCCAGCAGGGCCGCGGCAAGATGGCACCACGCTGTGGGGTTGTCGGGGTGTGCGCGGACCAGTGGCCGGAGCAGCCGGACAGCCTCGGCCTGCCGTCCGGCCGCCGTCAGCTCGGCGGCCCGGAGCAGCACCCCGTCGATCCCGGCCACCGGGCCAGTCTCCCAGCTCCGGGGTGCGTGCCGGCGGGTGAAACGCTGGGGTGGGTTCGGCAGATCGCGGCATGCAGCGGAAATCGGGGCTCCTCCGGCGGCTCGCCGTTGCCGTCAGGCCGCTTGCCGTTGCGGTTTCCGCGAGTCCAGGCCGGGCCGGGGTTCCCGCCACCGACCCCGCGTGAAGTCGGGGAAGGGCATCGGGGTACCGCCGCGCCGGATGGACTCCGCACTCATCGCCACCGGGGCACTCCAGGTCGCCGAGTCGTAGACGTCGATGTCGGGGACGAGCCCCAGCCGCATGGTCTGGATGGTCCGGTAAAGCATGATGTAGTCCATCCCGCCGTGACCGCCGGGGCCGGGACCCACGTCGGTCCACAGCCAGTGGTCGTAGTGGACGTAGTCGTCGAACGAGCCCCAGCGGTGCCCGGAGTGGTCGGGCTCCAGGTAGATGCGCGGCGGGTAGTCCTCGAAGACCCCACGCGTGCCGGCGAGCTGGTTGAGTCGGCTGTAGGGGTAGGGGTTGGAGACGTTGTGCTGTAGGCGGATGACGCGGCCGCGGGCGGTCTGGATGAGGCTCATCGTGGTGTCGCCCTTGACGTACCGCTCACGCCACGAGGAGTCGCCGGGTTCCTCGTGCTTGTGTCGGTGGTCGGCCAGGCCGAGGGCGGGTGTACTCATCGCGGTCATGCGCACCAGGCGGTCGCCCCGGTTGACGTCCAGGTAGCCGGCAACGGGGCCGAGGCCGTGGGTCGGGTAGAGGTCGGCGTTGAGCTTGGTGTGCCAGGCCCGCCGCCACTCGTCGGCGTAGTAGGTGTCGGAGAACAGCAGGTCCCGCAGGTCGTGGAGGTAGGCGCCGGCACCGTGCAGCAGTTCGCCGAACATCCCGTCGTGGGCCATGCGCAGCACGCGCAGCTCGTTACGGCCGTAGCAGCAGTTCTCGAGCTGGATGCAGTGTCTGCGGGTCAGCTCGGAGGTGTCGACGAGTTCCCAGAGCTCGCGCAGGGTCATGGCCAGCGGGCACTCAACTCCCACATGCTTGCCGAACCGCATCGCGGAAACGGCCATCGGCACGTGCCATTCCCACGGCGTGGCCACGTACACGAAGTCGACGTCCTCCCGTCGGCACAGCGCTTCGAACGCACGCTCGTGGCCGGTGTGTAACGCGGGGCTGGGTTGGCCGGCGTCGCGCACCATCTTCGTGGCGCGTTCGGCCATCTCCCGGCGGGTGTCGCACAGGGCCGTGATGTGGGTTCCGGGTACGGCCAGGAACAGCGGAACCATGCTGAGCCCGCGGTTGCCCAGACCGATCACGCCCACCCGCACCTCCCGGTGCGGCTCGAACGGGACGCCGATCATGGAGCGACCCCGCGGCCGGGGCCAGGACTGTTCCTCCTCGCTCGCCGCGGCGAGCGCGTCGGTCGCACCGAGGCCGAGCGCCGCCGTGGCCGCGGTGGCCATCGCCCCGGTCTGCAGCAGCGAGCGTCGGGACAACCCGGTGCCAACCGCCTCTCGATCACTCATTTTTCACCCTTCCTGCGTGTTGGTGCTCACTAGTGACGGGTGGCACGCAGGTTTACACAATGGTGACGAAGGTCACCATCGGACGAATGGGCGAGGAGGCCACCACGGAGCGTGCTCGGTCACCACGTTTGTTGTGTGGACGCGATCGTGGTCGGAGCAGGTATTGGCGGGTTGGGTGTCGCGACGGGGCTGCGTGCGGCCGGCCTGGACGTCGCCATCCTGGAACGGGCGGGGAAGCTGGCGGAGGTCGGCGCGGGGATCTCCCTGTGGCCCAACGCGCTCCGCGCGATGGACGCTTTGCGCCCCGGCCTGGGACGGCGGATACCCGCCACCCGGTGGCCGGCGCGGTCCGGGGTGTTCGACCGTCGGGGCCGGTTGCTCGCGGGACTGCGCGGCCTCTCCCGGCACGGGCTGGCGCCGGTGGTGGTTCGACGCAGCGAACTGCACTCCTTGTTGCTCGACGCGGTGGGTGCGGCGCAGGTCCGGCTCTCCTCGCGGGTGGTCGCGATGGGGCGGCGGCCGTCGGGACGGTTCGCGCTCCGGTGCGCGGACGGCAGCGAACACACCGCGGAGCTGGTGGTGGCCGCCGACGGCATCCGCAGCACCCTTCGATCCTTTGTGGACGGACACCCACAACCCCGGGACACCGGGCAGGTGTCCTGGCGCGGCATCGTGCCACCCGGCGTGGTTCCGCTACCGCCGCACGCCGACCCGTGTCGCGCGGACGGCTGGGCCGGGGAGGTATGGGGCGTGGGCGAGATCTTCGGGATCAGCCCCCTCGTGGACGGCGGCTTCTACTGGTACGCCTCACATGTCGCGCCTTCCTCTGGCAACGGGGCGCGGGAGGTTCCAGACTTCGACGATCTTCGCCGACGCTACGCCTCCTGGCCCGAGCCGGTGCCGGCCATTCTCGATGCGGCTGCGGCGTACCCGGCGCTGTGCCATCCGGGGGAGATCCTGGACCCGCTGCCCCGCCGGTTCGTCCACGACGGGATGGCGTTGCTGGGCGATGCCGCGCATGCCATGTCGCCCTCGCTGGGGCAGGGTGCGTGCCAGGCGCTGGAGGACGCCGCCGTGCTCGCCGCCGCATTCCGCCGGCACTCCACTGTGGACGAGGCATTGGCGTGGTATGACGCGGAACGCCACCCGCGGGCAACCCGGATCGCGCTGCGTTCCCGCTCGTCCAGCCGGCTCTCCCAGGTGGCCGGCACGCGACGGGCCGCGGTGCGGGACCGGGCGCTCGGTGTGGTGCCGGATCGGGTTCGGGCGTTGGTCGTGGCGCGGATGTTGGAGGGGTTCCATGCGCCGTGAACAGGTTCTGACGGCAGCGTTGCGGTTGGTCGGCGAGCGCGGGGTACGCGCGTTGACGCATCGGGCGGTGGACCGGGCGGCCCGGGTTCCGGCGGGCACGACCTCCAACCATTTCCGGAACCGGGACGCCCTGCTGGCCGGGATGCTCGCCCAGCTCACCGAGCGGGAGGCGACGGACCTGCGGAAGCTGCTCGGGCGGTCGCGGACCCTGCCGCCGGAGGATGCGGTGGCGGATCTGCTGGCGCACTGGCTCGGGCCGGCCCGCAGCCGCACCACCGCGCGCTACGCGCTCTTCCTGGAGGCGGCCCGCAATCCTCGGCTGCAACGGCACGTCGACGAGGGGCGACGGCTGGTGCGCGATCTCGCCACCCAGGCAGCCGCCTCGGCCGGAGCCACGGACGCGAAGCGGGCCGCCTGGGTCCTGACCGCGTTCATCGACGGCGTCCTGCTGTCGGCCGTCACCAGTTCCTCCAGTACGCCCTCGGTCACCGAGCTGCGCTATGCCGCCCACGCCGCGCTCATCGCAGCCGGTGTTGTCTGGCCGCCCACCAACCACCAAGACGACGATGCCGAGTCCCACCCAACAGCGGCGTCGTAACTCCCACCTCGGGACCGGGGATTTCATTGTCGGACAATGTGATGGGAAGGTCGGCCGGCTGTCGATACGAGGCGTACCGCTCACGGAGGACACCCTGCTCGCCGCTCGCAGTGCAACCTTCGACTCGGCGTCAGGGACGGCGGCGCATCCGTCCCGGTCGTCCAACGTCGCCAAACGGCAGCTGTGCGGGATCGTCCACCACCGGCACCCAGCAAATCCCACCTAGGGAATGAGGCTGGACAGGTCTTCCTCGCGGAGGTCCTCGACCGTCACCGGCGCCTGGTTGTCGACGAGGGCTTGGAGTGCGTCGCCGTCGTCCCACATGTTCACGTTCATCGCCGCACGCACCCGCCCATCACGCAGCCAGAACGCGATGAACTCGAGCGCGCCAAGATCCCCGCGCACGACGACCTGGTCATCGGGATCCGCCAACCCCCGGTACTCCATCCCGAGGTCGTACTGGTCGGTGAAGAAGTAGGGCGTGGCGTTATAGGGGTTCGGGGAGCCGAGCATGGTGGCGGCGGCATGGGCGCCCTGGTCCTTGGCGTTGGCCCAGTGCTCAACGCGCAGGCGCCCGTAGCGCGGGTGGTCGTGGGCGGCGACGTCCCCGGCGGCGTAGATGTCGGGCACCGAGCTGCGGAGCCGGGAGTCGACCGCCACACCCCGGCCGGGAACGTCATCGGCCAGGGCGAGCCCCGCGTCCTCCGCCAGTGCCAGCCGCGGCGCCGCGCCGACACCGATGACGACGAGGTCGGCCGGGAGCTCGCTCCCGTCGTCGCACTGCACGGCATGCACCCGGGCCTCGCCGATGAAACCGGTGACGTTGTTGCCCAGTCGCCACGCGACCCCGTGTGCGGCGTGCAGGTCGCGGAAAACCGCGCCCATCCGCGCCCCGAGCACACGCACGAGCGGCAACGGTTCGGGCGCCACGACGGTGACCTGGGCGCCGTGGTGGCGAGCCGCGGCAGCCACCTCGCAGCCAATCCAGCCGGCACCGATGATGACGACCCTCGGCTGCTCGGCAAGCGCCTCCCGCAACGCGAGCGAGTCGTCCACCGTGCGCAGGGTGCGCAGCCCGGCCAGCTCGCCGCCGGGGAGATCGAGGGGTCGGGGCTCGGAACCGGTGGCGAGCAGCAGCTGGTCGTAGCGCAACCGCTCCCCGTCGTCGGTCTCCACCACGTGATCCCGGGGATCGATCCGGACCACGGTCGACCCGCGCCGGAACTCGATCCGTTTCTCCTCGTGGAAGCCGGGCCCATGGACCCAGTCCGGTTCATCCGTGGTCCCCTGCAACAGCCCCTTGGACAGCGGCGGGAGCTGGTAGGGACGATGGATCTCCTGGCCTATCAACACCACCTCACCGGCGAATCCCTGCTCGCGCAGGGCACCGGCAGCGGTGGCGCCAGCCATTCCGGCTCCGACGATGACGACGCGACCTGGCTCGGACATGCGTCCTCCCGCACGGGATCGACTGCCCACCCGCGACGCTAGACCCACCCGCCATCCCCCGCTCGACGCCATCCCGACCGACCCGCGTCACGACGATCAGTGGCCAGCGTCACCCCGCAGCAGGTCCCGGGGGGACACAATCGACCGCGTCAGGAGGTTAGGGGGACGTGACGGGGGATTCCGGCTCCCGCAGGGAGTGGCTGGTGAGCTGCCGTGACGCCGCGGGCCGGCGACGGGATGTGACGGTCTACGTGCGTCGCGGGCACGTGGTGCTGGTGGCGCCGCCCGGGGAGACCGCCGTGCTGGTGCCGCTGGAGGTGGGCCGGTTACGCGCGGTGCTGCGGGACGCGGTCGTGGCGGCCGCGTCCGACATGGAGTGAAGCGCCCCGGTTGTCATTCGAGGTCAACGCCACAGTCTCAACCTACTGAAAAGTAGGAACAATGTCTCCCAGCCCCTTGCTACTCCAGAGTAGGAAAGGGCAGTATCCGGGAGAGGAGGCAACGGTGACGACCTACTTCGTGACCGGCGCGACCGGGTTCCTCGGCCGCCGCCTGGTCGCCCGACTGCTCGCACGCCCCGAGTGCGAACGGGTGTACGTGCTGGTCCGGCCCGGGTCCAGGGGCCGGCTGGCCCGGCTCGCCCGGGACTGGCCGACCGATGCCTACACCGAGGTCGTCGGAGACCTCACCGAGCCCGGGCTCGGCCTGACGCCAGAACAGCGCGACACCCTGAGTGGCGTGGACCACGTCGTGCACCTCGGCGCGCTCTACGACCTGACCACCGGTCAGGACGTCAACAGCCGGGTCAACGTCGACGGCACGCGGCACGTCGTCGACCTGGCCACGACGGTGCGCGCGGGGTGCCTGCACCACGTCTCCTCGGTGGCCGTGGCCGGTGACCACCCCGGCCGGTTCACCGAGCGCGACTTCGACCTGGGCCAGCACCTGCCCTCGCCGTACCACGCCACCAAGTTCGCCGCCGAGCGCATCGTGCGCGAGCGCGGCGGCGTCCCGTGGCGGGTGTACCGGCCGTCGGCCGTGGTCGGCGACTCGCGCACCGGCGAGATGGACAAGATCGACGGCCCCTACTACTTCTTCCCGATCGTCGCCCAGCTCGCCAGGCTGGGCCCGATCCCCCGCCTCACCAACCGGCTTCCCCTGGTGTTCCCCGAGATCGGTGCCACGAACATAGTGCCCGTCGACTACGTGGTCGAGGCGATGGAGCACCTCATCCACGCCGAGCACCCCAGTGGGAGCACGTTCCACCTGGTCAACCCGGAGCCGCAGCCGCTGACCGAGGTCTACGACGCGATGGCCCGCGCCGCCGGTGCGCCCCGGGTCCGCCCCACCCCGCGCTGGATCAGCCGCGCAGCAACGGGTATTGCCCGCGCCCTGGCCCGGCCCGTCCGCGCGGTCACCAGGCTCGTCGACCGCCGGTTCCCGCTCGGGCCCCGGGCCCGGCGCGGGGTGCTGACCGGGATGGGCATCCCGGTGGAGGTCCTGCCGCACCTGGGTTTCGCCTCGACCTTCGACGACACCGCCGCCCGGTCCGCCCTCGCCGGCACCGGCCTGCGGGTGCCGCCATTCGACGAGTACGTGGGCGTGCTGTGGCGGTACTGGGCCCAGAACCTGAACCCGAACCGCTTCCGCCGCCAGCACCCGGACGGGCCGCTGGTCGGGCGGCGCGTCGTCATCACCGGCGCCTCGTCGGGCATCGGGAAGGCAACGGCGCTGGCCGTGGCCCGCGAGGGCGCCATCCCGCTGCTGGTGGCCCGCCGTACCGAGCAGCTCGACCAGGTGCGCGCCGAGATCGAGGCCGAGGGCGGGGTGGCCTACACCTACCCCTGCGACCTCACCGACGGCGAGTCGGTCGACGCCCTGGTCAAGCGGCTGCTTGCCGAGCACGACGGCATCGACATGCTGGTCAACAACGCCGGGCGGTCGATCCGGCGTTCGCTGAAGCTGTCCAGGGACCGCTTCCACGACTTCGAACGCACCATGGCGATCAACTACTTCGCCCCGGTGCGGCTGACGCTCGCCCTGATGCCGCACATGGCGCGGCGGCGTTTCGGGCACGTCGTCAACGTCACCACCCAGGGCACCGAGGTGGGCTCGCCCCGGTTCACCGCCTACCTGGCTTCGAAGGCGGCGCTGGAGATGTTCGCCCGCGTGGCCGCCGCGGAGCTGCTGGGCAACGGGGTGACCTTCACCAACGTGCACATGCCGTTGGTGCGCACCCCGATGAGCGCGCCAACCCGGATCTACGACGCGTTCCCGGCCCACACCCCCGAGGAAGCCGCGGAGCTCGTGGTACGTGGCCTGGTCAAGCGGCCGAAGCGGGTGCGCCTGCTCACCGGCCGCCTCGCCCAGGCCGCCTACGCCGTCGCACCCAGATTGATGGATTTCGTGCTGTACCTGGCATTCCGAGCACTTCCGGAGAGCGCCCGGCCAACTGGTCGGCCGAAGCGAGAGTGAGGTGAGCGCCGGTGCGCCTGCAGGACGGCGGGGACACCCGCACCACATGGCGCAGGACCTGGCAGGCGGAGCTGGCCGCGCAGGCCAGAGCCGTGCTCACGTTGACCAGGTGCGGGGTCGTCGCACCGATGCTGCCGCACCGTCTGCTCGGTGTGGGGAAGGGCCTGCTGCACTGGGGCCTCACCCCGCCGGGCGGCTACGCGGTCGGTAGTGCCCGGCACCCCAACCGACCCGCCATCGTCGACGAGCGGGGGGCGCTGACCTTCCGCGAGGTCGACGAGCGCACGACCCGGCTCGCCAACGGGCTGGCCCAGCAGGGCCTGGAGCCCGGCGACCGGGTCGGGCTGCTGTGCCGTAACCACCGAGGCTTCCTGGAGTCGCTGGTGGCGTGCGCGAAGCTTGGCGCGCACGTGGTGCTGCTCAACACCGGGCTGTCCGCGGCCCAGACCGCGGCCGTCCTGGACTACCAGCAGGTGCGGATGGTGATCGCCGACGCCGAGTTCGACCAGTTGCTCGGCAACACCGTCGGGGTGCCCGTGGTCACGGCCTGGACCGACGGGCCCGCCCGCGGCGTCACCCTGGACCAGCTCATCGACAAGGCACCGGCGGACGTCCCGCCGCGGCCCGACCTCAAGGGCAAGATCATCGTGCTGACCTCGGGCACAACCGGGACTCCGAAGGGCGCCCGGCGGCCCGAGCCCCCGAGCCTGGCCCCCGCAGCCGCGGTGTTCTCCCGGATCCCGCTGCGCGCGAAGCAGCCGATGCTGGTGTCCGCGCCGCTGTTCCACACCTGGGGCCTGGCCGCCCTCCAGTTCGCCTGGGTACTCGGTTCCACGGTGGTCCTGCAACGCAAGTACGAGCCGCTGGCGGCACTTCGGGCCGTGCAGGAGCACGGTTGCAAGGAGTGGTTCGTGGTTCCCGTGATGCTGCAACGGCTCCTGGAGGCACCGGCCGAGGAACGGCAGAAGTTCGACACCTCGTCGCTGCGCGTGGTGGCCTCCAGCGGTTCGGCCCTGCCCGGCCCGTTGGCCAGCCGGTTCCAGGACGAGTACGGGGAAGTCCTGTACAACCTGTACGGGTCGACGGAGGTGTCCTGGGCGAGCATCGCGACGCCCAGGGAGCTTTCGGTGT
The DNA here is from genome assembly GCF_014645795.1 of Longimycelium tulufanense. Lineage (GTDB taxonomy): Bacteria > Actinomycetota > Actinomycetes > Mycobacteriales > Pseudonocardiaceae > Longimycelium > Longimycelium tulufanense. The sequence continues at coordinate 23,741 of NZ_BMMK01000029.1, read as the reverse complement.
CCCCGGGCACGGCGGGCCGGCCACCGCGCGGCACCCGCCTGGCGATCCTCGACCTGGACGGCAACCCGCTGCCGGCCGGCGAGACCGGGCGGATCTTCGTGGCGAACGAGATGTTGTTCGACGGCTACACCAACGGCGCCGGCAAGGAGGTGTGCAGTGGGTTGATGTCCACCGGTGACCTCGGCTATCTCGACCAGTCGGGCCTGCTGCACGTGGTGGGCCGCGACGACGAGATGATCATCTCCGGTGGCGAGAACGTGTATCCGCACGCGGTGGAGGATGTGATCGCGGCCCTGCCCGACGTGCTGGAGACCGCGGTGGTCGGGGTACCGGACGAGGAGTTCGGGCAACGGTTCGCGGCCTATGTGGTGACCAAGCCCGGGTCGCCACTCGTCGGCGATGACATTCGCGCGTACGTCCGGGAACGGCTGGCCCGCTTCTCCGTTCCACGCGACGTCTTCTTCCTCGACGCCTTGCCCCGCAACGCCACGGGGAAGGTGCTCAAGCGGGAACTTCGCGAACACAGCTGAGCCCGAAGACCGTTCATCGCGACCGATTTTCGGTCGCGATGAACGGTTCTTGCGTTCGGGCCGGGAAAGGTTCGTGGCTGGCCACACCCGGATGCCGGCGATGAGCTCGGCGCGTTGCCGCGTTTGCGGTTACCGGGATCGGGTAGTGCTCGCGGTCTCGTCGGCCGAGGATGCTTTTCCCTGCCGCCCATGGCGGTGTGACACGAGTTCGTGGTCAATATGCGCACAGTTGGACGCTGCCCGAAGAAATCGGCCTGAACCCGCACGTGGACCGGGAGGAAGGAGCCGGGACTGCTCCGGAGGGATGAAGATCTCTCGACGGGCGTCTTGCCGGCATGCCGCCGCACGGGGCGCGAAGGCGGCATGCCGGCAAGACACCGGAGAGAGCGCCGGGTGGGAGCGGGAGGTTGGGAGGGGCAGGCCCCCACCCGGGCGCTCGGCACCGTCGTTGGTGGCCCTGGGGCCATGAAGACCACCAACGACGGACAGACGTCAGCCGTCGGGCCCACTCCGGTGGCGCTGCCGGCCGCCGCCAGCGGCAGCGCCACCGGAGCAGGGTCTTGGTCCGTCCGGGCGGCGAACCGGCTCGGCCGGCCACCCGATCGGAAGCTCCGTCGACGGAAGGTTGTCATGCCCTTGACCAACCTTGCCGATGAAAAGCTAGCACCTGGCATACCGGGACAACAAGACTTGACAAGTGTTTGCCAGCTAACACCGCCGAACACCCTGGTGAGGACGCCCTAGAGCTGCAGAAATGCCGCCTTCTGGCTGGTCGGGGCGGGGCTCTCCGGAGCGGCCGAAGAATTGACAAAAGGTTGACAACCTGGCGGGTTCTCCGTCGTTGGTCAAGTCGCGGGTTCCGGAGGGCGGTACGTGCGTTCGGTAATCGCGTTTCCACCAGCGGGTATGACACCCCACTCGATGGCTTGGCAGCACCGCATGGTTCAACTACCTTCTGCATGCGCGTAACGGCGGCTCGTGACCTTTGGGGGCGGACAGTGCAGGACGTCGGACCGGTGGCGGACCACCCCGGTGCCGAGGTTCTTCTGTCACGCACGGGGCAACTTCCTGTCATGACACAATCGGGCGGCGTCGCCCGAGCGCAGGAGAAGGTCACCGGGCCACCGGAACGTCACCCATCCCACCCGAACTCCCCCGATTCGAAACGGAGCCCGAGATGCGCCGACACCCTGCCGCCCGCCTGTTGGCGGTCGCCGCGCTCGCGCTGGGCATCCTCTCCGTCGCGGCACCCGCCATCGCGGCGGTGAGACCGGCTGAGGACGCCGCCAGCGCGTTGAGCCGTGGTATCGAGTGGCCCGACAGTGGGCAGCAGCTTCGCGGTATCGAGTGGCCCGACAGCGGCCCGCAACTCCGTGGTATCGAGTGGCCGGACAGCAGTCCGCAGCTCAACCGTGGTATCGAGTGGCCCGACAGTGGGCAGCAGGTCAACCGTGGTATCGAATGGCCGGACCCGTAACCCGGCCCGTCGCCTTCGCTTCCACACGCCCTCGCCGGTTGGTTCCGGCGAGGGCGTTCGTTTCTGCGTAGGGCCACCCTGTGCGTGTTCCGCCGTGCATGGACATCCGGTGCTGGCGACGCGCCGGTCCGGGATGTTGCTCGTCTCATCCGAAGGCACCGCGACTTCGCGCACCGCGTCACCACGAGCAGCACAGGTGAACAGCCGGGCCCACCGGTCAGACGCCCTGTAGCAGCGCCGGGCGTGGTGCTCGCCGCCCACCAGCCGGGAACTGTCCTCAGTAGATGATGCGCGGACGGTTGCCCGTCGCCGGGCCGACACGAGTGCACTCGTTGCCCGATTTTCGGTCACCAACAGGAAAGCAGCCTCAGCGGATCTCTGTGGCCGTGGTGGCACAGGGGTGGTGTCCCACGGCGGGCGCCGGAAAGTCCGTCAACGGTCCCGTAGGGCGGTGCGCAACGCGAGTTGGGCGACGTTGCGCCACAACGCCGGGTCGATGCTCACCGAACCCAGCCGCTCCAGGAGATCGGCCAGACCCGAGCGCGCCTCCCGTAACCGCTCGGCGTCGCCCATCTCGGCCGCGGCCCGCACCAGCAAGACCCGACAACGCAGCTCGTCCTCGCTGTCCAGCGTCTCCATGGCCAGTGCCCGCTCGGCCACGCGCCAGGCGTGCTGGCCGTTGCCCGACAACAGGGCCAGCTCGCCACGCAACGCCTCAACCTGGGCGGCCACCTGCGAGTGCGGGGCCACCGAGGACGCGATGCCGTCCAGCACCGCCGAGAGCTGCCCGGCATCCGGGTCCTCCGCACGCAGCCCGATCGCCACCGCCGCCAGGCTCACCCGCTGCCGGAAGTGCGGGTCGACGTCGACGTGGTCCAGCAGGTGTTGCGCGGTGGCGATCGACCGGCCGGCCTCGGCACGCCGGCCCAACCGGTCCTCCACCTGCGCCTTGACCCACCACCCCGCCACCGTGACCCGGTCCGGCTCGGTGTCGACCAGTGCGGCACCCAGCTGGCCGACGGCCTCCTCCGCCTCGGCCAGCCGGCCGGCCCGCGCCAGCTCGCTGGACAGCGCCACCAGGCAGCGCAGGTGGGCCACGCCGGTCAGCCGGTCCTGCGGGTTGTCGGTGAGCGCGACCGCGGTGCGCACCGCGTGCACCGCCTCGGCCGAGCGGCCGAGCTGGCGCAACGCCGCGGCCCTCATCACCTCGACCAGTGCGTCCACCGCCGCGCCGGGTGACCAGGAATCGAGCAGCTCCTCGGTGACCGCGATCAGCCGGTCCGGGTCGCCGCCCCGGGCCAGCAGGGCGGCCCTGGTCCAGCGCACGCTCCAGCTGAACATCGGCTCCTCGACCTCGTGGCCGAGCTCGTCGAGCAGGGTGACCGCGCGGCCGACCTCGCCGTCGCGGTGGGCCAGGATGGCCTCGCACCACAGCAGCGCCTGGCGTTGCTCCACGGCCGGCGCCTGCCCCACCAGCTCGGCGGGGGCGACGCCGAGAGCGGCCGCCAGGTGCTCGACGACCTGGGGCGAGGGTGCGCGCTCCCCGGACTCCAGGCGGGAGACGTAGCTGGTGGACACCCCGGGGCCGGCCAGGTCCTTCTGGGCCAGGCCCCGGCGCAGTCGCAACGCGCGCAGTCTCTCCCCGAAGTCCGCCGAGGCGCGCAGCGTCATCGTGGATGACTGGCCAGGTGTCGACTTGTCAGTTGCTTCGCGTACCACGGCAGCCCTTCGGCGAAGGGGTTGACAGGACTGGTGCGCATTATTGTCACTCCTGCCCCCCTTTTGCGGCAGAATCCGACAGAGTCGGTCGCGCCGGGGCCGGCCGGGGCGTTGCTGGCACAGTGGTGGCATGGCAAAGGGGGACACCGGACCGAGACTCCGGCCGCCGCGGCACCGGGCCAGCCCGCGGGCCATCACCTGGTGGACGATCGACGCCGCGATCGGCTGGCTCGTGCTGCTGCTCCCGCAGGTCGTGGCGCTGCTGGTGTGGGGGTCGGCCAAGCCGTGGCTCACCCTCACGGTCATCGGCACCCTCGTGGTCGGCGCGTTGCACACCGCCGTCATGCCGCAGTGGCGGTACCGCGTCCACCGGTGGGAGGCGACGCGGGAGGCCGTGTTCGCGCGTAGCGGGTGGTTCAACCAGGAATGGCGGATCGCCCCGGTGTCGCGCATCCAGACCGTGGACACCGAGCGTGGGGCGTTGCAGCAGCTGCTCGGGCTTGCCACGGTCACGGTGACCACTGCCTCGGCGGCCGGGCCGGTGAAGATCGCCGGGCTCGACGTGCGGACCGCGCAGGAGCTGGTGGACGAGCTGACCAGGACGACCATGGCGACGCCGGGGGACGCGACGTGACCGCGGCCGACGGCGTGATGCCGGCGCCGCCACCTCCGCCGGAACCCGACTGGCACCGGCTGGACGCCCGGATGATGGCCGTCAAGCCGGTCACCGAGGCCGCCGGGCTGCTGTTGCCCGTCATCCTGGTGATGTTCGTCGGTGGCCTGTCGCCGTGGAAGCTCTGGGGCGCCGCGGCCGTCGCCGCGGCCCTGGTGCTCTCCGGGCTGTTCCGCTGGCTCACCACCAGTTATCGGATCAGCGAGACCCATGTTCAGCTGCACTCCGGCCTGTTGGTCCGCAAGGAGCGGTCGGTTCCCCGGGACCGGCTGCGCACCGTCGACGTCACCTCCGACCTCATCCACCGCGTCTTCGGGCTCAGCATCGTCAAGGTCGGGACCGGCCGAAACGACGGCGCGGGATCGGAGGACGAGCTGACCCTCGACGCCGTCTCCGCCGCCGAGGCGGAACGGCTGCGCCAGGTCCTGCTGCGCCGGGCGCCCGCCCGGGAGACGGCCCCGGACGAGGAGCGGCCCGCCGGCGGGAACCCGCCACTGGCGGCACTGGACCACAGATGGCTGCGGTACGCCCCACTGACCCTGTCCGGTCTCGTCGCCGTCGGTGCCATGACCGGTGGTGCCTTCCAGCTCCTCCAACAGCTCGACATCGACCCGAGGCACTTCGGCCCGCTGGAGGAGGCGGTGCGGTGGGCGGCCGAGACCGCGCTCCCGGTGGTCGTGGGCGCGGTGGTGCTCGTGTTGCTCGCGTTGGTCATCGGCGGCGCCTTCGTGATCTACGTCGTGCAGTACTGGCACTTCCGGCTGACCCGGGAGGACGACGGCACCCTGCGGGTACGTCGCGGGCTACTGACGACCCGGTCGGTGTCGATCGAGGAGCAGCGGTTGCGCGGTGTCTCGCTGTCCGAGCCACTGCTGCTGCGGGCCGGGGGCGGCGCCCGTTGCGGCGCCGTTGGCACCGGTCTCGGGACCGGCGAGGGCAGCGAGCTGCTCCTGCCGCCCGCGCCGCTGTCGGAGGCACACCGGGTGGCCGGCGAGGTTTTGCGCTGCGATCCGCCACCGACGACCACGTCCCTTCGCCGGCACCCGGCGGCGGCGCGCCAACGCCGCCTGATCCGCGCGCTCGTCCCCTCCCTCGTGGTCGCCGTGGTCTTGGCCGCAGGGGCGTGGATCGGGTGGTTGCCGCACTGGCCGTGGTTGGTGGCGGTTGTCGCGGTCCCGTTCTTCGCGTGGCTGGGGCTGGACCGCTACCGCAACCTCGGCCATGCACTCACGTCCCGCTACGTCGTCAGCCGCGGGGGATCGCTGCTGCGGACCACGGTGGCATTGCAACGTACGGGTGTCATTGGCTGGCGGATCCGTCAGTCGTTCTTCCAGCGGCTCGCCGGCCTGGCCACCATTGGAGCGGTGACGGCGGCCGGTGAGGGCGTCTACGAGGTGCTCGACGTCGACCTTGGCGACGGGCTCGCGTTGGCCGATGCTGCCGTCCCCGACCTGCTGGCCCCGTTCCTGGAGACCCCGGAGCCGGGTTGACCGCCGACCACCGGGAGGCCCCATGCCGGAACGGGACGACTTACCCCGCTTCCCGATGGCACGCCGGCCGGGCTTCGACCCGCCGGCGGAGTACTCCCGGTTCCGCGCCGAGTGCCCGGTGCGCGAGGTCCGGCTGCGGCACGGGCAGCGGGTCTGGCTCGTCACCCGCTACGCCGACGTACGGCGCGCGTTGAGCGACCCGGCCCGTTTCAGCTCCGACCCGAGCCGCCCGGGCTACCCCCAGCTCCGGCCCGTGCGGGACGAGCAGGCGCGGCCCGGGAGCTTCCTGGTTACCGATCCGCCGCTGCACACCCGCTACCGCCGGCTGCTCGCCCACGACTTCGCGGCGGGCCGCATCGCGGGTCTGCGGCCCGAGATCGAACGTATCGTGGCCGGAAGCCTGGACCGGCTGCGCACCGCGCCCCAACCGGCGGACCTGCTGACCGAGTTCGCGATGCCGATCCCGACCCAGGTGACCGGCGTGCTGCTGGGGGTGCCCTACGAGGATCACGAGTTCTTCACCAGCCGTAGCCGTGCCCACCTCGACCGCTCGCTGCCCGCCGACCAGGTGCAGGCCGCCCTGACGGAGCTGGAGGACTACCTCGACGGGCTGATCAGCGAAAAGCTGCGCGCTCCGGGCAAGGACCTGCTGAGCCGGCTGGCGGATCGGTACGTGCGCACCGGTGAACTCGAGCAGGACGAGCTGGTCGGGATGGCCGTGCTGCTTCTCGTCGGCGGTTACGAGACGACGACGAACGCCATCACGTTGTCGGTGCTGGCATTGCTGGAACACCGCGAGCAGTGGGAGGCGTTGGTCGCCCAGCCCGATCTGGTCGACGGTGCCGTGGATGAGCTTCTGCGGTACCTCGGGCTGACCCAACACGGCCTGGTGCGGGCGGTGGCCGAGGACGTCGAGTTCGGCGGGCGGACCATCAGAGCAGGGGAAGGCGTGGTCGTGTCGTTGTCCTCGGCGAACCGGGACGCGGACCGGTTCGCCGATCCGGACCGGTTGGACGTGTGCCGGAACGCGCACGGTCATCTGACCTTCGGCTGGGGCACGCACCAATGCATCGGTCAGCATCTTGCGCGGGTGGAGATGCAGGTCGCGCTACGCGCACTCGTCCAGCACCTTCCCGCGCTCAAAACGGTGCTGCCGCTGGAAGAAATCCCGTTCCACTTCGAGACACCGTTCTACAGCGTGCGTGAGCTGCTCGTGACGTGGTGACTCAGCGGCGGCGACGCTGCTTGCGGGCGGTGCCGAAGACGCTACGGGTGATCTCCCTACCGAGGACGGTTCCTGCGGATCGGAGAAAGGACTTTACCGCCGGGTTGTCGAGCACCTTCTCGAAGAAACCCTCCTCCGGCTGCTGTGTGTCGGTTCGCTCTGGCTGCTCGGCCGCTGGTGCTTCCTTCTCCGACGCCACGCGGCCAGCCAGCATCTCGTACGCCGACTCGCGATCCACGGTTTCGGCGTACTTGCCGAAAACGCTGCTTTCCCGCGCGGCCTGCCGGATCGCGTCGTCGCCGATCGCGTCCATCAGGGAGTGTGGGGCGCGAAGACGGGTCCACGCAACCGGGGTGGGTGCACCCGTCTCGGACGGGACAGTGACGATCGCTTCACCGGTACCCAGGGATGTCAGTGCCTTGGCAAGGTCGTAGTGCTGGGTCGTGGGGTAGGTTTTCACCGTGCGGGACAACGCTTTCTGGTCCTCCGGGGTGAAGGCGCGCAGGGCGTGCTGCACACGCGCGCCCAGCTGCGAAAGCACCGCGTTCGGTACGTCCGTGGGAAGTTGGGTGCAGAAGAAGACTCCGACGCCCTTCGACCGGATCAGCTTCACGGTCTGCTCGATCTGAGCGAGGAACGCCTTGGACGCGTCGGCGAACAGCAGGTGCGCCTCGTCGAAGAAGAAGACCAGCTTGGGCCTGTCGACGTCGCCTTCCTCGGGGAGCTCGTGGAAGAGCTCGGCGAGCAGCCACATCAGGAAGGTGGAGAACAACGCCGGGCGGGACCGCAGGGCGCCGATCTCGACCAGGCTGACCACGCCCCGGCCGTCCTCCTGCCGCATCAGGTCGGCCACGTCCAGCTCGGGCTCGCCGAAGAAGGTCTCGCCGCCCTGGGCCTCCAGGTTGGCCAGGGAGCGCAGGATGACACCCGCGGTGGCCGGGGAGACCCCGCCCAGTCCCACCAGGTCGGCCCTGCCGGCCTCGCTGGTGAGGTGCTGAATGACCGAGCGCAGGTCCTTGAGGTCGAGCAGGGGCAGACCGCGGCTGTCGGCCCAGTGGAAGATCAGGCCGAGGGTGGACTCCTGGGTCTCGTTCAGGCCCAGCACCTTGGCCAGCAGGACCGGGCCGAAGCTGGTGACCGTGGCCCGGACCGGAACGCCCACGCCGTCGGTGCCCAGGGACAGGAACTGCACGGGGAAGGGCTCGGCCCGCCAGTCCTCACCGGTGTCGCGGGCCCGGGCGCGGATCCGGTCGCCGTCCTCGCCCGGCCGGCACATGCCGGCGAGGTCACCCTTCATGTCCGCCATCAGCACCGGAACCCCGGCGGCGGAGAGCTGCTCGGCCAGCAGTTGGAGGGTCTTGGTCTTGCCGGTGCCGGTCGCGCCGGCGACCAGCCCGTGCCGGTTCATCATCGACAGCGGGACCCGCACCCGGGCCGCCGGATCGACCTCGTCGGCAACCACCACCGTGCCGAGCTCGACCGCGGCACCCTCGGTGGTGTAGCCCGCGGCGATCTGTTGTGTCGCGCCCTGGTCCCGCTGTTCGGCCACCTGACCCTCCCTCACCCCGGCCCCGGTCTCCCCCATCGTGAGCAACCTCACAGCGCGCTGCAACGCGGCCATGAAGGCCGCCGGGGTGGCGGGCTAGGCTCCGCCAGGTGAACGACCGTCTGGTGTGGATCGACTGCGAGATGACCGGGCTCGACCTGAGCCGGGACGCCCTCATCGAGATCGCGGCGCTGGTGACCGATGCCGACCTCAACGTGCTCGGCGAGGGGGTGGACGTGGTCGTCCACGCCGACGACGCGGTGCTGGCCGCCATGCCGGACGTGGTACGGGACATGCACGAGCGCTCCGGGCTCACCCAGGAGGTGCGACGGTCCACCGTGACCTTGGCCGAGGCCGAGCGGCTGGTGCTGGAGTACATCCGGCGCTACGTCCCGGAGCCGCGCACCGCGCCGTTGGCGGGCAACTCGATCGCGACGGACCGGGGGTTCATCGCCCGGGACATGCCCGCGCTGGACGCCCACCTGCACTACCGCATGGTGGACGTGTCGTCGATCAAGGAACTGTGCCGGCGATGGTTCCCGCGGATCTACTTCGCGCAGCCGGAGAAGGGGTTGGCGCACCGCGCGCTGGCCGACATCCGGGAGTCGATCCGGGAGCTGGCCTACTACCGGCGCACCGCGTTCGTCGCGCCGCCGGGGCCGAGCACCGAGGAGGCCCAGGCCGTCGCCGCCGAGCTGGTCGACCGTGATCAGCAGGAGCCGGACGCCGGGTCCGGCGCCCCGACCGGGGAGACAACGGCCACCCCCTGATTTCTGCTCCGACCGGCGGGCGCGCTACGATATGCCGGCTGCTGCGGCCAGGCCGCGGAGCGCATGGTGGGTGTAGCTCAGCCGGTAGAGCACTGGGTTGTGGTCCCAGGTGTCGCGGGTTCAAGTCCCGTCACTCACCCCACTCGAGAAAGGGCCCCGTCTTGGGGCCCTTTCTCTGTTTGCAGCCAGGTCCAAACCCTGGAACGCCCCCGCGGCCGTACCGAGCGATGCCGTGGCCGGCTGCTCTGAACCATGTGTGCCGATCACAGGTCCGGCAGCATGGTCGGGTGCTCGGCACGCGGCCAACACCCTTCCCTTGAGCCACAGAATGCGTGCTCGCAACGCCGGGTTTTCCACACCCTTTCGACCCCTATGACGTTCGCCACTCCGCCGGGCGGCCACCGTGCACCCGCACGGTTCGCCAGGCTCGCCGAGATCACCACCAAGGTCACCTGACTACCCCACCACACCTCTCCCGACCAGCCGATTCGTTGTCTCCACGAGCCATGTGCTAACTTTTCCCCGTCGCGCCGGGCGGGACCGCGAAAGGGACCGGCAAGGAGCGACAGCCCAGCGCCGCTAGCTCAACTGGCAGAGCAGCTGACTCTTAATCAGCGGGTTCGGGGTTCGAGTCCCTGGCGGCGCACCACTACCCCTGGTCAGGCGGCCGGGGGTTTCGCTTTGTAGATCACTGCCATACGAAACCCAACCGATACAGCGGCGACTACGTATCTCCGAGTGCTTCCAAGGCGTCAGCCACCGCCCGGTTGACGATCTTGCGCCCGAGGTAGACGTCCTGGGTCAACGATGGACGAGCGTGGCCGAGCTGATCCGCGATCTCCCGCGGCGTGAACTTGGCCTCGTCAAGGATCGTGGCGCACGTCTTGCGGAACACGTGCGAGGTCACCCAGGCGAAGCCGTCGGTGCCGCGGGCATGGCGGAGATCCCGCCGAGTGTTGCTCGGATCGCGCCAACCGCCGTGAGCGTCGGGAAAGATCGGGTAGGCATCGCCCCGAGTCTGACGACGCCGCCGGAGCATGGCCACCGCGAACGGCGGCAGCGGCAAGGTTCGCTCCCCACTGTCCGACTTCAGTCGAGGAACCCGCTGCAATCCCTTGCCCTTGACCCGAATCAGCTTCCACTCAATGTCCACAGTGGCCGAATCCAGGTCGATCTCATCCCAGGACACCGCGAGCGCTTCACCGATCCGTACCCCGGTCGCAAGCATCCACCGAGTCAAGTCCGGAAGATCCTTGCGGACCGCTCGCTCATCGGCTTCGAGTTGCTCAATCCACTGCCGACGCTCCCCCGGCGTCAAGGCCCGAGGAGGCCGCTTCGGATCACCCTTGATCCTCCCGACCTCACGAGTCGGGTTGATCTTCACCGCACCGTGACGGGCAGCCAGGCGCATAACCCCGGAGATGACGCTCCGAACAGTCTTCGCGGTAGAAGCCCCCCGTCGCTTGCGGATCTCGCGCAGAACAGCGTCCACCCGAGGAGTGGTCACCTCGCAGAGGCGCAGCTCTCCCAACGCCGGATAGGCGTAATTGCGAAGCTGCCGCTCATACAGCTCAATCGAATTGGGCGACAAGTCGCCCGCATCGGCCGCCTCACGCATCTCCGCGAGCCAAATCGAAGCTGCCACCCTGAACTTGGTCTCAGGGGTGATGGCGGCGTTACCCTGCGATGCCGACCGGTCCCGGAGGGCTTCCAGCAGGTTATTCCGGGCAGCAGTCTCGGACTTGCCGGACCGCTCCACGAGACGGGTCACCCCGTCGTAGTCGCGGTACTTGGTCCGCGCCACGTAGCCGCCAGATGGCTTCGGACTCACCTTGATCTTCCCGTGAGTCCCAATCGGAAGCGGAGGACGTGGCATCACCCCACCTCCTTCGGCAGGCTGTGTAGCCACCTTCTCACTTCGTCGGGAAGATACTTCACGTAGCGTCCAACCTTGCGGCTTGGCGGCCCGTATCCCTTGCTTCGCCACTGGTAAATAGTGTTCTTCGGTACGCCGAGAAAGTTGGCCAAATCCTCAATGCCCCATGGCTTGTCCATCATGATCCCCTCGTGGTTTCGAATGATGCTGGAGTCGTTCCGCGATTGCCGAGGCGAGTTCGCGTTCGGCGTCGTCGCGGTAGCCGATGCCGGTGAAGTCCCAGTGGTTGACCACGGTGACCTGGTCCTCGGTGACACCCAGCTCAGCCAGCGCTTCGGCCGTGCGGTAGTTGGCTTGGGTGCGGCGGATGTCGGTGAAGGTGGTGGAGTAGGCGCGGGATTTGGTGAGGAAGTGCCCGCCGAAGCCGAGCATGTGTGCCCAGCGGCGCAGGTTCAGCCGGGCATACATCGCCAGGCCGCCGAGATCCCACGCGGTTTGGATCATGGCGCGGTGGTGGTCGGAGATCCGAAGCTGGTCGATGTGGCGTTGGGAGTGCACGCGCCGGTCGCCGTGGTCGGTGGCGCCGCTGGATTTCGTGGCGTACTTGGCCACATAGCCTGCCAGGCGTGCCTCACTGATCTCGCCGTCGCCGTCCTCGAAGTCGCCGGCCGCCTCCGCGCGGATCGGGCGCAGATCCAGTTGGCGTCCCCAGGTGAGGCCGAGTACGACTCCGTCCGGGCGACAGGTGTCGACGCGGGTGGTGTCTGCGGCCTGGCGGATCGCCTGGGCTAAGGATTCGGTGTTGATGCCGGCCGGCGTCGGGTCGGTGGGACCGGTCGGGCCGTCGACCCGGATGACGGCGTGGAAGTGGACCATGCCGCGTCGCTGGTATTCGGCGACTTTCGCATACGACAGGCGAGCGTGGCGGGGAAAGTGAGATTCCGGGATACCCAGCAGCCGGGCAAGCGTGCGTCGGAGACGGCCGACAAACCGGTGCCACAGCTGGGTGGCATGCGCCTGCCAGAGCACCGCCGCGCCGTAGTCGTAGCTCTCCGGGTCAAGGGGAGTGCCGATGCGGGAGTCCTGCGGGTGGTGGTAGCCCCCGCAGCCGCACGGGATCGACTTACCGTTACGGCTGGTGCGCGCCTGGTGGACCGGGCCGAACGAGGGGGCGGTGAGGGTGACGAAGTAGCGGGGCGTGTGCGTGACCGTCTCCGGCACCCCTTTACCGCCCACCAAGCCGGCCCGGACCAGGTGGAAGGCGTCGGCGGCATAACGGTCAGCGCACGGACGGCACACCGCGGCCCGACGGGTGCCGCACGGCACCAGGATGTGACCGGAGCGGCGGGCAAGGGTCTGGCCGGTGGCGTTGTCGGTGACGCTCCACTGGCCCGACAGGTGAATGGGATGGGCGCAGCCACCGGCCGCAATAACCTTCTGCCGCCAGGTGGTGAAGTCCGCGGCCCGCACCCGTTCGGCAATGCGGTCATCCACCGTGGTGCCAACATGGGAATAGAACATGCAGTGACAACCTCCCAGCAGCAGGGGACAAGGGGACGACAGCGCCCCGCTGTGTTCTCCCGTCGTCGCAAGGCGTGGACACAGCAGTGGGCGGGACACCACCCGAGGTGTCGTGCCCCGCCCACACAGGACTGTCTGAAAGAGACTCTGTTATCTAGGTCGGAAGACGATGACCGTTGGTGGTGCTCAACTCCGCCGCGATGCGTGCGGCCAGGTCACCACCGACCTTGATCGTGGCCTGTACGTCGGCGGCGGTCAGCGGTCGGCCCTGGTCGGCCACCTCCCGTGCCTTGGCCTGCACGGCCTGAAGCAGGTGGCCCGGAAGCCGCAGCCGAGTCCCCACGGCCGTGTCCGATGCGGGTGCTGGGCTGGGCGATGCCGTCACATCAGCGGCAGGGTTCCCCGAGCCGGAATACGGCGCGACGGGGGACACCGCCAGCTTGGCCTCGAAGCAGCGTTGCTGGACCACCGGCATCACCTCCGCCAGGAGGTAGACCACGACGGGAACCACCAAGTGCGCCACCACCGATCCGATACGGATCTCGTGATCCTGCGGTCGCAGCGTGGGGTAGACGTTCATGAACGAGGTCGCCGCCAACAACAGCCGCTTCAGGCGTTGTACAGCGCGACTGTCGATCTCCACCCCAGCGGACAGCATCGCCGCTTCCCAACGCAACAGGTGGATCAGAATGCCGGCGAAGGCCGGTTCCGCCAGCCAGGCGCCCCACCACACCGGGTCAGCCGGAGTGCGGTCACCGGCCAGGAACTCCTGAACCCCAGGGGTGGTGTAGCCCAGGCCCAACACCAGGAAGAACCACAGGCCCCGGGTCACCGACACCCGAAGCCGCTCGATCTGGACCACCCGCAAATAGGGATCGTCCAACAAGCTCTTCAGTTGGCGTGACTCGGCGAGCCGGCCGCGCAGCCGCCGTACCCGCGGAGTCACACCCGCCTCGGCCGCGACGCTCCCGTCGTTGTCTTCCCGCTGTCGGCTCCTCCGTCCCATCGTGTCACCTCCCTTCCCTGAGCTAGGCGCGGAACACCCACACCACGACACTCACCACCAGCGCCACCAGTGCGGCCACGGCCAGTGCCAGCCCGAGCCCGAACAGCCAATACGTTCCGGCCAGCGCCGCCAGGACACCGGCGATGAGACCGGCCACACGGCGCAGGCTGCGCCACGTGAGCGGGATCAACAGGATCGGGCGCATCACGACACCTTCCGCTCCACGTTGGGGCGGTGCCGTCGTTCATGTGCGGCCAACCCTCCCACCACACCCACCGCGTAGCGGCGCCGAGCATCCAGGCGGCTTTCCCACTCGAGCTGATCGGCCCGGCACGGCTGCTGGACCGGGCAGGAACGGCACACCGTCTTCGCCGCCGCGATCCGGTTCTCATCGGCGAACAACGCCGGATCCATGCCCCGGCACGCCGCGTGCCGCCGCCACTCCGGCGGACGACCCGAGGGACCAAACAACACCGACATCAGGTAGCGATACGCGATCTCCGGCCGCACACTCATGCCGCCCGCACCTCCCGCCGCTCAGCGGCCCGCAGGTGCGCCACCACCGCGGCCAGCTCGTCACAGGTGACCGCCTCCGCCGCGCCCACTGGCAGCCGCGCGGATCCAGTCGCCCAGCAGGCCAGCCGTGCACCCCCCGGCCCGGGACGCACTTGGTCGCCCAGCTCCGCCAGGCGGACCGCTGCCGAGACATGGACCCCGATCCCGGAGCACGTGCGGCCCGACACCAGCACCGTGACCGTCTCGGCCGGGCCGTGTCCCCACGTCGCGGTCACACCCTGCAACGACCACGCCCACGCCAGCAGCGCGGCTAACCGGTCCGGTGGCCGCCCCTGCGTGATCTCCGCGGTCACACTGCGACTGGCCGTGTAGATCACCAGACGATCCGGACGCGGCAACCGCCACACCCGCAGGTGTGCGCGCACCCCACGCAACAAGCGATCCAACCCCCGCGGCGGCACCGACCCGGCCGCACGACGCACACACGACACCATTGCTAGTACCTCCGAGAAAGAAAATGAGCAAAGAACAGCGCTTGCCGGTACTCACACCGGCAGCACCGTGATCAGGACACCGGGCTGCCTTGACCACCAGAGACAACAGAAGCGCGGCAGCCAGCGTCACTACCAATGTCCACACGTCATCGATCTGCGGAGGTCCTCTTAGGACACTGCCCGTAGCCGGTTCGGGTTCTGGCCGGACTGGACGAAGTTGACCAGTTCGGTGATGTCGTCATCGTGGGTGTAGGCGGCCCGCACCCGGACCGGCGTGCCACGGCGGGGCTGCTTGTAGAAGCCGATCCCCGCAGTGTCGGGCAGGTCGGGGATCTGGTCGGCGATCGCGCCGCGTGCCCGCATTCCCTCACCCAGCACCATGTCCGGGTGCGTATCCGAGGTGACCCGCAGGCAGATCCGCCGTGGGAACAGATCCCGGATCTCTACCACGTCCTTGCTGGGTTCCTGCACGTAGGCATCCAGCACGTGATGGGTCTTGCGGCCCATCGAGGCCACCTTGGCCAACTCGGCGGTGATCGCCCGGGCGTTGCTGCTGTCGTAGGCCACCAGGAACCCCAGTTCATCGAGGATGAGCCAGTTCACCGGCCACTCCGGCGACACCGGAACCTCCCGGAGCCCCGCCCGCTGCATCCGTTGCTGGGTGCGCTGCATGTCCGCCACGAACTCGTGAACCAGCTCCAGACAGGAGTCGGAGTCATCCGCGTAGCGGTAGCCCACCAGCGGCTTCAACAAGCCGAACTCCAACAGCTTGGGGTCACAGACCCACGGCCGCACCAGCCCATCCCGGATCAGCGGCGCGATGGAGCGCGCGGTGGCGAAGGGGATGGAGTTCTTACCGGCCCCGGTGGCGCCCGCGGTGAGCCGATGCCCACCGGTCAGCGGCATCCTCCAGTCCTCACCGAACTCGGTCTCACCCAGATAGACCGCCCGCAGATCCACATCCCCGACCTCCTCCGGCATCTCCGGTGCGGGAATGACCTGGGTGAACGGTTCACGGCGTTGCACCACCAACGCGACCACACCGGGCCGCACCGGTTCCACCGCCACCCGCTCCACCTTCAACGACGAGGCCAACTCCTCCGCCCGGGTGGTGAACCACTTCAGGGACTGGCCCTGAGCCAACTTCACCCGCACCACATCGATGAACGGGGAGAACGCCCGCACCCGCAGCACCCGCGGATACAGCCGCCGCCCGGTACGGCGATGCTCGCGCGCCAAATCGCAGGCATCCATCAGATCCCGCCACCGCACTCCGGTGTAGGGACCCAGCCAGCGGCGCCGCCACGACCGCAACGCCGGCGCCGCATACGCATCAAACGTTTCCGGATGCGCCCGGTACCAGCCCAGCGTGCCCGCCGCCACCGCACCGGCGATCCCGCCCGTCATCCACGGACCCAGCTCGGCCACACCCGCCGACACCGTCGCCGGCACCACCGCCGCACCCGGATGCCGCACCATCCACAACGCCGTCCGAAACTCCGCACCCATAATCCGTTTCGTGGCCTGTGCCTTGCTCCCCACCACACTCACACCCCTTCCACGTAAAATGGTTTGATGTCGCCTCAGAAAGACTGGTGACCGGCCCCCTGGCAGAGACCCCACGGGAATCCCTGCCACGAGCCGGCCACCACCGTCACACCCGCACGTATTCAGTTGTGGCACAGCGTGATCTAACGGCGACGGAGGTTCCCCCGCGCGTAGGACAACTCCACCAGAAACGCCGCCACCGAGCGAGCAAAGTTCTCATGCAAGCCCTTGAACTTCTCCCGCCGCACCGGAATCCCCTTCGTCGCCAACCGAAGCTGCCGCATCGCCTTGTCAATCTCCTCGGTCAGCACATCCACCTGATGAGACATGCCGCTACACCCTCCATGCCCGTGACACCAGTTCCGCCTCATACAACTTGGCGTGACTCTTCAACTTCTCCAACTCACGAAACGCCTTGTTCAACATCTGCCGTAACTCATCCGGCGTGCACGCACGCCAATTCCCCGGAACCTGCTGCTTGGACTCCCGCATCCGCGCGATCACCTTCGCCGAGGCTTGCAGCGACTCCGTCGCCACATCCAACGCACCCACAAACGCCCCATACCGCTGCCGCGCGTGCTCGTTGACCACCTGAACCTGCATCTACGCCCTCCCTTCCGTGCCCGACTGTGACCGGTGCGCACCCTGCGACCAGGACTCCGGCCGCCGCAACGACAACCAGTGATGCAACCGTTGCCGCGTCGCCTTCGGCACCAAAATCGACCGTGCCCACACGAACTCCCGGCCACCAAGCAGCCGATACGAGTGCTGACCGCCCACCGTCAACCAGCCCTGATCCAGCAACTGGTGAACCGCGTTGCCCTCCTGCCACGACACCCGACGAATCTCCTCGCTGCCATCCTTCCGAAACACCTGACGCCCCCGCGGACCCAACACATAACCAAGATCCGACGTCGCAGCCTTCACCACCTCCAACACCACATCGATGTTGTTGATCGCCTTCCGGGCGGCCCGCTCCGCAGCCTGCGACTCAGACCCCGACTCCACCGGATTCCCAAATAAGTCCACCTCATCAGGCACGGCAGCCTCACCTCACCGACCGTGTCCGCAGCGCCTTCACCGCGGCCCGACGCGCCTTCACCCAAGCCGGATGCTCCTCCAACGGCAGCGCCAACACCTCCGCCGCCGCAGCCAATTGTTTCGCAACAAACTCCCGGTCAGCATCACCCAACGGCTCCTGACGACACCGCTCCAACGCAGAATTCACCTTCGAACGAAGAAAACCCAACACATACGCATCCGCACGCAACAACTCATCCCGATAGTCCACTACACACCCGCCTCTCCCACCTCACGTAATCCGTCACACCTCGATCTTCCGCGTCACAGACCCCGCGACCCCACACGTGAGTATCGTCCTCCCCAAGACATGCCGGGCAGCACTTCAGCTCAGCATCCGAACCACACTCCCGCACACGGACATGCGGGGACGCGTTCTCCGCCAACCATTCCAGTGCGCTCAACCGCCCAACAAACTCAGCCGTCGCCCGAACCACACCGTTCTCTATTGCGGTCCGAGGATGATCCGGAGAAAAATCGCGGCGAAAAGCACACGTCACAGCATCGATCACGTCTCGAATATCGGTCACCGTACCTCCTTCGCGCCTACGGAAGCCACGGAGCACCCCGGACCCACAAACGCAAGCCCGGGGCACCCCGAATCTCCCGACGCACGAATAGCGCCGGTTTCAGGCATGGCTCAACCCACTCTGTAATTCTCAAAGAACAGCTAGGAACGCCGCCGAGGGCCTGGACCACGAGAAAGGCGACGCCTTCCCGTGGGTTCCCCGCGCCCCGGCCCGACTCGAACGGGCCACCCACCAACCTGGGGCAGGGCTACCTCATTTTCAGCGGCTCACGCCGCACTCACGAGACCATTCCGACGGGCCGCAGGCTTCAAACCATCGGCCTTCCACCAAATCCCCGCAGCCGTGATCTGGTTCCCCTCACCCCGCATCTCGTACGTGTTCAACACCGGGTTCACCAACTCCACATAGGAACCCTCCTCGAACCCCTCGCCCGGATCCCCTGGCAGGTTCACCTTGATCTCCTCACCCTTGCGGCCACGCTCACCAGGCCGAGGAACCGGCTTCGCGAACAGCGACACCACGTACTGCTCCACGCCATCCCGGTTCGTCACCGACACCAGCTCACCGGACTCCAGCTCCTTCGTCTTCACCACCGGAGCCTCAACCACCATCAGGTTGTAACCGTTCAACACCACCGGGATGTCCTGCATGTCCTACCTCCGAGATGCCCTTGCAGTCTGTCCAAACCTTGTGAGGATGACCAGCTTGGCTAGTCATGACCTCGATGCACCCAGCATGGCTAACCTGGCTAGCCATGTCAAGCCCCTGTTTGAGATTGACCCAGCATGGCTAGTCAGGTGCGGTAGACTGCGGACGTGGCACCGACCGACAACAGCCTCTTCGAGCTGGACCCGGACGACCCCCGTCCGCAGTCTCAGCAGATCGCTAACAAGCTCCGTGCGGCGATCAAGACTGGCAAGCTGCAACCCAGTGACAAGCTTCCGTCACAGCCCGAGCTGGCCAAGCGGTACGGCGTTGCCCGCGAGACGGTGAAGCGGGCGCTCGAACCGCTCTACGACGAGCGCTTGCTCGTCAGCAGGCAGGGGAGCGGCGTCTACGTCCGTGCCCAGACAGAGCGGCCGGTGGGACTTCGTCCTCACGTCGAAGCAGCTTTCGATCGAGCGCACGTCTCCATTGACTTCGCCGGTTTCTCAGGCGAAACCCTCCGCAACGCGCTAACTGAGGTTCTCGACAAGATACGTGCCGGGCGACTTACGCCAGATGCCATCAGCGTGCGCCTGATGTTGTCGGACATGACCGTGCCCATGGCTCTCCCATGTCGCGCAGACACTTCCGCCGACGATCCAGCAGTTCGGAAACGTTCTGACCGGATCACCCGGAGAGCAGTGGAAGGGATCGTTGAGGAAGTACAGGAACTCGAAGACCTTGGCTTGGTCAAGTCAGCCACTGCAGAAGTGCGCGTTCACAGTGCTTCGCCACTTTTCAAGCTCTACATCCTCAACGATGAAGAAGTGTTCTTTGGCTTCTATCCAGTTCTTGAGCACACGGTAAAGGTTGACGGTGAACCAGTCGCGATATACGACCCTATGGGTAAAGATGCAATTCTGTTTCATTATTCCATTAGGGACGGTGACGACACCTCGACCGGTCCGCAGTACGTACAACAAGCGCGCATGTGGTTCGATTCGCTGTGGAACACAGTAGCACGGGAGTATTCGGGATAATGGAGGTGAGCGAGCTGATCGAGAGTGCTGAAGCGCTCCTTCTTGACTTCGACGGACCTGTGTGCAGTGTCTTCGCTGGCCATCCGGCCAACATTGTTGCAGATAAGATACGTAACTTCCTTGCGTCTCAAGAGGTTCCGGTGTCGCCCTCCGTTATGGGCACGAGTGATCCGATGCTCTTGCTTCGCTGGGTTGGGTCGCACCATCCAACTCTCGTTGTCTTGGTGGAAGATATCCTGTGTGCAGAGGAAGCAACGGCAGTGCTAAGTGCTACGCCAACCCCGTATGGACATGAAGTTATCCGACTCGCAGATCAAAGTGGCCGTCAGGTCGCGATAGTTAGCAACAACTCGGCGGCAGCAATTATGAAGTACCTTGCTATGCATAAGCTAAATAACCATGTCTCGCGGGTTATTGGTCGAGCGTACGCCGAGCCGCATCGGATGAAACCGAACCCGGACAGTGTGATCTCTGCAACGAAGGCTACTAATACAGCGCCAAACGCATGTGTCTTCGTTGGTGACACTGCCACAGACATCCATGCAGGGCAGGCGGCTGGTGTACGCACAATCGGTTACGCGAAGCGTGAAGATCGAGGACCAACACTCGCTGAAGCAGGAGCCGACACGATCATCAGCAACATGAGCGACCTCCTGCCCGGTCTGATGAGGAAAAATGACCGAAATACCTGATGTTCCGCCAAACGTAGTTGACGCAGTGCATAGACGCTGGGGACCCGCTGGCTACGTTTGGTCTCTTCGGGTGACTGGCGAACTTCAGGAACTCTGCTCACGCTACAAGGCGAGACCCATACAAGTGTTGCCCGCCCGGTATAGCTTTGTGGTTGCTGCAGACACTCCCAGCCACTCATTGATCCTGCGGTCAAGTCCGGACCCCGCGGCACCAGCGCAGGCTCGCGTGTCGGATGCACTATCAAGGCTCGGCATTGCACCACGTATTCATGAAATCGTGACCACTGACACAAGTCTATGGATCGTTATGAACAGGGTCCTTCCAGGAACCCCTCTACGTAGCGTCAGCGCCTCTCACGCTCCTTTGGACGATTTTCTTGCTCCGCTTCAGGCTATGCGGGGAAAACCTGCGCCCATCACAAACATGCCGTCCATACATGAGTGGTTGTTCTACCGCTTGAATGACAACATGCTCACCGATCTCCCACCCGGTCAGCAGCAAGCACCAGAAGCTCAACGCCGCCAAGCCGTTAAGATCCTCGACCAGCTCTCAACAGGACGAATTGACGGGCTGTGCCATGGAGACGTCACACCCAGCAACATCATCGCTGATGAGGAAGGTCGGTTGTGGCTGATCGACCCGCGCGGTATGAGTGGTGAAGTGAGCTACGATGTGGCCACGCTCGCCCTCAAACTCGCTGCCCATGAACGCCATGAAGCCAATAAGATTGCCGTCTTGTTGGGCAAGAAACTAGGTCTCGATGCCGACCGCATACAAGCTTGGATCCGCGTAGCAAGCGCGGCACGTGTTTAGTCATCGAGTAGGTGAGGAACAGACATCAAAAATACGCCAATCTCGACGTGAACCAGAATCACGGAGGGCAGCGATGTGCTTCCGCGTTTGATGGACAAGAAGCCATCGAAACACGGGTATTGGTACCGGCACGGAAGTGGTCATGAGTTCTTTTCGCGCAGCCTGTTTCCCTGCTAAAGGAGGACCAGGTCAAGACCGTTGGGCTGTCTTCGAAAATTGCGCCTTCGTCCTTGACGGCGCGTCCAGCTTCACGCCCGCAGCAGTCAATGCAGAGCGTTTTGTTGACACACTGGTAGCGGATCTTTCCGATGCGCTAGCCAAACCGGCCATTCCTCTCCGTTCTGCTCTAAAGCAAGCCATTAGGTCAAGCTCCATGCTTCTTGATCTTACCCCGGGCAACTCTCCGTCATCGACTATCATTCTCCTCCGCCAGTCTCCCAGCGAGCTTGAACTCCTTGTGCTCGGCGATAGCACTGCCATTATCGGAACAACTGACAGAAAGGAACGCCGCCTCACGGACGACCGCCTTGCATCTATTGCCTCCGATAAACGTGAAACATATCGAAGCCGCCTTCGGGCTGGCTATGGCTACGACAGCGTTCACCGCCAGCTCTTGAAAGAACTCCAAGAAAAACAAATTTCTGCGCGAAATACGCCAGGTGGCTACTGGATCGCGGAAGCCGATCCTTCTGCTGCCGACAAAGCGCTTAGTTACACGATGCCAATCAACGACGTCAAGTGGTGTGTACTAGCGACAGACGGCGCCCAGCGGGTTATTGACCACCTAGGCATACCTTGGAGCCGTATCGCAGCAATGACAAGCGAGGAGCTGGCTAACCAGCTCGAGGAGTTGTATCGCTGGGAGTCAGTTGAAGACCCAATGGGAATTTTGCTTCCTCGAGCGAAGATGCACGACGATAAGACAGTTGTTGTATTTCAGCCTTGAAGCTACTCTTAGCCGTTAATTATCGCTAGCCCTTCATGTTCGACGAAGTCGGCGAAATCTTGCAGGTTCAGCGTAGCCAGCGGAACCTCATAGACCAGACAACAGGCAGCGATCCACGTATCATTCTGCGGGCGAGGACGACCGCGACGCGCAGCGAACGCGGAGATCTCACCCCACACTCGGGCCACGTCCTCAGTGCCAGGGAGAACAGCCATGCCGTGCAGCCAGCGAGCAAGCTGTTCCTTGCGACGTGACCCCCAGGAACGCTGGGTGGACCACTTGGTGAGCTCCGCCAAGGTGACGAAGGTCAGACACGGCGTCCGACCCACCAGGTGACGCAGCAGGTTCGGCGGCAGCTTCTGTTTGAACGCCAGCGAAGCGACGTCGGTGTCCAAGACCACGAGATCCATCGATCAGGCCAGGTGCGCTCGCCGCTCCTTCCTCACCCAGGTCAGGAACTCATCCAGCTCTGCATCCGACTCAAACACGCCTTCCACGGCCAGATCCTCCGCCGACTCGATCGGCCGAGCACCCTTGCTCGCGGCCAGCGCTTCGGCCAGCGCATGACCCCTCAGTTCCCCGTGCGGCATGAAGCCCGCATCACTTGACGTCACAGCGACCACCAGCCCTTCACCCCCAGTCTGCCACCCCGACCGGCCCGGTACGGCAGGCGCGTTCAAACTTTCTTTTCCTCATCAAGGCGGCCCGCCTGCGGCGGGCCGCTCGGCCGGGCACGCTGGGACCCGGGCCCCGCAGTCGCCGGCCGCAGAGTTGTGCCGGCGGCCCCAGCCGGCCTCCGGCCGCCGGGCCGCCGGCGAAGGCATCGGCTCGGCGCCGCGGGACCCGGGGAAGGACCGGCCGGCGTCCCGCCGCATCGGGCCGCAGAGGAAGGACGCGAGCAACCCGCGGCCCGGCCGGGCTGGGCACCGGGGGAGAAGCGCTGCCGCGCCTGTGGACAGCTCGGCGCCTTGACGGCTTGAGCTGCCCACAGGCTTGCCACCGAATAAGCCGTGCCCGACTCGATCCGGTGTCGGACAGGGCTCGGTTATTGCCTCTCCTCGCAGCCGATTGTCCGAGGTCGGTTCGTCGCGGCGAAGGGCGAACATCGGCGGGGACCCCTAGCCCCACCGATGACCGTCGCTGCGCGATGGCGCAAGCGCCACCCTTCACCGCGCCGCCCCGACCTGGGATTTGGCTTCGTACGAGGTGAGGGAGGGGAGCAGGACAGGTCCAGGGCAAGCTCAGGTGAGAAGGGGTTCCAGTGCTCGAGTACTTGTCACAGGATCACGGGACTGGATCCTGCGGAACAGGCACGGAACAGCGCTACACCCCACAAGGCTGGGCGGGTGAGAAACAGCAGGTGAGCAGCCTAGGAAGGGTCCGGACGAAGACCCGCACCATGGAGCTTCCTACCGGGCGGAGCGGTTCCAGCCCCGGCCGATAGTACTACGCGACGGCTACCATGCCCCTTGGCGTGCTGGGAATCACCCCGGCGGTCTTGGTACCCAGGTACGAGTCGCCATACGAAACCCAACCCAATGAGGTTTTCTCAGTGAGTTGATCGGTGGGCGTGGTGCGCTCGTGGTGGCCACCCGGCCTCAGA
>NZ_BMMK01000028.1 GCF_014645795.1 Longimycelium tulufanense | reverse complement strand
CACCTACAACCATCACCGCCACCACACCGCGATCGGCGGCCCACCCGCCCACCGCATCCCCAACCTCACAGGACAGAACACCTAGCCATCACTGGATCCGGCACAACCGGATCCACCGCGAGGTGACGGACGAAGCGAGCATCGCTTCGCGGCGACAAGGCGCGCAGCTAAGCCCGGAGCCGAGCAATCCAACACCAAACGCGGGTTGCCTCCGCCCGACCCCGACTCCGGGCGGAGGCAACCCGTTCCCATGTCTGGAACCGCACGTTCCGGTGTGAGGAAACGGAATTCGACACACCGGATGCGCCACGAGGCGCGAGCCGAGACTCACGTTCGTTGCCAGCAGGGCCAAGCCGGCCTTGCCCACCGGCACCTGTAGATCCACCAGCGGATTACCGTACCGCGCAGCTATTTTGCGGCGTCAGAGCGTGGAGTCCGCGGCCAGAGGCAGCGGGAGCACGTGGCCGGTGGCGGCGCGGAGGGCGTCCCGCATCGCCTCCCGCGGGGCCGGTCTCCCGGTGAACTGTTCCACCTGCCCGAATGCCTGGTGCAGCAACATGTCCAGCCCGGTGGCGAGGTGACCGCCGCGCTCGGCCACCGCCCGCGCCAACAGCGTCGGCCACGGGTGGTAGATGACATCGAGAACGCAGGGGGCGGTGGCCAATGCGGCCGCGGTCGGCTCGTCCACGCCGGCGGGCACCGTGCTCACCACGACGTCCGCCGCCGAGGCGAGCGCGGCCAGGTCCGCCTCGGCCCACCGCACCGCGGTGGCGGACACACCCACTCGCTTCGCGCAGTCCAACGCATCCGCGGCGCGAACCGGGTCGCGCACGACGAGCTGAACCTGGTTCACGCCCAGCTCGGCCAGACCGGCGAGCGCGGCCATGGCGGTACCGCCCGCGCCGAGCATCACCGCCGTACCACCCGGGTCACGCCGGTAGCCGCCGGCGGCACGCAACGCCCCGACCACACCGTCCACATCGGTGCAGTCGGCCCGCCAACCACGGTCGGGCAACCGGACGAGGGTGTTGGCCGCGCCCACGGCCACGGCCCGCTCGGTGGCCTCCCCGGCCAACGCCAGTGCGGCCTTCTTCCCGGGCATGGTCACCGACAGCCCGACCCACTCCGGGCCCAGCTCCCGCACCATGCCGGGGAGTCCGGCGTCATCGCACTCGATCCGGTCGTATTCCCAGCCGTCCAGGCCAAGCGCGGTGTATGCCGCGCGGTGCAACACGGGTGACAGGGAGTGGGTGATCGGCGAACCGACCACCGCCGCCCTGCGCGTGACCTCGGTGCCCATTGCCTCAGAATGCCCCGTTCGCCCTGGCTTTCCGTTCGTTCGCCTGCTGTTCCTCGAACGTCTCGGCGAAGCAGGTGGTTCCGTCCTTCTGGCACTTCACGAAGAACAGCCACGGGCCGGGTGTGGGCTTGATCGCCGCGTTGATGGCGTCCTTGCTCGGCGCGGAGATCGGCGTGGGCGGTAATCCGGTGGTGAGATAGGAGTTGTACGGGCCGGGCCGGCCGCGATCCGCGTCGCTGGTGGTGATGTGCTGCTTGTCCAGCACGTAGTTGATCGTCGAGTCGTATTCCAGTTTCTTGTTGATGGCGAGCCGGTTGTAGGTGACCCGGGACACCTTGGCGAAGTCCTTGGTGACCGCTTCCTTCTCCACCAGGGACGCCACCGTCAGTACCTCGTAGGGTGTGAAGCCGGTGTCGACGGCGCCGCCGGGAATCCCGGCCGCCTGCAGCCGCTCGGTCGAAATTTTGAGCACGTCGCGCAGCAGCTCCTCGGCCGAGGAACCGGGCTTGACGTAGTAGATGCCCGGAATGATCAGGCCCTCCAGCCGGCGCTTCGGCTCGGCCTTGGCCACCGACGGCAGCGCCCAGTCGGGCACGCCCAGCTGCTTCGGATTGGTCTTCTCCATAGCCGCGCGCAGCTCCTCGGCCGGGACGCAGGTGCTCTCGCCGTTCTGCTGCGTGCAGCTGGCCTTGGAGATCTTGGCCAGGATCCCCTCGTAGACCTTGCCGGCGTTGTCCGAGGTGTCGTCGAGCTGCATCCCGCCGCGCACCTCGAAGGACCCGACCTTCGCGTTCGGCTCGGTGATCCGCTGCACCGCGGCCGCGCCCGACATCTTGGTCTTCATCAGGTAGTAGCCGGGCTGGATGGCGGTCACCTTGGGGTTGTTCGCCCCGGCCTTGACGAACGCCTTGGGGCTGGCGACCACGTCGTGCTCGGCGAGGCGGGTGGCGATGGCGCTGGTGCTGTCGCCGGGCTCCACCTGCACCACGACGTCGCTTTCGCCGTTGCCCGCGTAGTCGTCGTAGCCGAACCCGCCGAACAGGTGCAGCGCGTACCAGGCGCCCCCGCCGATGATGGCCAGGCCCAACACCACGGCCAGCACCGTGACCAGCCGGCGGCGCGGTGCTCTGCGGGCCGCCTCGCGCTGTCCCGACCCGTCATCGGGCGTGTCGGCGAACAGGCCGAGGTCGTCACTCACCAGGTGCTCCTGTGTCCTGTAGCGGAGGCGACCGTGTCGTGCACGATCAGCCGCTCACGATCACTTGTGTTGTGCCGTGCCGGGTACCGCGGGCCCGGTGGGGAGGTGGGCGGTTCCGCCCGTGCTCACCTTCGGCGCGCGTCCAGCCACGACTGCAGGATCTCCACCGCGGCGGCCTGGTCGACGACCGCGCGCTGCTTACGACCCCGCACCCCTCGCCCGGCGAGCACCCGGGTCGCGGTGACCGTGGTCAGCCGTTCGTCGGCCAGGCGCACCGGCACCGGTGCGACCCGACGCGCCAGCGCCTCGGCGTAGGCCACGGCGGCCTCGGCCGCCGGTCCGTGCCGTCCGGCCAGCGTCGTCGGCAGGCCCACGACCACCTCGACCACCTTGTGCTCGGCGACGAGGGCGGCCAACCGCTCCAGGTCGGAACCGCTGGCCTCGTCGCGGGCCAGGGTAACGAGCGGGCTGGCCAGAAGCGGTGCCGGATCGCTGAGTGCCACCCCAACGCGTACCGCGCCGACGTCGACGCCGAGCCGGCGGCCGGGTCCGGGATCGTCGCTCCCGGGCCGGTCCGGCCGCCGTTGCGGGTGCTGCCGGCTCACCCGGTGGACACCGACCCGGACTCGACCAGCGCCGCCAGCTCGCGGCGCAGCGCGGCGACCGCGGCCGGCACGCCGGCCGGGTTGGTGCCGCCGCCCTGGGCCATGTCCGGCTTGCCGCCGCCGCGCCCGCCGACCTCGGCGGCGAACAACGGCACCAGCTTGCCGGCGGCCAGGCCGGCCTCGCGCGCGGCCGCCGTGGTGGCGACCACGAAGCTGACCTTGCCCGCGGCCGGGTCGGCGGAGAACAACGCGACCACGCCGCAGCGGTTGCCGAGCTTGTTGCGCGCCTCGGTGGCCACCTGCCGCAGGTCGTTGCCGCTCACACCGTCGGGCAGCGCGGCTGCGACGAGCGAGATCCCGCGCACGTCCTCAGCGGTGTTCACGAGGTTGCCCACCGAGGCCAGCAGTTGGCCGGCGCGGAGCTTCTCCAGCTCCTTCTCGGCGTTGCGCAGTCGCTCGATGAGGTTCTCGATCCGGCCGGGCAGCTCCTCGTTGGGCACCTTGAGCAGGGCGGCGATGTTCTGCACCAGGGCCCGTTCCCGAGCCAGGGTGCGGAACGCCTCGATGCCCACGTATGCCTCCAGCCGCCGCACGCCCGAGCCCACCGAGGACTCGCCGAGCAGCATGATCGGTCCGATCTGCGAGGCGTGCTCGACGTGGGTGCCGCCGCACAGCTCCCGCGACCATGGGCCGCCGATCTCGACCACCCGCACGGTCTCGTCGTAGGTCTCGCCGAACAGCGCCAGCGCACCCATCTCCTGGGCCTGCGGCAGCGAGGTGTACACCACCCGCACCGGCAGGTCGCGACGCACCGCCAGGTTGGAGACGTCCTCGATCTCGCTGCGGGTCTGTGCCGACAGCCCCGATGGCCAGGCGAAGTCCAGGCGCAGGTAGCCGGGCTTGTTGTAGGAGCCGCTCTGCAACGCCGACGGCCCGAGCACCTCCCGCAGCGCGGCGTGCACGACGTGGGTGCCGGAATGGCCCTGCCGGGCACCGATCCGCCACTCCGGGTCGACCTGGGCCAGCACGTGCTGGCCCTCGGCGATCTCCCCGCTGGTGACCCGCACCTGGTGCACCCACAGCTTGCGGGCCACCTTCTGCACGTCCAACACCTCCAGCTCGGCGTTGGACGAGGTGATGGTGCCCGCGTCGCTCTCCTGGCCACCGGACTCCGCGTACAGCGGGGAGCGGTCGAGCACGATCTCGACGATCTCGCCCTCACCGGCCGAACGCACGCGCTCGCCCTCCCGGACCAGGCCGCGCACGGTGGCCTCGCTGGCCAGCTCCTGGTAGCCGGTGAACTCGGTGCCGCCCAGCTCGAGCAGCTCCCGGTAGACGGTCCGGTCGCCGTGGCCGGTCTTGCGGGCCGCGGCGTCGGCCTTGGCCCGGGCCCGCTGCTCGGCCATGAGCTTGCGGAAGCCCTCCTCGTCGACCTGCAGGCCCTGCTCGCCGGCCATCTCCAGGGTCAGGTCGATCGGGAAACCATAGGTGTCGTGCAGCTGGAACGCCTTGTCCCCGCTGAGCAGGCTGCGCCCGGCCTGTTTGGTCTCGGCCACCGCGGTGTCGAAGATCTTGGTACCGGTGCTCAGCGTCTGCAGGAAGGTGTTCTCCTCGGCGGTGACCACGCGCTCGATGCGCTCGAAGTCGGTCACCAGCTCCGGGTAGGCCGGGCCCATGGCGTCCCGGACCACCTCGGCGAACTGGCCGAGCACCGGCTCGGTGGTGCCGAGCAGCCGGGCCGAGCGCACGATCCGGCGCAGCAGCCGGCGCAGCACGTAGCCGCGCGCCTCGTTGCCCGGGGTCACCCCGTCGCCGACGAGCATGACGCCGCTGCGCGCGTGGTCGGCGATGATCCGGAACCGGACGTCGTCTTCGGGATTCGCACCGTACTTGCGGCCGGTCAGCTCCTCGGCCTTGGCGATCACCGGGCGCACCAGGTCGGTCTCGTAGACGTTGTCCACGCCCTGCAGCAGGTAGGCCACCCGCTCCATGCCCATGCCGGTGTCAATGTTCTTCGCCGGCAGCGGCCCGAGGATGGGGAAGTCGTCCTTACCGGAGCCCTCACCGCGCTCGTCCTGCATGAAGACGAGGTTCCAGATCTCCAGGTAGCGGTCCTCGTCGACGACGGGGCCGCCCTCCCGGCCGTACTCCGGGCCACGGTCGTAGTAGATCTCCGAGCACGGGCCGCACGGGCCCGGCACGCCCATGGACCAGAAGTTGTCCTCCATGCCCCGGCGCTGGATGCGTTCCTCGGGCAGGCCGGCGATCTTCTTCCAGAGGCTGGCCGCCTCGTCGTCGTCCTGGTAGACCGTCACCCAGATGCGGTCCGGGTCGAAGCCGTAGCCGCCGTCGTCCTGGCTGCCCGTGACCAGCTGCCAGGCCAGCTCGATGGCGCCTTCCTTGAAGTAGTCGCCGAACGAGAAGTTCCCGGCCATCTGGAAGAACGTGTTGTGCCGGGTGGTGTGGCCGACGTTGTCGATGTCCCCGGTGCGCACGCACTTCTGAATGCTGGTGGCCCGCTTGTATGGCGGCGGCGCCTCGCCGAGGAAGTACGGCTTGAACTGCACCATGCCGGCGTTGACGAACAGCAGGTTCGGGTCGTCCAGGATGAGGGAGGCGCTGGGCACGACGGTGTGGCCGTTGCGCTCGAAGTGCTCCAGGAAGCGCTTGCGGATTTCGTGGGTCTGCACGGTGGGTCGTTCCTCTGGTCAACGCTGCGGGCGCTGCGGGCCGCGCGCAGCGACGGGCCTGCGGTCTGTCTCAGCGGCGGGACGGCCGTCGCGCGGTGGGGCCGCGCGGTCAGCCTCCCGCCCGGCGCGCTCGTGCGCCGGAGGGCCGCCGGTGGTCGCGGGCGAGCTGCGGGTATCCGTCGGACCGGCGCGACTCCAGGGTGCCACGGGCGGTGGCCCGGGCCGACCGGCCCGCGTCGGGGCCGGTGCGGTGCTCGACCACCTCGTGCAGCTCGCGCTCGCGTTCGGACATGCCGGCGCGGACGTCGGCGCCGAAGGCGCCGACGGCGCCGGCCAGCTCCCGCAGCGCATCGGAGACGTTGGCGGCGAGCCCGGCCGGGGTCGCCTGTCGCGCGGTGTGGGCGGCCTTGCGGGTCAACGCCACGCCGGCGGCGGCGCCGAGACCGAACCAGAACAGGCGCTTCACCGCTTGCCCCCTCGCCGCCGGGAGTGCCGGCCCTCGGCCTGGGCCTCCGCCTTGCGCTTGCGTCGCGCACGCACGGCCTTGCTGACGCCGTAGGAGAACGCCGCGGCCTTCACCAGCGGACCGCCCAGGGTGGCGGTGAACAACGACGTCAGCGCGGAGACGTTGCCGGTGACCGCGCGCGCGTTGGAGGTGATCCCGTCCACGCGTTCCAGCTGGGTGTTGACGTGGTTGAGGGTGGTGTTGGCACCGGCGAACAGCGGGTCGCTGTTCTCGTGCGCCTTGCGGATGGCGATGGTCATCTCGTCCAGCGCGCGGCCCAGCTTGATGAGCACGATCGCCAGGAACAGCACCAGTAGCACGAAGGCGCCCGCTGCGACTAGGGCGGCGATCTGCCCTGGCGACACGTGTCCTCCTGGTGTTTTCGGCCGGCCGGCCGGGGCCGACGGGTGCGTGCGTAAGTGTGAATGAGGCTACCGCGCCCACCCGATCGCGTGGTGATCTGGCCCCTGACCCCGCCGCATGCGCTTGACACCCCGCACGTCTCACCGTTGAGGTTAGGCTAACCTAACTTCCCGTTTCCCGCGGAGGTGTAGTGATCCGGACATCCGATGCCGCACGACGCACACCCGGGTACTACTTCCCCACCCCGCTGGCCGGCGCCCCGGACGGGCTGGCCGCGGTCTGCGCCGCGCTGGGACACGCCCTCGGCGCCACTCGCGCCGCCCGCCGCCCCGAAGGTCCGCTTCCCGCGGGTGATCCGACGGCGGTGCTCGCCGCCGCCGGCGCCCCGCTCGGGCCGGCCCAGCTGCCCACCGAGGGCATCGGGCCGGAGGGCGCCCTGCGCCTGCTGGCCCGGGTGCTGGTCGAGCACGGGGTGGACCTGACCCACCCGCACGCGGCCGCGCACCTGCAGCCGCCACCGCTGGCGGTGGCGGTGGCGGCCGACGCGTTGGCCGATGCCGGCAACGCCTCGGTGGACACCTATGACTCCGGACCGTCGGCCATCGCGGTGGAACGGTGGGTGGTGGACGTGCTGGCCCGGCTCGCCGGGCTGGGGCCGGCTGCCGACGGCGTGCTCACCCCGGGCGGCTCGCTGTCGAACCTGCTCGGCCTGCTCCTGGCGCGGGACGCGGCAGCCGCCCGTCGCGGCGTGGACGCCCGCCGGCACGGCATCGCGGCGTTGCCCGGACCGGTGGTGCTGTGCTCGGAACTGGTGCACTTCTCGGTCCACCGGGCGTGTGCCGCGCTCGGGCTCGGTGAGTTCGCGGTGCGGGCGATTCCGGTCGACGGGCGGCGCCGGATGCGACCCGAGGCGTTGGCCGGTGTGCTGCGCAACCTGGGTCCGGAGCGGACGCCGTTGGCGGTGGTGGCCACGGCGGGCAACACCGACTTCGGTGCCATCGACCCGCTTCCACAGCTCGCCGAGGTGACCCGGGAGCACGGGGTGTGGCTCCACGTCGATGCCGCCTACGGCTTCGGCGCCCTGTTCTCCGAGCACCTCGCGCCGCGGCTGGCCGGCCTGGAACTGGCCGACTCGATCACGGTCGATCTGCACAAGCTGGGCTGGCAGCCGGCCGCGGCGAGCGTGTTGCTCACCGCCGGGGCGGCCGCTTTTGCCCCGCTGGGCCGGGAGGTGGCCTACCTCAACCCGGCCGACGACACCGATGCGGGCTACGAGGGCCTGCTCGGTCGCAGCCTGCAGACCACGCGCCGGGCGGATGCGGTGAAGATCGCGGCCACGTTGCTGGCGCACGGCCGGCGCGGCCTGGGTCGACTGGTGGACACCTGCCACGGCCTGGCCACCCATGCGCAGCAACGGATCGCGGCCGAGCCCGAGCTGGAACTGGTGTGCCCCGTGGAGCTGACCACGGTGGTGTTCCGTTACCGGACCCCGTATCCGGCGATGGATGACGAGGTCAACGCCCGATTACGGCGCCGGCTCGCCGAAAGCGGGCGGGCTCTGGTCGGCCGGACCGCGACCCGGCTCGCCGGCCCCGGCTCGCCGCGGCGGGTGTGCCTGAAGTTCACGTTGCTCAACCCGGCGGCCACGCAACGGGACGTGGATGCCCTGGTCGACGCGGTGCTGGACGCGGGCCGGGAATGCCTGACCGAGCTGGATCGGGAGCTCGACGAGGAGGGGGCGGCGTGACGGCGACAGCGGCGGTGGCGGCCGGGCGGTTCGTTGTGCGAGCCCGGTGTTCGTGGTTCGGCGGCGCGCATACCCCTGCGGGGCGGGCGGTGCCGCAGCCCCGGGGTGACCCGTTTCCCCCGCAATGACCACTCTTCCGCGAAGCGTCCTGTGTGAGGTGCGCGATGACCACGATCGAGCGGAGTGTCGGCGCGAACAGCCTTGACGGCCTTGGTGTGGGAGGTGTGCATCCGGAACCGGTTCCCGGGCCGCCGTTACCCCGGTTGCCGCGGCCTTGGTCGGTGCGGGTGGCCGCGCCGGACGGTGCGGACCTGGCGCTCATCCACGACTGGATGGGTGCCCCGCACGTGGCGGCGTTCTGGAAGCAGGCGTGGGCGCAGCACCGGTGGGCGGCCGAGCTGTCCGGGCAGCTCGCCGGTGACCACTCGCTGCCGTGCCTGATCAGTCGGGACGAGCAACCCGTGGCGTACCTGGAGGTCTACCGGGTCGTGCGGGACCGGTTGGCCGAGCACTATCCGTGCCGGCCGAACGACCTCGGGGTGCACTTGGCGATCGGCGAGCTGGGCCGGACCGGACGCGGGCTGGGTCGCACGCTGCTGCGGGAGGTCGCCGACGGGCTGCTTGCCGCCGACCCGGAGTGCGGTCGGGTGGTCGCCGAGCCCGACGTGCGCAACGGCCCGTCGCGTCGAGCGTTCTCCGCGGCCGGTTTCCTCCCCGTCGGGGAGGTCAGCCTGCCGAACAAGCCCGCCGTGTTGCTGGTGTACCCGCGATCCCGGAAGGACCTCCCACTGTGACTAATCGACTGCACCCCCTGCCGACTCCGCGCCGGGTCGCCGAGCGTGAGATGGTCGCGCTCGAACGCGGATCGGTCGGACAGTTCCTCAACGCACTCTGCTCCACTGTGGACACCGTGGTGTCGGAGATGCGTTTGCAGATCGCTGTGCTGCTCACCGAATTTCGGCTGTGGCGCACCAACGAGCGCGGTTGCTCCCGGGATTCCGATCGACCACCCGATGGGAGAGCCAGGCAGGTGTCGCACCGCAGCGCCCAGCAGGGAGGTACGAGGTGAGTGCGGATACCTGGCGATCGGCGTCCCGTGCCCTGCTGGCCAAGGCGATCGGCGAGCTGGCGTTCGAGGCGATGCTCGATCCGCAGCCCACCGAGCCGGACGGCTATCGGCTGCGTTTGCCCGGCGCCAGCTACCTGTTCCGGGCACGACGCACCGCCTTCGGCGGGTGGCTGGTGGATCCGGGTTCGGTGCGGCGCTGCGCCCGCGGGATCCTGGGCGACGACGTGGCGCAGCTCGCCGAGGACGTGCAACAGTTCCTGGTGGATGCCGCGCCGGAGCTCGGGGTCGCGCCGGAGACGTTGGCCGGCTACCTGGGCGAGGTGACCGCGACACTGGCCGCGGACGTGGCCGCGGCCGAGACCGCGCGGCCGGCCGCCGAACTCGCGGACCTGGGGTACGCCGAGCTCGAGGGTCACCTCACCGGGCATCCGTGGTTGGTGGCCAACAAGGGGCGCATCGGCTTCGCCGCGAGCGACGTGGCCAGCTATGCCCCGGAGGCGCGGCGGGCGCTGCGGCTACCTTGGCTGGCCGCGCACCGTGGGCTGGCGGAATTCCGCGGTACTTCGGAGCTCTCCGAGCGCGCGGTGGTGGAGCAGGAGCTCGACGCTGGGACGGTGCAGGCGTTCCGGGAGGTCCTGCGGGGCAGGGGCCTGGACCCCGATACCTACGTCTGGCTACCCGTGCATCCGTGGCAGCTTGATCACGTGGTCCGCACGCTGTGGTCCCCGGAGATGGCGACCGGACGGCTGGTGGTGCTGGGTGAGGCAACGGACAACTACCTGCCCACACAGGCGATCCGCACATTATCCAATATGGACACGCCGGATCGCTTCCAGGTGAAGTTGCCTTTGCGTATTCTCAACACCGCGGTGTGGCGGGGAATCCCGCCACACTGCTCGTTGTCGGCGCCGGTGGTGTCGCAGTGGCTGCGGGGAATCTGGCGCAGCGACAAGCTGCTGTCCGAGTGGGGCACGGTCCTGCTCGGCGAGGTTGCTTCGGTGACCGTCCGCCACCCGCATCTGTCTGCGGTGGAGGGCGTTCCCTACACCTGGCTGGAAACCCTCGGCTGTATCTGGCGTGAGCCAGTTGATCCGGAGCTGGCCAAGGACGAGCGTGCCTGGCCCCTGGCCGCGGTGCTGCACGTGGATCCGGCGGGACGGCCGCTGGTGAGCGAGTACATCGCGCGGTCGGGTGGGGACGCCGAGGCGTGGCTGGCCGCACTGCTGCGCAGCCTGTTACGACCGTTGCTGCACGTGCTCTTCCAGTACGGGATCACGGTCAATCCGCACGGCGAGAACGTTCTCGTGGTTGCCGGTAGGGACGGGATGCCCAGGCGGGCCGTGCTCAAGGACCTCATCGACGACGTCAACGTGTCGGCGGAGCCCGTCCCCGAGCGCGGCCCCGATCCCGACTCGCACGACCGGGTGCTGCCACGCAAGCCGTGGCAGGTGTTACGGCAGTATCTGGTGGACGCGTTGCTTGTTGGTGTCCTGCGGCCGCTGTCGGTGCTGTTGGCCGATCATCACAAAATCGATGAGGATCGGCTGTGGGGTCGGGTGCGCGGGGAGATCGAATCGTACCGGCGGCGTCATCCCCATCTCGCCGACCGGATGGCGGTGGGGACCCTGTTGGCCCCGACCTTTGGCCGGTATCCCCTCAACGGTGACCGGCTCCTGCAGACCGGCTACGCGGAACTGCCCTACCGGCACGCCATCGCGCCCCGCGGGAAGATTCCGAACCCGCTGTATCCGATCTCCTCGATTCCCCCGCCGGATGGCTGGTGAGGAACGCCAGAGCGCTGCATCGGTTCTGGGAAGCGTTGCAACGCCCAGGTGTTGAGGGGTGCCCGGCCCCGGCATGCGGTGTTGCGGATCCACGCGAGTTGGTCCGCTGCAGGACGGGGCGGAAGTCGGTGCGGGAGCGGGCGGCGCCCCTGCGCCGATGCGTCAGCGCGGCGTTTCGGTATCGCCCGGCTCGCCGCGGGTCATCCGGCGGAGCTTGGGAACCCGGTCGGCAAGCACGCGCTCGGCGCCCCGCGGGGTCGGCCGGTAGTAGTCGCGCCCCACGAGGCCGTCCGGGGCGTACTGCTGGGCGACCACGCCTTCGGCGATGTCGTGCGGGTAGCGGTATCCCTGCGCGTGGCCGAGGCGGGACGCGCCGGTGTAGTGGCCGTCCCGCAGGTGCGGGGGCACCCCACCGACCTCCCCGCGTCGGACGTCGGACAGGGCGGCGTCGACCGCGGTGATCACCGCGTTGGACTTCGGGGCGGTGGCCAGGTGGATCGTGGCCTGGGCGAGTGCCAGGCGGCCCTCCGGCAGGCCGACGAGCTGGACGGCCTGGGCGGCGGCCACCGCGGTCTGCAGGGCGGTCGGGTCGGCCATGCCGACGTCCTCGCTGGCGTGCACGATCAGCCGTCGCGCGACGAACCTCGGGTCCTCCCCCGCCTCGATCATGCGCGCGAGGTAGTGCAGCGCGGCGTCGACGTCCGAACCGCGGATGGACTTGATGAAGGCGCTGACGACGTCGTAGTGCTGGTCTCCGGCGCGGTCGTAGCGGACCGCGGCCTTGTCCACGGTGGACTCCACGGTGGCCAGGTCGATCTCGGTGCCCTGCTGGGAGATCGCCGCATCAGCGGCCGCCTCCAGGGCGGTCAGCGCCCGCCGGGCGTCCCCGGCGGCCAGCCGCACCAGGTGGTCCTCGGCGGCGGTGGCCAGGCTCACCGCACCGGCCAGCCCGCGCTCGTCGGTCACGGCGCGGTGCACCAGGGTGCGCACGTCGTCGTCGGTGAGCGGGCGGAGCTGGAGCACCAGGGAGCGGGACAGCAGCGGGGAGACCACGGAGAAAAACGGGTTCTCGGTGGTCGCCGCCACGAGCAGCACCACCCGGTCCTCGACCGCGCCGAGCAGGGCGTCCTGCTGGGTGCGGGAGAAGCGGTGTACCTCGTCGATGAACAGGACGGTGGACTCGCCGGAGCGGCCCAGCCGCCGCCGGGCCTCGTCGATGACGGCCCGGACCTCCTTGACCCCCGACGACAGCGCGGACAGGGCGACGAACCGGCGGCCGGTGGCGGTGGAGACCAGGGTGGCCAGGGTCGTCTTGCCGGTGCCCGGCGGCCCGTACAGCAGCACCGAGGCCGGCGCGGCACCCTCGACCAGCCGGCGCAGCGGGGCACCCGGGCCGAGCAGGTGGTCCTGGCCGACCACCTCGTCCAGGGTGCGCGGTCGCATCCGCACCGCGAGCGGGGCGTTCTCGGTGAGCTTCTCCTCGGCGCGCTCCGCCACGTCGGCGCCGAACAGACCGCCGTCGAACAGGGCGTCGTCCACGGACCCGACGCTACCCGCCGGGTCCGACACCTCCGGTCGGCCCCGGCACCGTTGCCTCGGCCGGGCGTGCGAAACTGGCCCCTCGTGTCGTCTCCCGTGGTCTCCGCCCGCGTCGTGCTGCTTGCCGGTCCCTCCGGCTCCGGCAAGTCCACCCTCGCCGCCCGGCTCGGCTGGCCGACGCTGCGGCTGGACGACTTCTACCGACCGGGCGACGACCCGCTGCTGCCCCGCGACGCCGAGGGCGCGGTGGACTGGGAGGACCCGGACGCCTGGAACGTCGACGAGGCGCTGTCCGCCATCGCGGAGCTGGCGACGACGGGGCGGGTTGCCGCCCCGGTCTACGCGATCAGCGAGAACCGCCCGGTGGGCACGCAGGAGGTGCGACTGGACGGTGCGCCGGTGTTCGTCGCGGAGGGGTTGTTCGCCGATCGGCTGGTCGCCCGGTGCCGGGCCGCGGGGTTGCTGGCGGACGCGGTCGTGCTGGCTGGCCGCTCGATTCCCAGTCGGTGATCGGCTGGTGAACGCCTGATCTCTGCTCTTCCTCGGGGCGTGCGGGCACTGCACAGTAGTGAAATGTGAATAATCCTCTCAATCGGCGCACCCTGCTCCGGGCCACCGGCGCCACCGCGTTGGGCGCGGCCGCTGCCACGGCCCTGCCTCCGGAGGTTCTCGCCACCGAACCGCATGCACCGCCACAGGGCCAGCAACGCGACACCGCGTTCCGGCACGGTGTGGCCTCCGGTGACCCGTTACCCGACAGCGTCCTGTTATGGACCCGCATCTCCCCGACCCCGGAAGCCGTGCCCGGCTCCGGGGTCGGTCCCGACGTGGAGGTCCGGTGGGAGGTGGCCACCGACGCCTCCTTCCGCACCGTGGTGGCATCCGGTGTCACCCGGACCGGCCCCGGCCGTGACCACACGGTGAAGGTGGACGTCACCGGTCTCGCACCGGCCACCAGCTACTCCTACCGATTCCTCTTCGAGGGCCAGCTTTCCCCCGCGGGCACCACGAAGACCGCACCCGCCACGGATGCGGCGTTGTCCCGGCTCCGTCTCGGCGTGGTCTCGTGCTCCAACTGGCAGGCCGGTCATTTCGCGGCCTACCGCTACCTGGCCGAGCGCGGTGACCTGGATGCCGTCGTGCACCTGGGCGACTACATCTACGAGTACGCGCCGGGTGATTTCCCCCTTGGTTGGTCCGTACGACCGCACGATCCGCCGCACGAGACCATCACGCTCGCCGACTACCGACGGCGGCACGCGCAGTACAAGACCGACCCGGATCTGCAACGCCTGCATGCCACCTGTCCCCTGATCGCCACCTGGGACGACCACGAGGTCAGCAACGACGCGTGGGCGGACGGGGCACAGAACCACACGCCCGGCACGGAAGGCGACTACGCCGCCCGCAAGCTCGCCTCGCACCGCGCCTACTTCGAGTGGATGCCGGTGCGCAACGCGGGCGACCGCATCTACCGCCGGCTACGGTTCGGCCGGCTCGCCGAGCTGTCCCTGCTCGACCTGCGCAGCTACCGGTCCCAACAGACCAAGCCGCTCAACGGCGACGTCGACAACCCCGATCGCACGATCACCGGGCGGGAGCAGATGTCGTGGCTCCTCGACGGGCTGCTTGGCACGACCGCGCAGTGGAAGCTGGTCGGCACCTCGGTGATGGTCTCCCCGGTGCTCGTTCCGCCGCTACCGGCCGACCTCACCGGCCCCCTGCTGGAACTACTGGGTCTGCCGCGCGAGGGCGGCGCGGTGCTGACCGACCAGTGGGACGGCTATGCGGCCGACCGCCGGCGGCTTCTCCGTGCCCTGGCCGACAACGAGGTGCGGGACACGGTGTTCCTGACCGGCGACATCCACTCGTCGTGGGCGTGCGACGTTCCGCTGGACGCCGGCAGCTACCCGCTCAGCCGCTCGGTCGCCACCGAGTTGGTGTGCACCTCGGTCACCTCGGACAACATCGACGACCTCCTCGGCGTTCCGCCACGGACCGCCTCCATCCCTTTGGAGAACGGGATCAGGGCGCTGAACCGGCACGTGCGCTGGGTGGAGTACGACTCGCACGGTGCGTCCGTGCTGGAGGTGACACCGGGTGCGGTCCAGATGGACTGGTACTACGTGGCCGACCGCACCAAGCGCGATTCCGCGGTGTCCTGTGCCCGGTCTTGTCGGGTTCGTTCGGGTAGCCAGCGGATCCAGCGCGGCTGGCATCCCATTACCTGACCGGTGTTCGACCGGTGGTGAGGACGGCACCCACCACAGTGGACACCGTCCTCGCCACCTGAGCCGATGGCTCGGGGCAACGCCTGCGCACCTTGCCGGTGCGCCGCTCGCTCTGCCCCTCGCCCCGCTGCTCGGCTGATCGGGAAACGTTGACTCACGACCGACAAGTCCCGGGAGGGCGTTTTTGGGACACGCAACGGTTTCCCGGTCAGCCGGAGACCGAAACCCGTTCCGGCAGCGACAGGTCGACCTCGGTGTTGGACCTTCGACGTTGCTCGGCCCAGCTTTCCACCGCCTGCCGGCACGCATCGTCGAGGTGACGCAGCTCGGAGAGGTCGAGCTCGACCCGACGCGCGTCCGGAACCGCGTGCAGTGCCGCGAGCAGCCGGGGAAGCCGGAGGAAGGTTGCGATACCGCCCAACCGCACACACACCCGGTCCCCCACGTGATGCCACTTCACCGAGAGCCGGGAGACGTCCCACGCGGTCTTGGCGATCGCCGCCAGCAAACCGATGATCACGCCGGTGAGTAGGTCGATCGCGGCGATCGAGCCGGCGGTGAGCAGCACGATCGCGCCCTCCACGCGCTGCGTGCGCAGCAACGGCACGAGCTCTCGGAGGTTGAGCAGCTTCCAGCCGGCGTGCGCGAGCAACGCGGCCAGCGTGGGCAG
The DNA here is from genome assembly GCF_014645795.1 of Longimycelium tulufanense. Taxonomy (GTDB): domain Bacteria; phylum Actinomycetota; class Actinomycetes; order Mycobacteriales; family Pseudonocardiaceae; genus Longimycelium; species Longimycelium tulufanense. The sequence goes on along the minus strand of NZ_BMMK01000028.1, from coordinate 63,504 downwards.
CGGCACCAGCGCGAGCAGCTCGGGCAGGAACACGGCGAACAACAGCAACCAGACCCCGTGCAGCACCCGCGACGCCTTCGTCCGCGCCCCCGCCTGGACGTTCGCCGCACTCCGCACGATCACCGCGGTCACGGGCAGCGCGCCCAGTGCCCCGCTGACCACGTTGCCCGCACCCTGCGCTGCCAGCTCGGTGTTGTACCGGGTCGCGGGCCCGGTGTGCAGCCGGTCCACCGCTGCCGCGCTGAACATGCTCTCCGCCGAGGCGACCAGCGCGAAGGTGATTATCGTGCCGAGCACGGCCGGGTCGGTGAACAGCGACCACTGCCCCATGTCGGGCGGGGAGATGACGGCGCCGAGGCCACCGACCTGGACGGTGGCCACGGGCAGTCCGGCCACCGCCACGACGGTGGCGGTCACGACCACCGCCGCGAGTGCCCCGGGTACCTGGCGTAGCTTGGCCGGCATCCGTTGCCAGGCCACGAGGACGAGCAGGGTCAGCACGCCGATCAGTGCCGAGGCCGCGACGGACCAGCGGTCCAGTGCCCCGGTGACCAGCCCGGGCAGGCCGGCCAGCTTGCCGACGATGTTCTTGGGCTGGGCGGCACCGAAGAACGGGTAGAGCTGGCCGAGCAGCAGCACCAGGCCGATCCCGGCGAGCATGCCCCGCACCACCGACGGGGAGATGGCCTGGAACCAGCGGCCGAGCCGGAGCAGGCCCATCAGCACCTGGAGCAGGCCGGCGCCGAGCACGATCACCCCCAGCGCGGCCAGGCCGTGCCGGGACACCGCCTCGGCCACCAGCACGGCCGGGGCGGGGGACGGCCCACTGACCTGCATGGTGCTGCCCGGCAGCAGGCCGACCCCGAGACCGCCGACGATGCCGGTGACGATGCCCAGTTCGGCCGGTGCACCGGAAGCCACCGCAACTCCCACGCACAGCGGCACCGCAACCAGGAACACCACCAGCGACGCACCGAAATCGGCCGCCGCATCCCGGCGGAGCCACGTCGTGAAGCGGGTCGGGAGATCGGACACCTTCGTTTCCCACTTCGTGCTCATCGCGCCTCACCCGTGCTGTCGAGCCGCACGGCGTGCGACTTCTCCGCCCGGCGAAGCGGAGTCGAATTCACGCCAAATACCTCAGCTGGGGTAGGGCTGGTGCCGATTGCGGAGTGGATGTCGCAGGGGACGGCGGAGCGACGCCGCAGGTGGGCGCCGGATTGTCGTCGTCGCTGGTCGAACGCGCGCGTGACGCAGGCATGGCGGTACCGCGCAGGGGTTGGGAAATTCATCTCGCCTCTGCTGTATGTCGCTTTTGTCGGTCTGTCGAGGAAACGGTCAGGACCGGCCAGCGGTTCGATCAGCTAAGGAACACCTGGAGCATTTCGGGGGTGTGCGCGACGGTGCGACACTCCCCGGCTCCACTGGCGGCGGGAACGGTGCGCGCCCGCTGATCGGCAACGTGGGGGACGGGTGGGGTGACCGCCGCGGCCGGCGGCGTGGCCTCGTCCCGGACGTGGCCGCGTCGTTGCGCCACGAGATGTTCCGGCGGTGCGGTGGGCTCCTCCGACCGGGCCTGCGGGTCAGCGCAGCCTTGGTCGACCGTCACCTGCTGGTCGGCCTGCTCGCTCGGGTGCAGCGACAGCGGCTCGGCCAGCGCGGCGGAGGCACCGCCGAGGAGAGAGAAGAGCACGAGGAAGACCCAGACCGCCGCACGAACCGGCAGGAACGCGCGCGCCCGCGAGGTGTCAGCTCGAGGCATCGGTTCCCCCCTTCGGCGCCAGCTGTCGTCTCCCACGTGCCGCGAGACAGCACACCCGAGAGCGCTGTCCGGTTCGTTCCGATTCAGCGCCCTCGGGTACTTGGTGTCGCTGATCACGAACATACCGATTAGGACATAACGTCTTTGTGTCCTCCCGTGGCGAACGGGTGAACAACAAGCCAAACCTGCTGGACAGACCGGTCGTTGTGACCTCGGTTGCTTTTTCTGACGTGCATGAAGTACTACCCGCGGAGCCGGTCCTCGCCGAACCGGATGTCCGCACCGCGGAACGCATTGCGCGCACCGGGGATGTCTCGCCCGATCCGGTGTTCCTCACATGGACTCGGGGGCTTGCTGGGGTGTGGTCAGGGCTTCGCCGGACCACTGTGGCGCGGGCTGCTCGTCCTGCCCGCGCAGCCACTCCCGGGCGAACATCGATACCGCGTAAGGCACCAGGTCCCGCCCGCGACGCCACAGCCACGGCACGCCCTTGACCACCAACCATCCCGCGTGATGGAGCCCGGTCACGCGGGCACCGCCGGCGCAGGCCAGGCTCACCGGCCGCGGGACCGCACACCCCGCCGCGGCGAACTGTTCGGCGAAACCCCGCGCCAGCATCCGGTGTCCCAGTTCCGATGGGTGCAACCGGTCGACGCTCCATGCCCGCGTGTCGTAGGTCCCCGGTGTCGTGTGCAGGTCGACGCAGCGGGCGCCGTGTCGTGCGACAACCACGTCCGTGATCGAGTTCAGCTCCTCGATCCGGCGCCACAGGGCCCGTCGCAACGGGCCCGGTAGCCGGAAAACACGCCCATGGTTGTGGAAGCGCACCGTCGCCACCACCGCGCCGGCGAGGGCGAGCCGCCCGATGACCGCGTCGAGATCGTCATGCAGCCGCACCGGGTCGAAGTCCGCCCGCATGGTGTCGTTCATGCCGACGACGAGCACCGCGGCGTCCGGCCCGAACCGAAGCGCTGTCGGCAGCTGTCGGGTCCGCACGCACCCGACCCGGGCACCGGTGAAGGACAGGTTGGCAAGTCGCACCTTTCCGGCTCCGCCGAGTGCGTCGGCGAGCAAGGCGGGAAAACCCCGCCACCCGCCGCCGGGCCGGGGGTCCCCCAGCCCCACGGTGGTCGAGTCGCCCAACGCCACCAGGCGGCGCACGGCACGGCCACCGGTGTCCCAGGTCGTTTCCACGGCTCGCGGGTCCACGCGACCACGATCAACGACCTGGGCTCACACCGGATGAGCGAGCCGTGACCGGACGAAAACGGCTTCGCGAACCCTTGGTGCGCCGTTTCGGCGGCTCAGCGGAAGGCCGGGAACAGCGGCAACCGCTCGTCACCCAGGTCGAACCGGTGCCGCAACCTGGCCGCCACCGTCCGGGCGTGCTCGGCACTCCCGGCACACACCGGGGCCAGCTGCGCCGCCAGCGACTCCCAGCGGTCCACCAGCGCCAGCGGCTGGCGAGGTGCGTCGGCCATCTCCGCGCCGGGCAGGCGTTGCCGGCTGGCCTCGTCGGCGAGCAGCCAGCAGGTGGACACCCACACCCACAGCATCTGCGCGTCCAGCAACCGCGGCAGCAACACCTCGTCGGTCAGGTCCGGCCAGACCGGCCGCACCTCGGCCTGCCAGGCCGCCACCATCGCCTCGGCCATTCCCGGCGGCAGCGCGAACACGCACCAGCGTGACGGGAAGGGCACCCGCAGGTGCGCCGCGTCCAACGCGATGTCCCGGAAGCAACCCCACTCGAAATCCAGGAACCGCACGCCGCGGCTGGTCACCAGGTTGTTGTCCGGGCAGACGTCGGATGGGCTGAACGCCCGGTACCGGGTGCCCCTGAGCAGTTTCGCCGCCCGCCGGGCACGCTCGGCCACCGGCTCCGGGGTGGCCACGTCCAGCCGCTCGGCCAGCAGTCCGGGCAGCTCGACCAGTGCGGCACGGGCCCGCCGGATGGTCGGATCCGGCTCGCCGTCGCGGCCGAGCCGGCGCGACAACGCGTCGAAGTCCGGCTCGCGACCGGCGGTGCTGGCGTGCAGCCTGCCAAGCGACCGGGCCCACCCGAGCAGCGACCGCTCGGCCGACCGCGCATCGTCACCGATGAGCTTGTCGGCCAGTGTCGGTGCCCGCCCGAGGTCCTCCATGACCAGCAACCGCTCGCCCGCGTCGTGCGCGACCAGCTCCGGGCCGACCCGTTCCTGCAGCGCGAACGCGGTGAACAGCTGGCAGCTGGCGGTTTCCCGGGCGAATGTCTCGGCGCCCCCGCCGACAACCCCGTCCCGGTAGTGCTTGACCACCAGGGTTCTGGGTAAGGAGAACGGGGTCGCGGCGACCTTGACCCGGGCCACCACGGACCGCGCGCTGCCGCCGAGGTCCTCGGGTTCGGCCAGCCGGACGGGTGCGCCGAAGCGGCGGCTGAGCACGCCCTCGGCCGCCTTCACCGTCGCGGCCACCTCGGGACCAACCGCATCGTCGTCGACGTCCGGCGGCCCCATGGTGATCTCCACGCTCATCTCCTCCGACCCTACTCGCGTTACCTGAGACGGGGCTGAACGGCGTACGCGACCCGGGTCCGCACGCTGCCCGGTGCCACGATGGGAGCAGTGTGGACCCGAATGGTTCCCGCGTGGGCACGCGAAGGTAACGGTCGGCGGTCGGCGATCTGGACGCCGCCGGACGGACCAGCACGCGGCCGACCACGGCCGCCGGCGAGCGCTGGGTAGCACCAGCCCGACCGGCGCGCCCGGGGAGCCTGGCGGCACACCGGGTCGCTTTCCGCTGGACAACAGCACGAGCGCGGCGGCCAGCACCCATGCCTAGCAGATTCCTTCGCACCAGGTAAGGGAATGGACGGGCAGTCCCACGGACCGAGCAGGGATTGGGAACGCCGCATCACACCGCCGTCGCAGCCTTCGACAGAACGAGTTGTGCGTTCGGGGGACCGGAACGAACCCGCCTTCACCCGGCCTGCTCCCCCGCGACCATTGAACGCGCTGCGTCGCGATCGGGTTCCGCGAGCGGGCGGTTCGGTGTGGATCGCTGAGATGCGGTGCTTCGTCGCGGTAACGGTTTCGCCCACGAAGGGTCTCCGCCGACGGCCTCCCTGCGCGCGACTCAGCGTGGCCTGCCACGTGATCTCACACCAGGGGCGCAACCTGCGTCCGCAGGTTGCGCCCCTGGCTCCTCTACTTCTCATGGCGCCTTACGGCGACAAGCCTCGCCGTGGCGGGCAGCCGCGGTGCGGGTGGCTCCGTGGTGGACGAACGGTCAGGTCTGGTGCGTGGGCTGCGCGTGTTTGGGCAGCTCCAGCGGGCTCTGCTTGACGGCCGGCCGCGCGTCGATGCCGGCCTCCCGGCGCTGCTGGTCGGTGATCGGCGCCGGGGCACCGGTCAGCGGGTCGAAGCCACCACCGGTCTTGGGGAAGGCGATGACGTCGCGCAGCGAGTCAGCCCCGGCCAGCAGCATGCAGATCCGGTCCCAGCCAAAGGCGATGCCGCCGTGCGGCGGCGGGCCGTACTTGAAGGCGTCCAGCAGGAAGCCGAACTTGTCCTGCGCCTCCTGTTCGGAGATGCCCAGCACCTCGAACACCCGCTCCTGCACGTCCGCCCGGTGGATACGGATCGAGCCGCCGCCGATCTCGTTGCCGTTGCAGACGATGTCGTAGGCCCACGCCAGCGCCTGGTCCGGAGCCTGCTGGAAGCGGTCGATCCACTCGGCGTTGGGCGAGGTGAACGGGTGGTGCACCGCGGTCCAGCCGCCCTCCTCGTCCGGCTCGAACATCGGCGCGTCCACCACCCAGACGAACGACCAGGCGTCCGGGTCGACCAAGCCGCACCGCTGGCCGATCTCCAGCCGGGCGGCGCCGAGCAGCGCACGTGCCTCCCGGGCCGGGCCGGCGGCGAAGAAGACGCAGTCGCCGGGCGCGGCACCGGCCGCCTTGGCCAGGCCCGCGCGCTCGGTCTCCGACAGGTTCTTGGCGACCGGGCCACCGAGCGTGCCGTCGGTGTTGACCAGCACGTAGGCCAGGCCCTTGGCACCGCGCTGGCGGGCCCACTCCTGCCAGGCGTCCAGCTGCTTGCGGGGCTGGTCCGCGCCACCGGGCATCACGACCGCACCGACGTAGGGGGCCTGGAAGACCCGGAACGGGGTGTCGGCGAAGAACTCGGTGAGGTCGGTCAGCTCCAGCGCGAAGCGCAGGTCCGGCTTGTCGGTGCCGTAGCGGGCCATGGCCTCGGCGTAGGTCATCCGCCGGATCGGGCGGGGGATCTCGTGGCCGGCCAAGTCCCGCCACAGCGCGGCGACGATCTCCTCGCCCAGCGCGATCACGTCGTCCTGCTCGACGAAGCTCATCTCGATGTCGAGCTGGGTGAACTCCGGCTGCCGGTCGGCCCGGAAGTCCTCGTCCCGGTAGCAGCGGGCGATCTGGTAGTAGCGCTCCATGCCGGCGACCATGAGCAGCTGCTTGAACAGCTGTGGGGACTGCGGCAACGCGTACCAGCAGCCAGGCTGCAGCCGGGCGGGTACCAGGAAGTCGCGCGCGCCCTCGGGGGTCGAGCGGGTCATGGTCGGGGTCTCCACCTCGACGAAGTCCCGCCCGTGCAGCACCTCGCGGGCGATCCGGTTGGCCTCGCTGCGCATGCGCAGCGCCCGGGCCGGGCTGGAGCGGCGCAGGTCGAGGTAGCGGTGCCGCAGCCGCACCTCCTCGCCCACGCCGAGGTGCTCGTCCAGCGGGAACGGCAGCGCCGCCGCCTCGCTGAGCACCTCCAGGTCCGTCGCGGTGACCTCGATGTCGCCGGTGGCGATCTCCGGGTTCTCGTTGCCCTCGGGCCGGCGCGCGACGCTGCCGACCACCCGGACGCAGAACTCGGCGCGCAGCCGGTGGGCGCGCTCGGCCATCGCGCCCTCGCGGAACACCACCTGGACCACGCCGGAGGCGTCCCGCAGGTCGATGAAGATGACCCCACCGTGATCGCGGCGCCGGGCCACCCAGCCGGTGAGGGTGACGGTCTGCCCAGCGTGCCCGGCACGGAGCGTGCCGGCCTCGTGCGTGCGCATCACGGGTGTGGCTCTCCTTGTTCTTCTGCGTCGGTTGCGCTCGGTTGAGCGTTGTGCTCGGTGGTTCGTGCCCTGTGCCGTGGCCGGTCCGGCGCCGGTCTGGCGGCGCCCGTCCGGCGGGGCATGCGCGCGTCGCAGGTGCGCGGAACGAACCGAGCAAGGCTAACGAACCGCGGGGGGCGGGTGTCGAGCAGGTTTCGGGGCCGGGGCTCGGCTCGATGACCGGACCCGGGAGTAAGTGGCAATTGCCAATGATCACGGGTGAACAACGAACCGGCCTCGGCTGTAACGAGCACCGTATCCCCCACTATCGGAATCGGTACCGTCGCCTTCGCGCATGGGGGCGTCCGCGATGGACGCCCCCATTCCTCGAGATCACCTTATTCCCAAGCGGAGGCTCGCGATGTGGCAGTGGGTGGCTGTGGCCATCGTGGCGCTGACCCTGGTGGTGCGCGTCGTCATCGCGCTGCACGACCGCCCCTCCAAGACCGCCGCCGACACCCGGGACTGACCTCGGGCCCGGTGGGGGACAGGTCTCCCACGAGGTGTCCGTCACCCCGGCCCCGATCGGGACCCAAGCCTCCCCCGACTCCTGGTGGTCGCGTGCCGTAAGGACAGGGGCCCACCCCCGCCACCGTGCCTCCAGAGGCCCCACCGTCGCCGCGGCCGTTGCCCCGCTCGCCTCGCGAGCCAGTGCGGGTGCCACCACCATCGTTCCCGGCAGGTGGACATGCCGGAAGAGCCGGGCCCGTCCGGTGTCCGGCGATGGCGGGCAGCCGGTCCTCCCAGCACAGCGCGACGAAGGTGATTCCCGTTGTCCGAGTGGCAGATGCAGCCGTGGCCGGTCGCCTGGAGTGTCGCCGCCTTCGTCCTCGCGGGCCTGCTGACGGTCCTCTGCACCGTCCGTCTGGTCGGACTCGGAGACGCGCTCGCTGACCGGACCGGCTGGGGTGAGGCATTCTTCGGCGCCGTGTTCTTCGGTCTGGTCACGTCGCTGTCCGGCCTGGTCATGACCGGCGTGAGCGCCGCGGCCGACCACCCCGAGCTGGCCTACAGCAACGCGGTGGGCGGGATCGCGGCGCAGACGCTGGCGATCGTGCTCGCGGACGCCACGTACCGGTCCGCCAACCTCGAGCACGCCGCAGCGTCGGCGCAGAACCTGCTGTTCGGGTGCCTGCTGATCGTGCTGTTGAGCACCGCGCTACTGGCCTCGTTCAGCCCCTCTCCCACCGTGCTGGGCGTTCACCCGGCCTCGTTGCTCATGGTCGCTCTCTACGTCGGGGGGTTGACGCTCATCCGGACACAGGAGCGACCGCTGTGGCGCGCCGTGAGCACCCGGGAGACGCGACCGGACGTGCCCACCGAACACGGCCGGTTCGACACGCGTAGGGCGCGTTCGCTGTGGGCGGAGTTCGCCGCACTCGCGTTGTTGGTCGTCGTGGGTGGCTGGGTGGTGGCGCGGGCAGCGGCGAACATGGTGGCCGCCACCGGACTGACCGCCGGTTTCGTCGGGGCCGTCTTCATGGGTCTGGTCAACGCGGCACCGGAGACCGTCACCGCCGTCGCCGCCGTCCGGAGAGGCGCGATGACCCTCGCCGTCGCCGCGATCATCGGGGGAAACACCCTGGACGCACTCAACCTCGTTGTCGGTGACGTCGCGTTCCGCCCCGGGTCGCTGTTCCACGCGGCAGGTACCGACCAGCTCTTCCTCACCACGGCGGCACTGCTGATGACTGCGGTCCTGCTCGGTGGCCTGCTCGTCCGGCAGCGGCGGGGTTGGTTCCGGCTCGGGTTCGACGGCGTCCTACTGATAGTCATCTATCTGAGTGCCGTGATCACGCTCGCGTTCTAGTCGCGCGTCAGGTGTTCTCGCCGTTGCCGGTCGGTCGGCTTGCGGCCGGTACAACGCGAGCGCCGTCAGTGACGCCACCAACCCGTCGCCCGACCGCGGGTCCCACCCGGTGCGGTCGCGCCAGCGCTCCAGCCGGTAGGACACCGAGTTCGGGTGCAGGTGGAGGGCGCGGGCGGCGGCTGCCACGGAGAGCCCGTGCTCCGCGAAGGCGCGCACCGCTTCGGCCAGGTGCGGGTCCAGTTTCGCGGCGCGGACGGCGTCGTCGAACAGCGGGGTGAGCCGGCCGGCTTGCCGGGAGAGGCTGGCGGCCAGCCAGTCCCGGTCGAAGTAGCTGGTACCGCCGGTGCGCTCGGCGATGTCCAGCGCGTGCTCCGCGTCGGCGATGCTCGCGGTGGCACCGGACAGCCCGGGACGCTCCAGCCCCACGCCGACCGGGCAGTGCTCGTCCGCACGTTTGATCTCCCGCACGACCTGATCGGTGTCGGCCTGCTGGGTGAGCACGATCGTGACCAGTCCGCGCGGGGCGGAGTGCACCCGGCCCCGGAGCACGGAGAGCCATCCCTGCAGCCGGTCCAGGCGGTCGTCCGGCCAGGTCTCGGTCAGCAGGCACAGCGCCCGGAAGCGGCCGTCGGGCTGGTAGCCCAGAGCGTGCGCGAGCGGCACCGCGGCCTCGAGGTCGGGGGACACGGCGGTGAGCGCATCCAGGAAGCGGTGCCGGAGGGTGGCCTCGGTGACGTGTCGGCTGCGCAGTGCTTCGGCGTAGGACTCCGAGGCGGGGGTGGTGATGCCGCGGATCCAGGTCCACAGCACGCTGAACGTCTGCACCAGGGCGACGGCCAGTTCGGGATCGGTGGCCTGGGTCCGGCGCACCAGTTCGTTCCACAGCTCGCGGTGCATGACGTGGTAGGCGCCCAACAACAGCTCGACGGGGATCCCCTGCTGGGCGCGGGCCCGGCCCAGGGTGCGGGCCTCGTCGATCTCCTCGGCGTTGGGTGGCCGGCGCTCGGCCAGGCCGTGCAGCAGGCTCCGGGAGTGCTCGGCCATGTGGCGCTCGTGCTCGGTGACCGGCACCACGGCGTAGTTCGGAATCTCGGCGCGAATGGTGGCGACGATCGCCGGGATGAGGTGAGGCAGATCATCGACCATTTCCCGACAGATCGCCCCAATCCGGCGCCACGCCCGCTCCGCCGACTCGGTCTCAGCCTTGACCACGGCGACTCCTTCGTGGTTTCCACGAAAATCAGGCCCCAGGTCTCAGATTATCACCGCTGATTTCCCGGAAACTTAGGTGAAAGCTAGATGCGGGGTTCCACAAGAACTGTTGGAGGAGAGGCCATGACCCACAGCTTCACGGTCGGTGACTACCTGCTGGACCGGCTTGCCGAGATCGGCGTGCGCCACCTGTTCGGCGTACCGGGCGACTACAACCTCGCCTTCCTCGACCACGTGATGGACCACGAGGACATCACCTGGGTCGGGAACGCCAACGAACTCAACGCCGCCTACGCCGCCGATGGCTATGCGCGGGTCAATGGCGTGGGCGCGTTGCTGACCACGTACGGGGTCGGCGAGTTGAGCGCGATCAACGGGATTGCCGGAAGCTATGCCGAGTACGTGCCGGTCGTGCATGTCGTCGGTGCCCCCTCAACCACCACGCAGCGGGCGGGTGCGCTCGTCCACCACTCCCTGGGTGATGGGGACTTCGAGCACTTCCTGCGGGCCTACGCCGAGGTCACCGTGGCGCATGCCCACCTGGCCGTCGGTACCGCTCCCGCCGAGATCGACCGTGTGCTGTTGGCGGCGGTCCGGGAGCGCCGACCCGGGTACCTGTTGATGCCCACCGACGTGGCTGCCAGCCCGGCCACACCGCCGCGCGCGCCACTGGCCGCGCCGGAGCCGGAGTTGTCCGAGCGGGTGCTGACCGACTTCCTGGGGCGGGCGCGTGAGCTGCTGGCGAGCGCCGGGTCGGCAACCGTGTTGGCCGATTTCCTGGTTGACCGGTTCGGGGCCCGGCAGGAACTGGGTGAATTGCTTGATGCGGGGCACTTCCCGCGCACGACGTTGGCGTTGGGCAAGGGGCTGCTCGACGAGAGCGACCCTGCGTTCGTGGGGACCTATGCCGGCGCTGCCAGCCCCAAGCCGGCGCGGCAGGCCGTGGAACAGGCCGACGTGGTCATCGCGGCGGGTGTGCGGTTCACCGACATGGCGACCGCCGGGTTCACCCAGGACATCGCGCCGGAGCGGATGATCGACCTGCAGCCGTTCGAGGCGCGGATTGGTGAGCAGCGATTCGCGCCGCTGCCGATGGGGGCCGCGTTGTCCGGGCTCGCCGCGGTTGTGCGGGAGTTGGGTCGCGACTGGGCGCGTGAGTTCGTCCCGGAGACGGACGTGGATGTGCCCGTGCCCGCGCCGCACCTGACCCAGCGTGAGTTGTGGGCGAGCGTGCAGGAGTTCCTGCGGCCCGGGGACATCGTGGTGGCCGAGCAGGGCACGTCGTTGTACGGAGCCGTCGGGCTGCCGTTGCCGAGCGGGACCGGTTTCGTCGGGCAGCCGCTGTGGGGGTCGATCGGGTACACGTTGCCCGCGGCCTTCGGCGCGCAGGTTGCCGCGCCGGACCGTCGGGTCGTGCTGCTCATCGGTGACGGCTCGGCATTGATGACCGCGCAGGAGATCGGCTCGATGCTGCGAAACGGGCTCAGCCCGATCGTCGTGTTGGTGAACAACGACGGCTACACCGTCGAGCGGGCGATTCACGGGGCCGAGCAGCCCTACAACGACATTGCGAGGTGGAACTGGTCGCTGGTACCGGCTGCGATGGGTGCCGGGGAGCGGGCGCTCACGTTGCACGCCGGGACGGTCGAGGAGTTGCGTCGCGCGCTGGAGATGGCGCGGGCGACGACGGACAGGCTCGTCTTCCTGGAAGTGACGGTGCCGGTGATGGACAAGCCGGACCTCATGGCCGCGATTGCGGAGGCGCTCGCCACGGCCAACGCGCGCTGAAACGCCAGGCGCGGCTCCCCATGAGCCTCGGGCAGCCCGTTATCGCCAACCGGTGCCCCGCCACTGCTTCACAGCGCGGTGACGGGGCACCGCGCTGTGTTTTCAGTGCCACGCCACTGCTGCCGAAGCCACCAGTGAGTGACACGGACGAGGTCGTTGTCGTCCTCCCAATCAGCGCCGACGTCGATGACGTCGACGAGGAACGTGTTGGCATAGGACGCCAGATGACGGCCTTGATGGACGGTGACAGTGTGGTCACCCCTCCCCCAGCGGAAGGTGTAGCCGGCGTAGTGGTGCCATGCGGTGGGCACGCCAACGTGGTGCAGCCCCCTCCGGCCGGGCCGCGGGAGGCTCCCCTCGCGGATATCGGCGGCATATTTGGGGAGTGAAGGCGTCATCGGGCTGGCTCCAGGTGTCCCGGGACGAGGAGTGGGGCCGTCCCGGTGACGAGGTAGGGCGCCAGTCGATGGTCGGGTGGTGGTAGCAGAGCCAGCTCCGTGACGACTTCGCCAAGGCTCCCGGTGCGTTCCCAGACGAGACCCGGTGGGTTCTCGCGCGTCATTCGGATACCGAGAACGTCGACCGGAGACTCCACCCGGATGGCGTCCCAGTGGCCGGGGTACTCCCGGAAGCCGTCGATCCGCACCGGCACGCCGCCGACGTGCGGTGCGGGCAGGAACCGCCAGCCGCCGTCACGAAGCGTAATCAGGTGCCGTAGCTCCGGAAACGCCCGCACCGCCGCCGCATCAGTTTCGCTCTGAGTCATGGCATTGAGGGTGCTGTCGCCCTGCCACTGCTCGGGACGATCGAGGCGGTGATGTCAAGGGGAGGTTCGAGGGAGGATCCGAGGAAGACGCAGGGTGCTTGAATGATTACGGGCGGTGCCAGACTGTGCGGACCAGTCGAGGAGGACGGCCGTGGCACAGCCGAACGAGAGCCTTCGCCGGGCGCGCCTGCGCACGCCCTCACCGCAGACTCCGGGCGAGCCGTTGTCGCGGCAGGAGCTGGCCGAACTGGTCAATGTCTGGATCTACGAGCACCACGACGGGCGCGTGCTGGAGCTAGATGGGAACTACATTGGCAAGCTCGAGCGCGGTGTGATCGGAAGGCCCCAGGTGAGGGAGGTTCGGGAGGCCCTCCGCGCACTCCTGAACGCCAAGACCGACCGCGAACTTGGCTTCTATCGATCCACGTACGGTGCTCCTTCGTATCCCAGGCAGGAACCTCCGGCCGCGCGCCTGCCTGGTGAGCTGGAGGTTCGGGGGGCCGATGGCCCCAGCCTCCTCGCTGACTTCGATCTCCGCACCGCGCTCCCGGCGACGATCGGCTCGCGAGACGTCGAATACGTGCGGATGACGACTCGGGCCTTTGCGCAGGCAGAGAACCTGTTCGGGGGTGGCCTCGCGAGTGAGGCGGCGCTCAGCCAACTTCGATGGTCTGCCCAGCTTCTCGACAGGCGTGCCAGCAACGAGGTACGACGCGCGATGTTCGAGGCGGTCGGCAACCTCGCAGGTGTGGTCGCCTTCGCAGCCTTCGATGTCGCCAACTTCATGGCGGCCGAGCGCTGCTTCCGCTTCGCGCTCTGGTGTGCCGAGCAAGGGGACTCCTGGCTCCTTCGGGCAAGCACCCGGGCCGATATGGCTCGCATGGCGGCCCATGTCGGGCAGCTCGACGAGGCACTGTCACTGATTGACTTCGCCGGGGTGCGAGCTGATCGCCTCACCGCGACCACTCGGGCAATGGTCTGCGCTGTTCGTGCGCAGATACTCGCAAGGACAGCGCGCAATCGGGCGGCATACGCCGAGGTCGAGCGCGCCGATGAGCACTTCGCTGATGCCCACCCACCACTCGATCCGCCTTGGCTGTGCTACTACGACCGGGCCGAGCACCTGGGAAGCACCGGCCGCGCCCTTACACCGGCTGCCGCGCAGACAGGTTGCTACGAATCAGCGGCATCGCGCCTGCGCGCGGCTATTGAGCTACAGCGGCCGGAGTACGTTCGCTCGCGCGTGTTCTCCAGGCTGCGCCTGGCCACCCTCATCATGCAGGTCGCCGACCCGGCTGAGGCTGTGCAAATCGCACGTCAGGCACTGGACGACGCAGCACCGCTGCGGTCCCGGCGGGTGCTCGAGGAGATGGGACGGCTAGCCGGTGCCGCCCAGCGGCACCGGCGACACTCCGAGGTCACCGCACTTCACCATGATCTGATGCGGCTGTCGGTGCAGTCCTGACACGATCAGCTTATGGTATGCCTCTCTGCTTCGTCCGCGTTCGAGGTTCTCGTCAGAGCGGGTGAGCTGGTCGGGATCGACGTGAGCGGTGCCGAACTGATCCGCGATGGATCCAACGTGCTCTATCGACTGCCTGGAGAGATGGTTGCACGTGTTGGGCCGGCGGGAAGTTTGGATCGAGCGGCGAAGGAAGTACGGGTGTCGCACTGGCTGGCAGCCTGCGGAGTGCCAGCGGTTACGGCTGCTGGTTTCCGCCAACCGGTGGAAATTGGTAGTCGACCGGTGACCTTCTGGTCTGAGCTGCCACCGCACCGACCTGCCACCGCTGGCGAGCTGGGCGCGGTGCTGCGCAAGCTGCACGCGCTTCCGGCGCCCAACGACATCACTCTGCCCGCCCTCAAGCCCTTCGATGGAATGGCTGAACGTATTGACGACGCCGCGTTCCTCCCGCCGGAGGACCGCGAGTTCCTCCGGCATCGGCTTGCCCAGCTCAAGGAACAGTGGCGCCATCTCCCACCCGGGCTCCCACCGTGTGTCGTTCACGGGGACGCCTGGCAGGGCAATGTTGCTGTCTGCGACCGCCAGCAGCCGCTACTACTCGACCTCGAGCACGTGTCCTGGGGCCGACCCGAGTGGGACCTTGTTCCGCTTGCCGTTGATGTCACCCGGTTCGATCGCATCCCCGAGTGCGAATACCAAGCCCTCGTGTCGGCCTACGGCTATGACGTCACCCACTGGGCAGGTTTCGACAACCTCGCCGACATCTCGGAGCTTCGCTGGACGCTCTTCGTCACGAGTAAGTCCGATAGGAACCCGGCAGCGCGGCGGGAAGCCGAACACCGGTTGCGCTGCCTGCGTGGGCATGTCCCCCGTCCATGGTCCTGGTCACCCTTCTAGTGCCAGGGAGGCTGAGGTTCAGGCGGCGTAGCCGGTGACCTTGGTGGGGGTGAGGCGCGCCGTCACTCGAACCACGTCCGGCGGTTCGGGGTAGAACTCCCTGCCGATGTACTTCTGGGCGAGTTGTTCCACCGGTTCGCGGCTTCCTTCCTGCGTGAAGGTCACCGTGCCGCGGATCTCCGCGTAGGTGTTGGGGTCGCCATGGTCGAAGATCGTGATGCTCACGCGCGGGTCACGGCACATATTGCGCGTCTTGTAGCGCTCGGCCGTGGTGGAGAAGACCACCTCGTCGCCATCGCGGCCGACCCAGATCACCGAGGTCTGCGGGCTTCCATCGGGATTGATCGTTGCCAGCGTCGCATGGTTCCTGCCGTCCAGCAGCTGGCGCACCCGCTCGTTCAACCTGACACCCACTTCGGGCCTCCTCATGCGAGAGCTAACCTCCGAGAACCCAGCAGCCGGCCGCCGCTATTCCCACGAGGTCCAGGCCGGAGCAAAGGTCCAGGTGGGTATCGGGTTACAGCGAGAGGAGGCTGAGCTGCTCCGGCTGGAGTGGCGCACTGCGGGTGCTCTCCGGCGGCAGGCTGCCGTCCGGCCAGTTGGCCTCCTCGTCAACACCACGTACCGGGTTCGCATTGGGCGAGGTATCCTTCGGGAGCAGGCCGTTCTTTCGCAGCAACGGCCGCACCTTCTCGCTCAGCCACTTCCGGTACCGCCGGTCCGCGTACGACCCCCGCGCGTAAATTCGACGATATCCGGGCACGAGCTTCGGATGCTCCCGTTCCAGCCAAGTCATGAACCATTCCCGCGCACCCTGGCGCAAATGCAACGGAATCACCGTCACCCCGGTTGCGCCCGCGTCGGCGATCTCGGCCAGCAGGGCATCCAGGGCCGCGGTCGAGTCGGTGAGCCAGGGCAGCACGGGCGCGACGAAGACCCCGCAGGGCAGTCCAGCCTCCCGTGCCCGCCGAACCAGGTCCAGCCGGGCCTGCGGGCCCGGCGTGCCCGGCTCCAGCGAGTGCTGCAGTTCACGGTCCACCAGGGCGATCGAGACACCGAGCCCCACCGAGACCTCCTGCGCCGCCTCGGCGAGCAGCGGCAGGTCCCGGGACAGCAGGGTGCCCTTGGTGAGGATGGAGAACGGCGTCCCGGAGCTGGCCAGCGCATTGATCACGCCGGGCATGAGCCGGTAACGACCCTCCGCCCGCTGGTACGGGTCGGTGTTCGTCCCCATCGCGACGTGTTCCCGCTGCCATCGCGAAGAAGCCAACTCACGAGTGAGCACTTCACCAATATTCACCTTCACGATGACCTGGGAATCGAAATCCTTTCCCGCATCAAAATCCAAATAGGTGTGCGATCGACGAGCGTAACAATAAACACATTGATGGGTGCATCCACGATAGGGATTAATTGTCCACTGGAATGGCATTGCGGAGGCCGCGGCCACCCGGTTCAGCGCGGATTTGGCCGCCACCTCGTGGAAGGTGACGTCGTGGAACTCCGGCGTCCGGACGCTGCGCACCAGCCCGGGCAGGCCGGGGAGCACCGGGACCTCGACGAGCTCCCCGCCGACCACGCGCTGCCGTTCCCATCGCACCTACCCATTCGAACACCTGTTCGACAATATGGCAAGGACGATCACTCGAACCGGTTGCGCAGTGCGTTTGATCGACAGCAGGGAGTCGCGCGTAGCTCCTATCGGGTGAAAAAGCAAGAGGGCCCGCCGGCCGGAGGCAACGGACGCAACCCCGCCAACCCGCCGGTAACCAGCGGAAACGAGAGTGGAATTTCGTTCTGGCACCGCAATTTGTTACATGGTGCGGACGTGTCATGAGCCACAATTTTCAGCCAGAACCAGGACTCCCGTCCCACTTTTGGACTAGCTTCGATCGGCGGTTCTGATCCCAACGGAAGGAGCGGCGTGTCCGTCGAAGCGACGAGGACTCCCGAACCGACCGCCACCGCAACCCAGGTGATCAAGCTCGGCGGCTTCGCCGTCGTCATCACCGGCGCGCTCATCTACGTGGCGCTGACCCAGCCGAACGTGTCCTGGCCCGGCCTGCTGGCCATGATCGGCTTCTACGCGCTCTTCTACTGGCTGGGCGCGGTCGTGGCGGCGCGCAAGGGCGGAAGCTTGGTGAACACCCTCGTGGCGGGCCGCAACATCCCGTTGTGGATCGGCGTGTTCACCATGACCGCCACCTGGGTGGGCGGCGGATACATCAACGGCACCGCCGAGGCCACCTTCGCCTCCGGCATGGCCTGGGCGCAGGCGCCCTGGGGCTACGCGCTCAGCCTCGTGATCGGCGGCCTGTTCTTCGCCGGCAAGATGCGCCGCGGCCGGTTCGCCACCATGCTCGACCCGATCGACATCCGCTTCGGCAAGCGGGCCGCCGGTCTCGGCGCCGTCCCGGCCGTACTCGGTGAGATCTTCTGGTCCGGGGCGATCCTCACCGCGCTGGGCACCACCTTCGGCACCATCGTCGGCCTGGACTTCACCTTCTCCATCATCCTGTCGGCGGCGGTCGCCATCGCCTACACCGTCGTCGGCGGCATGTGGTCGGTCGCGATCACCGACGTCGTCCAGGTCATCGTGATCTTCATCGGCCTGTTCGCGGCCATCCCGTTCGCCGCGTCGGCCGTGGGCGGCCTCGGCGGTGCCTGGTCCGGCTATCAGGAGGCGTTCGGTTCATACGCCTCCCTGTTCCCGCCGCTGACCGGCTGGGACGACCCGGCGTGGGGCCCGCTGTGGTGGAACTGGTGGGACATGGGCCTGCTGCTGGTCATGGGTGGCATCCCGTGGCAGGTGTACTTCCAGCGCGTGCTGTCGGCCCGGGACGAGAAGACCGCGCGCCGGCTGTCGGTCGGCGCCGGTGTGCTGTGCATGCTCGCCGCGGTTCCGCCCATTCTGATCGGCATCATCGCCACCGCCGCGAACTTCAGCGCCGCCGGTGCGCCGCCGCTGGACAACCCCTCGATGGCGCTGCCATACGTGCTGCGTTACCTGCTGCCGACGGGAGTGGCCGCACTTGCCATGGGTGCCATGGCCGCCGCCGTCATGTCCAGCGTGGACTCTTCGGTACTGTCGGCGTCCTCGCTGACCGGATGGAACGTCTACCGTCGGCTGATCCGGCCGAAGGCCACCGCGGCCCAGGTGCAGCGGATGATCCGGCGGCTGATCGTCGTCATCGGCGCGACCGCCGCGGTGCTCGCGCTCAACGTGGCCAGCGTCTACCAGCTCTGGTACCTCGCCAGCGACCTGGTGTACGTGCTGTTGTTCCCGATGCTGGTGTGCGCGTTGTTCGTGCCGTTCGCCAACCGGATCGGCGTGGTCGCGGGCTTCATCGTGGGCTTTCTACTGCGTTTCAGCGGTGGTGAGCCGACATTCGGGCTGCCCGCGCTGCTGCCGTGGCCGTGGCAGCAGGACGGTGCGGTGCTCTTCCCGTTCCGCACCGTGTCGATGCTGGCCGGCCTGGCCACCATCCTGGTGGTCTCGTGGCTGACCCGGCGGGTGCACCAGCCGGTGCCGTTGTCGGCGCTGGACCCGGACTCGCCGGAGCGGCGGGCCATGCCCATGCCCGCCGAGCAGGACAGGACAAGTGAAGAGGTGAAGGTATGACCCGCACCGCGAAGGTGCCCACGGGGCTGCTGATCGACGGCCGGTGGGCCGAGGCCACCGGTGGCACCCGCGAGGTGCGCAGCCCGCACGACGACCGCGTGGTCGCGGTGGTCGGTGAGGCCAGCGAGGCCGACGTCAACGCGGCCGTGGCCGCCGCCCGTCACGCGTTCGACGAGGGCCCGTGGCCGCACCTGCCCGCTGCCGAGCGCGGCCGGCTGGTGTACCGCATCGCCGAGCTGATCGAGCGCAACATCGACGAGCTCGCCGAGCTGGAGAGCCTGGACACGGCGAAACCGTTGGCGGACAGCCATCAGGACATGTCCGACATCGCCGCGGTCTTCCGCTACTACGGCGGGCTCGGCCCGGCGAACACCGGGCGCACGGTCGAGCCGCCGAACCCCGACGTGGCCAGCGAGGTGGTGCGCGAGCCGGTCGGCGTGTGCGCGCAGATCACCCCGTGGAACTACCCGCTGCTGCAGGCGTCGTGGAAGATCGCGCCCGCCCTGGTCGCCGGCTGCACCGTGGTGCTCAAGCCGAGCGAGCTGACGCCGCTGACCACGATGCGTTTCGCCGAGCTGGTGCAGGCTGAGCTGGACCTGCCGCCCGGTGTGCTCAATGTGGTGCTGGGTGCCGGTGCCCCCGTGGGCAGCACGATGGTGAGCCATCCGGATGTCGACATGGTGTCGTTCACCGGCGGCCTGGCCACCGGGCGGCGCATCATGGCCGACGCCGCCGCCACCGTGAAGAAGGTGGCGTTGGAGCTGGGCGGCAAGAACCCGAACGTGGTCTTCGCCGACGCCGACTTCGACGCCGCGGTGGACAACGCGCTGACGGCCGCTTTCTTCCACGCCGGCCAGGTCTGCTCCGCCGGTGCGCGGCTGATCGTCCAGCGGGAGATCCGCGAACGGTTCGTCAACGCCTTGGTGGAGCGCGTCGCCGAGATCCGGATCGGCGACGGGTTCACCGAGGGTGTCCACATTGGACCGCTGATTTCCCGTGCGCATCGGGACAAGGTGGCCGGTTTCGTCGACGCCACGGTCGCCGAGGGCGCGGTGCTCCGCACCGGTGGCGCGGTACCGAGCGACCCCGAGCTGGCCAACGGCTGGTATTACCCACCGACCGTGCTGGACGGGTGCCGCTCCGGGATGACCGCGGTCCGCGAGGAGGTCTTCGGCCCGGTCGTCACGGTGGAGGTCTTCGACACCGAGGACGAGGCCGTGGCGCTGGCCAACGACACCATCTACGGCCTGGCCGGCGCGGTGTGGACCACCGACGCCGGTCGCGCCCGCCGGATGGTGCGCCGGCTGCGGCACGGCACGGTGTGGATCAACGACTTCCATCCCTACGTGCCGCAGGCCGAGTGGGGCGGTTTCAAGCAGTCCGGGGTGGGCCGCGAGCTCGGGCAGGCCGGGCTGGACGAGTACACCGAGACCAAGCACGTCTACCACAACCTTCGGCCGGCCCGGTCGGGCTGGCTGGGCACTACTGGAGGGAATGCGTGACCGGCAAGCACGAGCTGCTGGGTGAGTACGACGTCGTCGTCGTCGGGGGCGGCAGTTCGGGGGCGGCGGCCGCGCGGCGGCTGGCCGAGCGGGGGGTGGGTTCGGTCGTCCTGCTGGAGGCCGGCCCGTCCGACGAGGGCCGCGACGAGGTGCTGACGCTGCGCCGCTGGACCGAGCTGCTGGAGTCGGAGTACGACTACGACTACACGATCGAGCCGCAGGAGCGCGGTAACGGCAACATCCGGCACGCCCGCGCCAAGGTGCTCGGCGGCTGCTCCTCGCACAACTCCTGCATCGCGTTCTTCACCCCCGAGCGCGATCTGCGGCAGTGGGTGGAGCTGGGCGCGGCCGGCTGGAGCCCGGAAGAGGTCGCGCCGGCGATCGCGGGTGTGCGCGAGCGCGTGCACGTGGACGAGCCGCCCGAGGACAACCCGCTCAACCACGCGGTGATCGAGGCGTGTGCCGAGCTGGGTCTGCCCACCACGCGGTTCAACCAGAGCGGTGAGCTGCGCCCAGGGGCTGGCCGGTTCCAGATCAACGTCTCCGACGGCATCCGGCAGTCCTCGTCGGTGTCCTACCTGCACCCGCTGGGTGCACTGCCGTCGAACCTCGAGGTGCTCACCGGCACCCGGGCGCTGCGGGTGCTCATCGACCGTGGCCGGGCCACCGGGGTGGCGACCGACCGCGGCATCATCCGGGCCCGCCACGAGGTGGTGTTGTCCGCCGGTGCGTTCGACACCCCGAAGCTGCTGATGCTCTCCGGTGTCGGGCCGGCCGACCAGCTGCGTGCCCTGGGCATCGACGTGGTGGCCGACCTGCCGGTGGGCGAGCACCTGCTCGACCACCCCGAGGGTGTGCTCAACTGGTCGTCCCGCAAGCCGCTTGACTTCCCCAGCGCGCAGCTGTGGGAGGTCGGGATCTTCGCCTGCGTCGAGGACCCGGTCCACCCCGACCTGATGTTCCACCTCGGGCTCGAGGTGTTCGACATGCAGACCGGGCCGGCCGGCTACCCCACCGCGGAGCAGGGCTTCGCGCTCACCCCGAACGTCGCCCGTGCCCGCAGCGAGGGCACGGTGCGGCTGCGCTCGGCCAACCCGGACGACAAGCCGCTCATAGACTTCCGGTACTTCACCGACCCGGAGGGCTACGACGAGCGGATCATGCTGGCCGGCGTGCACCTGGCGCGGGAGATCATGGCGCAGGCGCCGCTGCGGGAGTGGGTGGACAAGGAGCTGTCCCCCGGTGCCGCGATGGTGGAGGACGCGGACCTGTCGGAGTACGTGCGGCGCACTGCCAACACCGTCTACCACCCGGCGGGTACCTGTCGGATGGGTGCGCCCGACGCCCCGACGACCGTGGTCGACCCGCGGCTGCGGGTGCTCGGGATCGAGGCGCTGCGCGTCGCCGACGCCTCGGTCTTCCCGTCGATGACCACCGTCAACCCGAACCTGACCTGCATGATGATCGGCGAGCGCGTGGCCCGGTTCATCACCGGGAGCTGAATCGGTAGGCCGACCGGTGGTATGGCGTCCGACGTTCGGTCGGCACCATGTGACCCCGTGAGGACCACTGACGGGCGGCCGTCCGGGAACCGACGCGGTTCCCGGACGGCCGCCGCGCGTCTGCCGCGGACCGGGCACGGCCATGGTCACGGGCACGGACACGGCCCGGTCGAGCCGGCATCCCGGCGGGTGCGGCTGCTGCTCGTCGCGTTGTTGGCCCCGCTCGCGCTGGCCACGGTCGTGGGCATGGCGGTGCTGTATCCGTTCGGTCACGACCAGGCGACCGGCGGCAAGCTTGGCCTCGACCACGTCCCGGTGCCCGGCGAGGTCACGGCGGTGGCGGCCGGGCCGTGCACCGCGGGACCGGGCAATGCTCCGCCGGGGAGCCCCCAGCCGGCGCCGGGGCAGCCTGCTGCCGGGCAGCCGGATGCCGGCCAGGCCAGCGAGTGCCTGACGGTCACCGTGCGGCTGGAGGACGGGCCGGCGGCCGGGGTGTTGATCCAGCAACGGGTGCCGCAGGAACCGAGCACGCCCTCGTTCACGGTGGGCGACCGGGTGGTGTTGGCCTACACCGGTGCGGCACCCAACGACCCCAGCTCCTACCAGCTGGTTGACTTCCAGCGGGGATGGCCGCTGAGCGTCCTGGCGGGTGTGTTCGCGCTCGCCGTGCTCCTGCTGGGCCGGTGGCGGGGGCTGGCCGCACTCGGCGCGTTGGCGGTCAGCTTCGGGGTGCTGGTGTTGTTCGTGTTGCCGGCGATCCTGGCCGGACAGGGTCCGCTGCCGGTCGCCGTGGTGGGTTCCGGCGTGATCATGTTCGTGGCGTTGTACATCACGCACGGCTTCACCGCGCGAACGTCCACGGCGATCCTCGGCACGCTGGTCAGCCTGACCCTGATCGGGGTGTTGGGCTGGGCGTTCGCGGCCGCGTCCCGGCTGACCGGGCTCGACGAGGACACCGCGAACCTGATCGGCCTGCTCGGGCACGGCATCGACGCCCGCGGCCTGCTGCTGGCCGGGGTCATCATCGGCGCGCTCGGTGTGCTCGACGACGTCACGGTCACCCAGGCCAGCGCGGTGTGGGAGCTCCGGCGCGCCAACCCGGACCTGGGTTGGCGGGGGCTGTACTCGGCCGGGTTGCGCATCGGCCGGGACCACGTCGGCTCGGCGGTGAACACGCTGGTCATGGCGTACGCCGGCGCGGCGTTGCCGATGCTGCTGGCGTACTCGCTGTCCGGCCGGACCTTCGGGGAGCTGGTGACCGCGCAGGCGGTGGCACAGGAGGTGGTGCGCACGCTGGTCGGCAGCGTCGGACTGGTTGCGGCCGTGCCGGTCACCACCGCCCTCTCGGCCCTCGTCGCCAGCGGCGAACCGGTATCCGCTGCTGTCGCCCGCGGGGGCGAGGAGCCGGATGAGAGCGGCGCATCGGGGAAGGACACCGAGGATGAGGCGGCCGCCAAGGCTCCGGCGGCTTCCCATGCTGATGGCGCGAGCCCGAATGGGGATGGCCGTCGCTCCCTGGACGCCGACCCGCCCACGGTGCCGATCGACCTGCCGCCCGGCCTCCGACGTCACGAGCCACCGGAAACCGCCCGCCGTCGGCGGTAGCGACTTCCGGAAAGCAGCCCCCTCCCGCCCGGGGGTGGCGCCCCACGACCAGCCTATCGGGTCGTTTTCGCAGGTCAAAATACTGATCCACAGGTCGACGCGGCTGTCCACAGCGGACGGAAAAGGACTTGACAAGATCGCGTCGAGCGGCAAGTTAGGCCGAGAATGGGCATCGGCACCCAGCGCGACCTGCTGAGATAGTTACCGCTCAGCCCAGGGAGGTGACGAAGCGGGCCACGGCGTCGGGCGTCAGCTTCTGCGCGAGGCGGCCGCCCGGGGCCAGGGAAGCCAGCTGATGGAGTGGCCGCTCCTGGGCCGCGTCCCCGCGAGCCTCCGAGCGGAGCTGCGCGACCAGCAGCTCGGAGTACAGCAGCGCCGCGGGGTCGCCCACCCCGGCCAACGTGTCGGCGAGCCGGCGTAGCGGCAGGATGCCCAACTCCCGGCCGCCGGTCCCGGAGTAGATCGCCAATGCCACGTTGGTGGCCTTGCGGCCCTTACTCCGCTCACGCACGAACATGCCGACCGTCCGCGTCCCACGGGCGTCGGTGAGCAGCAGGTCGAAGTCGGCGTCGCGCAGGTCGACCCGGCGCGTGCCGATCGCGCGCACCACCACCGAGGCGCCTTCCAGCCAGATCCGGCGGCGCGCCTCACTCACCGCCAGGAGCAGCAGCGGCACGCCGAGGACAGTCGCCGTGACCAAACCGGCCACCTGCCCGGCCAGCAGCCCGATGATGCCGCCGAAAGCGGCCGCCACCAGGATCGCGCCCAGGGCCACCGAGACCGCCCGCCGTCGCAGTACCGCGCGGTCCAGCAGGTCCAGCGGCACGACCTCGGGCCGCTGCTGCTCCCCCATGGCCGTCTCCCTACGTATCGCTCCCACCCAGGGCGCGCAGCACCCCGGTCACCGCGCCGTCCAGCGGCAGGGCCCGTTGCTCGCCGGTGCTCAGCTCCTTGAGCTGGGCGTTGCCCTCGGCCAGGTCACGCTCGCCCACCACCAGCGCGAACCGCGCACCCGACCGATCGGCCGCCTTCATCGCGCCCTTGAGGCCCTTGCCGCCGTAGGCGAGGTCGACCCGGACGCCCCGGGCGCGGAGCTGGCCCGCAAGCGCCACCAGACGCGCCTTGGCAGCATCCCCCAGCGGAACGCAGAACACGTCGCACCGCGCCGTGTCCCCGGG
Organism: Longimycelium tulufanense; assembly: GCF_014645795.1. GTDB lineage: Bacteria > Actinomycetota > Actinomycetes > Mycobacteriales > Pseudonocardiaceae > Longimycelium > Longimycelium tulufanense. The sequence goes on along the minus strand of NZ_BMMK01000028.1, from coordinate 39,301 downwards.
CGTGACGCCCTCGACCTCGCACGCCAGCAGCGTGCGGTCGACGCCGAGCCCGAAGCCCACGCCCGACAGCGGCTGGCCGCCAAGCTCGGCCATCAGGCCGTCATAGCGACCACCGCCACCGATCCCGGACTGGGCGCCCAGGCCGTCGTGCACGAACTCGAAGGTGGTCTTGGTGTAGTAGTCGAGCCCGCGGACCATGCGCGGGTTCTCGACGAACTTCACGCCGAGGTCCGTGAGGTGCCCCTTGACCTGCTCGTAGTGCTCCCGGCACTCCGGCGACAGGTGGTCGACCATCAGCGGCGCATCGGCCAGCAGCTCGCGCACGTCCGGCCGCTTGTCGTCCAACACGCGCAGCGGGTTGATCTCGGCGCGCTGCCGCGTCTCGTCGTCCAGCGGCAACTTCCGCAGGAAGTCCTGCAGCTCCGCGCGGTACTGCGGCCGGCAGCTGGCATCGCCCAGCGAGGTGATCTCCAGTCGGTAGCCGGACAGCCCCAGGTCGCGGAACCCGGTGTCGGCGATCGCGATGACCTCGGCGTCCAGCGCCGGGTCGTCGACGCCGATCGCCTCCACCCCGACCTGCTGCAGCTGGCGGTAGCGGCCGGCCTGGGGCCGCTCGTAGCGGAAGAACGGACCCGCGTAGTACAGCTTCACCGGCAGCTGTCCCCGGTCCAGGCCGTGCTCGATGACCGCGCGCATCACCCCGGCGGTGCCCTCCGGCCGCAGCGTGACGGACCGGCCGCCGCGGTCGGCGAAGGTGTACATCTCCTTGGTCACCACGTCGGTGGACTCGCCGACGCCGCGGGCGAACAGCGTGGTGTCCTCGAAGATCGGCAGCTCGACGTAGCCGTAGCCGGCCCGACGGGCCGCACCGACCAGCTTCTCGCGCACGGCCAGGAACGCCGCCGAGTTGGGGGGGAAGTACTCCGGGATGCCCTTGGGGGCGGTAAAGACGCTCATCTGCTTCTTACTTCACAGTCCTCTGTGTGGTGCGGCGGGCGCGCCCTCGCCGCTGCCGAGCTCCAGCAGGAACGGGTTGGTCGCGCGTTCCCGGCCGATCGTCGTGGTGGGCCCGTGGCCGGGCAGCACGACCGTGTCGTCCGGCAGCGGCAACACCTTGCCGCGCAGGGTCGCCAGCATCCGGGCGTGGTCGCCGCCCGGCAGGTCGGTGCGCCCGATGGACCCGGCGAAGAGGGTGTCGCCGGACAGCATGAGCCGGCCCCCCTCCTGGCTGCCGGTGCGGAACGACACCGACCCGCCGGTATGACCCGGGGTGTGGTCGACCGTCATGCGCAGCCCGGCCAGGTCCAGCTCGGCACCGTCGGACAGCTCCCGCACCTCGGCCGGCTCCCGCATCGGCATGCCGCCGCCGAACAGGGCCTGCCCGGCCAGCCCGAGGCCGCGGCCGGGATCGGCGAGCAGCGACCGGTCGTCGGGGTGCACCCAGGCGGGAATGTCGTGACCGTCGCACACCGGGGCCACCGAGAAGCAATGGTCGAAGTGGCCGTGGGTGAGCAGCACGGCCACCGGGGTCAGCCGGTGCTTGCGCAGTTGCTCGGCCAGGGGCTCGACCACGTCCTGGCCGGGGTCGACGATGACGCACGCCTCGCCCTCGCCCGGGGCCAGCAGGTAGCAGTTGGCCTGCAACGGGCCGGACGGGAACCCGACGACGAGCACGACGTGGACCTCCGGTGCGGGTGGGTGGGGCGGCCTCAGCTGGTGACCAGCCTAGAGGACGCCGCCCAACCCACTGACGCGATCATGCCCATTAGACCGGCCACTATGCCGACCTCACAGGTGGTCGCCATAGACTGCGCCTCTGTCACCAGCCGTGTCCGTCGACCATCAGGAGGAGCAGGTGCCGACCAACGAGCAACGTCGCCAGGCCGCGAAGCGGAAGCTGGAGCGTCAGCTCAAGCGTCGCGCCGAGCGTGCGAAGCGGCGCCGGATTCTGGGAGCGGTGTCGGCGGTCGTGGCGACCGCGCTGGTCGGCACCGGCATCTACTACCTGGCGACCAGGGAATCCACCTCGGACGCGGCGGCTGATGCCTCGACGAGCCCGACCACTCCGGCCAAGACTAGTGGCGGGCCCTGCGAGTACACCGAGGCTCCCGGGGAGAAGCCCGCCAAGAACGTGGGGATGCCGGACGACCCGAATCCCACGCCGGACCAGGGCAAGGTTCAGGTGACCCTGAAGACCAGCCAGGGCGACATCCCGCTCACCCTGGACCGGGCCAAGGCACCGTGCACCGTGCAGAGCTTCGTGCATTTGGCGAAGAAGAAGTTCTTCGACGACACCTCCTGCCACCGGATGACGACTACCGATGGGCTGAAGGTGCTGCAGTGCGGCGACCCGACCGGCACGGGTCAGGGTGGCCCGGGCTACACGATCAAGGACGAGGTCTCTCCGGACCTGAAATACACCCGTGGCACCCTGGCGATGGCGAAAACCCAAGCGCCTAACAGCGGCGGCAGCCAGTTCTTCATGGTGTACGGCGACTCACAGCTCCCGCCGAACTACACCGTGTTCGGCAGCATCGGCGAGGACGGCCTGAAGGCGCTGGACAAGGTGGCTGCCGGTGGTGTCGAGGCCGGCCCGAGGGGTGAGGGCGACGGCAAGCCCAAGATCCCGGTCGAGATCAAGCAGGCCGTGGTCGCCAATTGACGCCGGTCCCCACACGACCACGCGGGGTACCCCGGTCAGCGCGACAGGGGTACCCCGCGTTTCGTCAATGACGACCGGAGCCGACGGTGACTGCCCTGGTCAGGACGCCGAGGTGACGCGGTACACGTCGTAGACGCCCTCGACGTTGCGGACCGCCTTCAGCACGTGGCCCAGGTGCTTGGGGTCGCCCATCTCGAAGGTGAACCGGCTGACCGCGACCCGGTCCCGCGAGGTCGTCACCGAGGCCGACAGGATGTTCACCCGCTCGTCGGCCAGCACCTTCGTCACGTCCGAGAGCAGGCGGTGCCGGTCCAGCGCCTCCACCTGGATGGCGACCAGGAACAGCGAGGACGACGAGGGCGCCCACTCCACGTCGACCAGCCGTTCCGGCGAGGACCGCAGGTCGTCGGCGTTGGTGCAGTCCGTGCGGTGCACGCTGACCGCGCCGCCCCGGGTGACGAAGCCCAGGATCTCGTCGCCCGGCACCGGCGTGCAGCACCGCGCCAGCTTGACCCAGATGTCGCTGGTGCCCTTGACGATCACGCCGGCGTCCCCGGACCCGCGCCGCCGGACCACCGTCGACGGGGTCAGCCGCTCGGCCAGCTCCTCCTCGGCGTGCTCCTCGCCGCCGATCAACGCCATCAGGCGCTGCACCATGTGCCGGGCCGAGACGTGCCCCTCGCCCACCGCGGCGTACAGCGCGCTCACGTCGCCGTACCGCAGCTCGCGCGACAGCGCGGTCATCGCGTCCGCCGACACCAGGCGCTGCAGCGGCAGGCCGACCCGGCGCACCTCGCGGGCGATGCTCTCCTTGCCGGACTCGATCGCCTCCTCGCGCCGCTCCTTGGCGAACCACTGCTTGATCTTCGCCTTGGCCCGCGGCGAGGCGACGAACGACAGCCAGTCCCGGCTCGGCCCGGCGCCCTCGGCCTTCGAGGTGAAGATCTCGACGACCTCGCCGTTCTCCAGCTTGCGCTCCAGGGCGACCAGCCGGCCGTTCACCCGGGCCCCGATGCAGCGGTGCCCCACCTCGGTGTGCACGGCGTAGGCGAAGTCGACCGGCGTGGAGCCGGTGGGCAGCGTGATGACGTCGCCCTTCGGCGTGAAGACGAAGATCTCCCGGGTGGCCAGGTCGTACCGCAGCTGCTCGAGGAACTCGCCGGGGTCGGCGGCCTCCCGCTGCCAGTCGAGGAGCTGGCGCATCCACGCCATCTCGTCGATCTCCATCGACCGGCCGTTGTGGGTGCCCCGGGTCTCCTTGTACCGCCAGTGCGCCGCGATGCCGTACTCGGCGGTGCGGTGCATCTCGTGGGTGCGGATCTGCACTTCCAGCGGCTTGCCGTCCGGTCCGATGACCGTGGTGTGCAGCGACTGGTACACCCCGAACCGGGGCTGGGCGATGTAGTCCTTGAACCGGCCGGGCATCGGCTGCCACAGCGCGTGCACCACGCCCATGGCCGCGTAGCAGTCCCGCACCTCGTCGACCAGGATCCGCACCCCGACCAGGTCGTGGATGTCGTCGAAGTCCCGGCCCCGCACGATCATCTTCTGGTGGATCGAGTAGTAGTGCTTGGGCCGGCCCTCCACCCGCGCGGTGATCCGTGCCTCGCCCAGGTGGGCGGACAGTTCGGCGATGACCTTGCGCAGGTAGATGTCCCGGGACGGGGCGCGGTTGGCGACCAGGCGGACGATCTCGTCGTACTTCTTCGGCTGCAGGATGGCGAAGGCCAAATCCTCCAGCTCCCACTTCACCGTGGCCATGCCCAGCCGGTGCGCCAGCGGGGCCAGCACCTCCAGCGTCTCCCGCGCCTTGCGGGCCTGCTTCTCCGGCGGCAGGAACCGCATGGTGCGCATGTTGTGCAGCCGGTCGGCCAGCTTGATGACCAGCACCCGTGGGTCGCGCGCCATGGCGATGACCATCTTGCGGATGGTCTCGGCCTCGGCGGCCGCGCCCAGCTTGACCTTGTCCAGCTTGGTGACGCCGTCCACCAGGTGCGCGACCTCGTCACCGAAGTCGGTGCGCAACCGCTCCAGTGAGTAGTCGGTGTCCTCCACCGTGTCGTGCAGCAGTGCCGCGACCAGGGTGGTGGTGTCCATGCCCAGCTCGGCGAGGATGGTGGCCACCGCGAGCGGGTGCGTGATGTAGGGGTCGCCGGACTTGCGGCGCTGCCCCCGGTGCTTCTCCTCGGCCACGTCGTAGGCGCGCTGGAGCAACGCCAGGTCGGCCTTGGGGTGCAGTTCCCGGTGCACCGCGGCCAGCGGCTCCAGGACCTGCTTGACCGGGGCGGGCCGCTGGGCGGTGATGCGGCGCGCCAGCCGCGCCCGCACCCGGCGGGTGGCCGACGGCGTCCGCGACGACTGTCCCGATACGACGGGCTCGACGTCCTGGCTCACCGCGCACTCCCGGGGCTGCAGGGTTGGCTCGCCCGTTGAGCCCGGGCGAGCCTCGGCACCCGGACCACCGCCGTTGGTACGGCCCGGGTGTCGAGGATAACGCTCCGCAGACCAGCACCCTTCCCGCAGGGTGACGCACGCGACGAGCGGTAGCGCCTAGACGGTGAACACCGCGTGCACGTTCAGCCCGGCCAGTCGCTCTCGGCCACCGAGGGCGGCCAGCTCGACCGCGACCGCCGCGCCGACCACCTCGCCGCCGGCCTGCCGCACCAGCTCGCTGCTGGCCGCCACGGTGCCGCCGGTGGCCAGCACGTCGTCCACGACGAGGACGCGCTGCCCCGGGGCGACGGTGCCCTCCGGCAGCTCCAGGGTGGCCTGGCCGTACTCCAGGTCGTAGTCGACCCGGTGCGCCACCGCGGGCAGCTTGCCCGGCTTGCGCACGCCCACGATGCCGGTGCCGCAGGCGTAGGCGACGGCCGCGCCCAGCAGAAAGCCGCGGGCCTCGATGCCCAGCACCAGGTCGGCGTCGGGCGCGGTACGGGCCAGGCCGTACACCACGGCGCGGAACGCCTCGGCGTCGGCCAGCACCGGGCTGATGTCGCGGAAGAGCACGCCCGGCTCGGGGAAGTCGGGCACCTCCCGCATCAGCCGCCACGCTCGCTCCAGGTCACCGGACAGCTCACCCATCCGGGCGATGGCGGCATTCAGCCGGGCCATGTCGCCGGCGAGCTCGCCCAGCGGGCCGGCCGGGTCCGCGCCGCTCACCGGCCGCGCTTCCCGGTGGGCCGCCCGGCCTTGCCGGCCGGGCGACGCGTCCGCCGCGACTCCGGGCCCTTGCCCGGCCGGGCCGGCACGCTCGCCGCCGCGGCCAGGGCCTTCTCCCGCCGCAGCTCGGTGCCCAGCGCCTGGTCGTCGGTCCCGGTCGGCGCCGCGGCCATCGCGGCGGCCGCGTCACCGGCCTTGGCCCGCCGGGCGGCGACCCGGGCCGCCTGCTGCTTGAACCGCGGATCGCGCATCTTCAGGTCGACCAGCAACGGCGTGGCCAGGAAGATCGACGAGAAGGTGCCGGTGAGGATGCCCACCGCCTGCACCAGGGCCAGGTCCTTGAGCGTGCCCACGCCGAGCAGACCGGCGCCGATGATCAGCAGGCCGAGGACGGGCAGCAGGGACGTCAGCGAGGTGTTGACGGACCGCATCAGCGTCTGGTTCAACGCCAGGTTCGCGGTCTCGGCGTAGTTGCGGCGGGTCAGGCCGAGCAGGCCGCGGGTGTTCTCCTTGACCTTGTCGAACACGACGACGGTGTCGTAGAGCGAGTAGCCCAGGATCGTGAGCAGGCCGATGACGGTCGCCGGGGTGACCTCGAAGCCGACCAGCGAGTAGATGCCGGCGGTGACCGTGATGTCGTACACCAGCGCCGCCAACGCGGCGATGGCCATCCAGCGCTCGAAGTACACCGACAGGAAGATCATCACCAGCACGAGGAACACGCCCAGCGCGATCAGCGCCTTCCTGCTGATCTCCCCGCCCCAGGTGGAACTGACCTTGCTGTCGCTGATCGACGCCTGGCTCGGTTGCCCGTCCGTGCCCAGCGGCTTGAAGGCGTCGAAGAGGTCGGCCTTGACCTTGGCCGTTTCCTGGTTGGTCAGCGTGACGGAGCGGATCAGGACGCTCTCCCCGGCGCCCGCGCCGACCCGCTGCGCCGAGGTCGCGTCCCTACCCGTGCTCTCCCGGAAGACGCTCTTGACCCGCTTCAGGTCAATGGCTCCGGACTCGCCCTTGGCGGGCATCTGGATCTGGGTTCCACCCACGAAGTCCATGCCCGGGGTGAAGCCCTTGGTCACCATCGAGCCGATGCAGAGCGCCAGCATGAGCGCGATGACGAGGTACCACCACTTGCGCTTGCCGACGATGTTGAGCCCGCCGGTCCCGCTGTAGAGGCGGAAGAAGAAGCCCTGGCGCTGCGGCGAGGTCGGGGTCTGGGGGGTCGCCACCTCACGCCTCCTTCGTGTTTGCCGACGCCGCGGCAGCGGCCGCCTTACGTTGCGCGGCGCCCAGGCGCTGCATGGCACCGAGCCCGGAGAGCCCGGGGCGGGTCAGGAACTTGCTTCGGGACGCGAGCACCACCATCGGATGTGTCACCAGGAACACGATCAGCAGGTCGAGGACGGTGGACAGGCCCAGGGTGAAGGCGAAACCCCTGACCTGGCCGACGGCCAGGGCGTAGAGCACCGCGACCGCGAGGAACACCACCCCGTCGGCGGACAGGATGGTACGCCGGGCACGCGGCCAGGCGCGCTGCACCGCGGACCGCACGGTGCGGCCTTCCCGGATCTCGTCCTTGATCCGCTCGAAGAAGACGACGAACGAGTCCGCCGTGACGCCGATCGCGATGATGAAACCGGCGACACCGGCAAGGTCCAGGGTGAAGCCGATCCAGCGGCCGAGTAGCACCAGCACCGGATAGACCAGCCCCGCGGTCAACCCCAGCGAGGCGATCAGCAGGATCCCCAGCCCGCGGTAGTAGATCAGGCTGTACACCGCGATCAGGGCGAAGCCGACCAGGCCGGCGATCAGGCCGGCCTCCAGCGAGGCCAGGCCCAGCGTGGCGGACACGGTCTCGGCCTGGGAAGAGTCGAAGGACAGCGGCAGCGCGCCGTACTGCAGGATCTGCGCCAGGTCGCTGGCCGACTTCTGGGTGAACTGGCCGCTGATCTGCGTCCGGCCGCCCAGGATCGGCTCGTTGATCGTGGGTGCGGAGACGACCTCGGTGTCCAGCACGAAGGCAGCGCGCTCGTTGACGTTCTTCGAGGTGAAGTCACCCCAGATCTTGGCGCCCTCGCTCTTGAAGTCCAGCTCGACGATGAAGCCGGCGCCCCGGGGGTCCTGCACGGCGTTGGCCGAGGAGACCTCCTTGCCGGGCAAAAAGACCTTGTCCAGGACGTACTTCTCGGTCTTGTCCTTGCTGCAGGTGACCAGCGGCTTGTCCGCCTCGTCGTTGCCGCGCAACGGGTCCGGCTTGGAGCAGTCCAGTGCGGCCAGCGCCTGCTGCTGGACCTGCGGGTCCGTGCTCTGCCGGGTCTCCTTGGCCTTGCGGATCTCCTCGGCGGTCTTCTCGTCGACCGAGCCCTTGTCACCGTTGTTCGGCGGTTGTTGCTCGGCGGCCGGAGCGGGTCGGCCCTGCGGCTTGGGCTTGCCGTCCGGCTGGCCCCCGGAGTTGGGCTGGTCGCCGGAGTTGGCGTTGCCGGGTTGCCCACCGTTGGGCTTGTCGCCACCCGGCTGGCCGGAGTTGTTGGCGCCGTTCTGGTCACCGGGAGCCGGCGGGGTGGCCGGCACGGCGGCAACCACCTTGCGGAAGTTGACCTCGGCGGTCTGGCTGACCAGCTTCGCCTGCTCACCGCCCTCGCCCGGGACCGTGATCACCAGGTTGTTGCCGTCGAGGACGACCTCGGCACCACTGATGCCCATGCCGTTGACACGCGTGTCGATAATCGACTTCGCCTGGTTCAGCGCCTCCTGGGACGGCGGCTTGCCGTCGGGTGAGCGCGCGGTGAGCGTCACGCGCGTGCCGCCCTGCAGGTCGATGCCCAGCTTGGGGGTCGCCTGGCGGTCGCCGGTGAAGAACACCAGCGCGTAGAGCACGACGACGATCAGGGCGAAAACCGCCAGGTATCGCCCTGGGCGGATCTGCCCGGCCGGAGGTGCCACGGTTGCGTCCGTCTCCTCGAAACCTGATGTCGGGACCGGTGGGCCCCGTCGATCACGGGACGCCCCCACCCGGTCCGCCCCGCTCGTCTCGAGCAGGGACCGGGCGGAGGCGCAGCCTACCGGTCATGGCGTCTGCTCGGTGTGTGTGCCGCACGACCGAGCGTCAAGGCATTCTTACCGCCGGTTCTTCTCCTCCTCCAGCGGCGGGGCCACCTCCGCACCCGCGCTGCCCTTGTCGGCGGCCACCTCGGTGGGCTGCTCGGCGGACTCGGTGCCGTCAACCTCGGTCCCGTCAACGTCGGTGGCGGCGTCGGCCTGCGGGTTGGCCTTCTCCCGCACCGCGGCACGCGCCCAGGTGGTCACCACGCCCGGGGCCAGCTCCAGGTCGATCGTCTCGTCGTCCTCGCTGTCGACGACGGTCCCGTACAGACCCGAGGTGGTCATCACGCGGTCACCGGGCTGCAGCGAGCGCTGCAGCTGCTGCATCTGCTGGTATGCCTTCTTCTGCTTGCGCGCGCTGAGGAACAGCGGCAGGGCGATCAGGATGATCAGGAGGGGGAAGAGGAAAGAGGCGTCCATCGTTCTCGTCTCCGGCGGCGGGCTGCCGCCGCCTGTTGGTCCGTATCTCGGGCTCGTCTACCGAGTCTGCCAAATCGGGCGCGGTGGTCCCGAGGCGGAGGTCACTCTCGGTGCCCCGCCGGCGCACCGACCGGCGGCACCGCCACCTCACTCCCCGTCGAACAGCGTGGGGGCGTCCCCCGGTGCCTGTGCCGGTGGCTCCATCCCGAGGTGCCGCCACGCCGCGGCGGTGGCCACCCGGCCGCGCGGGGTGCGGGCGAGCATGCCGGCCCGCACCAGGTAGGGCTCGCAGACCTCCTCGACCGTGGCCGGCTCCTCACCCACCGCGACCGCGAGCGTGGAGACACCGACCGGCCCGCCACCGAAGGTACGCACCAGTGCGCCGAGCACGGCCCGGTCGAGCCGGTCCAGGCCCAGCTCGTCCACGTCGTAGACGGCCAGGGCGGCCCGGGCGATGTCCCTGGTCACAGCACCGTCGGCGCGCACCTCGGCGTAATCGCGCACGCGCCGCAGCAGCCGGTTGGCGATCCGCGGGGTGCCCCGGGAGCGGCGGGCGACCTCGACGGCCCCGTCCGGTCGTAGGTCGACGCCGAGGATGGTGGCCGAGCGCCGCAGCACCCGCTCCAGGTCGCCGGAGGAGTAGAACTCCATGTGCGCGGTGAAGCCGAAGCGGTCCCGCAGCGGACCGGTCAGCGCGCCGGAGCGGGTGGTGGCGCCGACCAGGGTGAACGGTGCGACCTCCAGCGGGATGCTGGTGGCGCCCGGACCCTTGCCGACCACGACGTCGACCCGGAAGTCCTCCATGGCCAGGTAGAGCATCTCCTCGGCCGGCCGGGCGATGCGGTGGATCTCGTCGATGAACAACACGTCGCCCTCGGCCAGGTTGGACAGCATCGCGGCGAGGTCGCCGGCGCGTTCCAGCGCGGGCCCGGAGGTCACCCGCAGCGCACTGCCCAGCTCGGCGGCGATGATCATGGCCAGGCTGGTCTTGCCCAGCCCGGGCGGTCCGGACAGCAGTACGTGGTCCGGTGGGCTGCCCCGGCGCCGGGCGCCCTCCAGGACCAGTTCCAGCTGCTCGCGGACCCGGGACTGGCCGACGAACTCGGTCAGCCGGCGGGGGCGCAGCGTGGCCTCGTCGTCGCGCTCGCCCGGTTCCGGGTGGGGGGAGAGCGGACCGATGGCCGCGTCGGTGTGGTCGGGGTGGAGGTCCGCGGGCTGGCTGGGCTCGTGCACGTGCTCACCCCTACCGCTTGCGGCCCAGCGCGGCCAGTGCCCGGCGGAGGACGGCCGAGGTGTCGGGCTGCCCGTCCTCGGCGAGCACCGCGTCCACGGCCCGTTCCGCCTGCTTGGCGGGGAAGCCGAGGCCCGTCAGGGCCTCGCACACCTCGGCCCGCACCCGCCGGCCGTCGGCCGCCGGTTCGCCGCCGGCCTGGGCGGGGGCCGCGCCGATCTTGTCCCGCAGCTCGATGACCATGCGCTCGGCGCTCTTGCGGCCGACGCCCGGCACCTGGGTGAGGACGGTGAGGTTGCCCTCGGCCACGGCCTGGCGCAGCTTGTCCGGCTCGAGCACGGCGAGGATCGCCAGCGCGAGCCGGGGGCCGATGCCGGAGACCGTCTGCAGCAACACGAAGAGCTCGCGGGCCTCGGTGTCGGCGAAGCCGAACAGGGTCAGCGAGTCCTCCCGCACGACCAGGGAGGTGGCCAGCTGGGCCTCCTCGCCGCGGCGCAGGGTGGCCAGCGTGGCGGGCGCGGCGTGCACCGCGAGGCCCACCCCGCCGACCTCCACGACGGCGTGGTCCAGCCCGACCGACAGCACCCGGCCGCGCACCGATGCGATCACGGCGCTCCTCCCGTCCTGGCTTGTTGTGCGGCGGCCGCCAGCCGAGCCCGGTGCGCCCGGGCGAGCTGGGCGGCCCTGGCCTCGGCCTCGGCCATCCGGCGCAGCATCGGCCCGCGCCAGAGATGGCAGACGGCCAGCGCGAGGGCGTCGGCGGCATCGGCCGGGCGCGGTGCCGCCGCGAGCTTCAGCAGCTTGGTGACCATGGTGGTGACCTGCTTCTTGTCGGCGCTGCCGGAGCCGGTGACCGCGGCCTTGACCTCGCTGGGGGTGTGGAAGACGACCGGGAGCCCACGGCGGGCGGCGGCCACCGCGACCACGCCGCTGACCTGCGCCGTGCCCATCACCGTGCGCACGTTGTGCTGGCTGAAGACGCGTTCGATCGCGACGGTGTCGGGGCGGTGCCGGTCGAGCCACTGCTCGAGGCCGTCGGCGATGGCCAGCAGGCGGTGCGGCAGGTCCTCGTCCGCCGGGGTGCGGAGCACGCCGACGTCGACGCAGTGGACGGTGCGGCCACTGCCGCCGTCCACGACACCCAGGCCGCATCGGGTCAGCCCCGGGTCGACTCCCAGGACCCGCACGCGCACCACCCTCCCCGACGAACATTCGTTCGAACCCTACGGCCTGTGCGGTCACCGCCCGCACCCGACACGCGCGAGCCGGCGCCGGTCAGCGCCCGACTGTGGCCCGGTGCCGGGCCGTCGGGAGGAGTTCGATCGCGCAGGGCGATGCGCGGGTGACGGTCTGGGTGGTCGTGTGCCTGGATCAGCTCGCCCCGCGTGCGGGCCAGGCAGGTGGCTTCTCACGCCGAGAAGTCGGCCGTCCCTTCGGCGACAGGACGCGACGTCTCGGCCGGCGCGTCCCAGTCGACCAGCCCGCGGAGGTACTCCGACCAGGCGGCGGGATCGTCCCCGAACTGTTCGGCGGCATCCTCGAGTTCGTTCTCCAGCTCGTTCTCGATGAGGGTGGCCGCTCCCTCCTCCGCGGCGGCGTCGAACGCCCCACCCAACGCGTGGTGGCCCCGCGCCCGCATCCCCGCCCGCTGCGCCCGCGCCAGTTCCGCGCCCTGCCGAGCGATCTCCCGCCCGATGGCGGCAACCAGCCATGCCTGTGGCGAGACACCCTGGGCCGCGGCAAGGCGCTCGACCTCCGCGCAGTCGAAGTCCGGGAGCACGAGCACGATCTGCTTCGCCACGGCGATCACGGTGCGCCACGAGATGACTACCGCGCGAAAAATCGCCGCATTCTCCGCACGATCGTGTGGTGCGGGGCGCCCATCCGCGGCGCGTTCAGGGGCCGTCGGCTCCCGGTCGCCAGCTTTCGGGCCGGCCGCTGTCGGTGAGCACGGGCTGCCAGCGGTCGAAACCTGCTGGCGCCTCCTCGTGCCAGGGGAAGACGCCGGGTGATCCCGGCACCGGGACCAGGATCTGCACCGCGGGGAACTGGCCGTTGCGGTAGACAAGGAAGGCGTGCCCGAAGTACTCGGGGTAGAACTGCTCGGCCACCCGCTCGAAGGTGACCTTGTGGCCCTCCAGGAACCCGTCGTAGAGCCGCCCCGGCTCGAACCGCTCCCCGGCGGCCACCCGCTGGGCATAGGTCATCAGCAGCGCGTGCGCCACCTCGGGCGCCACACCGACCACCACCGCCTCGGCCGCGGCGCACCGGCGCCAGGTGCCCACCGAGAAGGCGAAGGGGGGCTCGCCCTCGCTCTCGGCGACCTGTACGACGGCCACGCCCTCGCGTTCGGCCGTTTCGAGCAGATGGCGTCGCAGGTCGTCATCGGTCGTGGCGGTCACTGCCGCTCCACCTCCGGGTTCCAGCTCTCCGGCCGGCCGGAGGCGGTGAGCACCGGCTGGCTCTGCACGAAGTCGCGGGGCGCGTCCGGCTGCCAGGGCCACAGGCCGAGCGGGTCGGGCACCAGGAGCTGCACCATCGGGAACGCCCGGTCCGGGTAGAGGACCGCGGCCGAGCCGAGCCAGTCCGCGTGGTGCGCCGGGCTGACCCGTTCGAAGATCACGGGCAGGTCGTCCAGGAAACCGGCGTAGGGCCGCCCCGGCTTGAAACGCTCACCGTCCCGGCTGCGGCACACGTACTCCTCCACCAGTGCGGTGCCCAGGTCGTGGTCGACGCCGACGGTGACCACCTCGGGCACGCCGAAGCTGCGCCACACACCGAGGCTGTATGTCAGCGGCGGTGCCTCCTCCTCCGGGTCGAACACCGCGAGTACCGCGTATCCCGCACTGTCCACCCTCGACCGCAGCTCGGTCTCGAGCCGCACCCGGTGCCCGTTGCCCTCACGCCGCACGCGCATATTGTGCCGACCGCGCAAGTGCCTTACGGCAAGCGGCACGCCGGGCCGGGGTGGACGTGCGGCAAAGCGATTCCGGACAGCGGTATGTATCCGGCGACGGAGAACGGTTCCCGCTCGACAGGGGCGTTCGCCGGGGCCGAATTACGGGATGCACAACCGGATGGACAGCCGGGACGGACAACAGGCGCGCGCAAAATGGGGGCGGACAACAGCTCGGACAACACGGCGCCCCCGGACCAGGTCCGTGGGCACGGCCTCAAGGTCTGCCGCGAGGTCAGCCGACCTCGGCCATCACCTCGTCCGGAACATCGTAGTTGGCGAATACATTCTGGACATCGTCCAGGTCCTCGAGCGCCTCGACCAGCTTGAAAACCTTGCGGGCGCCCTCGGCGTCCAGCGGGACCGAAGTGGACGGCAGGAAGTTGGCCTCGGCCGACTCGTAGTCGATCCCGGCCTCCTGCAGCGCCTTGCGCACCTCGACCAGGTCGGACGCCTCGCTGATCACCTCGTAGTGCTCGCCGAGGTCGTTGACCTCCTCGGCACCCGCGTCGAGCACCGCGCCGAGCACGTCGTCCTCGCTGAGCCCGGCCTTGGACAGGATGACGACGCCCTTGCGGTTGAACAGGTAGGACACCGACCCGGCGTCGGCCATGTTCCCGCCGTTGCGGGTCACCGCGGTGCGGACCTCGCTGGCAGCCCGGTTCCGGTTGTCGGTCAGGCACTCGATGAGGACGGCCACCCCGTTCGGCCCGTAGCCCTCGTACATGATCGTCTGGTACTCGGCACCACCGGCCTCGGCGCCCGACCCGCGCTTGATCGCCCGCTGGATGTTGTCCATCGGCACGGAGCTCTTCCGCGCCTTCTGCACGGCGTCGTACAGCGTCGGGTTGGCGTCCGGGTCACCCCCACCGGTCCGCGCGGCGACCTCGATGTTCTTGATGAGCTTCGCGAACAGCTTGCCGCGCTTGGCGTCGAGGGCGGCCTTCTTGTGTTTGGTGGTGGCCCACTTGGAGTGGCCGCTCATCTCTCCTCCTGTGTTGCTGCGCCGACACCCCGCACCCGGTCGGTGCGCGTGGGCGGAGGGGATACGCCGCCCACCGTCGCCACCGGACACCGACAGTGCGTCGGCACGCAGTGTTACCACTGCCTTGCCTGCGCGTGGCCGGGCGCGGTCAGGACGCGCGGACGATCTCCACGAACAGGCGGTGCACGCGCCCGTCACCGGTCAGCTCCGGATGGAACGAGGTGGCGAGCGCCTGCCCCTGGCGAACCGCCACGATCCTACCGGCGGCCGCCCCGGCCTCCGGACGGTCGGGGATGGTGGCCAGCACCTCGACCCCGGCGCCGACGGACTCCACCCAGGGGGCGCGGATGAACACCGCGTGCAGCGGCGCCCCGGGCAGGCCGGTGAAGTCCAGGTCGGCTTCGAAGGAGTCGACCTGCCGGCCGAAGGCGTTGCGCCGGACGACCATGTCGATCGCGCCGAGCTGGTGCTGGTCGGGCCGGGCGTCCAGGGCCTTGGTCGCGAGCAGGATCATGCCGGCGCACGAGCCGTAGGCGGACATCCCGGCCCGCAGGCGCTCGCGCAGCGGCTCGAGCAGCTCGAAGGTCTCCAGCAGCCGGCTCATCGTGGTGGACTCGCCACCGGGCAGCACCAGGCCGTGCACCTCGGCCAGCTCCTCGGGGCGGCGCACCGGACGGGCGAGCACGTCGCACTCGGCGAGCGCGACCAGGTGCTCGCGGACGTCACCCTGAAGGGCGAGCACGCCGATGACGGGCTGGGCTGCGGACACGACGGGATGCCTCCGGTTCGTCAGGGGTTCTTCCAGATCAGAAGGGTAGTTGCCGGCAGGCGGAACGGGTGGGGCCGGGCCGGAGTGGTTCCGGCCCGGCCCCACCCGGAAGAAGGATCACGGTCAGTCGACGGGCTCCCTGGCGGCGACCGCCGCGAGGGCCGTGGCCCCCTCCGCGGCGCGACGCCGGGCGGACACCAGCTTCCAGCCCACCACCAGGACCACGGCCAGGACCGGGGCCAGCGCGATCGCCAGCTGCTGTTTCCAGTCGTCGGAGAAGGCCATCAGCGCGAGGCACAGCACGAGGAAGCCCAGCGCGCCGTAGTTGGTGTAGGGCGAGCCCGGCATCCGGAACGAGGGCCGCTCGATCTCCCCGCGGGCCGCCCGCTGTCGCAGTCGGACCTGGCAGAACAGCAGGGTCATCCACGTGGTGATGATGCCCAGCGAGGCCACGTTGACCGCGATGTCGAACGCCGCGGACGGGACCAAGTAGTTCAGGAAGACACCGAACAGGTAGACGATCGCGGTGAAGAGGATGCCGCCGTAGGGCACGTGCCGGCTGCTCATCCGGGCGGTGAAGGCGGGTGCCTCGCCCTTGCTCGCCAGTGAGCGCAGGATCCGGCCGGTCGAGTAGAGGCCGGAGTTACACGACGACAGTGCCGCGGTCAGCACCACCGCGTTCATCAGGTCGCCGGCGCCGGGGACACCCAGGGCGGAGAAGACGGTCACGAACGGGCTTTCTTTACCGCTGTACATGGTCCACGGCAGGATCATCGTCAGCAGCAGGACCGACCCGATGTAGAAGATGCCGATCCGCCAGACGACGCCGTTGACGGCGCGTGGGATCACCTTGTGCGGGTTCTGGGTCTCGCCCGCCGCGATACCGACCATCTCGATGGCCGAGTAGGCGAAGATCACGCCCTGCAGGGCCAGCAGCACGACCGGGAAGCCCATGGGCAGGAAGCCGTCGTGCGTGGTCAGGTTGCTCACCGCGGCGTGCACACCGGTGTCGCCGATACCGGCGCTGGTGATCACCAGGGCGAGGCCGACGAACAGGAAGACGACGATCGCGAGCACCTTGATGACGGAGAACCAGAACTCCAGCTCGCCGAACAGCTTCACCGACAACAGGTTGATGACCAGCAACACGCCCAACGCGATCAGCGCGGTGATCCACTGCGGGACGTCGGGCAGCCACTTGTGCACGTAGATGGCGGCGGCGGTGATCTCGGCGATGCCGGTCATCGCCCAGTTGACCCAGTACATCCAGCCGCTGGCGAAGCCGGCCCACGGTCCGATGAACTCACGGGCGTACTCCACGAAGCTACCCGCGACGGGCCGGTGCAGCACGAGCTCGCCCAGGGCACGCATCACGAAGAAGGCGGCGATACCGGCAGCCGCGTAGGAAAGCACCAAGCCCGGTCCCGCGGCCTGCAACCGGCCACCGGCGCCGAGGAAGAGGCCGACGCCGATGGCGCCGCCGATGGCGATCATCTGCACCTGGCGGTTGGTGAGGGACTTGGCGTAGCCGTCGTCCCCGGTGTCGACCCCGCCGGCACCCGGGGTGCCAGGGGTGCGATTCAGCTCCAGCGAATCCACGCTGCGAGCCCTCCCGTCAACTGTTGTGGTCGGGTCTCCCGCTACCCGACCAGCCCTCGAAGGCCGGACGATAGCCACCGTTAACCCGAAGCCACGAAATCGACAGGCAGTGACGTAACAGGGATCACATCACCACGTTCGCGGTAAGGAATATGACCAGATGATCACTGTCCGTAACAAACGGCGGGATCGTTCCGGGCGAAACGTGAGCCAGCCCGCCTTTGTTGTGATCGACACAACGAAATCATGGTGTGGCGTGGGGCACGGCGGGGCAGGTGGTTCGGCAGGAAGACAACAGGGGTGGAACCGCCGGCGCGGCTCCACCCCTGGCAAAACTGTCAACGAGAACTTCAGACCTGGTTCCCGGCGCGGCGGGTCTCGATGATCCGCCAACCCACCGCGAGCACGATCGCCAGCACCGGCGCCAGGGCCACCGCGACCTGCTGTTTCCAGTCGTCGGAGAAGGCCATCAGGCCCAGGCAGCCCACCAGGAAGGCCAGCGTGGCCCAGCCCGTGTAGGGCGCGCCCGGCATGCGGAACGAGGGGCGCTCGATCTCGCCGCGCAGCGCCTTCCGACGTAGCTGGATCTGGCAGAACAACAACGTCATCCAGGTGGTGATGATGCCCAGCGAGGCCACGTTGACCGCGATGTCGAAAGCGTCCGTCGGGATCCAGTAGTTGAGCGCCACACCACAGAGATAGACAAAACCGGTAAACAGGATGCCGCCATAGGGGACCTGGCGCCGACTCATCCTGGCGGTGAACGCCGGGGCCTCGCCCCGCTGGGAGAGGGAGCGCAGAATCCGGGCGGTCGAGTACAAACCGGAATTACAGGACGACAGTGCCGCGGTCAGCACCACCGCATTCATGATGTCGCCGGCGGCCGGAACCCCCAGGTGGGAAAAGACCGTGACGAACGGGCTCTCGTTGCCGCTGTACATCGTCCACGGCAGGACCAGGGCGAGCAGCAGGATCGAGCCGACGTAGAAGACCGCGATCCGGACGACCACGCTGTTGATCGCCTTGGGCAGCACCTTGCGCGGGTTGTCGGTCTCCCCCGCCGCGATGCCGACCATCTCGATCGCGGCGAACGCGAAGATCACGCCCTGCAACGCCATCAACACCACGGGGAAGCCGTTGGGCAGGAAGCCGTTGTGCTCGGTCAGGTTGCCGATCCCGGCGTGGTGCCCGGTGTCGCCCACCGAGGCACCGGTGGTGATCAGGGCGAGACCAACGAACAGGAAGACGACGATGGCCAGCACCTTGACCAGCGCGAACCAGAACTCCAGCTCGCCGAACAGCTTCACCGACAACAGGTTGACGACCAGCAACACACCCAACGCGACCAGCGCGGTGATCCACTGCGGGACATCGGGCAGCCAGCGGCTGACGTAGATCGCGGCGGCCGTGCACTCGGCGATACCGGTCATCGCCCAGTTCAGCCAGTACATCCAGCCGCTGGCGAAGCCCGCCCAGGGCCCGATGAACTCGCGGGCGTACTCCACGAAGCTGCCGGACGTGGTGCGGTGCAGCACGAGCTCGCCCAGGGCGCGCATCACGAAGAACGCGGCCACGCCGGAAATGGCGTAGGACAGCACCAGGCCCGGGCCGACGAACTGCAGGCGGCCACCGGCCCCCAGCAACAGGCCCACACCGATGGCGCCGCCGATGGCGATCATCTGGATCTGGCGGTTGGTGAGGGATTTCGCGTAACCCTCGTCCCCCGCGGTGACGCCGTCCGCGCCCTTGGCGCCCACGGCGCTCTTCAGCCCCAGCGAATCCACGCCGCAAGCCCTCCTCGTCGCTTCAGGTACGACACCCGCGCCCCCGGCGGGTGCGCCGGACACACGGGTGCCCTCGGCCGCGGCCGGCCCGGGTCGCGGGCACGGCGCGCGGCACACCTCTTTTCCCTGTCAGGGGATGCCGACCAGCCGCAGGAGCGCGGTGGTCGACGCGGCGAGCACGACCACCGCCACGAACGGCAGCCGGCGCCAGGCGGCGAGCGCCCCGACGGCCACCCCGAGGGGTCGTGCCCACCCGGAGAACCCGCCGTCGGCGGTCAACGCCGCGGTCGCCACGAGCGCGGCGAGCAACGCAGTGGCCGCGTGGGACATGATCCGCTCGACCCGCTCGGGCAGGTGCAGCCGGTCCCGCAGCAGCGGCCCGGCCAAGCGCAAAGCATAAGTGCCTGAAGCAAGAACGAGCACGGTGGTGAGGGTCATCCGATCTTCTCCTCGCTGACCTGCGGTTTCGCCGTGGTGTAGGCGGCGAGGAGACCGAGCAGGGCCAGCAGCACGGGGAGGCCGGCCGGCAACACCGGCGTGGTGGCGAGGGCCACGGTGGCCGCGGCGAGGGCGACCCGGGCGGTGGCCCGGTCGCGCAGCGCGGGCAGCAGGAGCGCGATGATGCTGGCGGGGAAGGCCGCGTCGACGCCGAACGCGTTGGGGTCCCCGAGCGCCTGTCCGGCGAACGCGCCGACCAACACGCCGGTGTTCCAGGTGACGAACAACGCAGTCGCGCTCGTCCAGTAGGCGACCCGGCGGCGCCGGGGGTCGGTCTGGGTGAGCGCGAAGGCGACGGTTTCGTCGGTCATCAGGTGGCAGCCGAGGAAGCGGTCGACGCGGCCGGGCCCGAGCACGTCGGCGATCGCCAGACCGAACGGCAGGTGGCGGACGTTGAGCAGCAACGCCGCAAGCACGGCGGCGACCGCACCACCGCCGGCGGCCAGCACGCCCAGCGCCATGAACTGCGAGCCGCCCGCGAAGACCAGCGTTGACATTGCGGCGGCCAGCCAGGCGGGCATGCCGCTGGCCACGGCGATCGCGCCGAAGGAGATGCCGATCACGCCCGTGGCGGCCGCCACCGCCAGGGCGTCACGGAGGAGTTTGCGATCCAGGGTTCGCCATATCGAACACATCGACCCGTATGCTGAACAGCATCGGTCCTGTTCGTCAACACGAACGAATGATTCGCTGGAGCGAACGCATGAACCAGGACGATCGCCGCGGTGCGCCGCTGGACGTCATCGCCACCGCCCTGCGCCGGGAGCGGGAGCGGGTCGGGATGTCGTTGTCGGAGCTGGCCAAGCGGGCCGGGATCGCGAAGTCGACGGTGTCCCAGCTGGAGTCGGCCAGCGGGAACCCGAGCGTGGAGACGTTGTGGGCGCTCGGGGTGGCGCTCGGGGTGCCGTTCAGCCGGCTCGTGGAGCCGCCCACGCCGCAGGTGCGCGTGCGCCGGGCCGGCGAGGGGCCCACGATCCACTCGGAGCAGACGCACTACGCGGCGACGCTGCTCTCTTCCTGCCCGCCGAACGCGCGGCGGGATATCTACATGATCGGGATCGAGCCCGACCGACCGCGGCACGCGGACCCGCATATTCCGGGGACCGTGGAGCACCTGGTGGTCAACCGGGGGCGCCTGCGCACGGGGCCGGTGGACAACGCTGTGGAGCTGGCCCCCGGCGACTACGCCACGTTCCCGGGCGACGTCCCGCACGTGTACCAGGCCCTGACGGAAGGAACGAGCTACGTCCTCGTCATGGAACACGTGTAAGGGCGTGATCAAGCCCGCCCGGGTCGGCTCTATCGAGCACCAACACGACTGCAAGCTTCAGGTCTACGGCGGCAGCCGCCGACAGCGTGGAAGCCATGAGTGAACAACCACACAGCGGTCCCGGGTCTCCGCGGCCTCGGCGGGACTCGCACCTGACCGCTCGCGGCTTCGACATGACCGCCTACCTGAGTCGTCAGCTGGAAGAGATGACAGACACCCTTCCCACAGAAGAGATCCTTCGACGAGCCGACGAACGGCGCGCGGGCGGAGTCGATCGTGAACTGATCGCCGAGTCGATCCGCCAGATGCGGAAGGAACGCGCCGAATGGTAAGGCCGGACTTCGTGATCGACGCCTCCGCCCTCGTCGAGTTCCTCGGCGCCCGCAACCCCGACCGCGACCTCGTCAAGCGCCTGCTGTCTGGTGTTGCCGCAGCTCCGGCGTTGATCGACGTCGAGGTGATCGGTGCCATCCGCGCACAAGTGATCCGGGGGGAGATGTCTGAGGACACCGCCGAGGGAGTGATGGAGAACCTCAAGGTCTTCACCCTTGCCCGAGCACCGCACACGCCCTACATAGAGCGGATCTGGCAGCTACGGCACAGCATTACCTCCTACGACGCCGCATACATCACGCTCGCGGAAGATCTCGGACTGCCTCTGGTCACGTGTGACGCCAAGCTGGCCGGCTCGAACACGCATTAGGCGGAGATCGAGCTCTATCCCAGGAATTGGTTGAGGGCCCTGGCGCAAGCCAGGGCCCTCAGAGACACGACATCTCGGGGAGTTACCAGCCGCGGGTGGCCAGGCGCTGGGTCTCCGGGAGCTCCGTCACGTTCAGGCCGACCATGGCCTCCCCCAGGCCGCGGGACACCTTGGCGATCACGTCCGGGTCGTCGTGGAAGGTCGTGGCCTTCACGATCGCCTCGGCCCGCTTCGCCGGGTCGCCCGACTTGAAGATCCCGGAGCCGACGAACACGCCCTCGGCGCCGAGCTGCATCATCATCGCCGCGTCCGCGGGCGTGGCGATCCCGCCCGCGGTGAACAGCACCACCGGGAGCTTCCCGGTCTCGGCGATCTCCTTGACCAGCTCGTAGGGTGCGCGCAGCTCCTTGGCCGCGGCATAGAGCTCCGCCTCATCGAGCACGGTGAGCCGACGGATCTCCGCCCGGATCTCCCGCATGTGCCGGGTGGCCTCGACGACGTTCCCGGTCCCGGCCTCGCCCTTGGAGCGGATCATCGCCGCGCCCTCAGTGATCCGGCGCAGCGCCTCCCCGAGGTTGGTGGCGCCGCACACGAACGGCACGGTGAACGCCCACTTGTCGATGTGGTTGGCCTCGTCGGCCGGGGTGAGCACCTCGGACTCGTCGACGTAGTCCACGCCGAGTGCCTGCAGCACCTGCGCCTCGACGAAGTGGCCGATCCGGGCCTTGGCCATCACCGGGATGGAGACCGCGTCGATGATCTTGTCGATCAGGTCCGGGTCGCTCATCCGCGCCACGCCGCCCTGGGCCCGGATGTCCGCCGGCACCCGCTCCAGGGCCATGACGGCCACGGCGCCGGCGTCCTCGGCGATCTTGGCCTGCTCGGGGGTGACCACGTCCATGATCACGCCGCCCTTGAGCATCTCGGCCATCCCGCGCTTGACCCGGGCGGTGCCGGTCACCTGCGCGACGTCGTTCTGCCCGGTCTCGGTCTCGGTCACCTGGGGACCCTTTCCACTCCTGCAGCCTGCCGACGCCGCCGTCCGCACGACGGCCTCCCCGCAATCCTACGGCCGACGTGGACCAGCCAGGGATGCCATTCCGGACCGTTTCCGGCAGTCCAATCGATCGCGGGCGGCCACCGCCCGGCAGTGGTCGACTTGCGCCCGGAGGAGGACCGTTCCGCCCCCGCCACCACGACCTCCCGCATTGGCGTCGAGCCAGAAGAGGATCAGCGTCCGAACCCCGCGCCCCGAGCGACGACGATCACGTCCCGAACTCCCACCGCGTGGCGACGGAGACATCGGTGTTCCACCCCAGCACCAGCCCGGGGCGCACCACGTACACGGGCCCGCCGTTCCCCTCGGGGTCGGTCACGCCGTCGTCGGCCGGCACCGCGTCCCAGCCGTACTTGGTGTCCACGGCCTTGGCGAACCGGATGAGATCGGCGTGCTCACGGGTCCGCACCGCCCGACCCTCCACGATCACCACCTGCTGCCCGCTCTCCAGGTGCACGGCGATCGCGTCGTCCTTCGCCAGGTTGCGGTTCGCCCGGGAGCCGGTGGTGAACCAGAAGCCGTCCAGCTGCCACACGCCCCACACCGGCCGGCAGTGCGGCGGGCGCCCGGGCCGGTTCGTCGCGATCCAGTAGTTGCGCGCCTCCTCAAGCGCCTGCCGGGCCCAGCTCCACGGCAACCGGCCGCCGCTGGGCGCGCGCCTGCCACCGACGAGCGCGGGTTCGGTGGTGGGAGTCGGGAGCGCTCGCATTCGTCCTCCTGGATGGGGTCGGGTCGGCCGGTCTTGTCCCAACCTGCACAACGGTGTGAGATCCAGCACATGAACGTCCAGTGAATGGCGGGGGGACCAGCTCGAAAGAGGTGTCGCCGAGCCGGCGCGGATGCCCGGCGAGCTCGTCCCGCCCGGCGGCCGGTCCGCCGGACCGCGCCCTGACGTGAACTTGGAGGTGGTGCCCGATGGGTACCAAACACGCCGAGAACGGGCATGCCGGAGCGTCGGTCGCTGTAACCGACCCGGCCAAGGTGCGCAACGTGGTGCTGGTGGGACCCTCCGGGTCCGGAAAGACCACCCTCACCGAGGCGTTGCTCGCCGCGGCCGGGGTCATCGGCAAGGCCGGCTCGGTCACCGAGGGCACCACGGTGTGTGACCAGGACCCGGCCGCGGTACGGCAACAACGCTCGGTTGGGCTCGCCGTCGCGCCCTTCGTGCACGACGGCGTCAAGGTCAACCTGATCGACACCCCGGGCTACGCCGACTTCGTGGGCGAGCTGCGAGCCGGCCTGCGGGCGGCGGACGCCGCGTTGTTCGTCGTCAGCGCGTCCGAGGGCGTCGACGCCGCCACGATCGCGCTGTGGGAGGAGTGCGCGGCGGTCAACATGCCCCGGGCGGTCGTGATCAGCCGCCTGGACCACCACCGTGCCGACTTCGACAGCGAGCTGGCCTCCTGCCAGCAGGCGTTCGGAAACGGCGTCCTCCCCCTCTACCTGCCGGTGCCCGGCGACGGCCTGAACAAGGTCGTCGGCCTGATCACGCAGCGGGTGTTCGACTACGCGAAGGGTTACCCACCCGCGGTACACGAACCCGACCCCGGGCTGGAGTCGTTCGTCGCCGACCACCGCAACGCGTTGATCGAGGGGATCATCTCGGAAAGCGAGGACGAGTCCCTGATGGACCGCTACCTGGCCGGTGAGCAGATCGACCAGGAAACGCTGATCGACGACCTGGAGAAGGCGGTCGTGCGCGGCACCTTCTACCCGGTGCTGCCGGCGTGCGCGGTGTCCGGGCTCGGTATCGCCGAGCTGCTGGAGGTGCTCACCCGCGGGTTCCCCTCCCCGCTCGAGCACGTGCTGCCCGAGGCCAGCTCGGTGGACGGAATCCCGCGGCAACGGCTCTCGCCCGACCCCAAGGGACCGCTGCTCGCCGAGGTCGTGCGCACCGCCGTCGACTCCTACGTCGGCCGGGTCTCGCTGGTCCGGGTGTTCTCCGGGACATTGCGGCCGGAGGGCTCGGTGCACGTGTCCGGGCACGGGCTGGCCGACCGCGGCCACGCCGACCACGACACCGACGAGCGGGTCGCGCACGTGTACTCGCCGCTGGGCGCCCAGCTCCGCGAGGTGCCGTTCTGCGTGGCGGGTGACCTGTGTGCGTTGACCAAGATCGGCTCGGCCGAGACCGGCGACACGATCTCGGCCACCGGGGAGCCGATGTTGGTGCAGCCGTGGGACATGCCGGAGCCGCTGCTGCCGGTGGCGGTGGTCGCGCGCAGCCGCAGCGACGAGGACAACCTCGCCCGCAACCTCACCCGCCTGGTGGCCGGGGACCCCACGCTCCGGCTGGAGCGCAACGCCGAGACCCACCAGCTCGTGCTGTGGTGCATGGGTGAGGCGCACGCCGACGTGGTGTTGCAGCGGCTGCGGGCCGGCGGTGCCGAGGTGGATACCCAGCCGGTGCGGATCGCGTTGCGGGAGACCTTCGCCGGTCCGGCCAAGGGGCACGGCCGGCACGTGAAGCAGTCCGGTGGGCACGGCCAGTACGGCGTGTGCGACATCGAGGTGGAGCCGCTGCCCCGCGGCTCGGGTTTCGAGTTCGTCGACAAGATCGTGGGCGCGGCCATCCCGAACCAGTTCATTCCCAGTGTGGAGAAGGGAATCCGGGCGCAGATGGCCAGGGGGCTGCTGGGCGGCCACCCCGTCGTCGACATCCGGGTCACGTTGGTGGACGGCAAGGCGCACAGCGTCGACTCGTCGGACGCGGCCTTCCAGACCGCGGGCTCGCTGGCGCTGAAGGACGCGGCCGCCAACGCCCGGATCACCCTGCTGGAGCCGGTGGATGAGGTGGCCGTGCAGGTGCCGGACGACTACATGGGCACGGTGCTGGGTGATCTGTCGGGCCGGCGCGGCCGGGTGCTGGGCACCGAGTCCGCCGGGTTGGGGCGCACGCTGATCAGGGCCGAGGTTCCGGCGACCGAGCTGGTCCGCTACGCGGTGGAGCTGCGTTCGATGACCTCGGGCACGGCGTCGTTCACCCGCCGCTTCGCGCGCTACGACCCGCTACCGGAGGCGATCGCGGCGAAGATGGGCAAGTAGCCGGGGCGCGAAGGAAGTCCGGGCGACGGCGGGAGCCGGGGAGCACGTACCCACGTCTCGCCGTCCGCCCGGTGATGCCACACGCGAGCTGCCGGAGGGCAGCGCGGGCAACTGGTCCAGTTCCCCGAGTACCTTTGCCCGGCCCAGGCCCATCGCCGCGGCCAGCTGTGGCCAGCTCGCCGCGGCGGCCCTGCCCTGGCAGCCGGCCACCATGGGCCGGCTAGCGGATGGTGCGCGTCGTGCCGTCCCATTGCTTCGCAAGCAGGTCCGGGAGCAGCTCGCCGAGCTGGAGCGGGTACACGGTGTCGCCCGTGTCCTGCAGCTCCGCCGCGCTCCACCACCGGTGTGCTCGCACGGTACGGCTCTCCAGCTCGTTGAAGCCGGAGGTGTCCACCGTCGGGTTGTGGCCGTTGGCCCGTGCCAGGAAGAACCATTCGTCGCCGTCGTAGGTGTGCCCGTCCCAGCGGAACAGGATCCGCCGGCGCCACACCGGGCCCACCAGCTCGCCGGGCGCCATCCGCAGGCCCGTTTCCTCGTGCAGCTCGCGCAGGGCCGCCGCACGCAGCTCCTCCCCCGGCGCCACGCCCCCGCCCACGGTGAACCAGAAGGACTCCTGCGGGCAGGCCGGGTCGTAGCCGTTGAACAACAACACCCGGTCGGCGGAGTCGACCAGCACCACGCGCGCCGCCGGCCGGGACTCCGGGGCCGCGCCGGCCTCGGCGGGCGCCGGCGGCTCGACGATCTCGAAGTACTCCGGTTCACCGGCGGTACCGGCCAGCCGCAGCCAGCGAACCGGGCGGCGCCGGCGCAGGGCCAGGGTGTCCCGGACCGCGTCGTTGTGCACCCGCCGTGCCAGGACGACACGTTGCTCGGCGTCGGACAGCTCGGCGACCAGCGAGGCGGGCAGGACCTGGCGATCCAGCACGGCCAGCAACCGGCCCAGCTCGTTCTCGGCAGCCTCCTTCTCGGCGCGGACGGCACGCTCCGCCCGGACGGCCGCCGCACGCAGCCGCGGACCGTCCCTGGCGGGCAGCTCCGCGGCCGCCGTCACCGTGCGGGCCACGACCGCGCGCCGGGCGAGTGCCGCCTCCAGGGCGGCCCATGCCGCGTCGGTGCGCACGTGCAGCCGGTCCAGCCGGTTGGCGGTGAACAGGCCCCACAGGCCAACCAACGCGGCCAGCACCAGCACCACGACGAGCGTGCTGATCAGGACGGTCACGCGGCAGGTCCCTCCCCCGCCTCCCGGACCCGACGCGGGTCGGCGGCGACCGCGGTCTCGTAGACCCGTAGCACCTGGGCGGCCACCAGTGACCAGTCGAACGCGGCGACCCGGCGGCGGCCCGCCGCGGCCAGCTCGGTCCGCCACCGCGGGTCGGCCAGCAGGTCGTGCAACGCGTCGGCCAGCGGGTCCGGTTCCCCCACCGGCACCAGCACCCCGGCCCGACCGTCGTCGAGCACCCGACGGAAGGAGTCGAGGTCGCTGGCTACCACCGGGGCCCCGGCGGCCATCGCCTCGGCGAGGATGATCCCGAAGCTCTCGCCGCCGGTGTTGGGTGCGCAGTAGACGTCGACGCTGCGGAGGGCGCGCGCCTTGGTCCCGTCGTCGACCTGGCCGAGCAGCACCAGGCGGTCGGCCAGCTCTGGGCCGGCCGCCTTCCGTAGGTCGTCGGAATCGCCCCGACCCGCCACCAGCAAGCGCAGCTCCGGAAGCTCGTCGACGAGCAGCCGCAACGCGTCCAGCAACACCGGCATTCCCTTGCGGGACTCGGTGAAGCGGCCGACGAATCCCACCGTGCCGCCCTCGCGCGGGTATCCCTCCAACGGCTCGGCATTGGCGAAGAATCCGACGTCGACGCCGTTGGCGATCTCCACCGCGTCCCCGCCGAGATGCTCCACCTGCACCCGGCGCGCCAACGCCGACACGGCGATCCGTGCGGTCACCTTCTCCAGGAACGGTTGCAGCACCCCCTGGAACGCGGTCAACGCCCGGGACCGCGGGGTGGAGGTGTGGAAGGTGGCCACGATGGGGCCGTCGGCCGCCATCAACGCGAGCATGGACAGGCTCGGAGCGGTGGGCTCGTGCAGGTGCAGCACGTCGAACTCGTGGTCGCGGATCCACCGGCGCACCCGGGCGTAGGAGACCGGGCCGAACGCCAGCCGGGCCACCGAGCCGTTGTACGGGATGGCCAGCGCCCGGCCGGCCGGGGTGACGAAGTCCGGCAGCGGGGTGTCCTCGTCGGCCGGGGCGAGCACGTCGACCTGGTGGCCGAGCCCGCGCAGCGCGCGGGCCAGGTCCACCACGTGGGCCTGCACTCCGCCGGGGACGTCGAAGGAGTACGGGCAGACGATCCCGATCCTCATCGGGCGCCCTCCGTGGTCACCGCCCCCTCCGGTGCGAGCTCGGCCCGCCGCGCCGCCGGCAGGTCCGCGGGCCAGAACGGCTGCAGCATGTGCCAGTCCTCGGGCCGCTCGGCGATGTCGGCGGCGAAGACGTCGGCCATGGCCTGGGTGGCCGCCGGGACCGACCTCCGCCCGTCCACCGGCACCGGCGGGTAGATCAGGAATTCCCAGCCCCCTGCGTCGGTGTAGTGCGAGCGCACCGGCAGCAGGGCCGCCCCGGTGGTGGCGGCCAGCGACGCCGGCCCGGCCGGCATCCGGGTCGGCTCGCCGAAGAACGTCACCGGCACCCCGGAGGTGGTCAGGTCCCGGTCGGCGACCAGGCACACGACCCGGTTCTCCCGCAGCCGTCTGACCAAAGTTGCCGCCACCGAACGGTCCCCACCGGTCAGCGGGACGACCTCGAAACCCAAGGACTCCCGGTAGGCGACGAACCTGCGGAACAGCGACTCCGGGCGCAGCCGCTCCGCCACCGTGGTGAACCGCCCGTACTGGTGGGCCAGCCAGACACCGGCCATGTCCCAGTTCCCGGTGTGCGGCAGGACGGCGATCACGCCGCGCCCCGCGGCCAGCGCGGCATCGAGGTGCTCCCTGCCCGCGACGCTCGCGTCCAGCCTGCGATGCACCGCACGTAGGTCCATGGCGGGCAGGCGAAACGCCTCGCACCAGTACCGGGCGTAGGAGCGCAACCCGCAGCGCAGCAGGTGGTCCAGTTCGGCGGGGCTGGCATCGGGACGGACCCGGGCAAGGTTACGGCGCAGCTGTCGGGCCCCGGCGCCACCACGGCGCACCGCCAAGTCGGCGCCGAGCCGGAACGCACCGCGGGCCAGCGGCTCGGGAAGCGTGCGCACCACCCGCCAGCCGGCGGCGTAGCCCGCGTCGACCAGCCTCGCCCTCGCGCTCACTCGTCCGCCTCCTTCGCCACCCGGTGCACGATCACCAGCCGCTGCACCACGGTGACCACCGAGAGCACCGCGAGCAGGTACAACGCGACCGGCAACGTCCAGGACAGGCCCAGGCCGGCCAGCCCGGTGCCGACCAGCGCGATGATGAACCGCTCCGCGCGCTCCACCAGACCGCCGTCCGCGGTCAGCCCGGACGCCTCGGCCCGCGCCTTGATATAGGAGATAACCTGCGCGGTCACCAGGCACACCAGGGCGGCCGCCGCCAGCGGATGGTCACCGATGGTGAACGCGTACCAGGCCAGGGCGCCGAACAGGGCACCGTCGGCGATGCGGTCACAGCTGGCATCAAGAACGGCGCCGAAGCGGGTCGATCCCGCGGCCCGCGCCATGGCGCCGTCCAGCAGGTCGAAGAGAACGAACACGGTCACGACGAGAGCGCCGACGAAGAGCTGGCCGCGCGGCAGGAACCACAGCGCGCCTATCACGGTGCCGGTGGTGCCGACCACCGTGACGACGTTCGGGGTGAGGCCGCGCCTGACCAGCCACGCCCCGATCGGATCGGTGACGCGGGAGACCGAGGCACGCGCGCGGATGTTGAGCATCGGGAAGCTTCGGCACCTACCGTGGGCGACGGGTTGGTCTGGTGTCGGCAGCCTAACCAGCCGGTGGCCGGCCGCTGCCAAGGACACCTCTCGCGAGGGACGCCAGGTGTTCTTCATTACCTCGCCCCGGTCTCCTGTCGCCGGGCGCGCGACCTCACCGGCGGCCCGTGGGAGCCCCACCGCCCGGTGGGCACGTGGGGCTGTCGGACGGACCTGGCACCGCGGCAAAGGACCAGCTCGGGTAAACCGCAGCGGCGCGACCGGGGCCGCGGGCCACGACGTCGCCCCGAGCAGGTCAGTCGACCTGCTGCCAGGAATCGGCCAGCAGCGCCCGGGTCTCGCCCAACAGCTGCGGGAGCACCTTGGTGTGGCCGACGACCGGCATGAAGTTCGCGTCGCCACCCCACCGGGGCACCACATGCTGGTGCAGGTGGCCAGCGATGCCGGCACCGGCCACCTGCCCCTGGTTCATGCCGATGTTGAAGCCGTGCGGCGCCGAAACCAGCCGGACCGCCCGCATCGTGCGCTGGGTGAACTCGGCCAGCTCGACCGTCTCCTCGGCGGTGAGCTCGGTGTAGTCGGCCACGTGCCGGTACGGCAGCACCATCATGTGGCCCGGGTTGTACGGGTACAGGTTGAGCACCGCGTACACCAACTTCCCGCGGGCGACGATCAGTCCCTGGTCGTCGGGCAGGTCGACCACCCGGCAGAACGGGCAGCCGGCCGACTCGGCGTCGGCGGGCCTGGTCTCGGCCTTGATGTAGGCCATCCGGTGCGGCGTCCACAGGCGCTGCAACGGGTCCGGCACCCCGATGCCCTCCTGGGGCACGACCTCGGGGACCGGGCCGGGCAGGCCGTCCTCCGGCACCCCGGTGGCGTTCACGACTCCTCCACCCGGAAATTCTTTGCCGTAGGAGAGGCGTTCTCCCGTCGCCGCACCCACTGGCTGATCGCGTCCACCGCCCGGTCGACCGGCACCCCGTTGAGCTGGCTGCCGTCGCGGAAGCGGAACGAGACGGCCCCGGCCTCGACGTCCTTGCCGCCGGCCAGCAGCAGGAACGGCACCTTCTGCATGGTGTGGTTGCGGATCTTCTTCTGCATCCGGTCGTCGGAGAGGTCGATGTCGACCCGGATCCGCCTGGCCCGCAACGCCTTGGCCACCTGCTGCAGGTGCTCGACGTGCTCGTCGGCGATGGGGATGCCCACCACCTGCTCCGGAGCGAGCCAGGCCGGGAACGCACCCGCGTAGTGCTCGGTGAGCACACCGAAGAACCGCTCGATGGAGCCGAACAGCGCCCGGTGGATCTTCACCGGCCGCTTCCGCGAACCGTCCGCGGCGGTGTACTCCAGCCCGAACCGCTCGGGCATGTTGAAGTCGAGCTGGATGGTCGACATCTGCCAGGTCCGGCCGAGCGCGTCCTTAGCCTGCACCGAGATCTTCGGGCCGTAGAAGGCGGCGCCACCGGGGTCGGGGACCAGCTGGAGGCCGCTGGCCTCGGCAGCCTCCCGCAACGCGGCGGTCGCCGACTCCCAGACCTCGTCCGAGCCGACGTACTTCTCCTCGTTGCGGGTCGACAGCTCCAGGTAGAAGTCGTCGAGGCCGTAGTCGCGCAACAGGTCGAGCACGAAGGTCAGCAGCGACTTCAGCTCGTCCTGCACCTGCTCCTGCGTGCAGTAGATGTGCGCGTCGTCCTGGGTCATGCCGCGCACCCGGGTCAGGCCGTGCACCACGCCGGACTTCTCGTACCGGTAGACCGAGCCGAACTCGAACAGCCGCAGCGGCAGCTCCCGGTAGGACCGTCCCCGGGACCGGAAGATCAGGTTGTGGAACGGGCAGTTCATCGGCTTCAGGTAGTAGTCCTGGCCGGGCTTGCGGACGTTGCCCTCCTCGTCCAGCTCCGCGTCCAGGTGCATCGCCGGGAACATGCCCTCCCGGTACCAGTCGAGGTGCCCGGAGGTCTCGAACAGCGAGCCCTTGGTGATGTGCGGCGAGTAGACGAACTCGTAGCCCGCCTCCTCGTGCCGGCGCCGCGAGTAGTCCTCCATCACCCGGCGCACGATCCCGCCCTTGGGGTGGAAGACGGGAAGGCCGGAGCCGATCTCGTCGGGGAAGCTGAACAGGTCCAGCTCGGTGCCCAACCGGCGGTGGTCGCGCCGCTCGGCCTCGGCGAGCAGCTCCAGGTGGTTCTCCAGCGCCTCGGCCGACTCCCACGCCGTGCCGTAGATCCGCTGCAGCTGCGGGTTCTTCTCGCTGCCCCGCCAGTAGGCGGCGGCGGTGCGCATGAGCTTGAACGCCGGGATGTACTTGGTGGTGGGCACGTGCGGCCCGCGGCACAGGTCGCCCCAGATCCGCTCCCCGCTGCGCGGGTCGAGGTTGTCGTAGATCGTCAGCTCACCGCCGCCGACCTCCATCACCTCGGAGGTGTCCACGTCGGCGGCGTCGGACTTCAGGTCGACCAGCTCGAGCTTGTAGGGCTCGGCGGCCAGCTCCTCGCGGGCGGCCTTGACCGAGTCCACGACCCGCCGGGAGAACCGCTGCGCGCCCTTGATGATCTGCTTCATGCGCTTCTCCAGCGCCTGCAGGTCCTCGGGCGTGAACGGCCGGTCCACGTCGAAGTCGTAGTAGAAGCCGTCCTTGACCGGCGGTCCGATGCCGAGCTTGGCCTCGGGGAACAGGTCCTGCACGGCCTGGGCCAGCACGTGCGCGCAGGAGTGGCGGATGACGGCGCGGCCGTCCTCGCTGTCGGCTGCCACCGGCTCCACCTCGGTGTCCACCTCGGGCGCCCAGGACAGGTCGCGCAGCCGACCCTGCGGGTCGCGCACCACGACGACGGCCTGCGGCCCGCGGTTGGGCGCTCCCGCGTCGCGCAGCGCCTGGCCGGCGGTGGTCCCGGCCGGCACCACCACGCGCGAGGCGGGCACGGCGGACACGGGACTGGGCTGCGACACGGGAGTCTCCTCACGGGTTCGAAGGGCGCCGGCCCGGCTCGGCGGGCCACGGCGGAAGCCGGCGAGCCGGCGTCACGCGGGTGCGCGGACAGGTGGTTTCGACAGTCGATGTTATCGAGCCCGCGCGGCACGACGGCGAGCGGTTTCGCGCCCCGCGACCGCCCGGTCCGGCCGTCCGCGCCGGCCGGTGACCGTGAGACTGCTCACCCGCTTCTCCCGGTTTGCGCCGAATGGGTGGACACGACCCATTACCTTCGGTTCGTGCCCGGTAGCCAGCTCCCCGCCAGCCCTGGTCAGCGCCTCCGCGCTCGAGCGGGGCAGCTGCTGCGCTCGTTGCTGCCGCCGCGTCCGCTGTCGCGCCGCCAGGTGCTGTACGAGCTGTTCGTGACCGCGCTGGTGGTCGGGCTCGGCGCGGCGGTGGGGTACGGCGAGCTGGACACGACCGGCGGCAGGGTCCTGGCGCTGCTCGGCGCCGCGGCTCTCATGCTCGCCCGGCTCCGGTTCCCCGCGCTCGCGCTGTCCGGCGCGGGCGTGCTCGCCGGCTTCGTCCAGATCGGTGGGATCCCGCTGCTGGTGGCCACCAGCTATGCCGCCGGCTTCCGGAGTTCCCGCTGGTGGCGCCTGGGACTGGCGCACGTGGTCGCGGTGACGGCCCAGTTCGTGGGGCCGTGGCGGGAGCGGGAGTTCCAGTCGTACCACCTGGTCTTCGTTGTCGCCTACGTACTGCTGTTCGTGGTGCTGCCGGTCCTGGTGGCCCGGTCGCGGGCGCAGCACCGGGCGTTGCTGGACGCGCTACGCGAGCGCAACGCCTTCCTGGAGCGGGAGCGGCTGGTCGTGTCGAACCAGGCCCGGCTGCGGGAGCGCACCCGCATCGCCCGGGAGATGCACGACAGCCTCGGGCACCAGCTCACCCTGGTCTCGCTGCACGCGGGCGGGCTGGAGATCGCCGCCGAGCTGCCGGAGTCGCAGCTGCGGGCCGTGCGGGTGCTGCGCGATGGCACGCAGGCCGCGCTCCAGGAGCTGCGGCAGATCATCGGGGTCCTCACCCAGGAGGATGACGCCGACCGCGGGCAACCGCACACCCTCGACGACCTCGACGAACTGTTCCGGCGCTCCCGCGAGGCCGGGATGGACGTGCGGTGGGAGCGGTTGGGCAAGCCGTTCCCGCTGGCGCCGGCGATCGAGCACGCGGCCTACCGGGTGGTGCAGGAGGGGCTGACCAACGCGCACAAGTACGCCCCGGGCGCACGGGTCGACGTCTGCGTGCGGTTCTCCGAGGGCGGGCTCTTGGTCGACGTGGAGAACACCCCTCCCACCTCCCCGGTGCCCGAGGACGTGAGCAGCGGCGGGCAGGGCCTCATCGGGCTGCGGGAGCGGGTGCGCGTGGCCGGGGGCAGGCTGGCGGCCGGTCCCACCATGGACGGCGGGTACCGGCTGGCGGCCACGCTGCCCGACGAGCCACCGACCAATCCCCCGACCGCCGCGGAGGAGGGGCCCGGGGTGCCGCTGCCACCCCCGGAGTCGACCCCGGCCGTCGGGTTGCGGGTGGGCATCGGGTTGGCGTTGTTCGCCCTCGTCGGCTGCGTTTTCCTCACCGTGCTCGTCACGCAGGACCTGCCGGCCGGGGACCCGGTGCAGCGGTCGCTGTACGAGCAGGCCGGGGTGGGCCAACCTGAGCAGGACGTGCGACGCAAGCTGCCGCTCAACTCGATCGTGGCCCGCGACGACGTGCACGAGGCTGGCGGGCCGACCCCGGCCGGCTCCTTCTGCGAGGAGTACCCGGCGGTGGACGAGCCGCTGAACGGGGCCGACCTGGTGGCCTACCGGTTCTGCTTCCGCGGCGACAAGCTCGCCCACAAGGAGATCGTCCGCGTGCCGAGCTCCTGACCCGGTTGCGACAGCCGGGTGGTTTCCCGCCTCCAGTCCAGCTGACCTGCGCAAACGCCTCCCGGACTGTCAGGGGTGATCGCTAGCTTCCCCGGTGTGCCCGGCTGTACGGGGGTGCAGTCGGAGCGCGAGGAGGGACTCATGTCGAATAGCTCGTCTCCGGGCTCCGCTGCGCGCCCTGTCGCCGCGTTGCGAGGCTCGCTCCGCCCGTCACCTCGCGTGATCAAGATTTCGTTGGGCAGCTTCGTGGACTACAGCAGCGGTACCGGGGCCATGCGGATGTCCACCGTGCTGCAGCAGCGGAGGCTTTACGAGGAGCCGTCGCCGCACGGGCTCTCCTTCTACCCGCGGATCATCAACGCGATCCGTGCCGGGCGCGCGGAGGGCCGGGACGACGAGGCCCTGGCCACCGTTGTCGAGCAGGCCGGTCGGGTACAGCGGCCGCATTACGAGGCCATCGCCGAGGGATGGCTGGGGTGCCTGCGGGGATGGCGTCCGACCGTGGTTCCGACCGGCAGTGCCCGCTGGCGGTGCGGGCAACTGGATCTTGGCGTCACCCCGCACCTGGGGTTGCGGGAGGCGAACGGTGTGGCCTTCGCGACGTTTCTGTACGTGAAGGAGCGCCCGCTCAGCCGGGACGGTGCGACAGTGGCGCTCCGCCTGCTGGAACGGCACATGCCGGAGCTTCTGCCCAATGGCGTGCCGCTCGTAATCGACGTGCGGCGGGGGCGGCTGCACCGGCTCAACCGGCGGGTGAACCGGGCGAAGCTGGACGCCTGGATCCGGGGCGAGGTCGCGGCATACGTGACCCACTGGGAAGCGGCGTAGCCCGCGGCCACAACGGAACCCGGCCGCGGGGTGCGATTCTACGCAAGACCAAGATTTGTGATCCCGGGTTTCACCGATGATCATCCACTTCGGACACTCTCGACAATCACGCAACCACAAAATGTGATTGTCCGACGCACCAACAAAGGGCGAGAGTCCCTGGACCGGCGGTCCAGGGACTCTCGTTCGTCTGTCCGCAAGATCCACCAACGAAGTTGTCAGGGCTCGACGGGGATCCGTGGGCTTGTCCCCAGCTGGGGTGTGCGGGCTTCGCCCAAAACATGCCGGGCGACAGGGTCCGTACTTCGCGTACATCGGCCCCGGAGCTCGACGGGGGTCGGGGGCTTGCCCCGGGTGGGGTGTTTGGGGGCTTCGCCCGCACAAAACAAGACGAGCGCGGTCGTCGTGCGCCTTTTGCACGCCGACCGCGCTCCCGCGATCGTGGGCGATACTGGGATCGAACCAGTGACCTCTTCGGTGTGAACGAAGCGCTCTCCCGCTGAGCTAATCGCCCAAGGCCCGTCGCCTGCTCCGCCCCGTGGGCCGTTCCCGGCGACGGGGAGAAACATACCGGATCACCTCCCGGAACACTAAATCGGGGGTGCCGCGGGTGTCGGGCAGGCGCCGCGACCAGGCACAACGCAAGGGCTCCCGGGGCAGGACCGGCAACTGTCGCCGATCAGGTGATGTTGTTCCGCTCCCCCGTCGCCTCCCCGCCGGAGCACGCATCGGGCGCGGCGGGGCGGGTGGTTGCCGTCCCCGCACCGGAGATCACCAGGGATCCGCGGGTGATCCACGTGCCCCGCGTCACGCGCGACCGCGCTCACAGCGGCGGACTCGCCCGGTACGACGCGCGTACGGTTGACGCCGGTGCCCAGCGCCTCGCGCTGTCCGCATGGGGGTTGCGCCCCCGGCCCGGACCCGACTGGGGGTCAGCCGCCAGGGGAGTCCTCGCGCGCAGCGTTCGCGAACCAGGTGCGATCGGGGTCACGCTGGACAGGTAACGAAATTGCACACGGACCCCGAACACGCACCGCGACACACTCGTCGCCCAGCGGAATATCGCTGACCCGTATGGGTGATCTATGCGCGGCAGGCGAGCGTTGCGCGCCACATCCGCGTCACAACTGTGGAGCTCGGTCGTTTCCTGGCCGGGAAGGAGCAGGAAAGGCGATCACAATGCGCAACGAACACGTGACACTCCGCTCTGCGGCGGTATTCGACCTACTGGCGCCCCGGAGCCCGGCCGTCCCGGTTCAGGTCGAGCTCCGCTATGACACGCGCGACCCCTACGCCGTCGTCGCGGCGTTCCGTACCGGCCGTGCAGGCTGGGTCGACTGGGTGTTCGCCCGCGACTTGCTCGCCGACGGCCTGATCGCGGAGGCGGGCCAGGGCGACGTGCGGATCCGGCCGGCCGTCGACGATCCCGAGGTGGTCGTGATCGAGCTCAGCTCGCCGTCCGGCCACGCCGTCTTCGAGGCCTCGGCGCAGGAGCTCGCCGAGTTCCTGGACCGCACCTACGACGTCGTCGTCCCGGGCAACGAGAACCTCTGGGTCAACGTCGACGAAGCCCTCACCCACCTGCTCTCCAACGACCTGACCTGAGCAAACGCCCGGCGAGGCGCGCGGCGGGTGCCCCCGATTTGATCCCGCCTCCGCGCGTCGGCTAGAGTTCCGTTCGCAACACGGCACGCGGCGCCGGCACGCGAGAGCGGGACGGACAGCCAGCCGGGAGCGTGCGGACGTAGCGCAGTTGGTAGCGCATCACCTTGCCAAGGTGAGGGTCGCGGGTTCGAGTCCCGTCGTCCGCTCTGAGCGGCCCACTCTGGAGGGCTTGACTCCCGGGGGCCGGCAACGGCACCGGGGAAACGGCGGAGTGGCCGAGTGGCTTAGGCAAGGGCCTGCAAAGCCCTGTACGCGGGTTCGATTCCCGCCTCCGCCTCGGGCGATTAGCTCAGTGGGAGAGCGCTACCTTGACACGGTAGAGGTCACTGGTTCAATCCCAGTATCGCCCACCAACAGAAAAAGCAGGTCGGGAAGCTTTAAGAAGCATTCCCGACCTGTTTTTCTGTCTGGCCATTAGCCCCGGAGTCAGCAGAAAGTCAGCGGGCCGGGGCTGGGACGCCGGCCGAGCCTTCGTCCGGGTCGTCAGGGTCATTCTCGGTCCGCTCGAACACATCGCGGACGCGATTGGTGAGTTCGTCGGGTGTGTCGACGTACAGGCCGAGGGTGGTCGCGGCGCGTTCGTGACCCATGACGGTCTGAACGACGTTGATCGGGACACCGTCGGAGACCAGCCACGTGCCGTAGCAGTGGCGGAGATCATGAAGGCGCAGGCCGCCGGCATGGTGGCGAGCCACATGCATCACGGCCTCGTGATGCCGGCCGAAGATGGCGTGCTGCTCGACCCCGCCCGCGTTCAGCCAGCGCGCCTCATACCCGCCCTCGCCGGGAGTAACACGGCCGAGCAGGCCAGCCCGGACCAGGGAGGGACGCCAGATGCGTGCGCGGAACAGCCCCCGCAGTAGAGGCTTGCCCTCCCTGTTGGGAAACACCAGGTCAGACGGGTTGGCGCCGGCCCGGACGGCCTGTTCCCGCAGCAGCTCTGCGGCGAACTTCGGCACGGGGAGGGTGCGGCGACCGGCCCTCGACTTGGGGTAGGGCTTGGGCATGGTGTGGCCGGCGACCTCGACCACGGTGCGCAGCACCCGCAGCTCTTCCCGCTCCAGATCGACCGCATCCCAACGCAAACCAGCGATCTCACCCCACCGCAACCCACAGCCCGCCGCCAAGGCGACGACACCCCGGTACTGAGCGGGCACGGCCGGCAACAGGCGTTCGTGAAGCTGCTCCCGCGTGATCATGCGCCCATCCGAGTCCCGCTTGCGACGCTTGGGCACCCGCACCCCCTCACACGGGTTGGTCGCGATCAGCCTGTTCCGCACTGCGGAGCGCATCACAGCCGACGTGAGTTGAAGACACTTCGCTACCACGGGCTGCGACCGACGACCCGCCAACTCCGTGACCCACCTCTGAACCGATAGATCATCGATCTTGGCCAGCGGCCAATCACCCCACTGCGGAAGCACGTGCGTCCGCATCACCGAGGCATCCCGGGCCGCCGTCGTGACCTCGGTTCGACGCACCTCCATCCACCGGTCCGCGTGCTCCCGGAACAGGGTGCGGCCCGCATGCGGACTCACATACAGGCCCTGGGTCTTGGCCGCCTCGATCTGGGCGAGGAAGGCTTTGGCCTCCCGTTGGGTCTTGAACGTCTTCGAGCGTTGCCGGCCCGAGGGTTCGCGCCAGTTGGCCCGGTAGTTGCCGGCCGGAGTCGGTACCACGTGTCCCATGTCAGATCTCCCCCTCGTGTTGTGGAAGGTTGTTCAGCCACTCGCGGAACGCCGCGCGCGGGATCACCCACCGCCGCCCGATCCGTCGCGCCGGGATCTCGCCCTCGCGCACCATCCGGTAGGTCACCCCGCGCGAGAGGCTGAGCAGGTAGGCCACCTCCGCAACGGTGTAGGTCAGCCGATCCTCAGCGATGTCCGGCACCGAACCGGCCCGCTCGGTCGCGTTGGTCCGGGGCGACGCCGCCCGCCGCCGGAACGCCACCACGTCACCCATACAGATCACTCCCCTGTGGACGGTTGCCGCGAGAGGCTTTCTGGCGTGCGGCAATAGCTTCGGCGAGTTCGCGTTCGGCGGGGTTGCGGTAGCCGACCCCGACCAGGTCCCAGTGGTTGATCACCACGAGGGGTTCGTCGGCCGGTACGCCCAGGCGCGCCCGGTGTTCGGCGAGCCGGTAGGCGGCCCGGGCCGCCCGCAGCGCGGTGAAGGTGGTCGACCAGGTGCGGGACTTGGTCAGGAAGTGGCCGCGGAAGCCGAGCATGTGGGCCCAGCGGCGCAGGTTCAGCCCCGCGAACTCCGGCAGACCGCCGAGCCGCCAGGCGGTGCGCATCATCTGCCGGTGATGCTCGGCGATCGGTAAGTCCTCGATATGCGCTTCGGAGCGGATGCGGGCATCCGCCCCGGTGGTGGCCCCGGTGCCCTTGGTGGCGTACTTGGCCACATAGCCGGCCACCCGCCGATCGGTCAGCGCTCCCTCGCCGGCCGCCGTGTCCTGGTCGGCGGTGATGGGCTGCACATCAACCTGGTCACCCCAGCGCAGCAGGTAAGTACCCACCGCCGCCGAGGCCGGCGACTCGACCACCACCGACGCCGCAGCCGCCCGCACCGCCTGGTCGAGCAGGGCACCGGTGGCCCACGGGGGTGCGGGATCGCCGGGTCCGGCCGGGCCGTCCACCCTGACGACCGCGTGGAAGTGCACCAGGCCGCGCCGCTGGTACTCGGCGACCTTGGCGTAGGACACCCGCGCGACCTCGCCCAACTGCGCTTCCCGCACACCGGCCGCCGCAGCCACCGCCCGACGCAGGGCGATGGTGAACCGGCGCCACAACTCCCCCGCATGCGCCTGCCACAACACCGCCCCCACA
>NZ_BMMK01000027.1:82191-83023 GCF_014645795.1 Longimycelium tulufanense | reverse complement strand
TGCCCAGGGCCGGCTGGGCCGCCCGGGTGTCGGTGACGGCCGCACGCTGCTGTTGGATCTCCTGACTATCTCCCCTGTTCACGCCGGTGACAATCGGGCACGGACCGCTCTTGTGCGTTGTCCCCACCCGGGAGGAGCCGACGTTCATCGTGCAATTCCCTCGCCGGCCCGGAGCCTGGGTTGTCGTGGGCCCGTCACACCTCCGGCGACACGCCGACTTGCACAATCCGAAGTTCCATGTTGGGTCCCGCTCAAGGCACAGAGATCGGTACGCCGAACGCATACATCATTGATCCCACCCCAACGTAATTGATCAATGCCGCCCGTCACCACCACACCGGAGGTGCCGGGGGCTCCCAGTGCCGCCGTCTCGTTCTTCCCCGGAGGCTGGTGGTCGAGCTTGACCTCCAACGAGGTCAGGGCAGAACGTGCGCGGCATCCGACCCTCGCGTGGAGAGACAGCACGAACCATCAGGCTTTCTCATGGTGGCATGGGAATCTTCCGCTGGTCGCACGGCAGTCACTGAGTAAGACTCGAAGTGCGTCCACCAACGGACGCACTTCCTCTGTTCATCACACGGAAAGGCGCTGGTGTCGATGCCCGAGTTGGATCTGGATGTCCGAGTGAGGCCGTCGGTTTCGGCCGACCCGAAGGTGAACCCGGCGCAGGCCGCGCTGACTGACTTCACCTGCAACTACACCTGTGTCGGCTGCACGGCTCGATGCACCCCCACCATGGTTGGTTGCCCGCCCACCGGTCAGCGCTGCAACTGAGAGTCACTGGGTGTCGTAGTTCCGGGAAAGTCGGCGGGCTGCGGAGCTGGGCTCCGCA
>NZ_BMMK01000027.1:0-82183 GCF_014645795.1 Longimycelium tulufanense | reverse complement strand
CCCCCCCCCGCCACCATGAGTGGCCCGGAGGGGGCTGTTGTGCACGGATCTGGGGACGATCAGCCAGAGAATGCCATCTCAGGTCTGGTGGCGAGACTGCGCGAGTCGCGGGCAATCCGAAGCGAAGCGGTAGCGAAGGCGTTTCTGCGGGTTCCGCGTCACCGCTGTGTCACCCGCCACTTCACCGCACCATCGTCCCCCGGTGCCAGGAGTACTGTTGTGCCCCAGGAAGGTCCGGTGCCGCCGGAGGTGCTGCGGGCGGTGTACTCCGATGAGGCGCTGGTGACTCGTCTCGGGGTGGACGGTTGGCCGGCGAGTTCTGCGTCCCAGCCGTCAGTGGTCGCGCGCATGCTGGAGGCACTGTGCCTCGCGCCCGGCATGAGGGTTCTCGAGATCGGTGCTGGAACCGGCTACAACGCCGCCCTGCTGGCAGAGATCGTGGGGCCTCAGGGTTGGATCCGGAGCGTTGACGTCGACGCATCGGTCGTAGCCGGCGCCCAGGCGACGCTCGATCGACTCGGCACCAGCAACGCCATCGTCGCGCACGGGGACGGCTACGAGGGTGCACCCGACCATGGGCCGTACGACCGCATCGTGTGCACGGTGGGGATCGACGGGATCTCACCCCACTGGCTTCGACAGCTGACGTCGGACGGGATCATCCTGGCCCCGCTCGGTCATGCGGGTTTCCACCCTGTAATGCGCTGCTTGCGATCCGGCTCGGATCTGCGGGGCGAGGCCGTGCTGTGGTGCGACTTCATGCGGGCGCGCGGATCACTGTGTCCGCGCCCGGACCCGCTGCACTTCGTCAATGTCCAGGGAACCGGAGGCGTTGTTGATCGCCATGCGCCGGTGCTGGCGAGCCCGTCCCGCTACCCGGACCTCTGGTTCTTCCTCGGTTGCCGGGACCAACGGGCACGCTTGCTGGCGCTCCGCGACCACACCGGCCAGGAGCACTGGGGCTGTGGCCTAACCGACGACCGGGGCGCGGTACTCCTGGGCCAGGATGCCACCTACATCACCGGAAACAGCGACCTGCTCGACAACGCGCTCGGCCTCGTGCGGGACTGGGCCGCCACCGATCGTCCAGAACTGGACGAATGGCGGTGCCAGTTCGCACAGGACAGCACGGTTCTCGTGCCGAGCAACTGGGTACTGGCACGCTAGTTACTTCGACCTGAAGAAGTCGGTGCGTTGATCGGCTTTCTGCGGGGCTGGACCGGGGTAGGACGATGGCCTCGACCTTGGGCTAGAAGGGAATCGAGGCCATCGTGCTGCGCATGGCAGGCGACGGTCGCTGTGATGGGAGTCGGCCCTACCGGAGGAGTTGGAGCGGGTGGACCGGCCACCGGACGATCCGGTGTTCTTCGTTCCGTTCGTGCGGCCACGGCTGGGACCGCACCCGCCTGGATGGGCAGCACGGGGGCGCAGATCTGGTGCGGCTACGGAGTCTTCACCCACAACCACACCAAGATCGCATCCCTCACCACCTCACAGTGGCCGCCTTATCCGGCACGACCACCACCATCGGGCACCACTCACCGCACGAACCCGTTTTTCAGGTCGCAGTCACTAAATTGAGGATGAGTGGCTTGCCGCGGTTTCGAAGTATCGGCGCGGTACGTCGACCAGCATGGTTGTGATCTGCTCCTCAGTGACCCCACGCTCCCGCACGAACGGCAGCACCTCCTCACCAAGGTGGAGGTAGTGCCACTGGGGCGCCAGCCGGAAATAAGCGGGGTCGAACCAGTCGATGTAACAAGCGGTGTCGTGGGAGAGGACCATCTGCCCGGCGTAGCCGCGGCGACACATCTCGACAAGGGTGTTCGCCTTCGCCTCGAAGGTGATCCCCAGGTAGCCCCCGAACCGATCCATTCCGAGGACGAATCCTTCCTCTGCCAGCTCGGTGAGGTGGTCGACGTCCGTAGTGTCCCCGCTGTGCCCCAACACGATCCGGTTCGACTCGACCCCCTCCTCGTCGCACATCACGCGCTTGACGACGAGCCCGGAGCCGCTACCCGGGTGGGTGTGCACGGTGATCGGGATGCCAGTCCGGTGGTGTGCCCTGGCTACGGCGCGCATCACCCGCTCCACTCCTGGCGTGAGTCCCGGCTCGTCGATCGCGCACTTGAGCACGCCAGCGCGAACCTCGGTGTCGGCGATGCCTTCCTCGATGTCCCTGACGAACATGTCGACCATCGGGTCAGGCACCTCGGCACCCACCAGTGCCTTCAGTCCCGGGCCACGACCGACGAAGTAGAACGGCACGTCACTGTAGGTGTAGCACCCAGTCGCCACCACGATGTTCAGTTCCGGTACCTGGTTGGCGACGCGTTGGATGCGGGGGATGTAACGTCCGAGTCCGATTACCGTTGGATCGACGATCGTGCGAACTCCCTGCGCCGCCAGCTCCTTCAGCTTGTTCACGGCGTCCGCGACCCGCTCGTCCTCGCCATCCCATTCCTCGGGATAGTTTTGCTGGACCTCGGTCGTCATCACGAACACGTGCTCATGCATGTAGGTGCGGCCCAGTTCGGCCGTATCGATCGGCCCGCGAACGGTCGATACCTGAACCATCGTCTCACCTCCCTGGAAGCCTTCCCGGGCTGATCACTTGTCGCGTGCGTCAACTTGCCGTCAGGGACGCAGATACGACGCGCCGTTGAGGTCCACGATGGTGCCACTGGCGAACTCGGCCCCCGGCGAGGCGAGGTAGGCCACGGCGTCCGCAACCTCGTCGGGGGTCGCCACCCGGCCGAAGGGGCTCTCTGCCCGGACCGCTTCCCCCTGTGGACCGGCGAGGTAGTCCGCTGCCATCCCGCCCTCGACGGGGCCGGGGGCCACCGTGGTGACCGAGATGCCGACACCGGCCAACGTCAGCGCGAGGGTCTGCCCGAAGGCGTGAAGACCGGCTTTGCTCGCCGCATAAGCCGGTGCGTAGGGGGAACCGCGGAACGCACCGCGTGAGCCGACGTTGACGATGCGTCCTCCCCGCTCCCGCATGTGTTGCACGGCGCAGAAAGTGACGTTCGTAGTACCGATGAGGTTGAGCTGGATGATCCGACGCCACCCTTCCTGCCACTGCTCGTAAGAGGAATCGAGCACGGGGTGGAAAGGCTCGCTGATCCCGGCGTTATTCACGAGAACGTCCAACTGGCCCAGCGCTGCCACAGCGTCCTCGACGAGACGCCGAGCCTCGTTGTGCTGGGTGATGTCCGCCTGGATCGCAAGATGACCGTCGGCGGGCAGCGACGCGACCACACCCTCCGCCCGCTCCCGCCCGGACGCGTAGTGCACCGCGACATGATCACAGTCGGATGCGAACCGTCGCACGATCGCCGCTCCGATGTCACCCGAGCCACCAGTGATGAGCACCCCCCGTCCACCCATGGTGTTGCCTCCTTCCGTCGCCCGAATCGACCGCATTTCTGCGGATAGTCTGATGAGAACCGACAAAGTCACTTTGCGCAAACCAATCAGAGCGTGTCGGTGATCGAACAGGAATACCAGTGGGGTCTGTTCCGCCCAGGGCTGAGGGATGACCACAGCAGACACTGCGACGCCACGGCCTGGTGACGGCCCGTCGTGCGGTGGCCAAGCAGGTTTCCAGAAATTGTGCTCGCAACGCGTCAGGGTGAGGGAGGTCGCGGGTGAGAACCCCGTCGGTGATCACGTGGGGTCTTACCCACACCCATGGGCCTCCCCAACCGGGCGGCACCAGTATGCGCCCCTGTCCACGTGTCCGCCACCGTCTCGGCTGCCAGTACCAGCGGGTGCTGGAGGCGTTGCACGGCCAGTGACCTCGGACGGTGCGGATCATGATGATCTTGCTGTCCGCCCGGGATATGAGCCTGGTCCAGGTCGCCGGGCTGCT
Source organism: Longimycelium tulufanense (assembly GCF_014645795.1). Lineage (GTDB taxonomy): Bacteria > Actinomycetota > Actinomycetes > Mycobacteriales > Pseudonocardiaceae > Longimycelium > Longimycelium tulufanense. The sequence goes on along the minus strand of NZ_BMMK01000027.1, from coordinate 78,309 downwards.
GCACGACGACCCGCACACCGTGCGTCGCTGGATCGGCCGTAGGAACCTCGAGGGCCTCACCGGGCTCGCGGACCGGCCCCGGCCAGGATATCCTCGCCTGGGCAGCCCGCAGCGGGCCAGCGGAGCCGTGCGCTGCCGTCCACCCCAAAGCCTGGACGACAGCCCGTCCGTGGCGGGCGCTGGGCCGCCGCGCGATCAGTCTGCGCGCGATGTCCCGACGGGCCCCGCGAACAGGCGTCCTGGCGGCAGCCCTGCCGGCAGGATCGGTGGTCGTGGCCGACGACGAAACCCACCTGGACCTGCTGGCCGGGTCAGTGCCTGGCGGGTCCCCCAGGGGATGCGAGGCGTGGCCCCGGCCCCGGGCAGCAACCTGCGGCGCACCCTGTATGGCGCGACCAACCTGGCCACCGGACCGTGAGTGGCGCTACCACCCGGCCAGTCAAGAGCGTTTCCGGTGGTGTTCTGTTCCTTCCTGAACCAGATCCCGGCCGCCTACCCGGACGCGTCGAGGATCGCGGTCCGCTGTGACAACGACTCCATCCACCACAGCGGCATCACCCGAGAATGGCTGGCCGCCCCCGCCTGCTGCCGCTCACCGAGTCCGCTACAGCCCACAGAACAACCCCGTCGAACGCATCTGGGCCGCACTCCACACTGGATCGCCAACATCACCCCGGCCACCATGGCCGACCGCATCCGCCAAGCCCACGCGTTCTTCCGACATCGCACCCCTGACCAGATGCTGGCCACCGCCACACCGTGGCTTCCCGACGGTTACGGACACAACCCTTGGAAAGCTGCTCAGTATGCGGCGGCGCACAAGTAGGACAGCAGAAACCTGATTCGCCGCCAGGTCAGGCTACTCGCCGGGGCATCATAGTCGTCCAGTTCGTGGTCCGTATAGAGATGTCCCGCTCGTGGGTACCGGAAGGTCTCGGCCCGCAGGCCGGCGCGGGTCATGTCACGTTGCCATTCCCTGAGATCCGCCGCCACCTCCCGAGCATCGCATTCGGCGAGGTGAAGCTGGACCGCCATGCCGGGACGAGGGCTCCGCGGGGCCGGGCCGAAGCCGTGCAACATGATCAGTCCAGCGGCGCACGGATCCCGGTTCGCCAGCTCCTGCCCCAGCCAGGCGCCCAACGACAGGCCCAGGTACACCGTGATCGGCCCGGTGGCAGCGGCTTCCCTCGCCGCGCGGCGGTACAGCTCAGCCATGCCAATCTCGTCCCGCAACGCCAGGCCGTGCTCCGGGCTGGCAACAGGCTTTCCTTCGTAGAGATCGGGGACGTGGACGACGTATCCCGCCAACCGGAGCAGGTCGGCTGTGGCGGCAACGGCAGGTCGGATGCCGTAGGCGGAGTGGAGCAGAAGAATACGCATACCGTCTCCCGGCGACATCTAGGCGGTTCGCGTCAACTGTTCGCGGCACAGGCGCGCGTAGAGTCCGCCCGAATCCAGCAGCTCGTCGTGCGTGCCACGTTGCACGATGCGCCCACCGTCAACGACCAGGACTTGGTCGGCGTCCCGGACTGTGGCGATTCGATGGGCAATGATCAGGACCGTTCGGCCGGCGAGAATGCTGGACAGGTTCCGGTGCAGGAGGTACTCCGACTCGGAGTCCAGGTGCGCGGTCGCTTCGTCGAGCACGATGACGTCCGGGGCTTTCAGGAGGAGGCGGGCGATCGCGACCCGCTGACGCTCGCCACCGGAGAGTCGGTGACCGCCGTCACCGACGACAGTATCCAATCCGTCGGGAAGCGCGTTGACCGTCCGCCACACCTCGGCGGCCCTGAGGGCGTCGACTAGCTCCTGGTTCGTCGCGTCCGGTTTCGCGTAGCGAAGATTCGCACGGAGGGTGTCGTGAAGGAGATGCGGGTCCTGACTGACGATGCCGATCCTCTTCCGTAGGATCTCCGGAGACACGTCGCGGGTTGGCACTCCGCCGACGCGAATGCTCCCGGTCGTCGGGTCGTACAGCCGCAGAAGAAGTTTTGTGATCGTGCTCTTTCCCGAACCGGACGGACCCACGATCGCGACAGTTCGCCCTGGTTCCACCGCGAAGTCGATGTGCCGCAGCACATGCCCACCCCCGTCCGCACAGTCCGTTGAGTCGAGGACCGATGTGATTCCTGTTCTCGGCGCGATCTCGGGATACCGGAACCCGACGTCGTCGAAGACGACGGACAGCGCTCCCGGCGGTAGGGAGGCGCTCCGGTGGTCGACAATGGCCGGGGGCACATCCAGAACCGCGAAGATTCGCCGGAAACTCACCAGGGTCGTCGCGACGTCCATCCGAACGGTGGAGAGGGCACTCAGCGGCCCGTAGAGCCGGCCGAGCAGTGCCACGAGGGCGAGGAGCGTTCCCACGCTCATCTTCCCCGCCATGACGTTCCCGCCCGCAACGACGTAGACGAGGGCGCTGCTCAGTGCCGCGGCGGCCGACAGCATGGCGAAGAAGACGCGGTTGTAGACAGCTCGCCTGATCGCGGTATCCCGGGTTCGTTCGGCGAGTCCCTCGAAGGTGGCCGCCTCCTCACGGGGACGTCCGAAGCACTGGGCGAGCAGTGCCCCTCCGACGGTGAATCGTTCCGCCGTCATCACGGAAATTTCCGCGTTGAGATCCATTTCCCGGGCGGTGAGTCGTTCGACAACGCGACCGATGCGGTTGGCGGGCCACCAGGCCAGAAGGACGATTACGAACGCGACAGCGCTCAGGACCCAGGACAAATAGAACATCGCGCACAGCACCACGACCAGGCTCACCAGGTTCGACACCACGCCCGAGAGGATCGCGGTGAACGCCTGCTGGGCCCCGAGCACGTCGCCGTTCACCCTGGCCATGAGCGCCCCCGTCCGGGAGCGGGTGAAGAAGCCGAGATCGAGCCGCTGGACGTGCTCGAACAACTCCACTCGGATGCGGCAGATCAGTCCGTCGCCGATCCGGCCCGACAGCCAGGCCTGGGCCAGGCCGGCCAGGGCGTCGAGCAGGCCGGCCAGCGCGATGGTCGCCGCGAGCAGGGTGACGAGCTGGAGGTCCCCCTTGAGGATGCCTTCGTCGACAAGATATTTCGATACCAGTGGGCTGATGGCCGCGAAGGCGCCGTCGAGGACGACGACGGTCCCGAAAAGCAGGATCGTGCCGCGGATGGGCCGGGCGTACCGGCCGATGCGGCGCAGTGTGCCGATCGTGTGGACATCGTCGGGTGGTGACATGTCGTCCCGCTTCACCGGTCTCTCCCTAGGTGATGAGGAGGGCCGCATCCCAAGGCATGGCCTTCCTGGAGTCGGCAGGCCGATCGAGGTCCGCCGCGGTGAGCAGGGCCAGTGCGATTCCTGCTGCGCCTTCGAGATAGCCTGCGTCATCCAGATACCACCCCGGCTGCGGTAGCGGCGAGTAGGCTCGGAAGCCGAACTCCGTCGCGGGGTCGAAGTGGTCGACGACGTGGTCGACGAGTTCGGGAATTCGGCTTCGCAGGAGTGGATCGTCCGCGTGATCCGCGATCCGGATGACGCACTGGAGCAGTCCTGACCAGCCGTGGCACAGGCCGGCGTCGTGGAGCATCGCGCGATCTCGCTCCCGGGAGAGCGTCGCATTGGTCGCCGCGACCGCGCTGCGCTCCCACTCGGGTCTCCCCATGACGTGCCCGGCGACCTGAAGTGCTCGAGCAATTCCGGGTGCCCCGTAACACCACGCTGTTCCTCGTGTTCGAAGCACGGGTGGTGGCTGATCCTGGCACTCCTCCTCCAGACTGACGGTCGTGGGCCAGGAGGGGCCGTAGTCATCGGTCAGTTGCCAGTCGAGCAACCACTGGGCGATCCGTTCGATTGCGTCCCGCTGCCCGGGTACGGACACCCCGTGTCGTGCGGCCAAGGCGAGCAGGGCCAATGGTCCGGCGATGCCGTGGGCGATCCCGAGGTCGAAGTATCCCTGGTTGAACGGGGTGCCGTGCGAGGGTGGTGGCTTCTCCGCGATCCACCAGCCTGGGACGGGCCGTCCCTTCACCGTGACCGGATCGGTCAGTCGAACAAGGCAGCGCAGGATCGAACGTGTGCAGCTCAGGAGAGAGTCACCGCGGCCGAGGGTGTAACGTCCGAGCCCGGCAAGCCCACTGATGGCGTCGTAGCCGCGTGGACTCGTTCCCGCTCTCGCCAGGTTCACTCGCTCTTCTTCGATGCGAACGAGCTGGTTGGCCCGTGCCGCGACCATATCGTCCAATGTCGACAGGAGTCGCCGGTAGTGCCCCGGGTCCTGAGCGGCGGCTGCGGCGGCGAATGCCACCGCGGGCGCTCCCCGGAACAACGACCCTCCGCCACCGTGTTCCTTCCGTTCCAGCTCGACCACCGCAGCACTCAGGTGATGGTGTGTCGCGGGATCAGGCCGACCGTGTCGCTGGCCGAGGTGGGCGAACAGCAGTGAGATGCCAACATGGCCGTTCCCGAGTGCGAGCGGGTCCCAGGCGGACGCCGTGATGTTGCTGCTCGGTGCAGTGGGTGACCGAACACTGGTCGCGACCACCGCGGCTGGATCGCGGAGCCGATCGGCGACTTCGAGCGCGACAGATTCGGCGGTCTTCCTGTGGCGCATTCGGTGTTCCGCGTTCATGCGGGCACAGTGGTCGAGCACCCAGCGGCACGACGAGCGCCCTGAAGATGCAGGATCTTCCTGGCGATGGCGTACGCCCGCGTCTCCAGTCGGCGCGACACACCCAGTATGCGGTTGCAGTGCATGTGAAGGACGGACTCCAGCCGGTTGTTCCACCGGCTCTGATCGGCACGCACGTCCGGGAGCGAACGTAGCCCTTCGGCATACCGTTCGAGTGCGACGGCCCGCCGCTGCCAGGCGGTGAGAACCACGTCATCGTTGCGGACCTGTGGACCGGGCTCGCCCGGGCGACTCGGATCGACAAATTTGCCCACCGCGTCGGCGACTTCTCGCCAGTCCAGACCAGCGACCGACCGGGGGAAGGTTTGCAAAGCCCACTTCTCCCACCCCGCATCCCCGTGTGCGTTGCGGACCAGGTGGAGACAGGTCGCCGCCGCGACCACCTCGGTGTTCTCGTCCTCCAGCGTCTCGAGGTGGCGCACGACGGCCACGCTGTCGGTGTGGAAGACGCGCTCCGCCAGGGTGAGGGTGGCCGGGTCACCGTAACGTTCGGTCTCCGGGAGATAGGTGTCGAGTACCAGGCGTCGCGCGAGACGGGCGGCGCAGACCTGGCTCGCCCAGTCGTGGAGTCTGGGCAGCACCTTCCGGTTGAGGTCGGTCGCGGAGCCGTGGAATCGCAGCCGCAGATGGGGTTCCGGATCCGCGTAGCGAACGAAGAACCAACGGTCGACGTGCTCGTCCACGTCTGCGAGGAGTGCGGGTAGCTGTTGTCCCAGGATCTCGGTCTGCCGGGCCGCGGAGCAGTAGAGCTTGGCGTAGATCCAGTCCCCACCGGGGAGGTGGGGCCGGGACGCCGACGGGCGATCAGGCGCCGTCGTGCGTCCCGACCTCGTTGGCTGGCGGCGGACCAGCGGGAAGACGATCTGCCCGACGTGTGCCCCGCAGGTGCCACCCAGCCAACCATGGGCGTCTCTGGTCAGCCCGCCGGGCACCTCGTGGAGCGTGTCGCGGTGCAGCCGGACCACCTCGTCCCACAACACGTCGCGCTGGGCGGGCACGGTGAGGTCAAGTGGGAGCACCTGGTCGGCCTGCGCCACGGCCACCAGGTCGGGTACTCGCCAACACCGCCGCCACGCGTCGAAGGCGTCGAGCCAGTCCTGCCGGTTCCGCCCGTCGCGGTCGCGCAGTGTCGCGGGGAGATGCCAGCGTGCGGGCGCCAGCACCGTCCTGCCGTATCGCACGCGCGGCAGGAACGGCAACGTCTCCAACGGCCCCCACTCCCAGGCCGGCCAGCCACGCACCGCGCTCCAGGACACCTCGGCGAGGAACCTGGCGAGGTTGGGTGCCAACTCCCAGTTGAGCTGGTGGCCGAGCACCGGGGTGAGCTCCTGGCCGGAGCATCGGGAGACGAGGTGGAAGCCGCTCCCGTCGGCTCCCACGAGGAGGTCGTCAACGTCGAGGGCGTGGTCCGCGGGGAAGGTCCCCACCCCGATCATCCGGCGATGCCGTGCCGGGACCCGCGCGACGTTCTCCTCCCGGGGACGCCGCACCCGCCAGGACAGGTCGACCGCGCCGGGGAGGATGTCACGCACCCGGTCGGCGAGATCGGCGAGCGCGTTCTCGGACTCGGGCAGGACGTGGGCGAACCGACCCATCGTGGCACCTGCGACCCGGCCCCAGGGCGCGACGTTGAACAGCAGGGTGAAGTCGCCCGAGTCCAACGCCTGTGGCGAGGACGCCAGGAGCGTGGCATGGACGTCCAGGGCCGGGGGCACCGCCTCCGGCCTGCCGTGGCTGGTCGTGCACAGCCGATCGACCAGCGCATCGTCGAGGACGATCTCGTGCCGCCGTTCGGCGAGCGCGGCACCGAGGACCTCGGCCAGCACGAGGTTCCGTGCTGACTGGTTCGTGCGCGGTGCCGCCGCCGACCGGTCACCGCGCGGCACCTGGTACGTGGCGGGCGGGCCCATCCCCTCGTCGGGATCGAGCAGCTCGCGGACCAGGACGAGCCGATCCTGGCCATACCGTTCGAGGAACTCCTCCCGATAGTCACGTAGGTGCGGTGCCTCCTCCTTACCGGCCACCCGCCACAGGAGGGTCGCCGCGCGCTCAACCTCCCGCGCCACGGTTCGGGGGAGCTGCACCCGAGCGTCCAGTGCGAGGTCCACCTGAAGCTGGTCCGGGGCCTTCCGGAGGCGGGTCATCCGGGTCGTCAGGTGCCGGTGGTCGGGCAGCCCCGCGCCGACCTCCGTCGCCGAGTACGCCTCGATCTCGGACCGGACCTCCCGCAGCGCCTCGGCCTCGCGGACGTCGGCTCCGGCCAGCCGATCCAGGACGTGTCCCAGCGGATCGTCGGTCTCCAGCCGCGGATGGAGGTCGGTCACTAGGATCCCTTTGTCCACCAGGGACACCAGGAAGTTGTCGATCTCCCGTTCGGTGGCCGCCGGCACGCTCTCGCGGATCTTCGCCCTGAGTTCTGGCACCGGGATCGGGCGTGCCGCCGCGTGCACCACCTCGGCGACAACCGGGGAGAGCCGGACCGACAACTCCTGGTCTCGCTGGTCCGTGGCCCCAGCACCATCCTCGGTCGCCGACAGGAACGGGAGCACGAGCCGGCCCGCCCGCCGGAAGCACAGGTTGCTGACCGCGACCCGGAGCCGGCACAACACCTCAGGACGTCGTTCCAGGTCCGCCGTGACTCCCCGCAGCCATCCCATGTCCGGACGGACGACCTTGCGGTGGGCCTTACCCAGACTGATGTGGGCGCGGTCCCCGAACGAGACCGGGGCGACGCCCACGAAGAGCCCGAACGGCGTCGGGCGGGCGGACATCCGCACCAGGTAGCGCGTGAGAGCGCGTGACTGTCGGGTGCCCACCAGGGGGGCGGTGTCGAGCAGGGCGGCCGCGGCCGGGCTCGCGACCTCCAGCGCCTCCCGCACCAGCTCGCGGTCTGGCGGCGCGGGCCGGCCGCCGCCTTCCGACACACCGTTCCGGGACGCGCCGTCGACGGGCAGCACGGGCGCGCGCAGCAGTGCGAGGTCGCCGCCGCGGAAGAGCACCCGGGAACAGCGGCGGGCACGGCATTCATTCACGACACATCTCCTCGTCAAGAGCCAGCCGGCGGGCGCGACCAGTGAGGTTGCGGTGTGTGGGGGCGCGGGGACAGCTCGGCGAACCCACCCGCGACCACGACAACACTGCATGAACCGGACAGCACGTCCTCGAACACCAGAACGAACCAGGGGTTTTCCCGGCCGACCGGAACGCGCCGATCAGTTCAGAATTCGAAAATCAGCATCCGATTCGGTGCGACGCTGGTTCTGCACACCTGTTTCACCACGTCGAACCGCGGATCAACCCCCACAGGCCGGATTGCACGTCGCGCACGTGGCGGTGCAGCGCGCGGTACACCCAACACAGGTGTAGTTGCAGGTGAAGTTGGTCAACGCGGCCCGCTCCACCTGGTCGGGCGACCCCGACGGCAGTACTCGTACATCAAGGTCCAACTCGGACATCCTGATACCTTCCTTGTCTTCATCGACCACCGTTACAGGTGGTTCGGGGAGCCGACCGAAAAACCATCTCCCAAGGTAGACCAGAATCCTGGACAGCACCCATAAATATTGTTTTCCCCTACTATCAGCAGAACTGATCCCGACCCCGCATCTTCTTTTCAGGTTCAACCAACGTTCCTGGTATACGGACGGCGACAATTGGTGAACACAATGTACCGATGACGTGATCGACGACACATTGCCTTGATGGATTATCACGGCGGCGGGTTATCTGGGAAGACGAAATCCCGTGGTCAGAGCCGTGTGGTGACTTCTGGAACCAGGAGCCGAACGTGTCCCTCCGTCAGCTCGAGTATTTCTTGGCCGCACTGGACGAAGGGGGGATCTCACGCGCCGCGGAGCAACTCTTCATCACCCAGTCCGCACTGTCCCAACAGATTCACGCGCTGGAACGGAGCGTGGGGACACGACTCCTCCATCGGGGGCGTGACGGCGTTCGCCCGACCGCAGCCGGCGCGGCCTTCGCCCAACACGCCCGCACGGCCGTGGCCAGTGCCCGGCAGGCGTGGCTGGCCGCCCGCGGAGTGGCCGAGGGTGCCCCGCCGATCCGCCTCGGCCTCCTGTCCTACCTGATCGACAGCTACCTGCCCGCCTACCTCCGGCAGTGGCTGACGCGGCAACCCGATGCACGCCTCATCGTGCGGGCATTCGTCCAGGACGACCAGCTTCTGGTCAGTCTCGACTGTGGCGAGGTCGAGGTCGCGATCGGACCGTCCCACACCAACCGGGCCTTCTCACACAGCCTCGGCACGGAGGAGTTGGTCGTCGCGAACGCCACCCGGCTGACCGAGGACCGCGTGCTGACCATCGACCGCATGGCCACCCTGGACTGGGTGCACTACGTCTCTCCCCGGCACACCCTGGGACGGCTGTTGGACCAGGTACTCAACGGAACGTCTCGAGTCGTGGCCAGGGCACCGCAGGCGACCGCTGCGATCCATCTGGCCCGCGCCGGGGTCGGCGCCGCGCTGGTGCCCTACGCACTCGCGCGGCTCGCACCCGACCTCGTGCTCCATCGCGTGGATCCGCCGATGGTGCGGGAGCTCTTCGTCGTCTCGCAGGCTGTTCGGCGCCAGGAGGTGGCTTCCTTCATCAACGTTCTCACCGCCACCTCGCTCGTCGAACTCGCGCCCAGGCCGATCAGGCGGGAGGTGACCGCCGTCGACGGCATCACGGCGGCCCGCTGAGCGGACACGCGCACGGATCGGGTCCGGACGGTGGATCACCGCCCGGACCCGATCGTCACCAGCCGCGGTCGTCACGGGCGGGTTCACGGGTTGTGGAGCCACCGCCCGGTTACGGTCAGCTTCGCGTCGTGGACCGGGCGACTCCCCCGGAACGCTGGGCGTTCCGCACGTCCGCCGGGTCCGCCCTGACCTCCTTGGCATGCCACTCGACCGGCGCCATCGCTCCGGCACGCTTGATGTCCAGCTTGATCGGGAAGATCATGTACGAGTTGTTCGAGTTCGGGTAGTTCATCACCAGCCAGCCGATGTAACGGTCGGCGTTGGCCCGCACGTCGATCCAGCCCTTGTTGCCCGGCTGCACCAGGTACATCGCCGACTCCGAGGTCGACTTACCGAAACTGGTGGTGTCGGTGGTCTGCTTGGAGTAGGAGAAGTTCCCGGTCACCGAACCGTTGGCACCGCCCTCCTTCGGCATGATGCCGATGTTCACGCTGCCGCCCGCCGTCCATCCGGTGGTCTCGCTGCGCGACCTGTCCTCGCTGGTGTTGATGGTGTAGCTGCGGGTGACCGGGCTCTGGGTGCCATTGGTCAGCGGAATGCTCTGCGCCACCACCGGCTTCTCCTGCTCCAGCTTCCCCACGAAGGAGCAGCGCGACTCCTTTCCGCACCGCGCCGCGAACCGCCACATACCCTCGCGGTCCGTCTCGAACTGGGGATCAATGATCCGCGCCGAGCCACGCTTGTTCTGCGGGTCGTAGTCCCACCCGGTTTCCGAGATGTACTGGATCCCGGGAACGTCCCGCTTCAGCTCCTCGTAGCCGTACTTGCTCTTCACGTCCGCGCGACGCACCATCTGGTCGATCCCGTCGCCCGGCATTCCCTGGTGGTTCACCTTCGCCGGGGGCCGGGACTGCTCCGCGGCGACCGCGGTCGCGGGTACCGGACCACCCAACACCGCGACCCCGAACGCCAGCGCAGTGCTGGCGCCGACGGCACCGGCACGCGTCAGGGTCCGCGGCAGGAGGCACTTTCTCATCGAACACATCCCTTCGGAACGCAACCGAACCGGGGACTGACGGTTCTGGGCCGAAACTCTTTCCCCAGTTCCACGTGGTTGCTGGCGTCCTGGTCCCGCGAACAGGTTTGCAGGAAGTAGACGAATGTTTCCAGCGCGAACTTCTTAAGTTGCCATTAGTGAGCCACTCCTGGGCAACGGCTCGGGTGCGCAAGGCCGCGGATGTGATCTTGTTGTCTGGTGACGCCAGAGGAGATGGAGCGAGTCCGTCCCGGTAATCGTGGGTTCACTGCCGGGATGTCAGCATGCCGCGGCTGCGGCGTTCCTGGCAGCCGAGGCCGACTACGAGGCGGCCTACCTGCTGACGCTGCAGGCGGCCTGGATGGCCGACAACAGCAAGCCGAACTCGCTGCAGGCGTCGATGTCCAAGGCCAAGGCCGGCCGGACAGCCACCGAGGTCACGCTGAAGTGCGTGGAGCTGTGCGGCGCCCTCGGCTACACCGAGCACGAGCTGTTGGAGAAATGGAGCCGGGACGCGAAGATTCTGGACAAACACGCGCCGGTGAGTTGCGCGAGCTCTACGAGCGCCCTCGGACGAACAGGCGTGGATCGGTCGCTGGATCCGCCGTTCATGAGGATCTTTTCGCCACTGATGTCGGCGTCGTCGCGTGTGGCGAACCTGCCGATCCGCACGCCGTCCAGCCCAACGAACCAGGCTCCGAACTCCGGTCCGGTTTCGTTCTGGGTCAGCGCCCCAACCTCGTCCTACCTCCTTGGTCATGTCGGCCACACACGTCAACTTGCACGTCTCACCCCCTCGGCAGTGCGGTGATCTCCTCGATCGCGTTCTTCGTGCGGCCCTGATAGCACCAGGCAATTTGTGCATCCATACTGTTGATGTGCACCCCACGATGGGCAGTGGCGTAGTCACCGCTGATAACGATCATGTCGATGACGCGTACGTGACCACAGTTGTAGCGGGTACACGCGAAACACATCGAGTCCTGGTGCGCGCCAGCCGGTAGCGGGATCTCCCGCCAACCCATCGCCCGGAAATGTTTCCGGTATTCGTCGGTCATGCGATGGCCCCCACCCGCGTTGACGAATGCAGCCGGACCGCCGTACGCCGAGCACGCAACCGTTCGTTGGTGATTCGCCCCATGATCTCGTTCACGGTGACCGAGTCGTCCCCGGCCGCGTGCGCTCCGGTCGGTTCGGCCGTAATCGGCGGATACCGATGAGCGAGACACATGGCCATCGCGCCAACCAAAATCACCAGTACCGCGGGAATACCAAGAGTGATGATCATCATGCGACTTCCTTTCGACCGCAACGGCAAGCTCGGTTGGCAACGGGACGACGCGGCACCGCCTTGACCCCCTTGCTGTCGACGGTGACGGAGACCTCGGCGTCACAGGCCCGGCGCAGTGACCCGTCCGGCAGGATGCGGTGGACCGTGACCCACCAACGCTCACCCGAGCCGGGCTGAGTCCATGTGCGGCGGGTCAGGTGATCCTCGAGCAGAGCGGCGGCATACGGCACGGCCGTGTGCGCCACCGGGTCGAGCCGGTTCCACCCCAGGTAGAAGCCGAAGTCGTCAACGTCCTCCGTCGCGACCAGGACGCGTTTGCCCTTGTGGATGCGGTAGTAGCTCACCCGATGCGGGTGCAGTGCTGACATCAAGATCACTTCCCTGTGGGCGATGCCCCGGACAACCGGGCCGCCGGGACCATCGGAGGTGTAATCCTGAAGATTGCCGTAAACTTGACAGACGGTCCATAGCTCGATGGAGGGACGTTCTCTGGGCCGCTGAGCTGCGTATACGCTGCGCGACATGGCACTTGACAGGGGCACTCCCCGTGCGCATGCGCTGGGATCTCGTCTACGCGAGGTAAGGCAACGCGCCGGACTGGGGCTGCGGCAGATGGCAGCAGCGTTGGGCGATGTCAGCCATACAACCGTTGCGCAATGGGAAACCGGGCAACGCCCGCCATCGCCACAACGCGTTGATCAGTTCTTGCAAATCACAGGAACAGGCCAGACCGAGCGAGCAGAGCTTATGGAGTTGGCCCAACACGTAGACGGCCCGCACTGGATTTCCGTTGGGATGCCCGCCCCACCGCAACAGCTTGTGGCACTCATGGAGTTTGAACGCGAAGCAAGCTCTATTATCGAGGTTGCCCCAGGTGTCATTCCTGGACTACTCCAAACAGCGGACTACGCACGCGCGATGATGCGTGGCAGCGGCATGAACCATACCGAAGCAGAAACCCGTGTCGCCATGCGTGTTAGCCGTCGTGAGGTACTTCATCGCGAGCCCCTCCACTTCACCGCTATCATTGGCGAGGCACCACTACGATCACTAGTTGGCGGACGACAGGCGATGGAAGAGCAACTACGGTTCCTGATCAAAATGGCGCAGCGAACCAACGTTACTCTACGAGTCGTACCCCAGGAGTCGGATTGGAACCCTCTCATGGAGGGTCAATTTGCGGTTATCAACTTCGAGCATGACCCGCCGATAGCTACATCGGAGAACCAAATCTCTAGTCTGTTCTTTCATCGCCCGAAGGATGTTGCAGCGTTCCAACAGAAAGTGGAACAACTCTTGAACTTTGCCATGACTTCAGCCGACTCTCTGGGCTGGATAGCTAACCGACTGAATCATTTGGAGTCGTTATGATGACGCGTTGGCGACTCAGTAGCCGGACAGCCAATACAGGATCATGTGTCGAGGTCGCAGGCTTACCCCCGAACGGAGCGGCCATCCGTGACAGTAAGAACCGTTCCGGACCCATTCTGTGGTTCAACCGTGCCGCGTTCACTGCGTTCGTAGAGACCGTCAAGGCTGGACGAGCGGACCGCTCGCCGTCCTGAACTGACTACAAGCCAAACGGCGGAGTCCTCTTTGCGGGACTCCGCCGTCCTCTCCCATCAGCGCCGCGGGCATGAGTGTGTGGCTCCGGCGGGTCCGGAACCGGAGCGGGTTCCGGACCCTCACACGTTCGGCGGCACCTGAGAGGGCGGGCGCAGAGTCGCCCGCAGACGACTTCGGCGAGGCGGTAGCGTGACCCGGCCCCTGAGCCCTTCGGTCCACGAGGCTGCCATGCCGCCGATCATCACCAACGAGATCGACTACTGGGATCACTACGCCCACGGCGTCACCGACAAACCCCGCGAGGAAGCCCTCAAACACGCGTTCGGATGGACGCAGTACGAAGGCCACGGCCCCGGTGACGAACTGCTGGGCGATCCCCTCTCAGCATTGGAGTTGGGCTGCGGCCGGGGTAATGCCGTCGCCGCCCTGGCGCTCAAGGGTGTCGAGGCCACGGGCGTCGATCTCTCGGCCGCACAGTGCGAGGAGGCCCGACAGCGATGGGGTGACATCCCGGGCGCCCGCTACCTGCACGCCGAGGTCCTCGGCCTCCTTGCCACCACCGACCAGCGCTGGGACGCGATCTACTCCATCTGGGGAGCGCTGTGGTTCACCGATCCGAAGCGCCTGCTCCCCCTGATCCGCAAGCGCCTGTCCCCGGGCGGACGCCTGGTGTTCTCCCACGCCCCAGCGGTTCCGGGCAGCTACGGCATCCAGGGCATGTACGGCAACGGCTTCAAGGGTCGCCGAGTGTGGATCTACCGCTGGGCCTATGAGCCCGCAACGTGGGCCGATCTGCTCTACCGACATGGCTTCGTGGATATCCATGCTCGGGTGGAGCCCGCCCCGGAGCGCGAACACGTCGGCACCCTCATCGTCACAGCTCAGGCGGGGCGGTAGCGCCACGTCTGTGCGATCGAGCGGTACCGGAAACGACCGTCTGATTCGGTGGCGCCGTGATCAGGGACCAGTCTGTCCAGACCCGCTACTTCAGTTCCTGGGAGGACTTACCCAGCAGGCGGCGGGCCACGATGAGCTGCTGGATCTGTTGCGTGCCCTCGAAGATGTCCAGAATCTTCGCGTCCCGGCTCCATTTCTCCAACAGCTCGTGCTCGGTGTAGCCGAGGGCGCCGCACAGCTCCACGCACTTCAGCGTGACCTCGGTGGCTGTCCGGCCGGCCTTGGCCTTGGACATCGACGCCTGCAGCGAGTTCGGCTTGCTGTTGTCGGCCATCCAGGCCGCCTGCAGCGTCAGCAGGTAGGCCGCCTCGTAGTCGGCCTCGGCTGCCAGGAACGCCGCAGCCGCGGCATGCTGGGTGTTGGCGGGCCGGTCGTAGTCCACCTCGACGCCGGCCTTGGCGAGCAGCTCCCGGGCGGTCTCCAGGGCGGCCCGGGCCACCCCGACGGCCATGGCGGCCACCAGCGGCCGGGTGTTGTCGAAGGTCTGCATGACGCCCGCGAAACCGCGCTCCACGTCGATTTCCGGGCTGCCCAAAAGGTTTTCCTTGGGCACGCGGCAGTTGTCCAGCCGCAGCGTGGCGGTGTCGGAGGCGCGGATGCCGAGCTTGTCCTCGACCCGCACCACTTCCAGGCCGGGCGTGCCCTTCTCCACCACGAACGACTTGATGGCGGCGCGCCCCTTGCTGCGGTCCAGTGACGCCCACACCACCACTGCGTCGGACCGCTCCCCCGCGGTGACGAAGATCTTCTCGCCGTTGAGGACGTAGTGCTCCCCGTCCAGGACCGCGGTGGTGCGGATGGCCGCCGAGTCCGAGCCGCAACCGGGCTCGGTGATTGCCATCGACGCCCACACGTCCTTGAAGCGGGCCAGCTGCTCGTCGTTGGCGACGGAGGCGATGGCCGCGTTCCCCAGGCCCTGCCGGGGAATCGAGAGCAACAGTCCGACGTCGCCCCAGCACAGCTCGATCGTACCGAGCACGGTCGAGAGGTTGGCACCGTTGCGAACGCCCTCGCCGTCGTCCTTCTTGCGCCGCACGCCGCTGGCCCCGTGCCCACCCTCGCCGGAGGCGTTCATGCCGTCCAGCAGGGCGGCCAGCATGTCCAGTTCCTTGGGATAGGTGTGCTCGTCGCGGTCGTACTTGCGCGAGTTGGGCCGGAAGACCTCGTTCGCCACCTGCTGGGCCTGGTTCACCAGTGCCGCGAACTTCTTCGGGACCTCAAGGTTGATCATGTCCACTACTCCCAGACGGATCCGAGTCCCGTTAGACGAGGACGACGCCTTCGGCCACCCCGATGGCCCGCAGGTCGCGGTACCACCGTTCGACCGGATGTTCCTTGACGAAGCCGTGACCGCCGAGCAGCTGCACGCCGTCGCTGCCGATGGCCATTCCCTTGTCCACACACAGCTTCCGGGCCAGTGCGACCTCGCGCGCGTACGGCAGGCCCTGCTCGGCGCGGCTCGCGGCGCGGTAGGTCACCAGGCGCATGCCCTCCAGTTCGATGCCGATGTCGGCCACCCTGAACGCCACGCCCTGGCGGTGGCTGATCGGCTCGCCGAACGCCTCCCGCTCGTTGACGTAGGGGACGACGTAGTCGAGCACGGCCTGGCCGGTGCCCACGGCCAGCGCGCACCACGCGAGCCGGGACAGGCGTACGCACTCGCGGAGCTCGTCGGCGCGCCCCAGCAGTGCCGTGGCCGGCACCGACACGTTGTCCAGCAGCAGCCGCCCCATGCCGGCCGCACGCAAGCCCATCCCCGGGTCGGCCTCGATCACGATCCCCGCGGTGTCGGACTCCAGCAGGAACAGGGCCGGCGTGCCGTCCAGGTTCGCCGACACCACGAACAGCTCGGCGTCGGCGGCCCGGGCCACGAACGACTTGACGCCGTCGAGGACGAAACCGCCGCCCACGCGCCGCGCGCGGGTCTTCGGGTCGAGCGGGTCGAACAGCGGCCGGGGCTCCTGCAGTGCCAGCGCGGCCGGCGGCACGTGCTCGCTGACGAACGCCGGCAGGTAGGTGGCCTGCTGGTGCTCGTCCCCCCACAGCACCAGGGCGGTGCTCACCGCCGACGGGGCCAGGCACGCGACGGCCAGGCCCATGTCGCCGTGCGCCATCGCCTCGGCGACCAGCACGTTGGTGAGCGCCGACCGCTCACCGCCGACGCCGCCGAGCTGCTCGGGGATGCCGACCAGGGTGACGCCCAGCTCGCCGGCCCGGTCGAGCAGGCCGTCCGGGGGCGCGCACCGGGTGTCCGCCTCGGCGGCGGCCGGGCGCAGCTGCTCGGCGGCGAACTCGGCCACCGTCTCCCGGATCAGCTGCTGGTCCTCGGACGGGGTCAGGTCGAACAGGCCCGCCTCGCCGGCGGCGGGCGGGCGCACCGGCCTGTCCTGCCGCTGCGTGGACTGGAAGGTCCGGGTGGCCGCGCCCAGGGTGCGGAACCCGGTCTTGGCGGCCTGGTAGACCGTTCGCTCCACCGGCTTGCGCAGGCCCAGCCGGTCAATCAGTCCTACGCCGGCGAGCCGGTTGATGAAGGCCAGGCCGAGGCCGATCGCGTCCCGGCGGGGCCGTCCCCGCCGCTGTGTACTGACCATCCGGACTCCCACCCAGGTCGAACACGTCGCTTACCGCACTATCTACTCTAGAGTAGACTTACTACTCGGTAAACAAACTCTTGGGGACGTACGTCACAGTCCCCGCGGCACCGGTCACCACCTCGTCAGCCGCGTCGGGTGTCCGCCGCGTTCCCTCCGCGGCTCGCCCGTGTTCCCTGCATAACCCCAGTCTGCGCCGCCTGTCTGGGCGGAGTGCGCCGTCCGCCCCTCCCCCCGCACGTGTGAAGGCGGCAACCTGGGAAGACGCCGTGGTCGGAGCGGGGGTGGGAGCGGATGGGCACTGCTGTGCTGGCTGGGCCGGAGCTGCCCGTGGTGGGGCGGGAGACCGAGATCGATGCCCTGCGCGACATCGTCGACCGGGTCGTCCTGGCACGCGGGGAGCTGCTCGTCATCGACGGGGAGCCCGGGGTGGGCAAGACCCGGCTCTGCCACGAGGCGCTCGCCCTCGCCGCCCGGCGCGGATTCACCGTCGGGGCCGGTGCGGGCCGGCCACCCGGCCCGCACGCCGCCTACGGCGTGTGGTTGGAGGCCCTCGGCCCACTGCTGCGCGCGCTCCCCGCCAGTGACCGCGCCCGGGTGGTGCACGGCCTGCCCGATCTGGGCCGGCTGTTCGCCGACCTGGACCTCCCGCCCCCGCCCACGGCCCGGGAACGCGGTCTGGAGCGGGCCCGGCTGTTCGAGGCGGTGGCCAAGTTGCTCGCCCGGCTGGCCGCGCGCCGGCCGGTGGCGTTGTTCCTGGACGACCTGCACTGGGCCGACGTGGCCTCGGTCGAGCTGCTGGGCTACGTCGCGCGCGGGGTACCCGACACCGCGGTCCTGCTGCTGAGTGCGTGTCGGCCGCTCGGCCGCGAGCCAGTGGACGCGGCGTTACGTGCCCTGCCCACCGCCATCGCGCCCGGCTCGGCGGCCCGGTGCTGGCACCTGGAGGGGCTGGACCGGGACGAGCTCGCGGTCCTGCTGGCCGGCCTGCTCGACGGCACACCACCGCGGCCGCTGGTCAACGCGGTCGCCCGGCACGCTGCCGGGCTGCCGCTGTTCGCGGTGGTCCTGGTGCAGTACCTCCAGACGGCGGGCCTGCTCTACCGCCGGGGCCGCGGCGAGTGGATGCTCGCCCACGGGGTTCCGGTGCCACCGACGCTCCGCGATGCCGTGGCCGCGCGCCTGGACCAGCTGTCCGCCGCCGAGCTGGACCTGCTCCGCGTCGTCGCGCTCGCCGGCGACGCCGCCACCCACGAGATCGTCACAGCCGTTCCCCAGCGCAGCGAGACCGAGCTGTTCCACGCCGTCCTCTCCTTGCTCAGTCGCGACCTGCTCGGCAAGGAGAGCGTGGCCGGGCGGCTCCGCTACCGGCTGGCCCACCCCTACTACGCCGAGATGGCCTGCGACCTGGTGCCGCCGGACCGACTGCGTGCGCTGCACATCGGCCTTGCCCGGGCGCTCGACCTGCTCGGGGTGCCCGACCGGGGCGTTCTCGCGCGTCAGTACCGCGCCGCGGGGGAACTCGCCGACCCCGACCAGGCACTGCGCGCCTGTCACGCCGCCGGTGAGGAAGCCCTTCGCCGGCAGGGCGGGGACGTTGCGGTCGACCACCTCGCCGCAGCCCTCGACCTGGCCCACCGCCAAGGTCGGACCGACCTGCTCCCCCGGCTCACCGAGCAGCTCGCGATCGGCTACGACATCGCGGGCCGGGTGGTGGACGCCCTGTCCGCGTGGCGCGACGCGGCCGCGGCGTGGCGGGATGCGGGCGAGCCGGCCGGGGTGGTGCGGTGCCTGCGCCGCTGGGCGTTGGCCGCGCACGACCACGGTGACCCCGAAGGGGCCGCTCGCGCGGTCGCCGAGGCCGAGCGGCTGCTCGGCCCGCACGCCCCGGCCGAGGAGCTGATCCGGCTGGCCGAGACCCGGGTGGTGCTGGCGTCCCGCCGCCCGGGTCCGGCCGCGGGGCTGGTGATCGACGAGCGACGGCTGCTCGACCTGGCCGACCGGCAGGGCTCGGCGCGGGCCCGCACGGTGGCCGCCGTGGCGCGAATGAGCCGGCAGCTCACCCACGGCGGGTATGCCGAGGCGCGCCGGGCGGCCGACCAGGTCCTCCCGTTGACCCCGCAGTCCGGCGACCCGGCTCTCACCGTCCTGTTCCACCTGCCGCTGTTCCTGCTCGAGCTGACGCTGTCCGGTGCTCCGGCCGCGATCGCCCTGGCCGAGCAAGCCCTCGACGAGGCGCGTCGGGACGGTGTTCCGGCGCTGGAGGCCGGCCCGCGATTCTGCGCGTATCTCGGTTACTTCCTGGCGGGCGAGTGGGAACCCGCCTGGGACACCGCCGGGCAGCTGGTCGCGACTGGGCACCGGACCGGGGAGGTGCGCCAGGTCGCGCTCGGCTCGGCGGGACGTGCCCTGATCGCCGGTCACCAGGGGCGGCACCGGGTGGCGGCCGAGTTGCTGGCCGAGGCGCGCGCCGTCGGCGGACACCGACTGGACCCGGAGGTGCGGGAGACCGTCGACCTCGTCGACGCCGTCCTGGCCCTGCACGCGGGCGACACCGAAGCCGCGCTGGCGACCGCCGAACAACTGGGCGCGGCGCCAACCCGCTATCCCCCGTTCATCCTGGCCCTGCTCGGCGAGGCCCAGGTCCTGCGCGGAGCGCACACCGCGGCACTGGCCACCGCGGAGAAGCTCCTGGCCCTGGAACCCACCGCGCCGTTCCTCAACGGTCACGCGGCGCGGCTGCGCGGCCTGGTGCGCACTGCCTGGGGCGACCGGACGGAGGCGGCCGACGCGCACGCGCAGGCCGTGGCCGCGTTCGACGAGCTGGGTATGCCGGTGGAGGCGGCACGGTCCAGAGTGGACTGGGCCCGGGCGTGCCGACCGGACGAACCAGTGGTTGCCGAGGCACGACGCGCGCTGGACGTTGCACGGCGCGTCAATGCCCGTTCCCTGGCCGATCGCGCCCGGGCGCTGCTGCGCGAGCTGGGAGCGCGGCCGGCCGCACCGCGGTCCCGCCCGGTGCCCGCGTTCACCGCCCGGGAACTGGAGGTGTCCCGGCTGGTGGCTGCCGGGCTGTCCAACGCCGAGATCGCCGAGCGCCTCTACCTGAGCCGCCGAACCGTCACCACCCACCTGCAGCACGTCTATGCGCGGTTGGGACTCTCCTCCCGTACCGCGCTGACCCGGTACCTCGCCGAACGCAACCTGCTCGGTGAACCCTGACCAGAATTCCGAGCACCGACCCGATATGTCCTCATGGGACCAGCCGCAACGGACAGAGGCGGGCTGCTGGGGGATGGAGCCGGTGGTGGGGAGACGGGCACAGGCCGTCCTCCCGTCTCCCCACCACGAAGCCGGATCAGACTCGCGTCCTCAGTTGCGTCTTGAGCAGGAACTGGGTCTTCTCCCGCTCACCGGCCGACATCCGCGGCTGCGACCGGGATCCCTCGTCGGGCGTGCGCAGGTAGCGGTTCCGCGTCGGGATCGTCCGCGGCTGGGTCTGCCGTTCCAGCTCGTCGGTCCAGGCCAACACCGCACGCGGATTGTCCAGCCCCACGATCCCGATGAGGCGGCCCTCCCGCACGTAGCCGGTGACCACGCGATCGCCGCGGTCCGGTGCCGTCAACGGGATGGTGTCGGTGCCGAGCTTGGGCATTCCCGCAGCCATGATGCGCACCCCGTGTTGCTCGGACCAGAACCGTGGCATCGGGGTGAACGGGCGCGCGTCCCGGCTCCCGGCGAGCAGGCTCTCCGCGGCGTGGCGTCCCATCTCGACCGCGTTGAGCCAGTGCTCCACCCGGCGCGGTGTGTTGTCGAACCGCAGGTTCGGCCAACGCGCCACGTCCCCGGCGGCCACCACGTCGGTCGCACCCACCACGTGGCAGGTGGCCTCGCACAGTACCCCGTCCTCCAGCACCAGGTCGGAACCGCGCAACCAGCTCACCGAAGGCACCGAGCCGACCGACACCACCACGGCGGCGGCCAGGATGAACTGGCCGTCGGACAGGTGCAGCGCGATGCCGTACCGCTGGGGAACCCAGTGCAGGATGCGCACGCCCAAGGCGAGCCGGACACCGTGGTGCCGGTGCAGGTCGGTGAGTCGACCGCCCAGGTCCTTGCCCAGAACGTTGCCCAGCAACGGGGCCGAGCGGCCGACGATGGCGACCTCCCGCCCGATGTCCACCATGCTGCAGGCCACCTCGCAGCCGGTGAAACCACCGCCGATCACGACAACGGGACCGCGGCTGGCCGCAATGTTGCGTTGCAACGTGATCGAGTTGTCAAGGGTGCGCAGCATGTGCACCCGGGGATCCTGGAACGGCGCGCCTTCCAGGTGGCGCGGCTCGACCCCGGTGGCGATGACCAAGCCGTCATACCGCACCGTCTCCCCACCGGGCAGCTGCAGCAGGCGGCGTCGGGGGTCCAGGTGCCGCACCGGTGAGTTCAGCCGCCACACCGCGTCCAGCTCGCAGTAGCTGGGCAGCGAGACGTCGCGGGGGTGCTCCTCTCCGGTCAGCATTCCCTTGGACAGGGCAGGTCGGTGGTACGGGCCGTGCCGCTCCGACCCGAAGATCGTCAGCCTGCCGTCGAAACCCAGCTCACGGAGGCGCTCGGCGGCGCGGAGGCCGGCCAGCCCTCCGCCCACCACGACAATGTGCTCCATCTCCCTCACCGCGTGTTTTCCCGCAATTCGATTGCTCTCGTCGGGCAGGCCCGGGCGGCCGCGCGTGCCTGCGCGGAGTCCCGGGGGTCCGGCCGGCGCTCGTAGTGCAGCCGGCCGTCTTCAGTCAGTTGGAACACCTGTGGCGCCTCGGCCTGGCAGATTCCGTAGCGTCGACAACGTTGGTTGTCGACGCTGACGTTGATCCGTTGCGTCCGCGCCGAACCCCCTGGGTCGTCCGTCGGACCGGTCGGCCCGACCGGCTCGGCCTCCACGAGACCAATCCGGGCGAGGGTCTCCACCGGCAGGAACCGCAGGATGGTGATGGTCACCGTCGGTACCAGCAGGGTGAGCCCCGCCAACCACAACAGGCTGAGATGTCCGTTCGCCGCCGCACCGAACCAGGAGTGGATGACAGTGAGCCCAACAGCGGGATACGCGAGCTGATGGATCCGCAGCCAGTTGCGGTAGAACATGAGTTTCCGCATCCCGACCGTGATCGCGACCGCGAACATCAGCTCCAGGCCGATGATCCCGAACGCGTGTCGGGTCGGGCCGACGAACGGGATGATCAGCTGTACAACGCTGAAATGTTCGTCGAGAAACGTGAACGCTGCGGCGTGCAGCGTTCCGAACGCCAGTGTGAGTGTTGCCAGGACCATGTGTCCGCTGCGTAACGCCTGCCGCCCCGTCGTACGGCGTACCCAGCCGGTCGCGGTCAACACCCCCCAGCACAGGGTCAGACACATCATCACGTACGCCAGTCGCGCGGAGAGCGCCGCCATCTGACGTACACCGGAATCGTGCGGAGTGATAGCTGCCGCCAGCACGGTGAGACGGCTGAACACGTCGGGGCCTCCGGTGTCACGGGGGAACCCGTCGACCGCGGCGGGGATGGCGGGCGGGGGAAGCCGCTGCGGACGACGGGCATAGTGCGGTGTGGAAGGGAGATCCGGGGAATGGAACCTTGCGGTAGCACCTCCTGCCGCACGGAGCGGATGAGCGCACGTATTGATCAACCGCCGCAGCGCTGGCCGCTGTTGATGCAGTTGACCGCGAACCTCATCAGTTGATCAGGCATCACGTTAAGGAAAGCCGAGTGGTCGGTAATGGGATTGTGCTGTTGCTCGGGGAAACTGTCCAGTGCGTAGGTCACGCCGGCCGGAACGTCGTAGGTGAGCAGCATGCGCAGCTGCGGGACGGGTCGGGTCCCACGCGGGCAGAACCCGTTGTTGGCGAACGCGGTGTGTGCCCGGTGGTCCTTGCTGTCCAGGCTGCGTCCGTCCCAACAGTTGGGAAACTCCAGGACTCGCTTGACCTGGCTACCCTGCGGACAGATCGGATATTTCCGAGTTGTCCGGTTCTCGAATCCAGTACACGTCCACTTCGCCGCCACGTTCTTGTTACCGTTCGTTCCAGCCTTCGCGTCACCTGTGATCATGCGCAAGAAACGCGGCATTGGAAATACCTTGCTGAGGGGATTTCCACGGAACTCCAGTCGGACGTCGGAGGGCGTCACGATCTTGCCGAAGTTGCCGTCCCGGCCACCGCCCGGCAGGAACTGGTCGCCGTCCTGGCCCGTGCGCACCCGGACCACCGGCCAGTAGTAGGTCGACTTGTCACCACCGCGACACGTCGTGTCGGCCTGCAACAGGCTCCGGTTGGTGGAGAACGCGTTGGTGGACTTGTTGCCCACGTAGTCGTGCATGTGCTGGGCCGCGTTGACCTTGCCCGGACTGATCACGAGGTTGTCCGAGTTGCGCTGGCCGCCCTCGTTCCGACCGCACTGCGCGACGAACGTGCCGGCCGAGCCGGACTCCCGGACCTGGAACGAGTCCTGCTTCGGCCGCACGGCCCGGATGTCCACGAAGTCCCGCCGGAACGGTCCGGTCGCGCCGAGGTTCCGGTTGCCGCCCTGATCGAACCTCCGCCGACCACCCTGGTCGAATCCCCTGTTCGACCTGGTGTCGAAGTTCGGAACAAGACCGTCGAATCCCCCGTCACGGTCCGCACCACGGAACTCGGCGCTGTTGTTCCGTTGCTCCCCGTTGCGACCCGGCTTAGCCTGGTAGCTACCGGTGGCGAAGGCGTTGCCCACGGTGATGGCGGCCCCGCCAAGAACGAGGGCCGCCGCAGCGAACGCCAGGGCCTTGAGCGGCTTGGGAAGCCGGTGACGCCCGTGGCGTGGTTGCCTGCCTGTTCTTGCCATATGTATCACCTAGTTAATGCATTGCCGGTCCCCGTACATAGGAAAGACGCCGAGGGGACCGGTGAGGTCCCTTCGGCGTCTTTCCGTTCATCCTCCGCAGCGCTGGCCGCTGTTGATGCAGTTGACCGCGAAGTTCATCAACTCGTTCGGCATGACGTTGGCGAAGTCGCCGTGGTCAGTCACCGGGTTGTGCTTCTCCTCCGGGAAGGTGTCCAACGCGAACGTCTGCCCGGCCGGAACGTCGTAGGTCAGCACCATGCGCAGCTGGGGCACCGCCCTGGTGCCGGATGGGCACTGCCCGTTGTTGTTGGGAAACCGCATGTGCGTGCGGTGGTTCTCACTGTCGAGGTTGCGGCCGTCCCAGCAGCTGGGGAAGTCCAGCACCCGCTTGACCTGGCTGCCCTGGGGGCAAATCGGGTACTTGGCGGTGAACCGGTCCTCGAACCCGGAGCAGGTCCACCGTGCCCGTGCGTTGCTCTTGTCACCGCTGCTGGCCGCCTTGGCATCCCCGGTGATCACCCGCAGGAAGCGGGGCATGGGGCTGACCTTGTTGGCCGCGTTACCCCGGAACTGCAACTGCACGGAGCTGGCCGTGAGGATGGTGCCCACGTTGCCGTCCCGTCCACCACCGGGAGCGTTCTGGTCCCGTTCCACCCCGTCACGGGACCGCAGCACCGGCCAGAAGTAGGCCGACCTGTCCCCGGTCTGGCACGTCGTGTCGGCCTGGAGCAGGCTGCGGTTGGTGGAGAACGCGTTGGTGGACTTGTTGCCGACGTAGTCGTGCGTGTGGTGCGCCCCGTTACGTTGCCCCGGCGTCACGATGAAGTTGTCCGAGTTGTGGTGCCCGTCCTCGTTGCGACCGCACTGCGACACGAACGTGCCGGTCGAGCCGGAACGTCCCTGCAGGTCGCGAACGTTCGGCTGCACGCTCCGGATGTCCACGAAGTCCTTCCGGAACGGACCGACGTTCGCTACCCGAACCCCCTGCCGGCCCGCGGCGTTGTTGTCACCGCGCTGCCCGGACCCACTGTTCTGCCCGAAGCCGTTGAAGGCGAAGGCGTTCCCCATGCTCACCGCGACACCACCGATGATCAGTGCCGCGGCAGCGAAGGCCAATGCGCGAATGGGCTTGGGCAGCCGGTGGCGCCCGCGCCTGAAGTCCACTCCTGCCATGGGTTTTCTCACCTCGATGACTTGCCGGGGGTCTGGAGGAGCCGGACGATGCCGAGCGTGGCGGCCACCCCGACCACCACGAGCAGGATCGCCACCACGAGCCCGACTCCGATGTTCATCCCGCCGTCGTCGCGGGAACTGACCGCCCGTGGTTTCGGGCTCGCGGTCGAGGCGGACCCCGTTGCCTCCGGCGTCGTTGCCTCGGGCGTCGGGGTCGGGCTGGAGGCCCCGGCCACCAGGGAGTCGCCGTCCACCAAGCCGGTGCTCTCCAGCAGGGCCATATGCTTGCCGACGAGGTTCACCGCGGTCTGGGCGAAGGCACGCATGTCGTTGTTCTTGGTACCGGCGCGGACCTTGGCGGCCACGATGTAGACCTGACCGTGCGCGGCGCGCAGCCGCTTGGCGAAGATGCGGTCGAACTCCGGGCCGGAGGCCGCGCGCAGCTCGGCCATCCACTCCTTCTGTTCGGGGGCGGGCTCGTCCGGGATGGGAACGCCGAGCTTGGCGGCCAGCTTCCGGGTCTGCACGTCCAACGGCTCGTGATCGGCGACCAGATGCTTGGCCACCTCGCGGGTGCGTTGTCCGGGGTTGTGTTGCGGGGCCTCCTTGGCCATCGGCAGCTCCCACAACCCGGCCAGCCGGACCTTCTTCAGCAGCGTGCGGTCATCGTCGTTGAGCACGCCCTGCGCCAGGGGAACAACCTTGTCGTTGCGTACGTCGGGGGGAGTGGGGTTGGTGTTGCCGTCGTGGCCGGCGGCGACACCGGGGAGCACGACGAACGCCAGGAGTAGCAGGGTTCCGAGGAGAGATGTTCTTGTTCGCATAGGAGAGATCAGTAGCCGTAGCCGCCGGAGTTACCGCTGGACTTGCCGTTGTCCTTCCCGCCGTCCTTGCCACCACCACCGTTGGCCTTGGCCTTCTTCCCGTCCGGGGCCGCGGCGTACCAGGCGCCGCCCTTGCCCTCGCCCTTGACATCGCCCGGGGCGGTGTCGGAGGCGAAGCGGTAGAGCGGCCAGCCGGCCAGGGTGACCTGCTTGGTGCCGTCGGACCGGGTCACCGTGCCGATCAGGCTCTTGTCAACGCCACTGGCCTCGACCGAACCGTCGGCCAACACCGGCGGCCACGCCTTGAGGCACTCACCCTCGCAGTTGGACTTCGGCGGCTTGGCAGTGTCCTTGTCGAAGCGGTACAGGGTCAACCCCTGGCCGTCGGTCACGACCGAGCCAATACCGTTGGCCTTGGCCACGTTCAGCCTCACCAGGCCCTCGTTCTGGGAAGTGGAACTTCCGGCTTGCGCCGAGCTGTCGGCACCACTCCGGTCGCCATGGCCGCTGGTACCACCGGAAGTTCCGTCGGAGCAGGCGCCGGTGAACAGCGCGGTGGCCAGGCCCAAGGCCGCCAGGACGGCGGCCCGGTCGTGTCGCAGACGCACGCGCATTCCCTTTCTGGACAACGGAAACCCGATCTGTCCGGTGTGAGGATGGTCGGGGTCCGCGCGGGGTGTGGTCGCTAGGGGGTACGGTGACGCCACCGACACGGTTCAATATCGACTCGGACAAGCTCCTACTGTGACATGGCTCACAGACGATGAATTGTGCCCCACTGCTGGGAGGTGGCAGCGTCACCATGGGCCGGCACCGGATCACCCCACATGCACGCGCTGACGCGGAAGGGGCCGGCGACTACGACGAGGACCTGATCACGAGGCTGTACCGCGAGTTCGGGGGTCCGCTGTTCGGCCATGCGTTGAAGCTGACCGACTACGACCGGCAATGGGCCGAGGACGTCGTGCAGGAGACCCTGGTCCGGGCGTGGCGTCACGCGCCCAAGCTGGACCGGGAGCCGGGGCTGCTACGCGCATGGCTGTTCACGGTGGCGCGTCGCATCGTCATCGATGGTCACCGAAGTCGCCGAGCCAGACCGGAGGAGGTGGACCTGACACGGTTAGCGGTGGTGCCCGTGCGGGACGACTCGGACCGCACGCTTTCGGCCATCGTGGTGGGCGAGGCATTACGGCACCTCACGCAGGAGCACCGTGAGGCGATCATGGAAACCTACTTGAGAGGACGTACCGTCAAGGAAGCGGCCAAGGTGCTGGGAGTCCCCCCGGGGACTGTCAAGTCCAGGGTGTACTACGCGCTGCGGGCGCTCCGACAAGCACTCCAGGAGCGGGATCCGACATGACACCACCGAGCCATATCGACGTCGCCGCCTATGCGCTCGGTGTGCTCGATCCGGACGATGCGGAAACGTTCGAAGAACATCTGGTGGACTGCCCACGGTGTCGCAGCGAGCTGGTGGAGCTGGCCGTTCTGCCCGACCTGCTGGAGCAGGCCCGGCGACGCGACCTGTTGATACCTGCCCCGTCCGAGACGGCGGAGGACGGGGCGGGGGCACTGCAGGGCGCGTTGGACCGGGTGGTGACGCTGCGCAGACGCCGGCGCCGCACCCTGGTCTTCGCGGCGGCCGCGGCGGCCACGCTGGTGGTCGCCGCACCGGTGATCAACGAGACGTTGCGTTCCTCGCCCCCGACCCATGACCGGGCGAGCACCACGACCTCCATTCCACCGGATCCTCCGCAGCCGCTCGAGGCCGCCCAGACACTGGTCGGTTTCAACCCGGCCAACCGCACCAACGCACGGCTCACGATCCGTACCGGGGCCTGGGGCACAGGGATCGACATGGAGCTGAAGGGAGTCCGGGGACCGCTGCGGTGCGAGTTGGTGGCGGTGTCCCGGGGCGGCGAGACGCACTCCGCGGGCGGCTGGCGGGTACCGGACAAGGGGTACGGCGTACCGGGATCGCCGGATCCGTTGCAGTGGCAGGGTGGCGTGGCGTTGTCGGCCAAGGACATCGAACGGTTCGAGGTCCGGACCGATCGCGGCGACACGCTCGTCCAGGTGCCGAACAACCGTTGAGACCCCGTCCGGCGGCTCCCGCCGGACGGGCCCCAACGCACCTGCCGGGGAGCAGGAGCCCACCGACCAAGAAGGAGGTAGGACCGGGCGCCGTATCGGCGGTTGCCCATCGTTGCGGATGCGTTCGGGGCCGATCCGCCTACTGATCGGGCGCTTTGTCCATGTGCTGGCCTGCGCTGCTGTCCCGAGATGACGCCAGCCGGGGCGACTCCCCCGGTACCCGGGAACACGCTGTTGATCACTGTTCGCGTTGGAGAGGCGGCTACGCGATGTCGCCGTGAACTCTGGGTGCCGGGCAAGGCGCGTTGCCGCCATGATCGTCCGGTGCTGTGATTGCCGCAGACTTGGCGCTCACGGGTTGCTCATTGGTGTGCCACATAACCTGACCCGGTGGTGGGTCCCGCCCGATCGTGTGGATCTTGGTCCAGCGCGGTTTCCTCCGTTCGCCGCGCTCATTGTCACCTCACGTGACACACCAACAGACGCGTCGGACCCTGTTGAAGGCGGGCGCCGCGGCGGCCGGGTTGTTCGCCCTGGGCCCGATCCGGACCGCGGCCGCCGAACCGGGTCCGCGCGGGATCGACGTCTCCAGCCACCAGGGGCGGCCGGACTGGACCGCGGTCAGCGGTGCCGGTATCGAGTTCGTTTACGTCAAGGCCACCGAGGGCCACAGCTGGACGTCCCCCACGCTGGACGACCAGTACGCGGGAGCGCGCGGCGCCGGCCTGGTGACCGGCCTGTATCACTTCGCCCGGCCGGACAGCGGTGGTGATCCGGTGCGGGAGGCCGACCACTTCGCCGATCACGTGTACCGGCTGGACGCCCACTATTTCGGCGCCCTGCCACCCTGCCTGGACATCGAACGCGTCGGCAAGGATCTGCGCGACTGGTGTGGTCGGTTCCTGGACCGGCTGCGTTACCGCCTGGACACGTACCCGGTTCTGGTCTACGCCTCCACCAACTTCATCCGTGACCACCTCAGTGGATCGTGGGCGGACACCCACGACGTGTCGTGGTGGGTGGCCAACTACGGGGGCGGTCCGGGGAAGTTCTCCTCGCCCACGGAACGGGTGGTGATGCACCAGTACACGTCCTCCGGGAAGGTACCGGGGATCAAGGGCCGGGTGGACATGAACCTTGCCCTCTTCCCGCTCCACGGACTCACCCTGTAAGGGGAGCCGGCTAGTCGAAGAACCGGGCGAGCCGCTGCTCGTCCGGTTCGTCGGCGGGTTCCTTCACCGGGGTGAGGTCGGCGAACACGGTGGCACCGTCGCACGAGGCGTGCAGCGGGTACCAGCGGCGCATTCGGCCCGGCTGTTCGCAGATTCCCTTGATGGTCTGGACGTCGAGCAGCCGCACATGGGTCGGGTCCGCTACCGCGTTGACGTGTCGCCACCACGGGCCCAGCACGTGTAGCACTCCTCCACGGCACAGTACCCGGTGGCATTCGTCGACGATCTCCACGAAGTCAACCAGGTGCTCGAGCACGTGCACGGCAAAGATGCGGTCGACCGACTCGTCAATGAAGGGAAGGCCGTCGCCGATGTCGGCCACCAGGTCCACAGCCGAGGTCCGTCGGCGGTCCACGCCGATGTTCGACGGGTACTGCTTGGTAGCTCCACAACCGAGGTCGAGCACGACGGGCCGGTGCCCGGCAACGGCCACCCGGTCCCAAACAGCGTGCACCCCGACGAGTCTGCCGAGTAGTTCCCGGAGCATGCTCAGCTGCTCCGGTCGGTCCACCGTGCCGGTCAGGTGCGCGACCCCACCGTCGAAGCCGATGTCGATGGCCAGCCCGCGCACCCGGTCGTCGTGCTCGAGGAGTTCTCGCGCCGCTTCCGTCAGGAGCTGGTCGCACAGCCGGGCTCGCCGGCCGGACGGTGGCTGTGTCGGCACCACGTGCATCCTCCGGCCTCGTCGATCCCGGTTCGTCCGTGCAGCGCCCGGGCGCACCTGGCCGTCGGCGGTGTCCGCCTTTCCGCTTGTCGGCCCTGGTGTCGAACGACTACCCCGCCGCACCCACCGGAAACGTTCCTACGAGCGGCAGCACACGCGCAGATGGTCGCCCTCGTCGGTGACGGTGCTGTCGAGGGCGGCGCAGGCCAACGCGAACCGGTCCCGGATCCAGGCGTACTCGGTGGGGCCGGCGAGCCGGGTGTGGCAGTAGTCCAGCGCGAGGGGCACGGCCTCCACGTGGTCCAGCCCCCGCTCGTCGAGGGTGAGCACGAACAGCAGTCCGAGGTCGTTGCGGAGCACCGGGTGGACCGCGTAGTCGTCCAGGAAGTCGCCGAGGTCGAACAGGACCGGGCCGGCGATCCCGTGGAAGACGTGCGCGGAGTGCCCGGCGACCACGCTGGCGCCGGCCTCGACCAGGCTGGCGGCCGAGTTCCGGACGTAGGGCAGCGGCTCGGCCACCATGTTGGGTCCCCAGTGCGGGGTGACGAGCACCAGGTCGCCCTCGTCCCGGAGCCGGCGGACCCGTTCGGTGAGCCACCGCGGCGGTCCCTGCCGCAAATTCACGTGGGCCACGCCGGGCGTCTGGGACCCCGCCGCGTAGTCGGCGGGGTGGTCGGTCACCCCGAGGACGGCCAACCGGAGCCCGCCGAGCGTGAACACGGCCTCGGCGCGGGCCCGCGCCAGGTCCCCGCCGGCGCCGACGAAACGGATCCCGACGCGTTCCAGGTTCCGCAGGGTGTCCAGCAGGGCGGTGTGGCCGAAGTCGAGGGCATGGTTGTTGGCCAGGGTCACGCAGTCGACCCCGAGCGCGGCCAGCTGGTCCGCCGCGGCGGGTGGCGCGCGGAACCAGAACATCTTGTCCGGATCGGGCCACGGCGTGCCCCGCTTGGAGACGCAGCATTCCAGGTTGAGCAGGAACAGGTCGGCATCGGCGACGGCCTTGCGCACCCCTGGGGCGAACAGCTCCCGGGCCGGGCGTTCGCGGAGCTGCTCGGCAACGCCACGACCCAGCATCGTGTCGCCCGCGAGCGCGACCCGCACCGACATCGCTCACCTCCCCTTACGGAGGAAGGTACGCAGTCGACGCAGTGGCCAGGTGTTGATGACGTCTTCGGCGGT
This sequence comes from Longimycelium tulufanense, assembly GCF_014645795.1. GTDB lineage: Bacteria > Actinomycetota > Actinomycetes > Mycobacteriales > Pseudonocardiaceae > Longimycelium > Longimycelium tulufanense. The sequence goes on along the minus strand of NZ_BMMK01000027.1, from coordinate 47,468 downwards.
GAGCCAGCCGCGCTGCGCGGTGCCCACCCCGTAGCGGAGGAACCCCAGGTGCACCACCGAGTGCGAGTCGCTGTTGATCGCGAACTTCACCCCAAAATGCTTGGCACGCAGGATGTTCTCGTCGTTGAGGTCGAGGCGGTCCGGGTAGGCGTTGATCTCCAGGGCGGTGCCGGTGCGGGCACAGGCACGGAACACCTCGTCGAGGTCGGCATCGACCCCGGGACGACGGCCGATGAGCCGGGCGGTCGGGTGGCCGATGATGTTGACGTAGGGGTTCTCGCAGGCGCGCACGATGCGCCGGGTCATCTCCCTTGCGGGCTGGGTGAAGTGCGAGTGCACGGACGCGACGCACAGGTCGAACCCGGCCAGGAAGTCGTGCGGCCAGTCCACTTCCCCGTCCGGGTCGATGTTCAGCTCCGTGCCGTGCAGTAGCCGCATCCGGCGGTGCTTGCCGTCGAGTCGCCGCGCCTCCTCGCGCTGCGCCAGCATCTTGTCGTCGGACATCCGCTGCATGTAGAGGTTGGGCGCGTGGTCGGTGACCGCGTAGTAGGAGTATCCGCGGCGGGCCGCCTCCCGCACCATCTCCTCCAGTGTGGACAGTCCGTCGGTGAGGTTGGTGTGGGTGTGCAGGTCGCCTCGGATGTCGTCCAGGCTCACCAGGTCGGGCAGCTCGCCCCGCTGCGCGGCCTCGATCTCGCCACGGTCCTCGCGGAGCGGCGGCGGGATCCACGGCAGCCCGAGGCGTTGGTAGACCTCGTCCTCGGTCTCGGACACCACCAGGTCGCCGGTCTCGACGTCGAACAGGCCGTACTCGGAGAGCTTCAACCTGGCGTGCACCGCCATCTCCCGGGTCCGGATGTTGTGCTGCTTGGAACCGGTGAAGTACTGCAGCGCCGCGCCCCACGCCTCCGGCGGTACGACCCGCAGGTCCACCTGGAGCCCCTTGGTGGTGCGAACCGAGGTCTTCTTCTCCCCGTGCGCGATGACCTCGTCCACTGTGGACATCTGGGAGAAGGCACGCATCAGCTTGCCCGGGTCCTTCGCCGCGGCCAGCACGTCGACGTCGCCGACGGTCTCCCGGAACCGGCGCAGCGATCCGGCGTAACAGCAGCGGGAGCAGCCGGTGACCGCGGACAGCTCCGCGACGATCTCGTCGGCGACCTCGGTGGCGACGTTGAGGTGCACCCGACCGCCGGCCTGCTGCAGTACCTGGATGCCGTGCAGAATGTTCTCCTCCGTACGCGGTCCGAACCCCTTCAGCTCGCGCAGCCGCTCGCTGTGGATGGCGTGCACCAGCTCGTCCACCGAGGAGATGCCCAGATCGCGGTACAGCAGCATCGCCTTCTTCGGTCCCAGCGTGGGGATCGCGATCATCTCGCGCACTCCGGCCGGGATCTTCGCGCGCAGCTCCTCCACGACCCGCACCTGACCGGTCCGCAGGTACTCGACGACCTTGTCCGCGATCGACTTGCCGACGTTGGGGATCTCCCGCAACTTCCTGACGTCGAGCCGGGAGACATCCTCGTGGTACCCGGCGACCGCGCGCGCGGCCTTCTCGTACGCCCGCGCCTTGAACTCGTCGCCTCCGGTGATGGAGATGAGGTCGGAGTACTCCTGGAGCAGGGCCCCGACCTCGTCGTTCGGTCGGGCCATGCCCCGAGTCTAGGGCGAGGTGGGCATACCCGCCGCCCCCGGCGGGTATCTCTGCCGACGTGCCCGAGCTGCCGGACGTGGAGGGCTTCCGCCGGGTGCTCGCCGAGCACGGGGTGGGCCGCCGGATCGAGCGGGTGCGGGTCGTCGATCCGGGTGTGCTCCGGGGTGTGGGGGCGGGCACGCTCGACCGCGCGCTGCGGGGGCACCGTTTCGACGAGCCGGAGCGGCACGGCAAATGGCTGCTCGCGCACACCGACGGCCCGACCGTGCTCCTGCACTTCGGGATGACCGGCTCCCTGCACTGGTGCGGGACGGAAGCGGCACCCCACCGCCACGATCGAGTGATATTCGTGCTCGACCGGGGTGAGCTGCGGTACCGCGACATGCGCAAGCTGCAGGGCGTGCGGCTGGCCCACGAGCCCGATGAGGTCGCCGGGCTGCTGGCCAAGGTCGGGCCGGACGCGTTGTCCGTCACGCGCCGGGACTTCACGGAGCGGCTGCGCGGCCGGCGGGGCCGGGTGAAGTCCGTCCTGACCGACCAGTCGGTTCTGGCCGGGCTGGGCAACCTGCTCGCCGACGAGATCCTCTGGCAGGCCCGCATCTCCCCGTGGACTCCGGTGGACCGGCTCGACGACGCCCGGCGCCGGGTGCTGTTCGACACGATGCGCCGGGTCCTGCGCGCCGCCGTCCCCACCGGCCGGGTGCCACCCCGTCGCTCATGGCTCACCGGCGCCCGGGACTCCCCGGACGCCCCGTGTCCTCGGTGTGGCACCCCGCTGTCCCGGCGTCGGCTCAGTGGCCGCGGCACCGTCTGGTGTCAGCGCTGCCAACCGGGCTGAGCAGCCGTACGGAACGAGAAATGCCTGGCACGTCCGGATTCGGACATCTCCTGCCGGTGCTCGCTCAGCGCCACGGAACCTGCGATGAGGGGTAGAAGTCCACGCCCATCACGCGCCACCGTGGTCCCTGCGCGCCCAGCCGGTGCCGGAACTCCTCCCAGCCGTGCACGTCCTTGGGCGACCACGCCAGCTCGGCGAGCGCGGCCAGCCGCGGGAAGGCCATGAACTCGATCTCGTCCAGGTTGGTGATGGTCTCCGTCCAGAGTGGACCTTCCACCCCGGCGATCGCCGACTCGTCGACCCCGGCCAGGTACGTGCCCGGATCCCAGCCGTAGGCGTCGGCGACCTCGATGTAGCCGGCCCAGGTCAACCCGAGCGGGGTGCCCGGGTGGTACTTCATGTCCAGGTAGGCGTGCTTCGCGGGGGACATGACGACCCGGCTCCCCTGCCGTACGGCCTCGACCACCTCGTCGTTCGTCTGGCTCAGGTGCCAGTACTGCACCAGCGAGCCTTCCGGCGGGTCGGTCTTGGCGATCTCGTTCCACCCGACCAGCACCTTGTCGTACTTCTGCACGATCGGCGTCACCCGCGCCATGAAGTACAGGTACTCGACGGGATCCGTGGCGTGCGCCTCGTCGCCGCCGATGTGCAGGTAGGGACCCGGCGTCAGGGCCGCCACCTCGCGGATGACGTCGTCGATGAACTGGTAGGTGATCTCCCGCGGCACGCACAGGGAGCTGAAGCCGACGTCGGTGCCGGTGTAGAGCGGAGGTGCCACGCCGTCGCAGTTCAGCTCGGCGTAGGAGGCCAAGGCCGCGTTGGTGTGCCCGGGCATGTCGATCTCGGGCACCACGGTGATACGTCGCAGCCGCGCGTACTCGACGATCTCGCGGTACTCCTCCTGCGTGTAGTACCCGCCGGGACCACCGCCCACCTGGGTGCTGCCCCCGTAGGTCGCCAGTCGCGGCCAGCTCTTGATCTCGATGCGCCAGCCCTGGTCGTCGGTGAGGTGCAGGTGCAGGCGGTTGATCTTGAAGAGCGCGATCTGGTCGATGTAGCGCTTGATGTCCTCGGCGGGGATGAAATGCCGTGCCACGTCGAGCATGGCACCCCGGTGCGTGAACCTCGGGCGGTCGAGCACGCGACCGGCCGGAACCTGCCACGGCCCGGCCTGCACCGCCCGGCTCTCCACCTTCGGCGGCAGCAACTGGCGCAGGGTCTGCACCCCGGCGAACAAGCCATCGGCCGTGCGTGCCCGGATGACCACCAACCGCTCGGTCACGTCGAGCCGGTAGCCCTCCTCCCCCACGGCGGGGTCGACATCGGAGAGCAGGAGGGCGATGCCCTCGTTGCTCCCCCGCGGGATCTCGGTGGCGGGCACGATGGGCAGCAGGTATCCGGTGGACGGGCGGAGTATGCCGACGAGGTGCTCTGCGACATCCGCCGCCTCGGGCGACCCTCGCTCGACGGAAACGACGCTGCCCGGGTGCAGGGTGAACGGGGCGCCGTCGCCCGGGCGGGCGTCCATCGGAGCCGGGACGATGTCGGCGTAGCTGGTCAGCGCCGCACGGGGGGACACCGGTGACGCGGAGGAGATGGCACCGGACAGCAGCAGGGAGATGGCGAGCAACGCGAGCAGGACACGCCATGCCGCGGCGTTTCGGCGACTCATGACCGTCCTTCCCCGGCGGCAGCCACTGACAGGGGCAAACTCAGAGTGAGCAGTCATCCACCGAATGTCAATGTTGCTTCCCCGACCGGGGTAAGCGGCATGACCACCGAATGGCGACGTAGGCCATCGCTGCGGCCACGTTAGGTAGTAGTACGCCCGGGTGAGGGTCGCGGAGTGAACGGAGGAGTGTGACTGGACGCCGTGCGGTGCTGCGCCGACCCTGCCATTCGAGCACGCCGGGAACCAGCAACGGCGCCTACCCGCCGCGTGCCGAGTCGGTGTCGCGCCACCGGATTCGTGACGGTCACGCTGTCCGGCGGTGGCCGGGGCCGCGGCTCATGGTGGGCGCGGGAGGGGATGGGGGTGCCGGCGGGGAGGGGACCTCCGGCACCCCCGGCCCGGTCGCGGGTCGGTTCCGGCCGTTCAGGACGACCGGCAGAGCTCGGCGTGGTGCTCCTCGACCCGCTCCTTGATGTGCGCCATCTGGATCTTGGTACTCCGGTTGATCTTCTCCTGGATCTGCTGGGTGGTGACCGGCGCGTCGGAACGGACCTCGAAATCCTGCCGCCAGCGCATCAACACCCCGCCCGGCACCTCCGCGTAGGTCCAGTGCAGGTGCATGTACTCGTACCAACCGAGCTCGATCCGGCGGGCGCGGACCTCGCGGGCGGCCCGGTCCATCCGCCGTTCGGACACCCAGCTCCACACGGTGCCGTCCGGCTGCGGGTGCATGGTGAGGCGGAACCGCACGGTGTCCTCGGTCCGCTCCAGCACCTCGGCCGCGGCGTACTCGGTGAACAGCCGCGGCCAGCGGGTGACGTCGTTGGTCAGCTCCCAGACGAGATCGAACGGTGCCGCGATGACGATGCTGTTGTCGGTGTGCCCGGCCATGGTCACCGCCCCTGCGCCAGCTGCTGGTTGACGAACTCGACCGCGGCGTTCGGGGTGGGCATGCGGGAGACCGCGTCGTCCGGCATCGACACGCCGACCCGCTCGGCGATCCGGGCCTGGATCTCCAGCACGGCCAACGAGTCGTAGCCCAGCTCCAGGAAGCTGGTGTCACCGATGGCGGTGTCCAACCGCACCCCCTCGGCGACCCCGGCGCGGGCCCGCATGATCTCGATGAGATCGGAGAGTGTGAACTTCTCGGCCAGCAAAAGGTGTTCCTTCCCTGCTCTCGTGCTTTCTCGGTTACTGCGCGCTGCTTGCTGTCCCCTGCTCGGTGCTTCCCGGATGCCGCGGATCCGGCTCCGGGGCCCGTACCACGAGCGCTGAGTTGAAGCCGGCGTATCCGCGGGCGAGCACCAGCGCCGTGCGCGGTCGTGCCGGGCGGGGTGCCCCCAGCACCAGGTCGAGGTCGACGGCCGGCCGGTGCACGTTGACCACGTGCGGCAGCACCCCGTCCCGCATCGCCAGCAACGCGGTGACGACGTCGAGCGCGGGGCTGCCGGCGGCCAGTCGCCCGGTGGCCGCCTTGGTGGTGGTGACCGGTACGCCGCACCGGCCGAACACCTCGGTGAGTGCCCGTGCCTCGGCTTGGTCGGCCGGCCGGCTGCCATGGGCATCGGCGAACACCACGTCGATGTCGCCGGGCCGCGCGTCGGCGTCGTCCAGCGCCTGTTCGACGGCGTGCCGGAGGCGGGGCGGCCGGTCGCTGCCCGGTCTCGGGTCGAAGGTGGCTGCGTGGCCGGCGATCACCCCGTAGCGGTGGGCGCCGCGGGTGCGCGCACGATCGGCTGGCTCGACGACGAGCATCGCCCCGCCCTCCCCGGGCAGGAACCCGTTCGCCGCCTCGTCGAAGGGCAGGTACGCGCGTTGCGGGTCGTCGGCGGTACTCACCAGGCGGCTGGCGATGTGGCAGGTCAGGACCGCGGGCGCGAGCGGGGCCTCGGTCGCGCCGGTGAGCACCACGGCCGAGCCCTGGGCCAGGGCCCGTTGCGCCTGGGCGCAGGTGTCCAGGCCGCCGGCCTGCTCGGCCACCAGGACCCCGCACCAGCCCTTCATGCCGTGCCGGATGGACAGCTGGCCGGTGGTGGCTGCGTAGAACCAGGCGATGGACTGGTAGGCCCCGACTCGTTGCGGGCCGACCGACCACAGTCCCTGCATCTCGTGCTGGCCGAACTCGTTACCGCCCGAGGAGCTGGCGGTGTGCACGGACAGGGCGTAGCCGGGCAGTTGCGCCGGGTCGAGCCCGGCATGGGCGAGGGCCTGCTCGCCCGCCCACAGCCCGAAGTGCGTCCAGCGGTCGGTCTGGACGACCAGCCGGCCGGGCACCGCCCTGCTGTCGAAGTCCACCACTTCCGCACCGAGTCGCGTGGGGTAGCCGGTGGTGTCGAAGCGGGACAGCGGTCGGATGCCGCAGGCACCGTCGAGCAGGTTGGCCCAGTAGGTTTCCAGCCCCACCCCGATCGCGGTCACCGCGGACATGCCGGTCACCACGGCAATCGGCGTCCCCGGTTCACTCACCCGTGGCCTCCCCGGGAGCCCGCAGCACGACCGCGGTCTGGAAGCCGCCGAACCCGCTGCCCACCGACAGCACGACGTCGACCGGTTTCTCCCGCGCGGTCAGGGGAACGTAGTCCAGGTCGCACTCGGGGTCGGGGGTGTGTAGGTTGGCCGTCGGCGGCACGACGTCGTGGTGGATGGCCAGTACCGAGGCGGCCAGTTCCAGGGAGCCGATCGCGCCGAGGGAGTGACCCACCATCGACTTGATGGAGCTGACGCAGGTGTCGTAGGCGTGGGGGCCGAGGGCGCGCTTGATCGCCGCGGTCTCGTGCCGGTCGTTCTGCTTGGTGCCGGACCCGTGCGCGTTGACGTAGTCGACGGCTGAGGCGGGCAACCCGGCCTCGGCCAGCGCCAGCCGGATCGCCTCCGCCATCTCCACGCCGTCGGGCTTCAGGCCGGTCATGTGGAACGCGTTGCAGCGGTTGGCGAAACCATCGATCGTGGCGTAGACGCGGGCGCCCCGGCGGGCGGCGTGCTCGGGCGACTCCAGCACCAGCACGGCCGCGCCCTCCCCGAGCACGAAACCGTTGCGCTCCAGATCGAAGGGCCGGCTGGCGTGCTGGGGGTCGTCGTTGCTGGGCGAGGTGGCCTTGATGGCGTCGAAACAGGCCACGGTGATGGGGGAGATCGGGGCGTCGGCCGCCCCGGCCACCACGACGTCGGCCTGACCGTCCGCCACCAGCCGGGCACCGTGCCCCACCGCGTCGAGGCCGGAGGTACAGCCGGTGGAGACCATGGTGACCGGGCCCTCGGCCTCGGCCACCCAGGCGACCTCGGCAGCGACCGAGCTGGGCACGAGGCTGTGGTAGAGGTGTGGGGCGCCGTAGCCGGGATCCACCTCCCAGCGGGCGCCGCCGTCGCTGACCACCACGTACTCCCGCTCCAGGCTCACGGTGCAGCCCACCGCGCTGCCCAGGCTCACCCCGATGCGCTCGGGTGGGGCCTCACCGAGCACGCCGCTGTCGGTCAACGCCTCGCGGGCGGCCACGACGGCCATCTGTGCGCAGCGGTCCATGCGCCGGATCTGCTGGGGCGACAGGCCATGATGGGCCGGTTCGAAGTCGCACTCGGCGGCCATCCGGGAACGGAAGCCGTTCGGGTCGAAGTGGGTGATGGTCCTGGTCGCGGTGCGACCGGCGGTGAGTAGCTCCCAGTACTCCTTGACGCCGATGCCACCCGGGGCGACCACGCCCAGGCCGGTGACGGCCGCTCTGCTCACGGTTCGCCCCCCGGCAGGTCCGGCCGGTGCGGGGGCTGGGTGCCCGGAGGAGGGTCGGTGCGGTCGGTGCGGCGCTGCTCGACGCGGCTCAGCAGCCGGCGGACGGTAGCGGGGTTCGGGGCGGCCGCCAACGCGGCGATCCTGAGCCGGACCGGGCGGGTCCTGCGGGTCACCGGAAGCCTCCGTGCAAGTCGGTTACAAGTCGCGTTCTGCAAGTGAGTTCCTGCCGGGTTCGGCGGGAAGGCAACGCCTAACCGGCCCCGCTCCTCAACCTCCGTCACCCCCCCAGGTGTCGTCACCCACTCCTTCGCATGACGGTGGTGATAACGGATGTGTAGCGGCGCCGCACCGGTCGATCCCCGGGACGCTCCCGCGACACCGCGTCCGGACGAGCGACATGGAACGAAGTGACCGCGGTTGCGGAAACCCGCAGCGCTGCTCCCACCGTGTCCTGGCCGTTGCGCACAACGCCGCAGTGCGTCCGGTCTGGTTACTCCCCTCGACCGACCTGCCCCACCTGCGGTTTCCCCGCCGACGGCCGAGGGTAGGCCGCGGGGCAGCCACCGCCGCACGAGCAACGCGATCTTGGAGGTAGGTCATGGCAGCCCAGCCCGGTCCTCCCGACGACACATCCCCGGGCACGGACGACAAGCAACGCCAGCTCGACGCGGTCCGCGTCGACCTCACCGGGTCCGAGCTCACCACCGACCAGGGAGTGCGTGTCGACCACACCGATGACGCGCTCAAGGCCGGCGAGCGCGGCCCGACCCTGTTGGAGGACTTCCATGCCAGGGAGAAGCTCACGCGTTTCGACCACGAACGGATCCCGGAACGCGTGGTGCATGCCCGTGGCGCCGGGGCCTACGGGTACTTCCAGCCCTACGACGACCGGCTGGTGCCGTACACGGTCGCGGAGTTCCTGGCGGACCCTTCGGTGCGGACCCCGGTCTTCGTCCGCTTCTCCACCGTCGCGGGCTCGCGCGGCTCGGCCGACACGGTTCGGGACGTGCGTGGTTTCGCGACGAAATTCTATACGCAGCAAGGGAACTACGACCTGGTCGGCAACAACATCCCGGTCTTCTTCATCCAGGACGGCATCAAGTTTCCCGACCTCGTGCACGCGCTGAAACCGGAACCGCACAACGAGATCCCGCAGGCACAGGCCGCGCACGACACGTTCTGGGATTTCGTGGGCCAGCAGCCCGAGACCCTGCACATGGTCATGTGGCTGATCTCCGACCGGGCCCTGCCCCGCAGCTACCGGATGATGCAGGGATTCGGCGTGCACACGTTCCGGTTGGTGAACGCCGAAGGGAAGGGAACGTTCGTCAAGTTCCACTGGACTCCGGTGCTGGGTACGCACTCGCTGGTGTGGGACGAGGCCCAGAAAATCGCCGGCAAGGACCCGGACTACAACCGGCGCGACCTGTGGGACGCGATCGAACGCGGCCACCATCCGGAGTATGAGCTGGGAGTACAGCTGGTCGCGGAGGAAGACGAGTTTGCCTTCGACTTCGACCTGCTCGACGCGACGAAGATCATTCCCGAGGAGGTGGTGCCGGTCCAGCCGGTGGGTCGGTTGACCTTGAACCGTAACCCGGACAACTTCTTCGCCGAGACCGAGCAGGTTGCGTTCCATACCGCGAACCTCGTTCCCGGCATCGACTTCACCAACGACCCGCTACTGCAGTTCCGGAACTTCTCCTACCTCGACACCCAGCTCATCCGGCTGGGTGGCCCCAATTTCCCCCAGATCCCGGTGAACAGTCCGGTCGTGCCTGTCACCAACAACCAACGCGACGGTTATCACCAGCACCTCATCCACAAAGGACGGACCAGCTACAGTGAGAACGCGCTCTCCGACGGTTACCCGGAAATCGCCGGGCCCGGTCCCGACGTGTTCTCGCACTACCAGGAGAAGGTGGAGGGGCACAAGATCCGACGTCGCAGCAACAGCTTCCTCGACTTCACCAGCCAAGCAACCCTGTTCTGGAACAGCATGAGTGAGCCCGAGCGCAAGCACATCGTCGCGGCGTTCCAGTTCGAGTTGGGCAGGGTCACGGACCGGTCGGTGCGGGCCACCGTGGTGGACCGGCTCAACCACGTCGACCACGAGCTGGCGGTCCTGGTCGCGCGGGGCATCGGGGGGCCCGAGCCCCCGGCGGCGGTGGTGGACAACCACGGCCGCAGCTCGCCGGCGCTGAGCCAGCTCAGCACGGCGATGGAGTCGGCCGCCACCCGGCAGGTCGCCGTGCTCGTGGCGGACGGCGTGGACGGGGCCGGCGTGAGCAGGCTCGTGGCATGGCTCCGTGAGCACCAGGTCGTCCCGGAACTCCTGGCGCCGAGCGACGGCACCGTGCACACCGTCGAGGGTGACGATCTGACGGTCGACCGAGCCATCACGACCATGGCGTCGGTGCTATACGACGGTGTGGTGGTTCCCTGCGGTCCGGACAGCGTGCGAGCCCTGGCCGACAACGGCTATGCCATGCATTTCATTGCCGAGGCATACAAGCACCACAAGCCGGTCGCCGCCTTCGGTACCGGTGTCGACCTGCTCGACCAGCCCTGGGTTTCCGCCAGCCTGGCCCGGGACGGTGCGGGCGTCGTGGTCGACCAGGGCGTGGTGACCACCCCCGTTGCCGGTGAGGACCTGGCCACCGAGTTCGCCGAGGCGCTCCGCGCGGAGCTGGCCCGGCACCGGGCGTGGGAGCGCCCCACGGACGCGGTCCCGGCATGACGGGCGGCTGGACGGACGTCGGCGGGCACTGCCCGCCGACTCGCTCCCGACGCTTCGCGGCAGAAGCCTTGCGACATTCGCCGCAACCGGCAACGCTCCAGGTCACGACGTTCTGGACGGGTCCATAGTGGACGCTGGAAGCAACGTCGAACGGGTGTTCTAACATGCGCCCTGCGGCTCGGCGGTCCGCCCGGCCCGTCCAGCCGCGGTCCCAGCTAGTCGACCTGGTCGGAAGGAAAACGATCGTGGGCTCGGATTCGCCTGCTCAGCACGACACCGTGGGCCAGCAGGAACAGGGTGAAGACGTCATGACCAACACTGCGCCCACGCCGCCGGCCGCCGCTGCCGACGACGCGTCCCCGGCCCCGGAGAAGGCCGAGGCGGGCTCGGGCGGCGCCAACAAGACCCGCAAGAAGAGCACCGCGCGCAAGACGCGCACGGTCTCCCTGACCCTGACCGTGACCGGCACGGCGGACGGCGACTGGCAGGCCGACCTGGTGCACGGCACCACCCGGGTCGTGCGTGGCCTGCCGATCTCCGCGGCCGCGGTCTCCCGTGCCGCCAAGGAGCTGCACTCGGACATCTTCGACGGCATCGAGACCGTGCTCAGCGAGGCACGGGAGCAGCACCGGGCTCGGATGGAGGAACTCGAGGCCGAACTGCAGCGCGTGAAGGCCGCACTCGCCGAGCTGTCGGAGTGAGGCCGGGCCCCGCCTGTCGTCTCACCTGATGGCAAAGGCGGGGCCGCCGGTGTCGAACGGCCCCCGTCCCACGAGGTCGGGGGCCGTTCGCATGCGCGGGTCAGTCACGGGGAACGTCCGGCTCCGGTGCGGGCGTCGGTAGCGGCGCCGGCACGGGTGTGACCGGCTGTGCTGCCTGCGCCTCCCACCACGGGACGAACGGCGTGGTCGTCTGCCATCCGGTGACCGTCTGGACGATGAGCGCGACCATGATCGCCGCGGCGACGGTGAGCAGGGCGGACACCGTCGTCAGGGCGAGGAGCGTGCTCCAGCCGGTCTGGCCCCAGGACACCAACCCCGACGCCACGTTGATGGCCGCAGCGAGCATCCAGGCGATCCACCAGCCGTAGACCAGCCAGCTCCGCCTCCCCACGCCGAGCTCGCCCGCGTCCGCCGGGGTACGCGGGTCGCTCGCACGCCACACGTCGATCATCAGGATCAGGGGAAACCAGAGCTGGACGATCGGACAGAACCAGCCCCCGATGGTCCAGCCGCGCGCCAACCGGTGCGGTGCCCGACACCGGAGCTCGGCATTGTTCCTGGCCCGCCACAACCAAACAATGAAGACGACCGGCGCCGCGATCTCGAGCAACAGCCCGGGCAACGCAAGGTAGCGGAAGAGTCGCTGCCACACGGAGAACGGGTCGACGGCACCGCCGCCAAAATAGATGTACCACCGGGCACCCATGCCGAGCGCGGTGTGGAACGCCGACAGCAGGACCAACGCGACGGCCGCGATCGCGATTCCTCGTACCGGCCGGTAGTCGACGAGTTCGGACATCGAGGGCGCACCGAAGCTGGCCGGCGGAACGACCGGCGAACGATTATCCAATGTGACAATCCCCATGCAGCTCGTTCCGTCGCAGGCACAACGGGACCCAGAAACAAAACCCCAACTTCGGCGATCACTTTACCGTCCGGCCCGATCGTCCGCGCAAACCGTTATTCGTTCGTCCTCCCTTCGACGCAAAACGCGCGTGCGACGCTGCGCCCGGCGCGGGGAACGAGGACACTGGGGGCGGACCGGAGGAGCACCATGCCCGCAAGGCATGCCATGAGCACAGCAGCGGACGCCGGGCACCGGATCGTGCCGCACACCGCCGACCTCCGCCTCGAGGCGTGGGGCCCGACGCGGGAGCGGTGCGCCGCCGAGGCCGTGCGCGCGTTGGTGGGCAGCTTCGCCGACCTCGAGGCCGCCCAGCCGGTGGGCACCCGGGAGCGGGCGGTCGTGGCGACCAGCGACAGCGACCTGCTCGTGGCCGTGCTCGACGAGATCATCTACCACCTGGACACCGCCCGGGAGCTGCCCAGCAGAGCCGAGGTGACCGCCACCCCGGAGGGGGCCAGGCTGCGCTTCGAGGCGGTCGACATCGCCGGCGCGGTCCTCATCGGCCCGGTGCCCAAGGCGGTGTCCCTACACGAGCTGCGGTTCGAGCCCACCCTGGACGGTTGGTGCTGTTCGGTCACCGTTGACGTGTGAGGTCCGTGCCGGCGAGCGCCTGACCGGCGCGGAGCGGGCCGTGCGCCCGCCGGGTTCCGGCCGTCGGCCGGTTCCGCGGGGGCGGTGCACGAGCACGGGAGACGACCATGAAGATCGTGGCGGAGAGCCCCTACCGGTTCCGCATCGAGCCCTTCGGCACGATGCGGGTGCCGGGTGTCGTGTTCGCGTCCCGGGCCCTGCTCCCGGACCCCGACCACGACAAGTCCCTGGAGCAGGTCATCCACGTGGCGGCGCTGCCGGGGATCGTGCGGGCCTCCTATGCGATGCCCGACGTGCACTGGGGCTACGGCTTCCCGATCGGGGGCGTGGCGGCGACCGACATCGACGCCGACGGAGTGATCTCCCCCGGCGGGGTCGGGTTCGACATCTCCTGCGGGGTCCGGCTGCTCGCCGCCGGCCTCGACCGGGCCGAGCTGGTCCCGCACCTGGACGGCCTGATGGACGCGCTCGACCGGACGATCCCGCGCGGGATGCACGGGGGCGGCGTGTGGCACGTGTCCGGTCACCGCGAGCTGGAGCACGTGCTGCGTGCGGGGGCCCGCTACGCGGTCGAGGTCGGGCACGGGGTGGCTCGTGATCTCGAACGCTGCGAGGACGGCGGCGCCATCGCCGGGGCGGACCCGGACCGGGTCAGTGCCCGGGCGGTGGAGCGCGGTCTGGGGCAGGTGGGCAGCCTCGGCTCCGGCAACCACTTCCTTGAGGTGCAGGTGGTCGCGGAGATCTACGACGAGGCGGCGGCGAGGGCGTTCGGGCTGCACCCGGACCAGGTGTGCGTGATGATCCACTGCGGGTCGCGTGGCCTCGGGCACCAGGTGTGCAGCGACCACGTGCGGACGATGGAGGCGGCGATGTCGCGCTACGGCATCACCGTGCCCGACCGCCAGCTCGCGTGTGCCCCGGCGAACTCGCCCGAGGGGCGTGCCTACCTGGGTGCCATGGCCGCCGCCACCAACTACGCGCGCGCCAACCGGCAGTTGCTCACCGAGGCCACCCGTCACGCCTTCGCCCGGCACACGACCGCCGAGCTGGACCTGGTCTACGACATCTCGCACAACGTGGCCGCCATCGAGACGCACGAGGTGGACGGGAAGCGACGCCGGCTCTGCGTGCACCGCAAGGGCGCGACCCGGGCGTTGCCCCCCGGGGATCCGGAGTTGCCGCCCGACCTGGCGCCCGTGGGCCAGCCCGTGCTCATCCCGGGCACGATGGGCACCGCCTCGTTCGTGCTCGCCGGGGTGGCCGGTGGCGGGGCCTTCCACTCCACCTGCCACGGGGCCGGCCGGGTGCGCAGCCGGCACCAGGCGTTGCGCTCCGTCAGCGGGCGCAGGCTGCGGGACGAGCTGGAGGCCCGGGGCATCGCGGTGCGCGGGACCTCCTGGCGCGGCCTGGCCGAGGAGGCGCCCTCGGCGTACAAGGACGTGGACGCCGTGGTCGACACGGCCGAAGGTGCCGGGCTGTGCCGCAAGGTTGCCCGCCTGGTCCCCATCGGCGTCGTCAAGGGATGATCGCTGTCGATCGAGCAGTGGACTTGACATCGAAGTCCACAAGCAGCACCCGCCGCGACTCTGCACCGCGCAGACATCCCCACGCCATGGACAGGGTCGGCCCAATCTTCTTGTGCCGCCACAGAATCGGCGCCGTGTGGGTCCTGCTCGTGGTCGACATGGGGATGCTGGCGGTGCTGGTCGGGGTGGCGTTGTGCCGGGCGGCCCGCCGTCCCGGGGCGGGGACGACGGGCCGTCGGGTGGGCGTGCGCTAGAAGTTGATCATGTGGCCGGCGAGGCCGTGCACGGCCTCCTTGACGGCCTCCCCCAGCGTCGGGTGCGCGTGCACGTTGCGCGCCACCTCGTGCACCGTGAGGTCCCACTGCTGGGCCAGGGTCAGCTCGGGCAGCAGCTCCGTGACGTCCGGCCCGATCAGGTGGGCGCCCAGGATCTCGCCGTGTTTGGCGTCGCTGAGCACCTTGACGAACCCACCGCTGTCGCCGAGCCCGTGCGCCTTCCCGTTGGCGGTGAACGGGAACTTCACCACCTTGACGTCAAAACCCCGCTCGCGGGCCTGCTCCTCGGTCCAGCCGAAGCTGGCGACCTGCGGCTGGCAGTAGGTGGCCCGCGGAATCATCACGTAGTCGAGTTCCATGGTTTCGGCGTCGGCGATGGTCTCCGCCGCCACGATGCCCATGGCCTCGGCCGCGTGCGCGAGCATGAGCTTCGCCGTGACGTCGCCGATGGCGAAGATGTGCGGCGCGCTGGTGCGGCACCGGCCGTCGACGTCGATGGCGCCGCGCTCGGTCAGCCGGACCCCGGTGTTCTCCAGGCCGTAGCCCTGCACGTTGGGCTGGAAGCCGATCGCCTGCAGTACCTTGTCCGCCTCCAGGACCTGCTGCTGGCCGTCCTTGGACACGGTGACCCGCACCTTGGGCCCACTGTCGTCGATGGCCTCCACCCGGGTGGAGGTGTGCGCCTCGATGCCCATCCGCCGGTACCGCTTGGCCAGCTCGGCCGAGACCTCGGCGTCCTCCAGCGGGACCATCCGGTCCAGGAACTCGACGATCGTCACCTGCACGCCGTAGTTGTGCAGCACGTAGGCGAACTCCACGCCGATGGCGCCCGCACCGGCAATGACGATGCTGCCCGGCAGCTCCTCGGTCATGATCTGCTGCTCGTAAGTCACCACCCGCGCACTGAGCGAGGTGCCCGGCAGCAGCCGCGGCGTCGCCCCCGCCGCGATGATGCAGTGGTCGAACGTGACGGTCTCGGTGCCACCGCCGTTGACCGCCACCTGGATCGTGTTCGCGTCGGTGAACGTACCTCGCCCCTGGTACTGGGTGATGCCGTTCTTCTTCATCAGGAAGTGCACGCCCTTGACGCGGCCGTCGGCGACCTTGCGACTGCGCCGGAACGCCTCGCCGTAGTCGAAGTCGACCTGGCCCTGGACGCGTATGCCGAAGGTCTTGGCCTCCTTGGTGACGATGTGGGCCAGCTCGGCGTTGCGCAGCAACGCCTTGGAGGGGATACAGCCGACATTGAGGCAGACACCGCCCCAGTAGCGTTCCTCGATGATCGCGGTACGCAGGCCGAGCTGGGCGGACCGGATCGCGGCGACGTACCCACCCGGTCCCGCTCCCAGGACCACCACGTCGAAGTGAGTCATGCCCGAACCATATGTTCCGGCCCCGGCTCGCGCCGGTTCCGGTGGTCCGCCCCATCCTCGTCGCGCCTCACCCAGACGAGCGCGGGGCGACGGCCGGACACGTCCCAGGCCCTTCCGACGGTGACCGGGATGGGCCCGTGCGACCGGCGAACCGCCCCATCCAGGGGCTTCCGTACAAATTTGGTACAAGATCGACTAGGAGCGAGCGTGGGGCGTCTCCTCGGTCAGCGCGCCGGCATTGTTCGCCAGCTGCTCGCCCTCGGCAACGCGGCGCTTTCGCTGGCCCTCACCGGCCTCATCCTTCTGGCCGTCCCCGCACTCCACCACGTCAGCCGAAAACTTCCGGCAACGGCACTGTCAAAACCAGTATGGAGTATTTCGATTCCAACAAAGCCGGCGCTGGCGTGTGGCTGATCTTGCCACGCACCAGAGGAACTGTTCCGTGCGCCGAGACGTCACCTATGACGTCATCACCGACCTACCGCACGATTGCCCCGTCGGAGGCGCAAACGACATACCACCGCACTACGGGGAGGAGACCACCAACGATGGGCATCGCGCTCCAGCTGTACTCGTCCGACGTGGCGGCGGCACTGGACTGGTACCAGCGGGCTTTCAACTTTCGCGAAATCAACCGGAAGGTGAATGACGACGGTGACCTCGACCGCGTCGACCTGGCATGGAACGACGCCGTTGTCTCGATCGCCGACGGGGGTCCCGGCTATGTGGGGCCACGCGGGCACGTTCACCAGCTTCAGCACCTCTCCGTCGAGAAGGTGGACTCCCACCACGAACGCGCCAGGCACGCCGGGGCACAGATCCTGACCGAGCCTTTCGGGCACCCGAACGGCGACCGTAGCTACGTGGTGGCCGATCTGGACGGCCACCGGTGGGCGGTCACCCAGCCAGCCGGCACCGGCCACGGTGAGGGCGAGGCCATCGCACCCGTGGTGCCCGGTCATGTCGACGCCGACCCCGACCGACAGCTTCAGGCGCTCACTGACGCGCTGACGCCCTTCGCGATCCGCGCCGCGGTGGCACTGGGTCTGGCCGACCACATCGCGTCGGGCACCGTCGGGCTGGCAGGTCTCGCAGAAGCGGCCGGTGCCGACCCGCACGCGCTCCGACGTCTGTTGCAGTTCCTGGCCTGCCGTGGTGTCTTCGTCGAATCCTCCCCCGAGGCGTACGGGTTGACACCCACCGCACGTCTGCTCACCCGGGACCATCCCTCCGGGTGGTGGCAGTGGCTGGACGCCGAGGGAATCGCCGGCCGGCTGGAGGCCACGTATCCGCGGCTGACCGAGAGCATCCGCACCGCGGGACCCGCGTACGTGTCGGTGCACGGGCTGCCGTTCTGGAGCGATCTCGCCGCCGATCCGGAGCGCACCCGAGCCTTCGACCGGCTGATGGCCGAGGTACCGCGCTCGACCGACGGGGTCGCCCAGGGGTATGACTGGAGCGGCGTGCGCCGCGTCGTCGACGTTGGCGGGGGCACCGGAGCCGTGCTCGCCGAGATCCTGCTGGCTCATCCCCACCTCTTCGCGGCACCGTGGTGGACCAGGCCGGAACCGCGGCACAGGCACGACAGTATTTGGCCGACCAGGGCCTGACGGACCGTACCGACGTGGTCGTGGCGGACATGTTCTCCGCGCTGCCCCCCGGCGGTGACGTGTACCTGCTCTCGCGCGTCATCGCGGACTGGAACGACGAGCACGCCACTGTGTTGCTGCGTCGCTGCGCCGAGGCGGCCGGTGCCGGCAACCGCGTGCTCGTCGCCGAGAGGCTGATGGGCGAGGACACCCACGACTCGCCCACGGCGAGCGTCGACCGTCGCGTGGCCACCGCGCACGACCTGCGCATGCTCGTACTCACCGGCGGCGGAAAACGCACCCTGGCGCACCTCGGTGACCTCGCCGCCCGGGCGGGGCTGACACTCGGATCCTGCTCCCTGCTACCTGCCGGCGGCTCGATTGTCGAGTTCCGCGTCGTCGAACCGGCCGGCTCGGGGGCGGCAGACGGCCCGGCATCGACCACCGAGCGGATCCGAGAACCGCTTGGATGACGTGCCGAAAATCAGCCAGCAACCCACGTTCGACCTTGTCGACCGTGAATTGACACGGATGCCGGGTAGAAGTAGCCAGTCAAAGTAAGTCGTGACACGTCGTGATCCTCTCCCCTTCCGCTCCGATGTCCCCGCACCTGTTTTCCCGAATCACGTTCTGTACCACGAAACCCCAACGTGCCCGGCCGGTACGTGGTTGCATACCGTCAACAGTGTCCGGTCGGGTCTGGTTCGGCTGGCTCGGGAGCTGGTCGAACTGGGCGCGGCCGGAGTGTTCGCCATTGCCGGCAGGGTCGAGCCCGAGGCGCGCCTTCCCGACGACGTCACCCGCTACGACGTCGGCCTGGCAGCCGGACCCGCAGCGCGGTGGGGCGCCGCTTCGACGCCTTCCTGGCCGGCCCGCCCGCGGACCTGTGCGTGGCGCTGGACCGGTTCACCCCGGACCGTCGGGCCTGGGTTGAACACCCGGGACCTGCTTCCGGCCACCAGCCCGCGACCGGTCCCTCCAGCCACAACCACGACATGAGGTGTCCTGCCGTGCTGGACTTCACCGCACCGGTGCGAGCACACATCCCCGGGAGGACGCCGGTTGCCGGTCGGTCGTGGGATCCGGTCCGAACAGCACTGTGGTAGAGGAGGACGGCCGTGTCGAGGTCAGCGTCGCTGGCGGAGGTCCGGGTGACCAGCCCGGCACCACGGGAGGTGTGGCGGAGCCTGGCGGACTCCGATCCCCACACAATGCCCACCCAGACACCGGAGTGGCTCGACGCGGTCTGCGACGGCGGCCGGTACACCGATGTCAGCCAGCTCTACGAGTGGCCGGATGGGCACCGAATCCTCGTTCCGCTGGTGCGGAAGCGGGGGGTCCCGCCCCGGCTGGCGGTCCACGGGTCGTGGCCGGTGGGGTGGGACATCGGCGGCGTGCTGTGTGCGGGGGGACGAATCAGCAAGGAGCAGGCCGAGGCGGTGGTCGCGCGGCTGGCCGGCCAGTCACTTCGCCCTACCTACTTCCGGCCGCATCCGATCCATGATGACGTGTGGTCGGCGATCATCCCGACCTCGGCGCGACGTAATCCCCGCCTTGTACAGACGATCGATCTGCGCGGCGGTATCGACGTGGTCTGGAAGGGCTTCAGTGACTCGAAGCGGAAGCAGATCCGCAGGGCGCGACGCGCCGAGCTGACCGTCGAATGCGATTCGACCGGCCGGCTGCTTCCGGTGTTCGAACGCCTTTACCGACGGTCTGTCGACCGGTGGGCGGAGCAGGGGCGAGGCCCGTCATGGCTGACTCGGCTTCGGGTGAACCGCAAGTACCCCTCACGACGTTTCCAAGCGGTCCCTCGCCATCTCGGGTCGACGTGTCAGGTGTGGGTGCTGTGGCACAAGGGAAATCCCGCCACCGCGATGATCACCTTATCGCACGGTGCCTACACCTACGCTTGGCACAGCGCCATGGACAAGAACGTGTCCGGCCCCGTCCACGGCCAGACCTACCTCCATGCGTTGGCCATCGAACGTGCGTGTGAGGAAGGACGGGAGTTCTTTCACCTCGGTGACACCTACCCCGGTACGGGTGTGACCCGCTTCAAGTCCACCTTCGGTCCGATTGATTACTGCAGTGCGGGGTACTGGCTGCCGCCGTCGGGGCCGTCGATGCAACCAACCCGATAGTCCGTCACGCGGTGTACACAACGTTTACCCGCGGAAGATGTCGAGGCGCATGGTGGAAGGCGATTCGACCGACATCGACATCCTGCTGAGAAGACTGCTGGGCGAAAACCGACCACGATCGACGCAGCGTCGCTAGTACGGCAACGGCAAGCTGTCATCTTTCGGCGCGACAGTCCGCCGCATTGTCACGGGTGTTGGTCCCGCTGGGTTAGCGCCCGTGACACCTTTCCGACCGAAGCACAGACCATATCTTCCGCTAGTCACCGCACGGCAGCATTGATCTGGGACGCCGTCGACTCTGCGCACGGGCTACCCGAAGAGGGAGTCCTGGCCCCCGTCGTAGACGAGCAGGCCGTCGGGGCGGAGGCGGGCGATGTCCATCGGCACGTGGCGTTTCAGCTTGCCGTCGTGCCCGAGGTGCAGGACGGGGACATTGCGGCACAGTTCGACGAAGTCGGCGATCATCCGCCGGTGGCACCGCCACCACAGGCTCTCCGCGCACATCACGGCGACCCGTTCGGCACTGGCGAGTACCTCGTCGATCGCGGCGTGGAATTCCGGCGACCTCATGTGCGCCGCGTAGCCGGCGAAGGCCCGCTCACGCAGCGCGGCGTCAGGTGAGTCGGGCCGGGCTTTCCGCCAACCGCCGAGCCGTTTTTCCCAGCGGTAGCCGATGCCGTGCTCGGGAAGCCACCGGTCCAGCTCCTCCCGCACGACGTGCGGGTTACGCCGGCTGCCCGGCGCCGTACGCACATCGACCAGCGCACGAACCCCGGCGCCGTGGAGCAGCTCGACGATCTGCTCGGCGCTCGCGGTGCCGTGCCCGAACGTCAGCAGGGGCGAACCCATGCCTTCAGGGTGCCCCGCTCGGCCCGGGGACTCACCACGGAGCAGCTCCCGCCGGAGCGGGCAAGGAAGGTTTTCCAGACAGGCGCTGGCCCGGTGTCCGGGCAACGGACACCGGGCCAGCCAGCGCGCAACGGTCACATGCCGAGGGCGTGCACACCGCCGTCGACCCAGACCATGGAGCCGGTGGTGGCCGGGAACCAGTCCGACAGCAGGGCGCAGCACGCCTTGGCCACCGGGGTCGGGTCGGTGACGTCCCAGCCCAGCGGCGCGCGCTTCTCCCAGGCGCTGTCCAGCTCGGAGAAGCCGGGGATGGACTTGGCGGCCATGGTGCGCACCGGGCCGGCCGCGACCAGGTTGACCCGGACACCCCGCGGCCCGAGGTCGCGGGCCAGGTAGCGGGTGGTGGACTCCAGCGCGGCCTTGGCCACGCCCATCCAGTTGTAGGCCGGCCAGGCGACGCGGGCGTCGAAGTCCATGCCGACCACGGATCCGCCGTGAGGCATCAACGGCAGGCAGGCGGTGGTCAGCGATTTCAGCGAGTAGGCCGACACCTGCACGGCGGTGGCCACGTCCTGCCACGGGGCGGCCAAAAAGTCCTCCCCGAGGGTGGAGGGCGGGCCGTAGGCGATGGAGTGCAGCACGCCGTCGAGGCCGTCGACGTGCTCGGCTACCCGGGTGGCCAGGGTGTCCAGGTGCTCGTCGTTGGTGACGTCGAGCTCGATCACCGGGGCCGGCTCGGGCAGCCGCTTGGCGATCGTCTCCACCAGCCGCAGCCGGCCGAAGCCGGTGAGCACGACCTGGGCGCCCTGTTCCTGGGCCACCTTGGCGACGTGGAACGCGATCGAGGCGTCGGTGATGACGCCGGTGATCAGCAGCCGCTTGCCTTCCAGCAGTCCGGTCACTTCACGATCCTCCGATGGGGCGGGTATTCAGCGGCGGCAGTGCGGGTCAGTGGCCCATTCCGAGACCGCCGTCGACCGGGATGACGGCGCCGGTGACGTAGCCGGCGGCGTCGGAGGCGAGCCAGGTGACCGCGGCGGCCACCTCGGCGGGCTCGGCGTAGCGGCCCAGCGGGACCTGCGCGAGGATCTCCTTCTTGCGCTCCTCGGGCAGCTCCGCGGTCATGTCGGTGGTGACGAAGCCGGGGGCGACGACGTTGGCGGTGATGTTGCGGGAGCCCAGCTCGCGCGCTACCGAGCGGGCGAGGCCGACCAGGCCGGCCTTGCTCGCCGCGTAGTTGACCTGGCCGGCGGAGCCGGTCAGGCCGACCACCGAGGAGATGAACACCATCCGGCCCCAGCGCTTGCGCAGCATGCCGCGGGCCGCCCGGTGGGCGACCCGGTAGGCGCCGGTGAGGTTGGTGTCGATGACGCGGCTGAACTGCTCCTCGCTCATCCGCAGCAGGAGGGTGTCGTCGGTGATGCCGGCGTTGGCCACCAGCACCTCGACCGGGCCGTGCGCCGCCTCGATCTCCTTGAACGCCGCATCCAGCTGGGCGGCGTCGGTGACGTCGCACTTGACCCCGAGCAGGCCGTCGGGCGCCCCGGAACCCCGGTGCGTCACGGCGACCCTGTCGCCCTGCTCGGCGAACGCGCGAGCGATCGCCAGGCCGATGCCCCGGTTGCCGCCGGTGACCAGAACGGACCGTGCCACGACTGCTCCTTCGCTCGGGATGGGAACTGATCGCGGCGACACTATCCGCTACCGGCCGGTATCCCCGAAACGGCCCCGATCCACAACATATGACCGGCGCCGATGTGCCCTGCGCGGCTTGCCGCCGCACAAGGGGCCCGGCCAGCACCTAGCCGCATGCGCCACGGCGGGTGTCGCGTTACGCGCATCACTCCCCCGCTCTGCATTCACGCCAGCGGCGAAACGAGAGCTTTGCCCGGCAAGGGAAATGCCCGTGCAGTCGCCGTCACGACGACCGCACGGGCATGGCGCCACCCAGAATAGAGTGGGCGAAAGCGTGGCTGAAGGCTCAGTAGCCGACGTAGTAGCCACCGGACCGGACGCCGATGACGCCGGGGACACCGGACAGCGAGCCGTAACGCGACCGGGCGTAGCGGGTGGCGGCGACAATCGAGTCGACCGGGTTGGCCTGCTCGCAGAAGCCGGGCAGGCAGTACGCGGCCATGGTCGGCCCGATCACCTGCATGAGGCCGATGCTCGGCGTGCCGGCCGCGGCGTTGGAGTCCCAGCCGTTGTGTGCCCTGGGTTGGTTGTGCGACTCGTGCTCGGCGATGATGAGCGCGGCGTCGCGGTCCTCCGGGGACAGCCCGGCCTCACCGGCCTCGGTGAGCGCCTGGCTGGCCACGTCCAGCCAGAAGGCCAGGTCCGCCGGTGCGGCGGTGGTGGCGGGGACGGCGTCGGTGGCGGGGCGCAGCTCGACCGCGCTGCGTGGGGGCGGGGGAAGCGTTGCCCGAACGGCCCTGGGAGCCGGAGCGTGCGCCGCGGTGCTCGGGGCGGCGTCCTTCGGGGCGGGCGCGTCAGGCGCCGTCACCCCCGCGAGCTGTCCAATGGTCAGCGCGGCGGCGACAACCTGCACGCCCAGTGACAACGGGACGATCACTGGGGTTTTTTCTCCTGGTTCTGAATCGACCCGACGCTCGGCACGCCAAAAAACACGCAATGCGAAGCGTGCAAGGATCGATTATTCGGGGCACCCCCTGCCGTAAACACCGGGAATTCGGGGCGGCGTTCCGGCAGGGGCGGTCGGGGGTTTTACCGGCCGTCCACTATGCCAGCGTGACGCTCATTCGCAACCTTGCCGTTCAGATCCAGTAAAGAGACGCGGACCACAACACGTAACGCAACCCGAGAACCCGGTACGGGAGAAAAACCCAGATCCACTTCCCCGTCGAACCGGCGTTGTCATCGAGTGACGACGTCGAGGCGATCCACCGGTTTCTGTTCACCCTGTGTATCCGACGTGACGCAGCTCAACGACGCCGGCCACATCCAGCCCGAAACCTGTGACACAGCTCTCGTCAACGGCCGCATATCTTTTGAGATGACTCACGCAATGCATTGACAGATTCCGAGAACCGTCATCACGAGGAGTAGCGATATGAGCACTGTTGTCGTACTTGCCCGCCCGCCGGGGCCACCCGCCCGAAACGGACAAATCCCACCGAGCGGCCCGGGGATGTAAGGAACATCCCTCTTCCTTGCCCTCACCGCATCGTTGCACCCACGGTGATCAGGTCCGCGAGGAGGGCACATGACACCTGGGGTGAAGCATCCGGCCGCGCGAGGGGACGAGCGGCGGGTCGTACACAACGTCGTCCGCGGGTCGATCGGCAACCTCATCGAGTGGTATGACTGGTATGCCTATTCCGCGTTCTCGGTCTACTTCGCCAGTGCGTTCTTTCCCGAGGGCGATACCACCGCGCAGTGGCTGAAAACCGCGGCCGTCTTCGCCGTCGGGTTCCTGATGCGACCGATCGGTGGTTGGCTGCTGGGCCGCTATGCGGACCGGTTCGGCCGTCGTGCCGCGTTGACCATGTCGGTCACGTTGATGGCCCTGGGCTCGCTGGCCATCGCGGGCAACCCGGGTTACGGCGCCATCGGTGTGGCGGCACCGATCCTGCTGGTGACAGCCCGCCTGCTGCAGGGATTGTCCGTTGGCGGCGAATACTCCACCTCGGCCACGTATCTGTCCGAGGTCGCCACGCCGGGGCGGCGCGGGTACTACTCCAGTTTCCAGTATGTGACCCTGACCGCGGGCCAGTTGCTCGCGTTGGCAGTGCAGATCCTGCTGCAACAGGCGCTGACCAGCCAGCAGATGCATGACTGGGGCTGGCGTGTGCCGTTCCTCGTCGGCGCGGGTGGAGCCGTCATGGTGATGTGGTTGCGGCGCAGCATGGACGAGTCCGAGAGCTACCGGCGTGCGGCCGCGGTCGCACCCAACTCCGCGAAATCTCGGGGGACGCTGCGTGCCTTGCTCCACCATCCCAAGGAGGTCCTGCTGGTTGCCGGACTCACGTTGGGTGGCACGGTGGCCTTCTACACCTACACCACATACCTGCAGAAGTTCATGATCAATACCAGCGGCTTCGACAAGCCGACGGTCTCACTGATCAACTTCCTCGCACTGCTGGTTTTCGTTGTGCTGCAGCCCTTGGCGGGTCGTTGGTCCGATCGGATCGGTCGGCGGCCGCTGCTGCTCGGGTTCGGGATCGCGGGCACGCTGCTCACCGTCCCGCTGCTGACAGTGCTTGGTAGTACCCGGAGTCCCGTCGTGGCGTTCCTCCTGATGTTGTTCGGTCTGACGATCGTCACCGGCTACACCTCCATCAACGCCATCGTGAAGGCGGAGCTGTTCCCGACCCGGATTCGCGCACTCGGCGTTGGCCTTCCCTATGCGCTGACGGTGGCCATCTTCGGTGGTACCGCCGAGACCATCGCGTTGTCGCTGAAGCTGGCCGGACACGAATCACTCTTCTTCTGGTACGTATCCGGCTGCGTGCTCGTCTCCCTCGTCGTGTACTTCTTCATGCGCGAGACGTCGCGGCGGTCTCCGCTGGAGGACCCGCGGCAGCGGCCGACGCCAGCGGGAGCGGCGACCGAGG
Organism: Longimycelium tulufanense; assembly: GCF_014645795.1. Classification (GTDB taxonomy): domain Bacteria; phylum Actinomycetota; class Actinomycetes; order Mycobacteriales; family Pseudonocardiaceae; genus Longimycelium; species Longimycelium tulufanense. The sequence goes on along the minus strand of NZ_BMMK01000027.1, from coordinate 22,290 downwards.
CACGGTGAGCCAACGGCAAGGCACTGGAGGCGGCTGCGCGGACGTCGGCTTGGCGCCACTGTCCGGTGCGCCGCCAAGTCTGCGCAGCTTGGTCGGACCGTGGGTATCCGCCGCGCCGGAGCGGGCGGGGTAGGCAGGCGTTGTTTCCCAATGACGCCAACCACTCGGCCGCATGCCTGAACACACTCAACAACACGGTGGTGCCGGTCGGCCCGCAGGCTGATGCGCGGGCCGACCGGCACCCTGTCCCCTCTTCCCCCGTTCCCCGGCCAACGCGAGTCGACGATGGAACCGCAACGGAGGAAACGGAATTTGGTACGGATGTGGTTCAGCGTGGTGCGACCGGCAGCCGCCGAGTCCCGATGATGCGGGTGTTCGGGTAGATCTCCACCTCGTCGCGCAGGACGCGCAGCTCCGGGAACCGGCGCAGCAGGATCTCCAGCGCGATCTTCGACTCCAGACGGGCCAGGGGCGCGCCCAGGCAGAAGTGGATGCCCTGGCCGAAGCCCAGGTGCGGGTTGGGGTCGCGCCGGATGTCGAACGTGTCCGGCTCACCGAACTGCCGCTCGTCGTGGTTGGCGGCGAACAACCACAGCGCGACCAGGCTGTTCGCCGGAATCGTCCGACCGTGCAGGTCGACGTCGGTCGCGGTGGCCCGGAACGTCATCGACACCGGCGTCCGCGTGCGGAGCACCTCCTCCAGGGCGGAGGGGATGAGGTCGGGGTCGGCCCGCAGCTCCACCGCGGCCGCCGGATGCTCATCGAGGGACAACATGGTGTTGCCCAGCAACATCGTGGTCGTGATGTGGCCGGCGGCGAACAACAGGTTGGCGAAGTTGACGATCTCGACGTCGTCTAGCTTCTCACCATCCACCTCCGCCGTGATCAGCTTGCTGATCAGGCCCTCGCCCGGCTGGCGCCGCAGGACGCGGACGTGGTCGAGCATGTAGGAGTTCGCCTCCTCCATCGAGGCTATGAGCTCCTCGTCGGTCAACGCGTCCTCGACCCGGACGAAATCCCTGGAGAGGCGCGCGTCGATCGAGCGTCGGAAGAACTCGCGATCCTCGACCGGTAGCCCGAGCAGCTCGGAGATGACGGTGACCGGGAGCGGATAGGTGAGGTCGGAGACCAGGTCGAACCGGTCCCGGTCGACGACGGCGGAGAGCAGTTCCTCGGTGATCTCGGTGATCCGTGGCGCGAGGCCGCGCACGGTGCGCGGGGTGAACGCCTGACTCACCAGGGTCCGCACCTTCCGGTGCTGCGGCGGGTCCATGATGACGATGGACCCGCGACCGAGGTCACCGATCTCCGGCATCACCTTGTCCAACCGTGACGAGAACACGTTGTGGTCCTGGTGTGCCCGCATCACGTCGTCGTAGCGGAACAGCTGCCAGGCGTTCCTGGCCTCGTCGAAGTGCACCGGGTGCTCGTCCCGCATCCGGCGGGACCAGTCGCGGAAGGCCGGCAGCCCCTCGGTCGGGCTCGGTGTGGACAGGACGAGGTTGTCCTGGGTTGTCATGAGTCTTCCCCCATCTGTGCCCGGATCAGCTTGTCGACCCGGGTGATCTGGTCCTGGTAGATGCCCCTGATCCGGGGCGCCACCGCGCGCAGGACGTCGGGTTCGGGCTTCTCGACCGGACCGAAGGCGTTGCGGATGGTTTTGCCCAGGACGTCGAGCTTCCAGTCCAGCTCGCGCTGCTCGTCGTCGATCACGAAGCGGTCGATGACGAGGAACCCGACACCCACCGCCGAGAAGGCGAAGAGCTGGGCGTCCAGGTCGAGGTCGGTGCGCGCGAGCCCGTGCTCCCGGAGCAGCCGGACGTGGTCGGCGATCCCCTCCTCGGACAACCGCCGCGACTCCTGCATCACCTCGGAGCCGGTGCGCGCGAGCGCCCCGAGCGTGTCGAAGTCGTTGCGATACATGGCGTCCGCGATGGGCCGGTGGGTGAGGGCAACCCGCGCGGCACACGTGAACCGGTCGAGCAACACCGTGCCCGGGTCCTGGCGCATGGCCTCGACCAGCTCCGCGAGCACGGCGAGGCGTTCCCGGACCAGCACCGTGACGAACAGGTCCTCCTTGGAGCGCCAGTGCAGGTAGACGGTCCCCTTGCCAACGTCGGCCACGCGGGCGACATCGGCGATGGTCACCCGCTTGTAGCCCCAGCGCTGCAGCAGGTCACCGGCCACGTCCAGGATCCGTTCCGCCCGCGCCCCGCTCATCCCCGCTCCTCGCCAACCCCGCCGCCGATCCGATGACCAGGTTTCAAATCTGGTCATCGGGTCAACCCCGACGCTAGACTTCCGGTCGGCGTGGGGACAACGAAGCTGTCAGCGATTGCTCCACCCGACACCGTGCATCACCCGAACGGGCGGGCCAGGAGGCCGTCCGAAGGGCGAGTCCGCGACGGCCTGTGGTGTGCTGGGGCTGATCGGCGGTCACACCGGACGGACGGGAGGGGTACGTGGTCGGTGACGTGCCGTGCCAACCGCTGGAGGGTGTCCGCGTGGGGTCAGCCCGATGGGGGGCGGCGCCTCGCACGGTGACCCAGCAGGCCGGCGGCGGTTCACAACGGCGTGGCCGGTGTTTCCCGCCCCACACGGCCGCCACGATCGTTGCGGGTTCGGAAGGGAGACACGGTGGGCGCTGACGCGCTGCGCGAGCTGACGGAGCGCAATGACGTGCCCGGGATGCAGGCCTGGCTGGCCGAGCACCCGCCGCACGTGATCGCCGACGAGTTGGCTCGTCAGGACGCGGTGACCGCGGTGTTGTTGTTCCGGTTGCTGGACAAGGACCGGGCGCTGGCGGTGTTCGAGGAACTGGATCCCCCCGACCAGCAGAATGTGCTCTCTGGCCTGCGCGACCAGGCGTTCCGCGACGTGGTCGAGGAGATGGACCCCGACGACCGGGCCCGCCTGCTGGGCGAGGCACCGGCCAAGTTCGCCCAACGGGTGCTGGCGGGGCTCAGTGCCAAGGAGCGCGCGATGACCGCGGCGCTGCTGGGGTACCCGCAGGGCGCGGTCGGGCGTTACATGTCGCCGGAGACCGTGCTGCTGCGCCGCACCGCCACCGTCGAGCAGGCGCTGGCCCGGGTGCGGGCCAGGGGCGCCGACGCCGAGACCGTCTACACCCTGCCCGTCGTCGACGACCAGCGCCGGCTGGCCGGTGTCGTGGCACTGCGCGACCTGGTCCTGGCCGACCCCGACCGGCCGGTGAGCGACCTGGTCGATCCAGAAGTCCCGCGCGTGCAGGCCACCGACGAGGCCGAGGCCGCCGCCCGGTTGATGCAGGACGCCAACCTCATCGACCTGCCCGTGGTCGACAGCGAGGACCGCGTGGTCGGCATACTCACCATCGACGACGCCATCGAGATCATCTCCGAGGCCGACACCGAGGACATCGCCCGCCAGTCGGCCACCACCCCCTGGCCCGGCCACTACATGTCGGTCAGCGTGGCCCAGCTGGCGCGCTCCCGCGTCGTGTGGCTGCTGCTGCTCATCGTCGCCGCCACCCTCACCGTCAACGTGCTGCAGGTCTTCGAGGGGGAGCTGCACCAGGTCACCGCCCTGGCCCTGTTCATCCCCCTGCTGGTGGGTACCGGTGGCAACGCCGGGGCCCAGGCGGCCACCGCCGCGGTCCGCGCGCTGGCCGTCGGCGAGGTCCGCACCGGGGACGTACTCCGGGTGGCCTGGCGGGAATGCCGCGTCGGGCTGCTGCTGGGCACCATGCTCGCGGTGGTCGCGCTCGCCATCGGTTCGCTGCTCGTCGGCGTCGACATCGCCATCACCGTGGCGGTCTCGCTGGTCGTGATCTGTGCCTGGGCCGCCATGATCGGTTCAACCATGCCGCTGCTGGCACGCAAGCTCGGCATCGACCCCGCCGTGATCTCCGCGCCTTTGGTCACCACCCTGGTCGACGCCACCGGACTGATCATCTACTTCCTGACCGCCCGCGTCGTTCTGGGCCTGTGAGGCACCGGGGCATCGGACGACGAGGGGGTGGCTTCCCGCGAAGCCACCCCCATCCCCTGCCCGGTGGTGGCAGTGGGTCGAGAACCACCACCGCGTGCGGGCCGGCGGTCAGCGCCGTAGATCGTGGCCAGGGTGCCGTCCAGGACGCCCTCGGCGACCGGCCCGCCGACACGCAGCGCGGCCACGATGATCGGCTGGGCGAACTTGGCCAGCGCCTTGATCCCGCCGAGGATGTCGATGCCGTCGGTGGTGCTGACACCCTGGCCCTGCTGCAGCGCGTTCGGGACCGGGGTCAGGCGAGGTTCACCGCAACGTCGATGTTGCCCCGGGTGGCCTTGGAGTAGGGGCACATCTGGTGGGCCTTGGTGACCAGTGCCTCCGCCTCGGTGCGCTCCTTGCCGGGTAGGTCGACGGTGATCTCGACCGACAGCCCGAAGCCGTCGTCGCCCTTGCCGATGTGGACCCGCGCGGTCACCACCGAACCGTCGACACTGACCTTCTCCTGACGGGCGACCGCCTTCAGGGCGCCGTGGAAGCAGGCGGAGTATCCGGCGGCGAACAGCTGCTCGGGATTGGTCGCCGCGCCACCCGGGCCGCCGAGGCCCTCGGGTACGGCCAGCTGCGCGTCGATCACCCCGTCGCCGGACCGCACGTGCCCGGCGCGCCCATCGCCGCTGGCCGTCACCTCGGCCGTGTACAGGACGTTCACGTTGGCTCCCCTCGTTGCTGGAGGATGACGCCCGGCTCGAGCCGGGTGCGGTTGACCCGGTCGGCCAACCTGGTCAGGGCCGTGCGCAGCCCGGCCACCTCGTCGGGGTCCATGCCGGTGGCGCACGCGATCCGGGAGGGCATCTCGGTGACGCGGTCCCGCAGGGCACGGCCGATCCCGGTCAGGCCGACCCGCACCGAGCGCTCATCGTCGACGCCGCGGCGACGCCATACGAGCCCAGCGGCCTCCAACCGCTTGAGCAGCGGCGACAGCGTGCCCGAGTCCAGGTGCAACGCCTTGCCGAGTTCGCCGACCGTGCGGTCGTCGTGCTCCCACAGCACCAGCAGCACCAGGTACTGCGGGTAGGTGAGGCCGAGCGCGTCGAGCACCGGGCGGTAGAGCGTGGTCACCGCCCGGGAGGCCGCGTACAGCGCGAAGCACAGCTGCCGGTCCAGGGCCAGGTCCTCGGCACCGTGTCCGGATTCCGCTCCCGTCACCCGGCCAACTGTAGTGTCCAATTAAGTTGTGCACAATCTTTCTGCGCCGGAAGTAGGGTCGGCCGTCCCCGATCGGTGTCGGCCCAGAGTCAGCGCGCTCCGGCCGGCACCCGCTCCCACTCTCGGACCGGTTCCGTGGGCAGCAGCCGTCGCACCGGTTCCTGGGTGTTGCGGCTGACCAGGTCGAAGTCGGCGGCGCGCGCCCGGCGCAGCCGGGCCCAGTAGGTGAACGTGAAGCCGGGCCACAGCGTCCGGTTCACCCCGTTCTCGTCGAGGTACCAGCTCTTGCACCCCGACTGCCACACCGAGTTCTTCATCCGGCTCTGGATCGCCCGGTTGAACCGGCGCTGTACCTCCGGGCGTACCGCGAGCTGCTGGGCCCCGTGGCGGTCCATCAGCTCCAGGCAGCGCAACACGTAATGGACCTGGGATTCGATCATGAACACGATCGAGTTGTGGCCGAGCCCGGTGTTCGGCCCAACCAGCATGAACATGTTGGGGAACCCGGCGGTGACCACGCCGTTGTAGGATTCCATGCCTTCGCGGCGCCACAGCTCGCTCAGCTCGACCCCACCGGCCCCGAAGATCTTCGTCGAGTTGAAGTCACCGATCTTGAAGCCGGTGCCGTAGATGATGGCGTCGACCTCCCGCTCCGCCCCGTCGGCGGTGACCACCGAGTGCTCGCGGACCTCGCGGATCCCGTCGGTGACCAGCTCGACGTTGGGCCGGGCGAGCGACGGGTAGTAGTCGTTGGAGATGAGCACGCGCTTGCAGCCCATCGTGTACTTCGGGGTGACCGCCTTGCGGAGCTCGGGGTCGCGGATCTGGCGCGCGATGTGCTGCCGGGACATCGCCTCGCCCATCTTCATGAGCCGCTTGTCGCCGTTGAAGGCCAGCAGCTGGCCCTCCAGCATCCAGTAGAGCGTGTTGCGCAACAGCCGCTGCGCCAACGGGAACCTCGCGAACAGGTGCTTGATCCCCGACCGCATCCGGCGGTCGGGCTTGGGCATGATCCACGGCGGGGTGCGCTGGAACAGGTGCAGCTGCTCGACCTGCCGCGCGATCTGGGGCACGAACTGGATCGCGCTGGCACCGGTGCCGATGACGGCGACCCGCTTGCCGGTCAGGTCGTAGTCGTGGTTCCACTGCGAGGAGTGGAACGTGACGCCCTGGAACCGGGCCAGGCCGGGAACGTCCGGATAGGCGGGCACGTGCAGCGGACCGACACCGGCCACGAGGACGCGGGCGGTGAGGTCGCGGCCGTCGGCCGTGCCCAGGCGCCAGAGACAGGCGTCCTCGTCGAACCGGGCCGAGACCACCTCGGAGTGGAACCGGATGTGCGGACGAACTCCGTACTTGTCGGTGCACCGTCGCAGGTAGTCCCAGATCTCCTCCTGCCGGCCGTACATCCGGGACCAGGAGGGGTTGAGGTCGAAGGAGAAGGAGTACATGTGGGACGGCACATCACAGGCGCACCCCGGGTAGGTGTTGTCCCGCCAGGTGCCCCCCACCTCACCGGCCTTCTCCAGCACCACGAAGTCGTCGCAGCCGGCCTGCCTGAGCCGGATCGCCATCCCGAGGCCGGCAAAGCCGGTACCGATGATCGCGACCTGGTGGTCCGGTTGCTCGTCCGTTGCCCGTGCGCCCGCGGCCATCGCACCTCCCGGAACGTGTGTCGCACACCACCGCGCGAAACGTGTTACCGACGGTAACACCAACCTCGACGTTCCGGTCAAGGAACCTGATTGTGATCGGCATCACTCTCCACCGGCTGGCCCGAGCGGGTGGCGCGAGGCGGAAACGGCCCTCGCTCCCGGGGCCGCGCAATTAGCTTGCGCCCGGCCGAGGGGACCGGCCAGGGGCTCCCCGGGGCCACCCCTCACCACCCGCCGCCAAGGGAGGGAAAACCATGATCATCAAGGCGTCACCAAGAGTTTCACGAACGAATGCTGGGCCAAGGTCTACGCGTGTAACAACAAGACCACGATCGTCAAGTGCCGACGAGTCTGAGCAGCGCAGCACAGGTCAGGCCGGGTAGACCTCGAGGATGCTCGAGGGTGTGCTGGTGCCGATGACCCGGTCGAGGCGGAGCCCGGCCTGACCGCACAGCGCGGCGTACTCGTCGCCGGTGCGCTCCCGGCCACCGAGCAGGACGAGCATGGCGAAGTCCATGGTCTTGCTCGGGTGCGGGGCGTCGTTGGCCGGGAGCACACGTTCGATGAGCAGGAGCCGGCCGTGGGGACCCATCGCCCGGCGGCAGTTGCGCAGGATCGTCAGTGCCTGCTCGTCGGGCCAGTCGTGGACGATTGATTTCAACAGGTACAGATCCCCACCGGGGCGGACGCTTTCGAAGAAGTCCCCGGCCGCGAACGTGCAGCGTCCGGTGAGGCCACTGGCGACGATCCCGTTGTCCGCGGCTGCGGCGACGTGCGGTTGGTCGAAGATGACGCCCCTCGCCTCCCGGTATCGGAGCAGGATCGCGCTGAGCAGGCTGCCGTCCCCACCGCCGACGTCCACGATGGTTCGTGCCCGGGTGAAGTCGTAGGTGTTGAGCACCGCGTCGCTTTCCAGCCGACTGAGGTCGGCCATCGCGGCATCAAAGAGGGACTGCCGGTCTGGGTGATGGCGGAGGTGGGAGAACAACGGTTCACCGTAGGTCTGCGAAAACGTTGCGTTGCCGGTGCGCAGGCTGTGCATGGCGTCGACGAAGACCCCCACGAACGTCCCGCCCAGGACCATGAACGACCGCACGGAGCGTGGGTGGTCGCGGCGGAGATGAGCCCCCATCGCTGTCAGCTCGTAGTCTCCCGATGCTGTCCCGGCGAAAATCCCGCACCCGGTGAGAGTCCGCAGCAGGCGGTGTAGCGCATCCCGGTCGGTCGAGGTGGCGGCGGCAAGATGGCCGACACTCTGCGGCCCGTCGGCCAGTAGGTCGGCGATGCCGAGTTCGGCCGCGAGTTGGATCGCTCTGGCTTGAAGGAAGTAGTCGTGCAGCTCCAGCAGTCGCATTGCTCCGTCGTGCTGCCCGCCGTCCTCGTACCGTTGCTCATCGCGCATCATCGGAACCCGTCCCGTTCCTCGGCTTGGTGCCGACGATCATCCAGTCCGGTCCTGCCAGATGCTCAACCCGACAGTCGTGGAATCCGGCCTCGTCCAGCCATCGCATGCAGTCGGCGCCGGTGTAGTCGAACCCCCCGGGGCTCTCCAGGAGCATGTGCAGGCTCATGAGAAGACCGGCGGTGCTTCGTCGACGCTCATCGTCGATCAACGTCTCATAGATCACGACCACACCGTCCACCGGTAGTACGTCATATGCCTTGCCCAGCAACAGACGTTTGCCGTCGAGATCCCAGTCGTGCAGCACGTGACCGTAGACGACGACGTCGGCGGGTGGCAGTGAGTCGGTGAAGAAGTTGCCGTCGACGAAGCGCATACGATCGGTCAACCCGAGTCGTGCCGCCGTCTCCTGGAAGGTGGGAGCAACCGGAGGAAGATCGAAACCAACGCCGGTGAGGTGTGGGTACCGCCGTAACAGGCGGCCGAGCAACGCTCCCTCCGCGCAGCCGACATCGGCCACCGTCCGGTACCTGGTCCAGGGAAATCTCTCGACAAGCGCCATGCTGGCCGGCATCGCGCCACCGGTCATCGCGCGTTGGAACTGCCGCACCCGTGCGGGGTCCGCGTAGAGCACCTGGAACGGGTCGGTCGTACCTTTGGCGGTGTTGTTCTGTGGAACGCCGGTGCGCAGTGCCGTGACCAGGTTTTCCCATGACCGGTACCAGTACTGGTCGGCCACCTCGAAGAGACCGCCGATGTAGGTCTCGGGCTGGTTCCGGTTCAGGAACACCTGGGTGGCTTGTGTGTTGCGGTACTGCTCATCGTCACGGTCGAGCAGGCCGAACGACACCAGAGCGTCGAAGAAGTCCCGCGCTCCCCGCTCGTGCACACCGAGCCGGGACCGTAGCTCTGCCGCGTCGAGGGGCTGGCGAGCCAGTTCGGTGAAAACTCCGAGCTCGACCGCGGCGAGGAGGACCTTCGCGCTCCAGAATCCCAGGCCCCGCTGGATGATATCCGCGCACGGGTCGCTGGCCGCGGTCTGCGGTTCCACGATCCGACGGACATCGGCGGTGTCGTGGTGGTCCTCGAAGTGGGTTACCTTACCGCCGGCCAGCCGCCAGGAGTGCACGAACCGTACGGTGCCGGCCACGCCGCTGCGCGCACCCCGCATGTGGTGGGTGCCCAGCACGATGACGCGGTCACCGGACTCTACGAACTCGTGCGGCTCGGGCCGTATCTCACTGAAGACGGTTCGGGCGCGGGCCATGAACGACCGGACTTCGCGGTGCCCCTGCTTCGTACCACCCAGGCCGTATTCGTTCATCCCGTTCGGGTGGGTCCACTCGACGTCCGGTGCGAAGTCGGCGAGTGCGCCCTCGAGGTCGCCGCGACGGAACGCCGAATAGGAGGCCCGGATGATGTCGGCGTTGGTCGTCATTCCGGCTCCTCGCCCTCCATGTTCGCGAGATTCGCCCGACACGGGCGACACTGGTATGCGACTGGGGCCATGTCAGGCGCCTGAGCCTCTCACGGTGGGAACGTGGGCCCGCAGCGTTGGCGGCAGCCCATCCCGCCAGCTCACCGCGCAGTTCCCGATGAGGGCTCGGCGGAGGCTGTTGTCGAAGGCGTCCGTCTCCCGAGTCACCGCGCTGGGCAGAAATGTCACCGGCACACCGGTGATCTCCGAGGCGAAGGTCATCATGTCCTGGATGCTGACCATCTCGTCACCTCCCCAGTTCACCATTCGCGCCGGGACCGCGGCCGCCTCCCACAGCAAGGGGACCTGTCGCGCCACGTCGTCGGTGTGGATGGGGTTGCACCAGTCGCTCCCCTCATGTGGAACCTCGATGGGCCTGCCGGCCAGCATCCGTCGGAACAGCGCTACGGGCATCCCACCGTGGCCGTGTGGGCCGTATGCAACGTTCAGTCGTGCAATCGTTGCCGGCAGATCCAACGTCGCGGAGAAGGCGCACACCGTGGCCTCAGCGGTGATCTTGCTGACCGGGTAGGTGGGCAGCCACCCCATGCGCCGGCCCAGCGGATCTGTCTCGACATAGCGATGATCGCGCGCCTTGCGCGCGTAGACCGCACCCGTCGAGACGAAAAGGAACGACTCCGCGTGGTGGCAGTGGGTCATGAGCCGGCTGGTGGCAAGTGAGTTCATCGTGACCGCGGCCTCGAAGTCGGTACCGTCGCCCCGATAGGCGGCCGCGTGCATGACGTGGGTGAAGTCGTCGGGCAATCCTTCGAGGGTGCCCCCGTCCATGTCCCAGCGCCACGTTCGGATGTCACCTGCGGCCAGCTCGCGTTCGATGCGGGGGTCGGTGAACCGGGCCAGGCACCACACCTCGTTGTCCTTCGCCAGGTCCTCGGCTGCCCGCCGTGCCACCTGACCGGTCGCTCCGGTGATCAGGATCTTCTTGGTGGACAACGACGCTCCGTTCAGTCCTCGCCCAACACCAGGTCCAGCTCCTTGCGGAGGATGTCGTGGAAGGTGGCCAGGTGCCTGGTTCCCATCAGGGTGTAGTGCTCGCCGGGCACCTCGATGTACCGGTTCGGCTGCCGCGCGAACGTGTCCCATTCCCTGATCTGGGTGTCCAGCCACTCCTGCTTCGTGCCGCGCAGGGGTTCGGCGTAGAAGACGCTGGCGGACCTGACCGTTCCGCTCGGCTCGTAGGTACGGCCCAGGCGCACCAACGACTGGGCCACCTCGACCCAGGCGGCGAACTTGTCCGGGTCGAGGTCCAGCTCGTTCAGCCGTCGCTGTGGTGCCAGCTCCAGAAGGTGTTTCAGCTGTTCCTGTCGGGACAGGCCGTCCCGCAGCTGCCGCGGGAGCTCCGCGGCCTGTTCCCTGCTGACCAGGGACAGGAAGAACGCGAGGTTGACCGCGCCCTCGGTGAAGTCCAGCTCGTGCATCCGGTGTCTGATGCGCGGCGGGATGTTGAGGATGCCGAGGAACGCGACCCGCTCTCCCGTCGCCTCCAGTTCCTTGGCGATCTCGAACGCCACCACCCCGCCGTAGGAGTAGCCGGCGACGGCATAGGGTCCGGTGGGCTGCTCGGCGCGGATCGCCCGTACGTAGCAGTCGACCATCTCGGCGAAGCTGCTGAAGTAGCTCTCGCCCGCTCCGAAGCCGCGGGCGCGCAGCGCGTAGAACGGCCGCTCGTTGGCAAAGCACGTGGCGAGGTTGACGAACACCAGGACCTCTCCCACCCCGGGATGCACGCAGAACAGCGGGGTCTTGTGCCCGCTGCGCTGGAGTGGAACGAGCGGGTCGTAGTCCTGGGCGGTGGGGTGGGCGTCCAGGTGGCCGGCCAGGTCCTGGACCGTCGGTGCCCGAAGCAGCCACGACATCGGCAGGTCCCGCATTCCGAACCGCTGCTCCACGCGGCGTTTGAGCCGAAGAATCTCCAGTGAGGTGCCGCCCAGGTCGAGGAAATTCGCCGTGGCGCTGACCGCGCCCGGTTCGAGTCCGAAAACCTCGGCGTAGACGTCGGCCAGCACCACCTCGGTCTCGGTGTCGGGTGCCCGGTGGTCGTCGGGCCGGCCCTGCAGCAGCGCGCCGACCCGGTCGACGTGGCGAGCGAGGTCCCCGGCCTCCAGCCACTGCCGCAGCCGGGAGCGCTGAATCTTGCCCAGGCTGGTGCGGGGAATCGTGGAACTCGGCAACGGCAGGACGAGCGCCGGGCGGAACCCCCAGTGCAGGACCACCCGGTCCCGGATGGCGCTGAGCAGGCGCCGCAGTGCGGTGTCGTCCCGGAAGGGAGCGCGCGGGCTGAAGACGACGACGAGTTGCTCGGTGTCGCCGTGTCGCCTCCGGGTCGGGAACGCGGCCACGGAGGAGGCTTCGACCCCCTCCATCCGCTCGAGCACCGTCTCCAGGTCGTGGCTGTAGTAGCTGACCCCGTTGACGATGATGCTGTCCTTGCCGCGTCCGACCAGGCTCAGCCGTCCATCGTGGATCTCTCCGCGGTCGCCGGTGCGGAACCAGCTGTCGGTGGTGAAGGCGGCCCGGTTGGCCTCGTCGTTGTCGAGATAGCCGTCGAAGACCATCGGTCCGCGTACCTGGAGGTCACCGGCTTCCCCGTCAGCCAGTGGCACGTCGTTGTCGTCGACGATGCGCATCTGCAGCCCTGCTATGGGTAGCCCCAGCGAGGCGAACTCCAGCCCGGCGTCGACGTCGGGGAATTGCGTGGAGAAGACACTCCCGGCACAGGTCTCGGTCATGCCGAAGGCCGGCACCAGCGCGTTCCGGGCAAGCCCGAACCGCGCCAGCCGATCGAGGAAGTCTCGCGCCGTGGCACACACTACGGCCTCTCCACCGGAGATGAGGTGACGCAGCGACGACAGCTCGACGGGACGGTGCCCGCCTCGCGCCACCGCCTTGACGATCTGGGCGAGCAGGAAGTTCGGGGCAAAGGTCATCGTCACCCGATGCGTGTCGACCAGCCGGAGCAGCCGCAGCGGGTCTCCCAGGATCACCTGCGGTTCGACCTGGATCTGCGGTGCGCCCGCATACAGCGGCATCAGGTGGAACTCCACCGCGGCGATGTGGTCGAAGGGGACCCAGTTCAGGGTGACGTCGCGTGCGGTCACCTCCAGTCGCCCGGTCTTTCCGCGCAGCGAGGCCAGCAGGTTGTGATGCGTGAGCCTGACGGCCTTCGCGCTTCCCGTGGAGCCGGAGGTGAGCATGAGGAGTGCAACTTCCTCGGGGCGCGCCCGGTGCACGGTGGTTTCCCGAGCGTTGGCCGAAAGCTCCGCCACGGACGCGGTCACGAGCTCGGTTGCCGGCAGCGTGCGCTGCAGGTCGGCGGTGGTGACCAGCAGTGGACCGGCCAGCAGTCCGTTGAGATGGTCGAGCCGGGCCGGCAACTCGCTGCTGTCGGTCGGCGGGGTCAGTGGGCACGGCACGAAGCCACCCAGGACACACGCCCAGAACGCGGGGACGAAGTCCTGCAGCCGCTCCAGAAGGAGTGCGACGGTGTCGCCCGGCCGCAGCCCCCTGGTGCGCAGGCCACCGAGCAGGTGAAGCGCCTCGTCCACCAGCGCCGGGTAGGTCCGAACCACCGAATGATCGAGATTGTCGTCGGCAATGTGGCGAACGTTCGCGTGCGGACAGGTTTCGGCGGCGCGGAACAGTAGGTCGGTCACCGTAGGTATCTCGCCACCACTGTGGCCAAGTCCGATCATTGTTCCTTTCTCCAACGTTTCCGCCGCGTCTGCGGGGGCACACCGACTCACCCTGGCAGGCAGGTGCATCCCCGCACGGCAGACGTGCCGAAACGGCATCGAGGAGTTATGGCGTACTTGAGCAACGGATCTTCCTTGCCCCAGGGCAAACCTGCCACTCCCCCATCCAAGACATGGCTGCTCCGACCCAAGGTCGCACACGCCCACACCTCCGGACGACGGCTGGCCGGGTGAATCTCACCAGTTCGACCAAATCGACGTAACAGCGAAACCGCGAGCTTGCCTTCTTGTAGCCGAATCCGGGGGTGCAGATGCAGGAACAACCAGCAGAAGAACGATGATCTCCTCCATCGCCGTCAGGTATCGGCCCATGGCAGCTATTTGACGTAAGCATCATGGAGCGGGCACCGGACTGCTCCCTGCCACTCGGAAGATCCGTCAGCACTGGGAAGACCATTGCCCCGATTGAGGCTTCCTGCGGACGTGGTCAGCACCGCAGGCGGAACAACAGTCCGCCCCGGTGCCTCCTGTGCCGCGGTCGGGCAGCACTCGACAACCTGACACGCGGCGGAGCGAAGCGCTCCCAGCGGATCACAGCTCAACGGTGGGCAAGGTCGCCGCGCGCGTCGCTGCCAGCTGCGACAGCCCGCGGCGACGCGCTTCTCTCCTTTACGGAGAATCGGTTGACTACGCCATCTGCCCGCTCATTGCGACAGCAGCCCCGTGGTGACCAGGGCACCGGAGAGCACCAGGAACACCGCGGCAGGAGCCATTTGCTTCGCCGGGTCCCCCCTGCGGGCGTGGAACACGAGCGCGCCGAGCATCAGAAGCACGAGACCGACCGCAGCAGCCAGCCCCAACCACCTCACCCACAAGCCGGCCACCAGACCCACCACCGCAGCAACCTCGAGTATTCCGGTCAAACGCATCATTCTGGTGTCCAACCCCATCTCCACGGTCCGCCGCGTAGCGGACTCCAGGGCCAGCGCCTTCGGACCGCCGATGGCGAGAAATGCCAGCGCGAGCAGGATGGACAGGACGATGGTGGCGATGTGCACGTGGACCTCCGGTGTCGGCTGCGCCGCATGATTGCGCGACCTGTGGTGATCAAGCCGTTCCCTATGATGGGAGAGGTTGGTCCCTCGTTGGAAGATCCGGCAGGGGTCTTCGGTGTGTCATTTCCGGCCCGGCTTCCCCGCGGTGCTCACACCTTCGTCCGGGCAGGGCAGGGCCGGGGCGCCGACCCCCAGGCACGGCACCCCGACATCCACAGTGGACTTTCAGAATCCGGTTCCTGACCAGGGAACGACGTCGGTGGCGAACAGACGATCGGCCAGGGCCAGGGCGGCGGGATCGTGGACGACGACTCGGCCGGTTGCAGCCAGCGTGGACGGTCGCACGTCGCCGAGGTACAGCGCGCCGAGGTCCGCGACGTCCAGCCCGAGGTGGGGCTCGGTGTCGACCCGCGTCACCCCGTCCCCGCCAATCCGATAGCAGCCCTGGTTCTCCGGCAGGACGCCGTCCCGCACCTCCAGGACCACCGGTTCGGCCGCACCCCAGCTCCGCACGGACAGCGCGGTCTCGACGTCGACCAACCGCAGCCAGGTCTCGTCCTTCAGCCCGGTGGTGCGCACCGTGTCGCGGTCGGCCAGCATCCACTCCAGGGGCTCGTCCAGCGGCCGCCGTGCCTCAACCCCGTCGGACAGGTCGACCCCGAGCAGGAACGCTCACAGGGTGGCCAGCGCGGAGGGGTTCGCGGCATGCAGGTCCGCGACCTGCAGTTGGTGTGTCAGCCAGGACGTGCCCGGCTTGGGTTCCCACACGACGAAACCGTCGTCCCCGTCGTCACCGGTGTGCACCGCCGCGACGAGGTTGTCCCCGGTGGCGAGCCGGTGCCGGTAACGCGCCCACCAGGAATCCGGCCGAGCGATCATCCCTGGCCGCGACAGGCCGATGCGGTCGTAAACCTCCCGCACCCGCTTCTCGAACTCCGCGGGCTCCAGCAGGCGGACCTGACCGTCCCGGGGAACGGCGTCCGCCACTGTGCCCGGCCGTACCTCGACGACGCGGAAGCGGCTGGCGACACCGTACCCGAAACGGCCGTAGATGCCCGGCTCACTGGCACGCAGGGTCGCGATCGGCTCCCCCCAGATCACGACACCGGGCCAGCTGCCCGCGCATGAGCGCGGTCAGTGCCCCGCGCCGCGTGTGGTCCGCACGCACACCCACCCGGGTCACCGCCGCCATGGGCACCGCCGCGCCGCCCGGCACGGCGAGCGCGCTCCCGAAGCTGTAGGCGGTGCCGATCAGCTCGCCGCCCTCGAACGCACCCAGCTGGCGACCGTCCTGAGTGGACAGTCGCACGAACTCCCGGTGCTCGTCCCCGAGCGGCTTGTGGTGCAGGCTACGCAGGAACAGCGCGACTGCGACCTCGTACTCGTGGGGCTCGAGGACCCGAATGTGCGGCACGGCAGCTCATACTGCCGTCACCCGGATGCGCACGGCCACCGATTTTCCGGCCGGTGCTCAGCGTGCCTGCGGCTGCGGGACCTCGTACTCGCCCGAGTCGGACTTGACGGTGATGGTGACCTTCTTGGGCTTACCGTCGACGGTGAGCTCGCAGGTGAAGGTCGTGCCCGTCTTCACGGGCTGGTCCGCCGGGCAGCTCACGTTCTCCACCCGGGTCAGGTTGTAGTGTTCGGTGAGGATCTTGTGCACGCCGTTCTGCACCGCGGCCTCGTCGAACACCTTGGTCATGAACCAGGCCGGCCACACGAAGCCGAGCACGAGCACGACCGCGACGACGACCACCACCGCGCCGGTGAGCAGCCACGGCATCGCCGACTTCTTCTTCGGCGCGGTCGCCGGGGTCATGCCGCCGTACTGGCCGAACCCACCCGGATAGCCGGGCTGCTGCGGGTAGCCGCCGGGCTGCCCGTAGGAGCCGGTGTACTGCTGCGGCGGCTGGCCCGGCGGGCCGTAACCCGGGTACGCCGCACCGCCCTGGCTCGGGTCCGCACCGTAGCCCTGGCCGTAACCGCCCGGCTGGCCATAGCCACCCTGCCCCGGTGCCGGGACGCCCCCGGACGGGGTCCCCGAACCGTAGGGCTGCTGGCCCCACTGCTGCGGGTCGTTCCCTCCGGACGGGCCGTACGGGGTGGTCATCGTTCGCCTCCGCGGTCAAATCCGAGACAGTGTCGCGACAGTGCGCCGGGCCGCACCTCCCGGGGATCAAACCACAGGTGGGGTCACCGACCCAGCCGGCGTACGGGGTGTGGCGGTAGGCGGACACGTCCGGGTCATGCCGCCGGTCACACGGCCCCCATCGCCACGACGCCGCGGCGCACCGCGGCCACCGCGCGGGCCGCGGCCCGCCCCACCGGATGCCCCGCACCCACCACGTCGCGCAGCTGGTCGAGCAGGTCGACCACCTGCCGGCACCAGCGCACGAAGTCGCCGGCCGACAGCTCGTGCCCGGCGGTCTCCGCGGCGGTGAGCACCCTCTCCAGCGACTCGCCCCGCGCCCACCGGTAGACCGGCCAGGCGAACCCGGGGTCCGGCTCGCGGGTGCGGTCCAGGCGGTGCCGGCGCTCGTCGTCCTCCAGCTCCGCCCACAGCCGCAGGGTGACCTCCAGGGCGCCGGTCACCGCGCCGCCGGGCAGCCGCGGCGCGGACATCGCCTCCCGGCGCGACTCGTACACCAGGGCCGACACCACGGCCGCCAGCTCGGCCGGGTTGAGCTCGTCCCACGCCCCCTGCCGCAGGCACTCGGCCGCGAGCAGGTCCGACTCGCTGTAGAGCCGGGCCAGCCAGCGGCCGTGGTCGGTGACGTGCTCGCCGTCGTCGCCCGCGGCGAGGTAGCCGCGCTCGCGCAGCAACGCCCGGATCCGGTCGAAGGCGCGGGCCAGCGAGTGGGTGGTGGCGGCGACCCGGCGCCGCAGCTGCTCGGTCTCCCCGGCCAGCCGCTGGTGCCGCTCGGCCCAGCGGGCGTGCTCCTCGCGCCGGTCGCAGCCGTGGCAGGGGTGCGAGCGCAGCGCGCGCCGCAACGCCGCCAGCTCCGGGTCGTCGCCCGCGCCGCCGCGCCGCCGACCCGGGCGAGGCACCTCGATGCCGGTGTTGCGCAACGTCGAGGCCAGGTCCCGGCGGGAGCGCGGGGACCGCACGTCGACGTGCTTGGGCAGCCGGACCCGGCCCAGCGGCTCCACCGGCGTCGGGAAGTCCGCCACCGAGAGCCGGCCCGACCAGCGGTCCTCGGTCACCACCAGGGGGCGCGGCTCGCCCAGCGGCTCCAGGCCGGGGTCGACCACCACGGCCAGCCCGGAGCGGCGGCCCGACGGCACCGCGATCACGTCACCGCGGCGCAGCCGCTCCAGCGAGGCGGCCGCCTCGGCGCGGCGGGCGGCGCTGCTCTGCCGGGCCAGGGCCTTCTCCCGGGCCGAGATCTGGCGCCGCAGCCCGGCATACTCGGCGAAGTCCCCGAGGTGGCAGGTCATCGCGTCGGCGTAGCCGGCCAGTGCCTCCTCGTTGCGCTCGATCCGGCGCGCCAGCCCCACCACCGACCGGTCGGCCTGGAACTGGGCGAAGGACTGCTCCAGCAGTTCCCGGGCCGCGGCCGCGCCCAGCCGCTCGACCAGGTTGACCGCCATGTTGTACCCCGGCCGGAACGACGAGCGCAGCGGGTAGGTACGTGTCGAGGCGAGGCCGGCGACCTGCCTGGGGTCCATCCCCGGCTGCCACACCACCACGGCGTGGCCCTCCACGTCGATGCCGCGCCGGCCGGCCCGCCCGGTGAGCTGGGTGTACTCCCCCGGGGTGAGGTCGACGTGCGCCTCGCCATTGAACTTGACCAGCTTCTCCAGCACGACGGTGCGGGCCGGCATGTTGATGCCCAGCGCCAGCGTCTCGGTGGCGAAGACGACCTTGACCAGGCCGTGGACGAACAGCTCCTCGACGGTCTCTTTGAACGCCGGCAACAGCCCCGCGTGGTGGCTGGCGATACCGCGTTCCAGCGCCTCCCGCCACTCCCAGTAGCCCAGCACCAGCAGGTCGCCCTCGGGCAACTCGGCGGTGTGCTCGTCGATGATCCGCCGGATCCGCTCGACCTCCTCGTCGGTGGTCAGCCGTAGCCCGGCCCGCACGCACTGGGTGACCGCGGCGTCGCAGCCGGCGCGGCTGAAGATGAACACGATCGCCGGCAGCAGGCCGGCGTCGTCCAGCCGCTCCACCACGTCGACCCGGGACGGTGGGCGGAACCGGGGGCCACGGGCCGGGCCGCCGCGGCGGGCGACGCGCGGCCCGCGGATGCGGGTGGCCGGCAGGTACCGCTCCAGGTCCTGGGTGTGCCGCAGCAGGTTGGGGTTGATCTTCAGCTCGGGGCGGCCGGTACGCGGGTTGACCCGCTCCCCGGCGAAGAGGTCCATCATCCGGCCGGCGACCATCATGTGCTGCCACAGCGGAACCGGCCGGTGCTCGTCGACCACGACGGCGGTGTCCCCGCGTACCGCCACCAGCCACTCGCCGAACTCCTCGGCGTTGCTGACCGTCGCCGACAGGCTGGCCACCCGGACGTGCTCGGGCAGGTGGAGGATGACCTCCTCCCACACCGCGCCGCGGAACCGGTCGGCGAGGTAGTGCACCTCGTCCATGACCACGTAGCCCAGGCCGTCCAGAGCCGTCGAGCCCGCGTAGAGCATGTTGCGCAGGACCTCGGTGGTCATCACCACGATCGGCGCGGTGCCGTTGACCGAGGTATCCCCGGTGAGCAGACCGACGGCCGCGGAGCCGTGTCGCGCGCAGAGATCGGCGTACTTCTGGTTCGACAGCGCCTTGATGGGCGTCGTGTAGAAGCACTTGCGCCCCTCGGCCAGGGCGAGGTGGACGGCGAACTCGCCGACGACGGTCTTCCCGGCGCCGGTCGGCGCGCAGACCAGGACTCCGTGGCCCCCCTCCAACGCCGCGCAGGCGGTGACCTGGAACGGGTCGAGCTCGAAGGACAGCTCGGCGGCGAACTCGGTCAACTGGGGGTGTTCGGCGCGCCGCCGGGAGGCGGCGAACGCCTCGGCCGGGGCCACCGTCGACGGTCGGGACGGACGTGCCACGCGTTCAGGCTTTCACATTGGGCTGGCTTCCCGCACGCAAACCCGGCGGCCTGCGTGGCGGCTCAGGCCACCACGGCCAGCGCGGCCGGCTCACAGCGCACCGTGAGCGGCAGCCGGGCCTGCCGTTCGCCGTCGGCGTAGGCCACCCACCCCGTCCGGCCGCCCAGGTGCAGTGAGCGGACACGCAGCGTGGTGACGGCGGGGTGCTCGACGTGCCGGCCGGTGCGCAGGGTCGGCACGATGCGGACCAGCGCCGAGCGGCTCACCCGGCCGACGATGGTGACGTCGAACAGGCCGTCGGCCGGGTCGGCGTCCGGGCAGACCGGGATGCCCCCGCCGTAGCACCCGGTGTTGCCCACGGCCACCAGGGTGGCGTCCAGCTCCACGGTCGCGTCACCGGTGTCCACCACCAGCGGGCGGGGCCGCAGCCGCGCCAGCTCCAGCAGGATCGCCAGGTCGTAGCGGCGTGGGCCGCCTGGCCAGCGCAGCGCGTTGGCCCGCTCGTTCACCGCGGAGTCGAAGCCCGCACACAGCACGGTGGCGAACCAGCTGCCGCCGCTGACCCGGCCGAGGTCGATCCGCCGGCGCCGGCCCTCGCGCAGCGCGCGGGCGACCTCGTCGGCGGCCAGCAGCGGGTTGTTGGGGACGCCCAGCGCGTTGGCCAGGTCGTTGCCCGTGCCGGCCGGGACCAGCGCCAGCGCGGTGTCGGTGCCGGCGCACGCCTGGACCGCGGCGTGTGCGGCGCCGTCCCCGCCGAGCACGACCACCGTGTCGGCACCGTCGGCCACCGCGCGTGCCGCCAGGCCCAGCGTCTCGGCGGGGCTGGTCGCCACGCGCAACGCGAGCTGGTCCGTACCCTCCCGGAGCCGCTGGGCAACGCTGCCGGCCACCCGGGCGGCGGCACCGGTCGCGGCAGCAGGGTTGACAAGCAGGACGGTTCGCACGAATGGGCATCTTGTCCTACTGGCCGGTAGCGGCGCTAGTGCCGGATGGCGTTCGCCGCACCTGGCAACGCTTTCGACATGGGGGCGATACGAGAAAGCTCCGTGCGGGAACGAGAAATGGGTCGCGCACCCAATTCCTGTGGTGCACGACCCATTTCCGTGGCCAACGACGAGCGTCAGGTCACGTCGTCGAAGCGTTGCCGTGGCGGATCCGTCGCGGTCGGCGCCGTGCTGGGCGAGACCGGCTCCGGCTGCTCCGCCGCCTCGGGCGTGTGGTTCAGCGGCGACGGCTCGTCGTCGGACAGGCCGTCCCAGCCTTCCTCGAGGCGCTGCCGCGCCTTTCTCCGGTCATGCAACCGCGCCACCTGCACCGCGCCCTCGAACAACGCCGTCAACGCCAGCGCCAGTGCCAGCATCGAGAACGGGTCCTGGCCGGGCGTGGCCACGGCCGCGAACACGAAGAGCGCGAAGATGAGGCCCCGCCGCCAGTTCCTCAGCCGCTCGTAGGTCAGCACCCCGACCCGGTTGAGCATGACCACCAGCAGCGGCAGCTCGAAGCTGACGCCGAATACCGCCAGCATTCCCAGCATGAAACCGAAGTACTTGTCGGCGGTGAGCGAGAATCCCACGGTCTCGCCGCCGAAGCTCAGCAGGAACAGCAGGCCCTGCGCGACGACGAAGTACGCCAGCACCGCGCCCGCACCGAACAGGAACGCCGCGAAACCAACGAACGTCAGCGCGAACTTCCGTTCCTTCGCGTACAGCCCGGGCGTGATGAACGACCACAGTTGGTAGAGCCAGAACGGGCAGGACAGCACGGCACCGGCGGCCATCGCCACCTTCAGCCGGAGCATGAACGCATCGAACGGCGCCGTACCCAGCAGGCGGCACTCGTCGGAACCACCGAGCACCACCCGGGGTCCGTGCGGCTGCGGCGGCACCTCGCAGTACGGCCCGGTGAGCAGGTGGCCCAGCGAGGGTAGGCCGAGCGCGGCGTGCTCGAACCACATGAAGCCGACGACCGTGGCGATCGCCAGCGCGATCAGGCTGACGGTCAGCCGGTACCGCAGCTCGTAGAGGTGCTCGATGAGCGTCATGGTGCCGTCGGGGTTGTGCCGACGGCCCCACCGGCGCCGTTTGTCTCGGCGGCGGAGCGCGAAGCTGCGCCGCGGGTTGTCCCCCACCGTGCCGACCGTCTAGCGCTGGACGTCGGGGCGGGCGTTGTGCTGCGGCTGGGCCGGGTTCGCCGCGGGCGGCGTCTGCTGGGCCGGCGGGAGCTGCTGCGGGGCGGGCTGCTGCTGAGCCTGCTCCGCCGCGCTCTCGGCCGCCTCGTCCTGCCGCATACCCTTGGTCTCGGCCTTGAAGATCCGCATCGACTTGCCGATGGCCCGCGCGGTGTCCGGCAGCTTCTTGGCGCCGAACAGCAGCACGAGCACGCCGAGCAGAAGGAGCAGTTCCCAGCCTCCGGGCAAGGACATTGGTGAACCTCCGTGTAGTCCCCGTCAGATGGTACGCGGGGAAGACGCCTCGTCGAGGTCGGAACGACGTCGCTGGGCCACGGCCACCCGCAGTGCGGCGACCCGGGCCGTCAGCAGGCCGGTCCGGTCACCCACCCGGGCCAGCAACACCGCCCGCGCCCGGGCCAGCCGACGCAGGGCCCGCCACGTGCCCATCACGAGCGCTCCCGACACGACCAGTCCGAAGACGACGAGCACCAGGCTCACCAGGTAAGGCACCCGCTCACCGTATCGGGTCTAGACGAGTAATTCCGAAGTCGGGGTGGTCCCTGGAGACAGGCGAAGGGTGTCCAAGATCGGGTTGTGACG
>NZ_BMMK01000026.1:24552-88534 GCF_014645795.1 Longimycelium tulufanense | reverse complement strand
CCCAACGGTGGCCACACCGCATCGGGCACACCCACCTCAAAGACGTCCGCTCGGACATTGCCGAAGAAGTCCGCACCGGACAACTGGGCTACGCCGAAGCAGTGAAGGAAGGCATGTACGTCCCGCTCGGCGACGGGGACGTGGATATCGAGGCAGTGCTGCAAACGATGCATCGCGTGGGCTACGACGGTTGGTACGTGCTGGAGCAGGACACCGCTCTCGCCGAGAACGACCCGGGTCTCCGTGGACGCCGGGACACCGCACGCAGCCTCGCATACCTGCGCCGGATCTCGTTGTGCGCCAAGGAACCTGTTGGCAGCGATGCCGTGACGACCGGATAGCCGAATCGGGCCCGTGAGGCTCCTGGCGGTGCTGGTATCGCGAGCGCCCCAGGAGCACACGCCCGTCAAGGACATTTCGACCCTGGGGTTCACCAACATTCGATTCTTGGTGTTTCCCCGCCCTGCACAACTGTTTCTCGTAGTGCTGCGCTTGCCTGCGTAGCGCGTCACCAGTGTTGTTCGCGCCGACAACGGGCGTCGGCATCATCCTGTGTTGAAGGGATTCCCATGCCGCTTGCACTGTGGGCGTTAGCTGTCGGCGCCTTCGGGATCGGAACGACCGAGTTCGTGGTCTCCGGCGTCCTGCCGGGAGTCGCCGACGAGTTCGGTGTCTCCATCCCCACGGCCGGATACCTCGCCACCGTCTACGCGATCGGTGTCTTCGTCGGCGCGCCACTGACCACCATCATCGGTGCGCGCGTCGAGCGCAGACGCATGCTGGCGGCAATGATGGTGTTGTTCATCATCGGCAACCTGTTCACCACCGTCGCGCCCACCTTCGCCTTCGTGCTCGTCGGGCGCGTGTTGGCCGCGTTGTCCCACGGGGCCTTCATCGGCATCGGCACCGTGGTCGCCGCCAGTCTGGTCGCCCCGAACAAGGGGGCCAGGGCGATTGCCTTCATGCTCAGCGGAATGACCCTGGCCAACGTCGTCGGCGTACCCGCCGGAACCCTGTTGAGTCAGCACGTCAGCTGGCGGGCGGCGTTCGGGGTCATCACCGTGGTCGGCGTCATCGGCGTGATCGGCATCCGCACTCTCGTCCCCGAGGGGCCCAAGCCGCAAGGGGCGCGCATCCGCCCCGAGGTGGCCGCGCTCACCAACCCGCAGGTCATCCTCGCGTTGTCCATGACCGTCCTCGGATTCGGCGGGGTGTTCGTCTCCCTCACCTATGTCGCGCCGATGATGGTCGAGGTCGCCGGATTCGCCGAATCCACCGTCACCTGGCTACTCGGCCTGTTCGGGGTTGGCTTGGTCATCGGCAACATGATCGGTGGACGCTTCGCCGACAGGGCACTCATGCCCATGCTCTACGCCGGCCTTACCGGTCTGGCCGTGGTGCTGTTCGCGTTCACCTGGGGTGCCCACAGCAAGATCGCCTCGGCCGTGTGCATCCTCCTCATCGGTGTCTTCGGCTTCGCCACCGTGCCACCGTTGCAGAAGCGCGTCATGGACAAGGCGGCCGGCGCCCCGACCCTCGCCTCCGCGGTCAATATCGGTTGTTTCAACCTCGGCAACGCCGTCGGTGCCTGGCTCGGCGGCTTCGTCATCGCCCGGGGTCTGGGCCTGACCGCCCCCAACTGGGCCGGTGCCCTGTTGCCGGCCGGCGCACTGGTCCTCGCGTTCGTCTCCGCCACCCTGGATCGGCGCGACACTCTTCGTGACGACCACCGAAACAACGCCCACCCCGCGGAAATGAGCATCGTCCGCTCGTAATTCGTTCTCGCACGCCTCCGTCGCGATGATCATTGGTGCCCCGGCAGCCTCATGCTGCCGGGGCACCGGCATGTCCGAACGGACCGACCCGGTTGTCACTCCTCGAACTCGGCGCGCGTGGCCTGCTCAAGCTTCCGCAACGCCTCCGGGAACTTCACGATGCACTGCTCCAGAACATCGTGTTCCAGGAGCAACTCGAACGACTCCCCACTGCCGCTGAAGGCCACCTCGACCGAGTTGTCCATCCCGTAGATCGTGCACCGCACCTCACTACCGTTCCGCGCGATCGCCCACGCCCCCACCTTCACCGCACTCCACACACCCATGACACTCCCCTTTCCATCCGACATACCCGCGCACCCCGGAGCCCCTGCCAGCCCCCTCACTACGATTGCCGAGCCCTTGGGGCGACTCTTCGCACCTGATCGACCACCCAAATGTTAAGCTAGGTATCAGATATCGACAGCTAGCCGATCGAGTGATCGTGCACGAGGGGATGGACATGGGCCAGCGTCGTCTGGGACTGGACCGAATCCAGGTCGCCGCCACCTTGCGCCGGCTGCGCGAGGAAGCCCACGTGACGCGCCTTCAAGCCGCGGATGCACTGGCCTGCACACTCGGCAAGATCAGCAACATCGAGACCGGTGTTTCCGGGATCAAGCCGGCCGAGCTGGAGAAGCTCCTCGATCTCTACGGCACGTCAGCGGAGGAACGAGCAGCGCTGATTGAGACCGCACGCGCGTCACGTAGCCGACGTCCCCGGACCCCACACGGCTCGCTCATCCCCACGCGTCTGCGACGCATGACAGACCTCGAAGTACAGGCGCGAGCCGTGATGTTCTACTCGCCGGAGCTGATCCCGGGCGTACTCCAAACCGCCGGCTACGCTCGCGCCCTTCTTCACGGCTACAACCACCGGGGTGACGAGGAGGTTGAGAGGTACCTGGCTCTCCGACTCCAGCGCCGCAGGATCTTGGACCCCGCCGATGGCAAGCTGCCGCTCTTCCAGTGCGTCCTGAGCGAGGCCGCCCTGCGCAGCAACGTCGGCGGACCGACGGTGATGCACGAGCAGCTCATGCATCTCGTGCGCCGTGCAGAGGCGTCGTCGAACCTTGCGATCCAGATTCTCCCGCTCGGAGCGGGAGCCCACGGCCTCCTCGGCGTGACAACCACGATCCTCAAGTTCGATCCACCAGCGCCGGACGTCCTCCACAACGACATCCCAGGACGTGATCCGCTGAGCGACAAAGCTTCGGAGGTCGCAGCAGCTCAAGGACACTTCGAGCAGCTCCAGGCACAGGCCCTTGGCAAGAATGAGAGTCTTACTCACATCATGAGGGTTGCCGCCGAGTACAAGGAGCTGACCGGCAGTGCATGAGAAGCATGTCTGGTTCAGGCCTCGTAGGTCGTTCAACGGACCGAACTGCGTGGAGACCATGATCACCGACGAGGCGGTCTTAGTTCGCAACTCCAGAGCCCCCGAGGCCGGGACAGCCGTCTTCACCTACAGCGAGTGGCGGGCCTTCATCGACAGCGTGCGGGAGACCGACGACTACGACATCCCCGCGTGAGCCGAGGATGGTCCAGCCAACGCTGCTCCGCTCGGGTGGATCTTTAGCTTCATGAGAACCCTTCGGGCGACTTGGCTAGTCTCACCCCCGACTCTCGACCGTAGGGGGATGAACCATGCCGTTCGCCGCGATGGGTCCCGCTGGCCAGCACCCGGCCACCGGTGCAGCCCCGGGTAGCGCACCCGTGCTCCGCTTCGAGCCCGACCAGGTCACCGAAGCCCTCACACTGTTTCGCGACGCGCATGACAAGGTCCGGAAGCTCGCGATCGAGGCCGAGGGAAGGCTTCAGATGCGGCCGATGGCCCGGGACGATGTGAGTACCGAAGTGGCTGAGGAGATCACCAGGAAAGGGATCGAAGGCGAAACGTCGGCACTCGCCGCCATCAGGGGCTACCGGGACCAGCTCAAGGCGATCGTGGACCAACTCGAAGCAACAGCACGACAGTACGGGATCGCCGACGAACGGAGCGGGGACCAGTTCAGGGAGGGACGCCGTGCCTGACCGGCGGCTGGCTGCTACAGCGCTTGCCGCCGCAGCCCTCAGTGTTGCCGCTGCCGCTTGCTCCGGCGGAAGCACGGGAGACGCGCGACCAGCGCCCGGAACTGCAAGTAGCGAGACGACCTCCGCCGCACCAAACCCGAAGCCGTCTGACCGCCCACGTGAGGTGAAGCTCGACGGCAAGGACCCATGCTCCCTCCTCACTGATGCGCAGAAGGCGCAGTTCGTTCTGGATCGGCCTCCGCGGAGCGACAAGAGCTCAACCTTCAACGACGCATCGGCCTGTTACTTCCGCAGCGAGGCAGATGAGACGGGGGCCGCGCTTTACGCCATCACCGACATGGGAATCCAGGAGTTCGGCCCGGGACAGGTCAACGGTGAGGTGCAAGAAATCCGGGTGCAGGGCTTCCCCGCCTACGAGATCCACACGCCCGGTCAGCCGCCTGGCGATGACTTCTGCACCGTCAACGTGGACGTCGCGGACGGGCAGGTGCTTCGTGCGCACTATTCCGAGGACGGCCGGAAGAAGAATCCCCTCGGCAAGGAAGAAGTCTGCCGGCGGGCGGCACGGCTCGCCGACGCCGCGATGACGACACTGCTCACCGGCTGATCGCCCACACAGAATCCGGCAGAGCAAACGAAATCACCGGGTGCCCCGGCGGCCTTGAGCTACCGGGGCGCCCGGGATGTCCGGACGGGCTAGCTGGCGGTGTCGCCGCGCTGGGCACGCAGCTTGGCCAGGGCCTCGGCCAGTATGGCCTCACCGTCGGCGTCGCTCCGGCGCTCCTTCACGTAGGCCAGATGCGTCTTGTACGGCTCGTTGCGGGGTGGGTCCGGTGGGCTCTCCTGGTCCTTGCCCGCGGGCAGCCCGCAGCGCGGGCAGTCCCACGTCTCCGGTTCCTCCGCGTCGAGTGCGAACGACGGGCGCACCTCGTGCCCGTTGGCGCACCAGTACGACACGCGGCGCCGGGGCGCGGACTCACCGCGCTCGGACTCGCCCATCGGTCCCGCACCGACCCGCGTCCCGCGGATCGCGTTCCCACCAGCCATCGACCCTCACACCCCCACCAGGTGGTTGCCGCACGTGCTCCAACGGTGGGCGCGGCCGGCTCATGCGACCTTGAGCAGCAGCCCGACGCCCACCACGGAGATCACCCAGATCGAGCCCACGAACAACGTGAGGCGATCCAGGTTCTTCTCCACCACACTCGAACCGGACAGGCTCGACTGCATGCCCCCGCCGAACAGCGAGGACAAACCGCCGCCCCGGCCGCGGTGCAACAGCACGAGCAGCACCAGCAGGACGCTGGAGACGATCAGGGTGATCTGCAGGAACAGCTTCATCTCATCCTCGCTGTCAGGCCGGTCGACGTCACAGAGTACCGGGTGGGGCCAGCCCATGGACCACCCAGTGGATCTTCGTGCCGCCGACCGGGCCGCATCAGCCATAACTTAGCGTGCCCGGGCCGGCACCTACGGCAGTGGTCCCCCCGCCGCCAGGGCGCACAGCTTGGCGAACTCCTCGCCGTCCAGGCTGGCCCCGCCGACCAGGGCGCCGTCGATGTCCTCCTGCTTGACCAGCTCGGAGATGCTGCCCGACTTCACCGAGCCGCCGTAGAGGACGCGGACCTCCTCGGCGATCTCGGCGCCGTACTTCTCGGCGAGCTGGCCACGCAGCGCGGAGCAGACCTCCTGGGCGTCGGCGGGGGTGGCAACCCGGCCGGTGCCGATGGCCCACACCGGCTCGTACGCCACCACCACCTCGGAGACCTGCTCGGCCTTGAGGCCCTTGAGCGCCGCGATGAGTTGCGCGTTGCAGTGCGCCACGTGATTGCCCTGCTCCCGCACCTCGATCTTCTCGCCCACGCACAGGATCGGCTTGAGACCGTGCTTGAGCGCGGCCCGGACCTTCTTGTTGACCAGATCGTCGTCCTCGGCGTGGTACTCGCGGCGCTCGGAGTGCCCCACCACGACGTAGCTGCAGCCCAGCCTGGCCAGCATCGGGCCGGAGACGTCACCGGTGTAGGCGCCGGAGTCGTGCGGCGACAGGTCCTGCGCGCCGTAGGTGACGAGCAGCTTGTCCCCGTCGACGAGGGTCTGGATGCTGCGGATGTCGGTGAACGGCGGCAGCACCGTCACGTCGACCTTGTCGAAGTACTTCTCCGGCAACGCGAAGGCGATCTTCTGCACCAGCCCGATGGCCTCGAGGTGGTTCAGGTTCATCTTCCAGTTGCCGGCGATCAGCGGCTTGCGTGCCATGGCCCCTCTATCCCTCCAGCACCGCGACGCCGGGCAGCTGCTTGCCCTCCAGGAACTCCAGCGAGGCGCCGCCACCGGTGGAGATGTGCGAGAAACCGTTCTCGGGCAGGCCGAGCTGGCGCACCGCGGCCGCGGAGTCGCCACCCCCGACCACGGTGAACGCGTCGCTGTCCACCAGCGCCTGGGCCACCGCCCGGGTGCCGCCGGAGAACGCCTCGAACTCGAACACGCCCATCGGGCCGTTCCAGAACACGGTGGCGGCGTCGGCCACCTTCGCGGCGAACAGCTTCCGGCTCTCCGGACCGATGTCCAGGCCCATCCGGTCGGCCGGGATGGCGTCGCTGCGTACCACCTCGTGGTCGGCGTCGGCGGCGAACTCCTTGGTGGCCAGCACGTCGACCGGCAGCACCAGTTCCACGCCGCGTTCCCTCGCCTCGGCGAGGAACGCGCGCACCTGGTCGAGCTGGTCGGCCTGCAGCAGGGAGGAGCCCACCTCGTGGCCCTGAGCCTTCAGGAAGGTGTAGGCCATGCCGCCGCCTACCACGAGCCGGTCGACCTTGGTCAGCAGGTTGGCGATCACGCCGAGCTTGTCCGACACCTTGGCGCCGCCGAGCACGACCACGTAGGGCCGGGCCGGGTTCTCGGTGAGCCGGCGCAGCACCTCGACCTCGGCGAGCACGAGGCCGCCGGCGTAGTGCGGCAGCCGCTGGGCCACGTCGTAGACCGAGGCCTGCTTGCGGTGCACCACGCCGAAGCCGTCGGAGACGAAGGCACCGTCGGCACCCACCAGGGCGGCCAGCTCCTCGGCGAACGCGCCGCGCTCGGTGTCGTCCTTGCTGGTCTCCCGGGGGTCGAAACGGACGTTCTCCAGCACCGCCACCCCGCCATCGGCCAGCCCGGCCACGGTCGACCGCGCCGAGTCGCCGACCACGTCGGTGGCGAAGGCGACCTCGCCGCCCAGCAGCTCGCCGAGCCGGCGGGCCACCGGGGCCAGCGAGAACGCCGGGTCCGGGGCGCCCTTGGGCCGGCCCAGGTGCGCGGTCACCACCACGCGGGCGCCGGCCGCGGCCAGGGCCCTCAGGGTGGGCAGCGAGGCCCGGACGCGGCCGTCGTCGGTGATCCGGTCCCCGTCGAGCGGAACGTTCAGGTCGGCGCGCACCAGGACGCGGCGACCCCGTACGCCGCTCGCGAGCAGGTCGTCGAGCGTCTTCACGCCGCGGCTCCCCTTCTCGTCAGAGCTTGGAGCCGACCAGCGCGACCACGTCGACCAGGCGGTTCGAGTAGCCCCACTCGTTGTCGTACCAGCCGACGACCTTCACCTGGGTGCCGATGGCCTTGGTCAGCGGGGCGTCGTAGATGCAGGACGCCGGGTCGGTGACGATGTCGGCGGAGACGATGGGCTCGTCGCTGTAGCGCAGGATGCCCTTCAGCGGGCCCTCGGCGGCGGCCTTGTACGCGGCGTTGACCTCGTCCACGGTGACCTCGCGGCTCAGCGTCACCGTCAGGTCGGTGGTGGAGCCGGTGGGCACCGGCACGCGCAGCGCGTAGCCGTCGAGCTTGCCGTTGAGGTCGGGCAGGACCAAGCCGATGGCCTTGGCGGCGCCGGTGGAGGTCGGCACGATGTTCAGCGCGGCGGCACGGGCGCGGCGCAGGTCCTTGTGCGGGCCGTCCTGCAGGTTCTGGTCCTGGGTGTAGGCGTGGATGGTGGTCATCAGGCCCTGCTCGATGCCGAAGCTGTCGTGCAGCACCTTGGCCAGCGGCGCCAGGCAGTTGGTGGTGCAGGAGGCGTTGGAGATGACCGTCTGCGAGCCGTCGTAGCGGTCCTCGTTCACGCCCAGCACGACGGTGAGGTCCTCGCCCTTGGCCGGGGCGGAGATGATGACCTTCTTGGCGCCGCCCTCGTCGACGTGCCTGCGCGCGTCGGCGGCGTTGGTGAAGAAGCCGGTGGACTCCAGGACGACGTCGACGCCGAGGTCCTTCCACGGCAGCTTGCCCGGGTCCCGCTCGGCCAGGGCCTTGATGGTCCGGCCGTTGACCGAGATGCCGTCCTCGGTCACCGTCACGTCGGCGTCGAGCCTGCCGAGCACGCTGTCGTACTTGAGCAGGTGCGCCATGGTCGCGACGTCGCCCAGGTCGTTGAACGCCACGATCTCGATGTCGTGGGAGCTGGCCTGGGCCGCACGGAAGAAGTTGCGGCCGATCCGGCCGAAGCCGTTGACACCTACGCGAACCGTCACGGTGTGTCTCCCTCGGGGCTCGACCCCGCCGATGCGGCGGGTAGGGCGTTTTCCGTTGTCACCAGTCACCCTATCGACCAACGGGAGCCGCTGGTCACACGGGATACCGGCGGGCTGAATCGAACCAGTTCACGCGCCGGGTCGCCACCCCGGTTCTGGTCTGCACCACTTACCGGGGCGGCGACCCTGCGTCTGGCTGCTGGAACCGTTCCGGCCGGTGGGGCGTGAGCGCGGGCACGCCCCACCGGTGCGGAACCGGTCATCGTGAGCAGGGCGACACTGCCCTCATGCGACCGCGGTCCGGGAACCGTGCGCGGCCAGCATCCCGGCCACTCGGTCGCGAACCTCCGGGGTGTCCAGGCCCCGCACCGAGACCGTGGTGCGGCGGCGCAGCACGTCCTCGACCTCGAAGGCCCACTCGTGCTCGATCGCGTGCACGACCTGGGCCCAGATGTCCGGGCCGTCGGGGTGCACCCGCTCCAGCAGCATCGGGTCGGCCGCACCGAGCGCGATGACCTCGTGCGCGTGCGTGCCGTAGTGAGTGGCCAGGTGGGAGGCCACGTCGTCGGGCAGCTCCGGGGCGGCGGCGAGCAGCACGCGGCTGACGTTGTCCGGCCGGGCCGCGCCGGGCAGCGGGGCGACCGGGGAGTCCAGCGCCTTCTCCAGGCCGGGCACGCCCAGCTGCTGGGCGACGCGGGCCAGCACGGTGCCGCCGATCTTGCGGAACGTGGTCCACTTGCCGCCGGCGACGCTGACCATGCCGCCGGGGCCGACGGTGATCACCGTCTCCCGCTTGGCGTTCTTGGTGTCGCCCGGACCGCCGGGCAGCACGCGCAGGCCCGCGAAGGTGTAGGCGATGCGGTCGCGGCGCAGCGCGTCGGACTCGATGCCCAGTCCGGCCTCGCCCAGGATCTGGTCGATGTCGGCCTCGGTACACGCCACCTTCGCCGGGTCGCCCTCGTAGGCCTCGTCGGTGGTGCCCAGCAGCAGCTGGCCCTCCCACGGGATCGCGAAGGACACCCGCACGTCGTCGATCGGGGTGGTCACGGCGGCGTGCCACGGCTTGTCGGTGCGCAGCACCAGGTGCGAGCCCTTGGACAGTCGGATGCTGGGCGCGGCCTTGGGGTCCTCCATGCGGCGCAGGTGGTCCAGCCACGGCCCCGTCGCGTTGACCACGACGCGGGCGTTGACGCCGAACTCGGTGCCGTCGACGAGGTCGCGCAGCTCGACGCCGGTGACCCGGCCGTGGGTGCGCCGCACGTCGCGGACCTCGGCGTGGTTGAGCAGCACCGCGCCCGACTCGGCGGCGGCGCGCGCCGACATCACGGCCACCCGGCTGTCGTTCATCTGGTGGTCGTAGTAGAGGGCGCATCCCCGCAGGCCCTTCGCCCTCAGCGCGGGGGCCAGCTCGCGCGCCTTGGCGACCGACACGATCTTGCCGGCGCCGTCGCCGAACCGGGACAGGGCGCTGTAGAGCAGCACGCCCGCGCCCAGCTTGAGCCGGGAGTGCGGGCCGCGGTCGAAGACGGGCACCAGGAACGGCAGCGGCCGCACCAGGTGCGGGGCCAGCCGGTCACCCAGCGCGCGGCGTTCGACGTGGTTCTCGTGGACCAGCCGCACGTCGCCCATGGCCAGGTAGCGCAGGCCACCGTGAACCAGCTTGGACGAGGCGCTGGAGGTGGCGCCGGCGAAGTCGCCGCGCTCCAGCAGCGCCACCCGCAGGCCCGCCCGGGCCGCGGCCCAGGCGGTGGCGATGCCGAGAATGCCGCCACCCACGATCGCCACGTCGAACGTTCCGTGGGTGAGCTGCTCCCTGGTCTGTGCGCGCCGGTCGACGAACAACGCACCCTCCGACTCGGACATCGGAGATCTCCCTCCACAAATCTTGCCGTGAACTGACGGTGCCGCCGGCGCGGTGGGTGACACCGCGCCGGCGGCCGGGCTTTACTCGTCGTCCTCGTCGATCCAGTCCATCGTGCGTTGGACCGCCTTGCGCCACTTGCGATAACCGCGGTCGCGGGTCTTGGCATCCATTGCCGG
Organism: Longimycelium tulufanense; assembly: GCF_014645795.1. Taxonomy (GTDB): domain Bacteria; phylum Actinomycetota; class Actinomycetes; order Mycobacteriales; family Pseudonocardiaceae; genus Longimycelium; species Longimycelium tulufanense. The sequence goes on along the minus strand of NZ_BMMK01000026.1, from coordinate 78,153 downwards.
CAGCCATTCGGCCGCCCGGTGCCAGTTCTGCCGGAGCGCATCGACGTCCGGCCAGAACCCGACGGCCAGGCCGGCCGCGTAGGCGGCGCCCAGGCAGGTGGTCTCGGCGATGATCGGCCGGACCACCGGGACGTCGAGGACGTCGGAGAGGAACTGCATGAGCATGTTGTTGGCGGTCATCCCGCCGTCGACCTTGAGGGTGGACAGCTCGACGCCGGAGTCGGCGTTCATCGCGTCCACCACCTCGCGGGTCTGCCAGGCGGTGGCCTCCAGCACCGCCCTGGCCAGGTGGCCCTTGGTGATGTAGCCGGTCAGGCCGGCGATCACGCCGCGGGCGTCGCTGCGCCAGTGCGGGGCGAACAGGCCGGCGAAGGCCGGGACGAAGTAGCAGCCGCCGTTGTCCTCCACGGTCAGCGCCAGCGTCTCGATCTCCGGGGCACTGGTGATCAGGCCGACGTTGTCCCGCAGCCACTGGACCAGCGAGCCGGTGACGGCGATGGCGCCCTCCAGGGCGTAGGTCACCGGCTGGTCGCCGATCCGGTAGCCGACCGTGGTGATCAGGCCGTTGGCGGAGGTCACCGGCTCGGTGCCGGTGTTGAGCAGCAGGAAGCTACCGGTGCCGTAGGTGCACTTGCCCTCGCCGGGGGCGTAGCAGGTCTGCCCGAACAGGGCGGCCTGCTGGTCACCGAGGGCGGAGGCGACGGGCAGGCCCTGCAGGGTGCCGGTGGCCTGGCCGTAGACCTCCGCGGAGGAGCGGATCTCCGGCAGCATGGCGCGCGGCACGTCCATGGCCGCCAGCAGCTCGTCGTCCCAGTCCAGCGTGCGCAGGTTCATCAGCATGGTGCGGCTGGCATTGGTGACGTCGGTGACGTGCTTGCCGGTCAGCTTCCAGATCAGCCAGGTGTCCATGGTGCCGAACAGCACCTTGCCGGCCTCGGCCAGCTCACGGACGCCGGGCACGTTGTCCAGCAGCCAACGGATCTTGGGGCCGGAGAAGTAGGTGGCCAGCGGCAGGCCGGACTTCTCCCGGAACCGGTCCTGCCCGCCGTCGGCGGCCAGCTCGCGGACCAGCTGGTCGGTGCGGGTGTCCTGCCAGACGATCGCGTTGTGCACGGGGCGGCCGGTCTCGGCGTCCCACAGCACCGTGGTCTCGCGCTGGTTGGTGATGCCCACCGCGGCGAGGTCGTGGACGGTGATGGACATCTTCTGCAGCGCGCCGTGCACCACGTCCAGGACGTTGGCCCAGATCTCCTCGGCGTCGTGCTCGACCCAGCCCGGTCGGGGGAAGATCTGCCGGTGCTCCTTCTGCGCGACCGAGACGATGCTGCCGGAGGAGTCGAAGACGATACAGCGGGACGAGGTCGTGCCCTGGTCGATGGCTGCGATGTAGCGATGGCTCACGGGGTTCCTCGGGTTCGACGTCATTGGCGGCTTCCGGGGTCAGAAGGCGGCGGTAGCGACGAGGCCGGCGACGGTGCCACCGGCGAGCGGGGCCAGGACCGGGACCCAGGAATAGCCCCAGTCTGAGCCACCCTTGCCCGGGATGGGCAGCACCGCGTGCGCGATGCGGGGGCCGAGGTCGCGGGCGGGGTTGATGGCGTAGCCGGTCGGGCCGCCCAGGGACATCCCGATGCCGACCACCAGCAGGGCGACCATGAAGATCAGCGAGTCGGAGGCGGCCAGGCCCTCGGACCTGCCGAACGCCGCGATGACGAAGACCAGCACGAAGGTCGCGATGAACTCGGTGGTGAAGTTCTGCGTGCGGTTGCGGATCTCCGGACCGGTGGCGAAGACGCCGAGCACCTCGCCCTGGTGCTCGCGGAAGTGTCCGAGGTAGGCAAGCCAGCACAGGACGGCACCGGTGAACGCGCCCAGCATCTGGGCGACCACGTAGAGTGGTACCTTGTTCCAGTCACCGGTCTGCAGGGCGATGCCCACGGTGACGGCGGGGTTGATGTGCCCCCCCGACAGCGGGGCCGCGGCGTAGGCGCCGGCCAGGACGGCGAAGCCCCAGCCGAAGGCGATGACGGGCCATCCGGCGCCGTGCGCCTTGGACTTGGTCAGCGTGACAGCGGCGACCACGCCGTTGCCCAGGAGCAGCAACAGCGCGGTTCCGAGGAACTCCCCGATGAAGATGGACTGATCGGTCATGGCTTCCCTTGGGGGGCAGGGGGCCTCCTGTGGCCCGGCGGCGATGACGGGCGGCGTTTGGCGAACGGTAACCGAATACTGTTCGACATTGTCGTACGCCGTGGGCGAGATTCTTGGGCTCACCCGATCGGGGTGTCAAGAGTGCGTTACGAGCTCGCGGCCACCGGCCGATCACCAGGGGATGGCGCCAAGATCGCGTGATATGGCCCGGGCCGCCTCCCGGACGTAGGACACCAGCTCGGTGCGCGGCGCCCGGTCGGGGTCGCACAACCGCTCGATCGGACCGGAGATGCCGATCGCCCCGACGGTCACCCCGCGCCGGTCGCGGATCGGGGCGGCCACCGAGACCTCGCCCTCCACCATCTCCTCCACCTCGGCCGCCCAGCCCCTGGACTTGGTCTCGGCCAGCAGCTGGCGCAGCTGGTCGGGGTCGGTGCAGGTGTAGGGGGTGAAGCCGGCCAGCTCGGCCCCGGCCGGCTGGCCCAGCGGGTCGTTGGCCAGCAGCACCCGGCCCAGCGCGCTGGCGTGTGCCGGCAGCAGCGCGCCGACCTCGAGGACCTGGCTGGAGTTGTCGGGCCGGAACACGTGGTGGACGACCAGGACCTGGCCCTCGTGCAGGGTCCCGATCCGCACGCTCTCCTTGCTCCGGGCGGCCAGCGAGTCCGACCAGTTCAGCGCCCTGGTGCGCAGCTCGTTGGCGTCCAGGTAGCTGCTGCCGATGTGGAACAGGGCGGCGCCGAGCTGGTACTTGCCGGTGTCCTGGCTCTGCTCGACGAACCCGACGTGCTGCAGCGTGCGCAGGATCCCGTGCACGGTGCCCTTGGGCAGGCCGAGCGCGGTGGCCAGCTCGCCGACGCCCATCTTGCGCGCGCCACTGGCGAGCAGGCGGAGGATGGCCGCCGCCCGCTCGATCGACTGAATGGGGCCGGGCATGCGATCACCCTACAACCCGCGTTCGACATTGCCGAACACCCATCCGGTCTCGTCAGTTTCCACCCTCCGGCAGCAACCCCCCAGATTCACCCGACCAGGCGACACGCCCCCAACCCCCGAGTGCCGCTACGAAACGTGACGAGAGGCAGCCTGGACCCGGCCGCCTTACCGAGGGCTGGCGGTGGCGTGGTGAACGAGGTGGCCGGCGAGGATGGTGGCGGTACAGCGGCCGGCGCCGTGGTCGATCAGGGCGCGGTGGGGATCCGAGTCGACCGGCACGTCGAAGACAGCCAGGTCCGCGCGCGAGCCGGGGGTGAGCACGCCGAAGTCGTTGGCGCCCATGGCAACCGCGCCGCCACGCGTGGCGGCGTCGATGATCCGCCGGTCGAGATCGGAGCCCACATACCCCTGCCGCCGCGCCAGATCGCGAAGAGCACGCGCTTCCTCCAACAGATCCAGCGAAGGGCTGGAGGCAAGCGAATCCGTGCCGATCGCGATCGGGGAACCCTCCGCCAGATAGGCCGCCACTGGCGGGTCCCCAACCCCCAAGGTCGCGTTGGAGCGGGCACACAACGCCACGCTGGCACCGTACTCACGCAACAGAGCACGGTCAGCGGCGTCGCAGTGAACACCGTGCGCCACATGGGTATCCGCGCCCAGCGCCTCGAGGAAAGCCATCTGTGCGGTCGGGGTGCGTTGCGTACCGACACCGGACAGCTCGAAGGAACAGCCCGATGTCCTTGCGATATCAGCCAATGGCCCGGCACCGTCGCGCACGTACCGCACCTCGTCGGCACTCTCGGCCAGGTGCGGGTGCATCCGCAGGCCGCGTGCCCGACTCAGCTTCGCAAGCGCACGGAACACCTCGGTGCCAACGGTGTAGAGCGTGTGCGGCGACACACCCACGGCACGACCTTCTGGCACACTGTCCAGACCGCGAAGGAGCTGATCCCGTTTGGTTCGCGCCCAGCGCTCGTCGTCGGCGACGACCACCTCCAGGTAGGAGATGCCAGCCAGCCCCGAGCGCGCAGTCGGTTCCAGCACAACGGGTTCGGTGACGATGTCGGCGGCTGCCGTCGTTCCACTTCGGAGCAGCGCCTCGATTCCGCGCTGGGCGCTGGCGATCCACATCGGATCGGTGAAGCCCGTCCGCCGCTCACCGACCTGGGCCAGCCAGCGGTAGAAAGACGTCCGAAGCGAAGCCAGCCCGGCGAAATCGGTGTACTGCAGGTGCGTGTGTGCGTTCACCAGGCCAGGAGTGAGGACGCCGCGCCACTTCCGTACCACAACGCCGGGATGGGCCGCGCACAGCTCGCGCCGCTCCCCCACCGCGGCAATCCGGTCCCCGTCAACGAGAACCGCACCGTCCTGGATTGGTTCCGCCGCAACGGGTACCACCACCGGCGCGGCTTCGATCACCGCCATCCCGACCACGCACCCCCGGTGACCTGATCAAGAAGGAGCCGAGCTCAACGATCTCCGTTGCACCGGCGGGGAATCGAGGTCCGCCTCATACCTCGGCCTCGAGCATCTCCGGGGTGACCGCGGACTCGGTGTCGGGCACGCCCAGCTCGCGGGCGCGCTTGTCGGCCATGGCCAGCAGCCGGCGGATCCGGCCGGCCACCGCGTCCTTGGTCATCGGCGGATCGGCCAGCTGCCCCAGCTCCTCCAGCGACGCCTGCCGGTGGGTGAGCCGCAGTTGCCCGGCCGCAGCCAGGTGGTCCGGTGCCTGGTCGCCGAGGATCTCCAGGGCGCGGCCCACCCGGGCCGCCGCCGCGACCGCGGCCCGCGCCGAGCGCCGCAGGTTGGCGTCGTCGAAGTTGGCCAGCCGGTTGGCGGTCGCCCGCACCTCGCGCCGCATCCGGCGCTCCTCCCAGGCCAGCACGCTGGAGTGCGCTCCCAGCCGGGTCAGCAGCGCGCCGATCGCGTCGCCGTCGCGCACCACCACCCGGTCCGCACCACGCACCTCCCGCGACTTGGCCTGGATCCCCAGCCGCCGCGCCGCGCCCACCAGCGCCAACGCCGCCTCCGGTCCGGGGCAGGTCACCTCCATCGCGCTGGAGCGCCCGGGCTCGGTCAGCGAGCCGTGCGCCAGGAACGCGCCCCGCCAGGCCGCCTCGGCGTCGCACACCCCGCCCGACACCACGTGCGCCGGCAGGCCGCGCACCGGCCGGCCCCGCGGGTCGAGCAGGCCGGTCTGCCGGGCCAGGCCCTCCCCGTCCTTGACCACGCGCACCACGTACCGGGTGCCCTTGCGCAGGCCCCCGGAGGTGATCACGTGCACGTCCGAGGTGTGCCCGAACAGCTCGTGGATCTCCTTGCGCAGCCGCCGCGCCGTCGATCCCGTGTCCAACTCGGCCTCGACCACGACCCGCCCGGCGACGATGTGCAGGCCGCCGGCGAACCGCAGCAGCGAGGACACCTCGGCGCGACGGCAGCAGGTCTTGGTCACGGTCAGGCGGCTCAGCTCGTCCTTGACCGCTGAGGTCATCGCCACGGGGTGTCTTCCTCTCCTTCGGCGGTAACGGCGGCGGGGCTGGGCCCGGATAACGGGGGCGCGTCGTCGGCGCCCGGCGCGTCCGGGCCGATGCCGAAGGCCCGGTGCAGGGCCACCGCCAACGCCTCCGGATCGTGGCGTGCCGCGCTCCCGGGCGCGGTCACCGGAGCAAACACGGTACGTCCACCCAGCTCCGCGGCCGCCCGCCGCAGCCGGTCCGGGGTGGGCGCCGAGGACCGGTCGGCCACCACCGCGTCCACGCGGAGCCGGGGCGCGTGCCCGGCCAGCACGTGCAGGTGCTGCTCCGGGGAGAACCCGGCGGTCTCCCCCGGCTGCGGCGCCAGGTTCAGCACGACCACCCGGCGCGCCGCGGTCTCGACCAACGCGTCCTGTAGCTCCGGGACCATCAGGTGCGGCAGCACGCTGGTGAACCACGAGCCGGGGCCCAACAACACGACGTCGGCGTCGAGCACCGCGCGCACCGCCTCCGGGCAGGCGCGCGGTACGGCGCCGGGGTCGTCGGCACGCAGGAGCCGCACGCGCTGCACCTGCCCCGGTGTGGTCGCCACCGCGACCTGCCCGCGGATCCGACGCACGGCGGCCGCGTCCTCGTCCAGCCCGGTCACGTCGGCCTCGATGTCCAGCGGCTCCCGGGACATCGGTAGCACCCGGCCACGCACACCGAGCAGGCGACGTGCCTCGTCGAGCACCGCCACCGGGTCGCCGAGCACCTCCAGCAAACCGGCCAACACCAGGTTGCCCACGGCGTGGCCGGCCAGTGCACCGCTCCCGCCGAACCGGTGCTGGAAGACCCGCGACCACAGCTGCCCGTTGCCGTCATCGGCCAGTGCGGCGAGGGCTTTGCGCAGGTCGCCGGGTGGTAGCAGGTTCAGCTCGCGGCGCAGCCGGCCGGACGAGCCACCGTCGTCGGCCACGGTCACGACCGCGGTGACGTCGTCGGTGATGCGGCGCAACGCGCCGAGCGTCGCCTGCAGGCCGTGCCCGCCGCCGAGCGCCACCGCCCGCAGTTGCCCGTCCGTCCCACCGCGGCGCTTGTCGCCGTTCCTCACTCGCGGTTCCTCACTCGCGCCCCAGGTCGCGGTGTACGACCTTGACCGCCATTCCGTCCTCCGTGGCCAACCGGCCGGCCAGTTCCTCCGAGATCGCCACACTGCGGTGCTTACCACCGGTGCACCCGACGGCGAGCGTCAGGTACCGCTTGCCCTCCCTGCGGTAGCCGGCGCCGATGAGCCGCAGCAGCTCGTGGTAGCGGTCCAGGAACTCCTCCGCGCCCTCCTGGGAGAGCACGTAGTTGCGGACCTCCTCGTCCAGGCCGCTCTGCTCGCGCAGCTCAGGGATCCAGAACGGGTTGGGCAGGAACCGCACGTCCATGACGAGGTCGGCGTCCATGGGCAGCCCGTACTTGTAGCCGAAGGACAGCACGGTCACCCGGGTGCGGGTACTGGCCTCGCTGCCGAAAGTGTCCTCGATCTTGGCCCGCAACTGGTGCACGGACAGGCCGCTGGTGTCCAGCACCAGGTCGGCCTCCTCGCGCAGCGGCGCCAGCAGCTTGCGCTCGGCGTCGATGCCGTCGGCCAGCCGACCCTCGGCCTGCAGCGGGTGGCTGCGCTTGACCGACTCGAAGCGGCGGATGAGCACCGCGTCGGTGGCCTCCAGGAACAACACCTTGGGCTTGTAGCCGCGTGCGTCCAGGTCCTTGATCACCGCGGCCAGGTCCGCGGTGAACGCCCGGCTGCGCACGTCCATCACCACCGCGACCCGGGTGATGGCACCCCTGGAGGTGGCGCCCAGCTCCACCATGGTCGAGATCAGCTCCGGTGGCAGGTTGTCCACCACGAACCAGCCCAGGTCCTCCAGGCACTTGGCCGCGGTGCTGCGCCCGGCGCCGGACAGCCCCGACACCACGGCGACCTCGATGCCCGCCTTCTCCCCGCTCACTCACCCTCCCGGTTCCGCCCGGCCGCCTCCGGCCGGGCCCGAGCTCGCTTGCTGCGTGTCGCCGCCCGCCCCACCGAGGGCGGCGAGCACGGCTTCCGCGGTTCGCCGGCCCACCCCGGGAACCGCGCTGATCTCGTCAACGCTGGCCTGCCTCAGCTTGCGCACCGACCCGAAGTGCCGGAGCAGGGCCGCGCGGCGCGCCTCCCCCAGGCCGGGGACGTCGTCCAGCGCCGAGGTCGTCATCCGCTTCGACCGCTTCTGCCGGTGGTAGCTGATGGCGAACCGGTGCGCCTCGTCGCGCACCCGCTGCAGCAGGTACAGCGCCTCGCTGGTGCGGGGCAGGATGACCGGGTCGGCTTCCCCGGGCACCCAGACCTCCTCCAGCCGCTTGGCCAGTCCCACCACGGCGACGTCGGTGACGCCGAGGTCGGCCAGGACGTCGGCGGCCGCCTCCACCTGCGGCGCACCGCCGTCCACCACGAGCAGGTTGGGTGGGTACGCAAACTTGCGCGGCCGTCCGGTCTCCGGGTCCAGGCCGGCGCGACCACCGCTGTCGGTCCCCTCGGTCTGGTGAAGGTAGGCGGTGAAGCGGCGTCGTACGACCTCGGCGATCGAGCCTACGTCACCGCGCTCCGCGCCCTCGCGGATGGCGAAGCGACGGTACTCCGACTTGCGCGGCAGCCCGTCCTCGAACACCACGAGCGAGGCGACGACATCGCTGCCCTGGACGTGGCTGACGTCCACACACTCGATGCGCAAGGGTGCGGTTTCCAGCCCCAGCGCGTCCTGCAGCTCCTGCAGGGCAGCGGAGCGGGCGGTCAGGTCGCCGGCCCGGCGGAGCTTGTGCTGGGCGAACGCCTCGGTGGCGTTGCGAGCCACCGTCTCCAGCAGCGCCCGCTTGTCCCCGCGCTGCGGAACCCGGAGGCTGACCCGGCCGCCGCGCAGCTCCTCCAGCCACGCGGTGAGGGTGTCGACGTCCGCGGGCAGCTCGGGCACCAGTACCTCACGCGGCACCGGGCTGGACCCGCCGGTGTCGGACTGCTCGGCGAGGGTGGCCTGCTCGCCGTAGAACTGGGCGAGGAACTGGGCGACCAGGCCGGGGGTGTCGACCTCCTCGACCTTGTCGATCACCCAGCCGCGTTGGCCGCGCACCCGGCCGTCACGCACGTGGAACACCTGGACGGCGGCGGCCAGCTCGTCCTGGGCGAAGGCGACGACGTCGGCATCCGTCCCGTCGCCGAGCACGACGGCCTGCTTCTCCATCGCCCGGCGCAGCGCACCGATGTCGTCGCGCAGCCGGGCGGCTCGCTCGAACTCCAGCGCCTCGGACGCCTCGGCCATCTCCCGTTCCAGGCGACGCACCATCCGGTCGGTACGGCCACCGAGGAAGTCGCAGAAGTCCTCGACGATGTCCCGGTGCTGCTCGGCGGTGACCCGCCCGACGCACGGCGCGGAGCACTTGTCGATGTAGCCGAGCAGGCAGGGCCGGCCCATCTGGTGGTGCCGCTTGAACACCCCGGCCGAGCAGGTGCGGGACGGGAACACGCGCAGCAGGAGGTCCAACGTCTCGCGGATGGCCCAGGCGTGCGCGTACGGGCCGAAGTAGCGGACGCCGCGGCGCCGCGGGCCGCGGTAGACGTGCCACCGCGGGAACTCCTCGTGCAGCGTGACCGCCAGCACCGGGTAGGACTTGTCGTCGCGGTAGCGGACGTTGAACCTGGGGTCGAACTCCTTGATCCAGGAGTACTCCAGCTGCAGGGCCTCGACCTCGGTGGACACCACGGTCCACTCCACCGCGGCGGCCGTGGTGACCATCTGCCGGGTGCGCGGGTGCAGCGTGGCCAGGTCGGCGAAGTAGGAGGAGAGCCGACCGCGCAGGCTCTTGGCCTTCCCGACGTAGATCACCCGGCCGGCCGCGTCGCGGAACTTGTACACGCCTGGCGCGTCGGGGATGGTGCCGGGCGCGGGGCGGTAGGTCGACGGGTCGGCCACGCCTTCAGCCTACGGCGGAGGGCTGTCATCCATCGCTCGGTGGGGGTCTTCCACCGATCTTGGGAGGCACTCGCGGGCGGTGGGAGTCCGCCCTGCTGCGGCGAGTCGTGCGTCGCTCACGCTGGTCAGCCGTATCGCCCGCACCGGGTCCGTTTCGTCGGGAATCCCTGTCGTCGCCTTTTCGTGTTCTTTCTTCTGCTCCGCGCTGCAGCCTCCCTCGTGGGTTACTTACGGTCAGAGGGTTCTGAAGCGTGAGAACTTCACCAGGACAGGGACCGTGCCCGCCCCCGGCGCCCACCGCCGGCCGTCCCCGCGGCTGGCGTCAGGGCTGCCGCCACCGGCGGGAGTGTTCGAGTCCCGGCCCGGTTCGACGAGGCCACCGCACACCGCCCCTCGATGCCAGCTCGCGCCGGGAGAGGGAGACCGTGCCATGCCGAAGCTCACCAGCGCCGCCGCCGGTGCCGCCGCGGCCGTGATCGCGACCTTGTTCGTGCCCCTCGGTGTCCCCTCAGCGACCCCGGAGCCGACCGACGGGAAGGTGTACACCGACGGTCTCGACGCCGAGAGGCCGTTCGACGGCTTCATCGTCAAGTACCGCGAGCAGAGCCCGGCGGCCGCAGGGGATCTCCGAGCCGCACAGGAGGCGCTCCCCGCCAACAGCAGGGTGCCGCTGTCCGCGGTGGTCCCGCTCTCCTTGCGTCGCGTACTGGTCCGGGGCGCCGGCCCGCTCGGGCGCGCTGACGCGGTGCGCGCGATGCGGGAGATCGCGCGGCATCAGGATGTCGAGCTGGTCGAGCCGAACTTCCGGGTGCCGCCGCCGTCCCCGTGGGATGTGGCTGCGCGACAGTTCCCCAACGATCCCCTCTACCCGTGGCAGTGGCACTACCACGAGGTGAGCCTCGAACCCGCGGCGCTCAACCTGCCGCCGGCGTGGGCCGATGGGTTGTTGGGGCGTGACGTGACGGTCGCGGTGGTGGACACGGGCCGGACCCGCCACCCGGACCTGGACGCCAAGATGGTGTCGGGTTACGACTTCGTCTCCGACCCCAAGATGGCCCGCGACGGTGACGGGCGCGATCCCGACCCGTCCGACGAGGGCGACTGGCACGCGCCCAGGGAGTGCAGCCCGGACGACCCGGGTGCCCCGAGCAGCTGGCACGGTACCCATGTCGCGGGAACGGTCGGGGCCGTGACGAACGACGGCTTCGGGGTGGCGGGGGTGGCACCGGAGGCCCGGATCCAGCACCTGCGGGTGCTCGGGTTGTGCGGTGGGACGGACGCCGACGTCGCCGACGCGATCGTGTGGGCAGCCGGGGGAAAGGTGCCCGACGTGCCCAGGAACCCCGACCCGGCGGACGTGATCAACCTCAGCCTCGGTGGGAACGGGGCCTGCCCGCCGATGATGAACGAGGCACTTCGATTCGCCGCGCAACGGGACATGGTGTCGGTGGTGGCGGCGGGCAACAGCAATACCCCGATCACCAACTCGTCGCCCGCCAACTGCCCCGCGCGGAAAATCGTCGTGGCGGCGTTGAACCGGGTGGGGGACAAAGCGTCCTACTCCAACTTCGGGGCGCGCGGGCAGGGTGTCGACGTTGCGGCTCCCGGCGGGGAGACCGCTGAGGACCCACGCAACGGGGTGCTGTCGACGCTGAACACCGGCGAGACCACGCCGAAGGCCCCGGCCTGGGCGTACTACCAGGGCACGAGCATGGCGACACCGCACGTGGCCGGGCTCGCGGCGTTGTTGCTCGAGCGCTGGCCCGGCTTCCTGGTCAAGGACATCATCGAGGACTCGGTCCGTCCCATCCCGGGCTCGTGCGGGCCGGCATTCCTGCGGCAGTGCGGGGTGGGTCTGGCCGACGCGGGACGGGCCGCCGAGTGGCCGGCCCTACCGTCGAGCCCGGAACCCCAGCCCTGACGGACCCACCTCCCGCACCGGGGCCTCGCTTTCGCGACGGGACCGCCGACCCATAGGAACGTCGCGGGTCACGACGCACAGAACGCGATCGGCGCCCCGCGAACAACGGCGTGTTCCAGGCCGCGAAGAAGGCGGGAAATCGCGTCGGGTCCCGGGCGGGCGGCATGGCAGGGACCCGCCGGGTCCGGGGTCCCGGCGGGAGCCGGTTCGGCCACACCACACCTCGTGCTCCCGCCGGATCCGGCTCGGCGGCCGGCGGGGAGCCGAGGGCGTGCTCACCGTTCGGTGGCGACCATCCGGGCGATCGCCAACACCGCGGTGAACGGCGGGAACCACCGCCGGCTGGGCGTGGGCGGGTTGGCCCAGCGCACCGGCCCGTGGGTGGTCTGCGTCGGCGGCAGCAGCACCTGGTGCGGGGCACGCACGAACTGCACCTCGAAGGGGCTGGTCAGCTGGGTCGGCAGCAGGGCAACCAGCTCGGCGAGGAACACCCAGCGCGGCTGTGGCCCGGGTAGGGCCAGCACCGGCCCGGCGAGCATGCGGGCCTTCAGGCCGGCCAGCACGCCCTGCCCGAGGTGCTCGGGCATCGTCAGGGCGGTGCTCGCCGGGCTCAGCGGCAGCAGGATGCCGTTGTCGCTGACGACTACCGGCCATCCCATCAACCGCGCGTAGCTCGCCGCGACATCGGCCAAGCCGCGCTCCATGCCGGACTCCTCCGGCGTCACCGTGCTCTCGACGGCACTGGTTGCGCTCCGCATCATGGGCACCTTCCCGGTGTGGGAGTCAGGTGGTGGTCGGCGGCCGGTGACCGACAGGTCTTCCCGATCACCGTCCGCCGGCGCACAGCGTGCGCCGCAGCGGTCGCCCGTTCCACACGTCGGGTGGGTGCGTCCGATACACGGGACGCATCGCCGCCGGACCCAGCCTGGGCTGCGTTTCATGCACGACATGCATGGACACCCCCTGAGCAGTGCTTACACTGCGTACACGATCAGTTACGGGGGCAGCGCCATGCAACCGATCGGATTACCAAGGTCCAGCGCCAAGCGCGTCTGCCCGTGTGGAGCACTGATCGCCGCGGACAACCCGGACCGGCTGTGTCACCGGTGCCGGCGAAACGCGCGCCCCGAAGTGGGCGGCCCACCGAAGCTCCCGGACTCGTTCTGGGACCACCCCGCCCTCGCCGAGGCGTTCGCGGACCAGGACATGGGTGCGCTGCTCGCCGCCTACCGCCACCACCCGCACCACGTCCACCGGATCACCCAGGACCGGCTGGCCGCCTGGTTGGGCATCAGCCAGGCCCAGCTGTCGAGGTACGAGAACGGCCAGAACCCGATCGACCGGATGGACAAGCTGCGGCACTTCGCCGAGGTGCTCGGCATCCCGGCGGAGAAGTTGTGGTTCGACCGGGCGGGGGCGCCCCGTCCGGACGAGGTCTCCGCCGCGGACGTCCCCGACGTGCTCGGTGCGCCGTGGGACGCGCCGAACGTTGCTCGATCGGTCGAGGAGACGACGAGGAGCGACTTGGCGATCAGCAGACGTGCGGCGCTCACCGGAGCGGCCGCGGTGGCGGTGGGACCGGTCCTGGTGGAGTCGATGCAGCGGTGGCTCAACCCGTTGCAGCCGCTGGCCAGGTGGGCCGCGGGACCGGTGATCAACGAGGACGAGCTGGCCGCGTTGCAACGGGTCGCGGCCGGCCTGCGGGACTGGAGCCTGCGCGGCGGGCTGGGCCTGGCCCGCAAGGCGGTGCTCGGCCAGCTCAACGAGCTGGCCGACCGGCTGCGCCGGGCCCCGGCCGGGCCGACCACGGAGCGGGCGTTCTTCGTGGGCGCCGAGCTGTCCAAGATCGTGGCGACGATGTCGTGGGACGCCGGGATGCACCACGCGGCGCAGCGGTACTACGTGCTGGCCGTGCGGATGGCCAAGGCCGGCCGCAACGACCCGTTCGCGGCCTGCTGCCTGGCCGCGATGGCCCGGCAGATGTTCGACCTGGGCCGGCCCGAGGACGGGCTGGAGCTGGTGCAGCTGGGCCAGTACGGGACGCGGCGCACGGCCACCCCGACGTTGCGGGCGTTGCTGCTCACCCGGGAGGCGTGGGCGTATGCACAGATGGGCCGGGTCGCGGAGTTCCACCGGGCGGTGGGGTTGGCGCAGGAGTGCTTCGCCGCCCGCGATCCCGCGGCCGAACCGGTATGGCTGGACAACTTCGACGAGGCGGAGCTGGAGGGCGTGATCGGGGCCAGGATGCGCGACCTGGCCCGACACGATCCGCGGCAGGCGCGGCTGGCGGCGCCGCACATCCACCGGGCGCTGGCCCTGCGCCACCCGGCCAAGGTCCGCAACCGCGCCTTCGACGTGATCGGGCTGGCCAGGACCCGCGTCGTGATGGGCGAGCCGGAGGGCGCCTGCGAGCTGGTCCAGGGCGTGCTGCCCACGGCGGCGAAGCTGCGTTCGGGACGGGTGCTGCGCAAGCTGCAGGACTTCTCCCGGGAGACGAGTCGCTATCGCCAGGTGGCGGCGGTGCGCGAGACCCGGGACGCTATCCGCACCGTAGTTTCCGCATAGAGGCTCCGGGGGCGGCCCCGGACGAGCATTGAGTGGCCACGGGCCGACAACGTTGTCCGCGTTGTCGGCCCGTGGGGTCGGGAGGGTGTGGTTGGTGCGCGTCGGGATTACCGGACACTCCAACCTCGTGTCGGGCTGCCTGCCCGTCGTGCGTCGGGCGTTGCGGGACGCGTTGGCCGATCCGCCGACGCGGGAGCTGGTCGGGGTGAGCTGCCTCGCGCCCGGTGCCGATCAGGTCTTCGCCCGGGTCGTGCTGGATCTGGGCGGGCGGCTGGAGGCGGTCCTGCCGGCCAGCGACTACCGGTCCCGGCTGGCGCCGCGGCACCGGGCGGAGTTCGACTCGCTGGTGGCCGCGGCGTCGTCGGTGCGGGTGTTGCCGTTTCCCCGGTCCGAGCGGCGGGCGTATCTGGCGGCCAGCAAGGAAATGGTGTCGTCGGTCGACCGGGTGCTCGCGGTCTGGGACGGCCAGCCCGCCAGCGGCACCGGTGGCACCGCGGACGTGGTCGCCCACGCCCGGATCCGTGGCGTCCCGGTCCGGGTGGTCTGGCCGGCCGGCGCCACCCGCGACAGCGCCCGGTCCGGCTGACGCCCGGTTCCGGACCGAAGGTCCCGCCGCCCGGTCGTCCCGGCGGCGAGGTGCGCCGGCTAACCGACCCGGTCCAGCACCGCTTCCACGACGGCGTCGGGCCGCTCGTCGGGGATCCAGTGGCTCACCCCGGCCAGTTCCACGGCGCGATACGGACCGGTGACGTGGTCACCGCACCGCATCGCCCCGGCCGGACCGAGAGCGCGGTCCCCGTCGCTCCAGACATAGGTTGTCGGCACCTCGACCGGTGGCAGGCTGACCTCGTCCAGGTTGGACGCGCGGTACCAGTTCAGGGCGGCGGTCAGCGCCCCGGGTTCCCGCATGGCGGCCAGGTGGGGCGCGATCCGCTCGTCCGGGAGTGGATCGAAGGCCCGGCGCAGGACTTGGGCGTCATCGGCGAGAAGTTTCTCCTCGGCCTTGCCTTCCTGCCGGAAGAAGCTGATGTACCAGGACCGCTCCTGCTGGTCCGGGTCGTTGTGGTAGGCCCAGGAGAACGCGTTCGGATGGGGCACGGAAATCGCGACCAGGCTGCGCACCCGGTCCGGTTGGCCGATCGCGAGTGACCAGGCCACCACCGCACCCCAGTCGTGGCCGACCACGTGTGCCGACTGGATGTTCAGAGCGTCGAGGATGCCGAGGGCGTCACCGACGATGTGGTGCATCCGGTAGGCGTCGACGTCGGTGGGGCGGGCACCGGGCGAGTAACCACGCTGGTTCGGCGCGATGGTGCGCAGGCCGGCCCGGTTCAGTTCCGTCGTCACCAGATCCCAGGACTGCGCGGTCTCCGGGAAACCGTGCAGCAGTAACACGGGGTTTCCGTCTTCGGGGCCGCCGACGAGCACGTCGAAGGTGAGCTCTCCCAGGCGAATTTCCATGCCGGGCAACCTAGACCGGGTTTCCTCGCCCGTCGAGAAGGGCAGCTGGCGAAGCTGGTCCGCGGCCGACTGCTGCATGGCCGCGCAACCGGCCCGGTCAGCGGGGCGGCGGAGGGTATCGGTCGATCTTGTGGAGCAGGCGCCGGATCCGGAGACCGGCAAGTGGCGCGAGCGCGTAACCCAGGTGTGGGTGGGCGAACCAGCTGGCGCTGCCGAGGCTGACCGCGTCCGCACCGGCCCAGAAGAACTCCCGGCAGTCGTCGAACGTGCGGATGCCGCCGGTGCCGATGATCGGCAGGGTCACGCCCGCGTCCCGCAGCTCCGCGATCACTCGCAGCGCGATCGGCTTGATGGCCCGCCCGGACAGCCCGCCGAAGCGGTTCTTCAGCCACGGCTCCCCCGTCTCCGGGTCCAGCCGCAACGCCTTCACGGTGTTGATGGCGGTCAGCGCGGACACGCCATGCCGGGCGGCGAGCCGGGCGTGGGCGAGGTAGTCGTAGTCCGGGGAGAGCTTGAGGATCACCGGGTGGTTGCTGCGCGGCACGGCCTCGGCCAGCACCGACTCGATGATCTGGTTGAAGTCGAAGTTGACGTTGTGGCAGGAGACGTTGAACTCCACGGCCGCGATCTCGCCGGCCGGCACCGCCGCGTTGACCTTGTCGACCAGGGTCACGAACTCCTCGGTGGAGAACCCGCCGAGTGAAATGATCGTGCGCTGGTCGCGGGTGCGGGGGTAGTAGTCGCGCAGGTAGGCGTCGATGCCGACGTTGCACCAGCCGAAGGCGTTCAGCCAGCCGCCGTCGGTGTGCCGGAGCACCCGCAGGTACCGCCGTAGCAGGCCGGGAAGCTCGGTGAGCTTCCAGTCGTCCCGCACGGTGAAGTGGCCGTCGCGCGGCTCCACGGTGAGGGTGCGGGTGGTGACCGCACCGAACCTCGACAGCGGCACGAAGTTCGAGATCGGGCTCATTCCCCAGCGGAACACCGGCACGTTCGCGACGCCGTAGCCCAGCAGGCTGGACGAGGTCACCAGCCGGTTGCGCAGCAGAATGTCGCCGAGGCGCACCCCGTGCTCCCGATCCGCCGTCGCACCCGTGATCGCCACCATCACTCCCCTGCCCGTACCTGTACAGCCTTTCCATTGTCCCCCAGCCGCCGCTGTGTCCGGCCGCACACCCGCACGCCTGGCGGATCGTCCCTGGCGGATCGTCACGGTGCCGGCCCCGGCGCAGGGCATGCCAGCAGCCTCGCGCCACCTTCTTGGCCCGGTCCGGGCGTATTGATCAAGAAGGCTGGATAGTCTGCGGGAGACGTCCGCGGTACCTGGCTGTGGGAGGCGCCCGTGACAGTGGGGGCCAGCGAACATGCCTCGTGTCCACGACCCGGCGACCCGGGAGTCGCCGGACGGGGTCGTGGGCGAGTCGCTACGTGTCGCCGCGTCGCGAGGCGGGCGTGCTGTACCGCCGCCCCGGGCCCCGCGGTGAGCGGTTGACCTGGTCCGGCCGGTCGGGCTGGAGGCCGTCGTGATCGAGGAGGAGGCGTGATGGACGCCAGCTCCTCGGCGACCGACCGGTTCGTCCACCCGGCGTTGTTCTACCGGGACACCGTGGAGTACCTGGAGCACACCGTGCCCTTCGTCCGCGAGGGGTTGGCGGCGGGCGAGCCGGTGGCGGTGGCGGTGCCCCGGGGCAACCTGGAGCGGCTGCGCGCCGAGCTCGGCCGGGATGCCGAGCGGGTGCGGTTGATGGACATGGGTGAGGCCGGGCGCAACCCGGGCCGCATCATTCCCGGCGTGCTGCGGGCGTTCACCGACGCGCACCGGGGCAAGCGGGTACGGATCATCGGCGAGCCGATCTGGCCGAGCCGTTCCGACCTGGAGTACCCGGCCTGCGTACAGCACGAGGCATTGATCAACTTCGCCTTCGCCGGCCGGGACGTGACGATCCTGTGCCCCTACGACGCCGCGGGGCTGCACCCCCGGGTGCTGGCCGACGCCGAGGCGACCCACCCCACGCTGCTGGACGGCACGGGGCAGCGGGCCAGCGACTCCTACGCGCCGAAGGACATCGTCAACACCTACAACCGCCCTTTCCCGGAGCCGCCCGCGGCCGTGGCAATGACGGTCGGTGCCCTCCACCTCGCCCGGGCGCGGTACCTGGTGCGCGAGCGGGCCGGTGCGGCCGGGCTGACCGGGGACCGGGTCGCCGACCTCGAGCTGGTCGCCACGGAGCTGCTCGCCAACAGCATCGACCACGGCGGCGGTGTGGGAACCCTGCGGCTGTGGACCGCCGATACGTACCTGGTGTGCGAGGTCAGCGACCACGGGTGCATCACCGATCCGTTGGCGGGACGTATCCCCGTCCCGCCGAGCCGGGCCGGCGGTCGCGGCCTGTTGCTCGTCAACCACCTGTCCGACCTGGTCCGCCTGCACACCGGCGCGGGTGGGACGACGGTGCGGGCATATTTCCGGCTTCCGCGGCCACAACGCGGGGCCGGCGGAGGGTCAGTCCTGGACGGCTGAACGGTGCAGCTCGCGCAGCGCCCGCATCGCCTGGACCGCGTGGTGCCCGTCGGCGGACTGGATGGCCATCATCGGCACGTACTCGTCGTCGGGCAGCTCCAGCCGGGCCCAGGACGAGCCGTCCGGGAAGCTCACCGCGCGCACCAGCGACCACGGGTAGCGCTGGGTGTTGACGAGGTTGCGGACCTCCACACCTTCGGCGTCGGCCCGCACCCGCGGCCGGGCGAACAACATCGCGCCGGCCGCGAGCAACACCCCTACGCCGACCATGGCGACCTGGTCGGAGGTGCGGAAGTAGACGCCGGTCGGGGTGTTGCGCAGCAGCAGGGCGACCACGGTGAACACGACGAGCAGGAGCAGCGCGGCCCCGCTGGCCACCACCCGCACCCGCCGCGGCCGTACCACGAGGCGCGACGCCGTCCCGCTCATCGGTTCGCCTCCGCCCCCGACCGCAGCCCCCGGAGCACGAGCGCCGAGTCCAGGGCCGCCACGCACGCCTCGAAACCCTTGTCCTCCACCGAGTCGGGCAGGCCGCAGCGGGCCAGCGCCTGGTCCTCGGTGTCACAGGTCAGCACGCCGTTGCCGATCGGTGTCGACTCGTCCAGGCCCACCCGGGTGAGCCCGGCGATCATCGCGTCGCAGACGTACTCGAAGTGCGGGGTGCCACCACGGATCACCACGCCCAGCGCGACCACCGCGTCGTGCCGGCGCGCCAGCTCCTGGCACACCACCGGCAGCTCCATCGCACCCGGCACCCGGACAACGGTGGGCCGGGAGATCCCGGCCGCCTTCGCGGCGGCCAACGCGCGCTCCAGCAGGGTGTCGGTGATCCTGGGGTGCCATCGGGTCGCGGCGACGGCCAGGCGCAGCCCCGAGCAGTCCGGAAGGTCGAGATCGGGACGGCCCTCGCCGCTCATGCGGTGGCTCCTCCTCCGGTCCTGGGCACGCCGTCGGTGCCGTCCTGCTCCAGGTGATGCAGATCGTGTCCCATCCGGTCCCGTTTGGTCCGCAGGTACCGCAGGTTCTCCGGGTTCGGGCGGACGGGCAGCGGAACGCGGCCGGACACGGCCAAACCATAGCCTTCCAGGCCGACCCGCTTGGCGGGGTTGTTGGTGAGCAGCCGCATCGACCGCACGCCCAGGTCGGCAAGGATCTGCGCGCCGGTGCCGTAGTCGCGGGCGTCGGCCGGCATGCCCAGCGCCAGGTTGGCTTCCACCGTGTCGTGCCCGGTGTCCTGCAACTGGTACGCCTGCAGCTTATGCATCAGGCCGATGCCGCGGCCCTCGTGGCCGCGGATGTAGAGCACGATGCCCCGGCCCTCCTCGGCGACCCGTTCCAGCGCGGCGTCCAGCTGCGGCCCGCAGTCGCAGCGCAGCGAACCGAACACGTCGCCGGTTAGGCACTCCGAGTGCACCCGGACGAGGATGTCCTCGCCGTCGCCGACCTCCCCGTAGACCATGGCGATGTGCTCGATGCCGTCGAGCAGGCTGTCGTAGCCGATGGCACGGAAGGTGCCGTGCCGGGTGGGGATGCGTGCCTCGGCCACCCGCTCGACCTGCTTCTCGAACCGCCGGCGGTAGGCGATGAGGTCGGCGATGGTGATGAGCCTGAGGTCGTGGTCGGCGGCGAAGACGGCCAGCTCGTCGCGCCGGGCCATCTCACCGGGCACCTTCTCGCTGACGATCTCGCACAGCGCACCGGCCGGGCGCAGCCCGGCGATCCGGGCCAGGTCGACGGCTGCCTCGGTGTGGCCGGCGCGGCGCAGCACACCACCTTCCTTGGCCCGCAGCGGCACCACGTGGCCGGGGCGGACGAAGTCGGCGGCGGTGGCGTCGGAGTCGGCGAGCAGGCGCATGGTGTGAGCGCGGTCGGCGGCCGAGATGCCGGTGGACACGCCTTCCTTGGCGTCGACGGTCACGGTGTAGGCCGTGCCGCGCCGGTCCTGGTTGGTGTGGTACATCGGCGGCAGGTCCAGCCGGACGCAGTCCTCCTCGGTCAGCGCCACGCAGATGTAGCCCGAGGTGTAGCGGACCATGAAGGCGAGCAGCTCGGGGGTGGCCTTCTCCGCCGCGAAGATCAGGTCACCCTCGTTCTCCCGGCTCTCGTCGTCGACCACGACGACCGGCTTGCCGGCCGCGACGTCCGCCAGCGCGTCCTCGATGGTGTCGAAGTCGGTCACCGAGCCTCCTCGCTCCCGCCAACCCTTGGGCCATTGTCCCCCGCCCGCGCGGGATCGATGGTTGAGAGGTGTGGCACAGCCAGCCGCTCCACGTACTTCGCCAACACGTCGACCTCGAGGTTGACCAGGTCACCGGGCTGGCGCAGGCCGAGCGTGGTCAGCTCTAGGGTGGTCGGAATGAGGCTCACCGTGAATTCGGAGTCACCGACCTCGACCACGGTCAGTGACACCCCGTCCACGGCGATGGAGCCCTTCTCCACCACGTAGCGCGCCAGCCGGTCCGGCATCCCGATCCGCATCAGCTCCCAGTGCTCGGCGGGCTCGCGGGACCACACCACGCCGGTGCCGTCGACGTGGCCCTGCACGATGTGGCCGCCGAGGCGCTGGCCGACGGCGGCGGCCCGCTCCAGGTTCACCGGGTCGCCGGCACCGACCTTGGCCAGGCTGCTGCGACGCAGCGTCTCGGCCATCACGTCGGCGGTGAACGCACCGCCGGCGACGTCCACGACCGTCAGGCACACGCCGTTGACGGCGATCGAGTCGCCGTGCTTGGCGTCGACGGTGACCAGCGGTCCGGAAACGGTCAGCCGGGCCGCGTCCGGTAGCTGCTCGACGGCGAGCACCTCGCCGCGTTCCTCCACGATCCCGGTGAACACCCTGCCTCCCTCACCGCCGCACCGGCACGGCGCTGATGCGCACGTCCGGCCCGATCCTCGTCACGTCCTCGATCC
The DNA here is from genome assembly GCF_014645795.1 of Longimycelium tulufanense. Lineage (GTDB taxonomy): Bacteria > Actinomycetota > Actinomycetes > Mycobacteriales > Pseudonocardiaceae > Longimycelium > Longimycelium tulufanense. The sequence goes on along the minus strand of NZ_BMMK01000026.1, from coordinate 57,246 downwards.
CCAGGTCCACCGCGTCGGCGATGGTGCCCACCCCGGCGTCGGCGAGCGCGGCCGGGCCGGCGCCGAGCAGCTTGGGCGCAACATAGGCGAGCACCCGGTGTATACCGCCCGCGGCCAGGAACGCGCCCGCGAGCCGGGGCCCACCCTCCAGCAGCACGTCGACCACTCCGCGGTCGGCGAGCGCGGCCAGTACCTCGCGCGGGTCGCTCGTGCGCAGGTGGATGGTCTCGGCGGCCTCGTCCAGCACCCGCGCGTCCCGGGGCAGGTCACCCTCGCCGACCACCACGCGCAGCGGTTGCCGCTCGGCGAGGCCCCCATCGGGGGTACGGGCGGTCAGCTGCGGGTCGTCGGCCAGCACGGTGCCCCGGCCGGCGACGATTGCGTCGACCTGGGCCCGGAACCGGTGTACGTCCCGCCGCGACTCGGCGGAGCTGATCCACTTGCTGGTGCCGTCGGCGGCCGCGGAGCGACCGTCGAGCGTGGCGGCGTACTTCCAGGTCACGTGCGGGGTTCCGGTGCGCGCGTAGTGCAGCCAGGCCCGCAGCGGGCCGCGTTCGATCTCCTGCGCGAGGGGGCCGGACTCCACCCGTACGCCGGCACGGCGCAGCACGTCCGCTCCGCCGGCGGCCTCCGGGTACGGGTCGCCCACGGCGTACACCACGGTCGCCACGCCCGCGGCCAGCAGCGCATCGGTGCACGGCGGGGTCCGGCCGTGGTGGGCGCAGGGCTCGAGGGTGACCACGGCGGTGCCGCCCCGGGCCCGGTCACCGGCCGCCCGCAACGCCACGACCTCGGCGTGCGGCCCGCCGGGGGGCTGGGTCGCGCCGACGCCGACCACCGCGCCGGCCGCGTCGAGCACCACGCAGCCCACGGGCGGGTTGGGGCTGGTGGTGCCCTGGACGAGCCGGCTGGCCGTCACGGCGCGGGCCATGGCGGCGGCCACTGGGCTCGAGGGGGCGGCGACCATGGCGACGGCCCGGCCTAGACCTGGGCCCCGGCTGCACGCGCGGCCTGCTCGCGCAGCGCGCGGACCGCCCGGGCGGGGTCGTCGGCGCCGTAGACCGCGGAACCGGCCACGAAACAGTCCACCCCCGCTTCGGCCGCGGCCTCGATGGTCTCGGTGTTGATGCCCCCGTCGATCTCGATGACCAGTCTGAGGTGGCCGGTGTCGACGAGGTGGCGGGCGGTGCGCACCTTGTCCAGCACCTCGGCGATGAACTCCTGTCCGCCGAAGCCGGGCTCGACCGACATCACCAGCAGCGTGTCGTAGTGCTTGAGGACCTCGACGTAGGGCTCCAGCGGGGTGCCTGGCTTGACGGACAGCCCGGCCTTCGCCCCGGCGGCCCGCAGGTCCTTGGCGATCCTGACGGGGTCCTCGGCCGCCTCGATGTGGACGGTGACGTTGTAGGCGCCGGCCTCGGCGTAGCCGATGGCCCACCGGTCCGGGTCCTCGATCATCAGGTGGCAGTCGAGCGGGATGTCGGTCGCCGCGCGCAGCGACTTGACCACCGGCAGCCCGAGCGTCAGGTTCGGCACGAAGTGCGCGTCCATGACGTCGACATGCAGCCAGTCCGCGCCCTCGCCGGACGGGCCGGACACGGCGGCGGCCTCCTCGGCCAACCGGGCGAAGTCGGCGGACAGGATGCTCGGGGCGATCAGCGGACGAACGGAACGGGCGCCTGACACGGCCGCAGTCTAAGCGCACCACCCGGGCATGTTCCGTGTACCGGGATCGCGTCGCCCCAGGTCATCGGCTGGTACATCGCACGGCCGCGTGATCGGCATTACGCGGCTCGCGTTGCGGTGACGGGCTGGTCGGGTGCGGTCGGGGTAGCCGCGGCTGCCCAGTGCGCGCGGGTGGAACCGCCACCGGAGGTACCCGAAAGGCACTGTTGAGCGGGAACAGAAGGCGCGATCAGCGACGACGGAACAGGGCGCAGAACATGGCGTCGGTGCCGTGCCGGTGCGGCCAGAGCTGCACGTGCGCCCCATCGCCCAACTCCGGCACCCCGGGGAAGTAGGGGCGCGCGTCGAGTTGCTCCACGTCGAAGCCGGCCTTTGCGGAGCGCCGCACCACGTCGGTCACCACGCCGAGGGTCTCCGACAGGTGCGGCGAGCACAACACGTAGGCCACCACCCCACCGGGCCGGGCGTGCCGGATCCCGGCCATCAGCAGCTCCCGCTGCAGCTTGGTCAGTTCGGCCACATCGGAGGGCTGCCGCCGCCACCGCGCCTCCGGGCGCCGGCGCAGCGCACCCAGCCCGGTGCACGGCGCGTCGACCAGCACCCGGTCGTAGCCGCCTTCCGGTAGCCTGCTCTCCCGACCGTCGGCGACGTGCACGGTCACCGGCAGGTCGCCGGTCACCTTCCGGACGAGTTCGGCGCGGTGCGCCGCCCGCTCGACGGCGTCGAGGGTCCCACCGTTGATCCCGACCAGGGCGCCCAGCAGGACGGCCTTCCCGCCGGGCCCCGCGCACAGGTCCAGCCACCGCTCGTCAGCGCCGGCCACCTCGACCCGGGTCAGCGCGAGCGTCACCAGCTGGCTGCCCTCGTCCTGCACCGTGGCCAGCCCCTCGCGGACCGGGTCCAGGTCCGCCGGGTCACCGGCGCCGGGCTCCAGGTGCACGCCGTAGGGCGAGTAGGGGGCCTCCTCGCCGCCGCTCATCAACGCCAGTTCCTCGGCGGTCACCGCACCGGGGCGGGCGGTCAGGTGCACGGCGGGGCGGGCGTCGTCGGCCGCCAGGGCGGCGGGCAGCTCCTCGCGGGCGGCACCACCGAGCGCGTCGGCGAACGACTGGGTGATCCAGCGCGGGTGGGCGTGGGCGAGCGCGAGATGGCCGACGAGGTCCTCGGTCGGGTCAGGGGCCAGCTCGGCCACCCACTCGGCCTCGTCGCGCTCGGCGACCCGGCGCAGCACGGCGTTGGCGAACCCGGACGCGCCCGAGCCCAGCTCCCCCCGCACCAGGTCCACGGTGGCGGCCACGGCGGCGTGCGCCGGGATCCTCGTGCGCAGCAGCTGGTAGGCACCGAGCCGGAGCGCGTCCAGCAACGAGCCGTCGACCTGGTGCAGGGGCCGGTCGCTGCACCTGTCCAGGACCGCGTCCAGCAGGCCCTGGGCGCGGCAGGTGCCGTAGGCCAGCTCGGTGGCCAGGGCGGCGTCCCGTCCGCTGATCCGACGCTCGCGCAGCAGGCGTGGCAGGACCAGGTTGGCGTAGGCGTCGCGCTGGCGGACGGCACGGACGGTGTCCAGTGCCGCCTGCCGGGCGGGGTCGGCCATCGGGGGCCGGCGTGGTCCGGTGCGCCGCTGCGGCGGCCGAACTCGGGGCGGGTGCGCCGGGCGCCTGCGGTGCTCGCTCATGCCAGGTACTCCCCCGCCTCGATCCGGCTTCCCCGTGCCCAGTCGGTGGCGGCCATCCGCTTCTTGCCCGCCGCCTGGACCTCGCCGAGCGCCACCGCGCTGGTCGCGGTGCCCACCAGGACCCGGCGCCTCTCCACGCGCAGCTCCCCCGGGGCCAGACCGTCCACATCGGACGGCTCCACCGGACCGAGCTTGAGCCGCTCGTCCCGGAACACCGCCCACGCCCCGGGATCCGGGGTGACCGCGCGAACGAGACGGTCCACGGCGATGGCGGGTTGGGTGAGGTCGACCCGCGCGTCCTCGACGGTCACCTTGGGCGCGTAGCTGACGCCGTCGGCCGGCTGTTCCTGCGGGTCCAGCGTGCCGTCCTCGATACCGTCCATCGTGGACTCCAGCAGCCGCGAGCCGGAGCGGGCCAGCCGGTCCAGCAGCTCGCCGGCGGTGTCGCGGGGCCGGATCTTCTCGGTCACCACACCGAACACCGGCCCGGCATCGAGCTCGCGCACGATCCGGAACGTGCTGGCGCCGGTGATGTCGTCGCCGTGCCGGATGGCCGCTTGGACGGGTGCGGCGCCCCGCCAGGCCGGAAGCAGGGAGAAGTGCAGATTGACCCAGCCCTGCGGGGGAATCTCCAATGCCGAGGAGGGCAGCAGCGCGCCGTAGGCCACGACCGGGCAGCAGTCCGGTGCCAGCTCGCGCAGCCGCTGCCGGAAGTCGGGGTCCTTGGCGCGGGCCGGGGTGAGTACCTCGATGTCGTGCTCGTCGGCGAGCGCTCCGACCGGGGAGCGCAGCAGGCGCCGGCCACGGCCGGCCGGGGCGTCCGGACGGGTTACCACCGCCACCACGTCGTGCCGTGGCGAGTCGATCAACGCCTGCAGCGCCGGCAACGCAACCGCGGGCGTGCCCGCGAAGACCAGCCTCATCGTGCCTTCCCGAACAGGGGGTGGGGGCTCTGCTTGACCAACGGCGCCGGCTCGCCGAACCACTCGGCCTCGCGGATGGCGCGCAACGCGGCCTTGCGGGTCAGGGCGTCGAGCCGGTCGACGAACAGCACGCCGTCCAGGTGATCGGTCTCGTGCTGGATGCAGCGGGCGAGCAGCTGGCTGCCCTCGACCTCGACCGGCTCGCCGTGCATGTTCCAGCCCCGCGCCACCACGTGCAGGTGCCGGGTGCAGTTCCAGCTCATCCCGGGGATGGACAGGCAGCCCTCGGGCCCGTCCTGGGTCTGGTCACCGACGACGTCGAAGCTCGGGTTGACCAGGTGCCCGGCGAAACCGTCGCAGTGGTAGGTGAAGACCCGCAGGCTGACGCCGATCTGCGGGGCGGCCAGCCCGACGCCGCCGTCGTCCTCCATGGTGTCCCACAGATCCTTAACGAGCTTGCGCAGTTCCTTGTCGAAGTCGACGACCTCGCTGGCGCGGGTGCGCAGGACGGGATCGCCGAAGAGCCGGATCGGCTGGACGGCCACGAAGCTCCCTTCGACGTGGTGGGGTGCCCCAGAGTCTACGGGCGCGGCCGGCAGGACCCGATCGGCGGTTTCGCCGGCTCGTGTCTCAAAGCTCGCTGTCGCCCACGACGAAGACGGTGACCAAGGCGACCGCGAAGTGCCCGGCGAAGCGGCCGGCGGTGCGCAGCGCGGCCAGCACGCGGTTGGGCTCGGCGCGGACGGTGGGGGCGGGGGTGGCGGCACCGGTGCGGGCGGTGGCCATCGCGATCGTGGTGGCGGCCATGGGGGCTTCCTCCCTTCCTCTCCTGCTCGGTTGCCACCACTCTCCCGTTTCCGCAGGTCAACCCACATCGGCTTGCGGTGGGAACCGGGGCCAGCCAGCGGTCTGGCCCACGCCGGGTGGGCGTCATACCGCGGGATGACGCCCACCCTGAGGCGGTCCGTCAGCGGGTCGAGGAGGCGTGCCCGGGTGGCCACCACGTGGGGAACACGACGCCGGCCGCCCCGCCCCCGCCACGGGTCCGCTCGGCCGCGGCCACCCAGCGCCCGTCGGGCAGCCGCTCCACCCCGGTCGCCAGGCCGATGCTGGAGCGGACCTTGAAGCGGTGGCCCAGCGCTTCCAGCGCGGCCCGTTCCCCGCCGGCACCGAAGTCCGCCTCCGCACTGGTGACGGTGGAGTTGCGTTGGCTCGCCCTGGGCGCCGCGATCGCGTCGACCAGCGGCAGGCCACGGTCCAACCGGCCGGTGAGCACCTGCAGCACGGTGGTGATGATGGTGGTCCCGCCGGGGCTGCCGACAGCGAGCAGCGGCCGCCCGTGCTGCAGGACGATCGTGGGGCTCATCGAGCTACGCGGCCGCTTCCCGGGACCGGGCAGGTTGGGGTCGGGCACGCCAGGCGTGATCGGTGCCGAGTTGAAGTCGGTCAGCTCGTTGTTGAGCAGGAAACCCCGGCCCGGCACGACGATTCCGCTGCCCCCGGTCTGCTCGATCGTCAACGTGTAGGCGACGACATTGCCCTGCGAGTCCGCAACGGTGAGATGAGTGGTGCTGTCACCCTCGTCCGGTTTGGGCACCGCCGGGCCGGACTTCCCACAGGGTGTGGGACTGTGTGGATCGCCCGGGGCGACCGGTGCCTCCAGCGCGCGGTCGGGCCGCAGCAGACAGGAACGGGCGTCGGCGAAGTGTTGCGTCAGCAGTTCGCGGGTGGGCACGTCCGAGAACGCCGGGTCGCCCACCCAGCGGTTGCGGTCGGCAAAGGCGAGCTTGCTGGCCTCCAGGAAGTGGTGAAGGTACTGGGTGTCGTCCATGGCGCGAAGGTCGAAGCGCTCCAGGATGTTCAGTGCCTCGCCCACGGTCGTCCCGCCGGAGGACGGCGGGCCCATGCCGTAGATATCCAGTCCGCGGTAACGGATCCGGGTGGGCTCGCGGAGCACGGTGCGGTAGGCGCGAAGGTCGTCGCCGGTCATGCGGCCGGGCCGCACGATACGCGCCGCCGCCGGATCCACCGGCGGGTTCTGCACGGCACGAACGACGTCCCGGCCGATCTCACCGCGGTACAGGACATCGGGGCCGTGCTTCCCGAACAGGCGATAGGTGTTCGCCAGATCCGGGTTCCTCAGCACGGTGCCGACCGCCGGCGGTCTCCCGCCGGGCATGAACAGGTCACGGGTCGCGGGGAACGCCGCGAAGCGCGCGGCGTTGTCCTGCACCATCGAGCGAAAGTGCTCGTCGACGACGAACCCGCGCTCGGCGATGCGCTCGGCGGGCCGGAGCACGTCCGGTAACCGCATCGTGCCGAACCGGTCCAGCGCGGTCTGCCACGTCGCCGGTGTTCCGGGGACGCCCACGGACAGCCCACTGGTCACCGCTTCCTCGAACGGGATCGCTCTTCCATCCTCCAGGAAGAGGTCCTCCCGGGCAGCGGCCGGGGCCGTCTCCCGACCGTCCACTGTGTACACGTTGCCGGTCCGGGCGTTGTAGTAGACCAGGAATCCACCGCCGCCGAAGCCGCTGGAGAACGGTTCGGTGACGCCCAGTGCGGCGGCGGTCGCGACGGCGGCGTCCACGGCGTTGCCGCCGCGGCGCAGCACCTGAAGCCCCGCGGCGGTGGCATCGGCGTCCACACTGGACACGGCGCCGCCGAAGCCGACCGCGACCGGTGACGTCGGTGGCGGGTGCGGTAGGCGCGGGGCCGCCTCGGCCGGTACTGCCAGCGGGAGCAGGAGCACGGCCAGGACGACGAGCAGGGGGATGGGTCTCAGCGCCATCGGCACCTCCGGTGAGCAATCAACTACCTGCCGTCACTCTGCCTGGCCACGCCGAGATCGACAACCAGCAGAAACGTCACCGGCTGGGCCGTGCCGGCGGCCGTGGGAGATCGGCGACAGCGGCGCTGGCCGCGGGCAACAGGCTTTGGTCCACCCATGCCCGGGCGATTCGGGTCGTGGCTAGAGAATCTGCAGCGGGTCGAGGGAGACGCGCACGTGGTCGGATTCCTTGCGGGCGGTCCGGACGGCCTGTGCCTCGGCGAGTGCGGCGGCCAACGCACGACCGTCGGACCGCGGGACCCGGACCAGGGCGCGTTCCCGCTCGGCCGTGCCGTCCGGCGCGGGTGCGCCGAGCGGAACCGGGCCGAGGATCTCCGCCGAAGGCGGAAGCCGGAGATTGTCCAGCAGGTCGGCGAGCGCGTTCGGGGAGCCGTCCACGGCGGCCATCCGGACCGCAGGGGGAAAACCGAGTTCGGTCCGGCCGGCGAGTTCACCGACGGCATGCCAGACCGGGTCCCAGCGGATCAACGCCTGTACGGGGGTGAGCGCCGACTCCGCCACCACGACGACCCGGCCACCCTCGCCGGCGGGACGCACCAACGCGGCCGCGGTCAACCAGCGGCGCAGCGCCTCCTCGGCGGCGCGGAGGTCGGCGCGGGCCAGCAGGGCCCAGCCATCCAGCAGCAGCGCAGCGCCGTAGCAGCCCTCGGCCAGCGGCTCCGCGCCCGGTGTGGCCACCACCAGCGCCGGCCCGGCCGGCACCCGGGCGAGCACCTCGTTCCCGCCGGAGGTGCGCACGGCCACGCCCGGAAACGCCCGCCCCAGTTCCTCGGCGGTCCGCCCGGCACCAACCACCACGGCACGCAGCCGACGCGAACCGCATGTGCCGCACCGGAACGCCGCCTCGGTGGCACCACACCAGCGGCACGAGGCCGGCCGCGGCGCGTGGTCCGATCCCGCGCCACCAAGGGCGAGCGGCCCGGCGCAATGCCGGCACCGGGCCGCCGCACGGCAGGAGGCACACGCCAACGCGGGCACATAGCCGCGGCGCGGCACCTGGACCAGGACCGGGGCGTCGGCCGTGAGCGCCGCCCGGGCCGCTTCGAAGGCCACCGAGGGCAGCCGGGCCGCGCGCGCCGCCGGATCCCGGGCGAGCTGCCGGTCGTCCTCACCAATGGCGGTGACCCGGGGGGCGGCAGCGCGCACCGTGTCCCGGGGCGCGACGATCTCGTGCGCCCACCCGGAGTCGACCAACAGCTGTGCCTCGGCGGTGCGGGCAAAGGCGCCGAGAAGAAACGCGGCGCCGGTGGCGTGGGCGCGTTGCACGAGGACGTCCCGCGCGTGCGGGTAGGGGGCGCGTGGCTCGGCGTGCAGGTCGTCACCGTCGTCCCAGATCACGACCAGGCCGAGGTCGGCGACGGGGGCGAACGCGGCGGCGCGGGTGCCCACCACGATCCGGACGGCGCCGCGCCGCACGGCCAGCCACCGCCGGTACCGCTCGGCCGGGCCGAGTCCGGCGGCCAGCGCCACCGCACCCTGCTCGCCCACCAGGTCGACGCAGGCGGCGTGCACCCGCTCCAGGTCACGGTGGTCGGGTACGACGAGCACCGCGCCACGACCGGCAGCGGCCACGGTCGCCGCGACCTCGGCGAGCCGGCGTGGCCAGTCCTCGCCGGGTAGGGCCTGCCAGACGGCCCGTGCCGGGCGGCCGGTGTGCAGGGCGTCCAGGAACGCGTGACCGCGCGGATAGCGCTCCCACGGCTGGGTACCCGGCCGTGCCGGGGCTGGCGCGGGGTCAGCCGGTGTCTCTCCCTCGACACGGGCGTGGCGGGGCGGGATCGCCAGGCGCAGCACGTCGACGAGGGTGCCGGCGTGGCGGTCGGCCACCGCCCTGGCCAGCGTGGCGATCTCCGGGGCGAGGACCGGCTCGGCCGAGGTGATCCGCTCCAGGTAGGCCAGCCGGCCGGTGTGGTCGGACTCCTCAGCCCGGGCCAACAGGTAGCCGTCGGCCAGCTTGCCGGCGAACCGCACCCGCACCCTGGCGCCCGGGACGGCGAGCGCGTCCAGTTCGGCGGGAACGAGGTAGTCGAACGGCCGGTCCAGGTGGGCCAGCGGGACGTCGACGGCCACCCGCGCGACGGGCCGGGCCGCGGCCGGCGACCGCTCCCCCCGCCTCGACCTGCCCCTGGTCTTGCCCGCGCTGCTCACCAACGTGGTCTATCAGACCGACCCGACTCCGCACCCCGCCACACCGAACCGCCGCCGGCGGAGCGGGCTGGATCGCTGAACCCAGCTGGTGCTCCGCGACGGCGGCGGAACGGTCGAGCGTGGCGCGTGGGTGACGGTTGGTCCGGACCCCGAACGCCTCAGAGACCGGCGGCGCCGCGCAGCGCGTCGGCGCGGTCGGTGCGTTCCCAGGGCAGGTCCAGGTCCGGACGCCCGAAGTGGCCGTAGGCGGCGGTCTGGGCGTAGATCGGGCGCAGCAGGTCCAGATCCCGGATGATCGCGGCCGGCCGCAGGTCGAACACCTCGCTGATGGCGGCCTGGATCTTGGCCGGATCCACCGTCTCGGTGCCGAAGGTCTCCACGAACAACCCCACCGGCGCCGCCTTGCCGATGGCGTAGGCGACCTGCACCTCCAGCCGCGAGGCCAGCCCCGCCGCGACGGCGTTCTTGGCCACCCACCGCATGGCGTAGGCGGCCGAGCGGTCCACCTTGGAGGGGTCCTTGCCGGAGAAAGCGCCGCCGCCGTGGCGGGCCATGCCGCCGTAGGTGTCGACGATGATCTTGCGCCCGGTCAGCCCGGCGTCGCCCATGGGGCCACCGATGACGAACCGGCCGGTGGGGTTGACCAGCAGCCGCACGTCCGCGGTGTCGATTCCCAGCTCGGCGATCTCCGGGGTCACCACGTGCTCGCGGATGTCCACCGCCAGCATCTTGTCCAGATCGATGTCGGCGGCGTGCTGGGTCGAGACCACCACCGTGTCCAGCCGCACCGGCTGGTCCCCGGCGTACTCGATGGTCACCTGCGTCTTGCCGTCGGGACGCAGGTACGGCAGCACCCCGTCCTTGCGCACCGCGGACAGCCGGCGGGACAGCCGGTGGGCCAACGCGATCGGCAGCGGCATCAGCTCCGGGGTGTCGCTGCAGGAGTAGCCGAACATCAGGCCCTGGTCACCGGCGCCCTGACGGGCGATCTCGTCCTCGGCGTGCTCCACCCGCGACTCCCACGCGGTGTCCACCCCCATGGCGATGTCCGGCGACTGGGCGCCGATCGCCACGTTGACCCCGCAGGAGTTGCCGTCGAAGCCCTTGGCCGAGGAGTCGTAGCCGATGTCGAGGATCACCTCGCGCACGATGCTGGGGATGTCGGCATACGCCTCGGTGGTGACCTCACCCGCCACGTGCACCTGACCGGTGGTGACCAACGTCTCCACCGCCACGCGCGACCGCGGGTCCTTCCGCAGCAACTCATCCAGAACCGAGTCACTGATCGCGTCACAAATCTTGTCCGGGTGCCCTTCGGTCACCGACTCACTGGTGAACAACCTGCGGCTCTGCTTGGACAATGGTTCTCCCACGGCGCGGGTGCCCGACAACGACGAGTGTCAGCCTACTGGGGGAGGCTTGAAGGGTTCTCAACTAGCGAGCAACCGAGCCACAGCGTCCCACACAAAGGACGCGAAATGGACCTTCGAGCCGTGTGGAATAGCCCATTCGGAGCCGTCGGACGACAACAACCAGCCGACGTTGTCCACCGTGTCGAACGCCTGGCCATCACCGACGGTGTTCACCACCAGCAGGTCGCACCCCTTCCGGGCGAGCTTGGCCCGGGCGTACCCCAGGACGTCGCCGTCGGCGTCGCCGGTCTCTGCGGCGAAACCCACCACGACCTGGCCCGACCTGCGACGCGCCACCAGCTCGAGCAGGACGTCGGGGTTGTGTTGCAGGGCGATCGGCTCTGGCGCGCGCTCGCCCTTCTTGATCTTGTGTTCGGCGGTGGCCGCCGGGCGGAAGTCCGCCACGGCCGCGGCCATCACCACGGCGTCGGCGTCCTTGGCCGCGACGTGCACCGCGTCCCGCAGCTCGACGGCGGTGCCGACCCGGACGACGTCGACCCCGGCCGGGTCGGCCAGCTCCCCGGGGTTGGCCGCGACCAGCACCACTTCGGCGCCGCGCTGTGCGGCGATCCGGGCCAGTGCGTACCCCTGACGGCCGGACGACCGGTTGCCCAGGAAGCGCACCGGGTCCAGCGGCTCCCGGGTGCCGCCGGCCGACACCACCACCTTGCGGCCGGCCAGGTCGCGGGGCAACGCTTCGGGCCGAGCCAGCAGCAGCCGGGCCAGCTCGACGATCTCGGCCGGTTCGGGCAGCCGGCCCTTGCCGGTGTCCACGCCGGTGAGCCGGCCGGTGGCCGGCTCGGCCACCACCGTGCCGCGGGCCCGCAGCAGGGCCACGTTGTCCCGGGTGGCCGGGTGCTCCCACATCTCGGTGTGCATGGCCGGCACCATCAGCACCGGGCAGCGCGCGGTGAGCAGGGTGTTGGTCAGCAGGTCGTCGGCGAGCCCGTGCGCGGCCCTGGCCAGCAGGTTCGCCGTCGCCGGTACGACCAGCACCAGGTCGGCCCGCTGACCCAGACGCACGTGCGGCACCTCGGGGACGTCGCCGAACACACCGGTGTGCACCGGCTGCCCGGACAACGCCTCGAAGGTCGCGGCGCCGACGAAGCGCAACGCGGACTCCGTCGGCACCACCCGCACGTCGTGGCCGGTCTCGGTGAGCCGCCGCAGCACCTCGCACGCCTTGTAGGCGGCGATGCCGCCGCCCACACCGAGGACGATGCGCGGGCTGCGGTGTTCGGTGGTCCCGCCGCTCACTCGCCCTCGGTGTGCTCGAGCAGGCCGGCGTGGATCTCCCGCAGCGCGATGGACAGCGGCTTCTCCCGCGGCCCCGGCTCGACCAGCGGGCCGACGTACTCGAGCAGCCCCTCGCCCAGCTGCGCGTAGTAGTCGTTGATCTGGCGGGCCCGCTTGGCGGCGTAGATGACCAACGCGTACTTCGAGCTGACCTTGTCGAGGAGGTCGTCGATGGGCGGGTTGGTGATGCCCTCCGGGGCGGAGATCGCCGGTGCGCCCAGCGCACCCAGCTCGGTGGGGGTGGTCACTCGCTTGCTCCTGAGATCAGGGATGGAATGAGGCTCCGGGCGCCCACGGCACGCGCCGCTGGTGAAGCGTCACGAACACGCGTTGGTGCTGAGCCCAGGGCCAACAACCAAGGTTAGCAACTTCGCGGCCGCAGTCCGAACGTCGGTGTTGACCACCGTGGCGTCGAACTCGTCCCGGGCGTCCAGCTCCTGCCTGGCCACGGCCAGCCGGCGGGCCACCAGGGCCGGCTCCTCGGTGCCCCGGCCGGACAGCCGGTGCACCAGGTCCTCCCAGGACGGCGGCAGCAGCATCACCAGCTGTGCCTCGGGCATGGCGCGCCGCACCTGGCGGGCGCCCTGCAGCTCGATCTCCAGCAACGCCGGCCGGCCGGCGGCCAACGCCGCCTCGACCGGGCCGCGGGGCGTGCCGTACTGGTTGCCGGCGTACTCGGCGTGCTCGAGCAGCTCGCCGGCCAGCGCCATGCGCTGGAACTCCGCGGGGTCCACGAAGTGGTAGTGCACCCCGTCGACCTCGCCGGGCCGCGGTGACCGGGTGGTCACCGAGACGCTGAAGAAGATGTCGGGGTTCAACCGGCGCAGCTCGGCGAGCACGCTCGACTTGCCGACGCCGGACGGGCCGGAGAACACGGTGAGCCGGGGCCGACGGGTGGTCGACCCCGGCTCACCACTGGGCGTGTCGCTCACTCGCTGGAAAACTCGGTGAGCAGCGCCTTGCGCTGGCGCTCGCCCAGGCCGCGCAGCCGGCGGCTGGGAGCGATCTCCAGGCGCTCCATGATCTGCGCCGCGCGGACCTTGCCGACGCCGGGCATGGCCTCCAGCAGCGCGGAGACCTTCATCTTGCCCAGGACCTCGTCGCTGTCCGCGGCAGCAAGGACGTCCTTCAGGTTGGTGCCGCCGCGCTTGAGGCGTTCCTTGAGCTCCGCCCGGGCGCGGCGGGCAGCAGCTGCCTTCTCCAACGCTGCGGCCCGCTGCTCCTCGGTCAGCTGGGGAAGGGCCACGATCTCCTCCGTGGTGTGGGTTCTTCTAGATCGGTGCCGCGACCGTACCGACCGCGTCTGACCGGGCACAACGCGGGTCAGGTGTGTCAACGCGATGCTTGCGGTGACATACACCGCACCCGAAGCCCGGCGGCGACTCCCGCGGTGGACGGCGCTCGGCCCTCGGTGGGCCGACCGCAATTACTACCAACCCGAGCGCCGCCGCGCACCAGCCAGTCCCGGAGTTGTCACCTGCGTCAATGTGCTAAAAGCCGCTCCCTGCAAGGGATTCCGCCGACGCCCGGGTGTGCCCAGCAGCGCCACCAACCGGTTTGTGAACCGATCAAGGTCAGCCGAAACACCAGGTCAACCCGGCGAAAAACATGATCAAGAACACGTTGCCGGTAACCGGCCGTGCACCGAGAGTGCCGCACCGCGACCGGATCCGGCCCGCAAGACTGTCCACGAGATGCCACACGATCCGCCCGTTTGGCCTAACGATGCCGGGGAGAACGCACGTCCGCCCAGGTGAGGCGTGACAGCTCTCACATGACGGGAAAACGGGCAAAGCGGCCCTATTGGACGGGGTGGACGGCCTTTGGGCCCACCGAACAGCGGACGCGGCACCGCCGGAGCACAGCGTTCCAACGATGCCGCGTTCGATATGCGACCAGAAAACAGCGGTCCCCGCGGCGCTTTCATCGCGGGCCACAAGGGTTCCCACGAGTGCGGAGGAGATTCCGCATCGGGCGGCCCCGGTGGTTCGGGCCGCACCGCCCCCCGAACCACCCGAAGTCTTCCCACACCGCGGAAAATGTCCGACCGCGGCAAACGCGAATGGCGTCGGCGGTGGGAGCGCACAGCCTCCGCCTGCCGGAGATGAGCCGCGTTTTTCCCCGCGCGCGGCGGACTTCCGCCGCGACCTACCCGGTGATCTCGGCGATGGAGTCGCGAACCCGCCGCACGGCGTCCCGCAGGGCGGGAACCTCCGGGCCGTGCCGCAACACGTCGCGGGACGTCGTGGGCAGCACCCGGGGCAGTGCCGGACCGAACACCCGGTGCAGGTCGGCCACGGTCGCGCCCTGGGCGCCCAGGCCCGGGGCGAGGATGGGCCCGGCCAGCCGGGACAGGTCGAGCCCGGCCGCGGGGTCGATCGTCGCGCCCACGACCACACCGACCGAGCCCAGCGTGCCGCCGACCTCCTCCAGATCCTCGGCGTTGCGCTCGGCGGCGGCGTCCACCACGGCCTGGGCGACGCTGCGCCCGCCGGTGTCGACGGCACGCTGCACCGCACCACCCTCCGGGTTGGAGGTCATCGCCAGCACGAACACGCCCCGGCCGTTGGCCCGAGCGGCCAGCAGCGCCGGCTCCAGCGAGCCGAAGCCCAGGTAGGGCGAGACGGTGACCGCGTCGCCCGCCAGCGGGGAGCCCTCCACCAGGTAGGCGGCGGCGTAGGCGGCCATCGTGGACCCGATGTCGCCGCGCTTGACGTCCAGCAACACCAGGGCACCGGCCTGCCGGGCCTCGGCGATGACCCGCTCCAGTACCGCCACGCCGCGGGAGCCGTACGCCTCGAAGAACGCCGACTGCGGCTTGAGCACGGCGACCTCGCCCGCCAGTGCCGTCACGGCCGTCATCGCGAACCGCTCCAGCCCGGCGACGTCCTCGGTCAGCCCCCACGCCCGCAGCAACGCCGGGTGCGGGTCGATGCCGACGCACAGCGGGCCACGGTCGGCCACGGCATCGGCGAGCCGGGCGCCGAACGGGGTGAGTGCGCTCACCGGTGTGCCTCCCGCAGCGCGTGCTGCAGGGCCTGCAGCGGTCGGACGTCGATGTCGTCGCGGATCAACGCCTCGATGCCCTGGACCGCCGCGGCCGCGCCCTGCACGGTGGTGATGCAGGGGATGTCGCGGGCGACGGCCGCGGTGCGGATCTCGTAGCCGTCGATCCGCGGGCCGCTGTTGCCGTAGGGGGTGTTGATGACCATCTGCACCTCGCCGGCCCGGATCTGCTCGACGATGTTGTCCGGGCCCTCGAAGTGCTTGCGGACCACGGTGCACGGAATCCCGTTGCGGCGCAGCACTTCCGCGGTGCCGGAGGTGGCCAGCACCTCGAAGCCGAGGTCGGCCAGCCGCTTCACCGGGAAGACCATGGCCCGCTTGTCGCGGTTGGCCAGGGAGACGAACACCTTGCCGCCGGTGGGCAGCGAGCCGTAGG
The DNA here is from genome assembly GCF_014645795.1 of Longimycelium tulufanense. Lineage (GTDB taxonomy): Bacteria > Actinomycetota > Actinomycetes > Mycobacteriales > Pseudonocardiaceae > Longimycelium > Longimycelium tulufanense. Next base: position 41,816 of record NZ_BMMK01000026.1, on the reverse strand, counting down.
AGGCGGTCTGGGACTTGGCGAAAGCCTGGCCGAAGGCCATGTCGATGCCCATGACCTCGCCGGTGGACTTCATCTCCGGTCCCAGCAGCGAGTCCACGCCGTGGCCCTCGGGAGTGCGGAACCGGTGGAAGGGCAGTACCGCCTCCTTGACCGCCACCGGCGCCTCCGGCGGCAGCACACCACCGTCGCCCTCCGGCGGCAGGACACCTTCGGTGCGCAGTTCCTTGATGGTGGCGCCGAGCATGATCCGGGCTGCCGCCTTGGCCAGCGGCACCGCGGTCGCCTTGGAGACGAAGGGCACCGTCCGGGAGGCCCGCGGGTTGGCCTCCAGTACGTACAGCACGTCGTCCTTCCACGCGTACTGGACGTTGAGCAGGCCGCGCACTCCCACACCACGGGCGATCGCCTCGGTGGAGCGGCGGACCGCCTCGAGCACCTCGGCGCCCAGTGTGATGGGCGGCAGCGCGCAGGAGGAGTCGCCGGAGTGGATGCCGGCCTCCTCGATGTGCTCCATCACCCCACCCAGGTAGACCTCGGTGCCGTCGCACAGCGCGTCGACGTCGATCTCGATGGCGTCGTCGAGGAACCGGTCGACCAACACCGGGTGCTCGGGCGTGACCTCGGTGGCACGCGCGATGTAGGCTGCCAGGGACTCCTCGTCGTAGACGATCTCCATGCCGCGCCCGCCCAGCACGTAGGAGGGCCGGACCAGCACCGGGTAGCCGATCTCGTCGGCGATCTCCTTGGCGCCCTCGAAGGACGTCGCGGTGCCGTAGCGCGGTGCGGGCAGGCCGGCGGCGGTGAGCACGTCACCGAACGAGCCGCGGTCCTCGGCCAGGTGGATGGCCCGCGGCGGGGTGCCGACGATGGGCACGCCGGCGTCGGCCAGCCGCTGCGCCAGGCGCAGCGGGGTCTGCCCGCCCAACTGCACGATGACGCCGGCCACCTCGCCGGAGGCCATCTCGGCGTGCACGACCTCGAGCACGTCCTCGAAGGTCAACGGTTCGAAGTAGAGCCGGTCGGAGGTGTCGTAGTCGGTGGAGACCGTCTCCGGGTTGCAGTTGACCATCACGGTCTCGTAGCCGGCCGCGCGCAACGCCATCGCCGCGTGCACACACGAGTAGTCGAACTCGATGCCCTGCCCGATCCGGTTCGGACCGGAGCCCAGGATCAGCACCTTCGGCCGGTGCCGCTGCTCGGCCACCTCGGTCTCGGCCGCCGGGTCGGTCTCGTAGGCCGAGTAGTGGTACGGGGTACGGGCGGCGAACTCCGCCGCGCAGGTGTCCACCGTCTTGTAGACCGGCCGCACGCCGTGCTCGTGCCGCAACGCCCGGACCCCGTCCGCACCGCCGAGCTCGGGCCGCAGCGCGGCGAGCTGCCGGTCGGACAGACCGGCCCGCTTGGCCCGGCGCAGCAACGCCTCGTCCAGCTGGGGCGCGGCCATGATCTCGGCCCGCAGTTCCAGCAGCGCGGCGATCTGGTCGACGAACCACGGGTCGATCCCCGACGCCTCCGACACCTCGGCCACGCTGCCGCCGAGGCGCAGCGCCCGCTCGACGGTGTAGAGCCGGCCGTCGTGCGCGGTGCGCAGCTCGGCCAGCGTCGAGGCCAGCGTGGCCCCGTCCGGATCCGGAGTGGTCCAGAACCCGGCCGCGCCGGTCTCCATCGACCGCAGCGCCTTGCCCATCGCCTCGGCGAAGCTGCGGCCGACGGACATCGCCTCGCCGACGCTCTTCATCGTGGTGGTCAGCGTCGGGTCCGCGCCGGGGAACTTCTCGAAGGCGAACCGCGGCACCTTGACCACGACGTAGTCCAGGGTCGGCTCGAAGCTCGCGGGGGTCTCGCCGGTGATGTCGTTGCGGATCTCGTCCAGGGTGTAGCCGATGGCCAGCTTCGCCGCGATCTTGGCGATCGGGAAGCCGGTGGCCTTGGAGGCCAGCGCCGAGGACCGCGACACCCGCGGGTTCATCTCGATGACGACCATGCGGCCGTTGGCCGGGTTGATCGCGAACTGGATGTTGCAGCCACCGGTGTCCACACCGACCTCGCGCAGCACCGCGATACCCAGGTCGCGCATGTGCTGGAACTCGCGGTCGGTCAACGTCATCGCCGGGGCGACGGTCACCGAGTCACCGGTGTGCACGCCCATCGGGTCGACGTTCTCGATGGAGCACACGACCACCACGTTGTCGTGCCGGTCGCGCATCAGCTCCAGCTCGTATTCCTTCCAGCCCAGCACGCTCTCCTCGACGAGGACCTCGTGTACCGGGCTCTCGGCCAGACCGGACGACGCCAGCCGCTCCAGCTCCTCGGGCGTGTGCGCCATGCCGGACCCCAGGCCGCCCATGGTGAAGCTGGGCCGGATCACCACCGGCAGGCCCAACTCGGCGACGGTGTCCCGCACCTCCGCCATGGACTTGCACACCCGGCTGCGCGGGGTCTCGCCGCCGGCCGCGCGCACGATGTCCTTGAACCGCTGCCGGTCCTCACCGCGCTGGATGGCCTCCACGTCGGCCCCGATCAGCTCCACGCCGTACTCGGCCAGCACCCCGCGCTCGTGCAACGCCACCGCGGTGTTCAACGCGGTCTGCCCACCCAGCGTCGCCAGCACCGCGTCCGGCCGCTCCTTGGCAATCACCTTCGCCACGAACTCCGGCGTGATGGGCTCGATGTAGGTGGCGTCGGCGAACTCCGGGTCGGTCATGATCGTGGCCGGGTTGGAGTTCACCAGGCTGACCCGCAACCCCTCCTCCCGCAGCACCCGACACGCCTGCGTACCCGAGTAGTCGAACTCGCACGCCTGGCCGATCACGATCGGCCCCGACCCGATCACCAGGACGTGCTTGATGTCCTCCCGGCGCGGCATCAGCGACCAGCCCCCTTCACGCCGCCGGCCGGCGAACCGGCCGCAAGGTCACGGGCCGGCAAGCCGGCCATCAGGTCACAGAAATCGTCGAACAGCGGGGCGGCGTCGTGCGGTCCGGCCGCCGCCTCCGGGTGGTACTGCACGCTGAACGCGGGCACCTCCAGGGCACGCAGGCCCTCCACGGTGCCGTCGTTCGGGCAGTGGTGGCTGACCAGTGCCGGGCCGAACGGGGTGTCGAACCGCTCCCCCGGCTCGCCCTCGACGGCGAACCCGTGGTTCTGCGCGGTGATCGCCACCCGACCGGTGGTGACGTCGACGACCGGGATGTTGATGCCGCGGTGGCCGTACCGCATCTTGTAGGTCCCCCGGCCCAGTGCGCGGCCCAAAATCTGGTTACCGAAGCAGATGCCGAACAGCGGCAGCCGGCGCTCGAGCACCTGCCGGGTCAGGCCCACCGCGTAGTCGGCGGTGGCCGGGTCGCCCGGGCCGTTGGACAGGAACACGCCGTCGGGTTCCACCGCGAGAATGTCCTCAATGGACGATCGCAGCGGCAGCACGTGCACCTCGATGCCGCGCGCGGCCATCATGCGCGGGGTGTTGGCCTTGATGCCCAAATCCAGGGCCGCCACCCGGAACCGGCGCTCGCCGTGGGCCGGCACCACGTACCGCTCGGCGGTGGTGACGTCCCCGGCCAGGTCGGCGCCCTTCATCAGCGGGCTGTGCACGACCCTGTCGAGCATCTCCTCGCGGGTGCCGGCGTTCGGGCCGGAGAAGATTCCGGCGCGCATCGCACCGCGCTCCCGGATGTGCCGGGTGAGCGCGCGGGTGTCCACACCGGCGATACCGACGATGCCCTGCGCGGCCAGCTCCGCATCCAGCGAGCGGGTGGCGCGCCAGTTGGACGGCACCCGGGCGGGGTCACGCACGACGTAGCCGGCCACCCAGATGCGGCCCGACTCGTCATCCTCGTCGTTCCAGCCGGTGTTGCCGATCTGCGGCGCCGTCTGCACCACGATCTGCCGGTGGTAGGAGGGGTCGGTGAGGGTCTCCTGGTAGCCGGTCATGGCGGTGGAGAAGACCACCTCGCCGAGGGTGTGGCCGGCGGCGCCGTACGCCTCGCCGTGGAACGTGCGCCCGTCCTCCAGGACGAGGACGGCTGGGGTGGGTCGGGTCATCGGGTGTCCTCCCCGGAGGCCGGGGCCAGCGCCTGCACCGCGCTGACCCACTCGGAGTAGGTGGTCTTGTCGTCACCGCGGAAACCGGTGTCCAGCAGGTGGTCGCCGAGCTGCCAGGTGACGACCAGCAAACCGTCGGTGCCCATCACCTTGCCGGCCAGGGCTCGGTCGGTGCGGGCGCCGCGCAGCGCGGTCACCGGGACCCACAGCGGGCTGGCTCCCTCGCGTTCGACCAGCAGGCCGGTCGCGGTGAGCCGGAGGGTGGCGGTGGCGCGGTGGCCGATGTCGCCGACCGCGATCCGGTCCTGCCAGTCGCCGGCGGTCGTGGTGCCCACGTAGACGCCGGTGGCCGGCGGAAGCCGGTCTGCGGCGGGCCCGGCGGGCGGTTGCGGGAAGGCGGGCAGCACCGCGGCCTGGCGTCGGGCCCGGTTGCGCCAGCCCCACCACATACCCAGCGCGCACAGCACGAAGAACGCGAAAATCGCGGCGGTGAGCAGGATGCGTTCCATCAGTCCTGCACCTTTCCTTCGTGTGCGGTGACCCGGCCACGGAAGATCGTGGTCACCACCCGGGCGGGCAACTCCATCCCCTCGTAGGGGGTGTTCGCCGCGATGCTGGCCAGTTCCTCGGCCCGGACCGTCCAGCGGGCGGCCGGGTCGACCAGCACCAGGTTGGCCGGTTCGCCCACGGCCAGCGGACGGCCCTGGTCGGGCAGGCCGGCGATCTCGGCCGGCCGCTCGCTCATCACCCGGGCAACGCCCCGCCAGTCGAGCAGTCCGGTCTCGACCATGGTCGCGGCCACGATGGACAGCGCGGTCTGCAGGCCGAGCATGCCGGGGCGGGCCGCCGCCCACTCGCAGTCCTTGTCCTGGGCGGCGTGCGGCGCGTGGTCGGTGGCGACGCAGTCGATGACGCCCTCGGCCAGCGCCGTCCGCAGCGCGTCCACGTCGGAGCCGGTGCGCAGCGGCGGGTTGACCTTGTTCACCGGGTCGTAGCTGGCCAGCCGCTCGTCGGTGAGCAGCAGGTGGTGCGGGGTGACCTCGGCGGACAGCAGCGCCTCGGCGGTCCGGCCGGCCACGTCGGCCGGCCGGCGCCTGGCCCAGCGCAGCACGTCCGCGGTCCCGGCGGTGGAGACGTGGCAGATGTGCAGCCGGGCCCCCACGTGCTGGGCCAGCAGGCAGTCGCGGGCCACGATGGACTCCTCGGCCACCGCGGGCCAGCCGGCCAGGCCGAGTCGGGCCGCGGCCTCGCCCTCGTGCGCCTGCGCGCCCACGGTGAGCCGGGGCTCCTCGGCGTGCTGGGCGATCACCCCACCCAGCGCCCGGCTGTACTCCAGGGCGCGCCGCATGATCAGCGGGTCGAAGACGCAGTGGCCGTCGTCGCTGAAGATCCGTACGCCGGCGGCGGAGCGGGCCATGGTGCCCAGCTCGGCCAGCCGCTCCCCGCCCAGGCCGACCGTGACGGCGCCGACCGGGTGCACGTCGACCAGGCCGACCTCGCGGCCGCGCCGCCACACGTGCTCGACCACGACCGCGTTGTCCGCGACCGGGTCGGTGTTGGCCATGGCGAACACGGCGGTGTAGCCGCCCAGCGCGGCCGCGGCCGAACCGGTGGCGATGGTCTCGGTGTCCTCCCGGCCGGGCTCGCGCAGGTGGGTGTGCAGGTCGACGAAGCCGGGCAGGGCGATCAGGCCGTCGGCGTCGATGACCTCGTCGACCCCGGGGGTCGTGGCCGGGTTGGTCTCGGCGATGACACCGCCGCGCAGCAGGAGGTCGACGGGATCGCCCGCACCGTAGAGACGGACGCCCTTGACGAGGGTGGTTGCTGGTGTCCTCACGCGACAGTCTCCTCGGCACTCATGCGGGACACCCGCTCCCGGTTGGCGACCTTGTCGAGCAGCTGGGGCTCGGCGATCACGAGTTGTCTGGCCCGCACAACGCCGCGGAAATCACTCATCGCCGCCTCCGGTGGCCAGCAGGTGGTAGAGCACGGCCATACGGACGTGGACCCCGTTGCTCACCTGTTGCGTAATCGCCGCCCGCGAGGAGTCCGCGACCGCGGGGGCGATCTCCATGCCCCGCAGCATCGGGCCGGGATGCAGCACGACGGCGTGTTCGGGGAGCAGGCGCAGGCGCGCCTCGTTCAGGCCGTAGGCGATCGAGTACTCGCGCGCGGACGGGAAGAAGGCACCGTGCATGCGCTCGGCCTGCACGCGCAGCATCATCACCGCGTCCGATGTGGGCAGCTCGGCGTCGAGCTCGTGGGAGACCGTGACGCCCCAGTGCTCGACCCCGGCGGGCAGCAGCGTGGGCGGGGCGACCAGCACGACGTCGGCGCCGAGTGTGCGCAGCAGGTGCACGTTGGACCGGGCCACCCGGCTGTGCAGCACGTCGCCGACGATGCCGATCCGGCGCCCGGCCAGCTCGCCGAGCCGCTCCCGCAGCGTGGCGGCGTCCAGCAACGCCTGGGTGGGGTGCTCGTGCATGCCGTCGCCGGCATTGACGACACCCGTGCCGGTCCCCTCGAGCCATTCAGCCAGCCGCTGTGGGGCGCCGGAGGCCGGGTGCCGCAGGATCACGCAGTCGGCGCCCGCGGCGGACAGGGTGAGCGCGGTGTCCCGCAGCGACTCCCCCTTGCCCACCGAGGAGCCGCCGGCCGAGACGTTGATCACGTCCGCGCTCATCCACTTGCCGGCGACCTCGAAGGAGACCCGGGTCCGGGTGGAGCTCTCGTAGAACATCGTCACCACGGTGCGGCCGCGCAGCGTGGGCAGCTTGCGCACCTCGCGGCCGAGCAGGGTCGCCTTGAGCTCGGCCGCGGTGTCCAGCAGGCCGGTGGCCGTGGCGGCGTCCAGGTCGAGGGTGCTGAGCAGGTGCTTCATGCCCGGTCCTCCTCGGCGGCGGCCTGCCGGGCCGGCCGCCGCAGCACGACGGCGTCGCGCGCGTCGACCTCGTCGAGCAGCACCGCGACCTCCTCGGTGCGGGCCGTCGGGACGTTCTTGCCCACGTAGTCGGCGCGGATGGGCAGCTCGCGGTGGCCGCGGTCGACCAGCACGGCCAGCTGCACCGCGCGGGGCCGGCCGAGGTCGCGCAACGCGTCCAGGGCGGCGCGGATGGTCCGGCCGGAGTAGAGCACGTCGTCGACCAGGATGACCAGGCGGTCGTCGATGCCGGCGGCGGGCAGCCGGGTGGACTCCAGTGGGCGGGCCGGACGGCGACGCAGGTCGTCCCGGTAGAGAGTGATGTCGAGCACGCCGGTGGGAACCTCGATACCGGCAAAAGTGGCGATTCTCTCGGCCAGCCGGCGGGCCAGCGGCGCACCCCGGGTGGGAATGCCGAGCAGGACAACCGCCGGGGGCTCCGACGAGGCCGGCGACGCCGGTGCGGACCCCTTCGCGGACGCCGTGCCGGCGTCCAACGCGGTCTTCTCGATGATCTGATGGGCCATTCGGGCCACGGTGCGCGCGACGTCGCCGGCCGAGAGCAGCTCGTGCTCCCCGGCCTGGCCCGTCACGCCGCCACGGGGGCGTGGCGCCACGGGTGGACCTCCTTCCCCGCCTCGCTGGACGGGTCCTTAAAGGATGTCGGACGCCCGGTGGTGGACGTCGGGAGCCGACCCTACCTGATCGGCCGAGGGAGCAGCGTACCAGCTGCCACGCTGCGTCAACCTTCCGGGTGGTGTGGTGCCCCTCGCCCGGCTGCCGCAGCGTGATCAGCTTGACCTGGTGACGACAGCGAGCAACCATTACTCTGCGTATTGATCTGGGCTTCCCCGCAGCACCCGGATACCGGCTGACGGGGCGAACGAAACGGAGAACCGCCACATGGGCGACTACGCCAAGGCGCTGGGCGCCAAGCTCCGCGCGATCCGGCAGCAGCAGGGCCTCTCGCTGCACGGCGTCGAGCAGAAGTCCGGCGGCCGGTGGAAGGCCGTAGTGGTCGGCTCGTACGAGCGGGGCGACCGCGCCGTGACGGTGCAGAAGCTGGCGGAGCTGGCCGACTTCTACGGGGTGCCGGTGGCGGAGCTGCTGCCCGAGGGGCGGGTGCCGTCCGGTGCCGAGCCCGCCACGAAGGTCGTCATCAACCTCGAGCGACTGCAGCAGCTGCCGGCCGAGAAGGTCGGTCCGCTGGCCCGCTACGCGGCCACCATCCAGAGCCAGCGCGGTGACTACAACGGCAAGGTGTTGTCCATCCGCACCGAGGACCTGCGCTCGCTGGCCATCATCTACGACATGACCCCGGGCGAGCTCACCGAGCAGCTCATCGACTGGGGCGTGCTGCCGCCGGAGGCGCGACCGGCCAAGGAGGACTGACCGACCCGTTCGTCGGGGCGGTCGCCTCGCCACGCCGAGCACACGAAGGGGCTCGGCTCCATCGCCTGCCCGGGTGATGGAGCCGAGCCCCTTCGTTGTCTGCTCACCGCCCGGTCAGGGGCTTCCCCCGGGTCATGGTCGACTGCGCAGCGCTCACCTGATTGCGCGCGCAACACAAAGCGGCGGACCCACCGCCGTCGGCGCATTACGCCGAACGAGCGATGGGTCCGCGCGACGGTCGGTAGACGCGTCTACCGGTCTGTGGAGGTCTACTCCGAGCCCAGGGAGGCCCGCAGGTGCTCGGCGATGCCGGCGATGCGACCCAGCACGCCGTTGACGAACCGTGGCGAGTCGTCGGTGGACAGCTGCTTCGCCAGCTCGACCGCCTCGTCGATGGCCACCGCGTCCGGCACGTCGGCCGCCCACAGCAGCTCGAACAGGCCCAGCCGCAGCACCGCCCGGTCCAGCGCTGGCATCCGCGGCAACGTCCAGCCCTCGGCGTGCTCGGTGATGAGCTGGTCGATCCGGGCCCGGTGCGCGGTCACCCCCTCGACCAGGGCGATCGTGTAGTCGTTGATGGGCGGTACGTCGGGCGAGCCGATCCGTTCCGACAGCAGTGAGACCGGGTCGACCCCTCGCAGGTCGGCCTCGTAGAGAACGTCTACCGCGCGTTTGCGCGCTTTGCTCCGTGCTCCCACGTCAGCCGGTCACTTGTTCACTCGGGACAGGTAACGCCCGTCGCGGGTGTCCACCTTCACCTTGTCGCCGGTGTTGACGAACAGCGGGACCTGGATCTCGGCGCCGGTCTCCAGGGTGGCCGGCTTGGTGCCGCCGGTGGCCCGGTCGCCCTGCAGGCCGGGGTCGGTGTGCTGGACGACCAGCTCGACCGAGGCCGGCAGCTCCACGTAGAGCGGGGTGCCCTCGTGGGTGGCCACCATCGCGGTGGTGTTGTCCAGCATGTAGTTGGCGGCCTCGCCCACGGTCTCGCCGGAGACGTGGATCTGGTCGTAGGTCTCGCCGTCCATGAACACGAAGTCGGCGCCGTCCTTGTACAGAAACGTCATCTCGCGCCGGTCCACGGTGGCGGTGTCGACCTTGGTGCCGGCGTTGAAGGTCTTGTCCACCACCTTGCCGGACAGCACGTGCTTCAGCTTGGTGCGCACGAAGGCACCGCCCTTGCCCGGCTTGACGTGCTGGAACTCGACGACGCTCCACAGCTGTCCGTCGAGGTTGAGCACCATGCCGTTCTTCAGGTCGTTGGTGGTGGCCACGGTGGTGGTCTCTCTCCTGTGCTCCCTGGCGTGGCCCGGCCGTGCGGGCCATCTTCCGTGCAATGGCTTCCTGCCCGCGCTCGGCGCGGCTCCAGACCGCGGTGCGGGGCGTTGGTCAGACGACCACGAGGTCCTTCGTGGTCAGGGTGAGGAGCTCGGGGCCGCCCGCGCGGACCACGAGGGTGTCCTCGATACGGACCCCGCCGCGTCCGGCCAGGTAGACGCCGGGCTCGACGGTGACCGCCATACCGGCGGACAGTGTACCTTCGCCCGACTTGCCCAGGGTGGGAGCCTCGTGGATCTCCAGGCCCACCCCGTGGCCCAGACCGTGCAGGAAGTTGTCCCCGTGACCGGCCCGATCGATGACCTCCCGCGCGGCCGCGTCGACCTTGCGCACGTCGGCACCCACCCGCAGCGCGGAGCGGCCGGCCGCCTGCGCGGCGGCCACCAGTTCGTAGGTCTCCCGCTGCCAGTCGGCCGGCTCGCCGAGCACGAAGGTGCGGGTCATGTCCGAGTGGTACCCGTCGACCAGTGCACCGAAATCGAGCTTGACGAAGTCGCCGGCGCGCAGCACGGCGTCGGTGGGGCGGTGGTGGGGCACCGCGGAGTTGGCGCCGGTCGCCACGATCGTCTCGAAGGAGGGGCCGGCCGCACCATGGTCGAGCATCCGGGTCTCCAGCTCGCGGGCGACCTCCAGCTCGGTGCGGCCCGGCCGCAGCCCGCCGTGCTCCAGCAGGTCGGCCAGGGCGCGGTCGGCGGCGGCGCAGGCCATCCGGAGCGCCTCCACCTCCTCGTCGTCCTTGACCAGCCGGAGCTGCTCCACCAGTGCCGGGGCGCGGACCAGCTCGACCCCCGTGGCGGCCGCCGCCAGCCCGGTCAGCCCATCGACGGTGACCTTGTGGCTTTCGAAGCCGGTACGGGCGTGCGCGGCCGCTTTCCGGCCGATCCGAGCCGCCAGCGCCAGCGCGCTCGGCCGCTCGATGATCCGTTCCAGGTCGGGGACCTGCTGCTCGGACTGGGTGAGGTAGCGGCCGTCGGTGCAGAACACGGTCTGCTGCTCGGTGTTCGGCTCGTCGGCGGCGTGCACCAGCAGGGCGGCGTTGGAGCCGGTGAACCCGGTCAGGTAACGGATGTTGAGCAGGTCGGTGACCAGCATCGCGTCCAGGTCCCGGTCACGGAGCTGGGCGCGGAGCGCGGCACGGCGCTGGGCGTGGGACTCGGGCATGTTCGCAACCCTAACGACCCGGGGTAGCCGTCCAGAAGGTGCTTGCACCCGCACGGATCACCGCCAACCCCCGGTATGCCCGGGAGATTCACCCGCGAAGCCGGTCGGCGACGTGCTCCCGCGGCCGAATGAACCTACCGCGACAACGGCGCGGTGTGACTGAGTTCGTGTTGCCGTAGAACGCGGATTTCCACCAGGACTCCTCCGTCAGGTGACGAAAGCGGGCACGACCGCGGAGGAGCCACCTTCGGACCTTGGCCCGAAACCGTTGAACACCAACGGTTTCGGGCCATCAGCGCGATCGGTGAAGTGTTCCGGCCCTACTTGATCCCGGCGGCATCCATGCCGCGCAGCTCCTTCTTCAGGTCCGCGATCTCGTCCCGCAACCGGGCCGCCAGCTCGAACTGCAGTTCGCGCGCGGCGTTCATCATCTGGTCGGTCAGTTGCTGCACCAGGTCGGCCAGTTCCGCCCGGGGCATCGACTTGACGTCCTTGTCCACGAGCACGCCCGCGGTCCCGCGAGGCGCACCGGGCTCGCCGGCCGGCTTCTTGCCGCGCGAGACGTTGCGGGCCGAGCCGCCGACCGCCACCTGCTCGGTGTCGTCGGCCTCTTCGTAAACCCGGTCCAGGATGTCGGCGATCCGCTTGCGCAGCGGCTGCGGATCGATGCCGTTCTCGGTGTTGTAGGCGATCTGCTTGGCCCGCCGCCGGTTGGTCTCGTCGATCGCGCGCCGCATCGAGTCGGTGACCCTGTCCGCATACATGTGGACCTGGCCGGAGACGTTCCGGGCCGCCCGGCCGATGGTCTGGATCAGCGAGGTCTCGCTGCGCAGGAAGCCCTCCTTGTCGGCGTCCAGGATGGACACCAGCGACACCTCGGGCAGGTCCAAACCCTCGCGCAGCAGGTTGATGCCCACCAGCACGTCGAAGTCGCCGAGCCGAAGCTGGCGCAGCAGCTCGACCCGACGCAGCGTGTCGACCTCGGAGTGCAGGTACCGCACCCGGATGCCCAGCTCGAGCAGGTAGTCGGTGAGGTCCTCGGCCATCTTCTTGGTGAGCGTGGTGACCAGCACCCGCTCGTCCCGCTCGGCGCGCTGCCGGATCTCGTGCACCAGGTCGTCGATCTGGCCCTCGGTGGGCTTGACGACGACCTCCGGGTCCACCAGTCCGGTCGGCCGGATGACCTGCTCGACGAACTCGCCGCCGGCCTGTGCCATCTCGTACGGGCCCGGGGTGGCCGACAGATACACCGTCTGCCCGATCCGGTCCTGGAACTCCTCCCAGGTCAGCGGCCGGTTGTCCAGCGCGCTGGGCAGCCGGAAGCCGTGGTCGACCAGGGTCCGCTTCCGCGAGGCGTCGCCCTCGTACATGCCGCCGACCTGGGGGACGGTCACGTGTGACTCGTCGATGACGAGCAGGAAGTCCTCGGGGAAGTAGTCGAGCAGGGTGGCCGGGGCGGAGCCGGGCGCGCGGCCGTCGATGTGCCGTGAGTAGTTCTCGATGCCCGAGCAGAAGCCGACCTGCCGCATCATCTCGATGTCGTAGGTGGTGCGCATGCGCAGCCGCTGCGCCTCCAGCAGCTTGCCCTGCCGCTCGAGCTTGGCGAGCTGGTCGGCCAGCTCCTCCTCGATGCCGCGGATCGCGCGTTCCATCCGCTCCGGGCCGGCCACGTAGTGCGTGGCCGGGAAGATCCGCAGTTCGGAGACCTCGCGCACCACCTCGCCGGTGAGCGGGTGCAGGTAGTAGAGCCGGTCGATCTCGTCGCCGAAGAACTCCAGGCGGACCGCCAGCTCCTCGTAGGAGGGGATGACCTCCACGGTGTCGCCGCGGACCCGGAAGGTGCCGCGGGCGAAGGCCAGGTCGTTGCGGGTGTACTGCACGTCGACCAGGGCGCGCAGCAGCAGGTCGCGCTCGACTTCCTGACCGACCCGCACGTGGATGGAGCGGTCCAGGTACTCCTGCGGGGTGCCCAGGCCGTAGATGCAGGAGACCGAGGCGACCACGACGACGTCGCGCCGGGTCAGCAGGCTCATGGTGGCGGAGTGCCGCAGCCGCTCGACGTCCTCGTTGATCGAGGAGTCCTTCTCGATGTAGGTGTCGGTCTGCGGGACGTACGCCTCGGGTTGGTAGTAGTCGTAGTAGCTGACGAAGTACTCGACGGCGTTGTCCGGGAAGAATCCGCGCAACTCGTTGGCGATCTGCGCGGCCAGCGTCTTGTTCGGCTCCAGGACCAGGGTGGGGCGCTGCACCCGTTCGATGAGCCAGGCCGTGGTCGCCGACTTGCCGGTGCCGGTGGCGCCGAGCAGGACGACGTCCCGCTCCGCCGCCTTGATCCGCCGCTCCAGCTCGTCGATCGCCTGCGGCTGGTCGCCGGCCGGCTCGTAGTCGCTGACCACGTGGAAGCGGCCGTCGGCCCGCGGGATCGCGTTGATCGGCCGGAAGTCGGAGTGGGCGGTCACCGCCGCGGCGTCTGGCTCGGACACGTCATCGAGCGTAGGCCCGACCCCCGACACCCGGCCACGACGTTCCCACCACGGCGGCCCGGGCCCGTCCACCAGGTGTTGAACAGCAACGATGTCCAGATTCGCGTCCACCGGAGCCCGATAATCCGCCGGGGATTCGGGTCACCCGGCTCCCGCGCGGTCTTCGCTTGCTCGCCACACCTGAGCGGCACGGGTGCGCTGTGAAGCGCATGCGGCTCATCGATCATGATCAGGCATGCGTAGGGTGCGCTGCGTGACGCTCAGTGCCGCCGACAACACTGCCGCCGACCAGGAAACCGGTACCGCCGAGGACATGACGAGCCACATCCACCCGCCCAAGGTCGAGGTTTTCGACGTCGCCGCCATGACCAACGTCGACCCGAAGGGGTTCGTCCGCCGGGTCGACGAGTACCGGGTCGAGCCGTTCGGGCTCTACATGGCCCGCCGGGTGGTCGACCACCCGCGCATGGACTACGTCGAGTCGTGGCTGTTGCCCAACCTGGGCCTGCGGGTGACCGACTGGCGCTGGCTGCCGGGCCACGAGCGCGACCAGGACTACTACCTCGACGTGGTCGACGTCGCGGTCGAGGGGGACCGCTGGACCACCACCGACTACTACCTGGACATCGTGGTGCGGCACCGCAAGGACCTCACCGTCGTGGACACCGACGAGCTGCTGGCGGCGCTCACCGCCGGGCTGCTCGACGCCGGCTACGCCCAACGCGCGCTGGAGCGGGCCTACCGGACGGTGGAGGGCATCACCCGACACGCCTACGACCTACCCGCCTGGCTGGCCGAGCACGGTGTGGTGCTTCGGTGGCGCAACCAACGGCGCCGCGGTTGACAATTCACTCGACCGCGGGCAACCGCCGATCGGAGGTTTCTGGCCGCCGCCACCGGATCGATATCCGACCGCCGACGACCCGTGATGTAACGAAATGACCCGGGTGATCACCCAGCGCACACTTACCACTACCCTCGGGCCGCGTGGGCGCCGTCATCACTCCGCAGTTGGTCGACGTGGTGGACACCTTCACGGCGGAGCGCAGTTACTCCTCGGGAAGCAGCCGCCACCTGACGGTCTGCCAGGTGGAGCGATGGGGGCTCCGGTTGGAGCACCCCACCCCGGAGGATCCGTTCGCCGACTCCGAGGTGACCTGGTTGCTACCGGAGGCCGGGCTCCGGCTCACCCACCAGCGGCCGCGGTCGCGGCACGCGCGGGGTGGGCCGAGCGTGCTGACGGCCGTGCGGGTGCAGCACGACTCCCGCACCTGGCGCACCACGGACCTGCTGCTCGGGCTGGCGGTGCCGGGTGGGACGACGGCCCGCATCGTGCGTTCCGAGGAGTTCGCGGCCGCGGTGGCCGGGCAGGTGCTGCGCCCGAGTGACGCCGACATGGCCCTGCGCACCGTGCACCGGACGCTGGAAGAGATCAGCCTGCACCGGCACGACCTGGGCGCGTGGCTGGCCGCGCACGGCATCTTCGAGCCCTGGCCGCCGCTGTAGGGACGGCGCGGCAAGGACGCGACGTCCCACCGCGGCGGGGCCATACCGCCGGGCCGGATCGGCGATCAGGCGCGGTCCGGCGCCCAGCCGGTCCTGGCCGCCCACTCCTCGGCCCGAGCGCTCGCCGAGGCGAACCACGGCCCCTTGGCCTGACCGTAGTCCGGGATCGCCGCGTGCTCGCCGGCCAATCCTCGCTTGAGCCGCTCGTACTCCTCCCGCGCCGCGGTGTCGGCCCGCATCCACGCCGGGAACAACAACGCGTACCGCCAGCCCGGCGAGCCCACCACCCGCAGGTGCACGTTGGCCCAGCGCCCGGGGTCGGCGCTGACGTGGGTGCGCTTGCGCCAGTGCTCCGGGTCGGGGTCCACCGAGGGAATCGGCCCGTCCTGGTCGAAGCCGGGCAGCAACGGGAAGCCGGCCTCGGCCAACGGCTCGGCCAACGCGTCGGCGTCCGCCATCGAGGCGACCGTTACCTGGATGTCGATCACGTCCCTGGCCGCGAGCCCCGGCACGGCGGTCGAGCCGATGTGGTCGATACGCAACGCCCGGGCGCCCGCGGCCTTCCGGAGCCGGGCCCTGATCCGCTCCGCCTGCACAGTCCAGGTCGGGTCGGGTGCGACGAGCTCCGGGGCCCCGCGCTCGGTATGGCGGCGCAGTCGGAGGTTGGCCTCGAACGGCACCAGCCGATCCCGCCACAGCCGGTCCACTTCGGACCACACCCCCTCGCGAGGTCCGCTGTTGTCCAACCACGCGTCGGCCACCATGCGCCGCTTCGCATCACTGGCCTGCGCACGGATCCGCGCGCGAGCGTCGGACTCGTCCATCCCGCGACCCACCAGGCGCCGGACCCGCTCCTCGACGGGCGCGGACACCACGAGAACCAGGTGGAAGATGGGTGCCAAGCCGTTCTCGACCAACAGCGGGATGTCCTGAACCAGAATCGCGTCGGGCGGTGCGGCGGCCATCAACTCGGCGCTACGGGCGGCCACCCGAGGATGGACGATCGCGTTCAGCCGGTATCGCGCGTCGTCGTCGTCGAAGACCCGCTTGGCGAGCGCGGGCCGGTCCAGCGAGCCGTCGGCGGCGAGCACCTCCGGCCCGAACGCGGCCACCACCTCGGCGAGCCCTTCGGTGCCGGGGGCGACCACCTCCCTGGCCAGTTGGTCGGCGTCGATCACCACCGCACCCAGCTCGGCGAGCCGGCCCGCCACCGTCGACTTGCCGGAGCCGATCCCCCCGGTCAGACCCACACGTAGCACCGGACGAGTCTCCCAGGCGAAACAACGGTTTTCACGGCGAGGTCGCGGGGGCGGCGACGCTACTCCGTTCGACCGACGACACACCGCACCGCCTACACCATCTGGAGCTGCAAGCCGGCACAGCTTGTCAAGCAACCACTCGGCGGGTGGAGGAGCGATGCCGCGAAGAGACACACCGCGGGCCCGGCACCGCCTCGGTAGCCCCGGTCTGGTGCACTGCGTGGCGTACCCGGCCGTGGCCGCGGCGCTGGTCGCGCGCCAATGTGGGTGGTGGCACGCCCTGCTCGTGCCGGCCCGTCACAGCCTCGCCGGCCCGCGCCGGCGCACGGCCGTCGGCTGGACCGCCGCTCGCGCCTGAGGAGGGTCAGGCCAGCAACGCGCCGGAGGCGCGCTGACCCAGCACGGTGAGCACCCGGGTCGCCTGGTCGTCGTCGACGACGCCATGGCGCGCGGTCACCACCACGGTCGCCCGGTCCAGGGCCAGCATCAAAGTCCGCTCCTTCGGCCCCACCAGCAGCACCGCCGGTTCGGCACCGAGCCGGATCTCGTTCACCGCGGCCCCGCGCGCCCGCTCCGCATCGATCGTCGCGCGCACCCGCTGGGCCGCGGCCCGCTCGGTGGCGTAGCCGGCCAGGCCCAGTTCGACCGCACCCACCGGCTTCTTCACCCCCCCGCTCGCACCGTAGTAGCAGGCGAGCCGCTCCGTACGGCCGATGGCGGGCTCGGGGACACCGACGATCTGCAGGCTGGGCCCGAGCCGGCGGCCGGCGATCCGGTCGACCTCGGCCGCGGGGGCCACCAGCGTGCAGTCCTTCGGCACGCGGGCGGCGGGCATGCCCTGGGCCAGCAGGGTGTTGGCCGGGGTGGACGGAGGGGTGGAGGTCGGTACCGGCGGCGGTGGCACCGGGGTGGACGGGTCGCCGGAGCAGGCGAACAGGGCCGCGACGCAGGTGGTCAGCACGAGCAGCAGGACGAGGCGGTCCGCTGCCCAAGTGGGCACCCGGGGTTCGGCGGGCCCGACCCTGGGCCCGACGGGCGGGCGGCGGCGGAATCCGGCGCACGGGGTCGGGGGTCGGCGACGGGTGCTCGCCGGGACGGCTGCACGCACGAAGATCACGTTAGCGACGCCGGTGCGGGTCAACCAAAAAACACCGGGGCCCCACACCC
>NZ_BMMK01000026.1:8679-24522 GCF_014645795.1 Longimycelium tulufanense | reverse complement strand
CGGCTGACGTGCGGTCCCTACCGGCGGATCAGGCGCCGCCGGACAGGCGCTCCCGCAGCGCGGCGAGCTGCTCGTCGCTGGCCAGCGAGCCACCGGACTCGGTGCCGGAGGAGTAGTTCTGGTCCCCGCCGGCGGCCTCGGCCGCAGACTCGGCGGCCTTGGAGACCTGCTTCATGTGCATCTCGTAGCGGGCGTGGGCCTCGGCGTACTGCCGCTCCCACTCCTCGCGCTGCTTCTCGTACCCGTCTTCCCACTCCTGGGTCTCCGGGTTGAAGCCCTCGGGGTAGATGTAGTTGCCCTCGTTGTCGTACTCGGCGGCCATGCCGTACTGGGTCGGGTCGAACTCCGAGTCCGGCGTGAAGCCTTCGTTGGCCTGCTTCAGCGACAGCGAGATGCGGCGCCGGTCCAGGTCGATGTCGATGACCTTGACCATGACCTCGTCGCCCACCTGGACGACCTGCTCCGGAATCTCCACGTGCCGCTCGGCCAGCTCGGAGATGTGCACCAGGCCCTCGATGCCCTCGTCGACGCGGACGAACGCACCGAAGGGCACCAGCTTGGTGACCTTGCCCGGCACGATCTGGCCGATGGCGTGGGTCCGGGCGAACTGCCGCCACGGGTCCTCCTGCGTCGCCTTCAGCGACAGCGAGACCCGCTCGCGCTCCATGTCGACGTCGAGGACCTCGACGGTGACCTCCTGGCCGACCTCGACGACCTCGCTGGGGTGGTCGATGTGCTTCCAGGACAGCTCGGAGACGTGCACCAGGCCGTCCACGCCGCCCAGGTCGACGAACGCGCCGAAGTTGACGATCGAGGAGACCACGCCCTTGCGGACCTGGCCCTTCTGCAGCTGGTTGAGGAACTCGCTGCGCACCTCGGACTGGGTCTGCTCCAGCCAGGCGCGGCGGGACAGCACCACGTTGTTGCGGTTCTTGTCCAGCTCGATGATCTTGGCCTCGAGCTCGCGGCCCACGTACGGCTGCAGGTCGCGCACCCGGCGCATCTCCACCAGCGACGCGGGCAGGAAGCCGCGCAGCCCGATGTCGAGGATGAGGCCACCCTTGACGACCTCGATGACGGTGCCCTTGACCGGCTCGTCCTTCTCCTTGAGCGCCTCGATCGTGCCCCAGGCGCGCTCGTACTGGGCGCGCTTCTTGGACAGGATCAGCCGGCCCTCCTTGTCCTCCTTCTGCAGGACGAGGGCCTCGACGTGGTCACCGACGCTGACCACCTCGGCCGGGTCGACGTCGTGCTTGATCGACAGCTCTCGCGAGGGGATGACGCCCTCGGTCTTGTAGCCGATGTCGAGCAGCACCTCGTCACGGTCGACCTTGACGATGGTGCCTTCGACAATGTCGCCGTCGTTGAAGTACTTGATGGTCTGGTCGACGGCGGCGAGGAAGTCCTCCTCCGTCCCGACGTCGTTGATGGCGACCTGCTGCTTGTCGGAGTTGGCAGCCGGGACGGTGGTGGTGTCGGTGGACATCAGGTGGGTTGCTCCGGTTACGGGTTAGTCGGGTCGTCGCGTGCTTCGGTCCGCGCGGCGGGTCCTGCTCGCCGGCGGAGGTCGAGGACGATGCCGTCAGCACAACGTCGACGAGCGCGACCTGATTCCCAGCCAACTCACCCTGCTCGGCGCCAGGCAGCGCAGACCCACTGCGCGCCGGGTATCGTACGCGGCTGCGCGATCGCGGGGCAAACCCGGCGCACGGAAGGAGCATCGTGGCCGGCCAGGCGCACCACATCAGCCACTCCTCGGTTCCACCGCGAACCACCCGCCAGAGTACGCAGGACCTGGGGTCCGGGGGTGGACAGCCGCACGGTTCCGCGCCCCGGGAAACGCCGCACCGGTACGCGGCGGCCGAGGCGGTACTGGGCACCGCGGGTGTGGCCAACCGCACGGCGGATGCGGCCGAGTCGCGCGCGGCCAGCCGGGCCTGGTGGGACGCGGACGCCGACGACTACCACGCCGAGCACGGCGACTTCCTGGGCACGGTCGACTTCGTGTGGTGCCCGGAGGGGCTGCGCGAGGCCGAGGCCGGGCTGCTCGGCCCGGTGGCCGGGGCCAGGGTGCTGGAGGTGGGTTGCGGCTCGGCGCCGTGCGCTCGCTGGCTGGCCACACAGGGGGCCGCCGTGGTGGCCCTCGACATCTCCGCCGGAATGCTCGGCCACGCCAGGGCCGCCGCCGCACAGAGCGGGGTTGAGGTTCCGTTGGTGCAGGCCAGCGCCGACCAGTTGCCGTTCGCCGCGGGCTCGTTCGACATCGCGTGCTCGGCCTTCGGGGCGATCCCGTTCGTGGCCGACTCCGGCGCGGTGATGCGCGAGGTCGCGCGGGCATTGCGCCCCGGCGGGCGCTGGGTGTTCGCGGTGACCCACCCGATGCGCTGGATCTTCCCCGACGACCCGGGACCGCGCGGGCTGACCGCGGTCAACTCCTATTTCGACCGCACCCCCTACGTGGAGGTCGACGACGCGGGCCGGGCGACCTATGTCGAGCACCACCGCACGCTGGGCGACTACGTCCGGCAGCTGCGCGCGGCCGGGTTCGTCCTGGACGACCTCGTCGAGCCGAAGTGGCCGGCCGGGCTGGACCGGGAGTGGGGGCAGTGGAGCCCGCTGCGGGGCCGGCTGTTCCCCGGCACGGTGATCTTCGCCTGCCACCGCCCGTGACGGTGCACCGCCATCGGGCGCACGATGTGCATGTGGAGGCGCCCGCCGTGAGCATCAGCCGGGACCTGCTGGCGGCCCAGTCCGAGCGGCTGGTCGGTCTCGACCCGCTGCTGCCCCGCGTCCACGCCCTGCCGCCGGGAGACGTGGTCACCGCCGGGCTGTCCGACGGCCGGCTGGTCGCGGGCGTGCTGCTGCGCTCGGAGAACGGGCCCGGCATGGTGCCGTCGCTGTGGTCGGCCCGGCAGGCCCACGAGATGTTCCCCCTGGTGGGCGACGCCGGTCCGGAGGGTGTGGACGCCCTGCTGCGGGTGTGGCGCCAGCGCCTGGAGCGGCTGGGACCGCCCAACCCGGACTCGTCCTGCGTGGTGACCTGGCCGAGCCGGGACGCGACGGTGACCCGCGTGCTGCTGGACCACGGGCTCGTTCCGCTGTCGGTGCTGGCGGTGCGCCTGGCGCCGCCACCGGCCGCCATGACGGTCCCGGACGGGTTGCTCATCCGCCGCGCGACCCCGGCCGACCTCGACGCCGTGCACGGGCTGGCCATGGCGGAGCTGCGGTATTCCGCATTGGTGGGCGGTGCGATGGTGCGGCCGGACGCGGGCTCGCTGAAGCGGGGGATGCTGCGGTCGCGGCTGCTGGCCGGCGACCCGGTGTGGCTGGCCGAGCGGGAGGGCGTCACGGTGGCGATGGCCGAGTGCGGGTGGAGCGACCCGGACCCGGACAGCTGGGCGGTACGCCTGCCGCCGGGCCGGTGGGCGTACGTCAACTGTGTCTCGGTGTTGCCCGGGGCGCGCGGCCGGGGCGTCGGGCGGCAGCTGATGGATGCGGTGCACACCCGGCTGGCCACGACGGGAGCGGCCGGCACGTACCTCTACTACAACCCGCCGAACCCACTGTCCTCGGTGTTCTGGCCCAGACAGGGCTATCGTCCACTGTGGACTGTGTGGGAGGTGCGGCCCGCCGACGCACTCCGCTGAGGTGCGGAGCGGAGACCACGAATCCTTGCGCCCCACAGCTCATCACACTGAGCCGCCCAATCCCGAGGCGCGCGTCACCCACTCCCCTTGGTAGGCGTTCGGGTTTTCTCCCACAGGCCGACAAAGCCACGATGGTGGCCGATCGCAACGGACAGCCCTCCGGCGGTACGGGACAGCTGGCCAACGGAACCCGCTCCGGTCACCCCTGCGCGACGGCCCCGCGGCTCGAGTCCTCTCTCCCCTGGGCGCAATTCGGCCCGCTGTGTGGTGGCCCACCCGGTCTTGAAGATCACACCCCGTCGGGTTGCTGCTGGGTCCCCTACGCGGCATTATTTGAACTGACTAGTCAGTTCAAAGGAGGCGGTGTGGAGATCCAGGCCCGGCGGGTGGGCGTCAACGGTGCGCAGGGCCCGTTGCTGCCCCCGACGTCGCTGGCGGCGCGGTCCGGGGCGGTGACGCTGGTCAGCGGGGAGCCCGGCCAGGGACACACGGCCCTGGCACTGGCCGTGGCCGGCCGGATGCGCCCCAGCTCGGGCACGGTGCTGCTGGACGGGGCCCAGGCCCCCGAGCGGCTCCGGCGCCGGGTCGCGGTCGTCGACGCGCCCGGGGTCTCAGCCCCGGAGGACGCCCTGGACCTGGCTTTCGTCGTGCGTGAGGAGATGGGCCTCGGCGGCCATCGCGCCTCCCGGCGCCGGGTCGCCACCTGGCTGGCCGAGCGCGACGCCGGTGAGTACGCGCACCGCCGGTTCGACAGCGTCCCGCCCGAGCTGCGGCTGCGGCTGCTGGTCGAGCTGGCCGCCATCCGCCGGGGCGTCCGGGGCCTGGTCCTGGACTGCCCCGACCGGCACGGCTGTGACCCCGAACTGTGGTGGTCGCTCGCCCGTGCCCAGGCCGAGCAGGGCATGGCCGTGGTCGTGCTGTGCGCGCCGCCCACGGCGGCCCTGCTGGACGTGCCCGCGGCCCGGCTCGGCGAGCACGACCAGCCCCCGCCCGTGGTTGTCCAGGAGCCGGAGCCGGCGGAGGTGGGGGACGGCCCGGAGCCGTCGGACCCGTCCGCGGACGAGCGGGAGCCGGACGCATCCGAGGCTCCGCCGGCCAGTACGCGGGATGGTTCCACCACTCCCCCGGCACCGGACACCGACGACGCCCCCTCGCCCGCTCCGTCCGTCACCGACACCAAGCCCTTGGAGAGGAAACAGTGACCTCGTTCCGCCTCGCCGCCGCCGAGCTGCGTCGGATCACCACCGGGCGGCTGCCCAAGCTGGCGGTACTGGCACTGGTGCTGGTGCCGCTGATGTACGGCTCGCTGTACCTGTACGCGAACTGGGATCCCTACAAGAAGCTCGACGAGGTGCCCGCCGCGCTCGTCGTCGAGGACCAGGGGGTCGCCAAGGACGGCAAGGAGATGCACGCCGGCGAGGACGTGGCCAACGAGCTACTCGACGCCAAGAAGTTCGACTGGCACCGCACCGACCGCACCGACGCCGAGGACGGGGTGCGCCACGGCCGCTACACGTTCTCGCTCACGTTCCCCGCGGACTTCTCCGACGCACTGATGTCCTCGAGCGACTTCAAGCCGCGGCAGGGCACGATCATCCTCACCACCAACGACTCGAACAACTACCTGGCGGGCACGATCGCGAACAAGGTCGTCGACGAGATCCACCGCGCGGTGTCCAGCAAGGTCGGGCGGCAGGCGGCCGACCGGTTCCTCCTCGGCTTCGCGACGATCGCGGAGAAGATGCGGCAGGCCACCGACGGCGCGACCAAGTTGGCGAACGGCAGCGCGACTCTGGACAGCAACGCACGCGAACTGCTCAACGGCCAGCGCAAGCTGCTCGACGGCACGACCAAGCTCACCAACGACGTTCCCAAGCTTGCTGACGGGGCCAAGAAGGTGTCGAACGGGCTTGGTGAACTAGGCAACCAGACCAAGGACATGCCTGGCCAGACGAGGCAGCTCGCGGATGGCGCCGACCGGCTGACGGAGAAGTCCCAGGAACTCAGCAAGGGCGCGCAACGTGTCGCCGAAGGCAATGCGCAGTTTGCGGACAAGGTCAACGACGCCAACGCGAAACTGCGGAAGTACCACGACCTGATCACCAACAACGAGCTCAACCAGCTCCTGCACAGGACGTGCCGGGAGAACCCGGGTGCACCGGGCTGTGACCTGCTGGACCGTATCGACACGAAATACCAGGAAGCCCAGGTGGCGGTCGGCAAGGTCAACGAACTGGCCGACGGAGCCAAGAAGGTGGCCGACGGCACCGCACAGCTGTCCGGCGGTGCGGGACAGCTGGCAGACGGAACCAAGAAGCTCGCCACTAAGGCACCCGAACTCGTCAATGGCATCGAGCAGCTGCAGGGCGGTGCCCAGCAGGTCGCCGACGGCAGCGGCCGACTGGCCGCGAAGGCTCCCGAGCTGCGCGACGGCGTACAGCGGGCGGTCGACGGTACCCAGCGGATGGTGAACGAGGGCACCGGCAAGCTCAAGGACGGCAGCCGGGAGCTGGCCGACCAGCTCGGCGCAGGCAGGGACCAGGTGCCCAACCCCGACGACCCGACCCGGAAGGCGACCGCCGAGACGATCGGCGACCCGGTGGCGATCAACAAGCTGAGCCAGGCCGGGGCCGGCACCTACGGCGCCGGGTTGGCCCCGTTCTTCCTCGGGCTGTCGCTGTGGATCGGCGGGTTCGTGTTGTTCCTGCTGCTCAAGCCGCTCTCGGCGCGCGCGTTGGCGGCCGGGCAGCCGGCGCTGCGGGTCGCCCTCGGCGGGTGGCTGCCGGCCGCCCTGCTCGGCGCCGTCCAGGTCGCCGTGCTCTACCTGGTGGTGACCACAACGCTCGACCTGGACCCGGCGCATCCACTGGCCACCTTCGGGTTCCTGGTGCTGGCCTCGTTGGCCTTCACGGCCGTGCTGCACGGCCTGAACGCCTACCTCGGTTCGGTCGGCAAGTTCGCGGCACTGGTGCTGCTGGTCCTCCAGCTGACCTCGGCCGGGGGCACGTTCCCGTGGCAGACCACCCCGGCCCCCTTGCACCCGATCCACTGGGCGTTGCCGCTGTCGTACGTCGTCGACGGGTTGCGCCACCTGATCTATGGCGGTTCCCTGACCGACATGGGTAAGGATGTGGCGGTGATCGGCGCATACCTGGTGGCGGGGCTGGCATTGTCCACCTTCGCGGCGCGGCGGCAGAAGGTGTGGACACCGAAGCAGCTCAAGCCGGAGCTGGTGCTGTGAGCGCGCCTCGCGGTGGTCGGACCGGGCCGGCGCGGCCCGGTCGCACCGAGGTCACCAAGCAGAAGCTGTTCGACGCGGCGTTGCGCCTGGTCGGCGAGCGCGGTGCGGCCAGCGTGACGGTGGACGAGATCGCGGCCGAGGCCGGGGTGGCCAAGGGCACCGTCTACTACAACTTCGGCAGCAAGGACGCGCTGGTGGACGCCCTGCTCCGGCACGGCGTCGAGCTGTTGGCCAGCCGGCTGCGGCGGGCCGCCGGGCTCCGGGACCCGTCACGGGCGTTGGAGGCCACCGTCGACGAGGCGTTGGGCTTCTTCGGTGAGTACCCGTCGTTCGCCCAGCTCCTGGTGAGCGAGATGTGGCACACGCCGGGCGCGTGGCGGGAGACCCTGGAGCTGCTGCGGGACGACCTCGCGCTGATCATCCGGGGGGTGCTGGACCGGTTGCAGGAGGCCGGCCGGCTCCCCGAGGGGGTGCAGCCGGCCACCGCGGCCGCGGCGTTGTTCGGCACGTTGCTCGTGGTGTCGTTGGACTGGCACGTCTTCCATCCCGAGCGCAGCCGGGAGGACGTCCGGGAGTCCGTTCTCGTGCTCATCCGCGGGCTCGCCGGGCGTACCGACAGTTGACTGCCCGCCCTGGCACCCGTGCGCCCTGTTCCGGGGCCCGGGTGTCAGGGCTGGGGCCGCCCTATTTCGTGCACGCGCGGTGGCTCACCACCGAGGGCCCGGCGGATCACGGCCAGTACACCGGCCGAGATCTCCTGGTGAGTGGGCACGCGGTTCGATCCAGTGTGGACGAACCCGAGGACCACGCGGTGTGTGGGGTGGTCGGTGAGGGCCGGATCGGGCAGGCCCGTGGCGGGAGTCGCAGCGAAACTGCTGTACACCTCAACCACCGGCGTCGCCGCGTCGAGCAACGGGGCCACGGCGCGCAAGACAGCCGTGCGGTACGGCTCATGCACCCAGGCGACCAGCAGGTGCGCGGGGCCGTCGAGCGCATCTGCGACCGCGGAGGCGAACAGGTCCGGTTCCGTCCAGTCGGCCCGCACCCACCGGGAGGTCCGACGGGACGACTCGCGCGTCGGCCAATGACCGGGCGGTGGCAGGGCGGAACGGGCGGCGGCGCCGGGGCGGCTGGGTTCCGGCTGTTCGCTGGCTGGAGTGATCTCGACGCGGTGCCGGGAGGAAATGATGACGTCCCAACCCTCGGCCAGTAGTTCCGCCACGCACCTGGACAACATCCGGGTACCGCCGACCACCACCGCTCGTCGCGCGTTCATCACGTCTCAGCCCGCTCCGCGACCGTTCGCAACGTGCTCTCCAGCCAGCGGTCCACCTGATGATGTCCCCACAGCCGGACGATGGTGAGGCGTGCACCGTCCGGGCCCGAGAGCACCTTCCGCATCCGCTGGGCGGTCTGGGGAAGCGTTCGCCAAATCCAGCGGAAGACGTGGTTGAACTCCCGCACATAATCCACAAAGGACAGTCGAGGTGTCCAGTTCGGACCGTGGCGCAGGGCATCCAGCTCCACGGCGGGCAGGCCCAGCCGGTCAGCGACCGCCCGAACCATGGTCGTCTTCCCGACTCTGCTGGAGCCGGCCACGAGCACCCGGAGGGGCCGGGACGGAAGCGGGTCGTGGAGACCGAGTAACGGCACCCCGCGAGGCTAGCCCGCGGCGTTGCATTGCTCGGTTCCGGGCTTCGCTGCGCACCTTGTCGCCCCGCCGCGATGCTCGCTGCGCCCGTCACCGAGCAGTGTTGGACGGCTCGCCTCCGGGCTTCGCTGCGCACCTTGTCGCCCCGCCGCGATGCTCGCTGCGCCCGTCACCGAGCAATGGGCACCGGACACCCCTTATTGCCTCATTGCTGGTGCGCGTTCGCTAGTGTGCGGCGTCGTCCCAGGAGCGGCCGAAGCCGACCGACACCTCCAGCGGCACCGACAGCTCGTAGGCGCCGCCCATCTGGGCGCGGACCAGCTTCTCGACCTCCTCGCGCTCGCCGTCGGCCACCTCGAGCACGAGCTCGTCATGCACCTGCAGCAGCATCCGGGAACGCAGGCCGGACTCGGCCAGCGCGCGGTGCACCCCGAGCATGGCCACCTTGATGATGTCCGCGGCGCTGCCCTGGATCGGGGCGTTGAGGGCCATCCGCTCGGCCATCTCCCGCCGCTGCCGGTTGTCGCTGGTCAGGTCCGGCAGGTACCGGCGCCGACCGAGGATCGTCTCGGTGTAGCCCTCCCGGCGCGCCCGGTCGACCACGGCCTGCAGGTAGTCGCGCACCCCGCCGAAGCGGGCGAAGTACTCGTCCATCAGCTCGCGTGCTTCCTCGGTGGAGATGCGCAGCTGCTGGGAGAGGCCGAAGGCGGACAGGCCGTAGGCCAAGCCGTAGTTCATCGCCTTAACCTTGGCGCGCTGGGCGGGGCTGACCTCGTCCGGGCCCACCGAGAACACCCGGGCGGCGGTGGCGGCGTGGAAGTCCGCGCCCGACTGGAACGCCTCGATCAGCGCCGCGTCCTCGGACAGGTGCGCCATGATCCGCATCTCGATCTGGCTGTAGTCCGCGGTCATCAGCTCGGCGTAGCCGGGACCGACCACGAACGCCTCCCGGATCCGCCGGCCTTCGTCGGTACGGATCGGGATGTTCTGCAGGTTCGGGTCGGTGGAGGACAACCGTCCGGTCGCCGCGATCGTCTGGTTGAAGGTGGTGTGGATGCGGCCGTCGTCGGCTACCGACTTCAGTAGACCGTCCACAGTGGTCTTCAGCTTGCTGGCGTCGCGGTGTGCCAGCAGGTGCGCCAGGAACGGATGGCTGGTCTGGATGAAGAGGTTCTGCAGCGCCTCGGCGTCCGTGGTGTAGCCGGTCTTGATGCGCTTGGTCTTGGGCATGCCCAGCTCGTCGAACAACACCACCTGCAGCTGCTTGGGCGAGCCGAGGTTGATCTCCTTGCCGATCACGGCGTAGGCGTCCTGGGCGGCCTGCTTCACCTTGGCCGCGAAGTGCGCCTCGAGGCCCGCTAGGTGCTCGGAGTCCACCGCGATGCCGGCGGCCTCCAACTCGGCGAGCACCGCCAGCAACGGCAGCTCCAGCTCGGCCAGCAGCCCCTTGCCGCCGATCCGGCCCAGCTCGGCGTCGAGCGCGTCGGCGAGGTCGGCGACGGCGCGGGCACGCAGGATCTCGCCGTGCGCGGCCTGCTCGTCATCGGCCTCGGCCAGCAGGGAGAGCTGCCCGTCGTCGGGCTCGGTCTCGGCCCGCAGCTCCCGCTGCAGGTAGCGCACGACCAGGTCATCGAGCCTGAACGAGCGTTGGCCGGGGCGGACCAGGTAGGCGGCGAGCATGGTGTCGGTGGTGAGCCCAGCCAGCTGCCAGCCACGACAGCGCAACGCGTGCAGCGGGCCCTTGACGTCGTGCGCGGCCTTGGGCAGGGCCGGGTCAGCCAGCCACGTGGCCAGTGCCTGGTCGTCCTCCGGTGTCAGCGTGACGGCGTCGACGTAGCCGCCCTCGCCGTCGGCCGCGGCCAGCGCGAGGCCGGTCAGGTCGCCGCTGCCGCGCGCCCACTCGCCACGGCAGGACAGCCCCGTGCGGCCGCCGTCGGAGGCGTGGGAGGACAGCCAGTCGGCCAGCGCACCCGGGGCGATCGGGCCGCCACGTACCTCGAAGCCATCCTCGGCCTCGGGCTCGGCGCTGGACAGCGTGGCGAACAGCCGGTCCCGCAGGACCCGGAACTCCAGATCGTCGAACAACCGGTGCACGGCGTCGCGGTCCCAGGGGCGCAACGCCAGCTCCTCCGGCTCGACCCCCAACGGCACATCGCGCACCAGCTCGGTGAGCTGCCGGTTGAGCAGCACCGAGGACAGCGCGGCGCGCAGTGCATCCCCGGTCTTGCCGCGCACCTCGTCGACCCGGTCGACCAGGGCGTCCAGCGAGCCGAACTCGCGCACCCACTTGGCCGCGGTCTTCTCCCCCACGCCCGGGATGCCGGGCAGGTTGTCCGACGGGTCACCCCGCAGGGCGGCGAAGTCCGGGTACTGCTGCGGGGTGAGCTGGTACTTCTCCTGCACCGCGGCCGGGGTGAACCGGTTGAGGTCGGAGACGCCCTTGCGCGGGTAGAGGACGGTGACGTTGTCGGTGACCAACTGCAGGGTGTCGCGGTCGCCGGTGCAGATGAGCACGGCGAAGCCCTGCGCCTCGGCCTTGGTGGCCAGGGTGGCGATCAGGTCGTCCGCCTCGTAGCCCTCCCGTTCCAGGGCGGGGATCCCCAGGGCGCGCAGCACGTCCTGGATCAGGCTGACCTGGCCGCGGAAGTCGTCCGGGGTGGTGGCGCGATTGGCCTTGTACTCGGCGTAGGCCTCGGTGCGGAACGTCGTGCGGGAGACGTCGAAGGCCACCGCCAGGTGCGTGGGCTGCTCGTCGCGCAGCAGGTTGATCAGCATCGAGGTGAAGCCGTAGACCGCGTTCGTGGTCTGGCCGGTACTGGTGCGGAAGTTCTCCGCCGGCAGGGCGTAGAAGGCGCGGTAGGCCAGCGAGTGCCCGTCCAGCAACAACAACCGCCGCCCCCCGCCGGCGGGCGCGGTGGTGCTGGCTGCGGGTCGGGCGGAGGTGCGACGGGCCTCGGTGCTGCTCACGTCGCGAGTCTAGGGTGAACCTCCGACACCACCGTTCGTGTGACCTCCCGGAGGGCCCGTGCTCGAGAACGCCCAGTTCCCCGACGAACAGCTGTACGACCGGATGGGGATCCAGGTCACGTCATGGGACCCGGACCGGGTGGTTGGCACCATGCCGGTGAAGGGCAACCGGCAGCCTTACGGCCTGCTCCACGGGGGCGCGAACGCGGTGCTCGCCGAGACGCTGGGTTCCATCGCGGCCGGGCTGCACGCCATGCCGGAGCGGGTCGCCGTGGGACTGGAGCTGTCCTGCACGCACCACCGGGCGGCGCGGGACGGCGTGGTGACCGGGGTGTGCGTGCCGCTGCACCGCGGGCGCAGCACAGCCACCTACGAGATCGTCGTCACCGACGAGAACGGCAACCGCACCTGCACCGCTCGTCTCACCTGTCTCCTGCGGGAGCGGCCGCCGGGCGGGTGAGACCGGCCTGGCCCGCACGACCTCAGTTGAGGTTCTCCAGGACCGCCTGCGCGACCGCGCGCATCGTGGTGCGCCGGTCCATCGCGGTGCGCTGGATCCAACGGAAGGCCTCCGGCTCGGTCAGGCCCTGCTTGCTCATCAACAGTCCCTTGGCGCGCTCCACGACCTTGCGGGTTTCCAGCCGCTCGGTGAGGCCGGCAACCTCGCCCTCCAGCGCCTGCAGCTCGGCGAACCGGGAGACGGCCAGCTCGATCGCGGGGACCAAATCGCGCTTGGCGAACGGCTTGACCAGGTAGGCCATGGCACCGGCGTCCCGGGCGCGCTCGACCAGGTCCCGCTGGCTGAAGGCGGTCAGGATGACCACCGGGGCGACGCGCTGGCCGGCGATCTGCGAGGCCGCCTCGATGCCGTCCATCTTGGGCATCTTGACGTCCAGGATTACGAGGTCGGGGCGCAGCTCGGTGGCCAGCCGGACGGCCTCCTCACCGTCACCGGCCTCGCCGGCCACCTCGTACCCCTCCTCGCGCAGCATCTCCACGAGGTCGAGGCGAATGAGGGCCTCGTCCTCGGCGACGAGCACGCGGCGGGGCCGGGTCCGGGCCTCGGCAGCCGACTGGGTCACCGGGGTCCTCCTGCGGGTCCTGTGGGCAACGGCTTGGCGCTGGTCAACGCCGGAAACCGCAGCCTACCGGGCGTGGGGGCGAGCAGGGGCGCCCCCGGCCCGTGATCGATGCGACACTATGGAACGAGCACGATCCGGCCGTGGACCGCCGCAGGATTCGAGCAGTTCGTGGGCCCGGGCCGCCTCGCCGGCGGAAGGACGTGGGCGATCTTCATCTCTGGTCTCCCTCGGGCCAGACGCGTGGTGAGTTCCCGGCACCGCCCATGCCTGCTCCTCTTGGGTGGCGTGAGACAGCGAGAAGCCCAGGAGGGCGGCCTCGCGGAGGTGGAGTTCGAAGGCGGGGACCTGGTCCTCGGCCTGCCGGGCGGTCACCACGACGCGACCCCGCTTCACCAGCGCCCACAGCGCGTCGGCGAGCGCGCGTCGGCGAGCGGGATGCTGCCGGTACAGTCCCAGCGGATATCGACTTTGGACGCCTCGGGCGGCTCGGTCCGGGTGTCGATCGCCCGGACCGCACCCCACCGGTGAAGCATCTGCAGGCTGTCGTCCTCACGGGCCGTGGCGAGGACGTGCGCGCCGCGCTCGGCTGCGAGCTGGACCACAGCCAACCCACCGCGCCGGTGGCGCCGTGCACGAACACTCGATCTCCGGCGCGGAGTTCCGCCCGTTTCAGGGCCGATTCAAGCGGCGCAGTGCGGTCGTTGTGCCGTGCAGGGTTGCCACGGCTCGGCCCGGCTCGATGCCCTCTGGTAGGCGGTGCCCTCTGGTCGCGTCCGCGACCACCAGCTCGGCCGCGGCGCCCTGGTGGCCGTCGTAGCTGGGTGGGCCCGCTCGCCGGGCGCCAGGCCGCCCTGCCCTGCTCCACGATGGCCACGAGGTCCCGTCCGATCACGAACGGCATGGGCAGCGGGGTCCGGTACGCGCCGGACCGAATGAACGTGTCGACCCAGTTGACCGCCACGGCTTTTGTGCGGACGAGCACCCATCCTTGTTCCGGCTGCGGATCCGGCAGTCGCCGTAGCGGGTCACCGACGGTGGGCCCAGCTCCTCGACGTAGGTGGCTCGCATGGCAAGATCACACCACCCGCTGCGGTACCCTTCCACCTGATCGCGTAAGGTGTAACGCGGCCCGCCCCCGTAGCCCAATCGGCAGAGGCAGCGGACTCAAAATCCGTCCAGTGTGCGTTCGAGTCGCACCGGGGGCACCAGTTTGCGCAGGTCCAGGGCTTGGACAGTCCACGTTGGACCCTCGTACCATGATCGAACCCACCGGAAACCCACCGGAAACGGAAGGTGGAGGGGTCGGCATGGGACGCCCACCGCTCGAGATCGGCACCTGGGGTGCGGTCCACACCCGCCGCGTGACTTCGGAAGGGGTCACACCCGAGAAGTGGAGCGCCTCCACCCGCTTCCGAGATGCCGATGGCGCGACCCGTAAGGTCGAACGCTGGGGTGCCACCGAGAACAAGGCCAAGGCCAGGCTCAACAAGGCGCTCAAGGAACGAGCCGGCATCACGGGAGAGGTACTCACCCCCGCCTCCCGCTTCTGCCAGGCCGCCAACCTTTGGCTCACCGACCTCGACGTCGCCGGCACCACCCGCGACCGCTACCGCAGCCGACTGAACAACCACGTGCTCCCCGCCCTCGGCCAACTCCTGCTCAGGGAGTGCACGGTCGGCCGACTCGAGCACTACTTCCAGCAGCTCAAGGACGCTGGGGTGGCACCCAACACCCGACGCGGCATCCGCACCGTCATCTCCGAGGTCCTCCAGCTCGCGGTCCGCCACGACGTCCTCGAACACAACCCCGTGCGGAGCATGAAGCGCATCCGGGGCAAGGCACGACGCCCCGCCCACGCCATGGAGAACCACGAACTCGTCGACTTCCTCCAGAAAGTCGACGACGACAGGCTGGCGCGCCGCGCCGACCTGCCCGACCTGATCCGCTTCCTCTTCGGCACCGGCGTGCGCTACGGCGAGGCCCTGGCCGTCCGCTGGCGAGAGGTCAACCTCACCGACGAACCCATCACGATTGAGGGCCTCAAGATCCCACCACGCCATGTCCTGGTCAGCGGCAACATCGTCTACGTCGAGGGTGTCGGCCTGGTCCGTCACGAGGGCAAGACCTTCGCCGCGCTCCGCGTCATTCCCCTGCCGGACTACCTGTGGACAGTGCTGCTGGTGCGCAGGCCGATCAACCCGGACCCGTACGAGCCGATTTTCCCGTCCGCCATGTTGGGCTGGCGGCACCCCTGCAACGTGCAGCGCTCGGTGCGGCGGCTACGGGCACGGATCGGCTATCCCCACTTCACCACCCATGTGGGTCGCAAGACCGTGGCGACCGCACTCGACGACGAGGGCCAGACCGCACGGAAGATTGCGGACCTGCTCGGGCACGCGAACCCGTCCATGACACAGGACGTCTACATGGGACGCGGACGGGCCAATCCGGCCGCAGCCAAGGTGCTCGACGCACTCGTCCGCCCTAAAGGCGCGGCCGCTTGACCACGCGGGGTCGCGCCGCCCGTGTTGGTTCTCGAACCGCGCGAGCGGGGCGGCCTTAGTCAGCGCCATGGACAGAGGCTGGGACGCCGACCCCCTGACCGTAGACGCATTCCCCCAGCGCTGGTTTGCGCTGGACGCAACTCGTTCCGCGCTCGCCGGACACTGCCCCAAGGTTGGGCCCACGTAGGGACTTACCCGCAGCGATACACAGTCGGGCTGATCGTAGGCAGCGAAACCCCACGTGCCGTTCACCGCACCACGGTGCCGATCACCGCGCATCTCTCCATAACGCGAGTCGAATCCGTGTTCGATCACGAGGAGCAGCGGGCACGGCTCCCCCAGCCGCGGGGGAGCCGCCCTCCGCTCACCTTCGCGCCTCACGGCGTTGGTCAGCTTCCCGGCATCGCCGACACCGTGGGCGCGGAGGAGGTTTGCGTCCCTCGTTGTTGAACGGAGCACGGATGACGGTAGATCCCCCGGGGCCGCCGGTGGGCCGGCAGGACGGGTGCAGCGGCGAATGCACGTGCATGCGCGCCGAGCAGTCCGGCAGGGACGCCGAACGGTGGAAACCGACGGGCGGGCTGATCAGTTTGGCCGAACATGTCTTGCGTTGCTGGGCCACGTGGCTCAGGTTCTGTGTGGTCGTGCTGCTGGTGTTGGCCGCGGTCGTGTTGACGCTGTATCTGGTGCCGTTGGAGGTCAGCGTCGGGCCGATCCAACTGCGCCGCCCCTGACCCATCCCAGTGGTGGG
>NZ_BMMK01000026.1:0-8657 GCF_014645795.1 Longimycelium tulufanense | reverse complement strand
CCCCCCCCACCACTCCATATCCCCTCCCTGTCCCGTGCTCTTGCGGAGTTCCGCAAGATTCTGGTCTTCCTGCTCTGTTCGCTGACTGCGTTGCTCTCTTCGGAGGACATTACTGATGTGGTGAGGGAGGGTGCAGGAGTGCCCCAGATACGTGATCTTGTTATCACCCGCAGCGCGTAATCGCACCTATTCCCTGTGTGATCCGTTGGTCGCTAACGTCCTCCTCGGTCACTCGACCGAGTGACCGAGGAGGAGGGGTACGAGAGTGCGTGTGATGTTGAGACGGCTGGCGTCGTCGAGCGTGGCGATCTGCGCTGCGCTGGTGTTGGGTACGGGGGTCGCGCAAGCCCAGCCAGCGGATGGTGCGGCGCCTGTCGAGGGCAACACAACTGGCCCGTACTGCTCGACGTTGGTGGGCAAGGCTGCGGTCGGCGAGGTTTCGCCGGTGCTGCACCGCACGTGTTCGGACGTGTCTGCGGACAAGGCTGATGCACAGCTGCTGCAGTGGCGTGCACAGTATCGATCCAGCGCGTGGTTGGCACCGCAAGCGGATGCTGTGGTTGTCATGCACTGGTACGAGCACGCCCATTTCGGTGGCCGGCACGATCGAATCTGGGGTGATGGCGGTCCGTGTGACAGCGCTGGCTACACGCTGGACCCAACGACGTTCTGGCCCTGGAATTACGACTGGTCACGGAACTTGAGTTCGGCGTTCGGGCAGAGCTACTGCTCGAAGGCGGAGTTCATCAACCTGGCGAAGAACGACAAGCTGGTCGCGTACGGCATGGACCAGCATGGGATCGCAGATCTGGGGAGTTTCAACGACAACGTGGGGTTGATCCGGACCAGCCGCGGCTGAGGATGCCTACGTGAGGGTGAGGAGGGGTGGCCTGCACCGGCCGGTGGTGCAGGCCACCCCTGGCACGTCGGGTTCACGGGCGCGTTTCGGTGTCGGGGACGTAGCCACCGTCAAGCCACAGGGTGTAGTGGACGGTAGCGGGCGGGTCCACGGGGACGTGTAGCCCGTCGAGGGCGACGTTCTCCACAGCTGTGAGGAAACCCGTCTCGGGATGGAACACCAGGTAGAGCCGTCGCACCTCGGCATAACCGTTGCGGGGGTCACGGGCCATCGTGCTCACGGCAACACCGCGCCTGCCGGCGCGGTCCGTTGTGGCGCCCTCGACCCTGATCTCGGGTTGATCGGCCAGGACCCGCGGGATTGCGGCTCCGAGGGCCGGGGTGTGTGCCTGCCGTTCCCACAGACTGGTGGCGCTCTCGAACCATTGGGCGGTCGTGCGGCCAGCGCCCTCGCGAGTGATGCGTGCCTGGAGTTGCTCGGCGGGCTGATCCCACATCGAGTCATCCGCCGAAGGATCAGGATGGTAGGTCGCATCAGGTGTGCGGGTCGGCCCTGATCCCACCGGCACATCCATGTGAGGAGAGCGGGGGTCATCACCTTCCGGGGTGCGGACCATGCGACCGGTGCCGTCGCGGGCGATCCACGTTTCCTCAACAAGCTGGTCCACACCGGCGCCCATGGTGCCGAACACGACGTGCTGGTCGGTGACGATGCTCCAGCGCCGGCTCCGGGAGTAGAAGTACGGACCCGTGCCCGAAGGAGGCGGCTGGCGGGAGGCCCGCTCGGCGAGCGAGAGCAGAAGCCGGCGAGGGTCGCTCTCCGCGAGAGACTGGAAGGCCAACGGCGGCAGGGCAGCAACATCGGTGCCCCCGGAGCGGGCATAACGCATCACCGCGAAGGAACCTCCAGCAGCCGCGGCGACGCCAGCAGCGGCAGTAAGAAGAATCGCGCGCCGGCTGAGCCGCCGGCCTCGCCTCGACGTCTCAACTGCGGGTTGAGGACGGGTGAACGGTGGGATGTCGACGTCGGCTTCCTGGGGACGCTGCGCAGCGATGCGGTCCAGGGCGTCACGGCTGTGTTGGCTCACGAGTGGTCCTCCCCTTGGTCACGGTGGCGTCAAGGCGGTCCAGCAACGCGGTGACGCGGCGCCGGGCTCGGTGCAGCCGCATCGTGAACGCATGCGTGGAACAGCCCAGGACGACGGCGGCCTGCTGCGGCGACAGGCCGTCCCAGCAGATCAGCAGCAAGGTCTCCCGGTCCCGTTCCTCCAACTGAGACAAAGCGCTGAGAACGGTGATGCGTTCGACGACAACCTCAGACGCCGCCGGTTCTTGCGGAAGAACCCGACACCCTTCCAGCTCGACAGCGATCGCATTCCGGTCGTTGGTACGTCGCCAATGAGCGAGGACCAGGTTCCGGGCCGTCGCCAACAACCACGGTAGGGGTGGATCGGGCACGTCGGCGCGACGACGCCAGGCGATCAGGAAGGTTTCGGCGACGATGTCGGAGACCTCGTCAGCGGGCAGCCGGTGGCGGGCGTAGGCGTGGACCGTGCGGTAGTTCTCCTGGTAGAGGGTGGTAAAGCGGTTCTCGTCCCACTCCATCGAGATCCTTCGACGTCGGGTGTCGCGCCAGGCGTGACGATGCTGTCACCCAGTCCATGTCGCCAGCGGTCCGGATCTCACAACCCTGACAAGGTTTTGTTACTCGGTGCGTACTCGCTTCGACGGCCCGCTGCCGACGACCGGACTGCTCGGCGGTCGGCACAGCCGGCGTCGCGGGCTTGTCGCAGTGATCAGGCAAGCCACAGCGAACCGCGCCCAGCCGTGTCCGGATTCCTGCTGGGTGCCCGGAGTACTTGCCGCTCCGCCCGGACGTGGTCATCGAGATCGAAATGGACCTCGCCACCCGAAGGGGATCGCTACCGGCGTCGATCTCGTGTCGCGTGGGTCCTCAGCGACCCCCAACCTACCCCGCTCGTCCATTAGGGTGAAGGTGTTCGGCTATGGGAGGGAGCCCCCTGAATGGCGAGGACCGCCCAGCACGCCGAAGCCGCTGCCCGTGACTGGTGGCAGCAGGCCGGGCGGGGCCTCTCCCCCGACGGCTACGCCGGTCGAGCCGCCCTCATCGTCGCGACGAACGCGCTGGCCGAGGCCGTGGCCACGCTGCTGTCCGAGCAGGGGATCATCGCCGCCCTGGACCGGGTGCGGCACGACCCCGTCGCGGGTTCAGCCGAGGTGGTCACGCTGACACTCGACTGGGGCGACCAGCGGGTCGTCATCCCCGTCCTGCCGAGCGAGCGCACGTGGCGGGTGTACCGGGAGCCGGACGGCGACGAGCCGCTGGGCGAGCCGGTATCCACGGCGACAGTGTCGGAGGACAAGGTCGAGCCGAACGGCTGGGTCCCGGCCCGGGCCATCACCGAGCAGCTTCTCCAACTGCTCCGCTGAGCCCGCGGTCACCACATCGTCAGCTTGCCCACCGCGTCCGTGGGGTGGCCGGACTCGGGCGGAGTGACCTGGTAGCCGAGCTTCTCCAGCACCTCGGCCGCGGCTTGGGGCGAGTCCCGCACCGCTGTCTTGATCTGAAGCCGGCGCCACTTGGCCCGGCTGGCGTTGACAGCCTGCCGCCACCCATGGCGGCCGTCGAAGCAAACGTCCTCCAGCAGGAACTCGATGACGTCCTCGAGCGAGAACCTGAACCGAGGTCCACCGGCCGGAAGATGCAACCGCTCCATCGCGTGCGGGTGGCTGTGGCCTGCTCGGGACAGCACGTGGGACAGGGCTCCGCGGTGGGCGTGAACCTGGATGTGGGCGCAGGGAACGCGGGCCGTTGGAGACCGGAGGTACTCGAAGCGGAGGATCGGGGTGCGATCCAGCGCTGCGGTGAGGATGTAGGCGGATTCGTCGACCGCGAGGTAGTGTCCGGATCGGTCCGCGCAGCAGCGGAGCTTGATGGTGAGGGTGGCAAGCAGTTCACCGTCAACCGTCAGCGGCACCCGATCTTTATCAGCGATGACGTACCTGTCTCCGTGCCCTCGGGCGGTGATGGTGGGTGCATCGTCGAAGACAGCGGCGAGAAGATTGTGAACGTCGCGGGCGAAGTCGTCAGCTCGCTCAGCGAGGTTCCCGGTGTCAGCAGGATTCCGACTCGCCAAGCAGGTATGCGACGTCCTTGAGCTCTTCCCACGCCTCCCACTCGTCGCCAACCAGGGACGCGTTCTGGGCGCGCTGCTGGAACTCTTCGAGCGTGACGTGGAACCGCTGCAGGATCTCGTCGCGTCGCTGCAGCAGCTCATCTCTCGTGACATGTACCACGTGTGTCATGCCGTCCCCCTCTCGACAGCTCCATGGTGGCCGATCCCCTGACGGGCTCGGCACCGCTGGTGAGGCATCGTGCGCACTGTCACTCAAATGGAGGACTGCTCAGGTCCGGCCCGGAGGCTGCTCGAACCGCTCGGAGTAGTCGGTCGTCCCCTGATCCAGGGCCGCGTAGGCACGGGCGAGCCGTTCCGCCACGTCGGCCCGCAGCAGGCTTCGGGCGACGGTGAGGTCGACGAACCGGAAGGAACTGATCTCCGGGTCGGTGATCTCCAGAGCGGCAGCCTGCTCGGCGTTCAGGACGCCCCCATCGAACACCATTGCCAGGAGGTCGTCCCACGGGCCGTGCGGCACGACCCACTCCACCGCAAGGAGCCGGTCGACCGTGAGGTGGGTGCCGAGTTCCTCGGCAAGTTCCCGCTGCACTGCGGCCCGAGGCGGTTCGTTGGCCTCGACCATGCCGCCCGGAAGATCGTGGAACGGCTTGTATACCGGATCGACCAGGAGGATCCGTCCCTGCTCGTCGCGGATCATCAGCGGAGATGCGTTTCCGGGCCTGGCGTCGGTTGCCCTCGGCGAGGTACGCCCAGCGTTCGTCCTCCTTCTGTTGCTCGTACCTCACCGCCACGACTCACCTCCTGATCCACGCTGACCCGAGACTGGACCCCGGCGACCCCTATCGATCGAACGCTGCGGCAAAGCCTTCCCACCAACTGCCCGGGGACACCTCGAGGGCCACCTTGGCGAGACGTTTGCCTGTTTCCGTCGAGACCGAATCAACCATGGTCTTCACCCACGGCTCCAACTGCGTGTAACCCTCACGCTGATACTCCCGGGCCTGCAGCAAGCATTCAATCTTGTCCGCGTCGCGTGAGCATCGAGCTTCCAACGTGGCGTCCTCAGTTTTCGCAGACTCGTGTTCCTCGATCAGCGCGACGATGTGCTCGGCCAGCACGGGCGGCAGGTCAGCGACCTGGTCCCCAATCACCGATCGGGGGTTCGGTGTCTCGACGTAGCGCTTGCCGACGCTGTGCTGATCACCGATTCGTGTCTCGGGAATGTCATGGAACAACCCCAGGGTTGCCGCCCTGTCAGGGTTGGCGCCCTCCTCGGCGGCAATGAGATAGGCCAAGACTCCTACCCGGAAGGAGTGCTCTGCTACGGACTCCGCATGGCGGATGCCGGCAAGGAGCCAGCCAGCGCGTTGGACGTTCTTGAGGTGTCCGGCCTCGTGGGCGAACCGGACGATGGCGGCAATGAGTGGCTGGTCCATGTTCAGCTCCCGGCGAGGTAGGCGACCTGTTCCAGACGGTGCTTGGCTTGGTCCGACACAAGTTGGTGCTTGCTAGTAACCGCATCGATGGCCCAGCGGATTCGTGTCTTGAGGGAAGGGTTGTCGATGAGGCTACGGCGGCATCGGAGGAGCGCCCATAAGGTGTGGGCGCAAAGTTCTCTGTACGGTGCGTGTTCTAACCCTTTGAGAAGGGAGTCAAGTAAGGCTTGACCGGACCATGCTTGGTCCGTGTTGAGCATGTCGGTATCTGAGGTCCACCTGTCCCCTATCTCGCCAACCCAGTACGCCCAGTAGTTCAGGTTCGCGGCGATGTCGCGGTCGGTGGCCAAGCCCTCACGGACAAAGCGGGTCAGAGGATCCAAGTCACCCGCGACTGCTGCTGAGACTGCGTGCGATCGGAATACGGCCCAG
The DNA here is from genome assembly GCF_014645795.1 of Longimycelium tulufanense. GTDB lineage: Bacteria > Actinomycetota > Actinomycetes > Mycobacteriales > Pseudonocardiaceae > Longimycelium > Longimycelium tulufanense. Next base: position 2,773 of record NZ_BMMK01000026.1, on the reverse strand, counting down.
TCGGGAGTCCAGTCCTGCAGGCTGCGAACTCGTCGCACGTCACGAGCCGTGACGTCGGCCAGCCAGTCTTGGGATGGTTCGTGGTTGGCGACGAGGTATTTCGCCTGGCGGCGAAGCATGGCGGCGGTTAGTCCGTCCGTGGAGCGATCGACGACTCTCCTCAGGTCGGCAGCCAGCGCGGCGCGCACCCCGGTCTCGATGGGCAGCTCGGCGCGAACCTCACTGAGCCGTTGTGGTGGAACCCCACTTAGCGGCCATGCCAGCAGCTCCGTGAGAGTTCGGTCCGGCACCACAAGGGCGAGAGGGTGCGACTCAATGCTAAGGGAACCGATGTCGGCGAGGATCGTGTCCGCGGTGAGCGCTTGGTCCCAGACCGCCAGCTGGTTGGGAACGGCGCCGCACGTCTGCAGCAGTCGACGGACACGTTGCAGTTCAGTAAACGGAGTGTTGATCAAGGGTCGGCGGCCTGACTCCCAAGCCTGGACTGTCGTCTTGGCGACCTGGAGTCTCTCGGCGAACAGTTCTTGACTGAGGCCGACGTGTGCCCGGAGAGCCTTCAGAACGGCACCGGTGACGCGGCCAGCCAGGCCGGCCTTACTGCCAGTACGCCCTGACTCCGCACTCCTGGTCACCTGGCGCACCTCCAGTAGAAAAACCCGTACTGGCAGTGAGTCCACAGGGCCTCGCCCGAGCCATATGGTCCCTCGTGGTGCCTCAGCCAGCGGGGTCACCGTAAGGAGCCCCGGCTGGTGCCGCCACACCAGCCGGGGCAGAAACCACTACGTCGCAACGGATGGGGGGCGCCACCGGGGGGCTACGGAGTGCACGGAGGTAGGTACGGCCGCGACACGGGTTGGCGTTTGGTAGGTGGCTACTCCATCCGACTGATCTTGTTGTCTGTTCAATATCTGTCTCGATCAATTGAATGGATGGCTCGTTACACGGGGTGTAGTAGTGATGCAGCACACATACGGGGCACCGGGGGCCACCAAACGCAAGGAAAGGCTCAGCTAACTCCACCATCTGGCGGGACGCCGCCGCCATCAGTACCAGAAGGGGAGTCGCCGTGAACACAGAAAGTGATCTCGAAAGAAACGTCGCGGACGCGGTCGCCAACGAGGCGATCAAGTCGATGCTGCGGGCCCACGGCGAACTCGTTGACGGCAACGAGGTCCAGATCGTGCTGATCACTCGAACCGTGTCACCAGACGGCGACAACGACGACGAGGGCGTCGCCCGCTACGTCCACTGGTACCCGAACGGGAGCATCGATCCCGGCACCAAGATCCGGATGTTGTCGGTGGCCCTGCACAACGTCACGCAAGGACTGGATACACCCTAACGGCGAGGCCTCCGCTGAGTCCCCGGCTTGGACCGCTTCACTTTCTCCTCGTACACCTGGGACTCGGTGAGGTCCGGCGAGATCTTGCGTTCCACCACGTCATGGTGCGCGGGAGCGGGCTGGGCTCCAGTGCCCTCGTCGGCCTCCTCTGGTTCGAGCATCGCCTCGACAACAGCCAACACCGCTTGCCGCTGCCGCTCCGTGAGCTGAGAGATCAGTTCGGCGAGACCTCGCTGGGACACCGTGGGACGACCGCCAGCGCTGGGCCTCTGGAGCAGGGTGCGGTGTTGACGGGGATCGTATCCGGCAAGGTTGAGCGCTTCCGAGGGCTCCACGCCGACGATGCGAGCTGCCGCGACGATGGTCGCTGGCCGCGGGTTGGCAGGCACTGTTTGGCCACCGCCCACGCTCCGTAGCCCCGTCTCCAGCTGGCCCCAGGCGGTCACGGAGAAGCCGGCAGCTTCTGCGGCTTGGCGCTGGCTGAGGCCCGCCTGCTCGCGCGCGACGCGCAGCCGCTCCCCGAGGGGCCAGTGCGGTTGCGGATCGCGCTTCTGGTCGGCCATGGCTCCCGATGATCCCGCACTTAGGGCGCACTAACAAACTAGTGTCATCTCAGGTGAAGAGTTGACAGGCGGAGCTCGACTTCAGCAGCCGAAACACTCCTAAAGCTTGTCTTGTTTACGGTTGTTGTCGTAAAGTGCCTGCATGTCAACTACCGCACACTCATCCTGGGCAGTTCTCAGGGTCGTCAGGAAGAAGGACGGGCACACCCAGGCGTCCCTCGCGCGGGCCGCTGGCGTCACCCGTCAGTACGTGTCGCTACTGGAGCGCGGACTTCGCGCTCCGACCTCCCAGGTCATCGCGAAGTTCGCGGCCGTCCTCAACGTTCCCAAGTCCGTGCTGGAGCCACCTGGTTGGCACGGGTCGCAGGAAGCGGGTGAAGCGGCATGACCACGTCCGTCCAGCCCCGTGCACTGACCGTTCCGCGGGTGGCTGAGCGCCTCAATCTCAGCGAGCAGCAGGTGCGCAGCCTGATCCGGCACGGCCTGCTGGCCGCTCGTCAGCCCGGGCGCCGCTACATCGTCCCCCTTGCCGCGGTCGAGGAGTTCCTGGCGAACACGCAGCGCACGCTGGAGGAGTACGGCGGCGCGCTCTACACCGTGGAGGAGGCCGCCGCGCTGCTGGACCTCACGGTGCGCGAGGTCCGGGAGATGATCCGCCGACGCCAGCTCCACGCCGTCCGGCCCCGTAACCCGTTGATCGCGCCATGCGAGCACGGCCGAATTGTCATCCCCGCCGTCTCGATCGACCGCCTCCTCAACGGCACTCCGAGTGAGGAGGCTGCGTGATGTCCGCCGTCGATCTCACCGCGTTACGTGCCTTGTCCTGCCGGGTCCAAGTCACAGCGGTGGTGACCGCGACTCCGCCGGA
>NZ_BMMK01000025.1 GCF_014645795.1 Longimycelium tulufanense | reverse complement strand
CCCGTCCGCCACAGCAACCCAGTCCCCCGGGCCATCGACGTCCGTTCCGCGCTGACGAGAGAGAAATTTACGTCCCGCTCATCCAGAGGTCAAATCCGCAGGTCAGATCAAGTTCACGCCCGTGACCGCAGCTGTTTCCGCAGGTCGGACAGCTGCGGGCGGGCATGATTCCACGCCGACGCTAGCGCACCACTTCCACGCCCGCGGTGTGACGCTTGCCACGACGCACCACCAGCCAGCGCCCGTGGAGCAGGTCGTCCTCGGTGGGACGCCACTCCTCGTCGCCGATCTTGGTGTTGTTGACGTAGGCCCCGCCCTCGTTGACCGTGCGCCGGGCCGCGCCCTTGCTCGGCACGACCCCGCTGGCGACCAGCAGGTCGACGATGGTCGGCTGGTCGACCAGCCGCACGCTGCCGCTCGGTGCCTCGGCCATGGCCGCGTCCAACGTCGCCTGATCCAGTTCCCGCAGCTCACCGCGCCCGAACAGGGCCTGGCTGGCCGCGATGACCCGGTCGGTCTCCGTTTCGCCGTGCACCAGGGTGGTCAGCTCGGTGGCGAGCCGGCGCTGTGCCGCCCGCAGTTGCGGTCGCTCCCGGGTGTCCCGCTCCAGGCCGCGGATCTCCTCCTCGGTGAGGAAGGTGAACATCCGCAGGTATCGGACCACGTCCGCGTCGGCCGTGTTGACGAAGTACTGGTACCAGGCATACGGCGAGGTCATCGACGGCTCGAGCCACAGGTTGCCGCCACCGGTGGACTTGCCGAACTTGCGGCCCTCGGTGTCGGTGACCAGGGGGAGCGTCATCGCGTGCACCTGGGCGCTCTCGACCCGGCGAACCAGGTCGACCCCGGCGACGATGTTGCCCCACTGGTCCGAGCCGCCGAGCTGGAGCCGACAGCCGTGCCGGCGGAAGAGCTGCAGGTAGTCGTTGGCCTGCAACAGCATATAGCTGAATTCGGTGTAGGAGATGCCCTCGCCTTCGAGGCGGCGCCGGACGGTCTCCCGGTTCAGCATCACGTTCACCGTGAAGTGCTTGCCGACGTCCCGGAGGAACTCGGTGACCGACAGCGACGCCGTCCAGGAGGCGTTGTTCTCCACGATGGCGCCGGTCGACGAGCCGTCGAAGTCGACGAACCGCTCCAGCTGGCCGCGGATGCGCTCGGCCCACTCGGCGACCACGTCGGCGGACTGCAGGGACCGCTCCCCCACCTCGCGCGGGTCACCGATGAGGCCGGTGGCGCCGCCGGCGAGCACGATCGGCCGGTGGCCGGCGCGCTGGAAGCGGCGTAGCGCGAGCAGCGGCACGAGGTGACCGGCGTGCAGGCTCGGCGCGGTGGGGTCGAAGCCGGCATAGAGGGTGAGCGGGCCGGAGTCCAGGTCTCGCCGCAGGGCGTCGAGGTCGGTGGACTGCGCGATCAGCTCGCGCCAGGTCAGCTCGTCGAGGATGTGCTCGCTCACGCCGGAAATCTTCCCCTACCAGGTCAAATCGGTTCCGCGTCGTGGGGGGGGNNNNCACCCCCACGACGTCCTACTCAGGCCGTGTAGCCCATCAACGCCATCATGCCTGCCTCGGCGTGGTAGGCGTTGTGGCAGTGCACCATCCACCGGCCGGGGTTGTCGGCGTCGAGGTCGAGCTCGACCGTCCGCATGGGCAGCGCGACGACGGTGTCCTTGCGTGGCCCGGCGCCGTCGGCCCGCACCACCTGCCCCGTATGACCGTGCAGGTGCATCGGGTGGAACATCATCGTCTGGTTGACGAACCTGAGCCGGACCCGCTCGCCCTCCTGGATGGGCAGGTCATCCCGGCGAGGGTCGAACGCCCTTCCGTTGATCAGCCATTCGTAGCCGCGGTGCGACATGCCCAGCCGCAGGGTGAGGGTGCGGTCGGGACGCCGTGCCGGTAGCCGGTGCCCGGGCGTCGACCGAAGGTCGGCGAGGGTGACGACACGACCCGACAGCTGCGCCGGCCGGACGTCGGCCGGCGGCGGAGCCGCCTGCGGTGAGGTGCGCAGGACCAGCAACGCCCGCCCCGGCTTGCCCTCGGCCGCGGCGACCAACGGGAATGCACCGTCGCCGAGGGTGACGAGCAGGTCGTAACGCTCCCCCATCCCGATCAGGACGGCGTCGGTCTCGACGGGCTCGGTGTCGAACCCGTCGCTTGCGGTCACCGTCAACCGGTGGCCGCCCAGCGCGACCCGGAACGCGGTGTCGGCCGCCGCGTTGATCAGCCGGATCCGGACCCGCTGCCCGGGCCTGGCCTCGAAGGAGCGCGGAGCCGTGGCCACCCGCCCATTGGCGACGAGGTGGGGGTGTGCGACGTCGCCACCGTCCCCGCCGACGAGGGAGGTGGGCCGCTCGGCCATCCCCTGCGGCCAGCCATGGTGCATCCCTCCCTGGCGGAGCTTGTCGAGCTGTTCGTCGGGGGTGCCGGCAACACCGTCGAGCCAGTCGTCGAGGACGACCACCAGCTCGGCGTCGTACCGGCCGGGTTCGGCGGGGTCGTCCACGATGAGCGGGGCATAGAGGCCGCGGTCGAGTTGGAGGCCGACGTGTGGGTGGTACCAGTGCGTGCCCGGGTCCGGGACGGTGAACTCGTAGCGGAAGCTGGCGCCCGGCGGGACGGGCGGCTGGGTGACCTGCGGGACGCCGTCCATGTCGTTGCGCAGGGCGAGCCCGTGCCAGTGGATCGTGGTGTCCGCGGGGAGCTCGTTGCGCAGGTCCGCACGCAGGACGTCGCCCGCGGTCACCCGGAGCCGTGGTCCCGGGAGCTCATCGCCGTAGGCCCAGGTGTCGACCTGGACCCCGCCGAGGTCGAGCCGGGTCGGCTTCGCGACGAGGGAGTGGGTCACGGTGCGGGCGCCGCCCTTGCGGCGGGTGCTCTCCACCCGGGAGATCGCGGCCGGAAGCGTCTCGGCGGAGACGGTGCCGGCCCCACAGGCGGCAAGGCCGGGCGCCGTCAGGGCGGCACCGGCGACGAGCAGGAAACGACGGCGGGACAGGGCAGGGTCGAACGACACGACTTCTCCTTCACGAAAGCAAACGACACTGGGGAAGGAGAACGATCAGATTCGGAGCCGGACCGAGCGCGCCAGGGGCGGGTCCTCGTGCGGCGCGCCGGGGTCGGTCCCCGGGGGTGTGGGGGCGGAGCCACGTGGCGGCTCCGTGAGCCCCAACAACGGCGGCGCCCCGAGCACCGGCACCGACGGGGGTGCCGGAGAGACGCAATGCTGGCCCGTCTCGGATGCCTCGCACGGCGGGGCCGGTTCCGGCGAACCGGCGTCGTGCCGGTCGTGGCTGGCGGAGGCAAGCACCGTCGGCTGCCCACCGTCATGGGCAGCCGGCAGGGAATGCATCGCGAGCAGGCCGGCCAACAGGGTGACGAACGCGAGCAGGCGGAGCAGCCGGATCGCTCCGCACCGCCCGCGCGCCACGCTGATCACGGCGCCACCATACCCATACGGGGTAATGGCCTCGGCTGTGGTCAGTCCCGGGTGAGCTTGATCCGGTGGCGGCGGGTGCCGCGGCGGTAGGTGCTGACCGCGGGCGAGCCGTCGGTCCAGAACCGCCACGGCAGCTCCATCGCGGTCGCCACGCCCACCCGCGGGCCGGTGCGTACCCGCTCGTCGGGCACCGGGTCGCCGGTGAGCAGCCGCACCGGGGCCTCCGGGTCGGTGAGGTCGACGCCGTTGTGCTCGCGTTCCAGGCCGAGCACGGTGGTGAGCCGGGCCGGGCCGCGGGCCAGGTCGGCGTCCCGCCGGGCGGTGCGGCGGCGTTCGCGGGCCAGGTCGTGGCCGGCCACCACCTCGCCGGCCCGCAGCAGCACCGCGCCGGGCACGCCGTCGGTCAGGCACACGACATTGGCGCAGAAGTGCATTCCGTAGACGAAGTAGACGTAAAGATGGCCCGCGGGGCCCCACATGACCTCGTTGCGGCTGGTGCGGCCGCGGTAGCAGTGCGAGGCGGGGTCGTCGCCACCGCGGTAGGCCTCGACCTCGACCAGTCGGACGGCGACCTCACCTTCCGGGGTGGTGCTGGTCAGCACGGTGCCGAGCAGGGACCTGGCGGCGACCACCGGGTCGACGGCCAGGTCCTGCCGGCGGACCGGTTCGGTCACGGGTTCGGGTGCGGCGTTCACGCCCGGCCCGCCGCCCGGTTCCCGGCGGCGACCCAGTCCCGGTGGTCGCGGGCGCGGGCGACGAGGCGCTCGAGCTGCTCGGCCACCCGCGCGGGCGCGGTGCCGCCGTAGGCGTCCCGCGAAGCGATCGATCCCTGCACGGTCAGCACACTACGCACCGCGGGGGAAAGGTGGGGTGAGCACTCCGCCAGCTCGGCGTCGGTGAGCTCGTCCAGTCCCACGCCCCGGGCCTCGGCGCGCCGCACGCAGGCGCCGGCGGCCTCGTGCGCGACCCGGAACGGAACGCCCTGCCGGACCAGCCATTCGGCGATGTCGGTGGCCAGGGTGAAGCCCGCCGGGGCCAGCTCGGCCATCCGCGCGGTGTCGAAGGCCAGGGTGCCGAGCATGCCGGCCATCGCCGGCAGCACCAGCTCGAGCTGCTCGACGGAGTCGAACAGCGGTTCCTTGTCCTCCTGCAGGTCCCGGTTGTAGGCCAGGGGCTGGGCCTTGAGGGTGGCCAACAGTCCGGTGAGGTTGCCGACCAGCCGGCCCGCCTTGCCCCGGGCCAGCTCGGCCACGTCGGGGTTCTTCTTCTGCGGCATGATCGAGCTACCGGTGGCCCAGGCGTCGTCGAGTACCGCGTAGGAGAACTCGGCGGTGGTCCAGACGATGACCTCCTCGGCGATCCGGGACAGGTCGACGCCGAGCATGGCCAGGCAGAACGCGTTCTCGGCGGCGAAGTCGCGGGCGGCGGTGCCGTCGATGGAGTTCTCCACGGGGGCGGTGAACCCCAGTTCGGTGGCGACCGCGGCCGGGTCCAGGCCGAGCGAGGAGCCGGCCAGTGCACCGGAGCCATAGGGCGAGACCGCGGTCCGGGCGTCCCAGTCGCGCAGTCGCTCGACGTCGCGGAGCAGGGCTTGGGCGTGGGCGAGCAGGTGGTGGGCCAGCAGCACGGGCTGGGCGTGCTGGAGGTGGGTGCGGCCGGGCAGGACCGCGTCCGGGTGTGCCCGCGCCTGCGCGATCAGGGCGTCGACCACGTCGAGGGCGCCGGCGGTGACGCGGCGGGCGGCGTCGCGCAGCCACATCCGGAACAGGGTGGCGACCTGGTCGTTGCGGGACCGGCCGGCCCGGAGCTTGCCGCCCAGCTCGGGTCCGACCCGCTCGATCAGGCCGCGCTCGAGGGCGGTGTGCACGTCCTCGTCGGCCGGGTCCGGGGTGAAGCGGCCGGCGGCGACGTCGGCGTCCACCTGGTCGAGGCCGGCGAGCATACCCGCCAGCTCGGCGTCGGTGAGCAGGCCGGCGCGGTGCAGGACGCGGGCGTGCGCGCGGGACCCGGCCAGGTCGTAGGGGGCCAGGCGCCAGTCGAAGTGGGTGGACAGGCTGAGCGCGGCCATGGCGGCGGCGGGTCCGGACTCGAACCGGCCGCCCCACAGTGCGCCGGCCGCGGGGTGGGTCACCTACAGCTCCTCTCGGCGGATTTTTCGGCCTGGCCGGCCGGAAGGCAGCCGGTTCCGGTCAGGCACCGGAACCGGCTGCCGAGATCATCGAGCGTGCGGGCGAACCACGCGGACCCGGGGTGGGTCGAACGCCGGCAGCGCGTGGAGTTCCTCCGGTCGGGAGGTCGGCACCTCGGCACCCGTCCCCCGTGCCGGCCGGGGCGTTGCCGCGGGCGGGCGGGGCCGGTCAGTTGCCCCGCAGGTCCCGCTCGGCCGCGATCTTGCTGGGCAGGCCCCACAGCTGCACGAAGCCCTTGGCCAGCGACTGGTCGAAGCTGTCGCCCTCGTCGTAGGTGGCCAGGTTGAAGTCGTACAGCGACTGCTCGCTCCGCCGGCCGGTGACGACCGCGCGACCGCCGTGCAGCACGAGCCGGACGTCGCCGGAGACGTGCTTCTGGGTGTCCAGCACGAACGTGTCGAGGGTGTCCTTGAGCGGCGAGAACCACAGGCCGTCGTAGACCAGCTCGGTCCAGCGCTGCTCGACCTGCCGCTTGAACCGCGCCAGGTCGCGCTCCAGGGTGACGTTCTCCAGCTCCTGGTGGGCGGTGATCAGCGCGATCGCGCCGGGTGCCTCGTACACCTCGCGGCTCTTGATGCCCACCAGCCGGTCCTCGACCAGGTCGAGCCGGCCCACGCCCTGGGCGCCGGCACGCCGGTTGAGCTCCTGGATGGCCTGCAGCACGGTGACGGTCTCGCCGTCGATGGCCACCGGGACACCCCGGTCGAAGGTGAGGACCAGCTCGTCGGGGTCGCGCGGCTCGGCCGGGTTGCGGGTGTAGGAGTAGACGTCCTCGGTCGGGGCGTTCCAGATGTCCTCCAGGAACCCGGTCTCCACGGCCCGGCCCCAGACGTTCTGGTCGATCGAGTACGGCGACTTCTTGCTGACGTCGATCGGCAGGTTGCGCTCCTCGGCCCAGGCGATGGCCTTCTCCCGGGTCCACGCGTAGTCCCGGACCGGGGCGATCACCTTCAGGTCGGGGGCCAGTGCGCCGATGCCGACCTCGAACCGGACCTGGTCGTTGCCCTTGCCGGTGCAACCGTGCGCGACGGTGCCGGCGCCGTGCTCCTTCGCCGCGGAGACGAGGTGCTTGACGATGAGTGGCCTGGAGAGCGCCGAGACCACCGGGTAGCGCTCCATGTAGAGGGCGTTGGCCTGCAGGGCGGGCAGGCAGTACTGCTCGGCGAACTCGTCGCGGGCGTCGGCCACGACCGCCTCGACAGCACCGCAGGCCAGGGCCCGCTTGCGGATGGTGTCCAGGTCCTCGCCGCCCTGGCCGACATCGACGGCCACCGCGATCACCTCGGCGCCGGTCTCCTGGGCGATCCAGCCGATCGCCACCGAGGTGTCCAGCCCGCCGGAGTAGGCGAGCACAACCCGATCAGTCATGGTGGTTCTCCTTGTTGCGCAAGCTCTTTGGTGGGTTCGTGATTGCGGGAAGGGCACCGCTGCCGAGGCGTCAGTCGGTGCCCTGGGGTCGGTGTCGGGCGGCCATGTCGGTGAACCGTTGCGCCAGATCGGCGCCGGTGGTGGGCTCGCGGGCGATGACCATGACGGTGTCGTCGCCGGCGATGGTGCCGACCACCTCGTGCAACGCCGCCCGGTCCAGGGCGCTGGCCAGGAACTGGGCCGCGCCGGGTGGGGTGCGCAGCACGGTGAGGTTGGCCGAGGCGTCGGCGGAGACCAGCAGCTCACCGAGGAGCCGGGCGAGCCGGGAGGTACCGCCGCGGACACCGCGCACCGGGCTGCCGTCTTCGGGAATCACGTAGATGGGCGCGCCGCCGTCGGCGCCGCGCAGCTTGACCGCGCCCAGCTCGTCGAGGTCCCGGGAGAGGGTGGCCTGGGTGGTCTCGACGCCCTCGGCGGCCAGCATGCGGGCGAGCTCGGCCTGGCTGCGGATGGCGAAGTTGGAGACCAGCTCGACGATCCGTGCCTGCCGGGCGGCCCTGGTGGAGGGTCCGGTCACCGCCGCCCACCTCCGCTCTGCTCCCACAGCCACACCAGCAGTGCCTTCTGGGCGTGCAGCCGGTTCTCGGCCTCGTCCCACACCGCGCTGGCCGGGCCGTCCAGGACGGCGTCGGTGATCTCCCAGCCACGGTGGGCGGGCAGACAGTGCAGCACGATGGCGCCGGGTGCGGCGCGTTCCAACGTCACCTCGTTGACCTGGTAGGACCGGAAGGGGCCGACCCGGTCCCTGCCGTCGTTCTCCTGGCCCATCGAGGTCCAGGCGTCGGTGGCGAGCACTTCGGCGCCGTCGACGGCCGCCCTCGGGTCGGTCAGCACGCGCACCGACCCGCCGGTCTCGGCGGCGCGTTGCTTTGCGGCGTCGAGGATCCACGGCAACGGGTGAAAGCCGGCGGGGGCGCCGACGCGGACGTGCATGCCGGCGGTGGCACCGCCGAGCAGCAGGGAGTGCGCAACGTTGTTGGCACCGTCTCCGAGGTAGGTGAGGGTGCGGCCGGCCAGGCTGCCCAGGCGCTCCCGGACGGTCTGCAGGTCGGCCAGCACCTGGCAGGGGTGGAACTCGTCGGTGAGCGCGTTGATGACCGGGACGCTGGACGCCGAGGCCATGGCGTCGATGCGGGCCTGGGCGAAGGTCCGCCAGACGACGGCGTCGACGTAGCCGGACAGCACGCGAGAGGTGTCCTCGATGGTCTCCTCGCGGCCGAGTTGCATCATCCGGCCGTCGACGACCACGGGGTGCCCGCCGAGCTGGGCGATGCCGACCTCGAAGGAGACCCGGGTCCGGGTGGAGTTCTTCTCGAAGATGACCGCGACCGCCCTCGGTCCGGCGAGCGGCCGGCCGCCCAGCGGGTCGCGCTTCATGGCGTCGGCGAGGTCCAGCACCGCCCGCTGCTCGTCGGGGGTGAGGTCGTCGTCGCGCAGGAAGTGGCGCAGGGTCACGGGGTCGCCTCCGTGGTGGGCTCGGCCGCGTCCAGCACGGCCGGGAGGTCGGTGAGGAACTCGTGGGCGTCGCTCGTGTCGAGCACGAGCGGTGGGGCGAGCCGGACGATGTCCGGCTGCACGTTGTTGACCAGGTAGCCCGCGGCGCGGGCGGCGTCGCTGACCGCGGCGGCGACGGGTCGGCGGAGCACGATGCCGAGCAGCAGGCCGGCGCCGCGCACGCCCACGACGAGCGGGTGGTTCAGTTCCTCGATGCCGGCGCTGATTTCCTTGCCCAGCACGCGTGCGTGGTCCAGCAGGCCGTCGGCGGCGATGGTGCGCAGCACCGCGAGAGCGGCGGCACAGCACACCGGGTTGCCGCCGAACGTCGTGCCGTGCTGGCCGGGTTCGAGCAGCTGGGCCGCGGCACCGACACCGATGCAGGCGCCCAGGGGCAGTCCACCGCCCAGCCCCTTGGCGAGGGTGATGACGTCGGGCAGGATTCCGGCGCGCTGGAAGGCGAACCAGGTTCCGGTGCGGCCGATGCCGGTCTGTACCTCGTCGAGCACCAGCAGCGTGCCGTGCCGTGCGGTGATTTCCCGTGCCTTCTGCAGATATCCGTCCGGTGGCACGACAACGCCGCTCTCGCCCTGGATCGGTTCCAGTACGACTGCCGCGGTGTCGTCATCCACAGTGGACTCCAACACGGCGTCGTCCCCGTAAGGCACGTGGAGGACGCCGGGCGGCATCGGCTCGAACGGTGCACGCTTGCCCGGCTGGCCGGTCAGTGCGAGCGCGCCCATGGTGCGACCGTGGAAACCGCCTTCGGTGGCCACGATCTTCCGCCGCCCGGTGCGCCGCGCGATCTTGAAGGCCACCTCGTTGGCTTCGGCACCGGAGTTGCAGAACAGCACCCGCCCGGTGTCATGTACGCCGGTGAGGTCGAGCAGCGTCTCGGCCAGCTCGAGGGTCGGCTCGGCCACGAAGAAGTTGGAAACGTGGGCCAGCCGGCCGATCTGCTCGGTGACGGCGGCGACGACGGCCGGGTGTGCGTGGCCGAGTGCGTTGACGGCGATGCCGGACAGCAGGTCGAGGTAACGCCGGCCGTCGCCGTCCCAGACATGGCTGCCCTCGCCGCGCACCAGCGCGAGCCGGGGCGTGCCGTAGTTGTCCATGAACGCCGTCTGCCAGCGCTGCTGTGCGGTGGTGTTGCTCAGGCCCGGCATCAGGACACCTCCCCCGGGACGACCATGGTTCCCACCCCGGACGTCGTGAAGACCTCGAGCAGGACGGAGTGCGCGAGCCGCCCGTCGATCACGTGCGCGCGTGGCACTCCGCCACGGACCGCGCGCAGGCACGCCTCCATCTTGGGCACCATGCCGGAGGCAAGGGTGGGCAACAGTTCCTCCAGTGTGTCGACGTCGATCCGGGCGATGAGTGAGGACCGGTCCGGCCACTTCGCGTAAAGGCCCTCGACGTCGGTGAGCGCGACGAGCTTCTCGGCCTGCAGTGCCACGGCGAGCGCGGCGGCCGCCGTGTCGGCGTTGACGTTGTGCACCACACCGTTCGCGTCAGGGGCCACTGTGGACACAACCGGAATCCGGCCGGCGCGGACGATGTCGAGCACAGCTTCCGGGTTGACGTCGACGACGTCGCCGACGAGCCCGAGGTCCACCAGCTCACCGTCGACCACGGCGGGCCGGCGGCGCGCGGTGAACAGCTGGGCGTCCTCACCGGACATGCCGACCGCGTACGGGCCGTGCGCGTTCATCAGGCCGACCAGCTCCCGGCCGACCTGGCCGACGAGGACCATGCGCACCACGTCCATGGCCTCCGGCGTGGTGACCCGCAGGCCGCCGCGGAACTCGCTGTGGATGCCCAGCCGGTCGAGCATGGCGCCGATCTGCGGTCCACCGCCGTGCACGACGACCGGGCGCAGCCCGGCCAGCCGCAGGAACACCATGTCCTGGGCGAAGGCGCGCTTGAGCTGGTCGTCGACCATGGCGTTGCCGCCGTACTTGACGACGACCGTGGCGCCGTGGAAGCGCTCCAGCCAGGGCAGGGCCTCCACGAGGACCTCCGCCTTGGCGGCGGCCTCGGCGGCGATCCGGGGGTGAGTCTCGGTTTCGGTCATGACCAGCTCACGACGAGTAGGCACTGTTCTCCTCGACATAGCCGTGCGACAGGTCGGTGGTGAGGACTGTCGCGGTGCCCGTGCCGAGGCCGAGTTCGATGTGGACGACGACGTCGCGGCCGGACAGATCGGCCGTGGACCGCTCGGCGGCCTTCGCCCCGCCCTTGCAGAGCAGGACGCCGTTGATGGTGACGTCGAGCCGGTCCGGGTCCAGGGCGGCGGGTGCCGCGCCCGCGGCGGCCGCGATCCGACCCCAGTTGGGGTCGGAGCCGAACAACGCGGTCTTCACCAGGCTGTCGCGGGCCACGGCGCGCGCCACGACGAGCGCGTCGGACTCGCCGGCCGCGCCGGTGACGGTGACCGCGATCTCCTTGGTCACGCCCTCGGCGTCGGCCTGCATCTGCCGGGCCAGGTCCGCGCTGACCGCGGTGAGCGCGGCAGCCAGCTCGTCGACCTCCGGCTCGACGCCGGAGGCGCCGGAGGCGAGCAGGAGCACGGTGTCGTTGGTGGACATGCTGCCGTCGATGTCGAGGCGGTCGAAGGTGGCCCGGGTGGCGGCGCGCAGGGCGGCATCCACCGTGTCCGGCTCCACTACCGCGTCCGTGGTGAGTACGACGAGCATGGTGGCAAGGCTGGGCGCGATCATGCCGGATCCCTTGCCAATCCCGCCAACGGTCCAGCCGCCCGGGCGGTACACCGCGGCCTGCTTCGGCTTGGTGTCGGTGGTCATGATGGCCTCCGCCGCGGCCAGCCCGGCCTCGGCCGTGCCGGCCAGGGCACAGGCCGCGGTGTTCACACCGGACAGGACGGCACCCATCGGCAGTCGCTCGCCGATCAGGCCGGTGGAGCAGACCGCAACCTCGACCGCGCCGACGCCGAGCACGTCGGCGACCTTCTCGGCGGTGGCGTGCGTGTCCTGGAAGCCTTCCGGACCGGTGCACGCGTTGGCACCACCGGAGTTGAGCACGACCCCGCGCAGCCGCCGGTAACGGAGGACCTGCTCGGACCACAGCACGGGGGCGGCCTTCACCTTGTTCACGGTGAAGACACCGGCCGCGGTGTCGTACGGCCCGTCGTTGACGACGAGGGCGAGGTCGGGCTTGCCCGAGTCCTTGATGCCCGCGGCCACACCGGCGGCGCGGAAACCGGACGGCGCGGTGATTCCCGCGCCCCGGTCGACGGAGGGCTCGGTCTCGGACCCCAGCAGCGGGCTCACGGGGCGACTCCCACGGTGGACAGGCCGGTGGTCTCCGGCAGGTCGAGAGCGATGTTCATGCATTGCACGGCGGCACCGGCGGTGCCCTTGGCCAGGTTGTCCTCCGCGGCGACCGCGACCAGCCGACCGGCGTCGGCGTCCACGGTCACCTGCAGGTGCAGGGCGTTGGAGCCGAGGGTGGCGCCGGTGGTCGGCCACCCGCCCTCGGGCAGCAGGTGGAGGAAGGGCTCGGCGTCGTAGGCGTCGGCGTAGACCTTGCGCACGGCGGTGGTGTCCACCTCGGCGGCCAGCGGCGCGCTGCAGGTGGCCAGGATGCCGCGGGGCATGGGCGCCAGCACCGGGGTGAACGACACCCGCACGGCGGTACCGGCGGAGACGGCCAGGTTCTGCGCGATCTCGGGGGTGTGGCGGTGCGTCCCGCCCACACCGTAGGCGCTGGCCGAGCCCATCACCTCCGAGCCGAGCAGGTGCGGCTTCGGCGAGCGCCCGGCGCCGGTGGTGCCCGACACGGCGACCACCACCACGTCGGGCTCGACCAGGCCGGCGGCCAGCGCCGGGGCCAGCGCCAGCGAGGCCGCGGTCGGGTAGCAGCCGGGCACGGCGATGCGACGGGCGCCCCGCAGCTCATCCCGCTGCCGGGTGCCGCCGACCAGGGGCAGCTCGGGCAGGCCGTAGGGCCAGGACCCGGCGTGCTCGCCGCCGTAGTAGCGCTGCCAGGAGTCGGGATCGGTGAGCCGGAAGTCGGCACCGCAGTCGATCACCAGCACGTCCGGGCCGAGCTCGGCGGCCAGCGCCGCGGAGTGGCCGTGTGGCAGCGCGAGAAAAACGACGTCGTGGCCGGCCAGCTGCTCGGCGGCGGTGTCGGCGAGCACCCGGTCGGCCAGCGGCACCAGGTGCGGCTGGTGCGCCGCCAGCGGAGCGCCGGCGTTGCCGCCGGCCGTGACCGCGCCGATCTCCACCTCGGGGTGTGCCAGCAGCAGGCGGAGCAGCTCCCCGCCCGCGTAGCCGCTCGCCCCGGCCACCGCCACCCGTACCCTCATGTGAATGAGTATGCACGGCTATGCAAAGTCAATCAACAACATTGATCAAGCAGCAGCTTGACGCTCGTCACACTTTCCCGGTGCCAACCATCTGACCTGCGCTTTCGTTCCCTTGATCGGCGTCGACGCGCCGGTGGCGGGCGGCACGGGCGACGCGCCGGGACCGCGCGTTGATCACTGATCAATTCGGGCTACTGTGCGCGGGTGCGCTTGTTCGGGAAACGCGGGGAGCACACCGGGCCGGAGCGGATGGTGCGGGACCGCACCTATGACGACCTCGTCCTCGATGCGGCCCTGGCCGAGCTCGCCGAGGGGAAGCTCGCCGCGGCGGTGACCGTGCTCGCCGAGTGCCGGAGCGAGCCCGAGGTGCGCGCGCTGCGCGCCGACGTGCTCGGCACGGAGCTGATCGGCCAGGCCGAGGAGGTCGTCACCCTGGCCCGGGAGACCGGCGACCCGGACCTGTGGCTGCTGGGCGGCCGGGCGTTCCTGGCCGAGGCGTGGGCGGTGCGCGGCGGCGGCCGGGCGGAGCGCGTCAGCGACGACCGGCGCAAGCTCTTCCACGCGACCCTGCGCAAGGCCGTGGTCCCGCTGCAGTCCGCCGCGGAGCGGCTCCCCCGGGACCCGGTGCCGTGGGCGAGCCTGATGGTGGCCGCCATGGGGCTGGGCCTGACCCGGGAACAGAAGGACGGCCTGTGGCGGGAGGTCGCGGCGCGGTACCCGACGCTGTGGACGGCCAACTGCTACCGGGTGCAGATCCTGGCCCGGAAGTGGGGCGGGGACGCCACGGAGATGCTGGCGTTCGCCCGGGGCTGCGCGGACCGGGCGCCGCAGGGCGACCCGGTGTCGGCGATGGTCGTGCTCGCGCACTTCGAGGTCTACCTGGAGTGCCTGCAGAACGCGCTGGAGGCTCGGGACCGGCGGGCGATCGTGCGACTCAACACGCACTACTTCGCGCAGGCGAGGGACGAGATCGCCGCGGCGGCCGACCGTTGGATGTGCGCGCCACGACCGCACCCGCGTGCGCTGGAGGCACACAACCTGTTCGCCGCGGCGTTCGGGATGGCTGACGACGCGAGCCGGGCCCGGCTGCACCTGACGGCGATGGGCGACCGCCTGCACGACATCCCGTGGGGTTACCTCGGTCTGGGCGTGGAGAAGGAGTACCGCGCCATGGCAGAGAAGTACCTCTGATCACCGGATTCGAGCACGCTGTTAGCAATTAGTCGCACAACACCCGACTGCCAATACAGTCGGGTGCTCCGCTGCCCTGGGGTATCAAAACGAAAACGGGGGCGCCCCGGCCATGATGGCTGGGGCGCCCCTGTCGCTGTCAGTATCAGGCGCGGAGTGTGGCGCCGAAGCGCTCGGTGGCCGCCGCGACCGCGGTGTCCCGTGCGACGCTGGCCTCCTCCACGGTCAGCGTCCGGTCGGCGGCACGGAACCGCAGCGCGAAGGCCAGCGACCGCTTCCCCTCGCCGATCTGCTCGCCCTCGTAGACGTCGAAGAGCCGCACGTCCTCCAGCAGCTCCCCGCCGCCGTCGCGCACCGCCTCGGCCACCTCTGCGACCGGCACCTTGCGATCCACCACGAGCGCGATGTCCAGCAGCACCGGTGGGTACGGCGAGACCTTCGGCGCCGGCCGCCGCTCGGTCAGCGGCAGCTGGTCCAGGTCCAGCTCCATCACGCAGGTCCGCTTCGGCAGGCCCAACGCCTCCACGACCTTGGGGTGCAGCTCGCCGGCGTGCCCCACCGGCCAGTCGCCCACCCTCAGCTCGGCGCACCGCCCCGGGTGCCACGGCGCGTGGTCGGCCGCCACCACCCGCAGCTCGACCCCGGCCCCGGCCGCGACCAGGTGCGCCGCGGCCACCGCGTCCGACCAGCTCGCGGCGCGGCCCTTGCCCCACCAGCCGGCCTGCTCCCGCTGGCCGGCCAGCACCACGGCAACGTGCGTGGGCTGCTGCGGCAACGCCCCGTCCAGCAACGCCAGCTCCTCGTCGGAGGGGCGGTCGGCGACGCCCACCTCCGGCATCGGCACCTGCTCGGCCCTGGGTAGCACGACCTGTCCGATGTGGAACAACGCGACGTCGCGCTCACCGCGGGAGACGTTGCGCCGCAACGTGTCCAGCAGGCCGGGCAGCAGCGTGGTCGCCAGCTCCGCCCGCTCCGTCTCCAGCGGGTTGAGCACCTGCACGGTCCGGCGCCGCACGTCGTCGGCGTCCAGCCCGAAGGCGTCCCAGACGGCCGGCCCGGTGAACGGGAAGGGCAGCACCTCCACGTAGCCGGCGGACGCCAGGGCCCGCGACACCGCGCGGCGCCGCCGCTGCCCCTCGGTCAGCCCGCGACCGGCCGGGGCGGGCGGCAGGGTGGACGGGATCGTGTCGTAGCCCTCCAGCCGCAGCACCTCCTCGACCAGGTCGGCCGGCTGGGTGAGGTCCGCGCGCCAGGTCGGTGGGGTGGCGGTGACCATCGCGGTGCCGTCGTCGGCGGTGACCAGCTCCATCCGGCAGCCGATCTGGCCCAGCCGGCGCGCGGTGGCGCCCCGCTCGTAGCGGACACCGGCCACCTGGTCGGGCAGGCTCAGCGGCATCGTGATCGGCTCCCGCACCGGTGCCGGGCCCACATCGGTGCGGCCGCGGCCGAACCGGCCGTCGGCGTACTGCACCAGCAGTTGCGCGGCCAGCTCCGCGGCGGCCGGCGGCAGCGCCGGGTCGACCGCGCGCTCGAAGCGCTTGGCCGCCTCGCTCGGCAGCCTGTGGCGGCGCACCGCGCGCGCCACGCTCGCCGGGTCCCAGTTCGCCGCCTCGATCAGCACGTCGGTGGTGTCCGAGCCGATCTCGGTGCTGGCCCCGCCCATCACCGCGGCCAGCGACACCGGACCGGTGTCGTCGCAAATGATGATGTCGTCCGGGTCCAGCTCGCGCTCGACACCGTCCAAAGTGGTCAGCTTCTCGCCGGCGGTGGCCCGCCGCACCACCAGCTCGCCCTTGACCAGGTTGGCGTCGAAGGCGTGCAGCGGCTGGCCGGTCTCCAGCATCACGTAGTTGGTGACGTCGACCGGAAGCGAGATCGACCGGATTCCGGCCAGCAGCAGACGACGCTGCATCCACCACGGCGTGGGCGCCGTGGGGTCGATGCCGGACACCCGACGCATCACGAACCGGGGGCAGCCCTGTGGGTCCTCCACCCGCACCGGGTGCGCGTCGCCGGTGGCCTCCGGCACCTCGATGGCGGCCGGGTCGCCGTAGGGCAGGTCCATCGCGCAGGCCAGCTCGCGGGCCAGGCCACGCACCGACAGGCAGTAGCCGCGGTCGGGGGTGACCGCCAGCTCGATGACGGTGTCGTCCAGGCCCAGCAACTCGTGGGCGTCGTCGCCGGGGCTCGCCGTGCCCGGCGGCAGCACCATGATCCCGGCGTGCTCGTCGCCCAAGCCCAGCTCACGGGCCGAGCAGATCATGCCGTTGCTGATGCGGCCGTAGGTCTTGCGGGCCGAGATCGTGAAGTCACCGGGCAGCACCGCGCCGGGCAGGGCCACCACGACCAGGTCGCCCTCGCGGAAGTTCGTGGCGCCGCAGACGACCCCCTGCGGATCCTCGCCACCCACCTCGACCTGGCAGTAGCGGATCGGCTTCTTGAAGCCGGTCAGCTCCTCGATCTCGGCGACGCGGCCGACCACCAGCGGACCGGTGACCGGGCCGAGCGGGTGCACCCCCTCGACCTCCAGACCGATCCGCAGGAACGCGTCCGCGAGCTGCTGCGGTGTGGTGTCCTCCGGCAACTCCAGACGGGTCGCCAGCCAGGAAACCGGGATGCGCACGACTGTCAGGCCTCCGTTCCGAAGGGCAGGGTGAAGCGGACGTCGCCCTCGACCATGTCCCGCATGTCCGGGATGCCGTTGCGGAACTGCAGGGTGCGCTCCAGCCCCATGCCGAAGGCGAAGCCGGAGTAGACGTCCGGGTCGACGCCGCAGGCGCGCAACACGTTCGGGTTGACCATGCCGCAGCCGCCCCACTCGACCCAGCCGGCACCACCCTTCTTCTCCGGGAACCACACGTCCACCTCGGCCGAGGGCTCGGTGAACGGGAAGAAGGACGGGCGCAGCCGGGTGCGGGACTGCTCGCCGAACATGGCGCGGGCGAAGGCGTCCAGCGTGCCCTTCAGGTGCGCCATGGTGATGCCCTCATCCACCGCCAGGCCCTCGACCTGGTGGAAGACCGGGGTGTGGGTGGCGTCCAGCTCGTCGGTGCGGAACGTGCGGCCCGGGCACACCACGTACACCGGCAGCTCGCGGTCCAGCAGCGAGCGGATCTGCACCGGCGAGGTGTGCGTGCGCAGCACCAGGCCGGAGTTCTCCGGGGCCACGTAGAAGGTGTCCTGCATGGTGCGCGCCGGGTGGTCCTTGGCGAAGTTCAACGCGTCGAAGTTGAACCACTCGGTCTCCAGCTCCGGGCCCTCGGCCACCTCGTAGCCCATGCCCACGAACACGTCGGCGATGCGCTCGGCGAGCTGGGTGATCGGGTGGCGGGCGCCCGGGGCGAGACGGTCCCAGGGCAGTGTGACGTCGACGGCCTCGTCGCGAAGCACCCGCTCGTCCCGCTCGGCCTGCAGCACCGCGCGCCGCTCGTCGAAGGCGGCCTGGATCTCGGTGCGCGCCTCGTTGACCCGCTTGCCGGCCTCGGCGCGGGCCGCGGGGGGCAGCGCGCCGATCTCCCGGCGCGCGGTCAGCAGCGGCGACCGCTCACCGAGGTGCGCCGGCTTCGCCACGGCCAGCGCGTCGAGGTCGGCCGCGGCGGTGAACGCCGCCTGCGCCTGTTCGACGGCCGTGCGCAGGGCCTCCGGCGCGAGCGCGGCGACCTCCTTAGGGTCGTACGGGTCGTTGGCTCCGGACATGGTTGGTGGACAACTCCCGAGGGTCCGTAACGGCCACTTCACGTGCGCCGCAGGTCGTCCCTGCGGTCAACAGAGGAATCCTAAGTGACCCGTCCCAGCGGTTTCGACGAGGTCGGGTGCGCGCCGTCACGCTGCGCGCCGTTGACTCGGGGCGTTTCATGTGGTCATGGCTCGGGCGTGGGTGGTGCGCCACCAACTACCGGTCCAGCTCGCTCCGCTGAAGCTGGAGGACCGGCCGGTGCCCTGGCCCGGAGCGGGCGAGCTGCTGCTCCGGGTGCGGGCGTGCGGGGTGTGCCGGACCGACCTGCACGTGGCCGAGGGCGACCTGCCGCTGCACCGGCCGAACGTGGTGCCGGGGCACGAGGTGGTCGGGGTCGTCGCGGCGGTCGGCGAGGGCGTCACCGGGTTCACCGAGGGTGACCTGGTCGGGGTCGCCTGGCTGCAGGACACCTGCGGGTTCTGCCGCTACTGCCGCAGCGAGCAGGAGAACCTGTGTCCGCTGTCGGTCTACACCGGCTGGGACACCGACGGCGGGTACGCCGACTACACGCTCGCCCGCGCGGCCTACACCTACCACCTGCCAACCGGCTACCCGGACGAGGAGCTGGCCCCGTTGCTGTGCGCGGGGATCATCGGCTACCGGGCGCTGTGGCTGGCGAACCTGCCCGCGGAGGGCCGGCTCGGTATCTACGGGTTCGGTGCCAGCGCGCACCTGTGCGCACAGCTCGCGCGCGCACTCGGCGCGCGGGTGCACGTCCTGACCCGGTCGACGGCGGCGCAGCAGCTGGCCAGGGAGCTGGGTGCGGTGTCGGCCGGCACGGCGCAGGACGGGCCGCCGGAGCCGCTGGACGCGGCCATCCTGTTCGCCCCCGCCGGGGAGCTGGTGCCGCCCGCGCTGGAGGCGCTGGACCGGGGCGGCACGCTCGTGCTCGCCGGCATCCACCTGAGCCAGATCCCGGAGCTGGACTACCAGCACCACCTCTACTTCGAACGGGGGATCCGCAGCGTCACGGCGAACACCCGGGCGGATGCCCAGCAGTTCCTGCAGATCGCCGCCGAGCACCGGCTCCGCGTCGTGACGACGCTCTACCCGCTGGACGCGGCCGACCGTGCCCTGCTCGACCTGGCCGACGGCCGGGTGCGGGGCGCCGCGGTCCTGCTGCCCGATCCGCCACGCCAACGGCGCCGGTGATCATCCCGTGCACCCATGCCCGCACGAGACCACAGTGGACATGGGCGCGGGAGATCTCTCTGCCAGGCGCGGAAATGGCGTGTCAGCGGCCACGCAGGGCGCGGGCGCTGGTGTAGAGGCAGACCGCGGCGGCCGTGGCCAGGTTGAGGCTTTCGGCCGCGCCGTACAACGGAACCCGCACGGCGTCGTCGACCGCACCGAGCACCGCGGGGTCGAATCCGTGTGCCTCGCTGCCGAACACCCATGCGGTGGAGCGCAACAGATCGCCATACTCCCCGGCGGCGTCCAGGTCGGTCTCGGCATTCCCGTCCGCCGCAACCAGACGCAGCCCGGCGGCACGGCAGGCGTCGAACACCGCGGGCACATCGCGCTCGCGGGACAGCGGAAGATGGAACAGGCTGCCGGTGGTGGCCCGCACGCACTTGCCGTTGTGCGGATCGACGGTGTCTCCGGCAAAGACCACCGCGTCCGCTCCCGCGGCGTCGGCGACACGCACCACGGTGCCGGCATTGCCCGGGTCGGAGACACCGACCAGCACCGCGACCAGTCGAGGCTTGCCGCGCAACGCAGTGGACAGCGGGACGTCGACCGGGTCGCAGACCGCGACCAGCCCCTGGGGCGTCACGGTCTCGGACAGCGCCGCCGCCGCGCGGTCGGTCACCGTGCTGACCGGCACCCG
Organism: Longimycelium tulufanense; assembly: GCF_014645795.1. GTDB lineage: Bacteria > Actinomycetota > Actinomycetes > Mycobacteriales > Pseudonocardiaceae > Longimycelium > Longimycelium tulufanense. The sequence continues at coordinate 75,609 of NZ_BMMK01000025.1, read as the reverse complement.
CGCCGCCCGGGCGGCGGACACCAGCTCGGGGTGCCGCTCGGTGGCCTCGGCCGTGGTGAACAGCTCGTGCACCCGGCCGCGGCCGGCACCGGCCCAGACCAGGGCCTCGCCGACCGCCTGCGCGCCCTCGGCGAGGAAGCGCCCGGCCCGCTCCCGGCCGGCCCGGCGAGTCAGGCGCCGCGCAGCAACGACCCGGGGGGTCCGTTCGGTGAACGGAGCGTCCCCGGGTCGTGCGGCGCGTTGCTCGCGGCTCAGGCCGCGTCCTTGGCCGGCAGGCTCTTGCGGGCGAGCTCGGCCAGTGCGGTGAACGCGGGGGCGTCGTTGACCGCCAGCTCGGCGAGAATCTTGCGGTCGACCTCGACGCCGGCGGCCTTCAGGCCCTGGATGAACCGGTTGTAGGTGATGCCGTTCTGCCGCGCGGCGGCATTGATGCGGGTGATCCACAGCTGGCGGAAGTCACCCTTGCGGGCACGGCGGTCCCGGTAGGCGTAGTTGAGCGAGTGGAGCATCTGCTCCTTGGCCTTGCGGTACAGCCGGGAGCGCTGCCCCCGGTACCCCTTGGCGTGCTCCAGCACAGTGCGGCGCTTCTTCTGGGCGTTGACCGCCCGCTTGACGCGTGCCACGGGTCCGTCCTGTCGTTCTCTCGGGGGCGACGGTCAGCCGCCCTGGCGGATGAAGGTCTTGGTGGCCTTCGGCCGTCAGCGGCCGAGAAGCTTCTTGACGCGTGCGACGTCCTGCTTGGCCAGGGTCTTGGTGCCAGCAAGGCGCCGCGTGCGGGTCGACGGCTTGTGCTCGAGCAGGTGCCGGCGGTTCGCGCGCTCACGCTGGAGCTTGCCCTTGCCGCTGATCTTGATGCGCTTGGACATCCCGCTGTGCGTCTTGTTCTTCGGCATTACGTCGTCCTCGGTGGTCGTGCTCCCGCGTCGCGGGTGCGCCGCGGGGCGGGCCGGCCGGCGCGGCCGGCCCGGTGCTCGGTTGCGCCGGGGTCCCGGCCTACCGGCTCTCGGTCGTTTCGGCGTCCTCGGCGCGGCCCGACTTCGGCCGGCTGCCGCTCGGGCGACCGACCTTGTGCGGGGCCAGCACCATGATCATGTTCCGACCGTCCTGCTTGGGCGCGGCCTCCACGAACCCCAGCTCGGCAACGTCGTCGGCGAGCCGCTGCAGCAGCCGGTAGCCCAGCTCCGGGCGGGACTGCTCCCGGCCACGGAACATGATGGTCACCTTGACCTTGTTCCCGCCCTTGAGGAAGCGGGCCACGTGGCCCTTCTTCGTCTCGTAGTCGTGGGAGTCGATCTTCGGCCGGAGCTTCTGCTCCTTGATGACCGTGAGCTGCTGGTTCCGACGTGACTCGCGGGCCTTCTGCGCGCTCTCGTACTTGAACTTGCCGTAGTCCATGAGCTTGCAGACCGGCGGGCGCGCCTGCGGGGCGACCTCCACGAGGTCGAGGTCCGCCTCCTGGGCCAGCCGGAGCGCGTCCTCGATGCGGACGATTCCGACCTGTTCGCCGTTGGGTCCGACCAGACGGACCTCCGGCACCCGGATGCGGTCGTTGATGCGCGGCTCGGAGCTGATGGGGCCTCCTCGGTTCGGTTGGTGGTACACCGCGGCCGTGGAACCCCGAACTCCCTGGGACCGGAAAACGACGAAGCCCCGAGCGCCATGGCGCACGGGGCCCGCTTCCGACCGTCTCGACGCGGCGCCGTCGGGCGACGCGCCGCCACCACCACGAACCCGTCGGGTGATGGAACGGACCCGGCCACCTGGAGCGGCGACGCGGGTGGGAGCGGGGGCTCCACTTTGCGGCCCCCGGCTGCGCGGGGGCGGGTCGCGCATGTCAGGGTAGCAGGCGTGTCAGATCCGATGCCAACGCCCACCGGGCCCGCGCCCGGCGACGACCAGCCCCCGCGCGATCTTGCCGAGGTGCCCAGCATCGAGGTGATCAGCCGGGCCGCGCTGATGCTGCTGTCAGCGGCCGCGGAGAAGCTGGGGCTGGCCGAGGAGGACCCGGCGGGCAGCCCGCACCGGGACCTGGACGAGGCGCGTCGGCTGATCACCGCGCTGGCCGGGCTGATCACCGCCGCCGGCGAGTACCTGGGCCCGCACGCCGCGTCGATGCGGGACGGCCTGCAGGCGCTGCAGCGCGCGTTCCGCGAGGCCTCCGCGGTGCCGGACGAGCCGGGCCAGGGCCCGGGCGAGAAGTTCACCGGCCCGGTGCACTGAAGGCTCCGGCACGGCGCCTCCGCCCCGGTACAGGGCCCCGACCGGGGCATCGCGGCCGGTCCGGCCGACTGGCCGCCTCGCACCCCCACCCCGAAAATCGGTCCATGAACGGCAACGGTGAGCGCGAGTCGCCGCAACGGCCGGAAGACATCGCCCGCCTCATGGCCGAGCGGTTCAACTCCGGCGACATCGACGGAATCGTGGCACTCTACGAGCCGGAGGCGGTGATCTCGCTGCCGGGCAGCGGCGTTGTTCGCGGCCAAGAGGAGATCCGCAACGGGTGGGAGCGCCTGAAGGCCATGGGGGCGACCGTGGACCTGGAGGAGGAACGTCCGGCGCTCCGCAGCGGGGACCTGGCGCTCACCTCCCGGCTGACCGCCGACGGAACGGTCAACGTCGAGGTGGCTCGCCGCCAGCCGGACGGTTCGTGGCGGTGGGTCATCGACCAGCCCAACGCCACCAAGTGGTGAGGTCCAGGGACCAGTACCGCAGGGGGTCACCCCTCCACGACGAGCCCGGCGAGTTCGCGTTGGTGCCGCGCGCGTGCGATCAGTCATGAGACCGTAGAGGAGCGCCTTCCGACGCGAGATCCGCTCGCGGGCTCAGCGCGCAAGCCGGTCGCGCTGAAAGGCACTCACCGGATCCGCCCGACTCACTCCCCGAGGACGGCGAGGGCGTCGATCTCGACCAGCAGTCCCTCGGGAAGACCGACGTAGACCGTGGTCCGGGCCGGGCACGGGTCCTCCACGAACTCGGCGTACGCCTCGTTCATCTCGGCGAAGTGCGCCGTGTCGGTCAGGTAGACGCGCAGCATGACGACGTCGTCCATGCTGGCGCCGGCCGCGTCGAGGACGGCCTGCACGTTGCGCAACGCCTGCCGGGTCTGCTCGGCCACCGAGTCACCGACGATCGCACCCGTGGCGGGGTCGAACGGCACCTGGCCGGCCACCTGCAGGATGTCGCCCTTGCGCACGCCCTGCGAGAACTTGGCCACCGGCAACGGCGCGTCCTCGGTGCAAATCGCGGTCTTGGGCATCAGTCAGATTCCTTCCTTGTTCGGTCGGTGTTCCGGTCGGGGCGGATCCAGCCGCACTCGACGGAGGCGGCCTCCGCGGCGCGCACCAGCGCGGGAGCAAGCGCCAGGAGACCGTCGAGGTCGAGCAGCATGACCGGCACGGACAGCGAGACGGCGGCCAGCACGTGACCGCCGGTCCCGCGGATGGGTGCCGCCAGGCAGTGGATGAAGTCCTCGTGCTCGCGGCGGTCGACGGCGAAGCCCAGTTCCCGGACCCGCGCCAGCTCCTCCAGGTAGCGGCTCGGGTCGATGATCGTGTTGGCGGTCAGCCGGGGGTAGGCCATACCCGCCGCCACGGCCCGCCGCTCGGGGTCCGGGAGCGCGGCCACCAGGACCTTCGCCACGGCAGTGCAGTGCAGTGGCGCCCGGCTGCCGATGCGCGAGTACATCCGCACCGGGTGCCGGCTCTCGAACTTGTCGATATAGACGACCTCGCCGGCCTCGTAGCTGGCGAGGTGAACGGTGTGCCCGGTGCGGTCGTTGAGCCCGCGCAGGTGCGGTTCGACGACGCGGCGCACGTCGCGGTCCTCCAGCGACCGGTTGGCCAGGTCGAACAGTGCGGTGCCCAGGCGGTAGTGGCGGACGTCGTCGCGTTGCACGAAGCGGTGGCCCTCCAGGGTGCGCAGCAGGCGCAGCGCGGTGGACTTGTGCACGCCGAGCGCGGCGGCGAGCTGGTCCAGGGTGCGTGGACCGGCGGCCAGCTCCCCGAGCATGGTCAACGCGCGGTTCAGGCTCTGGCTCATCGGGGGGTCCCGCTCCCGATGCGGGCCGCCGCCCAGGTGTCGGGGTCGGCGGCGAGCAGCGTCGCGACCAGGTCCGGGGGCAGGGGTTCGCCGACGTCCTCCCGGCTGCGCAGGGCGGCCGCGGCGGCGATGTGGCCGCGCCGCAGCCGTTCGCGGGGGCCGGCGCCGGCGAGGGTGGCGGCCAGGAACCCGGCCGCAAATGCGTCCCCGGCGCCGATGGGCTCGACCACGTCGACGGCGAGGCCGGGCTGGAACACGGTGGGGCCGTCCTCGAGGAGGGTGGCGCCGCGGGCACCGTGCTTGACCACGACGGTCGGCGGGTCGGGAAGCGCCGTGCGCACGGCGGATGGCGCGCCATCGCCCCACAGCGCCTCGGCCTCGTCCTCGCCGACGAACACCACGTCCGCCGCGTTGGCCAGCTCGGTGAGCACTCGGTGATCCTTTCCCCGCCACAGGGTGGGGCGCCAGTTGACGTCGAAGGAGATCAGCCGGTCGGGAACGCGCCGGTTCGTGACGACACGCAGCAGGTCCAGGCAGCTCGCGGAGAGCGTGGCGGTGATCCCGGTGAGGTGGAGGAGGCCGATCCCGGACAGGTCGACCGTGTCGAGGAGTTCCGGGCCCAGCGCGGAGCACGCGGAACCGGTGCGGTAGTAGCGCATCCGGCTGCCGGTTGGGGCGGATTCCTTGACGTAGAGCGCGGTCGGCCGGGAGGGATCCACGATCGTCGACGTCACGTCGACTCCGCAGTCGCGCAGGCTTGCGAGGACGGTGGCGCCCAGGTCGTCCGCACCGACCGCACCGAGCCAGCGGACGGTGATCCCGAGCCTGGCGAGGTGTCGGGCGACATTGGCCTCGGCTCCGCCGACGGTGAGCAGGAAGCGGTGGGTGTTGCGGGCCTCCTCCGGCACGAACACGGCCATCGCCTCGCCGAGGCAGGCCACCGCGCCGTCGGCCCGCATCGCTGTCCTCCCTGTTCCGACAGCTGTTCCGACAGCCGCCGGCCGAGAGATCCATTGACCGGCGGGGTGCGGAATGCTAGACACGCGAGCACCACATGCTGCAACAGTTGTTGCGTAATGTGCAACAGGAGGTGGATGGTGCAGCACCCGGCCGGGATCGACGGCGCCGCTGTCGCGGCATTGGCTGAGGAGCGGATCGACTGGCGGTTCAAGGGAATGCCGTCGTGGGCGTTCGGCCTGACGGCGCGGGAGCTGGCGGAGCGCCGGCCCAACCTTTTCGACGACGGGTTTCTCGGCCCGCTCGTGGTGATCGAGCGCCCGGCCCTGGAGCACAACGTCCGCACGATGGCGGAGTGGTGTGAACGCGCTGGCGTGGTGTTGGCACCGCACGGAAAGACCACGATGGCGCCGCAACTCCTCGCCGCGCAGCTGGCGGCGGGTTCGTGGGCGATCACCGCTGCCACCGCGAGCCAGGTGCAGGTGTACCGGGCGTTCGACGTCAGCCGGGTGGTGTTGGCGAACCAGTTGGTGGATCGGGCCGCGCTGCGTTGGGTGGCCGAGGAACTGGCGCGTGACCCTCGCTTCGAGTTCGTGTGCTGGGTGGACTCGGTGCGCGGCGTGGAGCTGATGGCCGAGGCGTTGGCCGGCCGCAAGCTGGCCCGCCCGATCGATGTCGCCGTCGAGCTCGGCGGCCACGGCGGCCGGAGCGGTGTGCGCGAGGTGACCGACGGCGTGGCGGTGGCCGGGGCGGTGGCCGCGAGCCCGGGGTTGCGGCTGGTGGGCGTGTCCGGGTACGAGGCGGCGTTGTCCCACGACACGACACCGGAAGCACTGTCCACTGTGGATGGATACCTGCGCCGGATGCGAGAGCTGACCGTGCGGCTCGCCCGGGAGGGCCTGCTCGCCGATGTCGACCAGGTCCTCGTCACCGCTGGCGGTAGCTGCTATTTCGACCAGGTGGCCGCGGTGCTCACCGAACCCTGGCCGGACGGGCTGCGGGTGCTGCCGGTGCTGCGCAGCGGGTCGTACGTGACGCACGACGACGGTCTGTACCGCCGCATGTCCCCCTTCGGCCGGCCGCACGAACTCACCGGTGGCGAGACACCGTTCCGGCCCGCGCTGCGGGCCTGGGCGCAGGTGACCTCCCGACCCGAGCCCGGTCTGGCGTTGCTGACGCTCGGTAGGCGGGACGTGTCGTTCGACCAGGACCTGCCGGAGCCACAGCTGTTGCGGCGCGCGGGTGGGCCACCGGCACCGCTGGAGAGTTGTCGGGTCACCGCGTTGAACGATCAACATGCCTTCCTCGACGTTGGTTCGGGCACAGACATTCGCGTGGGCGACTGGGTGGGGCTCGGCCTCTCCCACCCCTGCACGGTCTTCGACAAGTGGCAGCTGATGCCGGTGGTGGACGCCGACGGGGCGACCGTCGTCGATCTGGTCCGTACCTGGTTCTAGCGAGCGAACGGAGATCCCCCATGGAGATCGTCTTTGCCGACGCGCTCGTGGTGGACGGCACCGGTGCGCCGGCACGGCGGGCGCACGTGGGAGTCGAATCCGGTCGCATCGCCGCCATCGACGACGCCCGGCGGCTTTCCGGGGATCAGGTGGTCGACGCCGACGGACTCGTGTTGGCCCCCGGCTTCATCGACATGCACTCGCACTCCGACCTGCAGCTCCTCTCCCGGCCGGACCATCTCGCCAAGGTCTCGCAGGGTGTGACGCTGGAGGTACTGGGCCAGGACGGCCTGTCGTACGCGCCCGTGGACGACGCGGTCCTGGCCCAACTACGGACCCAGCTTGCCGGGTGGAACGGCGACCCGGCCGGTCTCGCGTGGAACTGGCGCAGTGTGGGCGACTACCTGGACCGGTTGGACCAGGGCATTGCGGTGAACGCGGCATACCTCGTACCCCAGGGCACGTTGCGTGTGATGTGCGTGGGCTGGGACGACCGTCCCGCGACGGCCGAGGAGATCGCCGCGATGCGTGCCCTGTTGGCCGACAGTTTGGAGCACGGCGCGGTAGGGCTTTCCTCGGGATTGACCTACACCCCTGGGATATACGCCGACACCGCCGAGTTGGTCGCATTGTGTGAGATCGTTGCTGCCTACGGGGGTTACTACTGCCCCCATCACCGCAGCTACGGCGTCCGAACGTTGGACGCCTACGCCGAGATGGTCGAGGTGGCGCGCCGGTCCAACTGTGCACTCCATCTGGCGCACGCGACGATGAACTTTCCGGTGAACGCGGGCCGCGCAGACGAGCTGCTGTCGCTTCTGGATGACGCAATCGCGAACGGACTGGACGTCTCCCTGGACACCTACCCGTACCTGCCTGGCTCCACGTACCTGTCCGCACTGCTGCCGAGCTGGGTCATGGACGGTGGCGTCGACGAGGCACTGTCCCGGCTGTCCGACATGGGCACCAGGGAGCGAATTCGGTACGAGATGGAAGAGGTCGGATCCGACGGGTGCCACGGGGTCCCGGTCGACTGGGACGCTATCGAGATCAACGGGGTCAGGCGCGCGGAGAACAATGCCCTGGTTGGTTTCTCGGTGGCCGAGTCGGCACGGCGGGCGGGAAGGTCACCGGCACAGTTCTACTTCGAGGTGCTCCTGGCAGAGCAGTTGGGCACGTCGTGTCTGATGCATGTCGGCCACGAGGGCAATGTGCGGGCGATCATGCGGCATCCGGCGCACACGGTGGGCAGTGACGGGTTGCTCGTGGGGGAGCGACCACATCCCCGCGCGTGGGGAACCTTCCCCCGCTACCTCGGCCGCTACGTCCGCGAGCTGGGGGTGCTCGGTCTGGAGGAGTGCGTGGCCCACATGACCGGCCGTGCCGCGCGTCGGCTCCGCCTCCTCGACCGCGGACTGGTGCGCGAGGGTTACGTGGCCGATCTGGTGCTTTTCGACCCCGACACGATCCTCGACACCGCCACGTTCGATCAGCCGCGCCAGCCGGCCGTCGGTATCGAGCACGTGTTGGTCAACGGGGTTCCCGTGCTGTGGAACGGGAACCCGACCGGCGCACTACCCGGCCGGTCCGTTCGTCTTGGCGCGCAGGGCACGCGCTGAGTTTCTCACCATACCTCTCCCCCATCTGCCACGCGGTGGCCCGGGAGCACACGCTCCGGAGCGCCGAGGACCCAGGAGTGCGCCGTGGACGGAGTCATCGGCTGGCTACGGCACGACACGGCGGGCCTGCTCACGCTGTGCATCGCCGGGATCGCCCTGCTGCTCTTCCTGATCATCCGGGTGCGTACCGAGCCGTTCATCGCCCTGATCGTGACCGGCCTGTTGGTGGCGCTGGCCGCCGGGCTGCCCGTGGAGCGGATCATCGGCTCCGCACAGGGTGGCAAGGAGTCGTTGCTGGAGGGTGGTTTCGGCGGGATTCTCGGCCACGTCACGGCGATCATCGGCCTGGGTACGCTTCTCGGCTCGGTGCTGGAAGCGTCGGGTGGGGCGGAGGTTCTGACACGCCGGTTGCTCGGCCTCTTCGGTGCACGTCGTGCCCCGTTGGTGATGGGTCTGTCGGGCCTCGTCTTCGGCGTGCCCGTGTTCTTCGACATCGGGATCTTCGTCCTCGCACCGCTCGTCTATGTGGCGGCTCGGCGGAGCGGCAGGTCGATCCTGTTGTTCTGCCTCCCGTTGCTGGCCGGCCTGTCGGTGACCCACGCGTTCCTTCCGCCACATCCGGGTCCGGTGGCGTTGGCGGGTCTGCTGAAGGTCGACGTCGGCTGGCTCATCGTCATGGGTCTGGCCTGTGCCGTGCCGGCGTGGGCCGCTGGCTTGTTGTTCTCCTCCTGGGTCGGTCGGCGCCTACACATCCCCGTTCCGCAGGAGATGGTGGCGGCCGCCGAGCACGCCGAACGGGACAACCGACCCGAGCCAGCGCTGGCGCTGGTCGCGGCGATCATCGCCACCCCACTGGTGCTGATCCTCGGCGCCACCTTCGGTGGAATTCTTCTTCCGGAGGGCTCGGCAGTGTCGGGCGTGTTGACCTTTCTGGGCAGCCCGACCGTGGCACTCACGGTCGCCGTGCTACTCGCGATCTGGCTGCTCGGGCTGCAGCGGGGCATGAGCCGGCAGGAAATCGGTGAACTGGCGGCGAAGTCACTGCGACCGGTGGGCATGATCCTGCTCGTCGTCGGCGCCGGTGGCTTCTTCGGCGTGGTGTTGTCGGCGACCGGCGTCGGTAAAGCCCTGGCCGGCACGCTTTCTTCAGCCGGCCTGCCACTGATCGTGCTCGCCTACGTCATCAGTTGCGGGCTCCGCCTTGCCCAGGGTTCGGCCACGGTGGCCATCGTCACGACCGGAGGCATCATGGCCCCGCTGCTCGTGGACAACTCGTACTCGCAGCCGCAGCTCGCGTTGCTCGCGGTGTCGATCGCCGCGGGTTCGATCATCGCCTCCCACGTCAACGACGGTGGTTTCTGGATCGTCTCCCGTTACTTTGGTATCCCGGTGAAGGAGACGCTGAAGACCTGGACCGCGCTGGAGACGATCCTTTCCGTTGTCGGTTTCGCCGTTGCGGCGGTCCTGAGCCTCGTGATCTGACCAGGCACCGGGTCACCGTCGGTTCCGGCCCAGACCGTGACAACCACCTGATCAACCGGGAAAGAAGCGCCACCACGCGCAGGATCGTCGCCATGTCCGCTCAGGGCAGGTAGTCGTTGGTGTAGGTCTTCGACAGTTCGATCTTTGCCTCGGCCACGTCCGGCTGGAACTGGGACAGTACCGTCAATACCTCGTTCGCCCCGTCTTCGTGGACCCGACCGTCAGGATTGTAGGCCGACTTCGCGTGGGCAATGGCGTCGACGTAGACCTGCCGGTCGCCGTTGGCGTACTGCTCGGGCATACGGTCCGCGATCTCCTCGACGGAATGCTGCTCGATCCACCGCAGCGTGCGTGTCATCGCCTTGGCGAGCTTGCGGGTCGTGCCCTCGTTGTCCTTCAACCACTTCTTCGAGGAGTACAGGACCGATGCGGGGTAGGTCGTGACGCCGAACCCGTCCCGGACACCCTCGGCGTTACGGGTGTCGGAGAGGATCCGCACCTTGTCGGCACCTGCCCGCTTGGTCAGCAACGAGAACGACGGGTCAACCATGACCGCGGCATCCACCTGCCCGTTCTCCATCGCCGCGACCGCGGTGGAGCCGCCACCGATACCGGCCACCGACGCCGCATCCGCCTTCAGACCGCTCCGGACGAGCAGGTACTTCAGGAAGAAGTCGGTCGAGGAACCCGGTGCCGTGACACCGACCTTCGCACCCTGCAGGTCCGCGATCGAGTTGATCGGCCTCGACGCCTTGGGCGAAACCGCGAGGACGACCGACGGATACCGCAGCATGTTGACGAACGAGGTCAGCTCGCGGCCTTTCGCCTGCATCTGGATGGTGTGGTCGTAGTACCCGCTGACCACGTCGACGCTGCCGCCCTGGAGTGCCTGCAACGCCTTGGAACCGGCCTGAAGGTCCTCCAGGCGCACGTCGAGTCCCTCATCCTTGTAATAGCCCAACCGGTCGGCCAATGTCGCCGGGAGGTATGCCAGCAGCGGTTGCCCACCCACGCCGATGCGGACCGTGGCAGCGTCACCGCCTGCCCGTCCGGTACAGCCGACCAGTGCCAACATGAGTGCGAGTACCGCGACAACCGCGGCTCCGGCATGGTTCCTACGGCCCGGGGACACCGGTCACCTCCATGTTCACGTTTCTGATGGGCACTGGGTCTGGTTGGCGTCGTGATGGGTGTTCTCGATGCACAGTGGATCAGGACGGCTGGAAGCCCTGTGTCCGCTCGGGTTTCCACCGCAGGAGATGGCGCTCCAGCCGATGGACGACGACGTCGATGAGGCCGACGACCACGGAAAGCAGGACGATGCCGGCGAAGACCCCGGTGGTGTCGAAGACACCCTGGGCCTGGGCGATGACGTAGCCCACCCCCCGCGAGGCCCCGAGGTACTCCCCCACGACAGCGCCCACGATCGCGAACCCGATGCTGACGCGTAGCCCGGAGAAGATCCAGGCGAGCGCGCTGGGAACCAGGACGTGCCGGGCGAGCTGTCGCTCGTTGGCCCCCAGCATCCGCACACTGTCGACCAGAACGCGGTCGACCTCGCGCACCCCTTGGTAGGTGTTGAAGAAGACGACGAAGAACACGAGGCTGACACCGAAGGCGACCTTGGATGCCTCGCCGAGCCCGAACCACAACAGGAAGATCGGTGCCAGCACCACCCTGGGCACGGCGTTCAGCAGCTTGACGTAGGGTGCGAACACCGCGTCCAGGAAGGGTGACCGGGCGAGCAGGAACCCCGTGATCAGTCCCAGGATCGTGCCGATCAGGAGCGCGCCGAACGCCTCGCCGACGGTCACCACCAGGTCGTCGAGAATCTCGCCGGAGACCAGCCACTCCCGCAGCAGGCGGGCCACGTCGCTGGGCTGGCTGAAGAAGAACGGGTCCAGCACGGTCAACCGGGCAGCCAGCTCCCAGCCTCCCACCACGACAAGGGCCACCAGGACCCGGGCGGCGGTGATCGTGCCGCGCGCGCCGAGACGGCGGCGGGGTGCATCGGCCTGGTCAGCCGTGACCGACCGTGTCGCGACGGCCATGTGCCTTCATCACCTCCTTCCGCAGGTCCGACCAGACCGCCTCGTACAGTTCGCCGAACCTCCGGGCCGTGCGGATGCGCATGAGGTCGCGCGGCCGCGGCAGGTCGACCTCGTAGCGTCGGGCCACGGTGCTCGCCGGCCCGGCGGAGAACAGCACGATCTCGTCGGACAGCGAGACCGCCTCGTCGAGGTCGTGGGTCACGAACAGCACGGTGGTGCCGGCTTCGGTCCACAGCGTGAGAAGCTCGTTCTCCATCAGCTGGCGGGTCTGCGCGTCCAGCGCCGAGAAAGGTTCGTCCATGAGGAGAATCTCGGGTCCACAGACGCACACCTGCGCCACGGCGGTGCGCTTGCGCATCCCGCCCGACAGCTGGTGTGGGTGAGCATCTTCGAAGCCCGACAGCCCTACCCTGGAGAGCCAGTCGCGTGCCTGCTCCCGGCGTTCGGCACGGTCGACCCCGGCCAGCTCCAGCCCGAGGCACACGTTCTCCAGCACGGTTTTCCAGGGCAGTAACGTGTCCTGCTGGAACAGGTAACCGGCACGGGTGTTGCGTCCCCACAAGGAGGTTCCGTCGATCCGCACTCCTCCGGAGGTCGGTGCGAGCAGCCCCGCCACGACGTTGAGCACGGTCGACTTACCGCAGCCGGTGGGGCCGACCACCGACACGAACGCTCCTCGCGACACTTCGAGGTTGACGTCCGTGACCGCTACGTGTTGCCGGTCGCCTGCACGGTAGGCCACCGTCACGTTGTCCAGCTCGACCAATGGTCGGCCGACCATCATCGCTTCCCCACGGCGACAGTCGCGTGGTGCGCGCCAGCCGCGCTCATGCGGCTCACCGCGCTGGCCACGTCGCCGGCCCGAGCCGGTGTGGGCGCGAGGTAGCGCATCACCATTTCCATCCTCCGGAACGATGACCACACACCGGCTCGCCACCAGCATTCGCACAGGCGGCACTCTCCGGTTTTCGTGCGTCGTCGGCCGACGCTACCTGTTCCCGCCTGAATCGTGGCAGATCAGGCACTATTCACAACGGAAGGCACTCAATAGCGGCGATCCATAACACCGGCGGCGGAACCCCTACCCACAGGGCGGTTCGTAGGAGAGCTGGGGAAGGTGTCGCTCCCACCGCTCCGGGGTCATCGCGCCCCGGGTGGAGTCACAGATCCGCTTGATGACGTGCTCGGCGTCCAGGTCCCACAGCCGCACGATGTTGTCGCTCGCCGTGGCGAGGTACCGCCCATCGGGCCGAAACACCACGGACAGGGTGGTGGCGGAGATCGTCAGGGGCTGGCCGATGGCGTGCGGGTCGGCCGGGTCCGAGACGTCCCACAACCGCAGGCTCCCGTCCGCGCCACCGGTGGCCAGGATCCGTCCGTCCGGGCTGAACGCGGCCGAGCCCACCGCGGCGCCGTGTCCGGAGATCGGTTCGCCGAGGGGTTTCGCCGCCGCCGGGTCGGACAGGTCCCACAGCCGGATCGTCTTGTCCTCGCTGACGCTGGCGAGAACCTTCCCGTCCGGTGCGAACACGGCTTGGGCCACACCGCCGGTGTGCCCGGTGAGCGGCTGGCCGAGCTGCCTGGCAGCGCCGGGATCGGACACGTCCCACACCCGCAGGGTCTGGTCGCTGCTCGCCGTGACCAGCACCCGCCCGTCGGGCCGGAACCGCGCCGAGTTGACGTAGCCGTCGTGCCCGGTGAGCGGTGTGCCGAGCCGTCTCGGCCGCGTCGGGTCGGAGGGGTCCCACAGCTGGACCGACAGGTCGTCGTTGGCCGTGGCGAGAATCCGTCCGTCCGGGCTGAACGCCACCGTGGCGGAGTACCGGTTGGGCAGGGAGATGGGGTCACCGACCGGTTTCGGGTGGCTCGGCTCCTTCAGGTCCCACAACCGGACCGTCTTGTCACCGGAGCCGGTGGCCAGCAGCTTTCCGTCCGGGCTCAGGGCGACCTGCCACACGCCGCCCTGGTGCCCGGTCAGCGGTGGTCCGAGCGGCTCCGGGTCGGCGGGGTGGCTGACGTCCCACACCTGGGCGGTGCGGTCCTTGCTCACCGTGGCGAGGAACCGGCCGTCCGGGGCGAACACCGGCGTGGCCACCCTGCCGGCGTGGCCGACGAGCGTCTGGCCGGGGATCGACCACAGCCGCGCGTTGCTGTCCGCGCTTCCGGTGGCCACCGTGTGCCCGTCCGGGCTGATGCCGACGGCGAAGATGCCGCTGGTCCCGCCGGTGAGCGGTGGTCCGAGCGGCTCCGGGCGGACCGGGTCGGACAGGTTCCACACCCGGGCCGTGCCGTCGGCCGCGCCGGAGACCAGGGTCTTGCCGTCCGGGCTGAACACCACCGACCACACGGCGGCGTTGTGCCCGGTCATCGGGGCGCCCAGCGGCTCGGCCGCGGCCGGCTCGGCCACGTTCCACAGTCGCACGGTCTTGTCGTCGCTACCCGAGGCGAGGGTCCTGCCGTCCGGGCTGAACGCGACCGTGTGGAGGCCGTCGCCGTGTCCGGTCAGCGGGCCCCCGAGCGGTCGGGGGTGGGCGGGGTCGGCCACGTCCCACAACCGCACGGTGCGGTCGTCGCTCCCGCTCGCCAGGACCTTCCCGTCCGGGCTGAACGCCACCGAGCGCACCTGCGACTCGTGGCCTTCCAGCAACGGGCCGGCCGGGGTGGGGTTGGCGGGGTCGCTCACGTCCCAGATCCGGACGGTTCGGTCCTCGTTCGCGGTCGCGAGCATCTGACCGTCCGGCCGGAAGGCGACGAGGTAGTTCGTGCCGTTGCCACCGGTGAACGGCGAGCCGATGAGGGTGGGGTGGGACGGGTCGGCCAGGTTCCACAGGCGGACGTGCTTGTCGTCGCCCGCGGTGGCCAGCAGCCGGCCGCCCGGGCTGAACACGGCCGAGGTCACCCAGCTCGTGGAGCCGGTGAGGGGTTCGCCGAGCGGCTCGGGACGGGTGCGGTCGCTGATGTCCCACAGCCGGGCGGTGCGGTCGTAGCTGGCGGTGGCGAGCATGCGGCCGTCGGGGCTGAACGACGTCAGGTACACCGGGCCGCTGTGCCCCCGCAGGATGGTGGCCAGCGGCAGGGACTGGGTGGACAGCAGCCGGGTGTAGACGTCCTTGTCGTCCGGTCGCATCCGGTGCGCCACCAGGTAGAGCTGCGAGGCCAGCGAGGGATCGGAATCGTGCAGGCGGTCGGCCTCGGTCACCACCTGCCGGAACACGGCGTCGTCGCGTTGCCGCATGGCCACGGTTGCCGCCGAGGCCGCGATCAGGGCGAACACCACCACCAGGGCGACCCCGGCGCGGCGTGCCCAGACGCTGCGCCGCCACTGCCGGGCCGAGGCGGCGAGGAACTCGCGGGCCAGCGCGCTGGGTGCGGTCGAGGCGGTGTCGCCGGCCCACTGCCGGGTGTTCTCCAGCCGGGATCCGCGGTAGAGCAGGGAGGAGTCCCGGCCCTGCCGGTCCCAGGCACCGGCGTCCTCCTCCAGGCGCTGCCGGGCCAGGTGCCCGGCCCGGTCCTGGTCGAGCCAGCCGCGCAGCCGGGGCCACGCCTGCAGCAGGGCCTCGTGGGTGATCTCCGCGGAGCCGGCGTCCAGGGTCACCAGCCGGGAGCGGGCGAGCACCTCCAGGGCCTGCTCGGCGGCGGCGCGGTTCCCGGCGTGGGCGAGGACGTCCTCCCGGGTGGCGCGGCGCCGGGTGTCCTGGGTGTCCTCTCCGATACGGACCAGGCGCAGCAGTACGGCACGCGCCGCGGCCTGCCCGGTGGGGTCCAGGTCGGCCCAGGCCCGTTCGGCGGTCGCGGCGACCGCGCCCCGGATCTCGCCGGCGGTCCGGTAGCCGGCGATGGTCAGCCGGCCGGCCTCGCGTCGCTGCCAGGTGGCGAGCAGGGCGTGTGAGAGCAGCGGCAGCGCCCCGGCGTCGTTGACCGCCTGGCCGGTCCGGCCGCGCCCGCGTCCACTGTTGATGCCCAGGTCGCGCAGCAGCAGCTCCACCAGGCCGGGCTCCAGGTGGAGGCCGACCGCTCGGGCCGGGCCGGTGACGGCCTTGCGCAGTTCGGTCGCGGTCATCGGCCCGAGCACCATCTGCCGTTCCTGCAGTGCGACGGCGAGCTCGGGGTGGTCCAGGCACGGGCCGTAGAAGTCGGCCCGGATCCCGGCGACCACCGCCGCCGGTGGCCGGCCCGCGGGGTCGGCGGGCGTGCAGGTGGCATGCAGGGCGCGGACGAACAGCCGGCGCTCGTCCTCGTCCGGGCAGAGGGTGAAGACCTCCTCCAGCTGGTCGACAACGAGCACGACCCGGGCGTCATCGCCTGCGATGCGGCGCGCGTACCGGCTGAACGCCGCACGGATTTCGTGCGAGAAACGCGGGTGGACGTGATCGGGGTCCGCCTCGCCGGAATCCGTTTCGGGCGCGTCGTTCTCGGCGATCGCGTGGAGGGCGTCCCGCAGTTCCGGAATTTGCCGGGTCAGTTCCTTCATCGGGTCGACGCCGGGGGTCATCAGGATGACGGGCCAGGACGCAGACCCGGCAGTTTCGAGCATCCCTCGCGCTATTGCGGGGGTGAGCCCGGCTTTCAGCAGCGAGGATTTTCCGGCGCCGGAGGCGCCCACCAGCATGACGATTCCGCCGGTGTCCAGTGCGGTGCGCAACCGCGCCACCAGGTCGGCGGTGCTCCGCTCCCGGCCGAAGAACCATTCGGTGTCCTCGGGGCGGAAGGCGGCGAGACCGCGGTACGGGCAGGCTCCCGTATCCTCGCGGGCGGCCTCGGTGGTGCCGCCCTCCCCGTCCGTGGTGACCGGGCTGCCCAGCGCCTCCTCCCACAGCTTCCGCCAGGCGTGGAGGTCGTAGAGGTCGGGCACCAGTGCTCGCGGGCGGCGCTTGCGCGCCTCGCCGATGAGCACCGCCAGCACGGCGGCCAGGGCACCGAACCGGGCGGGCACGTTACGGCCGCGGCGCCAGTCGCTCACCCGCTGCGCGGTGACCCGGACGGGGTGACCGCGCTCGTCGGTGTGCCGGGAACGGGCTACCGACTCGGTCACCCGCTTCAGCGGCGGGTCGCCGGCCTCGGCGTACAGCAGGGCGAACCGCTCGGCGAAGACCCCGCGCGGGCCGATCGTCGGTCCCGGTGTGTCCATCGGTGCCGTCGTCCCTTTCTCGCCGCCCCGGTCCCGTCCGGACCGGAAACCACACCTTAAGGGGCTGAGCAGGCACTTCGGGTGCCCACCCCGAAGGGGGTGGTGTACCTGCTCGGCCGGCCGGGGCAGGCTCGGGTGTGCCGGTCGGCGACGGCCGGACCCGGGGGGCGATGCCCGAGGGATCGGGGGCGGCGGGCGCGCCACCGACATGGGAGGGCTGGGGGTGCTTCCGTGCCGGTGGCGTCGCCAGACGCCGGCGGAATGCAGGAACCATGGGGCGCCCAACCGATCAGACGTTGCCGGACCCGCGTCGTCCCGGCGTGCGGGGAGCTGCGGTTCTCCAGTCGCCCGCGGCTGCGGCGCTGGGACGACGGGCCCGTTTACTCGCTCGAAGCAGGTGCTTTCGAGCGCGGAAAGGACGAGTCCGGGGTCGGCACGCGAATACCGACCCCGGACTGGGTCCTCCAACGGCTCCCCTCCGCTGGAGGCTCACCACGCCAACCTCGCGCTCATCACGCATTGGGGGCACTGCGAGGGCGCGTCGAAAGGCGTGGTCGACCTCGTCGTGCGCTTACCGGAGGTTCGGGGCGCTCCGGGCGCTTCGTCGTTTCCCCTCGGCGGGGTGCACCCTGCCGCTACGCCTTCAGAGGCGGCCCTGCCGGTACGCTTCCTGGAGGGTGCGCGCGGTGGGCGAATTCGCGGCGTTGATCTCCCTGGGATTCCGCACCGGCTTGAAGAAGAGGCTGCCGAGCTGACGCACCCCGGAGTAGTACCTCTCCGCCCTGTCGAGGCACTTCGGCTTGTTGTTGCTCGTCGTGCAGGAGTCCTTCATATCGGCGAGGAACCTGTCATCGACCCTCTTCCGGGTGCTCTCGCTCTGGTCCCGGAGCCGGGTCGGGTAGTTCCAGTAGCCGAAGTCGTGGCGGCGGCAGGCGTTGCTGAAGTTGTAGTACGAGCCGTCGGAGGGCACGCCGGTACAGAGGTTGGTCTTCCAGATCAGGCCCTTGTCCTCGAAGGACTTCCCGCCGGCGTAATTGAGGAACTGGTCCATCGTCGTCTGGAAGAGCACGCAGTCGACGAGCTGCCTCAGCTCCATGTTCTGGTTACAGGTCGCCTTCGGCGCGGCCTCGGGCGCGGCACCGGCCTGGACCGTGGCCAGGGAGGTGAGGCTGCCGGCGGCGATGAGCGCGGCCACGGCCGTGCGCATGCGGAAAGAAAACACGAATCGCTCCAGTACAGTCGTTCTTGATGGTTGCTCGTGGTCGCGATAATTCGTTCACCACTCGCGGCGACTCGAAGAGAGTGACGGAGAACCGCGGGCGGAACCTCGGTCAGCACGCGTACTACCTGCCGGTAATCGACGCCTGTCGCCCACTGCGTACACCTGCTGACCCAGCGTCAGCAAAAGGGGTCTTCGGCGTGGATCACCAAAGGATCACCGGAACCGCCGGAACTCACCTATCCGCGCGCGGAGACGGCTGTCTCGCAGCTGTCGCAATCGTGGTGAGCGCTACCGATGCATGGCGGTTGGCCGATCCCGAGGTCGGGATCGGCCAACCGGTTGGGTGCGTGTACCCGAGTCCGTCACTGACAGTTCGTCACAAAGTCACCGCGGTCGGCAGCACAGAAGTTGAATCCCGAGTTGCCGTCGAGGCTGTCGTTCCCGGGGACGTTGTCCACGCCGTCGAGGGTGTCGTCACCGTCGCCACCGGAGAGGGTGTCGACGCCGCTTCCGCCCACGAGCGAGTCGTGCCCGGCGTCGCCGTTGAGGCTGTCGTTGCCGGAACCGCCGTCGAGGCTGTCGTTCTCGGTGCCCCCGTACAGGCTGTCGTTGCCCGAGCCCCCGTCCAGGCTGTCGTTCCCGGCGCCGCCGATCAGCGTGTCGTTCCCGGCCTGCCCGTAGATCGTGTCATTTCCGGCACCGCCGTCGAGGGTGTCGTTACCCGGTCCACCGATCAACGTGTCGTTGCCGGGGCTGCCGACCTGGGTGCCAATGTCGAGCCCGCCACGGCGCCCGTCACCCCGCAGGCGGTCCTTGCGCGGCCCGCCGACGAGGCGGTCGGTGCCGAGGCCACCGTCGAAGTCCACGGCGATGTCCACGTTGGGCGACAGGGTGATGGTGTCGTCCAGGTCGCCCGCGTCGACTTGGACCAGCTCGACCGGGAGCGGGCAGATTGCCGCGCCGGTCCGCCGCAGTTGGCAGGGCGCGACCGCGCGGAGCGTGTCCCCGGTGTCGCTGATCGCCAGGTGCTGTCCCTGTCTGCGGACGGTGATGTTGTTCTCCTTGCCGGTCGCCGCGGTCACCACGACGGCGTTCCCCTTCTTCTCCACGAGAGTGCCGCTGTCGGGGGCAGCGGCCGCCGGGGTGCCGGGCGAGGCACTGGCGACGCCCCCCAGGAGCCAGGTGGCGGTACAGGCCGCCGCCAGCACACCGAGGGTACGTAAGCGGTTCTTGCCCATGTCGTTCCTCACTTGTCCTTTCTGGACCGATCGGTTGGTCGCTCACCGCCGGCTGGGCCGGTCACTCAGGCCGGCAGGAGGAGACCCGTCAGGGGCAGTTGGTGACGAAGTCGCCACGGTCCGCGGCGCAGGCGTCCCGGTCGTGGCCGCCGTCGACCCGGTCGTTGCGGGACACCCCGTCCACCGCGTCGATGCGGTCGTGCCCCGGCCCGCCGAGATGGCTGTCGAAGCCCGCACTCCCGACCAGACGGTCGTTGCCGGCGCCGCCGTCAAGGAAGTCGTTCCCGGGACCGCCGTTGAGCTCGTCGGCATTGTCGGCACCTTCGAGGGTGTCGTTCCCGTTGCCGCCGGAGAGAACGTCGCGTCCCTGTCCACCGTTGAGCGTGTCGTTGCCGGGGCCTCCGGACAGGTCGTCGTTGCCCTCGTCGCCGTCGATCGTGTCGTTCCCGGAGCCGCCCACCAGGGTGTCGTCGCCCGGGCCGCCGCTGAGCGTGTCGTTCGCCTCGCCGCCCACGAGGTGGTCGTTGCCGGCAGCGCCGAAGATGGTCATGCCGGGGAGGTTGATGTTCGCGAAGACGACGTCGTTCATGTTGCCGACGTGGACGATGATGGCGGTCGTGTTCGCGGCGGGACAGCTCGCCTGGTTGCCGGTCAGCGTGCACTCGCCGCTGACCTTGGTGGCCGCGTTGCGGTCGCTCACCCAGTAGCGGTCGCCGACCTGGAAGATCGTGATGTCGTTGGCGACGTTCGGGGACGCCACGACCACGATCTCGGTGCCGGCCTTGACCACCAGCGTCTCGCCGCTGGTCGGCGCCGCGGGCAGTGCCCCGGCCGCCTGGCCGGTCGCGGCGAGGAGCGGAAACTGCAGGCATGCGCTTGCGCCCACCATCAGGGCGCGGGACAGAACCTTCATGTGACTCCCTCCGGTCCTACGGACTGCGTCCTTTGCGTCGCGAGGGACCCCCGAGGCATGGCATGACGAGCCCCTCGGTTGCGTGGTTGTCCGTACGGTGCAACGCCTTTCGGCGTTTGGCGGCGGCTGGGTCTGGGGTGACAACGGAAAGGCTTCGACCACTGGCGTGAATACGTACCCTCCGCGGCGATCAACTTCGGTCACTGACCGTACTGGAACGTGTCACGCCGGAAAGCGGCCAATCGCTGCCGAGCGGAGCGTCCCGGTGGACGCAGGGCGAGGCAGCCGAACGCCGAACCTGATGTGGAGGAAACGAACCGAGCGCAATGCACGCCGTTGGGCGATCGCTCGACAAAACTACTGAAAGTTGTCACGCGAACCGGCAGCGCGATCATTGCCCGTCATCGCGTCGGATCCGAACACTGCTCTCACAATCCGGGACAGGAGTGAGGAAGATCCTGCTCGAGGGCGCAGATGCGTCAGGTACGGTGGCGGTCATGCCCGAAACCCAGCCCCGCCCACGACCAGTCGCGTCTCACTATCTGGGAGCGCACGGGGTATGGGTCGAGCTTCCACTGCCCGCCCCGCGGGTGGCGAGCCCGAACACAAGCGGGGCCGCGGGGCCGGAAGATTTTCTCCCGCTCATGCGGGTCGTTGCCGGTAACTCGTCGTGAGCCGGTCGGCCCACGAGATCGCCGCAAAGCACGAACGGCTATTTCTCCGGGCACCGTAGGGAACAGTAGCCCGAATCCCGACGCACGTCGCACGCGTGCGTTATTCGGGCGCTTCGAATGAGCACTTTCCATCGTTGGGGTCACCACATGTCCGCGCCTCCTGGACCAACACCGACCGACGCCCGCCCGGCCGCGGCGGAGCCCACCCGTACCGGGGTCGATGACGGTAGCCGCCTACTGGGGCACGGCCTCCGGCAGCGGCACCTCGCCATGATCGCGCTGGGCGGGGTCATCGGTGCGGGCCTGTTCGTGGGCTCCCGTGCCGGTATCGCCGCGGCCGGGCCGTCGATCGTGCTGGGCTACCTGCTCGCCGGTGGCCTGGTGATGCTGATGATGCGGATCCTGGGCGAGATGTCCGCGGCCGCACCCGCCGCCGGGTCGTTCTCGGTCTACGCCGAGCGGGCGATCGGCCCGTGGGCCGGTCTGACCAGCGGGTGGATGTACTGGTCGCTGCTGGTCGTCGGGGTGGGGATCGAGGCCATCGGCGCCGCGGAGATCGTGCACGGCTGGGTGCCGATGGTGCCGCCGTGGGCGTGGATCCTGCTCATCATGATCGTGTTCTGCGGCACCAACCTGGCCGCGGTGCGCAATTTCGGCGAGGCGGAGTTCTGGTTCGCCGCGCTGAAGATCGGCGCGATCGTGTTCTTCCTGGTCCTGGGGTCGCTGGCGATCCTCGGTGTGCTGCCGGGGACCCCGGCACCGGGGCTGTCCCACCTCACCGGTGACGGCGGGCTGTTCCCGAACGGAACGGGCGGGTTCGTGGCCGGCCTGCTGACCGCCGTCGCCGCCTACGCCGGGCTGGAGACGGTGACCATCGCCGCGGCCGAGTCCGAGCGCCCCTCGGAGGCGGTCGGTAAGGCGGTGCGCTCGGCGATCTGGCGGATCCTGGTGTTCTACGTCGGCTCGATGGCGGTGATCGTCACGCTGCTGCCGTGGAACGCGTCGGAACTGAAGAACGCCGGCCCGTATGTCGCGGTGCTGGACCGCCTCCAGATTCCCGGGGCGGGCCAGATCATGAACGTGGTCGTTCTGATCGCACTGCTCTCGGCGATCAACGCCAACATCTACGGGTCCTCCCGGATGGCGTTCTCGTTGGTGCGGCGCGGGCAGGGACCGCGGGTGCTTGCCGGGGTGACCGCGGGCGTGCCGCGCAGGGCGGTGCTCGCGTCCTCCGCGTTCGGGTTCTTCACGGTGCTGCTCGCCTATTGGTGGCCGGACACGGTGTTCCGGTGGCTGCTCAATGCCGTTGGTGGGGCGACTTTGGTGGTCTGGGCTTTCACCGCGGTGTCGCAGTTGCGGTTGCGGCGGCGCCTGGAACGCGAGGCACCGGAGAAGCTGGTGGCACGGATGCCGTGGCATCCCTACCTGACCTGGCTGTCGGTGGCCGGAATCGGGGCGGTGCTCGTGCTGATGGGGATGAATGAGGAGACGCGCGTGCAGCTGGTGACGACCGCGGTGGTCGCCGGTGCGCTGGCGCTGAGCGGGTGGCTTCGCCAGCGCAGGCTTGCGGCGCGGTAGCGAGCGCGCTTGCAAGGAAGTGGCCCCAGGCCCGGTAGATGATCGGCCCGGGGCCGCTGTGTCCGGAGTAGCCACTCGCCCACGGAGGGTGGCCACCTCCCGTTGCGATGCTGTCTCCGCGCACGGCGAGCAACAATGGCACCGCTGACGGAATCCTCAGCTGTTGATCTCGACCTTGTTGTGCAACTCACCACATATCTGGCGGTGATCAGTCCAATCCGGAGAAAACGACTTGTTCTCCAGTGTGGTCGAGGTCTTAGCGTCGAGCTATGACCGCAGACCCACCGTCCCGCGCGGGACGGCGAGAATGGGCCGGGCTCGCCGTTCTCATGCTGCCGACGGTGTTGCTGGCCGTCGACATGAGCGTGCTCCACCTGGCGTTGCCGAAGCTGAGTGCCGACCTGCAGCCCAGCAGCGCACAGTTGCTGTGGATCACCGACATCTACGGCTTCCTCGTCGCCGGTTTCCTCATTCCGATGGGCGTGCTGGGCGACCGCATCGGCCGGCGGCGGCTGCTGTTGATCGGTACGGTGGCGTTCGGGCTGGTCTCGCTCCTGGCCGCCTACGCACCGACGGCGGGCGCACTCATCGCCGCGAGGGCGCTGCTGGGCGTCGCGGGGGCGACACTGATGCCCTCGACGATGTCCCTGATCCGCAACATGTTCCACGACCCAGCGCAACGCACGGTCGCCATCAGCGTGTGGATGACCGGCTTCATGGGCGGTATGGCGATCGGGCCGCTCGTCGGTGGGATCCTGCTGGAGCACTTCTGGTGGGGCTCGGTCTTCATGCTCAATGTGCCGATCATGGCGGTGCTGATCGTGGCGGGACCGCTGTTGCTGCCCGAGTACCGGGACCCCGCGCCCGGCCGGATCGACCTGCTCAGCGCCGTGCTGTGCCTCGCCGCCGTGATCGCCATGATCTACGGGCTCAAGGAGATCGCGGCATACGGTTTCGGACCGGAGGCCGTCCTGGCGTTCCTCGCCGGGGTCGTGCTGGCCGTGGTGTTCGTCCGGCGGCAGCGCGTGCTCGCCAATCCCCTGCTCGACATGAACCTGTTCCGGATAAGGAAGTTCAGCGCGTCGATCGTCACGCTGATGCTCGTCGTGCTCATCGCGCCGGGCGTTGGTTTCCTCATTGCGCAGTACATGCAGCTCGTGCTCGGGCTGACGCCGCTGCAGGCGGGCCTGTGGACGCTCCCGCCGGTGATGACGGTCGTCGTCGGGTTCCTGGGCGCGCCGCGGCTCGCCCGCCGGTACCGCCCGGGGATCCTCGCGGCCGTTGGGCTCCTGCTCGCCGCCCCGGGAATGGCACTGCTGGCCCTGTCCGGGGGCCCGGGCAGCCTGGCGATCATGGTGGCCGGGCAGATGCTGTTCTACCTGGGCTGCTCCCCGCTGGTCGTACTCGGGATCGACATGGTCGTCGGGGCGGCACCGCCGGAGCGTGCCGGGGCGGCCGCCGCGCTGTCGGAAACCGTCCAGGAGTTCGGGGGCGCGGCGGGACTGGCCATCTTCGGAAGCATCGCCACCGCCATCTACCGGGCACAGGTCTCCCTGCCTCAAGGGATCCCGGGGGCGGCCGCGGAGGCGGCGCGGGACACCCTCGGCGGGGCGGTCGCGGCCGCGGCCCAGCTCCCCGACCAGCTCGCCGCAGGTCTGCTGCGCACCGCTCGGGACGCGTTCACCAACGGACTGCATGTCGCGGCCTTCACCGCCACGGTGATCGTGTTGGCGGCCTCGGCGCTGTCTGCCGTGCTGCTCCGGCACGTCCCCCCGACATCGGCAGGTGAGCAGACGGAGCCGGCCGCGGACCAGCCCGAGAAGGAGGAAATGACCTCGCTGGCAAGCAATTCATAGCCTGCTCAGCAAGCTGGGTCCCGTCCCGGCCATCCGGCGGAACCCCGTCATGGGATCGACTGGCGAGGCGAAGCGCCAGGCCGCAGGCTCCCTGTGTAGTGAAGCGAGGGAGCCACATGACCGAGACGGGTGACGGGGCCGGGACGGTCGCCGTCCTCGGGGCGGGTGCGATGGGGTCGGCACTGGCCACCCCGCTGCGCGCCGCCGGCTGGGAAGTGCGGTTGTGGGGAACCGCCTACGACGAGCACCTCCTGGACGCGTGCGCCGCCGGCCAACCGCACCCCCGTACGGGGGTACCGGTTCCTGCCGGGGTTCGCCTGTACCGCAGCGATGAGTTCGCCGAAGCCCTGCACGGCGTCGACACGGTGGTCCTCTCGACGTCTTCGGCGGGTGTCGTGGACACCACGGCGGCGGCGACCCCCTACCTCACCGGCGTACGTGCCCTGCTGCTGACGAGCAAGGGGTTCGCGGCGAACGCGGAAGGGCGGGTGGGGCCGCTCCACAAGGCGGTACAGGCCACCATCCAGGCTCAGGGTTGGGAGCCGGTCCCGGTCATCGTGGTCGGTGGGCCGTGTCTGGCCACCGAGGTTGCTGCAGGACGGCCCACCGCAGCGGTTTTCGGCTGTGCCGATCGCGCACTCGCCCAGCGGTACGCGACCCGAATGGGCACGGATGTATACCGAGCCCATGCCACCGAGGACGAGACCGGCGTGGAGCTGTGCTCCTCACTGAAGAACGTGTACGCGATCGCGTTGGGGATCAC
This sequence comes from Longimycelium tulufanense, assembly GCF_014645795.1. Classification (GTDB taxonomy): domain Bacteria; phylum Actinomycetota; class Actinomycetes; order Mycobacteriales; family Pseudonocardiaceae; genus Longimycelium; species Longimycelium tulufanense. The sequence goes on along the minus strand of NZ_BMMK01000025.1, from coordinate 50,633 downwards.
GGACGGGCTCAGCAAGGGCGGTCATCAGCCGTCGGACAACCTCAAGGGGGCGGTGTTCGCGCGAGCGGTGACCGAGATGGTGTTCCTGGTCGAGGCCCTGGGTGGGGAGGCCAGCACGGCGTACGGGCTGGCCGGGGCCGGGGATCTTGAGGTGACGGGAATGTCCGGCCGAAACAAGATCTACGGGAGCCGGGTGGGAGCGGGGCAGGCACCGACCACCGCGCTCGCCGAGATGGCGGCAGCGGAGCAGACGGTGGAAGGTGTGCCGGCCGCACGTCTGGCGAAACGTTTGGTCGACCAACGCCTGGAGGGTGCCTGGCCCCGCCTCCCGCTCCTGCGGACAATGATTGGCCTAGTGGATGGGAAGGCCACGGTGAGTGATGTGGTTGCCGCGGCCCTGCCGAGACTGTGAGGCGGTGCCGGAACCGGCTCAGGGCGGAGGAAGCTGGTAGCGGTCAGCCCGTACGGGGGCTAAGAAGGACGCCCACTCGGCGGGACCGAAGGATACGACGGGACCACTCGGGTTCTTGGAGTCCCGCACGCCGATGCTGGTGACGCGCCGGGGTGTCCGTGCGGTGCGAGGTCGATCGGCAGAACGACCGCGCCACGCTCCTCTTCGGTAGCCAGGAGGACTACGTGCTCTCCCTGGAGAGCACGAGTCTGGCCGAGGTGCTGTCTCTCGGCCAACGCGCGCTTAACGAACTGGAGTCCGAGCCTGCGCCCTGTTAGGCGCTCGCCGACTCCATCTCCTCGAGGCCGAGCGTGTGGCGGAGGAACTGGCCGGTGTAACTGTCCTCGTCCTCCGCCACGTCCTCGGGCGTTCCGGTGGAGATCACCGTTCCACCGCCGGAGCCGCCTTCCGGCCCCATGTCGATGAGCCAGTCCGCGGTCTTGATGACGTCGAGGTTGTGCTCGATGACGATGACCGTGTTCCCCTTGTCCACCAGGCCGCTGATGACAGCCAGCAGCTTGCGGATGTCCTCGAAGTGCAGGCCCGTCGTGGGCTCGTCGAGGATGTACACCGTCTTCCCCGTCGACCGCTTCTGTAGCTCACTGGCCAGCTTCACGCGCTGCGCCTCACCACCGGACAGCGTCGGCGCCGGCTGTCCCAGCCGCACGTAACCCAGGCCCACATCCACCAGGGTGCGCAGGTGCCGGTGGATGGCGTTGATCGGCTGGAAGAACTCGCACGCCTCCTCGATCGGCATGTCCAGCACTTCCGAGATCGTCTTGCCCTTGTAGTGCACCTCCAGGGTTTCCCGGTTGTACCGGGCCCCCTTGCACACCTCGCACGGCACGTAGACGTCCGGCAGGAAGTTCATCTCGATCTTGATCGTGCCGTCGCCCGCGCACGCCTCGCAGCGCCCGCCCTTGACGTTGAACGAGAACCGGCCGGGCTGGTAGCCACGAACCTTCGCCTCCGTCGTGGCGGCGAACAGCTTGCGGATGTGGTCGAACACGCCGGTGTAGGTCGCCGGGTTGGAACGCGGGGTCCGGCCGATCGGCGACTGGTCGACCTGCACCAGCTTGTCCACGTGGTGCAACCCGTTGACCCGCGTGTGCCGGCCGGGTACCAGGCGTGCGCCGTTCAGCTTGTTCGCCAGCACCCGCGCCAAAATGTCGTTCACCAGGGTCGACTTGCCGGACCCGGACACGCCGGTGACAGACACCAAACATCCCAGCGGGAACGACACATCGATGCCGCGCAGGTTGTGTTCCCGCGCGCCGACCACGGTGAGCTGACGCTTGCGGTCCACCGCACGCCGTGTGGTCGGCACCGGGATGCGCTTGCGGCCCGACAGGTACGCACCCGTCAGCGAGTTCGCGTGCGACAACAGACCCTCGACCGGGCCGCTGTGCACGATGCGGCCGCCGTGTTCCCCCGCTCCCGGACCGATGTCCACCACCCAGTCCGAGGTGCGGATGGTGTCCTCGTCGTGTTCGACGACGATCAGGGTGTTGCCGAGGTCGCGCAGCCTCGTCAGGGTGTCGATGAGCCGGTGATTGTCCCGCTGGTGCAAGCCGATCGAGGGCTCGTCCAGCACGTAGAGCACACCGACCAGCCCGGACCCGATCTGGGTGGCCAGGCGGATCCGCTGTGCCTCGCCACCGGAGAGCGTGCCGGACGCTCGATCCAGGGAGAGGTAGTCCAGGCCCACGTCGAGCAGGAAGCCCAGCCGTGCGTGGACCTCCTTGAGCACCCGCGCCGCGATCATCCGTTCCCGTTCGCCGAGCACGAGATCGGACAGGAACTCCGCGCAGTCGGCCACGCTCATCGCGCAGACCTCGGCGATGGACTTCTCGCCCAGCTCGGCGTGTTCCAGGGTGACCGCGAGGATTTCCGGCCTGAGCCGGCTGCCCTGGCAGGCTGGGCAGGGCACCTCCCGCATGTAGCCCTCGTACTTCTCGCGCATGTACTCGGACTCGGTCTGCTCGAGCCTGCGCTCCAGGAACGGGATCACGCCCTCGAAGTGGGCGTAGTAGGAACGTTGGCGGCCGTAACGGTTGCGGTAGCGGATATAGACCTGCTCGTCGATGCCGTGCAGCACCGCCTTCTGCGCCCGGGCCGGCAGCCGCCGCCACGGCACGTCCATCCGGAATCCGACCACCTCCGACAGCGCCTCCAGCAGGCGGGTGAAGTACTCGGCGGTGTGGCCGGTGTTCCAGGGCGCGATGGCGCCGTCTTCCAGGGAAAGCTCGTCGTCGGGGACGACCAGCTCGGGGTCGACCTCCTTGCGTACACCGATGCCGGTGCACTCCGGACAGGCGCCGTAGGGCGAGTTGAACGAGAACGACCGCGGCTCCAGGTCCTCCACGGCCAGGGGATGACCGTTGGGGCAGGCCATCTTCTCGGAGAAGCCGCGCTCGCGGTGCGGATCGTTCTCCGGCAGGTCGACGAACTCCAGCACCACGATGCCGTCGGCGAGCCGCAGTGCCGTCTCCACCGAGTCGGTGAGACGTTGCTTGGCGGTGGGCTTGACGCTGAGCCGGTCGACCACGACCGAGATCTCGTGCTTCTCCTGCTTCTTCAGCTTGGGCGGCTCGGTGAGCGGGTGGACCGTGCCGTCGACCCGGACCCGGGAGAAGCCCTGGGTCTGCAGTTGGGAGAACAGGTCGACGTACTCGCCCTTGCGGCCGCGCACCACCGGCGCCAGCACCTGGAAGCGGGTGCCGGCCTCCATCGCCAGGACCTGGTCGACGATCTGTTGCGGGGTCTGCCGGCTGATCAGCTCGCCACAGGTCGGGCAGTGCGGCTTGCCCGCCCGGGAGTAGAGCAGCCGCAGGTAGTCGTAGATCTCGGTGATCGTGCCGACCGTGGACCGTGGGTTGCGGGAGGTGGACTTCTGGTCGATCGACACCGCGGGCGACAGGCCCTCGATGAAGTCGACGTCCGGCTTGTCCATCTGGCCCAGGAACTGCCGGGCATAGGCCGACAGCGACTCCACGTACCGGCGCTGCCCCTCGGCGAAGATCGTGTCGAACGCCAGGCTGGACTTGCCCGACCCGGACAGGCCCGTGAACACGATGAGGCTGTCCCGCGGCAGCTCCAGGTCCACACCACGCAGGTTGTGCTCACGGGCGCCGCGAACGACGAGTCGGTCGGCCACTGGGACAGGTCCCTTCGGATCAGGTCCGGTGTGATGGGTTGGGGGTCGTCAGCCGCGCGCACCGCGCGGCAGCCGACCCAGACAGCCGACGACCACTCTAGGCCCGCTCTCTGACAACAACCGGGCGGACGGGTCCGGTCTTCCCCAGTCGATCTCGGACCTGGTTTCGCCTCACCCCCATGAGCCTCTTTCGCACCATGGGAATCACCAGCCTCAACCTGACCGGGCCAGGACGAACCGCCGGAGGCCGGACGGCCGCACCGCGAGGGCGTGGTCCCAGCCACGACGATCTTGGGTCTGCTGCTCAGCGGATGGTCTCCAACCGTGTGGTGCGGGTCTCCCTGGTGCCGAGGTAGACACCAAGGCTGATCAGGCACAGCGTCGCGAGGTACCACGGGTACCAGCCGTCGCGCCCGGTCGAGTTGAGCCATTCCACGATGTACGGGGCAGTGCCGCCGAACGCGGCGACGGCGAGCGCGTAGGGCAGCCCGATCCCGGCTGTCCGGACCTCTGTGGGGAAGAGCTCGGCCATCGCTGTTGGCGCCACCGCGCCATAGCACGAGAAGAGCAGCAGCCCGATCGCCATTGCGGCGAACAACGACCACGCCGAGGGGCCAAGCAGGGAGAACAAGGGCACAACAAGCAGCACGTAACCGGCGGCGAAGATGATCAACAGCGGGCGTCGGCCGATCCGGTCGGACATGATCCCGAGCAACGGCAACGCAACCAACATCACGAGCTGCGCGGCAACCGAGGCCCACAACGCCGCCGACGTCGAGACTCCGTGTGCCTTCTGCGCGTAGGTGGGCAGGTAGACGGCGAACGTGTAGTAGGCGGTTGTGGCCCCGACCGTGAAGCCGACGACGCGCAACGCGTCGAACGGGTGTCGGCGCAGCACCTCCACGGTTGGCCGAGGTACCCGCCGGTTCCTGCCCGTCACGTATGCCTCGGTCTCGCCCAGTGCACGCCGCAGGTACATGCCGTAGACCCCGAGCAGCGCACCGATCGCGAACGGGATGCGCCATCCCCACTCGGCGACCGCTTCCTTGCCGAGAACTCCGGTGAGCACCGTCGCGAGCAGGGAGGCGGCCACGGTGCCGACCGTGACGCTCAGGTAGAGGAAGCTCGAGTAGAGGCCACGCCGGTTCGAAGGCGCCAGCTCGGCGAGATAGGTCGCGGAGGCGGCGTACTCACCGCCCGCCGACAGGCCCTGCGCCACCCGGGCGAGCAGCAACAGGGCCGGGGCCAGCAGTCCGATCCGCTCGTAGGTCGGCGAAACGGCGATGAGCAGGCTTCCCCCGGCCATGAACAACACCGACAGCAGCAGCCCCGCGCGGCGACCCTTCCGGTCGGTGAACGCGGCGATCAGTGCGCCGCCCAACGGGCGGAAGAAGAAGCCGACGGCGAAGATGGCAAGGGTGCTGAGCAGCGCCGTTGTCTCGTTGCCGGGTGGGAAGAACCGGGGCGCGAAGAAACCCGCGAAGATCGCGTAAGCGTTCCAGTCGAACCATTCCAGGGCGTTGCCCACGGATGCGGCCACCAAGCCACGCCGCCGGTTCACGTGTCCCGTGGGCGGGGCCACGCTCAGGGTGCTACTCACCCGCCCTCCTCCCACCTCGGTCCTCCCCGAGCTAACCCGAGCCGGTGGCAGTGTTCCAACAAGTGGACGGAATCGTCCCGATTCCTGGGAGAAAGAGGGATCTTGCCCGATTTCACCGCCCACCCCGATCACCCGGGGTGACCAGCGGAAACACCCACCGCAACCGGATCGATGCGGCACCCCGTTCGGGTCTACCAGCGAGTACGTGACGGCACCTACGCTGGTCGATACCGGATCACCCACCCCCACCCGGGAGGGCGCCATGGCCGCAGCGGAGACCCGACCGGACCTCGAGTCGATGGCCCACGCCAGGTCGACCGCCGCCACCCAGGCCGGCGAGCGGGCCGCCGCCGGGCTGGACGCCCTGCGGCTGGCCACCGACCGGCTGCTCGAGGTGGTGGACCAGATGGACGAGTCCACGGCACATGGCCCGAGCCTGTGCCCGGGCTGGTCACGCGCCCACGTCATCACCCACCTCGCGCGCAACGCCGACGCGTTGGTGAACCTGCTGACCTGGGCGCGGACCGGGGTCGAGCACCAGATGTACACCAGCCGGGCCGACCGCGACGCCGACATCGAGGAAGGCGCGCAACGGCCGTGGCGGCTGCTGGACGAGGACCTGCGGGCCGCGTGCGAGCGGTTCGAGTCGGCGGCCGCCAGGCTCTCCCCGGACGCCTGGCGGGCCGAGGTTACCGGCCCCAAGGGGCGCCCGCTCCGGGCGGACGAGATCCCCTGGTTCCGGCTGCGCGAGGTCTGGGTACATCTGGTCGACCTCGACCGCGACTTCGGTTTCGACGACATCTCCGACGAGCACCTCGAGGTGCTTCTGGAGGACGTCATCCGGGCATACCACGGTCGCGCGGACGTGCCGCCCATGCGGTTGCGGGTCGAGCTGCCGGGCGGCCGTCAGCGGGACTGGGACGTGAACGGCGCCGGCTCCACGGTGTCGCCGATCCGGGGCGGTGCCTCCGCCGTGCTCGCCTGGCTGACCGGCCGCGGGGACGGCAGCACGCTGGCCGGCGAGCTGCCGGAGCTGCCGCCCTGGGCCTGATCGGGCTCGGCCGAGACGGCGCGCTCCCGCTCGCGTCGGTTCTCCTCGCCCAGGGCCCGGCCGAGCCGGAGTGCCTGCGCGAACCGGGTGCCCCAGCGCTCCCCCAGCCCCACGCTGCGGCGCAGCGTGGCCAGTGGTCGCACGACCGGGCCGGTCAGCAGCCGGTGCACGGGGCGTTCCACCAGGACGGTGAGCAGCCAGCCCAGCAGCACCGCGAGGGCGATCACGGCCAGGAGTCGGGTCCACGGGCCGGCGCCCCTGTCGAGCAGCCAGCGCGCGGTGACATAGCCGACGTCCTGGTTGAGGAGGTAGACGCCGAAGGAGATACCGGCCAGGAACTGGATGGGCCGGCGGAGTGGGCGGGTGGTGGCGACCTCCCAGTCCGGCCCGCTGGCGGCCAGGCACACCAGCAGCAGCATCACGCCGAACGCGGTCGTGGAGGGCAGGTCGGATGCCTGGACCTCCTGTGCCATCAGCACGGCCACCAGAAGTGCGGCCAGGTGCCAGCTGGCGAGCCGGTTGCGGCTCCACAGCCAGATGGCGGCGCCGGCACCGAACAGGTGTGCCCGGTGCGTGCCGAGGCCGTCGTAGAGGGACTGCATGAGCTGTGGCGCGTCACCGGTCCGCCACTCCTTGAGCAGCATCGGGACGACGATGATCGCCCACAGGGTGGCCGGTCCCCGCCAGCCCCGCATCCAACGGCTGGGCCACAACAGGGCCGCGGCCGTGAAGGCGATGAGCTGGATGGGCAGGGTCCAGTAGGCGCCGTCGACGTAATGGACGTCGGGGAACCACGCCTGCACCATCAGCAGGTTGCCGACGAGGTCGACCTTGTTCGGGTGGTACCAGCCAGGGATCGCCGCGAGGTCCACCACGGCATAGGTGAACAGCACGGCGGCCAGGTACGGCGGCAGCAGGCGGGCCACCCGGTTCCACCACCAGCGCAGCGGCCGGCCGCGGCGGATGGTGGCACAGACGAAGAACGCCGAGACGACGAGCAGGGTGCTCGCGCCGAACTGCAGCGACATCGTGAACGCGGCCGGGCCCAGCTCGGGGTGGCTGGCCGGTCCCTGGTGCGTCGCGTGCTGTACGACGACCGCGAACACCGCAAGGACCCGGAGCAGGTCCCAGCTCACGCGGCGAGAGGTCGGGGGTCGGGACGCGGAGGACTGTGTTCGGGGCAATGTTCACCTGGGGTAACGAGTTCGGGGGGCTCGCTTCAGGCAAGATCTTTTTACACGTCGGTAAGGGTAGGGGGCGGACCTGAACGGAGACTGAGAAGGGCTGCCGTCGGTGTCCTTCCGGTGGATGGTGGTGGTCCTTCGGGTGGGGATCGTGCCAGAGGGCCGTCGGCCGCTCGCCGAGGTGCCTGCATGAGGCACACTGTTGCCCAGGTCGAGCCGCTCCCGCCGGAGAGCCGGCGGCCCGTTCCTGTCTCCCGCGCGGCGCTGCCGCAGCGCCTGTCACGGGTCAGCGAGGCGGGGATGCCGCTTCCAACACCTGTTGGGTTTTCGGCGCCGCCAAGCGGCCTGCGGCAAATGACGACTGCCCCACACCCCGGTCCGCTTCGCGGTTTGCGGACTGTCTCCCGGGTCATGTCGCCGCCGGCTTTCGACCCCTGCGGCCGGGTCGCTGTGGAGCGGCGGGCGCGGTACCGGCTACGGTCGGGCCCGTGGAGGTTCTCGAGGACTACACCGGTCACGTCGAGCCCGGCGGGCCGGCCGCGCGGCGCACGTTGCCGGCGCTGACGATCACTAAGGTGTCCGTCGGGCCGATGGACAACAACACCTACCTGCTGACGTGTCGGCGCACCGGGCAGGCTCTGCTCGTGGACGCGGCCAACGACCCGGAGCGGTTGTCGGACCTTGTCGGGCACGGTGCGGACCGCCCGCAGCTCACCACGATCGTGACGACGCACCGGCACGGCGACCACTGGCAGGCGCTGGGGGCGGTCGCCGGGGCGACCGGGGCGAACACGGTGGCGCACCCCGCGGACGCGCCGGAGCTGCCGGTGCCCCCGGACCAGCTGGTCGAGCATGGTGACGTGGTGTCCGTCGGCGACTGCGAGCTGGAGGTCATCCACCTGCGCGGGCACACGCCGGGATCGATCGCGCTGCTGTACCGCGACCCGGAGGGCCACCCGCACCTCTTCACCGGCGACTCGCTGTTCCCGGGTGGGGTTGGGAAGACCTGGAGCAAGGCGGACTTCGAGTCGCTGGTCGACGACGTCGAACACCGGATCTTCGACGTGCTGCCGGACGACACCTGGTTCTACCCCGGCCACGGCGACGACTCCACGCTCGGCAACGAGCGCCCCAAGCTCACGGAATGGCGCCAGCGCGGCTGGTGACGCCTCGGACTTCCCGAACGGGGCCGCCGCAACAGTAGGGGGCCCCGTTCGGTCGGGATACGAGGACCCGTCTCGACGAGTGGGAGACCGCGCTGAGCTCGGCCGAGCCGTGGTGCGTGGAAAACGCCACCAGCCGGCGCGCGATCGCGCAGACCGATACGAAGCTCGTCCTGTGCGACGTGCTCGAGCCGTAGGACCGGCAGTGGCCGACCTGGTCGCTGCTGGACAACACGACCAGCGGTGAGCGCTTCCAGGCGGCGCTTCCCATGGAATGGGTCCTTTCGGAGCAACGAGTCGCTCGCTGGACCCTCGGCGCGATCACCTCACCGCCCCACGCACGGCCTGCGCGCGAACTGTCCTTGCCGTCCAACGAACCTCCGCGTACGTGGACCGGTTGCGGCCACCGAGATCGGTGAGGTCACCCTCCTCGCGTTCAGCAGCCCACCCTCCCGCGATCAGCGCAGTACCCCGCAGGCCCGCTACCCTGGCGCCGGCACGGTGATCACGGTCCAGATTCGGGGCTATCACCAGACATTCACGATCTCTCATTAGATCAACAGCCTGAACCTACCCTCGGGCGAAAGCATGCGTCGGCGCTCGCGCTGCCCCGATTGGCTCCGGTTATTGGTGCCATCCGATCCGATGACGTAAGATCCTCACATCAATGACCCTTCGGTCGGATATGTTTGCAGTGAAGATTCTGCTGCTCCGTTCGGGCCCTACTTCCCCCGTGCACCCGTGATGAGGTTCAGGCGAATGGCGCCTTCTGCCGATGTCCGCCGAGCAGTACCGTCGACCCACTGGAGGGGCAACACCAACCGACGGAGCAGCGACGGCGCTACACCGTGACACGCGCGTCAGCCGTTCGTGTTGGCGGCTGGTCTCATGTGATGACTGACCAGTACTCAGCACAAGATCAGTTACGGCATCGGGATTTCATCCTTGTCGTGCTCACCGCCCAATGCTCACCGGCGGACCCGGGCGGTCCGGATCGAGTGTGCTGACCGGGACCGCGGACGGTGACCAGAGTTGGTGCTACGGAGTTGCAACGAACATGGCGAAATCATTACAGGAGTGGGTTGAGGACGAAGTACGTGAGGTGCAGGGCAAGTCACTGGCGTGGCTGTCTCAGTACCATTTCTTCCGCGACCCCATCCGGCCGGCCTACATCGATCCGTACTACTTCTTCTCGCCGGCCGACGGGATCATTCTCTACCAGAACGTCGTCGCGGCGGACGGGTGCCTCGTCGACATCAAGGGCAGGTCGTACTCGGTGCGGGACGCCCTGCGCGACCCCTCGTACGAGGACGCGAGCCTGGTCATCGGGATCTTCATGACCTTCTTCGACGTACACGTCAACCGGGTGCCGTACTCCGGGCGCCTGTCGTACCGGGAGCTCGACCCGATCGGCACGCTGAACCTCCCGATGCTGGACGTGGAGAAGGGCCTGCTCGAAGAACTACGGATCACCACGGACAAGGCCGAGTACCTGCACAACAATCAGCGCGTGGTGAACCGGTTCGACAACCCGGACCTCGGTCAGCCGTACTACGTGCTGCAGGTGGCCGACTACGACGTGGATGCAATCACACCGTTCGAGTTGAAACAGAACCAGTTCGCATCCCAGGGGGACCGCTTCTCCCAGATTCGCTACGGCTCACAGGTGGACCTGATCATCCCGCTGTCGGAGCACTTCGAGTTACTGCCACTGCAGCGGCCCGGCGACCATGTCGAGGCTGGCATCGATCCGCTCGTGCACATCCGCGACAAGGACGCGCGGGACACCGCTACCACGGAAGGAAGGTCGTGATGACCTCGACCACCACACAGGTCCGGAGTGCCGGGTCGGGTGAGCCGGAGTGGCAGGTGGCGAACCCGACCCAGTTGCCACGGCCCGCTTTCCTCGTCAACGCGCCGTTCTCCTACACCACGGAGGTCGCGAACAACGCGTGGATGGAGGAGCTGTCCGACGCCGAGCGCGTCCCCGATACGAAGAAGGCGATGGTGCAGTTCCTCGAGCTTTACAGCTATCTTGCCGGCGACTCCCTGGTGTACGTGTTGCCGACACCGCGGACGGAGGGCCTGCAGGACCTGGTGTTCACCGCGAACCTGGGTGTCGTGCTGGAACACGTGCCGGGGAAGAACACGGTGGTGCTGTCCAACTTCACCTCGCTGCCGCGGCGCGGGGAGACCGAGGTGGGGAAACGGTTCTTCGAGTCGATGGGGTACCGGACTCACGTGCCGGAGACCAGGTTCGAGGGAGAGGCGGAGCTCAAGCACCTCTATGACAACGTCTACGTCGGCGGGTACGGAGAGCGTTCCCAGTGCGAGACCTATGACTGGATGGAACGCGAGTTCGACATGACGGTCATCAAGGTCGAGTTGACCGATCCCTACCTCTACCACCTCGACTGCAGCGTCTTCCCGATCACGAAACAGCAGACGCTGGTGTGCACCGAGATGTTCGAGGAAGACGAGATCAAGGAGCTCGAACGGTACACCGACATCATCGACGTCTCCTCGGACTCCTGCTACAACGGCATCTGTAACTCCGTGCGGATGCACAACACCATCCTCAACTCCTCGAACATCCACGATCTGAGGGTGGGTACCGAGGACTACCGGGCCGAGGTCGAGAAGAACCGGGAGCTGGAGGATATCGCCGGGAACCTGGGTTTCGAGCTCACCATGATCAACCTCAGCGAGTACCACAAGGGTGGCGCGTTGCTGTCCTGCATGGTGATGCACCTCAACCGGTACTCGTACGCGTTCCAGCTGATCTGAGGCGACTGCGTCTCATCGGCGTTGTTCGGGCTTTTCCTGGTTCGCGTGTCACCGCACGTAGGCTCCTCGCCCCGTCCAGGGGCGGGGGCCTCCCCTCATATACGCCGAACGGCCCCCTCAGCGGAATCGTGAACAGCCCTCGCCGGTGGCGTGGCCGCCCATACATCCGTGGGCGGCACCCACAACGAACCACGATGTGGGTGGACGTGCCGACACGTACGTCCTATCGTGGCGGGAAGGACACGAACCAGTATTTCTGTCTTTGTTTTGTTTATTAGTTTGAGTTCCGCTCACGCGGGGTGTCCGCCGCGTGGTTCGTGCGACCGAGGAGACCGTTGTGGATGCTCCGGCCAGGGCGGAGACGAACACCGCTGCCCAGGAGGCCGCCCCGGCCGCGCGGGGCGGTGAGTGGCGAACGCTGCGGAGCTATCTGCGCCCAGCACGCAGGTTGCTGGTCGGCCTGTTCTTCCTGGAACTGATTGCCGAGGGAGCCACGCTGATCCAGCCGTTGGTGGCCCGCTCGGTCATCGAGCATCTGGAGGAAGGTCGCAGCCTGCTGTGGCCGGTGCTGATGCTCTCCGGGATCGCCGTGGTCGGGATGGTGCTGTCGTGGCTGGGCACGTTCCTGATCGGCCGCGCGGGAACCGGGCTCGTCCGGGATGTCCGGCAGCGGCTCGTGCGGCGGATCCTGGGCGCGAAGGTGGCCGGCGTGGAACGACGGCCGGTCGGCGACTTCCTGTCGCGGGTCGGCAGTGACACCACACTGCTGCAGGCGACGATGGCCGACGCCGTCGTTGAGGCCGCGGCGGCGCCGATCGCGATACTCGGAGCGATCGTCCTGATGGGCGTCATCGACCCGGTCATGCTCGCGCTGGTGGTCGGATTGCTGGCGATCACCACCGTCGGTGAGAGGTACGCGTTGCGGCGGGTGGGTGAGGCCACCGAGCAGGAACAGGCCCGGGTGGGCTCGATGACCGCGGCGCTGCAGCGGGTTCTCATCGCGTTCCGCACGGTCAAGGCATCAGGTACCGAACGGCACGAGCAGCAGCAGGTCGGCTCGCAGGCAGACGGTGCCTACCGTGCCGGCGTGCGCTCGGCGCGCGCCGAGGCATGGGTGGAGGTGATCGCCGGTGCTTCGATGGACGTGACCTTCCTTGTCGTGCTCGCGGTCGGCGCCACTCGGGTGGCCTCGGGGGAGCTGGGTATCGGTGGCCTGATCGCGTTCTTGCTGTATGTGATGTACCTCCGCGAGCCGGTCGAGACGTTGTTCGACGCCGCCACGGACTTCTCCGAAGGACTGGCCGCCGTGCGGCGGGTGGAGGAACTGAACCTTCTGCCGCAGGAAGGCTCCCAGGCGGTCGGGCCCGGCACCCGGTCACTGCCGCGCAGGGAGGACGGACAGCTCCAGATCCGGTGTGAGGGGGTGTGGTTCGGTTACCGCGACAGACCGGTGTTGCAGGACGTGAGTTTCACCGCCGGCCGCGGTCTTACCGTGCTCGTCGGCCCGTCTGGCGCGGGCAAGACCACATTGCTGAGCCTGGTGGAACGCTTCGCCGACGTCGATCGGGGCCGGATCCTGCTGGATGGAGTGGATGTGCGTGAGCTGAGCCGCAGTGAGCTGCGCCGTCGCCTCGCCTACGTCCAGCAGGAGGCACCGCTGCTGGGCGAGACCGTGCGGGAGGCGGCGTTGTACGGCGTACCGCATCCCGAAGAGGCCGACCTGGACGAGGCGTTGCGTTCGGTTGCCTTGGACACGTGGGTGAACTCGCTGCCGGACGGTCTGGACACCCCGGTTGGTGAACGTGGGGTGGAGATCTCCGGCGGCCAACGTCAACGGCTCGCGGTCGCACGGGCCCTGCTGCGCGATGCGGACGTGCTGCTGTTGGACGAGGCGACGGCGCAGCTGGATGCCATCAGCGAGCGAACGTTGCTGGATTCCCTTGCGCACCAGTCCCATGAGCGGACCGTGCTGGCGATCACGCACCGACTTTCCGTTGCTGCCGAGGCCGATCAGCTCGTCCTGCTCGACGAAGGCCGGGTGCGGGCCGTCGGGCGGCACGATGACCTGCTGACCGCGGATTCGATGTACCGCGAGCTGGTCACGGCGTTCGGTGCACAGGGCAATGGCCGTCCACCTCTGCTGTCCCCCACCGAGAGGTGACCTCATGCCTGCCAGGGTGCCCGCCGAGTGGGAACCGCACGGTGGATGCGTGATGGTGTGGCCCTGGGCCCGCCGAGTGTGGGGTCGGCGGCTGCGCGACGTGCAGTGGGAGTTTGCCTCTATCGCGCGAACGATCGCGCGGTTCGAACCCGTACTCGTGCTGGCCCACCCGGGAACGTCGACGCGGGCCCGGCGGAGCTGCGGTCCGGCCGTGCGCATCGTCGAGGTCGAGTCCGACGATATGTGGGCCAGGGACACCTGCCCGGTGTTCGCGGTCGACGAGTGCGGTGCGGTCCTCGGGCTCGAACCGGGATTCAACGGTTGGGGGCGGAAAGCCCCGATGTGGCGGAGGGACGCCGCGTTGGCCGGTGAGCTCTGCGCGCACCTTGGCATCCAGGCGAAGATACTGGGCCCGGTCGTGGAGGGTGGTGCCGTCATCACCGATGGGCAGGGCACGCTGATCCTCAGCGAGGAGTGCCTGCTGAATCCGAATCGGAATCCCGGGATGCGCAAGGACGAGCTGGCAAGCCTGGTGGCGGGCGAGTACGGTGCGAGCACGGTGATCTGGTTGCCTTACGGGCTTTCCGATGACGAAACCGATGGTCACGTTGATGGTGTCGCCGCGTTCCTGGCGCCGGCTCGGGTGCTCGCGCAGACCGCCTGGGGCAGCGGTACTCCGGACGAGCAGCGACTGGCCCACAATCTCGAGGTACTGCGCACGAGCACCGATGCCATGGGCCGCCGGCTGGAGGTCGTGGAGATCCCCTACTGTTCGGAGATCTTCCTGGGCGCCGATCCCGTCACGGTGAGCTACGTCAACTTCTATCTCCCCATGGGAGCGGTGATCGTGCCGACCGCTGGCACTGGCGAGGACGCCCCCGCACTCGCGCTGCTCGGGGAGCTGTTTCCCGACCGGGAGGTCATCGGCGTTCCCGCGCGAGCCATCGCGTGGGGCGGGGGTGGTGTCCACTGCATGACACAGCCGGTGCCGGCAGGGCTGAGCACCACACAGTGGTCGAGCCTGCTGCAGCCCACGGAGTTTCAGCGGCGATGAAGCAGCCGTTTGGCGAGGACCCACGCGATCAAAAACACGAATATGGCCACGAAGACCACCAACCCGTTCCGCCCGGTCACGTCGAAATCCGGGTTTCGGGGTTGTCCCTCCCTACCCAAGACGCTGGGCCGAAGATCCATTTCCAGAAGCAAAGGAGCATCGCAAAAACTACTCTGCCCAGGAGAAGGGTTGCTGGCCGGCGGGTGGGGGTGCCACCCGCCGGCCAGCGTGAAAATCGCAGCGCAGTGAGCTGTCAGCCGTTGAAGGTGTCCGGGTTCGGGCCGGTGCGCTCCCCGTTCTCCAGACCCGCGACGGCGGCCAGGTCGTCGCCGTCCAGCTCGAAGTCGAACACGGCGAAGTTCTGCGCGATCCGGGCCGGCGTCACCGACTTGGGGATCACGATGTTGCCCAGCTGGAGGTGCCAACGCAGGATCACCTGTGCCGGGCTACGCCCGTGCTTCTCCGCGATCGTGGCGATTGTCGCGTCAGCGAGCAGCTCGCCACCCTGGGCCAGCGGGCTCCACGCCTCGGTGGCGATGCCGTGCTCGGCGTGGAACGCCCGCAGCTCCGCCTGCGGCAGCCGCGGGTGCAGCTCGATCTGGTTGAGCGCCGGCACCACCTCGGTCTCGGCCAGCAGCCGGCGCAGGTGTTCGGGGTGAAAGTTGGACACCCCGATCGCGCGAACCCGCCCGTCGGCGTAGAGCTTCTCGAACGCCTTCCAGGTCTCCACGTAACGATCCTGCGCGGGGGCCGGCCAGTGGATCAGGTAGAGATCCACGTAGTCGAGCTTCAGCCGACCCAGGCTGGCGTCGAAGGCCCGCAGGGTGGAGTCGTAGCCCTGCTCGCTGTTCCACAGCTTGGTGGTGACGAACAGCTCCTCCCGGGCAACCCCGGACTCGGCGATGGCTCGCCCCACGCCCTCCTCGTTCTGGTACACCGCCGCCGTGTCAATGCTGCGGTATCCCAACTCCAGCGCGGTGCGCACGGCCGGCGTGGCCCCGTCATCGGGCACCTGCCAGACGCCGAACCCCAGCTGGGGCATGCGCACACCATTGTTCAGTTCGACGTTCGGAACCGTCGTCATCAGGAAGATGTCCTCCACCGAGAGATCCACAAAGGATTCGACACCAACAACAACTCCTCGTCCGGGCCCGGCATTCCCCGGATGGCTCGGCTCACAGCACAGCACGCCGCACCCAGCGCCCGCCATTCGGACATAGCGCCAGCAACAGGACGACCTGCGGGCCGAAATCCCGGTAACGCAAGGCGAGTGGACCGCGATCACGCGTGAGAGATCTCATCGCCGAACCCGATTCACCCGCGGTTAGCCTCGCCGTGAATGGCGAACTCCACCACCCCGCGATCGTGGGTCCGCGGTGGTCGGTGTGATCGGGAGGTTCGGGGATGAAGATCCTGCTCGTGGGCGCGTCGGGCACGCTCGGCCAGGCTGTCCGTACCGTGTTGGAAAAGCAGCACGAGGTGGTCACCGCGTCGCGTTCTAGCGGCGAGTACACAGTGGACTTGACCGATCCGTCCTCGGTCGAGGTTCTCTACCGGGCGGTAGGCCCCGTCGACGCGGTGGCGTGCACCGCGGGTGCGGTCCCGTTCCGCCCGTTCACCGACCTGACGCTGGACGACTTCCGCGCGGGCGTGGCGGACAAGCTCCTCGGCCAGGTCGAGCTGGTGCGTCGCGGCATCTCCGCGGTGGCGCCGGGCGGGTCCTTCACCCTCGTCACCGGGGTGCTCGCGCAGGACCCCATCCGTACCGGCGCGGTCGCGTCGACGGTCAACGGTGCGCTGGAGTCGTTCGTTCGCTCGGCCGCGATCGAGCTGCCCAAGGCGCAGCGCATCAACGCGGTGAGCCCGACGGTGCTCACGGAGTCCCTGAGCAGCTACGGCGAGTTCTTCCCCGGATTCGAGGCGGTGAGTGCCGAGCGGGCGGCGCTGGGCTACGTCAAGTCGATCGACGGGGCACAGACGGGGCAGGTCTACCGGGTGGGCTGAGCCGGACCCGGCACGATCACGCCTCAACGCCGCCACAACGCGTCGAGGTGGGAGCTCGCCGGGGTGCCGGTAGCCGGCCCCAGCCCCAAGGTGAGCTCGAAGTCGGCGAGCAAGCCGCGAAGCACCGCCCGCGCACCGAGCGCCAGCGCCTTGACGACGTCGGCGCCGGTGCGCACCCCGGAGTCGGCGTCGGGCGCCGCACGTGCGTCGTCGGGTTGTAAGCGCAACGGCGCCGTGGCGGGAACGCGGTTCCGGCTGGTCAGCTACGCGCTGCCGCGCGGGGTGCCTGTTCGGTTTCCCGCCGGCAACGGAACATTTGCTCGTCACACCGGCTCACGCGCCGATGGTGTTCGCCGCTGCCCGAGATAGGCACAGGCCGCGAGCACGACGGCGGTGGCCAGTGCCGCCAGCGCCACCATGCGGCCTTCCTCGGTGTAGGTCGGTGGGTCCAAGGCGTAGATCACCGCGGTGAGGGCCGCAGCCCAGCCGCTGGCCAGCACCACGACCGGCGACCGGAGCGCCAGGATGAACCCCC
This sequence comes from Longimycelium tulufanense, assembly GCF_014645795.1. Classification (GTDB taxonomy): domain Bacteria; phylum Actinomycetota; class Actinomycetes; order Mycobacteriales; family Pseudonocardiaceae; genus Longimycelium; species Longimycelium tulufanense. The sequence goes on along the minus strand of NZ_BMMK01000025.1, from coordinate 33,486 downwards.
CGATCCACACCAGGATCGCGAAGAGCCAAATCTCCCACGTGGGAAGCGGCCCCAGCCAGATCAGCCGCGTCAGATCGGGGATCTGAAACACCACGGCGCAGATCGGCAGGGCCACCAACCACCAGCGAACCCGGCCCGGTGCCCGGAGCCCGCCCGTCACCCCGAGGGACAGGGCGAGAAGCGCGAGCAGGCTCCAGACCACGAACGGGCTGCCGAACACTGACACGAACGCACCGAGCACCCACCAGATCGATCGGCCCTCGATCCGATTGAGTACCGAATCCACCATGCCGATGCCAAGTGGAAGAACCGCGAGGGCCGCGCTCCACAGCGCGGACCGGACCTTCCCGTACAACCAGGCCACGAACGCAATTACCCAGAGCACCGACGACACGGCCGCACCGACGGTCCACCACAGGGACACGTCGTAGTCCATCCGGCTCTGGACCACCGATCCCCACACCGTGCTCACCAACGCCACCGGGGCCTGCTGCGCCTGGAAGAGAAGCAGCAGGGTCACCAGCGCGGCCATCGTCCGCGCCGACAGGGGGGTTACGACGCGCAGCCGGACCGCCAGGGCGAGCACGCCCAGCCGCTCCCTCAGCGGGAGCACGCCGCGCTCGTCCGCGGTGTCGACCAGGGTCGTCACCAGGTCCTCGCCGTGCTGCTCCCGGTAGTCGGCGGGGAGCAGGCGCACGAGCCGACGGCAGACGTCCTCGATCGACTCCTCGATCTTCATGCGTTCCCTCCCCCCGTGCTCGGCGCGGGCTTCCCCAGGCGGGTTAGCGCCGTGCGGGCGCTGGACTCCATGCGGGCGGCCTCGGCCGCCAGCGTCCGGGCGCCGTCGTCACTGAGCCGGTAGTACCGGCGCAGGCGGCTGTTGCGGACCTCCTCCCGGTCCACCACGACCAGGCCCTGACGGGTGAGCCGGTCGAGCACGCCGTACAGGGTGCCGGCGGCCAGCCGGACCCGGCCATCGGAGAGTCGATCCACCTCCTGCAGCACGCCGTAGCCGTGACGTGGCTCGTCGGCCAGTGCCGTCAGCACCAGGAACGCCTGTTCGGAAAGGTGGCTCACGCGGCACAATATATCGTGCCACTGTATATGACGTCGAGTGTGATGCCGGACGCGTCGGGATCACCGACGTGCTCGCCACGGTCGCCGGTGGTACGGAGAAGGGATGGAGTTCCTGAGCAGCCGCGTGATCCTCCGTCCCCGGGACCCGGACCGCTCGCGTGCCTTCTACCGGGACACGCTCGGCCTCGCCGTGTACCGCGAGTTCCCGGGCGGGGTGGTGTTCTTCCTCGGGCAGGGCCTGCTGGAGGTGTCCGGCCGGGGCTCCGGCGAGGTCAGCCCGGACGTGGCCCTCTGGCTCCAGGTGCGCGACCTGGGCCGCACCCACGAGGAACTCCGGCAGCGCGGGGTCACCGTGCTACGCGAGCCGCGCCGGGAGCCCTGGGGCCTGCACGAGATGTGGATCAGCGACCCGGACGGGGTGCGCATCGCGCTCGTCGAGGTGCCCGCGGGGCATCCGCTGCGTACCGACCTGCGACATGGCGCGGAGGACTGAGGACACTGTCCCGGACGGACGCCCGCGCCGGCAGCGCACAGACGACCGACCCGCCTACCGCTCGCACACCGCGAGCCACCCGTTCGGCGGTCCACCGTTCTCCGCGAGCAGCCGGCGGCCGCTCGCGGCCAGCAGCTCGTTGGGCGTGAACAGCCGGACGTGCCAGCCGTACCAGCGCAGCCAGGTCATCGGCTCGTCCACGAAGGACCGCCACTCAGCCGCCCGGCTCGCCAAGTCGGCCCGCACCCGGGACATGGTCTCCGACCGGGTGACGTGGCGGGTCACGTGCTCGACCACGAGCCGGCTCCCCATGGCCGCGGCGTCGGCGACTGTTCGCATCACCCGGTCGTTCGTCTCGGGCGAGAGGTAGTAGAGGATTCCCTCGGCAGCCCACCCCGTGGGTTGGTCGGGGTCGAAACCGGCATCGCGCAAGGGAGTGATCCAGTCGCTGTCGAGGTCGGCCGGCACCGTACGGCGCTCGCAGCGGGGCTGGGCCGCGCAGCGCCGAAGCACCGAGTCCTTGAAGGTCAGCACCTCGGGCTGGTCGATCTCGAACAGGCGGGTCCCGGCCGGCCAGTTGAGGCGGAAGCCCCGGGTGTCCAGGCCGGCGCCCAGCTGCACGATCTGGCCGCACCCGGCGCACGCGGCCTCCACCAGCGAGTCGTCGAAGAACCGGGTGCGGACCGCGAGGTAGTCGGCCAGGGCGCTGCGCCGCGCCCCCTCCTCCATCGGGGGCTCGCGCACCTCCGGCACCGCCGCGGCGAACTCGGCGGCGTAGGGGTCGACGAAGAGCCGGTCCGGGCGGCGGCTCTCCGCCGCGCGCGCCAACGCGACCAGCAACGATGTGACGCCGACGCCCTCCATCCGTCACCACCATCCGGTTCTGGGAGCGTCCGTGACGCCCCTCTTTTCTAGCACCCGCCCCCCACCGGCAACGCCGGCCGCAGCCCACCGCACGGTTGTCCTGCCCGGTGCGGCCCGAACCGACACCACCAGCGTCGGAAAGTAACCATATGGGCACCGACCGTCGCGATACCAGGTGGCTGCTCCCCAACCGGGTCTCGGTCGGCGCCGGCCGCCTGCCGGAGCCCACCCCTCGAGCCGTCAGCAAGGTCCATTACCCGATCGAGCCGGCGCTCCGGTGTCCCACCTCCTTCTGTATCCGACCTTCCGTATCCGAGCCGCGCAATGTCAGCCGAAGTGGATCCAGGCCCGCTGTTCCAGCGTGTCCGGGTCGCTGGCCAGCGCACCGCTGTTGGCGACGGTCCACAGAGTGTTGCCAATCATCAGTGCGCGACGCGGTCCGCCGTAGCGCTCCCCCGGATGATGCAGGAACCCGATCTCGGTAAGAGCGTTGTCCTCGAGCCGCAACACCAACGCTCCTGTTGCCACCATGCCCTGCGAGACACCTCGTGGTCTCCCGTACACGGAAACCACGATGTGGCCGGTAGCCGGCCAGTAGAGGAACGCGTGCGGATCATCCTCGACTTCCGACCGCGTTGACGGCACCTGGTGGGTTGCGATGCGTGTGGGGCGCGCCGGATCGCTCGTGTCGAACAGCGAGATCTGCGTTCCCAAGGCCCGGCCCTGCAGGGTCGCCTCCTGCCCGACGCCGAGCACCCGCCCCTCCCCCACCGGGTGCAGGTACGCGGAATAGCCGGTGATCTTCAGCTCGCCCACGGCGCGGGGACGTCGCGGGTCGGACAGGTCGAGCGTGTACAGCGGATCCACCTGGCGGAAGGTGACGACATAGCCCGTCGGACCGAGGAAACGCACCGCGTGGATCCGTTCCCCGATGCCAAGCCCGTCGAGCCTGCCAACCTCTACCAGCTTCCCTTCCTGCCCGGCGAGGACGGTGACCGAGTTGCTGCTGCCAGTCGCAGGTTCATCGGGGGCGGAAAGGGTTGTGGCGACCCGCAGGTGTCCGTCGTGTTCCGACAGCGAGTACTGGTTCAGCAGTCGGCCACGTACGGTTCCTGACGCCAGGTGTCGCGGGGGCCCAGGTTGGGAGATGTCGAACTGATGGATGTCGGTTGCCATCTCGCGTTGACGCATCGACACCGCACGTCGGGGCATCATCCAGGGAAGATGATCGTCAGCGACGTAGAGGTGGGAGTGATTGCCATAAACCGTGTCCCCGTCGGCGACGATCGACACCGGATCGCCCGTGCCCAGTTCTCGTTCGAGGTCGAAGGTCAGCACGGTGAGCATCGAGGTTCCGGAGTAGGTCGTCGGATGGCTCACGTGTTCGCAGTCCACGAGCAGGCCCGAACGGCGTTCCCCACCCTGGTCCAGCTCGTAACGCGGCAGCCAGTCATCGATCGACGACCGCGCAACGATGTCCCGATTGTGGTGCCAAGCCTGGTCAATTGATCGCTTCGGTTCGGGCGTGACGAATGGGAGCTGCGGTGCTGAGCGGATGACGACACGGGCCACGGCGTCAATGGACCGAGAGTCCACATAGGACCCTTCCAGCTTGAGGGTGCCGATCTTCCGCGGTTCTCCGGACAGATCGACGAGCAGGAGCTGGGTGTTCCCACCGGTCCAGCCGATGTCGGCGGGAATCCCGGGACTTCCGTGTACGACCAGGGCCCGGTCGCCGTGCACGAGGAGCTCTGCGGTGGGACCGGCGGGGAGGTCCAGGGTGCCCGCCAGGCCCCGGGCCGCCACGTCGAGGACGCGCAGCTTCCCGTCCGCCACGCTGACGATGCGTCGGCCGTCGGTCTTGACCAGGTCCGGCTCGTCGACACCGGCTTCGTGCACGTTGGTCGTCGAGTGATCGGGGCCCGCCGCACCGGCCGCTTCCTGTGGTTGCGTGGCCTGTTCTGTGATGTTCTCCAGGGCTCTCCACGGCCCACGGGGTGGCCCCGAACGGAAGCCGTAGGCCGTGACGTAGGGCGTGGCCGCCCGACGGAATCCCTCGACGGCCGTATCGCACGAGGAGAAGGCAACCAGTTTGGTGGGCGTGGATGTGGTGGCTACGGACGGTGTGCTGGGTAACGCGGAGCCCGCGGATCCCAACACGAGCGCGACCCCCACGACACCCGAAACGGTTCGACGCATGTCCCTGGGACGGAGCTGTTTCCCGCTCTCGTTGCTCGGCGGGCGATGATTCGCCGGTCCGGCGGTACAAGGAGAGTGTCGCGGAAGTCAGAGCGGCTGACCGGGGTAACGCGGTCCTGCTCTGGGCCGCACTCCCCAGCCGCCGAAGGATGCCTGCGCTTGGAGCACGGACAGCGCGAAGGACACGAGCCGGTCATGTGCTCGAGGCACGGCTCCACCCGACACGTCGGCTGCCGCACGATGCGGACGGCGAGGTCACCACCGAGGCCGTCCCCGAGCCGCGAGCCCGACCACTTCAGGGCTTCGCCGGCGGCAGATTCTCGTCGTAGGCACGCCGGAGGTACTCGACCACCTCGTCATCGACCTCGTCCGCGCTGTGCAGGCCGATCCGGACGGCGGCCGCGTCGCTGCCGATCGACCGGGCCGCCTCCAGGCGGCCGCCCGGCTCGTCCGCCAGTCGCAGGCCGAGGTCGACCCGCCTGCGGGTGCTCGCCTTGACGACCGCGAAGGTCCGGCGCGGGCCGACCAGCGAGACGTAGGTCTTGCGGGCCTGCACGGTCACCTCGCCCAGCGTGGCCACGACCGCGAGCACCCGGTCCAGGACCGGCCGCAGCGCCGGCCGGTCCGCGTACTGCGCGTCGATCAGCTCGTCGGCGCTGGCGAGCATGAAGTCGGGGTACCCGAAACGCTCCATGACCAGAAGCATCTGGGCGTACCCGGTGACGCCCTGCGCGGCCAGCCAACGCCGGAGCGCCGGCTCGTCGGTGATACCGGTGTCACGCACCCGCCGGTTCCATTCCCCCAGGTCGGCGCCGGTGCTCCTGGCCAGCAGCTCGGCCGACCAGGTCAGCAGCTCGCGCCAGTCCTTGGCACCGGTCATGGGCTTTCCTCCCTCCGTCGGCACCACCAGCCTGCCCCTTCCCACCGACATCCCGTTCACCTGTCTGGCGTCGCGGCGGGCCCGGGCGCACCCTGGGGACGAGGGCATGGAGGTGAGCACGATGCAGGTAGCCGGATGGCACGTGGAGCTGGAGTTCGACGAGGACGAGTCGCACACCAGGGCCGCCGCGCTGCTGCGGCTGCGGGACGGCACCGAGCTGCGGGCCCGGGGCCGGGCCACCCGCGACCCGCGCGATCCCAACGAGCCCCGGATCGGCGAGGAGCTGGCCGGTGCCCGGGCCCTGCTGGACCTGGCGCAGCAGCTCATGGCCAAGGCGGGGGCCGAGGTCAGGGACCTGGAACGGGTCTAGCCCCAAGCTAGCCCGGTACTTCGACGGCGGCGGGTCCACTGTGGACCCGCCGCCGTCCGGTGACCCGGCGGTCCCGGTCCGAACGACCCATCCGCATGCACCGCACGTGTGCTTCCTGTCGTCCCCACCAGCTAGGCCGAACGAGTTACACCGTCACCGGATTCGCCCCGGTGGCCCGGGTTCGCGGCATACTCGGCGGAACTGATCATGCTCACTCGGGTGCCCCGGAACGTCCGTCGAGGAGGCGGTGGCGTGCGGTCGACGTGTCCCCGCATGCCCGCGCCCCGAGGAGGGGGGCGGCGTGGCTGACTCGCCCGGTCCGACACCCGGGTCACCCTCCGGGGCGCAGCCCTGCTGGGAACGGCACGCACTCGCCGCCGCCGGTCGGGTGCTCGCCTGCCGGCGCAACGGATGGGAACCGGACCCGTTGGACCTGCAGTTGGCGATCGGCCCGCTGCTGTCCCTGGCCGGGCACGCCACGCTCGCCGGTCGCACGCCACCGGCTCAGGTCAGCGGGGTGCTCCGTCCCGTCCTGGCCGACGTGGCCGAGCGGTGTGTGGCCGCCGCCCGCTACGGCCTGGCACAACTACTCGACTTCTGGTCACGTTGCTGGCACGGCGAACCGTTGGGCGGCCACCTCTGCCGGGGTTCCGACCTTTCCGGCCCGCTCGTCCAACTGCTCCGCGACACGGCCGACACCCTCGGCCGAGCGCGCCACGACCAGGGCCCGCCCGACGGCGCTCCGGCCGTCGAGCCCGCGGTGGTGCACCGGCTCCTGGAACTCTCCGCGACCCAGCCGGCGATCGCGGCGGTTCTGCGCGCGACCCTGTGCCCGGCCGGGTCGGCGCACGCCGCCGCCCTCCTGGACCACCTGGCGCACGGCGTCCTCGTCGGTCTGGAGACCGGACTGGACCGCGTGCACCTGGCAGCCTTGCTCGTGCGGCTGGGCGCGCGGGGCGAGCACGTCGACGCCCAGCTCTCTTCGTTACGCGCGCTGGCACACCAGCTCGGCGAGGTCGAGCCGGTGATCGCCGGGGACACCCAGCTCCGCCAGGCGGCGGCGCTGGCCCGGGAGGCCGTGGAGGAGGGTCACCTCGACCTCGCCGAGGAGTTCGCGGCCGCCTGCTTGGACGGGGCCGAGCGGATCGGCTTCCAGCAACGGCTGGCCGGCGCCCGGCGGGCGGCCGACCGCCTCCCCGCGAGCGACCACGCCGAGCGGCTGCGCGCGGCCGAGGTGTTGTGGACGCGGGCCGACACCCGGGCCGTGGCATGGCGGCAGCTCGCCGCCGTGGAAACGGAACTGGGCCTGGGTGCCGAACCTGCGGCGGGACCGACCGCCTCCGACACCCAGCTGCACCGCGCAAAGCAGCGGTACGAGGCCGGGGCGGTGGACGCCGCAGTCGAGCTGGTGTGGCCGGACCGCAACCGCTGCCCGAGCGGCCCGGCACGTTACCTGCTTTTCCGGATCTTCCGGGAACAGCGACGGATCGCCTCCGCCCGCGAGCTACTGGCCGTGGCCCAGGCCGCCGGCGATGCGGGCTGGTTCGACCACCACAACCTCGCCCGGGTCGCGGTGGCCACCCGGCATTTCGAGGAGGCGAGCCGGGCCCACGAGCGGGCCGCGGAGCTCGGTGGGCCCCCGGCCTGGCTGCGGGTGGTGGAGCGGGAGCTGCCCAGCACCGTCGCGGTGGTACCGGACGAGTTGCTGACGGCAACACCGGAACACGCCGTGGAGTGGGTGGCCCGGCACGTCGAGCAACGGCTCGCCGACTCCGACGCAGCGCAGCTCGACCGTGGCTCCGCGCTCGCGTTGGTGCTGGAGCAAGCCACGTTGCACGGGGCGGGTACCGGCGGCGAGCTGGTGACCCGGCTGGAGCCGGTGCTGCCCGGGCTGGTGGAGGACTTCCTCGCCCGCACGGATCCTGCGGCGCTGGAGGAGCTGCCGCCGGAACAGCGGACGACGCTGTGGGATCTCGTTGCGGACCGCTCGAGCGGCGTCGTGTTGCATCACGTCCACCGGCTGCGCGCCGCGGGCCACCAGTTCCTCGCCGTGGAGCTGTTGCAGCGGGCGGTGCGGCGGGTGGAGCCGCGGGGGCGACCCAAGCTGCAGGGAATCCTGCTCCGCAGCTACCACGAGCTGGGATTCGCCGAGGAGGCGGAGGCCCTGGCCACCGAGGCCCTGCCCCCGTGGCCCGACGACAAGCTCCTGGCGGACACCGGTGCGCAGACCACCCCGCTGCCCCAGCCACGGCTGTTCGGCCGGGCCGCGGTCGAACGGTCCGGCGACGGCGACGTGCACCGCTGGTTGCGCCGTGCCGGAAACGGGGCGTGGCACCTGCTGACCGCGGCCCTCTACCACGCGGTGCGGGCGGGCCGCGCAGCCGAGGGCCTGCGCTTGGCCGCGGCGGCCCCGGTCCAGTCGCTGGTGCATTTCGGGGTCATCTGGAACATCGGCTGCGCCTACGCCCACCTGGGGCAGAACGAGGCGGCCGCCGACGCGTTCCACCGGCACGCGGCGTTGATGGACCAGCCCTACCTGATGTCGGACGCGGCGGCCGTGGCGGCGGTGTGCGACGCCGCTGGCCGTCCCCGCCCGGAACTCCCCGTCGTCAGCAGCGGGCATCGGGCACGGCGACCCGCCCAGCGATTCGACGACCAGCCGGCGCAGAGCCCGTTCGCCGACCGGATCCTGTTGTCCCGTAGGTGGATCCAGCAGTCATCGGACGAGGAGCTGCTGGCGGAAATCGCCGAGCGGTGCGGCCGGCACCCGGCGTGGATCGGCTGGGACGAGCACCTCGACCGCGAGTTCCTGTTGCGCGACCCGCGCCCCGTCCGCTCCCGCGCCGGAAAGCTCGGCCCGGAGACCGGCAAGCGGGTTGCCGAGGCGGAGCGCCGGGTGGCCGCGGAGGACTGGGCAGGAGCGCGCGACGCGCTTCTTGCGGCGTTGTACCTGCAGCCGACGCACCTGGGGTTGCTCGCCGACACGGTCGCCGTCCTGCTCCGCACCGAGGAGTTCGACCACGCCGAGCGGGTGGCCGACGCGGGCGGCGAGCGCGCGCACCGGCACGACCTGCTGGCCGCGGTCCGCGCAGCACGCGGCGACCGCGCGCCGGCGGTGGGCGAGCTGCTCCGGGCACAGGCCATGGCACCGACCCCGGAGCGGGCGTGCGCGGTCGCCCGGCTCGCGTTACGTGCCGGCGACTCCGGGACCGCGGTGGACGCCCTGACCGCGCAGCTGGACCGGCACCTGCCCGGCACCGTGCCGATCGCCGCCGCCTTCCTGATCCGGTTGTCCCGCACCGAACCTGGGGCGGTCGGGGAGGACCTGGTGCGCTCCGTGCTCGCCCGGATTCGCCAGCGCCGGCGGCGCGACGAGCTGATCGAGTGGGTGATCGAGCACCGGGCCCCGGCCGAGCTGGCCGGCATCCGCGGCGAGCTGGGCCCCGACACCCTGGACCGGCTGGCCACGGCGTTCGCCGACGAGCCGGTCGCGTTGCTGGCGGCGGTGCACACCCGCCTGGCCGGGATCACCGGCGCGGACCAGGCCCGCGCCCGCCAGGAGTCCTACCTCTTCCTGGTCACCACGTTGCTGGACCGGGGCGAGCTGGGCGCGGCGGCGAGGCACTACCTGGATTTCGAGCTGGAGTTCGGCGCCGAGCTGGCCGGGCAGGCGTTTCCCGAACATCCCGAGACCCGGTTCACCGCGTTCCGCCGGGTGTACCTGGAGACCAAGCTGGACCGGGCCCGGTCCGACCGCCGGATCCGGGTCGGTCCCGGCGACCGCGCCGAGCTCGAGCGGCTGCGCCGGGCGGTGCGCGTCATGCTGCCCGCGGAGCCGGTGCGGCGCTTCCACGAGGCCGCCGACGAGCTGGCCGAACTGGCCACGCACCAGCTGGTGGCCGAGGACTCGCTGCTGGTCGAGGCGGCGGTGACCGCACTGCGGGCCGCGGTGGAGGGCACCGCTGACGCCGTCGGCATCGACGAGCTGGTGCCGCTGTGGTACGAGCTGCTCGACACCGCCCGGCCGCCGCTGCTCGAGGGCCGGCCCCCGGACCGGGCCGAGCGGGGCCGCCTGGACGGGCTGAACCGGCGCATCCGCCGGTGCCAGCAGACGCTGACGATCCCGCGGGTCGAACAACTGGCGCAGCAGCTCGGCAAGACCCTTTACCGCGCCTGGCAGGAGCTGAACCGGCCCCGGCTGCCCGCGCCGGTGTCCTCGTTCGCCCACCAGCGGCCGGCACCACCCGGGTTGTTCACCGGCCGGCAGGAGCCGGCACGGAGGATCGCCAAGGAGCTCAACGCGATTCCGGCGCGCGGGCTGGCTCCGGTGTGCGCGGTGCACGGTCCGCCCCGGATCGGCAAGACCTCGTTGCTGCACACATTCCTGGAGCCGAACAGCCACTGCCCGGCCCATGTGCTGCCGGCCCGGATCGTGGCCCCCGGTGCGGACGAGGATTTCTACGCCGCGCTGGCCACCCAGCTCCATCGGCGTGGGCGGCGCGCACGACGGCGGCGCGGCGACAGCGACGCTCTCCCCGACATCCCCGTTCCCAAAGGTGTCGCCAACCTCGATGACCTGCTGGACTGGCTCGACCACATCCCGGACGGGTGGGGCTGGCTGGTCGTGGTGGACCCGCTCGACGGGTTCGCCGCCGATCTCGCCGCCCACGGGCACGCCGCCGCGTTCGCCGAGTTGCTGCACGAGGTGACGACGTTCGACAGGTACCCGGTGGGCTTCCTGCTCGCCGCACGGGTGGCCCCGGCCCGGCTGCTCGCCGGGCTGGGCGCACGGATCGAGCCGATCACCGTCGAGCTGGGTCCGCTGGAGGCCACCCAGACCCGGCATCTGGTGCACAAGGGGCTCGGCGAGGTGGAGATCACCCCCGGCGCGCACGAACGCTTCCAGGCCCTCACCGCCGGCCACCCCTACCACCTGCATCAGCTGGGTGCCGAGGTGGTGCGGCAGTGGCAGGCACAGGACATGCCGTACCGGCCGGTGGACTCCGCGGTGGTCGACGCCGCGGCAGGGGCACTGACCACCGTGTCCGACGCGCACATCGGCCCGCTGGCGTACTTCGCGGACGAGCGGCGGGGCAGCCTGCTGCGGCGGCTGGCGAACGTGCTCGTCTCCGACGACTGGGTCTGGGACGGGATGGTGCTCGACGCCCTCGACAGCGGACCCGCCGCGCAGTCCCGTGAGCAGCTGCAGCTCCTGCACGACAAGGGTGTCGTGGTGTGGGAGGACACCGAGAACCGGGTGCGGTGGACGAACCCGCTGGTGGGCCGCTGGGTGGTGGGGCGTTACGCCGAGGAGCCGGCAGGAGGGGGCTCCCGGATACCCCGGATGCCGAAGGCGATCGAGGCGCGGCTGCGCGCGGCCGGCTACCCGCTGGACTGGGGACGGCCGGTGCCGTTCCGGGCGGGCGGGGCACCGATGCCCCGGGTGCGGGCATGGCGGGACGGGCAGCCGTTCACCGTCGTCGCGGTGCGCGGCGCACATGGCGAGGTGCGGGCGCGGGCCACCGCGCTCCTGCGTCGGGCGTTCGACCGGTCCGACGGGCCCCAGCGGCGGTATCTCGCCGACTGGGTGGACGACGAGCACGTGGTGCTGCGGTGCCCGCCTGGTGAGCGGACGTTGGACGAACTGGTGCCGACCGAGCCGGTGACCGCGGCGCGGGCGGTGGACTGGGTCATCCAGGCCGCCCACGCGGTCGCCGAGGCGCACCGGGCCGGTCTGGTGCACGGTTCGCTCAGCCTGGACTCGCTGTACCTGGTGGAGGACCGGGTGTGGGTGGAGGGCTGGTTGGAGGCGGCCCTGGCCGAGGCGGGCCATTCGGTGCTCCGGGCGCGTGGTGTGCCGGGCTACCGGCGGCGCGAGTACGGCGGGCCGGAGGACCCGCCGCTACCGGCCGACGACGGTTTCGCCCTCACGGTCTGCCTGTGGCGCCTGCTGGACCAGTGCGTGGCCCCGGACGAGCAGTCCGCACCGGGCCGCCCGCCCCGGTTCCCCTTCGCCGAGGACGATCCGCTCGGCACGGACGGACGGGCGAACCTGTTCAGCCTGTCGAGCCGGGCGGTCCCCGCGGCGCTCCGGGATCTCGTGGAGGACGCCCTCCGGGAGGACGTCACCCCGGCCGAACTACGCAACCGGCTGCTGGCGTTCGTACGCCGGACACCGGCGGACGTGGCCCGTGGCGGGCAGGACGTGGTCGACATCCGGCTGCAGGTGGACGGCGACGGTCTGACCTGGGACACGCAGGGGCCGGTCCGGCTGCACGCGCACAGCGACGCGCTCGGGCTCGACCTCCAGCAGGTGCAGCACCTCCCCGGCCCCACGCTGGTCGGACTGGTGCAGGATCTCGCGGCGCGCCCGGGCCACGACCGCATCAAGGGCATGTTGGGGAAGCAGCTCGCTTCCGTGCTGTTCGGTCTGGATGAAACGGAGCTGCGGGAGCGGTTGCGCACGGTGCGGGACCGCGCACGGATCAGGCTATGGCTGGAAACCACGACGGATGTGCACCAGTACCCGTGGGAGCTGGCCCTGGTCCACGACAACCTCAATCTGGGCGAGGCCGCGACCGTGATCCGCTTCCCGACCGACCCGGACGTGCTCGTACACGCCCCTGTGGAGAGCGTGCCACCGGAAGTCTTCGTGTTGTTGGGCCGTCCCGGAAGCCGCCCACCCCGCGGCATGACCGCCGGGTTGCCCACCGGTTCCGGACACACCCTGAGCGACCTGCTGCGCAGCCACCATCGGTGCACGGTGTTCCAGTATCTGGGCGAAGGCGAGCCGGGTACGTTGCTGGTCGGCGCGGCACGGCGGGGAAGTGACGGACCCGTTGGGAAACCCTGCGACCTGACGGTGCTCGGCGACGCGTTGTACGGCTGGCGGACCCGATTGGCGTTGTTGACCGGCTGTCACACGGCAACCCCATCGGTGGTTGGGCCGAGTGTGGCATTGTCGTTGGTGCGGTCAGGAATTCCAGCAGTGGTCGGGATGCAGGCACTGGTCCAGACGGACACCACGGCTCGCTTCGCGCAGCTCTATCTTGCCTCTCTCCGCAAGCACGGTGACGTGGAGTTGGCCTTCCACCTCGCCTGCCAGCGGCAGGACGACAGCGTGACCAGCCATGCCGGGGTGCCCGTGCTCTTCCTCGCATCCCGCCACACCAAGCTTTTTCATGTCTCCGTTGTGGATGGGTGATGGCTTCGGAGGAAGGGCTGGTCGCGGAAACGGATACCTGCGTGCGGCCGGACGGCTCACGAGCAGGCGATGACCTCGGCGACCACGCGAACCTGCGTGCGGGCCAACGTTTGGCGGTTTCCCGCAACGGTCAACTCCACCGTGTTCTGGTCCAGCCGTTCGAGTTGTCCGCACAGAACACCACCGTCGGCCAGCTCCACGCGTGCGGATCTCGAACTGTTGCCGCGCGGCAGGAACCAGCCGAGCACCACCGTCGTCACCAGTGCGACGATCATGATGAGTGCGGAGACCGTGGCGCGCCGAACCAGCGTGCCCACACGCTTGCGGCGTTGCGTGCGCTGTTGGAGCCGCTGGATCGGATCGAACCCACGTTTGGTCATGCGGATCGGGCCGGAGGCCGCGCGCATCGCCCAGAACGCGCCGACAACTCCCGCGGCCAGCGTCAGCAGGGTGGTGGCGAGGAGAAGGAGCTTTCCCCACAGGGGAAGGCCCTGCACCGGGTCCGGCCCTTTGAACACCAACGCGGCACCGACCAGTCCGGTCATGCCGCCCAACCCGTTGCGCCAGCGTTCGGCGCTGTCCTTGAGCCGGGTGAGCACCTCGTCCCCGGTCTCGTCCCCCAGCGCGGCCAATGCCGCCAGCTCGGTCTCGCTCAGGGCGCCACTGTCGCCCCGAGCATTGTCCGGATCCTCGGAACGGCCGGTCATTGTTGTCCCGTGGGCAGGGTGACCCGCCAGCCCGCACCGCAGCCGGTGGAGCGGTTCGCCGGCCGGCCCGGGTGCTCGTCCGGGCACATGCACTGCAGGACGATCTCGATCGGCTCCTCGCCGCCTTCGGGACCGTAGTCGTCGGGCTCGTACAGCTCGAACGTGTGCGACAGCGGGTGTCCGCACCGCGGACAGGCGCCATTGACCGTGACGATCTCCGGAGTCGCCGGGTCGGGCAGGAGGTGGAACCGGGCTCCGTCGAGGAACCGGTCCCGGAACCGCGGATCCGACGTGGACGAGTAGGGCAGCGGCGACATGGGACCTCCGGCTGGCAGGTTAGCGATCTCGACCGGCTGACGGGGGCGGTGTCGAGTTGTGGGGTCGGGGTGGTGGGCCGAGCATGGCGGCGAGGAGGTCAGCATGGGCGCACTGTTGCTGCGGGCGTGGTGGGTGCCGGTCGTGCGGGGAGTCGCAGCCATCCTGTTCGGGATCCTCGCGATCATCTGGCCCGGGCTGACGCTACTGGCCCTGGTGTTGTTGTGGGGCTTCTTCGCCCTGGTCGACGGGGTTTTCGGGCTGGCCGCGGCATTCAGCAGCCGGACCGCCGAGCCGGTGGACCGCTGGACCTGGGTGTTGTTCGGTGTCGTGGGCCTGCTCGCGGGTATCGCAGCCCTGGTGTGGCCGGACATCACCGCCCTCGTGCTGCTGGTGGTCATCGGGGTGTGGGCGGTGGTGACCGGGGTGCTGCAGATCGTGGGCGCGTTCCGGCTGCGGCGGCTGGTCTCGAACGAGTGGCTGCTGGGCCTGGCCGGCGTGTTGACCGTGGCGCTCGGTCTACTGCTGCTTCTGCAGCCGGGCCGGGGTGCGCTCGCCCTGGTCACCCTGATCGGTTTGTTCGCACTCGTCTGGGGCGTGGTGCTGGTGGCCCTCGGCCTACGACTCCGCGCACTAGGAAAGAAGTTCACCAGCACGTCTTTGTGAGTGAATAGTCACCCACAAATCACCCGAAAAGCACAACGCACGGTAGTGGGACGCGCGCGTATGGTGAAACTAGCTCATTGATTTGCTCACATAGGCGCACGGATGCGCACGGCCGAGATAAGCTGTGCGCATGAGTGTCGCGCTGGAGACGGTGTTGGCCCGAGCCGGCCTGAAGGTGACCGCAGCGGAGTTCCTGACCCTGGTGGAGGACGCTGCGCGTCGTCTTGCGCCGCCGCACCCGGACCCGGGTGCGTACTTCTCCAGCGACCAGCGCGAGGCCCTCACCGAGGTCGGTGTGGACCTCACACCCCGCAGCGACACCGACCCGGACCCGCGGGCCCGTGCGGTGGCCACCCAGGCGGTGCTGCGGGACACCGCGTTGACGGTGACCGAGGCCGCGGCCCGGTTGAACGTCGACGCCAGCCGGGTCCGGCACCGGATCGCGGCCGGCCGGCTGATGGGCTGGAAGGACCGCGGCGGCTGGCGGCTACCGGCGTGGCAGTTCGCCGACGGTCGCCTGCTGCCCGGTGTCGAGGTCGTCCTGCCCGCGTTTCCGCCGGACCAGCCGCCGCTGGTGGTGGCCGCGTTCATGACCACACCGCAGGAGGACCTGCCGCTGGGTGAGCGGCAGGCGACCCCCCGCGAGTGGCTGCTGGCCGGCGGCGACCCGGAGCGCGTCGCGCGGCTGGCGTCGGTCCTGGGCAGCCCTGCCTGACCCCGGGACCACTCCCCCGACCCTGGAGACGACTGGACGCGCATGGCACGGCTTCCCCAGCCGCCCCCTCCGGCTGTCCTGCAGGCACTGCTGCGCCGCACCGAGGACGTTGTCGCGGTGCACCGCGCCACCCGGCTGGTTCGCATCTTCACCGCTGCCGGCCGACATCCGCAGCAGTGGAACACGTTCCGTTACTCCGGGCCGTTGCCGCACGCGCGGTTCGACCCACATCCGATCGCCCCGGAGGGCAGCCCCGGGCACACCCATGAGCACGGGGTGCTCTACTTCGGGCTCTCGGTGCGCACCAGCATCGCCGAGGTGTACCAGGCGACGTCCACGGTGGACCGGAGGACCCGCAGCCCACACCTGGTGGTACTCCGGCCGCGCCGCACCCTGCGGTTGCTCGACCTGGCCGGGCTGTGGCCGACGCGGGCCGGGGCGTCGCAGGCGATCTCCAGCGGCCCCAAGGACCGTACGCAGGCGTGGGCGCGCGCCATCCGCGCGGCCTATCCGGAGTTGGACGGCCTGTGGTACCGGTCGTCGATGGACTCCGGGAACCCGGCGCTGTGCCTGTGGGACCCGCCGGGCGCCACCACGCTGCCGGAGGCGCCGGACGTGCTGCTCCCGCTGGACCACCCCGGGCTCGACCTCCCCCTGGGCCGGATCTGCGAGGAACTGAACTACACCCTTCTCGGGTGAGCCGATTCCGTCACTTTTTCGACGGCGATCACCGGCGGCCCAAGGATGGAATCCCTGATGCCGGAAGGCGGCCGGGCACCTCGCCGAATCCCGCGTGGACTGTCTTTCGGGATCCGGGTAGGAAATTCAGCCCAGCGGCGGCGCGAAAGCGCCGCGATCCAGGATGGAAAGCTCGACATCGAGCTCCGTTGTGGTCACGGTTCGTCCCGGTGCCGTAACGGATCGGATCGCGTGACGAGGTGGGCTCAGTGCTGGGCTTCTGTTGTACGGCGGACGTCCGATGCCGGGTGGCCCTCGGATGTGCGGCCGGTGCCGTGATCCCGCGGCTCAGCCAGGCGGACCGGAGGACCTCAGCCGCCGTGGACGGTTCGCCCCCACGCTGGGTGTCCCGAGGCGTTCATCGGCGAGCGCTCCGCGGTGGCCGCGCCGGCCGTGGTGCAGCGGCGATCGCGAGCGGGGGCGTGCTGCCACGGCCGGGTCACGCCGGGACCTGCAACCAGGTCAACGCGCAGGCGGCCGCGGCGAGCTGGAAGCCGGCGGGCTGCCAGTCGACGCAGGTGGGCCGCTGCCCGGTGCGGCGGAACTCGCGCAGCGCCTGCCGCACCGTGTCCAGGGGTAGCAGCGCGTCCGGCGGGAAGGGCATGCGGCTCACCCGGTCCGCGTAGAGGGTGGTCAGCCCGCCCCCGCCATGACCGGAGTGGCTGAACCAGGTGGCCGTCGAACCGGTGTCCTCGGTGAACGACAGGGCACCGACACTGGCCTGTCCATCCACCTCGACCCGCAGCTCCCGCGCCGGCACCTCCACCCCAGCCAGGTAGAGCAGTGCGTCGCGGTCCTCCGGCCCGGCGGCCGCGAGATCGTCGACGAGCCCGTCCAGTTCCTCCGCGGCGCTCAGCAGGACCGAGTCCGCACCCTGTGGGTTGGCGTAGTACGCCTCGATCGTGTACGGCACGGCGGAGAGACTGGGCCGTCCGGGGTAGGTGTCAGGTCGGGATACGGCAACGAACCGGGTCGCTCCGCGTAGATACCACTCGATCGGGCGACTGGGTGGCAGGCGGCGTCCGGTGCAGCGTCCCTGCGCCGAGCGCCGCCGGGCCAACCGACACGGCAGGCTGCGCTGTTCGGAGCAGCTATTCCCGGTGGAAGCACCCCAACGGCGCTATCCCCTGCGGCTGTGGCGCGCGCCCTGAGCAGGCACCGCACGATGGCCGGCACAGCGTCTCATGAGTCCCGGACCTACCGGAGTCGCGGGACCGCGGTCGGCACGTGAAGGTTGGTGGCGACCTGCTGAACCACGCGTACTGCGTCAGCTGACGTTGCGCACAGTCTCGGGGTCGCGCTTGGCCTTGACCAGGCTGGCGATCGTGGTGATGGTCAGCACCCCGACGATCACGACCAACGAGACCTCGATGCTCACGGTGGGCACCGGGACGGGCTCGCCGTCGTTGAGGAACGGCAGCGAGTTGCCGTGCAGCGCCTCCAGGATCAGCTTCACACCGATGAAGCCGAGGATCACCGACAACCCGTGCGACAGGTAAACCAGGCGGTTCAACAGCCCACCGATCAGGAAGTAGAGCTGCCGCAGACCCAACAGCGCGAACGCGTTGGCGGTGAACACCAGGAACGGTTCCTTGGTCAGGCCGAAGATCGCCGGGATCGAGTCCAGGGCGAACAGCAGGTCGGTGGTGCCGATGGCGACCATGACCACGAACATCGGCGTCACCCAGCGCCTGCCGTCGAGCCGCACGAAGGAGCGGTGGTCGTGGTAGTCCGCGGTGACCGGCAGCACCTTGCGCACGTACCGCAGGGCCGCGTTCTCCTTGAACTCCTCGTCCTCCTCGTCGGAGGTGGCCAGTTTCCACGCGGTGTAGATGAGGAACACACCGAAGAAGTAGAAGAGCCAGCTGAACTCGGCGATCGCCGCCGCGCCCACCGCGATGAAGATGCCGCGCATCACCAACGCGAGCACGATGCCGAACAGCAGCACGCGGTGTTGGTGGATCGGTGGCACCGAGAACTTCGCCATGATCACGACGAAGACGAAGAGGTTGTCGACGCTCAGCGAGTACTCGGTGATGTAGCCGGCGACGAACTCCTTGGCCGGGACGCCACCGGCGAAGGCCCACAAGCCCACGCCGAACAACGCGGCACACGCGACGTAGAAGACCACCCACCGCGCCGCCTCACCGATCGTGACCTCGTGTGGCTTGCGGTCGACGATCACGAGGTCGATCGCGAGCAGCAGAAGCAGGCCCGCAATGGTCGTGATCCAGACCCAGGCGGGAATGTTCACCTATCACCTCCGGTGCAGGGCACGCGCCGATCACCGGAGGTCTCTCCCACCGGCCGCTGACCGGTCGACGGCACCGGGCGCCCGTGCACTCGGGGTCCGTGATGACGATGCCGCCGCGAAGGAATACTCCCCTCCACAGCTGCCGAAGATTGTCACGGAGCAACCTGCCGCCGCACCAGCGAGGGTGACCATTCTTACGCCGCCCCTGAGGTGCCGGGACCACCGGACGCAGCAGCTCCCCGCCGGGACCGGCAACCCGCTGGCGGACCGCGAATCGCGATCAGACACGCTAGGTGACGAAATCACCGCAGACCTGTCGGAATTGAGATCAACTCTTCACCCAATCGGAGTAATCCGGTGCCGAAACAGTCACCACACCATGGGACGATCGAGCCCGTGGTCCTGACCATCGTCGAGCTGCTGATCCGCAAGGGCGTGGAGGAGGAGTTCCTCGCCGCGTACTCCGCCGCCGCCCGGCACGTGCTCGACGCGGGCTGCCGCTCGCTCCGGCTCATCCGTAGCATGTCCAGCCCCGGCCGGTTCCTGCTGATCGGTGAGTGGGAGTCGGTCGCCGACCACACCGAGGTCTTCTACGCTTCCGACGGCTTCGTGCGGTGGCGGGACGCGGTGGCCGAGTACTTCGCCGAACCACCGCACGTCGAGCACGCGATGCAGATCCAGCTCAGCACCGCCGACGAGGTCCACGTACCCGACGACGAGACCACGACCGGATCCGCGGACGGCTGAACGCCCGCGTCGGATCCGCGCGAAGATCGGGAGGGTTGGTGCGCCAGGACGGGTTCCGGTCGCCTAACGTCGCTGTCGTGCCCCCGCCCCCGAGACGCCGCCGGCCCCGCCGCCGGCGGCTCGCCGTACTCGCGCTCGTCGTCGCGCTGCTCGCCCTTGCCGGCATCGTCGGCTGGTCGCCCGACGACGCCGAGCCCGCCCCCATCGCCACCCGCGACGTGCAGATCGACGTGGTGGACGGCCCGGCCAAGGACCAACGGGTCCAGATCGACGCCACCTTCTACCTGCCTGAACGGGTGCCCGCACCGGCCGTGTTGATCGCGCACGGTTTCGGCGGGAGCAAGGACTCCGTCGCCGACGACGCGCGGGAGCTCGCCCGGCGGGGCTTCGTCGCTCTCGCCTACTCGGCGCGCGGGTTCGGTCGCTCCACCGGCCAGATCGCCCTCAACTCCCCCGACTACGAGGTCGCCGACGCACAGCAGCTGCTGGACTGGCTGGCCCGGCAACCGGAGGTGACCACGGATGGGCCCGGCGACCCACGCGTGGGCGTCACCGGCGCCTCCTACGGGGGCGCGCTCGCGTTGCTGCTCGCCGGCACCGACCGTCGCGTGGACGCGATCGCCCCGGTGATGACCTACAACGACCTGGTGCAGGCGTTGGTGCCCAACGCGGGCACCAACGGTCAGGTCACCGCGCGTACCCCGGCTGCCGGTGCGTTCGCCGCCGACGGGGTGTTCAAGCGCGGGTGGGCGGGTGTGTTCTTCTCCGCCGGGCTCGCCGGTGGCGGTGGGACGGTTCCGCGGCACGAGGCGCCCGAGCCCGGCCAGCGGACGCCCGACGACAGCAACACCGGGGGAACCGGCGTTCCCCAGGGTGGGAGCGGCGACGGGCAGGACGGTGGTGATCGGCCCGCCGCGCCCTCGGCCCTGCCGAGTACGAGTGGGCCCGCCACCTGTGGTCGGTTCCGTCCCGAGGTGTGCCAGGCATACGTCGAGGTCGCGACCACCGGTCGTGCCAGCCCCGCCGCCGTGGAGCTGCTCCGGCGGTCGTCCCCGGCCACGGTGACCGACCGGATCCATGCGCCCACGCTGCTGGTGCAGGGCGAGCAGGACACCCTGTTCGGGCTGGACCAGGCGGACGCGACCGCGCGGCAGATCGCGGCGGCGGGCGGGACCGTCAAGGTCGTCTGGTACACGGGCGGTCATGACGGCGGCGCGCCCGGTCCGGCCCTGCGTGGGCAGATCGGTGACTGGTTCGGCGCCTACCTCGGCAGGCAGGACGGCGACGAGCCGGGGAACGGTTTCGAGTACGCCGTGCAGGGAGCGCTGCGTACGCGGGGGCCGAGCGTGCGGACGGTGGTTTCCCCCGCGTACCCCGGACTCGAGGAGAGCAGCGACACCGAGCGGCGGTCACTGCGGCTTTCCGGCCCCGCCCAGGTCGTGCTGAGCCCGCCCGGCGGCAACCCGGCCGCCATCAGTTCGCTGCCCGGGCTGAGTGCGGTGCCCGGTGGCGCGGGGCTGACCGGTGGCCTCGCTCTCGATCCGCCGGGCCAGGCGGCCACCTTCACCAGCGACACGCTGGAGTCCCAGCTGCTGGTCACCGGTGCCCCGCAGGTGCGGTTGCGGGTCTCGGCGGTGCCGGGACAGCCGCACCACGGCGAGGCCGTGCTGTTCGTGAAGCTCTACGACGTCGGGCCGGATGGGCGACGCACCCTGCCTGGCGGCGGGGTCGCCCCGGTGCGGGTGACGGGTCTTCCCGCCGACGGCACTCCGGTCGAGGTGACCGTGACGCTGCCGGGCATCGTGCGTCCGGTGGAGTCGGGGCACCGGCTGCAGCTGGTGGCGACGACGACGGACGAGGGCTACGCCAACCCCGTCGAGCCCGCGGTGCACCGGGTCGAGCTTGCCGACGACGCGGTGTCGGTACCGCTGGTGCCGGGTCGGCGGGCATCCGGCGGTGGACTGCCGGCGGGGCCGGTGTTCGGTATCGCCACCGTGGTCGTGGTCGTGGCCCTGGTGTCGCTCGGTGCGGCCGTGCGTCGCCGGTACTCCGATGACGTCGACAAGGATCTGGCTGACGTTCCCTTGGTCATCTCCGAGCTGACCAAGTCCTACCCGGGTGGCCTCACCGCGGTCGACGAGCTGTCGTTCCGGGTTGAGCGCGGGCAGGTCCTGGGGTTGCTCGGTCCCAACGGCGCCGGCAAGACGACGACCCTGCGCATGTTGATGGGGCTGGTGCGGCCCACGTCCGGGGAGATCCGGGTGTTCGGGCGGCGGGTGAGCCCGGGGGCGCCGGTGTTGTCCCGGATCGGTTCCTTCGTCGAGCGCTCCGGTTTCCTGCCGCACCTGACCGGCGCGGACAACCTGCGGCTGTACTGGGCCGCGACCGGGCGGCCGGCCGAGCAGGCGCGGGTGGACGAGGCGCTGGAGATCGCAGGGCTGGGCAAGGCGGTGCGCCGGAAGGTGGGCACCTACAGCCAGGGCATGCGGCAGCGGCTGGCGATCGCGCAGGCCATGCTCGGCCTGCCCGACCTGCTCGTGCTCGACGAGCCGACCAACGGGCTGGACCCGCCGCAGATCCACCACATGCGGGAGGTGCTGCGGCGCTACGCCGCCACCGGGCGCACCGTGCTGGTGTCCAGCCACCTCTTGGCAGAGGTCGAGCAGACATGCACGCACGTCGTGGTGATGCACCATGGCCGGCTCGTGGCGGCCGGGGCGGTCGGCGACCTGGTCGGCGGGGACGAGGCGACGTTCCGGGTGGACGACGCCGAGCGGGCCGCGGGTGCGCTGCGTGAACTCGCCGGTGTCGGCGAGGTGACGGTGGACGGCGAGGTCGTGCACGCCAATCTGGCCGGGTTGTCCCGCTCGGCGGCGGTGGCCGCGCTGGTGGGGGCCGGGGTCGCCGTGGAGCAGGCCGGGCCGCGACGCCGGTTGGAGGACACGTTCCTGCAACTGGTCGGAGAGGAGGCCGTGGAGTGAGTGAGGCGGGAACCGCTTACACGTTGCCGGAGTTGCCCGGGCCAGTGGCCGAACCGCCGAATCCGGACGGCTCGGCCACCGGGTACCGGGCGCGGCACACCCTGCGGTTGCGGGTGGAGCTGGCGCGGCAGCTCCGGCGGCGGCGTACCCAGCTCACGCTCGGCTTCCTGGCGCTGTTGCCGTTCCTGTTGCTGCTGGCGTTCGAGTTGGGCAGTGACGAGCGCAACCGGCGGTCCGGGGGGCTGGTTGACCTGGCCACCGCGAGTGGGACGAACTTCGTGTCGTTCGCGTTGTTCGCCTCGGCCAACTTCCTGCTGGTCGTTGTGGTGGCGTTGTTCTTCGGCGACACCGTGGCCAGCGAGGCGTCCTGGTCGAGCCTGAAGTATCTGTTGGCCGTGCCGGTGCCCCGGCATCGCTTGCTCCGGCAGAAGGCTGTCGTGTCCGGGCTGTTGTCGTTGCTCGGGTTGGTGTTGCTACCGCTGGTGGCGCTGGGTGTCGGTGTCGCCTGGTACGGGCTGGGTGAGCT
Source organism: Longimycelium tulufanense (assembly GCF_014645795.1). Classification (GTDB taxonomy): domain Bacteria; phylum Actinomycetota; class Actinomycetes; order Mycobacteriales; family Pseudonocardiaceae; genus Longimycelium; species Longimycelium tulufanense. The sequence goes on along the minus strand of NZ_BMMK01000025.1, from coordinate 10,750 downwards.
GGTGACGCCGGCCGGTGAGGCGATGTCGCTCGGTGCTGGTGTCGGCAGGTTGGCCCTGGCGGTCGGGTATCTCGCGCTGCACCTGACGTGGGTGGCTGGGTTGGCGTTGCTGCTCAGTGTCTCGACGGACGCTCCGCTGGGCGCGGTCGGTGGGGCGGTGCTGGCGTCGATCCTGTCGCAGATCCTCGATTCGATTACCGCGCTCGGCGATCTGCGGCAGTACCTGCCGACGCACTACACGCTGGCGTGGGCCGATCTGCTGACCACCGACGTGGATTGGGGTGACATGACGCGCGGCGTCTTCTCGGCGCTGGCCTACGCGGCGGTCTTCGGCCTGCTCGCCTTCCGCCGCTTCGCCACCAAGGACATCACCAGCTAGGACCAGGTTTCGCACGAGACGAGGTGGATGCCGGTTGTGGGGCACCGGCTGGGCCGGCCGGAATGCGTCGGGCTGATCGCGCTCGTTGCTTCTCGGCCTGATCTTGGTCCTTGCCGCTCGCCGCGCCCGGGAAGCCACAAAGCATGGCTGTACCGGTGTTCGGTCACCGCCAGGTTCAGCGGAGGGCGGTGAGGTTGGGGCCGGGTGGGTAGGAGTCCCACCGGGAGGTGGTGACATCGCTGATCCGGGACGAGTTCAGCTTCGCCACCTCCTCGGAGCCGATGGGCCACAACCGACCATCCGCCAACAGGAAACCCAGGGGACGCTCGGCGGCACGAACAGCGGGAACGCCGGGCTTCACCCACCCCGCCACGGGAATATCGACGTTGTCCAAGGCGGCGGGCCGCTTGTCCAGCACACGCACGGCCATCGCCTCGGCGACACTACGCCGCTCCACCCGCAACGCCTTTCCGCCCGTGAGAAGGTCGATCGTGCGCTCGGGCGACGGAACGGCGAAACCGTCAAGGACCGCAAGGGCACGGTCACGGGTGCCGCAACCGTCGACGCCTTCCACATCGAGCCCAAACCGCGCGATATCGGTCGGCACGTCCTGCGGGACCTGGGTCAACCGCGTGGCACGGTAGACATCGATCGGCACCCGAGCACACGGATCGCCCACGCTGATCGGTGCATGCCCGTCCGCACGCCGCACCAAACCGGGACCTTCCTTCCACGTTCCCTTGACGAGCAGCGGCTGGTAGGGATTGCGGTTGAAGTCCCGGTCCCAGAAAGTGATCGTCGTGCCATGCTCGGTCTGGTGGGCGATGGCGAACGCTTCCAGGGCGTCCACCCACATCCAGTCCGCGCTGAACGCGTCCACCACGGACCTCGTCCGCGGCGACCTCGTCGACCGAACCGGGGCGAAGCCGCCGTCTTCCAACGCCTGCACGTCGGTCCGGAACGTCGGCTCCTTGGCGCGCAACACGAACTGGCCTGCTCCGTTCCACCCAGCGGCACGCCCGCTGGTGTCGGTGAACAGCAGGTAGAACCAGCCGTCCAGGTACAGCGCGGCGGGTTGCCCTGCGCCATAGGCGTTTTCCCGCATCTCGTCCCCGGCGGGCCGCACGATCGGTTGCCCGTCGGCCATGCGGCTCCAGCGGATGCCGTCCGGGCTGGAGGCGACACCGATCGCGTTGCCGTGCGCGTGATCGTCGCTGGCGGCGCCGGTGTAGTACAGGTAGTAGGTCCCGTTGATCTTGATCACCGACGGGTCGCAGGTGTGCATGGCGTCGAAACTGCCACCACTGCCGCTGAAGACCGGAGCCGCCTGCGCGCCACCGGGAGCGGCGAACGGCCCTTCCGCGTTCGTCGACTCGGCGTACAAGACGTCGTCACCCGCCGGTCCGGCGCCGGGAAGCTGGCTGCACCACCAGACGCGGTAGCGCCCGTCCTCGCGGATGACGGTGGGCCCGTAGTTGTAGGGGGCACTGCCACCGCCGGACACCACGACCCCGGAACTGTTCCGCTCGGCACCCGTTTGCAGCGTCCTGGGTGGTGTGTTCGGCGCGTCGGCCCGGTTCTGCGGGCTGGGAGCGCCGATGCTGGAAGGTCGTTCGGTCGGTTCCACGCCCTGGCTCGAGGTGCCACACGCGGCCAGCACGGCCGCGGCCACGAGGGTGGCGACCGCACAGACGACGCGCCGCGGCTTACGTCCCACCCGCTCCCGACCTCCGTCAGCTCCCCCGCCCGGTCCAGGCAGTTTCCCGGCCCGGGTCGGTGACGGTGCCCGGGTGTGCACCAGTTTACGGCTCGCGATCACCCGAGTGGGCGAGTTCCCCTCCTTCGGGACCGGCTCGGCTCACCTGGCCGCGCGACCCGCGCCGTGTCCGGACCGGTCTCCCAGTGTGCCGGGCCCGAAAGCGGCCTGCCCCTCGATCACCGCGAGTTGCTCCGCTCACCGGGTGCGGGTTCCCGCCCGTCGGGCAGCAGGACGTGCACGTCGAACTCGCGGAAGTAGTAGTGCCCCGAGCCGACGGGGACGAAGCCCAGCCGCTCGGCCAGCCGCACGCTGCTCGCGTTCTCCCGCGGGACCAGCGCCCACAACGCGGGCACCCCGAGGCGATCGAAGCCGTGCCCGACCAGCGCGGTCATCGCCTCCAGGGCCAGCCCCCGCCCCCAGTACGGGCGGGCCAGGTACCAGCCGACCTCGATCAGGCCGGCGGGCAACTCGGTGGACGGCCGAAGATTCACCCGGCCCACCACCTCGCCCTCGTACTCGACGGCGAAGACCCCCATGCCCTCCGGGTGCGGCCGCGCAAGCACCTCGCCGAGCCAGGACCGCGACCGGCCGTCGGCGAACCGGGCGGGCTCCAGGTAGCGGATCACCTCGGGGTCGTCGTAGATCCGCGCCACCGCCTCGAGGTCAGCGAATGTCGCCAGGCGGAGGAGGAGCCGTTCGGTACGCAGGACCGGGCCACTCACGGGCGGGCGTGCTCGGCGATCCAGCGCAAGGCGAGGGCGTAGCCGGTGACGCCGAGGCCGGCGATCACTCCGGTGGCGACCGGGGAGACGTAGCTGTGGTGCCGGAACTCCTCGCGCTTGTGCACGTTGGAGATGTGCACCTCGACCAGCGGGGCGGTCAGCTGCGCGCAGGCGTCCCGCACGGCGATGGAGTAGTGCGTCCACGCGGCCGGGTTGAGCACGACGGGCACGGCCTCGTCGGCCGCCTCGTGCAGCCAGCCCAGCATCTCGCCTTCGTGGTCGGTCTGCCGGACCTCCACCTCCAGGCCCAGCTCGGCACCGGTCCCCTTGCACAACCGCACGAGGTCGTCGTACGTCGTGTGGCCGTAGACGTCGGGCTCCCGCCGGCCCAGGCGCCCCAGGTTGGGGCCGTTGAGCACCAGCACCTTCACCGCTCGCACCTCCGCGTCCTGCCTCCGCGTCCGCACCCGACGACGCCTGCCCGGTGTCCCGCCACGGTGGCGCGTCATCACAGCAGGATGCTGCCGCCGCCCTTGGTCGGCTCGCCGGCGACCGCCGAGTACGCGGCGGCGAGCAACGTCGGGTCCGGCCCCTCCAGCCGGCCCGGCTTGGCCAGGCCGTCCAGCACCACGAACCGCAGCACGCCGGAACGGGTCTTCTTGTCCGCCCGCATGCCCTCCACCAGCTGTGGCAGGGCGTCCGGGTCGTAGCTGGTGGGCAGCCCGAGCGCGGAGAGCACGCTGCGGTGCCGGTCGGCGGTGGCGTCGTCGAGCCGGCCGGCCGCACGCGCCAGCTCGGCCGCGAACACCATGCCGACGCTGATCGCGGCCCCGTGCCGCCACCGGTACCGCTCGCGCCGCTCGATCGCGTGCCCGAGCGTGTGGCCGTAGTTGAGCACCTCGCGCAGGTGGGACTCGCGCAGGTCCGCACCGACCACGTCGGCCTTGACCTGGATGGCGCGGCGCACCAGCTCGGCGAGGACGTCACCGGTCGGGTCGACGGCGTGCGCCGGGTCGGCCTCGACCAGCTCCAGGATGCGCGGGTCGGCGATGAACCCGGCCTTGATCACCTCGGCCATCCCGGCGACCAGTTCGTTGCGGGGCAACGACTCCAGCGTGACCAGGTCGACCAGCACGGCGGCCGGTTCGTGGAAGACGCCGACCAGGTTCTTGCCGGCCTCGGTGTTGATGCCGGCCTTGCCGCCGACCGCGGCGTCGACCATCCCGAGCAGCGTGGTGGGCACGTGTAGGACCCGGACCCCGCGCATCCAGGTGCCGGCGACGAAGCCGGCGAGGTCGGTCACGGCACCGCCGCCGAGGGAGATCACGACACCGGTGCGGTCCAACCCGATCCGACCCAGCACCTCCCAGCAGAACCCGGCCACGGCCAGGCTCTTGCCGTCCTCGGCGTCGGGGATCTCCACCCGGTGCGCGTCGACCCCCGCGCTGACCAGCTCCTCGCGGAGGGACTCCGCCGTGGTGGCGAGCGTGGGCTGGTGCACGATCGCCGCGGTGGGCGCGTCCCGCACCGCCTCGACCAGCTCGGCGAGCAGGCCCCGGCCCACGACCACGTCGTAGGGCCGCTCCGCGCTCACCCGGATCCGCACCGGCTCGGCCGCTGCCGTCCCGTCCATCACGATCCCTTCACTCGCCCCGGCGCCGGGTTCCATCCCACCAGATCCTGCCCTCCGGCCATGCTGCCGGCCCCGGGCCGGTCACCGCGCGGGCAGGCCGGCCAGGACGTCCGCCACGACCACCTGCGGTTCCCGGTGGTCGGTGTCGACCTCGAGGGTGGCGACCTCGCGGTAGAGCGGCAGCCGGGCGTCCAGCAACGCCTTGAAGGTGGCGCGGGGGTTGACGCCGGTCAGCAGGGGCCGAGCGGTGGACAGCCCGGTGCGGCGCACGCCCTCGGCCAGCCCGACGTTGAGGAACGCGACGACGTGATCCGCGAGCAGCTTGCGGGTTCGCTCGGCGAGCACGGCGCCACCGCCCAGGGCCAGCACGCCGTCGTGCTCGGCGAGTGCGGTGGCCACGGCCTGCTCCTCCATGGCACGGAAGGCAGGTTCACCGTCCTGCGTGAAGATGTCGGAGACCGTCTTGCCGGCGGTCGCCGCCACGTCGACGTCGGTGTCGCGGAAGGCCAGCCCGAGCCGCTCGGCCAGGAGCTGGCCGACGGTCGTCTTGCCGCTGCCGGGCGGCCCGACCAGGACCACCCGGGGGCTCACCGCTCCGCCTCCGCCCGCATCCGCTGCTCGGTGGCCTCCCGGAGGGCGGCCAGGTACGCCTCGGCGTTGCGGCGGGTCTCCGGCAGCGAGTCGCCGCCGAACTTCTCCAGCACGGCGTCCGCCACCACCAGCGCGACGACCGCCTCGGCCACCACGCCCGCGGCCGGCACGGCGCAGGCGTCCGAGCGCTGGCTGATCGCCACCGTCTGCTCCCCGGTCGCAACATCCACAGTGGACAACGCGCGCGGCACGGTGGAGATCGGCTTCATCGCCACCCGCACCCGCAACGGCTCCCCGTTGGTGATGCCACCTTCCAGGCCACCGGCCCGGTTGGAGCGGCGGGACACCCCGGTTGCGCCGTTGGCCGGCTCGATCTCGTCGTGCGCCTGGCTGCCCCGGCGGCGCGCGGTGGCGAAGCCGTCACCGACCTCGACCCCCTTGATGGCCTGGATGCCCATCAAGGCACCGGCCAACCGGGCGTCCAGCCGGCGGTCCCAGTGCACGTGCGAGCCCAGGCCCGGGGGCAGGCCGTAGGTCAGCACCTCGACCACCCCACCGACTGTGTCGCCGTCCTTCTTGGCGGCGTCCACCTCGGCCACCATGGCCGCGCTCGCCGCCTCGTCGAACGCGCGCACCGGGCTGGCGTCGATCGCCTCGAGGTCGCCCGGCCCGGGCAGGACGCCGTCGGGCGCGTCCACGGTGCCGATCGCGACGACGTGGCTGAGCACCTCGGCGCCCAACACCTGGCGGAGGAAGGCCCGGGCCACCGCGCCCAACGTGGTGCGTGCCGCGGTCTCCCGGGCGCTGGCGCGCTCCAGCACCGGCCGCGCGTCGGGGAAGCCGTACTTCTGCATGCCGGGGAGGTCGGCGTGACCGGGGCGGGGCCGGGTCAGCGGGGCGTTGCGGGACAGGCCCGCCAGCTCGGCGGGGTCCACCGGGTCGGCGGACATGACCTTCTCCCACTTCGGCCACTCGCTGTTGCCGACCCGGATCGCCACCGGGCCACCCTGGGTCCGGCCGTGCCGCACCCCGCCGAGGAACTCCACCTCGTCGGCCTCGAACTTCATCCGCGCGCCCCGGCCGTGGCCCAGGCGGCGGCGGGCCAGTTGGGTGGCCACCTCCCCGGTCGTCACCTCGACCCCGGCCACCATGCCCTCCAGCACGGCGACCAGGGCTGGCCCATGCGACTCACCCGCGGTAATCCAGCGCAGCACGCCTTCATCCTTCCACGGCGCGGCGGCTGGCCCAGCAGGCGGTCGGACCGCTGGCGCGACTAGCCGAATGGGCTAGCGGCCGGTGGGAGCACAGTGATAGTCCAGGTTGCCGTCAGCAGGCCTGGCCCGTGTGGCACGCCCGGCAATGCTGTCTTCGGGCGCAGCGCCGCGAGACCGAGTGTGACCAGGCCAGCCAGAAACGCCCCCTGGATCAGCGCGAGCCAGCTCACCGCACCGAGGAGCGCGCCCAGCACGCCCGCCAGCTTCACGTCACCCGCCCCCAGGGCGGTGGGTGCGACGAGATGCACCGCGGCGTGTGCCAGCCCGAACAGGCAGGCGCCACCCAGTGCCCGCAGCGCGAGGTCAACACCGGGGCCGAGCCACGACACCACGGCGAGGAGGACCACCGCTGCCGGGTAGGCCGGCAGCGTCAACGCATCGGGCAGACGGCGACGGGCGAGATCGGTCGCGGTGAGCAGGACGGCGAGCCAGCCCAGTGCGAGGGGCACCGGAAGCCACCAGGCAGGAAAGCCGCCGAAGGCCGCGATGGTCGTCGCCACCGTCCAGAGCACGGCGACCGCCGGCTCACACCACGGTGGGTGAAGCGTGACCCCACGCCGCAACCGGCGGAGCAGGCAACGTCCGCCCCACCCCGCACCCAGGCCCGAAATCGTCGCGGCCGGTATCAGCCCGATCAAGACGTCGCTCATGGGACGAGGCTGGTGGGCAAGATGTTTCGGCGGTTGTGTTTCCACACGACACCGCGCGTGTCATACGAATCGGCGCCCGTGCTCCTACAAATCTGACGCCGAACTCCACGAACCCCTTCTCCCCCTCTTCCACAACCCGCCGAGTTATCCACAGCCGCCGAGCGCACCGTTGCCTCGCGACTCTCTTGATCACTAGGCTGGCCGTGGGCTGCGCAGACCCGGGTGGGCGGGGGCGTGACTCGGGCGAGGTACTAGCTCGGCTGGCCTCCGGGCCCGTTCGGCCACGGACCCGTGGCGCTGTCGGGGTGGACCGCCCCACCGAGGAGGCCCACCCCGACGAGGTCACTCCCGCCTCAGCGTTGCCAGGTGAACAGCGGCTCGCCGGCCGCGACCTGACCCGGCTGCCGGAGCCCCGTCAACGCCTCCGCGGTCGCGTCCAGCGCGATCACCGGGCAGACCGGGGACCTGCCGCCTGCCTCGATCGTGGCCGGGTCCCAGCTGATCATCCGTTGCCGGGCGCGGACGGTCTCCCCCTTGACCACGTGCAGCGTGAAGCCGTCGCCCTTGAGCTGGACCGTGTCGATGCCGAGGTGGACCAGCACCGCGGCGCCGGAGTCGGTGGCCACGACGAAGGCGTGCGGGTGCAGGGTCACCACCGTGCCGTCGATCGGGGCGACGGCGTCACCGGCCCCGCGGGCCGGGTCGACGGCGATGCCCGGGCCCACCATGGCCTGGGCGAAGACCGGGTCGCCGACCTCCGACAGCGGCAGCGCCGTGCCCTCGACCGGACTCAACACCTGCAGCGTCACATCAGGTCCTCGATGTCCTCGGCCAGGGTGTCCGCCTCCGGCCCGACCACGACCTGCACGACCGCGCCCTGCTGCATGACGCCGTGCGCGCCGGCCGCCTTGAGCGCGGCCTCGTCGACCTGGGAGCCGTCCTTCACCTCGCACCGCAGCCGGGTGATGCAGGCCTCGATCTCCTCGATGTTGTCCGCGCCGCCGAGACCGGCGAGGATCGCCGCCGCCTTGTCCGCCACTTGGTGTCCTCCTCGACTCCGGCTCGCCGTCGAGCCGTTCCCGCCAGTGCGCCCGGTTGGGGGTAGGGGGTGCCGGGCCGAGGCCGCAGGTTACGGCTCGGCTCCCGGAATCCCACGCACAGTTGACACCCATTCGGGTGGCAACGCATCCTGCCGGGCAACTGGTTTAGACCGGACCGTACCAATGAGGGTCAACCGGTCGACGGACCATCGGCGGTCCGACGGTCACGGTCCGTCGACCGCCAGTCATCCACGCAGGTCAGCACAGGGAGGTGCGCCGTGGCCGAGCAGGCATGCCCTGCCAGGCCAGCCGGGGACCGGCTGGCGGACGGCCCCACTCCCAAGCACGCGCAGCTGCGCGAGATTCTGCGGCGCCTGGCCGAGACGGAACTCCCGCCCGGCTCCCCGATCCCGTCCGAGCGGGAGCTGGCCGCCCGCTACGGCGTGTCCCGGCTCACCGTCCGCGAGGCCGTGGGCCAGCTGGTGGCCGACGGACTGCTGGCGAGAGTACGGGGGAAGGGCACCTTCACCGCCCGCGCCCGCGTGGAGGCTCAGCTCTACCTGGAGTCGTTCACCGAGGACATGCGGCAACGCGGGATGCGGCCGGGCACCGTGGTGGTCGAACGCGCCGAGCGCATTCCCCCACCGGAGACCGCGGCCGCGCTCGGTCTGGGACCGGGCGAGCCCGCCTACTGGCTGGTGCGGGTACGCACCGCGAACGGCACTCCCCTGGCGGTGGAGCGCGGCTGGTACCACCCCGGACGGTTGCCCGAGCTGCTCGAGCACGACCTGTCCGCCTCGCTGTACGCCCTCCTTGCCGACGAGTACGGGGCACGCCCCGACCATGGCTGGCAAACCGTGCGGGCGGACCCGGCCGACCGGGCCACCGCCCGGCTGCTGGGCGTCCGGCCGGGTAGCCCGCTGCTCGCCTTCCGCCGCGTTTCCAGCGCACACGGCGCACCCCTCGAAGACATGACGTCCTGGTACCGGGGCGATCTTTACCAGGTGACCATGCAGCTCGACCGGAGCGTCCCGGGTTCCGGTCCCCACCCCGTCCACGGAGGTTCCCGATGAGCGCTGCCGCCGCCCAGGCCAGCACCCGGGACGTGAAGGGACTCGCCGTCCTGCAACGTCTCGGTCGCAGCCTGATGCTGCCGATCGCCGCGCTGCCAGCCGCCGGCCTGTTGCTCCGGATCGGCCAGGACGACCTGCTCGGCAGGTTCGATGCCCTGAAGACGACCGCCGCGGTCATCGGCGGCGCGGGCGGCGTGCTGTTCGACTACCTGCCACTGCTGTTCGCGGTGGGTGTGGCCATCGGCTTCGCCAAGAAGTCCGACGGGTCGACGGCGCTGGCCGGCGTGGTGGGCTACCTCGTGCTCAGCCGGGTCATCATGACGATGAACCAGCACCCGGACCCGGCGAAGGAGGGCACCTTCGCGACCGCCGACGCGCTCGGCAAGATGCCCAACACCTGGCCCTACGGCGTGCTGACCGGTCTGATTTCCGGCGTTGTCGCCGCCCTGTTGTGGCAGCGGTACCACCGAGTGAAGTTGCCACCGTACCTGGCGTTCTTCGGCGGCCGACGGTTCGTCCCGATCATCACCGCCGGCACCATGGTGGTTCTCGGCGTGGTACTGGGCCTGCTGTTCCCGTTGTTCGACAAGGGAATCACCGCGATCGGTGAGGCGGTCACCGGCAGCGCGATCATCGGTGGCGGGCTCTACGGCATCATCAACCGGTTGCTGCTCCCGCTGGGCCTGCACCACATCATCAACACGTTCCTGTGGTTCGTCTTCGGCGAGTACAACGGCGAGCACGGCGACATCGCCCGCTTCTTCAAGGCCCACGACCCGGATGCCGGTACCTTCATGACCGGCTTCTTCCCGATCTTCATGTTCGCCCTGCCCGCCGCGGCGTTCGCGATCTACCGGTGCGCCAGGCCCAAGCAGCGCAAGGTCGTGGGCGGCATCATGTTCTCCGCCGCGCTGACCTCGTTCCTCACCGGCGTGACCGAGCCGCTGGAGTTCGCGTTCCTGTTCGTGGCGTGGCCGCTGTACCTGATCCACGCATTCCTCACCGGAACGGCGCACGCGCTGGTCAACGCGCTGGACATCCACACCGGATTCACCTTCTCCGCGGGCGCGATCGACTACGCGCTGAACTACGGGATCTCCAAGGACTCCTGGATGCTGATCCCGATCGGCATCGGGTACGCCGTCATCTACTACTTCCTCTTCCGGTTCGTGATCACGCGGTGGAACCTGCGCACGCCCGGCCGTGAGGAGGAGGACGCGACGAACGACGCGGAGACCACCAACGAGACGACCCGCCCGCGGGTCTGATCCAGCGAGGAAAGAGAAAGGAATGACAAGAGATGCCGCAACGACGGGTCGTCGTCGCCAGCAAGGTCGGGCTGCACGCCCGCCCGGCCGCGGTACTGGCCAAGACCGCGGCCGAGCAGCCGGTGTCGGTCACCATCGCCAAGGACGGCGGCCAGCCGGTGGAGGCGGCCAGCGTCCTGGGGCTGATGACGCTGGGCGCCGGGCACGGCGACGAGGTCGTGCTCACCGCCGAGGGTGAGGGTGCGGAGGAAGCCCTGGCCGCCATCGCCGATCTCATCGCGAAGGACCTCGACGCCTAGCTGTACTGCCCATAGAGGTTGGTGACGGGCACGACAGCCTGATGATGTTGGAATGAGGGAGG
>NZ_BMMK01000024.1:87439-96406 GCF_014645795.1 Longimycelium tulufanense | reverse complement strand
GGGCCGGGACGCGTTCCTGGAGAAGCGCGATCCGGACTGGTCCCGCTTCCCCTACCACTACTGATTCGTTGTCGGCGGGCGATGTCCGTGATGTCGAGGCCGCGTCAGGTGGTCCCGCTGCCGGTCCCGGCCGGCAGCGGCGCCCTCGCGTTGCTCTCCGCGCTCGAGCGCGCATTGCGCGGCGACGGACCGGTGGTGCTGCCGGTGCCCGCGGCGGAGCGCTCCGCCGCGGGGCGGCTCGTGGCGGCGCTGGGCGGGGTGCTCGCACAGGACGAGGATGACCCCGTCGATCCCACGGCGCTGGTCATCGCGACTTCCGGTTCGACCGGTGAGCCCAAGGGCGTGCTCCTGCCGGCCCGGGCGATCGGGGCTTCGGCTCGGGCGACGCTGGATCGCCTCGGCGGGCCGGGTGGCTGGCTGCTGGCGTTGCCGGCCTGGACGGTGGCCGGAGCCCAGGTGCTGGCGCGCTCGTTGGTGTCCGGCACGGAGCCGAGGGTGATGGACACCTCGGCGGGTTTCCGCCCGGACGGGTTCGCCGACGCGGCCGAGCCGTTGCTGGCACGGTCCGGTCGGCACTACACCGCCCTGGTGCCGACCCAGCTGGCGCGGCTGGTGGCGGCGGGTGGGGCCGGTTTGGAGGCGCTGTGCGCCTTCGATGCCGTGCTGCTGGGTGGGGCCGCGCTCGCGCCGGCCTTGCGGGAGCGGGCGGAGGCTGCCGGGGTGCGGGTCGTGACCACCTACGGCATGAGCGAGACGTGTGGTGGGTGCGTTTACGACGGTCGCCCGCTGGATGGGGTGCGGGTCCGGCTGATCGACGTCGACGCGGGTCGTGCCGGGCGGGTGGTGCTGGGCGGAGCGGTGGTTGCCCGCGGGTACCGGGGGCAACCGGAGCTGACCGCGCGTTGCTTCCGGGCGGGCTCCTTCCACACCGGCGATCTCGGCCGGTGGCGGGGCGACGGCCGCCTGGAGGTGTTGGGCCGGATGGACGACCTGATCAATACCGGAGGGGTGAAAGTTGCCCCGGTGAGTGTGGAACGCGCACTGGCCGCGCAGCCCGGGGTGTTGGAGGTGTGCGTGGTCGGCCTGCCCGACCCGGAGTGGGGGGAGGCGGTGGCCGCGGCCGTGGTCCCGGCGGATGCGGCGGCTCCGCCCTCGGTCCCGGAGCTGCGGGCGGCCGTGCGGGATCGCGTGGGACGAGCCGCCGCGCCCCGGCACGTGGTGTTCGTCCCCGAGCTGCCGCTGCGGGGTCCCGGCAAGGTTGACCGCGACGCCGTGCGCTCAATCCTCACCTCGACGAGCTAGACCGTTGGCCACCAAACGGCGATTCGAACACGCTCCGCAATCGTCCGGTGACGGCTCGTCAGCATTTCCCGCAATCGATCGATCTCAAGTTGCTGGTTCACCAGGCCCGGGTTTCCCTGGCGTCGCAGACGCCACCCGCGTCACACCGCGATCCGACCGGGCGCGGCGCGCGAGGCGGGAACCGGGAGCCGGGCCATGGGAACGTCGGCAGCTCCGCGGCGGGGGCTCGCCCTGCCGACCGTGATCGCCGGGCTGCTCTGCCTGCCGGCCACCCCGGCCGCGACCGCACCCGCCGACTCGCTGAGCTGGGTTGCCGACATCACGGTCGTGGACTCCGACGACAGCAACGTGACGGTTCGGGACGGCGTGCTGCGCCTGGCGGAGACGGAGGCCCGTGCCCTCGGCGCGCGTCGTGGCGGACGAGCCGGGTTCCTCGTGCTTCCGCCGTACGGGCTGTCGCGCGAGGCGAACCGGGTCGCGGCCCGCGTGACCAGCTCGGTGCCACCGTCGGCCGAGCTGGCGGTGGACGTCCGGGGGAAGCGGTCCGGGGGCGGCTGGACGGAGTGGGTCGAGGCGCGACCGGAGGCACCCGCGGTCCTGCCGGAACCGACCACGACGGTGCAGGTGCGGGTGCTGTTGGGTGCCGAGTCCGATGCTGCCGGGCCGGAGCTGCGCCGGCTGGAGCTGACGGCGGACTCGGTGCCGGCCTCCCGCTCGAAGCCGCCCGCCGAGCTGCCGGAGCGGGGGTACACGTTCCGGGTGCATGCCACCCGAGAGGGCTTGGTCGGGGGCACGACGGCCAACGGGCACGTGATCCAACCGCGCGATCACTTCGCCGCGTTGCCGTCCCGGCGCGGTCTCTCCCCGCGGGGTCACGGTGACTACAGCGTGCAGGTCTGCGCCGACAACGGCCGTTGTGAGTGGGCGCCGGTGTGGGACGTCGGGCCGTGGAACACCAGGGACGACTACTGGAACACCCCCGACATCCGGGAGATGTGGCGGGACCTGCCGCACGGGAAGCCGCAGGCCCAGGCCGCGCACATGGAGGGCTACCACGGCGGGCTGGACCAGTTCGGGCGCGTGGTCACCAACCCGTCGGGGATCGACCTGGCCGACGGCACCTACTGGGACGGCCTGAAGCTCGACGAGAACGCCTGGGTGGACGTGACTTACCTGTGGACGGGGTACGGCGTGTTCGGGACCGTGCGCACGTTCGATGAGCCGCTGAGCACGCACCGGGAGCCGAGCCTGGTCGAGGAGACGGAGAACGGGATGGCGGCGCGGGCCGCGCGGGTGCCCGTGGAGTGCGAGACGGTGGGGCCGTGGGTGCACGAAGGCAGCCCGACGCCGAGTAACCGTTGGTTGCGCATCGGGCCCGAGCACTTCGTCGCCAAGGCGTGGGTGACGGTGGACGGGCCCGTTGTGCCCTGCTAGCCGGCGGCCCGGGTCCAGCGTGTCGCGGACCATGACGCAGGATGTTTGCCATGGCCACAGTCGCGCAGTGGATCGAAGGCGCACGTCTGCGCACGCTGCCCAACGCCATCGCCCCGGTGCTGGTGGGAGTCGGTGCGGCGGCCGGGTTGGGCGCGTTCGACGCGGTGCGGGCGATGCTCGCGTTGGTTGTCGCATTGGCGTTGATCGTCGGCGTGAACTACGCCAACGACTATTCCGACGGGGTGCGTGGCACCGACGACGAGCGGGTTGGTCCACTCCGTCTGGTCGGCTCGGGTGTTGCCGAGCCTCCTGTAGTGCTGCGCGCCGCCGTGGCGTGCTTCGCGCTCGCCGCCGTGGCCGGGCTGGTTCTGGTGGCGTTGTCCGGTCAGTGGTGGTTGATCGCCGTGGGGGCGCTGTGCATCGCGGGGGCGTGGTTTTACACTGGCGGGAAACGGCCTTACGGGTACGCGGGTCTCGGCGAGATCGCGGTGTTCGTGTTCTTCGGGCTGGTTGCCGTGCTCGGTACGACGTTCGTGCTGGCGGAACGGGTCACCGGGGTGACGATCGGTGCCGCGGTGGCGGTTGGTGCCTTCTCGTCGGCCGTGCTGGTTGCCAACAACCTGCGCGACATTCCGACCGATGAGCAGGTGGGGAAGCGGACTCTCGCGGTGCTGCTCGGTGATCGTGACACCAGGGCGCTCTACACGGCCCTGGTGATCGTTCCTTTCCTGTTGAGCACGTTGATTGGCCTGCGCAACCCGGCCGCGCTGCTGGGGTTCCTGGCCGTGCCCCTGGTGGTGCCTGCGCTGCGGAGGGTGTTGCGTGGTTTCACGGGGCGCTCCCTGATTCCGGTCCTGCGGGATACCGGGCTCGCAATGCTCGTGTGGTCCACGGCCACCGCTGCCGGCCTCGCTTTCGGCTGACCGTCCTCACCGGACACCGGAGCAGGTTGCCCGGGCCGCCACCGCGGCCAGCGTGCTAGCTCCTGACCAGGGTCTTGGCTGGGGTGGGACGACTGTCGGTCACCGCACTGGCCGGCGCCGGGATCCTGGTAGCGAACAGGGCGAGTAGAGCGAGGACGGCGATCCCGGACGTGACCAGGAATCCCGTGGTGATCGTGGTCGCCTCGATCACCGGCCCGAGCAGGAGCGGTGAGGCGAACTGGCCCGCGAAGCTGCCGGTCGCCGACAGTGACACGGCCTGCCCGCGCAACTCCGGCGGCGCGGTCTCGCCGATCAGCACGGTCAGCGCAGGGAACGCGATTCCGTTGCCGAGTCCGAACAGGACGGGGGCCACCGCGATCAGGGCAAGGTGGTTCGTGGTGCCGAGGAGGAGGAACGTCGACGCCCACAGGGCCACCGCCACCCGCAGGAGGTTGGCATAGCCGAGGCGGGCCCGGACCCTGGCATAGACAAGTCCGACCAGGCTCATGCTCACGGCCGAGCCAACGCTGTAGAGGGAGACGAGGAAAGGCTCGGTGACACCGACCTCGGCGAGCCGCTGTGGGAGGAAGACCACCAATGCGTACAGCAGCAGTGCGGCCGAAATCATCAGCGCGTAGAAGCCGAGGAGCGCGGGGCCCTGTCGCAGCAGGCGCAGCGGACCGCCGGTCGTCGTGCGTTGAGATGCGTCGAGGCGAGGAATTGTCATCAGTACGGCGACGCCGAGTGGGATGCCGATGAGATACACGGCGAAGGCGGCGTGCCACGAGATGCCACCGACGGCTCCGGCCAGCAGGGGCCAGATCAGGCCACCAAGGCTGGTGGTGGTGGAGCGCCAGCCCATGACGCGGTCGCGCTGCGTGCCTTGGTAGAGCGCCAGCAACGCGGTGGTGGTCCCGCTGAACACCGCCGCGGCTCCGACGCCGAAGATCAGTCGGCTCACGATCAGTACCGGATACGACGTGATGAACAGCCCGGAGCCGCCGGCGATCCCGTACAGCACGAGACCGCCAGCTAGCGGCGCCCGGACACCCCAGCGGTCGACGAGCCAGCCGATCAGCGGGCTGGAGACGGCGATGGCCAACCCGTGGGCGGTGATGATCAGGCCGGCCGCTGTGCCGCTGACCCCGAGATCACCCCGGATCACCTCCAGCACGGGCATCACCGTTGCCCCCGCCATCACCCCGAGCGTCGAGACGAACAGGAGGACGGCCAGCGCACCGGGATACCCCACCGGGGACCTGGTCGAGTCAGGTTCGACCATCATCGAGAACCTCCGTTGGAGAGAATGGTGCCCGCAGCCGGACCCGGTCCCGCGTTTGGGCGCTGGCCGCCCCCGCGTCGAGAAGATCGGCGTCCAGCGAGCCCGCAATTGATGCTGGCCACCCTTCAGGTGGGTGAGCCAGAAGTCGTGACACCCGATCCCGTCCTCGCCGCGGGCGGTCGGCAGGTACGGGGGCGCCTTCGCAGAAACGCTGACGGCTGGGATGTGTCCCGCCCAGGAAACTCAGGATCGGTACGGATGCTTGGCCCGGGCCTCCCGCAACGCGGATGCCCACCACAGCAGATGGTTGAGCATCACCTTCGCCGCGGTCCCACACCCCTCCGGATCCTTGGGCACTCCGTCGCTTTCGAACAAGTTCGCCCCTCCGTGGAAGCTGACCGTGTCGCGCACGGTGACCGCGTGGAGCTCGGCGAAGACCAGGCGCAGCTGCTCCACCGCCCGCAGGCCGCCGGCGATCCCGCCGTAGGAGACGAATCCGACCGGCTTGGCACGCCACTCCATGTAGCGCCAGTCGATCAGGTTCTTCAAGGCAGCGGGGAAGCTGTGGTTGTACTCCGGCGTCACCACGACGAACGCGTCCGCCTCGGCCAGCCGTGGGGTGACCTCCGCCAGGACCGCAGCCTCCTCCGGACCTGGTTCCTGCCCGAAGTCCGGCATCCGCATTGGCAGCTTCACGTCGGCCACGTCGATGACGTCGACATCGAACTCGCCGAACTGCCGCGCCTCACTGGCAAACCACTTCCCCACCGTGAGGCCGAACCGGTTCTGCCGGACGCTTCCGATGATCACAGCGAGGCGCATCCGCTCTGGCGGCATGTCCGTTCCTTCCTTGTTCGACCTGCCGTCATCGGGCTCGATACCCGAAACGATCACGCTTCCGACGGTAGAACCTCCATCATGCTTCAGGTCAAGCAGGCTCAGTGCCTGCTTGTCATGTCGCCGGACGTGAGTCGGCAGAGCTGAGGGTGGTAACGCCTGCTGGCCGGGTGAGGAAACCAACGGGACCTGCAGGGAATGCGTTACCCGCAACAGCAGCCTCGACAAATGCAGCCCCAGCTCGGTGAGGCGTTCCACAGCTCGCGCACCAGGGGTGCTCGTAGGGGAGCCGGTCCAGGCGGTCCGTTCCCTCCTCCAGCTCTTGTAAATGTAATCTTGTTTACACCACAGGAGATCTTGACCTCCACCTTGATCGAAGTCCGAGGCTGGAGACCAGGAAACAGCCGCACGACAAGGCGCCCAAGGAGGCTGCCATGACCGGGCATCCCGGCCCACTGCCGCAGATCGACCGTCCCGACGCCGGGCTGGTGCTCATCAGCCGTTGGTACGTCGGCACGCCCGACCAGCAGCGCGCCGTGCTCGACCACAGCCTGGGCCGGTGGGACCAGTTGCCCTGGCCGGACGGTCTGCTGTCGGTCAACGGCTACACCAGCACCGACGGCGACACCGTCATGACCTACGCCCAGTGGACCAGCGACAAGGCATTCCGGCTCTTCGACCAGGCGCGCCCGGCGATCGACGGACCCGTCACCGAGGCATGCCCGGGGTGAGGCCCGTCGGTTTCAAGCGCTACCACCTCTACCGTGGGCTCACTCCGGGCACGCGGTTTTTACTCTCGAGCCCGGTCCGGTTCCCTCCCACGGACCGGGCGTGGCCGGGGAAGACCCCATCATGCCCGGCCCGAACGGCAGTTCCCGATGACTCCCTCAGCCTTACCTCAAGGTAACCAAGCTCCAGCCGCCATATGTGCTCTGCGAAACTCGCGCCCGGCCCACCGTCGGCTCGCAAGGTGCTGTCCGGTCAACGGAACTGCCGCTGCCCGTTCAGGAAGTCATCGGTCTCCAGCAACCGGCTCGTTTCACGCCGGAGCCACCATGCCGTGAGGCCCAGCGCCCCAACAAAGACCAGCACATAGGCGTTGCCGGTCAGGAATGCCAACACAGGCTGATCCGGCTCCAGCGACACCAGACCGCTGTTGGGGATCAGACCGCTCGACGGGCTCGGGAAGTCGGTCAGCCACGCGAACGTGGCTACGTAGAGGACGGCCGCCAAGCCCCAGCAGCTGCTGCTTCCAGTGATCGCTCTGTGTACCAGGAAGACCAAGAGCGGCGCGAACCATACCCAGTGGTGTTGCCAGGAGAACGGTGACACTACCGTCGCGCACAAGCCGCACAGCGTCAGTCCGAGTAGCTCATGACCCCGCCGGTGCGTCGATGAGGCGACTGCAAGGCCGAGCACACCGACCATTCCCGTGCTCGCGAGCCAGACCCATGGCGAGGCGGCTTCTCCAGCTGCGAAACGTTCTAGCATACCGCGCAGGGATTGATTGCCAATCGCCGCGACGTCGGCCACACGGTCGGCAGCGGCGAAGGTGCCGTGAAGCCAGTACTTGACCGCGTCCGAGGGAACGAGCACAAAGCTGGCCACAACGGTAGCGGCGAACGCGACGACGGCCACGCACGCGGCCCGAATTCGTCTGGTGATGGCCAGGTAGACGATAAAGATCAACGGAGTGAGCTTGATCGCGGCGGCGATCCCGACTCCTACGCCCTGCCAGCCAGAACGTCGTCGCCCGAGTAGATCCCATGCCACCAGCGCCAACAGCACGATGTTGATCTGGCCGAGGTAGAAGGTGGTCCGGACCGGCACCAACCAGAAGGCCAGGCCGGTCAGCATCATGGTGAGCCCGAGCAGGCGGGTGTCGGCCCGCATGCCCAGGTGGCGGCCGCACTGCCAGACGACGTACACGAGCAACGCGAGGTTTGCCAGCGTCCATACGATGCGCAGGCCCCAGAGTGGCAGGAAGGCGAGAGGGGCGAACAAGAGCGCCGCAAAAGGCGGGTAGGTGAACTTGAGGTCCGCCACGACTCCGGCGTCGTAGAGCGGGGTGCCGTGCACGACCGTTGCGCCGCCAGCCTGGTAAACCTCCAGGTCGATCATACCCCAATGGGCGCGCGTCCAGACCGCAATCGTGGCAACGTGCGCGACCAAGGCCACGACCAGCACCAGCGGGCCCAATTTCAGGGACCACCGCGGTATATCGCTTCCTTCTCCGCCGTCCGGCGGTTTGGAATCGCAGGAACCAGGCGTTGCTGCATTTGGGTCAGCTACCCTGCGCACGAGTCTCCAAGACCTGTCTGAGGTTGTCACTTCCGATTGCCTCAGCGCCGGACCGGCACCATGACCGCCCGCCCGAGCACAAGGATGGTCAACCCCACATCACGAGAAACACCGTTCCCCCTCGAATCCGGGCACTAAGAGGTCCCACGCAACGCGGAACTGGCGTGGGAGTCGACACTGATCACGGTAGCACCACGAAGCCGACAAAGGTGAAAGACCCTCGCCTCTAGCCCAAACGCCGTAGTTGTTCACCCGGTTAGACCAGGCGGGTCACTACCCAAAGATAGATGCTGGCGCAATCAACATCTGAAATAGGGGATGAGGTGACATCTGTCATATCCCGCCTACCCCGCCACTCATCCCAGGGATTCCCTATCCCAGCAGCGCAGGGTCGAGACACCCGCACCGGCGTCCCAGCACGTCCGCAATCGGTTCCGAAACTAGGCCCGAGCTGGCGATGATGGCAACCGGGGTTCGGGAGGAGATACGACGCGACCGCCCCCAGCCGATCAGATCAAAAGTCCAAGAACCAATGCGAGGGAATCCTATGCGAGCAAAGCGTGTGGTAGCCGCGCTGGGAGCGGCTTTAGCGATGGCTGCGGTTCCTGGTGCCGCGATGGCGGCTACCCCGGACGGTTCCGCCGCGCTGCTCCCGGCTTGCGGCTGGGACCCCAACCCCGCCACCAACCAGGCCTGGTACAACCACTGCACTTCGGATGGCAGCCGCGTGCTCATCCGCGTGGAGGTCCACGCCGGAAGGGGTAGCTCGTACGACAAGTGTGTGCCCCCGGGCCAGACTTACCTCGGCACACTCGATGTAGTGCGGTACGCCTGGTACAAGGGTCAGACCTGCTGAGTCGTCGAGGGACCGGGTGGTGGCCGGATTCT
>NZ_BMMK01000024.1:0-87414 GCF_014645795.1 Longimycelium tulufanense | reverse complement strand
TACTCTCGGTCGATCTCGACTAGGAGCGTGCGCGACGTGATCAACGCACGCCCGCGTTCCACGTGAGCAACATCATCATTACCAAAACCAGCACAATCACAACGCCACTTGAGCTGGCAACGATAAGAACTGTGGCCAACCGCCAGCGCACGGGGTGGTCGTCGCTGCCTTCGGAGGCACTCGCAACCGACCCTGCCCCCGGATTCGCCCCGACCGTCAAACCGGTACCACCATTTCCTGACTTCGACGTTCTTGCGAGTTCCCAGAGGCCGAGCAGCCGAATGCTGTCCCCACCGCATAACTCACCTATTGCCTTGACCGCACCCCGGGGAGGCAGGACCTTTCCGTTTATGTAGCGCTCCAGCGAAGAGTCACTGTAAGGTGTTCCCTTCGCGCGGAGACGTGCCTCCATCTGAGCATAGCTCAACCCAGCCTCACGTTTCAATTTCTGCAACTCATGTACCAGCCAGTCCCAGGCCAGTCGCCTTTCCTCGATCGAACGTTCCTCGGCCCCCTGTTCACTCCCCGTGGAGTTCTGCCGTCGCAGATCTCTCAAGTTCCCCTCTCCCCGGGTCACCGCGCCCATAAGGTACGGCTCTCACCTGTTCATCGCCATCCTAGGTCAGGAATAAACGACGACGTTCCGCTGTCCGGGTGGCCGGCCCCTACTCCGGTCGGCGGGTTTTTTGGTATCCGACCAGGCGCAACTACGGTCAAATTTGCCTTCGAGACATCACATCCATGCCTTGTCGACAGGCTTCTGCCTTGTCGCGCTTTGCCCTGCTGCTTCGAGCCTTTGTCGGTTCAGGACGCCTCCGCGCATGACCGATATCCGAACCGCCTCGTTACGGCGTACTGTTCGAACAGACTCCGGGATGACGCTCTCACTCACTCGCTGCTTGGCTAAAGTCTCGCCGCGCATCGAGCGGTACCTCAGCCGGGCCAGGCACCGGTCTTGTGGAAGTGCTCGAGAACTTCCAGGTGTGGAGCGAGATCGAGTCCCTCGGCGGCCACCCAGGCATCGTCGTAGTAGGTGCGGGCGTACCGCTCTCCGCCGTCACAGAGCAGGGTCACGATGCTGCCCTGCTGCCCGGCAGCTCGCATCTGGGCGAGAAGCTGGAACGCGCCCCACAGGTTGGTGCCCGTGGAGCCACCAACACGACGACCGAGCACGAGCTCGGCGTACCGGATCGCGGCGAGGGAACCGGCATCCGGCACCTTGATCATCCGATCAATGGCCTGGCCGACGAACGACGGCTCGACCCGGGGCCGCCCAATGCCCTCGATCCGCGACCCGCGGTCGGCGCTCAGGGTCGGGTCCCCGTCCCGCCATGCCTCGAAGAACACGGAGAACTCCGGGTCCACCACGGCCAGCCGGGTGTGGTGCCTGCGATACCGCACGTACCGCCCGATCGTTGCGCTGGTCCCACCGGTCCCGGCACCCACCACGATCCATGTCGGCTCGGGGTGTGTTTCCAGCGCCATCTGCTCGAAGATGGATTCCGCGATGTTGTTGTTGCCCCGCCAGTCGGTCGCGCGCTCCGCATGGGTGAACTGGTCCATGAAATGGCCATCCAGCTTCGCGGCGAGCCGGTGCGACTCGTCATAGATCGCGGCCGGCGAGTCCACGAAGTGGCAGCGGCCACCCTGCCGCTCGATCAGCGCGACCTTCTCCCTGCTCGTCGAGCGCGGCATCACCGCGATGAACGGCAACCCGACGAGACTGGCGAAGTACGCCTCCGAGACCGCGGTGGATCCTGAGGACGCCTCGATCACCGGTGTCCCGTCCACGATCCAGCCGTTGCAGATCGCATAGAGGAACAGCGACCGAGCCAGCCGATGCTTGAGCGAGCCGGTCGGATGGGTGGACTCGTCCTTGAGGTAAAGATCGATACCCCACTCGGCCGGAAGCGGGTAGCGCAGGAGGTGGGTGTCGGCGCTGCGGTTGGCGTCGGCCTCGATCACCCGGACAGCCTCGTTGACCCAGCTCCGGGTGGTGTCGCAAAACCGGTCGACCTGCACGAAGGCGCAGCGTAACCGGGGCGACCGGTTTTCGCGCGCGATCCTCCGAGCCGGTGGTTTCGCAGGCCGCGTGCTGTCTCCGCCGCCGGGTTACCCCGACCATGGTCACCAACATCTCACCCAGACGGCACATCCCGGGAGCGACACCGTGATTCACATGCGCCAGCAGCGGGACGGGCGGGTGCGCGTCACCTTCGTGCTACCGGCGGACGACCCGGACGGCCCGGTCAGCGTCGTCGGCAACTTCAATGACTGGACGCCGGGCCGCCATCTGCTCCGCCGCCGTTCCAACGGCACGCGGTCGGCGGTCGTCATGGTCACGCCCGGCAGTAACCTGCTCTTCCGCTACCTCGGCAGCGACGGGTACTGGTTCGACGACGAGCACGTCGAAATTCGGGACGGCGCGAACTGCATGATCCGAGCCTGACACCTGTCCAGTCCGGCCGAGTGTGCGCGGTTGCGCGAGCGGAAGGTTGCCCGCTCTGCCGCGTCGTGCCGCCCCGGCAAGGTGTGGAGTCCGACACACTCTCGGCCGCTCCGCGGTCCGGGCGGCCGAGATCCACAAGGGAACCTTTACCAAGCGCTCTTTACTGGGCTCCTGGTCCCTCGTCGCGCGGCTGCTCGCCGCGGAGCTGCGCCCGCAGCTTCTCGCGCTCGGCCCGGCGGCGTGCGCCGGCCGCAGCCAGCCCGGTCGCCACGCGCACCCGCAGCCCCCGGAAGAGCAGCAACGACAGCGGCAGGCCGAGTACCACGCCCACCGCGAGCGCCACCAGCAGGGGCACCCGGGCCAGCATCAGCAGCCCCGCCACCGCGAGCACCAGCAGCAGCCGGGCCAGGGTGTAGAGGGTGACGTCGCGCACCAGCTCCAGCCGGCTGGGCACGCGAGCCTCCGGGGCGGGTTCCTGCACGTCGTCTGCGGCCACGTTGGGCCAGGCTACGCGCTGGGCCGATCCTGCGACGGCGCCGGGGGCAGCATCGAGTCGGGGGTGTTCGGCCGGCCCTCGAACCGGGTGGACAACACCACCGTGGTCCGGGTCCGCGCCACGCCCTTGATCCGGCGCAGCCGGCCTAACGAGCGCTCCAGCTCGTCCACGGTGGGCACCCGGATCTTGACCACGAACGCTTCGTCACCGGCCACCGCGTAACAGGACTCCACCTCGGGAAGCTCGGCCAGGGCCGCCGCGATCTCGTCGTCGTCACCGGTGTCGGTGGGCTGGATCCCCACCAGGGCGGTGGCACCCAGCCCGACCGACCGCGGATCCACCACGGCGTGATAGCCGAGGATCACCCCGGACGACTCCAGCTTTCCGACCCGCTCGTGCACCGCCGAGGCCGAGAGCCCGACCTGCCGCCCCAGCTCCGCGTAGGTGGCGCGACCGTTCTCCCGCAGCGCCGCGATGATCTGGCGGTCCACAGCGTCCATGGCCTCATAGTGTCGCGTACGGCACATCCACGGCGTCCGCGCCACCCCGTCGCGCGGCACCCTCGCCGGGCCCACCGACAAAACCGCAGGTAGAGGCGCGTCCGTTCTGCGCAGTTCGTCCCTTACCGACCCTTTACCTCCAGGCAAGCGTTCGAGTACCCGGCGGGTCCGGTGTCACGATGCGACCGGAACGCCGGAATCACGGCTGGTACGAGGAGGTCGCCTTGACCATGTCCATCCCGCACACCCGCCAGTCCACCGAGCGCCTGCTTACCCCGGGCGAAGTGGCCTCGCTGTTCCGCGTCGACCCGAAGACCGTGACCCGTTGGGCGACCGCCGGCCGGATCGGCTCGATCCGTACCCCGGGTGGTCACCGCCGGTTCCGCGAGTCCGAGGTGCAGGCGCTGCTCGCCACGCTCACGACGGAGGCCAGCACCGCCGACGCCCGTTGATCAGGAAGGTTCTCCACCCGGTTACGGGTCGCCGGCAACGGTGGTGACCCGTAACGGGTGGTGAGACCGCTCACCGGGAACCCGGCGAATCGGGCTAGTCTCGACGGCACGCGGGGTACTCCTCGCGACCGGGGCATGAAGGAGGTGGAGCGGTGCTGTACCTGCTCGCGGCGATCGGTGCGCTGACCGTCGCTGTGCTGTTGTGGCGCGCGTTCGGCCCCCAGCTGACCACGTCGAGGGTCGGCCGGCGGGCTCCGGTTGCTCCGGACGACGACCCGGAGTTCCTCCGCAAGCTCGACGAGCACGTACGCCGGAAGGACGACGAGAAGTAGCCTCGCCGTCGCCGCCGCCCGGCGTGCGGTGTCTGACCATGTTCCGCGACACCTCCGGGCAGCGCGACACGAGCCGCGGGCCGAAGGCGCCGTCGTGCGGTGGCATGGCCGGGGAGTCCGGGGCCGACCCGGCACGCCCACCCAGCCGGGTCCGAGCAGCAACCGCTCCTTTCGCGCGCATGCGGTCCCAGGCCGAGCCGATCGATCGCTCGCGCTCGGCTTGGCAGTGGTCCGAGCCCCCACCACGATCAGTGGGCTGCCCATCCATCGTGGCGCGCTTCCAGGGACGTTCTGACACGTTCTGGCGCACGTTCCGGATGCGTTCTCAGGCGTCGCCGCCGTGGTCGCGTACGGGCAGCACGCCCATCGACGTCATGCGCGGTCGTCCCCGTTCCCGCCCGTCCGACATGGGCCCGTAGTCGGCCTCGAACTCCCGCACGGCCGTGCGCCCGTCGAGTAACGCCGCCTGCTCCTGGGCCGCCCTCCGGATGAGCCGCACCAACCAGTCCGATACCGGCACGCCCGCCGCTGCCGCCGCGAGGATCGCCATGCAGTGCACGTCGGCCGGAACGGGCACCGTGAGTTCCCGCGTGCTCATACCGCGCATCCTGCCACTGCGCTCAGTATCGAGTTGAATGCACTGAGTCGAATACGCGCCCCCAAGATCGAATTCGCGCCGCTGGACCCGATGTCGATCTTGCCGCGCCCACCCGCAATCCCGCCGGAGTTATCCACCGGCCCAACGACTTGTCCACAGCCTTCGATCATGGCCTTGACCTGCACTTTTCTTGATCGATAGGCTCGCCATGGGCTGCGCGAACCCAGGGCGGGCGGGGCGCGTTCAAGTACTCGCAGTTACGGCGACGGGCTTGCCGGCCGTGGTGCGGCGAAACGGGCGGGTGGCCGGGTCCGAGCGACGGACAGAAGTTAGCCAACCGTGACAATTCGGACGGGGCGCAATCCGCGGCATCGCGGCGAGAGCGCCTTCGCTTCGCCGACTGACAACCGCCGATCGAAACAGCCACCCCTCCTTCGCGGTGTTCCGCGGAGGGGCGACAACGGCGTACCGCGACTCGCGCTTACTGGTTGCGGCTGCGGGCGCTGGCGTGCGGGAAGTCGTCGGCGACCGTGGCGGCCAGTTCCAGCAGGGCGAGCCGGGTGGCCGGGGCCAGCCGGTCCAGCTCGATCTCCGCGCCTTCCTCCAGGTGCGGGTCGAACGGGATCCGGCACACCGCCCGGCAGCGGGCCGCGAAGTGCTGGCCGAGCTTGTCCAGGTCCACCTTGCCCGACCTGGGCCGCACCGAGTTGATCACCGCGACCGACCGCGACACCAGGTCGCGGTAGCCGTGCGCGTCCAGCCAGTCCAGGGTGGCCGAGGCGCTGCGCGCGCCGTCGACCGAGCCGGAAGACACGATCACCAGCGAGTCGGCCAGCTCCAGCACGCCCTTCATCGCCGAGTGCATCAGGCCGGTACCGCAGTCGGTGAGCACGATGTTGTAGAAGTGCTCGAGCAGTTCGACCGTGCGCCGGTAGTCCTGCTCGCTGAACGCCTCGGACACCGCCGGGTCCTGCTCGCTGGCCAGCACC
Source organism: Longimycelium tulufanense (assembly GCF_014645795.1). GTDB lineage: Bacteria > Actinomycetota > Actinomycetes > Mycobacteriales > Pseudonocardiaceae > Longimycelium > Longimycelium tulufanense. The sequence goes on along the minus strand of NZ_BMMK01000024.1, from coordinate 81,598 downwards.
TCCAACCGGCTCGGCCCCTGCGAGGTGTAGGCGCGGATGTCGCTGTAGCGGCGCACACGGCTCGCGTCGCGCAGCAGGTGCCGCACGGTCGCGGTCGTCTCCAGCGGGATCTTCTGCGCCAGCGTGCCGCGGTCCGGGTTCGCGTCCACCGCGATGACCCGGTCCCCGCGCAGCGACGAGAAGGTCGAGCCCAGCGTGGTCGTGGTCGTCGTCTTACCGACGCCGCCCTTCAGGCTGAGCATGGCGATCTTGTAGCAACCGTGCAGCGGCTGGTTGACCCGAGTGATCAACTCGCGGCGGTGCAGGTCGTCCCTGCTCTCGCCGAGGTTGATCGTCCTGCCGCTGGCCACATAGATCGCGCGCCGCCAGCCGGACTGCGGCGGGCGCTTGACCTGCTTGATGAGCTGCGCCGAGGACAGGTCCTGCTGCGGGCCAGGCCCTTGCGGCGCCCGCGGAGGGCCCTGCGCCGGCATTCCGCCGGGCGGGGTCCCCACCGGCACCCCCGGCGGGTAGCCGGGCGGGTACGCCGGTTGCTGCACGCGCTGCGGACCGGAGCCGGTGGGGTCGACGAAGTACGGCCCGGAGTTGGCCGGATCGACCGGGTACGGGCCCGACGCGCCACCGGCCACCGGGTGCGGTCCCGACCGGCCACCGCCGACCGGGTACGGGCCCGAGTTGGCCGGGTCGACGTACATCGGCTGGGGCGCCTGCTGGCCGTCCATGGGTATCGGCTGCGGACCGGAGCTGTCCACCGGAAACGGGCCGGAGGCACCGGGATCCGCGGGCCGCACCACCGGCTCCGCCTGCTGTGCCGACGCCCCGGGCTGCTGCCAGTGCGCCTCCTGCCGGTTGTCGGGCTCCTCGTAGCGTCCGGTCACCGCTGGAGTCCCTCCCCTAGCCCTGTGGGTCGCCTGGCACCGAAAGGTAGTCGCCCTGTCGTCCGGGTTTCGCACTGGGTCGACCACGGACACCCGTTCAGCCCAGGTCACACAGGCCCAACCGCGGGTCCATGCCGGCTCAACGGTCACGCGCGGTGACATGATCACGCGCTCGACAGCGGCCCTCCCGGTGCGCCCGACCCTACAAGCCGTCCCGGGATCAGCCCACGCCCGCATACGAGTGCAGCCCGGTGGTCACCAGGTTTACGAAGAACAGGTTGAACACGGTCGCCGCGAAACCCACCACGTTCACCCACGCGGCGCGGTTGCCGCGCCAGCCCGCGGTCGCCCGGGAATGCAGGTAAGCCGCGTAGATGACCCAGGACACCAGCGCGACCGTCTCCTTGGGGTCCCAGCCCCAGTACCGGCCCCACGCCGCCTCCGCCCAGATGGCACCGGCCATGATCCCGAACGTCATCAGCGGCAACGCGAACACGGTCGTGCGGTAGGCGAGCCGGTCCAGCGCATCCGCCGCGGGCAGCCGGCTCCCCAGCTTCGCGAACGTCGACGGGTTCGCCTCGTGCCGCGCCTTCACCAGGTAGAGCAGGCTCGCGACACCGGCCACCAGCACGACACCGCTGGAGATCACCATGGCCGAGACGTGGATGACGAGCCAGTACGACTTCAGTGCCGGCACCACGGGCCCGGCCTGCGCGTAGAGCACCGTGCCGGCCAGGAACATCAGCACCACCAGGGGCAGCAACACGAACGCGCCGAGCTGCCGCACCGAGTGCCGGCGCAACATCACCAGCCACGCGATAACTGCGCCCAGGCAGACCGCCGAGATGTACTCGTACATGTTGCCCCAGGGCACGCGGCCGGTCGCCAGCCCACGCAACGCCAGCGACGCGAAGTGCAGGGCGGCACCGAGCACGGTCAGCGAGACACCCATACGCCCCAACCGCTCCGGCAGAGCACGCCCGGTGTCCACCACCCCGCGCGACGGCTGTTCGGCAAGCGGCACCCCGCCCGCGGCGACCAACGCCTTCTGCTCCCGCTGCACGGCGCGACGACCGAAGGCGTTTTCCGCCGCGTGCAACAGCATCGCGAACACGTAGATCGCGATCGCGGTGGTGTACGAGAGGTCGCTGTACTGCGAGAGCGTGGAATTGATCGACATCAGGGCACGTCCTGTCGGTCGTGGCCGCCACCCGCGGCCGCCCGCTGTGTCTTGTTCGATGTCTCGTCCGGACCCGCCTCGTCCGACCCCGTCCGCTCCGGATCCGCCCGGTCCGCGACGATCTTGTTCGGGGCCGTCCCCGAGGTCCGTGCGGCCAGCAGGTCGCCGGCGAGCCTGCCGAACTCCTCGCCGTATCCCGCCTGATCGGTGCGGGCCAGCCCACCGACCTCGACGACGGTACGACCACCCCCCTCACCGGCACCATTCGGGCGCACCCGCAACCACACCCGCCTGCGCTTGATCACCAGCGAGGCGCCCAGGCCGGCGAGCACGAGCACGGCGGCCACCAGCACCCAGACCTGTGCCGGGTCGTGGGACACCTGGATCGAGATCCACTGCTCGACGCCGTCGAACCGGATCCGGGTGCCGTCGTCGAGGGTGAGTTCCTGGCCGAGCTCCAGGTTCTGCCGGGCGACCTTGTTCAGGCGGCCGTCGCGCACCATGCGCTCGTCGATGCTGAAGATCGACTGCGGGCTGCCGGAATCGGTACCCAGATCCCCGCGGTAGACGTCAACCGCGACAGCCGGATTGTTCACCATCGGGAAAGCCGAAGTGAGGATCTTGCCGGTGTGGTCGTAGGCAGCGGTGGGCGCGAAAAGACCGGTGATGGCCAGCTGATGCTTGCGTCGCTCCGCGGGGTCGGTGACGCCCGGCGGGTCGAACTTCGTGGCGCCCTCCGACAGCAGCGTGGCCGTGCTCGTTGGCCGCCACTGGATCGCCTGGGTCCGCGTCTGTCCGTCGGGGAACGTCACCACGAAACGTGGCGCGTATCCGTGCCCCAGCAGGTAGACCCGGTCACCGGCCACCCGCAGCGGTTCGTTGACCTCCAGCCCGTACGGATTCCAGCGGTCGGTGCCGAGGTCGTCGCCCGCCTGGTAGGCGATGTCGGCGTGGAACGTGTCGGCCTGCCCGCTGGGAAGGTAGTTGGCGCGGAAGGAGTCCACCCGCACGCAGAACGGGCTGAGGTTGGTGCCGTCAACGGTGAGCCCGGGCCGGAACGAGTCGTAGTTGAACAGGCCGGAGTTGCACCACTGCGAGCCGTCGGCGCGCACGATGACCTGGCCCTCGTAGCCGACCAGCTTGCCCACGGCCAGCCCGACCAGGAGCAACATCATCGAGAAGTGGAAGACGAGGTTGCCGGCCTCACGGAGGTAACCGCGCTCGGCGCTGATGGTGCGCACGCCGCCGGGCTCCTCGCCGATCTCCTTCCGCCAGCCGCGCAGGCGCTGGCGCCCCGCCGCGACGACCTCGTCCACGTCAGCGTCAACGGTGCGCTCCGCGTGGTGCGGGAGGCGGGACAGGTTGCGGGGCGTGAGACCGGGGCGGGCACGCAGCTGCCGGAGGTACTCGACGGTGCGGGGCAGCAGGCAGCCGATGAGCGAGATGAACAGCAACAGGTAGATCGCGGCGAACCAGGGCGCGGCGAAGACGTTGAAGAAGCCGAGCTTGTCCAGCCACGGACCGATCGTGCTGTGCTCGGCCTTGTACTCGGCCACCTTCCCGGAGTTCAGCGAGTACTGCGGAAGCAGCACGCCCGGCAGTGCGGCGAGTGCGAGCAGGAACAGCAGCACCAGCGCGGTACGCATGGAGGTGAGTCCGCGCCAGGTGTTGCGCAGGAAGGCCGACGCGGCGGCGATCTGGCTGCGCATCAGATCGGGAGCTCGAATCCGGCGATGGGCTTCTGCAGCCAGGCCAACATCACGCCCCACGCTCCGGTCACCAAGAGCACTCCCACCAAGACGAGCATCGCCCCGCCGACGTACTGCACCTTCCGGCCGTTGCGACGCAGCCAGCCACTGGTGCGCAGCGCCCACCGGGCGCCGAGAGCCAACAGCACGAACGGCACACCCAGACCGGCACAGTAGGCAAGGATGAGCGCGACACCGCGCATACTCCCGCCGCCGGTACCGGCGGCGACCGCAAGGACGGCGGAGAGCATCGGCCCCATGCACGGGGTCCAGCCCAACCCGAACAGGGCGCCGAGCACCGGCGCACCGAGCACGCCGCCGCGCGGCACGCGGTGCGCCCGAACCTCGCGCTGCAAAGCCGGCACCATGCCGATGAAGACCAGGCCCATGAAGATCGTGAGTACGCCGCCGCCCCGCTGCAGCAGCTGCTCGTTCCGCCCCAGGGCGTCGGAGACGCCGATGACGCCCAGCATGATCACGGCGAAGACGACGGTGAAGCCCGCCACGAACAACAACGCGGCACCGGCGACCCGCCAGCGTCCGGCACGGCGCGGCTCGGTCTCGTCCAGGGCGGGCGTGTCCGCGCCCACCAGCCCGGCCAGGTAGGCCAGGTAGCCGGGGACCAGCGGGACCACGCACGGCGAGGCGAACGACACCGCTCCGGCCAGCATCGCGAAGGCCGCGGCCACCAGGAGCGGGCCCGAGGAGGCCAGGCTGGTGAAGTCGGTGCCGCTCACGGCGAACCAGAATACGTAGCGACGCGACATGACCTTGCACCGGGCCACCACACGGGTGACCTGCGGCATTCGCCCGATTCCGGCCCGGGCGGGCCACCGGCGCGGGTCAGGCCGACTCGGCGACCAGCTTCTCCACCGCGGGCTTGAGGTCGGAGTCCAGCAGCGGCTCCAGGAACACCGCGGCGACCCGGTGCTGCCGGTCGAGCAGGATCGTCGACGGCACCACGTTGCGTGGGTAGCCCTTCAACGCGAGCAGCGTCCTGCCCGACGGGTCGTAGACCGACGGGTAGGTGATTCCGCTGTTGCGCTCGAAGTCCTGGGCGGCGGTCCGGTCGAAGTCGCGGACGTCGATGCCGAGGAACTGCACCCCGGAGTCCCGGGTCGCTTCGTACACCCGCTGCAGGTCGTCCGCCTCCGCCCGGCACGGCGCGCACCACGATCCCCAGATGTTGATGACCACGACCTTGCCGGCGAAGTCGGAGAGCTTCACCTGCTTGTCGGGCTCCATCAGGCTCTCGCCGGCCAGTTCCGGCACCCTGCCGCGGTCGGCCGGTGGGTCGTAGAAGATCCGGGTCTTGCCGCCGGGCGAGACGAACTGGAAGTCACCGCCGCGGGCCACCGCGTCGCCGCCGGTGGAGCAGCCGGCCAGGGCGAGGATCCCGAGCAGCCCGGCCACCACCGCGCGCACCCCGCGGTACCGGCGGACCGACCCCGCCCGCGGCCTCATGCCCCGGTCACCGCGGGGTCGGTGTGCCCGGCCGGCTCGGCGTAGGCGATCCGGATCAGCCGCTCGTCGGCGAACACCAGGCTCGTCAGCGAGGCCAACGAGCACTGCCGCTGGCGCGGGTCGTGCCAGAGCCGGCGCCCCTCCAGGAACCGGCGCAACGTCCAGATCGGCAGCTGGTGGGACACGCACACCGCCTCGTGTCCGGCGGCGGCCGCGCGGGCCCGGTGCACCGCGGCCAGCATGCGGTGCGCGATCACCAGGTACGGCTCGCCCCAGGACGGGCGGAACGGGTTGTGCAGCTTCGGCCAGTGCCGGGGGGAGCGCAGCGCACCGTCCCCGACCGCCACGCGCAGGCCCTCGAACTTGTTCTCCGCCTCGATCAGCCGGTCGTCGACGGCCACCTCGAGCTGGTGGACGTCGGCGATCGGCCGCGCGGTCTGCTGGGCCCGCTCCAGCGGCGAGGCCACCACGTGCGTCACGTCGTGGTCGGCGAGGTGCTCGGCGACCAGCTTGGCCTGCTGCTGCCCGGTCCCGGACAGGCGGTAGCCGGGCAGCCGGCCGTAGAGGATGCCCGCCGGGTTGTAGACCTCCCCGTGCCGGAGCAGGTGGACGACGGTACGGGTCAACTCCCCTCCTCCGGAGACTGGGCCGCGGCGGCGGCCGCGGCGGCGTGCGGCAGCGCGCCGGCAATCACCTCGAACGCCGCGTCATCCAACACCGCGGACACGAACCACGCCTCGAACGCGCTGGGCGGAGCGTAAACGCCGCGCTCCAACAACGCGTGGAAGAACGGGGGGAAGCGCCAGGTCTGCGCGGCCCGCGCGCCCTCGTAGTCGCGCACCTCGTCCGCCGTGAAGAAGACGCTGACCAGGTTGCCCGCGTACTGCACGCGGTGCGGTACGCCGACCTCGGTAAGGGCCTCGCCGATCAAGTCACCGAGGCGGCGGGAGTTGGCGTCCAGGGCGGCATAGACGTCGTCGGTGGCGTTGCGCAGGGTCGCCAGACCCGCCGCGACGGCTACGGGGTTCCCGGACAGGGTTCCGGCCTGGTAGACGGGCCCTTGCGGGGCGAGCCTGGCCATCACGTCGGCCCGGCCGCCGAACGCCGCAGCGGGCAGCCCGCCGGACATCACCTTGCCGAAGGTGTAGAGATCGCCGGCCACGCCGTCGATCCCGTACCAGCCGGACCGGGACACCCGGAAGCCGGTCATGACCTCGTCGACCACGAGCAGGGCGCCGTGCGCGTGGCACACCTCGCGCAGGGCGGCGTTGAAGCCCGGGACCGGCGCCACCGCGCCCATGTTGCCGGCCGCGGCCTCGGTGATCACGCAGGCGATGTCCGGGCCGTGCTCGGCGAAGGCGGCCCGCACGGCCTCGATGTCGTTGTAGGGCAGCACCAGGGTGTCGGCGGCCTGCGCGCCCGTGACGCCGGGCGTGGTGGGCAGGCCCAGGGTGGCCACACCCGACCCGGCCTGCGCGAGCAGGGCGTCCACGTGCCCGTGGTAGCAGCCGGCGAACTTGATGACCTTGCGCCGGCCGGTGAAGCCGCGGGCGAGGCGGATCGCGCTCATCGTGGCCTCGGTGCCGGAGTTGACCAGTCGCACCTGCTCGACCGGCTCGACCCGGGCGATGATCTCCTCGGCCAGCTCGACCTCGCCCTGGGTGGGCGTGCCGAAGGACAACCCGTCCGTGGCGGCCCGGCCGACCGCCTCCACCACGGCGGGGTGGGCGTGCCCGAGGATCATCGGGCCCCACGAGCACACCAGGTCCACGTACCGGTTGCCGTCGGCGTCCCAGAGCCGGGCACCCTCGCCCCGCACCATGAACCGCGGGGTGCCGCCGACCGAGTGAAACGCCCGGACCGGGGAGTTCACCCCACCAGGAATGGCCCGGGTCGCGCGGTCGAACAGGGCCCGGGACGCTGCCGTCTGGGTAGCCGTGGTCTCACCTGGGGCCGTCACGCCCCCAGTGTCGCAGCCCGGGGCGGGCCGGCCCCGCCCACCCTCGGTGACCCCGACCACCCGACCGGGGCAATGCGGGAGCTGCCGGGTGGATCACGCGGCGTGGATGGCCCGGTGGAATCGGTCCGTTGGACCGTCAGCGGCAAGCCGGGTGAACGGCCGTGTCGGCGCCGTTGAACCGTGGCCATCGGGTGGCCATCGGACCGCCCGGCCGCGCTGGGCGTTCAGTGGCGGCGACGGCGACCGCGCACCCGGGAGGACAACACCAACTGCCGGATCGCGTCCAGCAACGCCACCCCGGCCAGCAGGCCCAGGCCGACCCCGCTGGCCAGCCACTGGCCGAGGTACCGGACCACCCGCTGCGGCGCCTCGCCGTCCCGGAACGGGGGGAACTCCACGACCACCATGCCGCGCCGCCACGCCCACACCGCGGCTGCCACCAGCAGCGCCGCCAGCACCAGCTCGGCGACGGCCACATAGGCCCGCCACGGCTGGTGCAGCCGGGGCGGGTGACCGGGCACCCCGGCCGGGGGCTGTGGCCCGGCGGCCGTCGTGGTCTGCTGGGCATTCATCGTCACCAGCTTCTCACGGCCGCCGAAGAACCCGCTGGATGGCGGCTCGCAGGGCGGCGGGGTCACGCGCCCACGCGAGGACGGTGCTGTCGTCGTCGAGCCGCAGCGGCACCGCGGTGGTGCCACGCGGCGGGGTCCAGCCGCCGCCGAGCACCCGCGCCCCGACCGGGACGCCGACGTCGTCCGCGGCGGCGATCCGGCGCACCGGAAGCTCCTCGCGGCCCTGCCGCAGGATGGCGAACGTGAGCCGGAGCGAACAGAGCCGGCGCCGGGCGTAGACCCAGACCAGCGCGGCGACCGCCAGCCCGGCCGCGGCCACGGTCCAGCCGGCCCAGTGCACCCCGCCGCCGGTCAGCGCCTCGACCGCGAGGCCGAGCAGGGCGAAGGCGGGGCCCCACAGCACCGGCCACCAGGTCGAGCCCGGCTCGGCGTACAGCACGCGCTCGGTCACCTGCGCTCCTTTCGGCGGACGGCCCACGGTCGGGGAGACGAGCCCATCGCGGCCGCTACCGGAGCCGGCTGGCTCGGATTCCAGGTTGGCAGCAGCCGGGCACCGCCCGGTGGACGGAGTCCCCGGCGACACGGAAAGCCGCCGGTCGAGGGCTGGGTGGTCGTCCCGGCCGGTGACCAGCTGAAGACCCTCGAGCAACGTGGGCTCGTCGAGCTGGTCGGGAAACACGGAAGGGCAACGACACCTCACGGGTCATGCGGGCCACCACGGGCTCCATCCCGTCCGCGGATGGGATCTCGGGTTCGGTCCCATGCGGTGGCAGCAGTCTTCTGTGATCAGGTAAGGAACATCGAGCCAGACTCGCTCGGCACGTCCGCTGTGGACGGACGAAATTCCCGATCAGGGAGCTGACCTCGAGCGAATCTTACCCGGTGGTCCGGCTTCCCGCGTCGGCTGGATGGCGGTGGTGCCGAGCATCACCGCAGGCTTCGCAGCTCGGCCAGCCAGCGGCTGGTGGCCGGCAACCACAGTGTGGCCATCCCCGCGGCCAGCAACGCGAACGCGACCAGCCCGGAGGCGGTGAGCCCGCCACCGACCAGCAGCAGGAATAGCTGGAGCATGCCGACCACGGTGAGTGCGACGCGAGCCCATACCCGCCCCCGGCGCAGCAGCAGGGCGAAACCCGCGTCGGCGGCCCCGAAGAGGACGTTGACCACGGTGTTCTGCACGAGCAGCGTGCGCACCGCCGCATCCGCCTCCGCCGCCTGGACCAGGCCGCGGTCGACGAGGTTCCGCCGCATCGCGTCCTGGTTCAGCCACAGCAGGATCGCTTGCAGCACAACGAAAGCCGCGAGCGCCAGGAAGAACCCGACCGCGAGATGGGCGGTACGCGGGGCGGGCGGTCGAGTCTCTGGTTCACCCTCGTTGACCATCGTGGCTGTCACCCGCCCTGAGCGAAGAACCGGTTGGCCGCGGGACGGAACATCAGGACGGTCCCGACGCTGAGGACCACCACCTGCAACCCGCCAGCGACCATTATCGCGTGCAGCTGGGGCCGGGAAAGGCCAACGAGGCTGAACACGACGCTGAGCGCACCGAAAATCGTCAGCACGATGCGTGCCCAGTGACGCCCCGCCCGCATCATGAAGATGAACACCAGCCACAGTACGGCGGCGAGACCGGAGACAACGGCGCCGAACGTCAGCCCTGCTCGGCTCGCCACGGCCACAGCGTCGGCCTCACCGGCGGATCCGGTTACCCCCGCCATCGCCACGATCCGGTCCAGGTACACGAACTGCAGGGCGATGCCGGTGACCATGAGCAGCACATTGCCGATGAAGAGCCAGAAGGCCAGGTCGACCTCAGTCGGCCGGCCCTCGCCGTACTCGGTCGGGCGGGGCCGCGGAGCGCAAGGGTAGCCATGACCGGCTTGCGGGAAGCCCTGCTGCGGATACGGCTGTGAAGCGCAGCCCCGTGCGGCCGGTACAGGCGCGTAATCCGCTGGTGGCTGGTGTGGCGGGTAGCCGGGTCGCACCACGTACGGGCTCGGTTGTTGCCCGTCACGGCTCGGGTCGTAGGGGCTGGTCACACGAATGAGCGTAAAGCAGGGCCGAGCCGACGCGCGTCGCTCCGGGACCCGGTGCGTCCAGGATCAGTCGCATGAGATGGCCTTTCCCTAGCTCCGTAGGGAATTCAGGGGGAACCGTGAGAGAGCCGCGCCTCATTTCGCTTGCCGCGGGCCGAAATACGACTGTCCCGGTGTCGCGTGGCGACACCGGGACAGCCCAGGATCTGTCACCAGTCGGTCAGGCCACGCGCTTGGCCGCCTGGAAGTACGCGTTCGCTTTGGGCAGGAACATCAGCACGATGGCCACGATCGACACGAGGACCGGGATGAGGCCGGTGAGCGAGCTCCCCAACGTGAACAGCATGATGATCGCCGTCAACACTGTGAGAGTGATGCGCGCCCAGTTACGGCCCGCCTTCATCTTGAAGGCAAAGAGAACGAAGAGGCCGGCGAAGATGAGGAAGAACACGGCGACAAAACCGATCGTCGCATTGACGATCGTTTCCAGCTCCGCCTGGCTGAGCTCGCCGCCCTGCGTCCTCCGCGCCTCGGTCAGCAACTCGTCCCGGGAGGCGAACAACAGCACCGGCGCGAGCAGCGACAGCACGGCACCGGCGATCCAGAGCCAGAACGAGATCTTGACCTCGGTCGGCGGTTCGAGGGTCTGGGTGTCCGGCTCGGACAGCGGCGGCGGTGCCGGGTAGCTCCCCGGCATGGGCTGCTGCCCATACGGACCCTGGTCGGGGCCCTGGTTCGGGTCCTGCGGAGACGTCATGGTGTCGACGCTATCGGGCGCACTCGACACAGCCAGCGCATATCTCCAACCCGTGACCTCGCCGTGACCCGCTCACCGGCCGGGGTGCCGTCACGCCTGCTGGCGCCGTGCCTGGAAGTATTCGTTGGAACTCGGCAGGAACATCAGCACCACGGCTACCAGGCCCACCAGCGCGCCGAGGGAACCGATACCGCCGGTCGCCGCGAACTGCAGGACCAGGAAGGCAAGCGTGACCACGGTCAGCGTGATCCGCGCCCAGTTGCGCCCGGCCCGCATCTTCACCGCGAAGAACACGTAGATCGCGGCCACCAGCACGGCCAGCACGATGGACAGCGCGAGCGCCGCGTTCACCGTGCTCCGCAGCTGTTCCTCGGCGAGGTCCGGATTCTGCCGGCGCAGCTGCTCGGTGAACTCGTCCCGGTTGGTGACCGACACGAGCGCCATCACCACGCCGATCACGGCGCTGGCGATCCAGATCCAGAACGAGACCTTCACCGCCATCGGCGGTTCCGGTGCCGGCTGCCCGCCCGCCTCCGGCGGCATGGGCGGCGGAGCGGGATAGCCACCCGCGCCGGTGGCTCCGGGCGGGGGCATGCCACCCATGGACTCCGGGGGCGGCGGGGCGGGAAAGAGCGGCTCCGACCTCTTGTCGTTGTCGGGCTGCACGGGTCCGGTCACCCGCCGCACCGTAGTCAGCCGGCGGCTCGGGATCCACGACAGACGATCAGTTTCGCCTGTTCCGGTGACATGCGAGATGGGTGAACCAGGCGTTGGCCGGAGGCAGGAACATCGCCGTCAGCGCGGCCGCGTCCAGCCCGAGCACCAGCACCGAGATCACGACGTCCAACGCGCCGACGTGCAGGCCGAGGCTGGCCGCCAGGCCGGAGAAGATCCCGACGAGACCGATCATTCCAAACAGGACACTCAGCCCGCCGATCACGGCCAGTGTCACCCTGGCCCAGTTCGCGCCCCGGACCATCCGGTTGGCCAGCATGATGTAGACGGCCAGCAGGCCGAGTGTGAAGAGCAACCCGAACAGCACGCCACCGGTGGCCGCGGAATCCAGTTGTTCCTGCGTGAGATCCGGTTTGGAGCGGCGCAGCTCCTCCAGCAACCGGCCGCGATCGGCCAGTTGCTGGACCGAACCGGCGGCGCCGAGCACGGCCCCGGTGATCCACAGTGTCCGGGACAGCCGGACGGCCCGCGGTGGCGGTGGTGGCGCGGACGCGGCGCCGGAATCCACCGGGGACATGGGCACCGTCATGCGTGGGCGCCCCCGGCCAGCCAGCGCGCGGCCTCGACGGCCCAGTAGGTCAACACGGAGTTGGCGCCGGCCCGGCGGATCGAGGTGAGCGCCTCCAGGATGGTGCGCTCGCGGTCCAGCCAGCTGTTGGCCACCGCGGCCTCGATCATCGCGTACTCGCCGGAGACCTGGTAGGCGAACACCGGCACGTCGGAGCGGTCGGCGACCGCGCGCAGCACGTCGAGATAGGGCAGGGCGGGCTTGACCATCACGGCGTCGGCACCCTCGGACAGGTCCAGCTCGACCTCGCGCATCGACTCCCGGAAGTTCGCCGGATCCTGTTGGTAGGTCCTGCGATCCCCGGTGAGCTGCGACTCCACCGCCTCCCGGAACGGGCCGTAGAACGCGGAGGCGTACTTGGCGGAGTAGGCGAGGATCCCGGTGTCGGAGTGCCCGGCGCGGTCCAGGGCCTCCCGGATCACGCCGACCTGGCCGTCCATCATGCCGCTGGGGCCGACCAGGTGCGCGCCGGACTCGGCCTGCACCACGGCCATCTCGCCGTAGCTCCGCAAGGTCGCGTCGTTGTCCACCCGGCCCTCGGCGTCGAGCACACCGCAGTGGCCGTGGTCGGTGAACTCGTCCAGGCATAGATCCGCCATCAGGACGGTGGAGTCACCCAGCTCGGCACGCAGCTCACGGAGCGCGACGTTGAGGATGCCGTTCTCGTCGAGGGCACCGGAACCGGTCGCGTCCCGCCGCGCGGGAACGCCGAACAGCATCAGGCCGCCAACCCCGGCCTCGACCGCGACCACCGCCGCCTTGCGCAGTGTGTCGCGGGTGTGCTGGACGACGCCGGGCATCGAGGTGATCGGGATCGGATCCGCCGCGCCCTCCTTGACGAACATCGGCAGCACCAGGTGGCGAGGCGCGACTGTCGTCTCGGACACCAGACGGCGCAGGGCCGGGGTTCGCCGCAGGCGACGCGGGCGATGGGACGGGAACACCGACGCACTCCCTTCGGGAACGGGGCGGCGGCGCACCGGGCGCGGCGGGGCGGAACTCCCACCCGCACGCCCGGTGCCCCGATGTCAGCGGCGGGCGCGCTTGGTCTTGCGCGGCGGCGGCAACGCGCCCTCGGCGCGCAGCCGGGCCGCGTGCTGCGCCAGCGCCTCGATCAGCGCCGGCACCTGGGCGACCTCCGGCTGCACGTCCACCCGCAGGCCGAACTCGCGGGCGGTCTCGGCGGTGGCCGGTCCGATACAGGCCACGATGGTGCGGGCGTGCGGCTTGCCGGCGATACCGACCAGGTTCCGCACGGTCGACGACGAGGTGAAGCACACCGCGTCGAAGCCGCCGGTCTTGATCATCTCGCGGGTCTCGGCCGGCGGTGGCGCGGCGCGCACCGTCCGGTACGCGGTCACGTCGTCGATCTCCCAGCCACGCTCCCGGAGGCCGGCGGCCAGGGTCTCGGTGGCGATGTCGGCGCGCGGCAACAACACCCGGTCCACCGGGTCCAGCACGTCGTCGTGCGGCGGGAAGTCGGCCAGCAGACCATCGCTGGACTGCTCGCCGGAGGGCAGCAGCTCGGGTGAGATGCCGAACGAGCGCACCTTCTCCGCGGTGGCCTCGCCGATGCAGGCGATCTTCACGCCGGAGAACGCCCGCGCGTCCAGGCCGAACTCGCGGAACTTCTCCCACACCGCGCGCACCGCGTTGGTGGAGGTGAACACCACCCACTGGTAACGGCCGTCCACCAGGCCCTTGACCGCGCGCTCCATCTGTGCCGGGCTGCGCGGCGGCTCCACCGAGATGGTGGGCACCTCGACCGGGATCGCGCCGTGCGAGCGCAGCCGCTCGCTCATCGCGCCGGCCTGCTCCTTGGTGCGCGGCACCAGGACCTTCCAGCCGTAGAGCGCCCGCGACTCCCACCAGGACAGCTTCGACCGGCCACCGGCGGCCGCGCCGATGGTCACCACCAGCGGGCCGGACAGCTCGCCGGCGTCGGCGGCCAGCGTGGCCAGCGTGGTGTCCACGGTGCGCTGGCTGCAGGTGGTGCCCTCGGCGGTCACGGCGACCGGGGTCTGCGCGGCCAGGCCGTGCTCGACCAGGGCCGAGGCCGCCTCGGCCAGGTGCCCGCCGGTGGCGTGCAGCACCAGGGTGCCCGGCGACCCGGCCAGCGCGGCCCAGTCGACGTCGCCGCGGACGTCGGCCTCGGTGTGCGCGTTGCCCAGGGCGATCCCGGCGTAGGCCGGGACCGCGGTCCCGCCGGCCACGCCCGGCACGACGTCGAAGGCGACGCTGGTGCGGGCGACGGCCTGCGCCTCCCGGACCACGGCGTCGGCGGTGAGCGGGTCACCGGCGACGAGCCGCACCACCGGACGACCGGCCTTCGCCTCGTTCACCAGGTCCCTGGCCACGTCGGCCGGGTCACCGACCGCCGGCCGCACCTCGGCTCCCTCCGGCGCCAACGCCACGACCTCCGCCGGAACGTCCGGGTCGGTCACCACCAACGAGGCGCGGGTCAGCAGCTCCTGCGCCCGGACGGTGAGCAACCCCGCGTCGCCCGGGCCGGAGCCCACGAAGGCGATGCGTCCGGGGGTCTTGCGCGCACGGGTGGTCATCAGGCACTCCCCATCCCATTTACTCCCCGGGGCCGCTGAGCGCGGCGGCGCCGAGGTCGAGCAGTTCCGCGGCGAGTTCGCGGCCCAGCTGCTCTGCTGCGGTCGTCTCACCGGTGGCGGAGGCACGGATCAGCTGGTCGTCGGGGGTTGCTGCGACCCCTCGCAACGACAGCCGCAGGACCGTGCGGCCGTGACCGGCCGCGTCGTCCTCGATGTCCTCGACCACCTCGGCCAGTGCACCGACGGGCGCGGAACAGCCCGCCTCGAGCGCGGCCAGCATGGCCCGCTCGGCGGACACCGCGGCCCGACTGGCCGCATCGTCCAACGTGGACTGTAGGAGGTGTTCGACGTCGACGTCGTCGACGCGGCACTCCACCGCGAGCGCGCCCTGCGCAGGAGCGGGCAACATCTGCAGTGGGTCGAGCACCTCCGTGATCGCGTCGAGCCGGCCGACACGGGCCAGCCCGGCACGGGCGAGCACGACGGCGTCCAACTCGCCATCGGCAACCTTGCGCATGCGGGTGTCCACGTTGCCGCGGATCGGCACCACTTCCAGCCCGAGACCGAGCGCGCGCAGCTGCGCGGCGCGGCGCGGCGAGCCGGTGCCGACGGTCGAGCCGGACGGCAGCTCACCGAGGGTGAGGCCGTCCCGGGCGACCAACGCGTCCCGCGGGTCCTCGCGCACCGGGACGGCGGCCAGCGACAGCCGCGGGTCCGGTGCGGTCGGCAGGTCCTTGTAGGAGTGCACGGCGATGTCCACCTCGCCGCTGGCCAGTGCCTCGCGCAGCGCCGAGGTGAACACACCCACCCCGATCTCGGCGATCGGGGCGGTGGAGCGGTCGCCCGGGGTGGTGATGCGCACCAGCTCCACCGGCGCACCGGCGCGTTCCAGCGCCTCGGCCACGGTGCCGGTCTGCGCGAGCGCCAGCGCGCTACCCCGGGTTCCGATCCGGAGCGTCCGGTTCACCGCTGGTCACCGTCCTGTCCGTGGTCGACGGTACGCGGCGTGGACAGCGCCGCGGGCGCCTGCGGGTCGAGCCCGAACAGCTCGCGCAGCGCGTCGGCGTAGGTGGTGCCGCCGGGTCCGGCCGCGAGCTCCTTGACCCGCACCGTCGGGGTGTGCAGCAGCTTGTCCACGACCCGGCGCACCGTGCGCACCAGCTCGTGGCGCACCGCGTCGTCCAGCTCGGGGAGCTTGGAGTCCAACCGCAGCAGCTCGGCGTCCACCACCTCGGCGGCCCGCTGCCGCAACGCTGCCACGGTCGGGGTGACCTCGGCGGAGCGTTGCGCCGCCAGGTAGCCGCGCACCTCGTCGGCGACCAGGTCGCGGGCCCGCCGGGTCTCCTCGCCGACCGGAGCGGAGTGCAGCCGCTCCTTCAGGGTGCACAGGTCGACCACGGTGATGCCGGGCAACGCCGCGACCGCAGGGTCGACGTCGCGCGGCAGGCCGAGGTCGCAGACCACCAGCGGGCGGGTGCTCCGGCCGCGCGCGGCGCTCACCGCGTCGGCCTCGATCACGGTGCCGATCGCGCCGGTACACGCGACGAGCAGGTCGGCGGCGGCCAGCTCGGCCGGGAGGTCGGACAGGGCGATGCCGCGGGCCGGGGTGCCGTCCTCGGCGGTGATCTCCGCCAGCCGGCGGGCGTTGTCCAGGGTGCGGTTGGCCACCACGATCTCGCTCACCCCGGCCCGGCGCAGGTGGGCCGCTGCCAGGCCACCCATCGAGCCGGCGCCCACGAGCACCGCCCGGCGGCTGGCCAGTGCGCCGAGCACCGCCTCGGCGTCCACCAGCGCCTCGGAGACGACGGACGCACCGGCCTGGTCGATGCCGGTCTCGGTGTGCACGCGCTTGCCGACGCGCAGCGCGTGCTGCACGACCTCGTGCAGCACGCGGCCGGTGGCGCCGGCCGTCTCCGCCACCTGGTAGGCGGTCCGGAGCTGGCCCAGGATCTGCGCCTCGCCGACCACCATCGAGTCCAGCCCGGCGGCCACCGTGAACAGGTGCTCGGCCGCGGCGCCCGCGTAGTGCACGTACAGGTGCCCGAAGAGCTCGGTGACGTCGAACCCGGCGTGCCGGGCCAGCACGCCGGCGATGTCGGCCAGGCCGCCGTGGAACGCCTCAACCGCGGCGTACACCTCGACCCGGTTGCAGGTCGAGAGCAGCACGGCCTCGCCGACGTTCGGGCAGCGAAGCAGCTCGTCGAGCAGCTTCGGCGCGTCGTCGGCGGACACCGCGGCCCGCTCGAGCACCCGCACCTCGGCGGTGCGGTGGGACAGGCCGATGGCGAGCAGGCTCACCGGCGGATCACCACCCCGTCCACATCGGACAGATCCGGTCCCCCGCCGCTCTCGGTGGCCTCGTCGGCACGCCGTGCGACGTGGAAGGACAAGATCTGCATCTCCACAGCCAGGTCGACCTTGCGCACCTCGACGTAATCCGGAACCTGGAGCACGACGGGCGCGAAGTTCAGGATGCACTGGACGCCGGCCGCGACCAAGCGGTCGCAGACCTCCTGGGCGGCCTTGGGTGGGGTCGCGATCACCCCGATGGAGACCTCGCGCTCGGCGACCACGCGGGAGATGTCGTCGATGTGATCGACCGGGATACCGCCGACCGGCACGCCGATCAGGTCCGGGTCGACGTCGAACAACGCGGTGACCGGGAAGCCGCGGCCGGGGAACCCACCGTAGTTGGCCAAGGCGTGACCGAGATTACCGATGCCGACGACGCACACGCTGTGCTTGCGGGTCAGGCCGAGGATGCGCTCGATCTGGCCGACCAGCACCTCGACCTCGTAACCGACGCCACGGGTGCCGTAGGAGCCGATGTAGGAGAGGTCCTTGCGCAGTTTGGCGGAGTTCACACCGGCCGCGTTGGCCAGTTCCTCACTGGAGATCGTGTTCACGCCCTGCTCCGCAAGACCGGACAGCACCCGCAGGTAGACGGCCAGCCGGGCGACCGCCGCCTCGGGGATCGCGCGCGCCCGCTCGCGGGTGAGGGCCGTTGGCTCCTCGACGTGCTCCGCCGTGTCGGCGCCGGGGGCGCCGTCGGCGCGATCGGCTCCGGGGGCGGTCGGGGTGCCGGTCACGACCTCGTCACCCTCGTCCCGCTGTGCCGCCACGCTGTACTCCTCTGCCGACCCGCGCGCCCCTCCCGCAGTGGACCTGGGTGGATTCCGAGTGGGTTTCCGCCGAAGCCCTTGACGGCGCGACGAAGACACGGTAGCCGCTTGTGAACGCAGGCACAAAGTTGCGCGTCCACGGCATGACGAGACGCACAGGACGGCTGCGACACAGGTCACGGCGACCGCCCGAACGGCGTAGTCGACCTCGCTCCACCGTGACGGTCCGACTGCACAGCGGAGCAATCGCCGTTCACCGTCGGGGTACCGAACCGGACATGGTTGCCCGTCGCAGCCAAGATCACCCGGAGGGGCGTCACCCGCCAGCATCGGGCACGGTTTCGGCGCTGTCCATGCCGATCCGGTCACAGCGAGCCGCCCGGCGACCGGGCCGGTGGGCCGCCGGTGGACTGCGGGTTGCTGGCGATCAGCTGATCAGGAGGGGCTCACGGAGGCATCGGCCGTGCCGGGCCTGGCAAGCAGAGCCCCTGCGACAGGACCACGACCAAGGTGACCGGAAGAAGTCAGAAAGGCGCCGCCGTCGAGGTACAGGGTCGGCGCACAGCATCAGTGTGTTGGGAGGCCGTGGAACGGGGAGTTCGGCCTCCGGCACGGACATCTCGAAAGAGTCGAAGCCGGGACGAATCCGCCCCACCCCACCGTGCCCCAGCCCGCCTGGCAGCTCCCATTGGACAGCAATGGTTTCCGGCGGTTGATCGAGACCTCCGCCACGACCGAGCAACCCGACCCCGACCACCGCTGTCTGGACCCTGCTGGCGAACTGGCGGTGGGCTCCTGTGGTCTCAGCACGAGCTGGGCCACACGCCAGGGGCGTACCTGCTCCGCGGCCACCATCGGTACTTCGCCAACTGCGTGCACCGCTGCCCGGTCGCCCCACGGGCCCCGCCACGGCTCGACGTCCAGGCACCGACCAGCCGGCGCCCAAGCCTGGTGACCGATGGCGCTTCCGCCCGCTGACCTCCCACCCTCCTCAGGGCTGGGCGAGCGAGCCGCTGCCCCCGGGGATCCCACCGGCCCGGTTCCTGACAGCTTCTCCGATCCCCGTCAGGGCCGAGCCATGACCAGCACTCCGCAATGTCGGCCACCTGGCCGCTCTCGCACCGAATGTCTGCAACGACTCGTCGGCCGATCTCTTTGGCAACAAAGCGCTAACGGGGACATGCCAACACATACACGGTCAGCACAAGCGTCGTTTCGAGTCTCCGCTTCGTTTTCCGGAGTCTTAGTTGGCGAGTGCACGGCGGAAGCGCTCTTCCTCGACCTTCCAGTAGCCGTGCTCATTGCCGTCAATCAGGATCACCGGCACCCGATCCCCGTATTCGGCACGCAGCTCCGAGTCCGAATCGACATCCACCGCGGACCATGGGACACCCAGCTCGGCACAGATGCGGCGCACGTCCGCCTCGGCCACCTCGCAGGCGGGGCAGCTTTGCCGGGTCATGACCGTCACCTCGTGGGACACGGTGTTCACTCCTCCTTCGTCCACCGGCGCCCGAGAGCGAAACCCGGGCACGCGCACCAGAATGTCCTCGCATTATCGGCGTCGCGTGCCCGGCTGGTTCGCATCGGGCTGGGAAGTGCCGGCAAAGGAGCGAGCACCCGGCTCACTCCTCGGCGAGGGAACGCTCACACACCTGGTTCGCGCGCTGGGTTTCGCGTTCGTCTTTATTCGGCCCCGACCCGCGTGCTCCGGCGAGTGGCCGGACCCGGCTCGTCACCCGTCGAGAAGGCTCCGTCCGATCAACAGCCGCTGGATCTGGTTGGTGCCTTCGACGATCTGCAGGACCTTGGCCTCCCGCATGTAGCGCTCCACCGGGTAGTCCTCGACGTACCCCGCGCCGCCGAGGACCTGGACCATGTCGGTGGTGACTTGCATGCAGGTGTCGGTGGCGACCAGTTTCGCCATCGCCGCCTGGATGGAGTAGGGGCGGCCGGCGTCCTTGCGGCGCGCCGCCGACAGGTACAGCTGGCGGGCCGCCTCGATCCCCGCCGCGGCGTCGGCGAGCATGAACGACACGCCCTGAAACTCGCCGACGGGCCGGCCGAACGCGGTCCGCTCACCCGCGTAGTCCACCGCGATGTCCAACGCGGCCTGCGCCAGCCCGACCGCGCACGCGGCAATCCCCAACCGCCCGGCGTCCAGCGCCTCCATAGCGATGCGGAAGCCCTGGCCGGGAGCGCCGATCAGGCGGTCGGCCGATACCGGCGCCTTGTCGAACACGACCTGCGCCGTGACCGACGACTTCATGCCCATCTTCCGCTCGGCCGGTGCGGCCACCATGCCGGGTGTGCCGGCGTGCACGAGGAACGCGGAGATGCCCCGCGCGCCGGTGTCGCCGGTGCGCGCCAGCACCATGTAGAAGTCCGCGACGCCGCCGTGGGTGGTCCATGCCTTTGTGCCGCTGACCAGGTAGCTGCCGTCGGGCCGCTGTTCGGCGCGGGTGCGCAGCGCAGCCGCGTCCGACCCGCAGTGCGGCTCGGACAGGCAGTACGCGCCCAGCAGCTCGCCACCCAGCATGTCGGGCAGCCACCGCTGCTTCTGCTCGGCGGTGCCGAAGTTGGCCAGGCCGTGGCAGGACAGCGTGTGGACGCTGACGCCGAGGCCCACCGCGAGCCAGGCCCGCGCCAGCTCCTCGACCACCTGCAGGTACACCTCGTAGGGCTGGGAGGAGCCGCCGTGGGCCTCCGGGTAGGGCAGGCCGAGCAGGCCGGCCCGGCCCAGGGTGCGGAACTGCTCGCGGGGGAACTCCCCGCGCAGCTCCGCGGCGGCGGCTCGGGGCGCGAGCTCGCGGGTGGCCAGCTCGCGGGTGAGGTCCAGCAACGCTGCTGCATCGTCGGTGGGCAGCTGGCGGTCGATGACGGGCGCGCCCATACCGGCGTCCTCCATGACGTCGTCGGGTCTCGACACCCAAATAGTAGGACGCCCGACCGTTGGATCTCAGTGTTCTTGCACGAGCAAGACGACCTTCGGGGCGTGGTCCATCTCTCATTCCCGGCCCAGGTCAGCCCCGCAACGGCCGCGGACGAGCCCGCCGGGCGGGACGGGAGCGCAACCCCACTGGAGAGCAGGTGTGAACGGCGCTCGGCGCGAACGCCGCAATCCATGACCACCTGGGTGACAGTTGATGGGCCCTCGGTAACCGATCGTCGACCGAGAGTTAAGAGCCTGTCCGGGTGGCACCGGCACGATGCTCAACCGGCGCACGATCGCCTCGCCCACCGTCTCCCAACCGATATCCGCCCCCCTCGCTACCCCCCAGTAACAACCCGTATGCTGCCGTCGCGGCTCAGGGTGGCGGCGGTCACCCACGGCAGTCGAGCAAGGGAGTGCCAGATGCCCCGACCGCTGGGTTCGCCCTGCTCACGGCGTTACGCGCCAATCGCCCACGGCGCCGGCCCCGCTGGGCGCAGCACGTGGCAGGTGGCCCCGGCGCGGTGTCCCGGCCGCCTCGCTCCCCCCGCCGGTACGCGGCCCGAAGGCCCACCGGACCGCCCCGCCCACCCCCGCATCCAGCCAATGCACACGTCAGGCCCCCCTGGCCGCCCCGCGCGGCCCGCCGTGCCGTCGGCGCCCCATGGCGCCATGCGGTCGGCAACCCGCAGGTCGATGCAGCCGGTGGTCAGCGGCCTGCCGCAGACGGCCAGCGGCCCGACGCGGTCGGCGGCCCATGACCCGATGCGACCGGCCACGCGTGGCCTGCCGTGGGCGGTCCGCCCCACGTACGTCGTGCCGATCGGACGACGCCGCTCTGACGCGAACGCCTGCACCGATCCCGACGTTCGGCGCAGCCTCGGGGCCGGCCGGCCCGGTTGGGCCGTTCGGGGCAATCGAACCCCTCCCGGACTGGCCCGCACCACCCCGGACAGGGGAGGATCCCCGGCGCAATGACCCCCTCGGCCCGTCAGGACACCCCCCGAACCCCCGACCTCGACCGGCCCGTAAAGCCCGATCCGGGCCGTGCCGGCGCCGCCGTGCCCGACCAGCACGTCAGCCCGGACGTCACCCACGACGTCAGCACGGCCACCCCCACGGGCCCCGAGCAGGACGAGGCGTGGGAGCTCGTGCGCGCCGCGCAGCGCGGTGACACCTACGCCTTCGGCCGGCTTTACGACCGGTACGTGGACGTCGTCTTCCGCTACGTGTTCTTCCGCCTAGGCGACCGTAGCCTCGCCGAGGACGTCACGAGCGAGACCTTCCTGCGTGCGCTCCGCCGCATCACCTCCATCAGCTATCAGGGACGGGACGTCGGGGCGTGGTTCGTCACCATCGCCCGTAACCTCGTGCTCGACCACGTCAAGTCCAGCCGCTACCGGCTTGAGGTGCCCACGGCCGAGCTGGCCGAGCCCCGGCACCCCTCGACCGGCCCCGAGCAGGAGGTCCTCGACGAGGCCACGCACGCCGAGCTGCTCCGCTGCGTCGGCCAGCTCAACAAGGACCAGCGCGAGTGCATCGTGTTGCGGTTCATGCAGGGGCTGTCCGTCGCCGAGACGGCCCGGGTGATGGGCCGCAACGAGGGCGCGGTCAAGGCCCTGCAGCACCGGGCGGTGCGGCGGCTGGCCCAGCTCCTGCCCAAGGAGCTGCGCTGAGCGGCGGACGCCGCCGGGCGAGGGGGTGGCGGGTGCCGGCCACGGCCGGCAGACGGACTCCACGCCCCCGCGGCGTAACCCAAGTGGTCATCGAATCGTTTGTCCAGGCAGGTCAACGGGAAACGGGTACGGGACGGTGAACGGCGGTCGAAGCTCCCTGCGGGGACCCAACAGGCGAGAGCGCTTCGCCCGCGCGGTCGACGCGCTGCCCGCCTCGCTCGACGACGACGTCCCACCGACGGCCGCCAGCGGTGTGGACCGCCTCGACGACCGGCTGACCAGCGAGCTGGCCGTGGTGGCGCTGCTGCGCCGGGCCGCCGAGGAGCCCGCCGTCACCCCCAGCCCGGATGCCCGGGAGCGGATGCGTCGCCGCGTCCTCGCCGAGCTGTCCGACCGGCCGGCCACACCCAGCCCGACCCGGCGCCCCCGACCCCTCGCCGGTGGGGTGCGCCCACCGCGCCGGCCCCGTGGCGACCGCCACCCGGGCTCGGTCGCACACGGGCGGCTCGTCGTGGCGCTCGCCGCGGCCGCGTGCCTGGTGCTGTCCGTGTCCGGCATGGGCCTGCTGCTCAGCCGGGACGCACTGCCCGGTGACACGCTCTACGCGGTCAAGCGCAGTGCCGAGACGGCCTCGCTCGGCCTGGCGTTCGGCGACTCGGCCAGGGCCACGAAGCACCTGGAGTTCGCCGCCGCCCGGCTGGGCGAGATCCAGACCCTGGTGGACCGCGAGTACCGCTCGGCCGACCCGTACCTGGACGCGCTGGCCGACTTCGACGCCGACGCCGCCGCGGGTGCCCGCCTGCTCGCCGTGACCGGCAGCAACGGGGATGCCCAGCTGCTCGACACTCTCCGTGGCTGGGCCGAGCAGCAGGAGCGCCGGCTGTCCGCCACCACCGCGGCCCTGCCCCGGGACGCTGCCGCCAAGGCCGACGGCACCGCGAGGCTGCTGCAACGGGTCCGCGAGCGGGCGACCTCGCTGCTGGGCCGCACCGGCTGCACGGTCGTGACCGCGGGCGCCTCGGACGACATCGGCCCACTACCCAGTTCCGATCCCTGCGTTCCCACCTCCGTTCACCATCGCGCTTCCGACACTTCGCTGACGGGCGTTCCGCCCACGCCGACCGGTCCGGGGTCGACCACCGGGGAGGCTGAGCCACCGGTCCTTGCCGTGCCCCCGACGCCGGAGCCCGACCGGACCCGACCGGAGGAGCGCGGGCCCGACCGCACGCATCCGGCCAAGCCCGGGCTGCCACTGCCCGTGCCGGAGGTCGTCCCCTCCGGGGGCCCGCTGCAGCTCCCACCGGGTCAGCAGCGCCGGGAACCGGCGGAGGGGCACGGCCCACTGCCGTTCCCGTTGGGGAGCGTGCCGCCGGTGGCGCCCAGGCTGCCCGGGCTCGGGCACGGTCGCTGAGGCCAGCCGGCCGTTCCGCGGCCCACCACCCGGCACAGCGATCGGGTGGACGCGGATCACACTCGCTCGGCGGCCCGCCGGGAGGCTGGTGGTCACGCCTCGCCGCCACCGGCGTCGCTAGGCTGGGGACGCCCCGATGGGGATCAGTGACGTCCACCTGTAGAGCGGACCTGGAGGCGTCTGGGTGCCACGACGGCGGAAGCGTGAGGGGGCCGTGGACGGCGAGCGGCGGGCAGCCCTCGCCGGGATGGCCTCGGCCGAGGCCGCGGTCGCCGGTGCGCCCGCGGCGGAGCGGGCGGTCCTCGACGTGCCGGCGGACCTCACGGCCGCGGCGTTCTTCGATGTGGACAACACGATGATGATGGGCGCGTCGATCTTCCACTTCGCCCGCGGGCTCGCCGCGCGCAAGTTCTTCACCACCGCCGATCTGGCCGGTTTCGCCTGGCAGCAGGTGAAGTTCCGGCTCGGTGGCCGGGAGAGCCCCGACGACGTGCGGGCGAGCCGGGAGCAGGCGTTGTCCTTCGTGGCAGGCCGCCGGGTCGAGGAGCTGGTCACCCTGGGCGAGGAGATCTACGACGAGCTGATGGCCGACCGCATCTGGGAGGGCACCCGGGAGCTGGCCCAGATGCACCTGGAGGCCGGGCAGCGGGTGTGGCTGGTGACCGCCACCCCGGTGGAGCTCGCGCAGATCATCGCCCGCCGGCTCGGCCTCACCGGCGCGCTGGGTACTGTCGCCGAGAGCGTCGACGGGGTCTACACCGGACGGCTGGTGGGCGATCTCCTGCACGGCCGGGCCAAGGCGCACGCGGTCCGGGCGCTGGCCGCCAAGGAAGGGCTCGACCTGCGCCGCTGCACCGCCTATTCGGACTCGGTGAACGATGTTCCCATGCTGTCCGTGGTCGGCACGGCGGTCGCGGTCAATCCGGACGGCGGGTTGCGCGACGTCGCCCGCTCCCGCGGCTGGGAGGTGCGGGACTTCCGCACCGGCCGCAAGGCCGCCCGGATCGGGGTGCCCTCGGTGCTGGGCGCGGGCGCGCTCGCCGGGGCCGTCGCGGCCGGCCTGGCCTATCGCCGCCGGAACGCGTAACCGGCGCTTTGGGGGCGGCCGCCGCAATGCGCGTCCCAGGGCACCGGCGAGCCGCCGGATCCACGCTGGCACAACGGTTTCCGAGTTGCGGGAGAGACTCGCCTCCCGCTGATCTCCGCGATTTCGCATGCCGCCGAAGGTAAGCATCCCCCAAATCCGCCGCCAACACCCGATAGTGGAATCCACGGCGTGTCATTCAAATTTGCGGCCGAGTGTGACATCCCACGACACCGCGCTCCACAAATCCGCACACCTGATGCCACATCTCGCCACAGGAGCGCCTGCCGCATCCCCGTCCCCCGAACCTCGAGCAGCGGCGATCGGCCGTGGGACGGACGCCACCAAACATGGCAAAGCGTGCTCCGTCCCCAATGAACGGACGCACGCGCGTAGCTCCGGATGATCAGCCCTGCGGCACCTGCTGCGGGTGGTACTGCCCGGCCTGCGGCTGTGCAGCCTGCGGCCCCGTCTGGTGCGCGCCTGCCTGCTGCGGTGCGACCTGCGCCGCCTGTTGCGGGGCGGGCGGCTGGTTGGCCGGCACCACGTAGACCGCGGTCCCGTACGCCGCGACCTCGCTCATCGTGCCCGCGATCTCGTTGCAGTCGAACCGCATCGCGAGCACCGCGTTCGCACCCATCGCCACCGCCGACTGGCACAGCCTGCCGACCGCCTCGTTCCGCGACTCGGCAAGCATCTGCGTGTACTGGGTGATTTCGCCGCCGGCGAGCGCCTTGAAGCTCGCGCCCAGGTTGGAGAACATGTTGCGGCTGCGCACGGTGAGCCCGAACACCTCGCCGAAGACGTGCGCCACCCGGTACCCGGGCAGGTCGTTCATCGTCGAGACGAGGATGGGAAATGGCTGCTGCTGCGGCATCGGCTGACCCACGCGCGGAATGCTAACCCCCGTCGGAGTGACACCCGCGTGAACGGGTGAGCCCTCCGGCGCAGGTCAACCGAGGAAGGTGTTCCGCCGCTGGGTCAACAGCCGGTACAGGGTCTGTTGGATCGTCTCCCGGACCTGGTCGGTGAGGTTGAACACCAGCATCGGGTCGTCCGCCGCTCCCGGCTCGTAGTCCGCGGTCGAGACCGGCTCGCCGAACTCGATGTACCACTTCGAGGGCAACGGAACCGCGCCGAGCAGCCCGAACAGCGGGAAGAACGGGGTCACCGGGAAGTAGGGGAACCCCAGCAGCCGGGCCAGCGGCTTGATGTCGCCGATCATCGGGTAGATCTCCTCGGCCCCGACGATCGAGCACGGCACGATCGGCACACCCGTGCGCAACGCCGCGGAGACGAACCCTCCGCGACCGAATCGCTGCAGCTTGTACCGATCGCGGAACGGCTTGCCGATGCCCTTGAAGCCCTCCGGCCACACCCCTACCAGCTCGCCGGAGCTGAGCAGGCGTTCGGCATCGGGGTTGCAGGCCAGCGTGTGTCCGGCCTTGCGGGCGAGGGTGCCGATCAGCGGTAGCCGGAAAACCAGGTCGGCGCCGAGCATCCGGAGGTGCCGCCCACTCGGGTGCTCGTCGTGGAGCGCCAGCGCGGTCATCAACGCGTCCAGCGGCAGCGTGCCGGAGTGGTTGGCCACCACCAGCGCCCCGCCCTCGCTGGGCACGTTATGGATGCCGATCGTCTCGACCCGGAACCACTTCTGGTACAGCGGTCGCAACGGGGGCAGGAAAAGGTTCTCGGTCAGTTCGCGGTCGAAGCCGAACTCGTCCACCTCGTAGTCGCCGGTGGCGCGACGGCGGAGGAAGGCGAGGAGGTCGGCGAGCTGCTGCTCCCAGTCGTCGCGTTCCTCCGGCGCGGGCGCGGAGTCGATCGGGGTTGTTGTCCGGTGCTGCCCGTGCCTCGGGCGCAGCGGGATGATCTGTGCCTCCGTCACCTCGTTCTCCCTTCCGCGGCGCGTGTCAGCGGATCCGCGTGACGGCATCCAGAATCCCCCGTTCCATGGCGGTGATGTGCTCGGGACCGACGAGCGGCCGCAACGCACGCCCGTGCACGTAGTCGTCGAACGCCTGCCGCGTCGTCCAGCGCGGCGTGAAGCCGAACTCGGTCTTCAGCCGTGTGTTGTCCACCACCCGGCCGAAGTTGAGGAACCGCACCTGCTCCGGTGAGAGATCGACCAGCCGGGCGCTGCGGAAGAGCCGGCCGACCGGCTGTACCGCCATCGCCGGCACGGGCAGCGGGACCCGCCCGGCCCGGCGGATCGCCTGGGACAGCATGAGGACCCCGTCACCGCCGACGTTGTAGACGCCGGGCAGGTGGTTCAGCGTGGCTCGTTCCAGCACGGCCAGGGCGTCCTCGGAGTGCAGCAGCTGGACCCGGGCGTCGTAACCCAGCACGGTCGGCACGACGGGAAGGGCGAAGTATCGGGTCAGCAACGTGTCGATGCGCGGCCCGACGACGTTGGCGAAGCGCAGCGTGCTGACCGCGACGTCGGGCCGCCGGCGGGCGAACCCGCGGACGTAGCCCTCCACCTCCACGGCGTCCTTGGCGTAGCCGGACGACGGCAGGTCCTTGGGTCCCATGTTCTCGGTGAACATCGCGGGATCGCGGGAGCTGGCCCCGTAGACCGCGGCCGTGGACTTCACGATGAACTTGCTGACCTGCGGCGACTTCTGACACGCCGCCAGGAGCTGCATCGTGCCGATGACGTTCATCTCCTTCGTCGCCGAGCGCGGCCCGGCCGGGCTGGCGGTGACCGAGGTGTGCACCACGGTGTCGACCCCGGCACGGAGGATGATCTTGGCGATGAGGGGGTTGCGGATGTCGGCCCGGACGAACTCCGTGCGGCCCATCCGTCGCCGCAGGTCGCGGGACGGCGGCACGGTGTCGACCCCGAGCACGCGTTCGATCTCCGGGTTGGCGGCGAGCCGGGCGGCGAGGTGGCCGCCGAGGAACCGGCTCACGCCGGTGACGAGGACGATCCTGGGCGCCATGCGACTCCTGCGGACACGGGCGGTGATCACCCGTGATACTACCGGTAACGAGGGGTACCGGAAATTGCGGGAAGCGCGGACCACCCCGTCGGCGGCACGCGTTCCAGTGGGCGGACCCCAGTGGACAGCAGTCCGGTTTCCGGCTCTTGGCCGGGAGGTTGCGGGAAGGCTCCGACCACTCCGGAGGGTCGCGGGCACGGAGCTGGACGGCGGGCACACGAATGCGAGCCGTGGGAACCGTTTTCCAGCTTGTGCAAGTTCGCGAGCATGATCCTCATCTCGTCACACCGAAAGGACCATGCCGCGTAGGCGGCCGGGCGAGGTCTGCGCGGCACTGCACCGCCGACGACGTCCCAACGAACGAATCCCCCTTGTCGCGGGTGTCTCTCGGCGAACGCTGTACGAGATCGCGCGGCTCGAGCGAACCCGACTGTGGCCGGGCAGCGTTGGCACACGCCCTCACCGCATGGATGGGAGCAGTCCGCGGCTGCACCAGTTCGCGAGCCGGCGCGCTGGGGGCATGTTTGCCCCCTGTGGGTCAGTGTGGTGGGCGCAAGTCTGCTCGTGCAGCTCACCACCCGGCGACGCGCGTTGGGTATTGGACAAATCCGTTCGGTCGTTACCGAACGAATGTGCACGCGAACTCTGCGCACTGACCGCCCCAATGGACGAGGGACTCCGGGCGAGAATCTTCCCCAATCCCCTGGCAACAGGTGACCTGCGGTGGTAGGCGCGCCGGGTCTGACCACGTAGATGAGCGTGACTGGATGGTGGGGCAGCCGCGCCGATTCTTGGCGCGGGGATACGAGGCTGGAGAACACACGAGTGCTCCCTCAGTGCCGGCCTGGGCATTCCAGGCGCTGGCCGCATGTTGGGAAGCGTCTGGAGGACGCGGGACCAAGATGCGGACCGGGAGCACCTTGCGATGGGGGTCGCGGGGGAAGCCGGTCGACTGGCCCCGGGCGAACCATCCATGCGCTTTGGTCGCCAGCCAGCGAAGCCAAATGGTGTGACCAGCGGTTCCCAGCGAGCAACGCAGTGCGGCGCCCGGTCCCGGAGCCACGGCCTGGCCACAGCTCAAACCGGCCCCGACCTCCCTCCGTTGGCTTGCTGGGCCTCGAGAAAGTGTCTGGCGGATACGGTCACCATCCGCGGCGGTGTGGGCGTCGCGCCGTCGCGTGGCCAGAGATCAACCGGTCGCTCCGTCCCCGCCCCGACTCCCACGCACTCATCCGGGACCGAGAAGCGGGCGGCCGGCGACCCTCGCAAGTGGGGGTCGCCGCCCGCCCGCTCGGCTGTGCGTTGGTGCCGGGCACCAGAACACCGCCGCCTGCGCTCGAACCGCGCCGCTCGTGCGGCGCGCAAGCTCACTTCTTCAGCTTGCGCCGCTGCACCCGGGTCCTGCGGAGCAGCTTGCGGTGCTTCTTCTTGGACATGCGCTTGCGGCGCTTCTTGATGACCGAGCCCATACGCCGATCCCTCGCTTGTCGTCGGTGGTGTTGCGGTTCCTGCGCACCGGCGAGCCGCAACGGCACGCGGAACCAGGCACGAACGGCCCCCCAGACTACCGGGCGCGAATGTTGATCGACGCGGCGGGCACAGTAGGTGACCCGCCCCGACCGGAGCCGGTCGGCGCACCGGATGGGGCTCGCCAGATCAACCGGCGCTGAAGTAGGCGTTCTCCAGGTACTCGTTCACGGCCTTCTCCGGTACCCGGAACGAACGCCCCACCCGCACCGCGGGCAGCTCGCCGGAGTGCACCAGCCGGTACACGGTCATCTTGGAGACCCGCATGATGGCGGCCACCTCGGCGACCGTGAGGAACTGGACCTGGCCGAGCCGGCCCTCGTCGGCCTCCCTGTTCGACGGCATCTGTCACCGCGTCCTTCGAGCACGTGTTCGTGCCGCCGGCTTCCCCTCCGGCGGTTCGACACGCACGTGCTGGTTCGAGCGTAGCGGGACGGTTGGGACTTCTGCGACGGTCGGATACCCGTCCGGCCGGAGCAGAACACCCGCTCGGTCGCCCGCCCGCGTCTGATCATGGAAAACGCGCGGAACTGGATCGATTTACCGGCCACTGACGGCCCAGGATCGACCCGGTCGAGTGGCTTGAGGGTTAGCAGTGCTGGGCTGCTCGTCTCCGGGGCGCCTTGTCGCCCCGTGGCGATACTCGCTTCGCCCCGTCACCTCACTGTGCCGGATTGCTCGGCTCTGGGCTTCGCTGCGCGCCTTACCGGCGCGATGCTCGCTTCGCCCGTCGCCTCGCGGGTCGGCTCAGGCCAGGTGTCAGTCCACCTCATGTGCCCGGCCCAGCTCCGCCGAGCGGTCCCGGGCCGCCTCGATGGCCTCGATCAGCGCAGCCCGCACCCCGTGCCGCTCCAGCTCACGGATGGCCATGATGGTCGTGCCGGCCGGGGAGGTGACCGCCTCCCGCAGGGTGACCGGGTGCACGCCCCCGTCCCGCAGCATCGTGGCCGCCCCCACCGCGGACTGGATGATGAGGTCGGCGGCCACCGCACGCGGGATGCCGAGCAGGATGCCGGCGTCGATCATGGCCTCGACCAGGTAGAAGAAGTAGGCCGGGCCGGAGCCGGACAGCGCGGTGACCGCGTCCTGCTGGCTCTCGGGCACCCGCACCACGCGGCCGACGCTGCCCAGCAGCTCCTCCACCAGGGCGAGGTGGTGCGGCTCGGCGTGCCGTCCACCGGAAACGGCGCTCATCGCCTCGCCGATGACCATCGGGGTGTTCGGCATCACGCGCACGACCGGGGTGCCTTCCGGCAGCCGGCGCTCGAACAGCTTCGTCGGCAGGCCGGCACACAGCGACACCACCAGCGTGTCCGGCTCCACCCGAGGCGCCAGCTCGTCCAGCAGCGGTTCGATGTCCTGCGGCTTCACCGCGACCACCAGGACGTCCGCCGCCTTGACGGCGGCCGGCACGTCCACGCTGCGTACGCCGTAGCGCTTCGTCAGCTCGGCGCAGCGCTCGGGGTACCGCTCGGTGAACATCAGGTCGTCGGGGCTACGCCCGGCCTTGAGCAGCCCGGACAGCAGCGCCTCACCGATCTTGCCCGCACCCAGGACGGCGATGGTCGTCATGTCAAACAGGGTGCCACCAGCTCGACCTGTGGTCGCAGACCGGCCCCTACTCCAGATGGGCTACAGACCATACCGCCAGTGGATGCCTTCAATGCGCGTCATCCGGTTTCCTGCACTCATCAGGGCCACTCCGGAGGGGAGGGTGTCCATGGTGTTCAGAGTGGTCGGCGTGGTCGTGCTCGTCGCGGTGACGGGGGCAGCCCTGACCGGGTGTTCCGCTCTCCGCGACCGCAAGCCCTATGCCTACTCGATCACCTATGAGGTGAGCGCGAACCGCGGCGGCGGGGTTCGGCAGGTCGGTACGCCTACTCGCCCACGCCGCGCAGCGACAGTCTGCGGAGCAGTACCGAACAGGCGATTGTCCTGCCCTGGAGCAAGGACGTCGTGGTCCACGCCGGCCGGACGGCCAAGGTCACGGCGACGCCGGCCGAGAGCGCCGTCGCGACCTGTCGGGTGATCCTGGACAAGACCCTGGACCAGCCGAGACAGCTGGCGGAACGCACCTCGACCGCCCCCGGGCAGCCGGTGACCTGCGAGGAGGCCACGCCCGGCTGACCAACCTGCAGACGGCTCGGGCACGGTCGCCCGGTAGCCGGTCTCAGGCCGGCGTGAGGGCGAGCTGCCGAGCCTGGCACACCAGCCGGCCGCGGGCGTCCACCACGGTGACGTCCTCGTCGAACCAGCGCCCGTGCACCGCACGGCTACGGGCCTCCACGCGCAGCCAGCCCTGCGCCGGCCGGGCCCGGAGCAGCGCGGTGAGCTGCACGGTGGGTGACCAGCCGAGCCGGCCCAGGTTGAAGGTGACCGGCGGGGTGATGTCGCCGGCCAGCAGCGCGAACAGTGCGTCCGTACGCTCGCCGCGCGGCCGGGTCCACAGCCGCAGCACCGGGTCGCCCCGGCCATCCTCGCCCAGGAACGCCGCGGTCGTCGGATCCAACCGCACCTCGCAGCCCCTGGCCAGGCGGAACGCCTCGCCCATCCCCGATGAGCCGACATCCAGCGCCCGCGCCGGGGGCTCGACGGGCATGTCCGGCAGGTCGGCCCAGGCCGGTTCGGTGGTTGGCAGGGCGCCAGCGGTGACGGTCGCCTCCACACAGGCCCGGCCCCGCTGCTCCAGCACCGCGTGGACCACGCTGGCGGTGCGCCCGGCCTTGCGGACGTCGGTGCGCAGCAGCACCGGCCCCAGCTCCGGTGAGTGGAGGAAGTGGGCGCTGACGGTCAGCGGGTCGGACGGTTCACCACCGTCGGTGTCCACGGCCGCCAGCGCGGCGCGGCTCAGCAGCACGAGTAGGTACCCGCCGTGTGGGCGGCCCCCGATCGTCCACACCGACGACAGGTCGGCGGTGAAGCCACCGTCCCCGATCGGCCGGACCGCGGACGCGGCGGAGAAGGGCACCACGGCGAGCCCCGGACGGGCGGGCGGCCGAATGGTCACGACTTGCTGACCAGCGACCGCAGGAAGAACGCGGTGTTGGCGGGCCGCTCGGCCATCCGCCGCATCAGGTAGCCGTACCACTCCTCGCCGTAGGGGATGTAGACGCGCACGGTTTCCCCGCTGCCGGCGAGCCGGCGCTGCTCGTCGGGCCGAACCCCGTAGAGCATCTGGTACTCGTAGCTGCCCGGCTTGCGCCCGTACCATCGCGCACGCTCGCCGATGATCTCGATCAGGCGCGGGTCGTGCGTGGCGAACATCGGGTAGCCCTCGCCGGACAGTAGGGCGTTGGCGCAGCGGACGTAGCTCAGGTCGACGTCGTGCTGGTCGATGTAGGCCACCGACTCCGGCTCGTTGTAGGCGCCCTTGCACAGCCGGATACGGGAACCCTCACCGGACAGCGCGGTGGCGTCGTCGAGGGTGCGGTGCAGGTACGACTGCAGCACCCCGCCGACCCACGGCCAGCTGCGGCGCAGCTCGCGCAGGGTGCCCAGGGTGGAGTCGGTGGTGGTGTGGTCCTCCATGTCCAGCGTCACCGTGGTCCCGGCCTGCTCGGCGGCGGCGCAGATGCGCGAGGCGTTCTCCAGCGCCAGCCGCTCGTCCAGCGCCTGTCCGACGGCGGAGAGCTTGACGCTCACCTCGGCCCGGTCCGCCAGGCCGTCGGAGTGCAGCTTGTCCAGCAGCTCCAGGTACGCCTGGACGGTCCGCTCGGCCTGGTCGCGGTCGGTGGTGTCCTCGCCCAGGTAGTCCAGCGTCACCGAGAGACCGGACTCGACCAGTCCCCTGGTCGCGTGAACGGCGTCCTGGGTGGTCTCACCGGCGACGAAGCGACGCACCACGTCCCGGCTCACCGGTGCGGTCGCCACCAGGTGCCGAATGGTGTCGTTGCCTGCCGCGGCAAGGATGAGCGTGCGGAGCGGATTCACGGCCGGAACTGTACGTGCCCCGCACCGGCCACCGCTCACCCGGCCGCGTGGATCACACCGGATTCGGTGTCCCATCTGCTCGCGCTCCGTACTCGAACTGGGCAATGCGACCATCCGGACCCGCCCACCGGGTACGGATTGCCCAGTCGGGGTCAGGTGCGGTGCAGGTGGAGGCGGGCAAACGCCAGCGCCTCGCGCAACTGTTGTGCGCGCTCACTGCGGTCGCGCGCCTTCCGGGTGTTGATCTCCAGCACCACCGATCCGGCGAAGTCGCCGGCGGCCAGGTCCTCGCACAGCCGTGCGCACGGCTGCTTCCCGCGTCCGGGAACCAGGTGCTCATCGACCGGGGCACCGGTGCCGTCGGCGAGATGGACGTGGGCGAGCCCGCCGCCCATCCGCTTGGCCAGCTCCAGGACGTCCATGTGCGCGGCTGCGCAGTGGGAGACGTCCAGGGTGTAGTTGGCGTAGCCGACGTCGGTGGGGTCGGGTGAGGGACGGAAGCCGGAGACCCGCACTGCACGGCGTCGGCCCAGCGGGCGGAGCGGGAACATGTTCTCCACTGCCACCCGCACCTCGCTGTCGTGTTCCAGTTGGTCGACCAGGCGGGGGAAGTTGTCGGCGTAGCGCCGCTGCCAGCGGAAGGGCGGGTGCACGACGACCGTGGAAGCGCGCAGGTCCTTTGCCGCGGCAACCGCTTTCCGCAACCGCGTCTCCGGATCCGGTGACCACACCCGCTGGGTGATCAGCAGGCACGGTGCGTGCACGGCTAGCACGGGGATGCCATAGCGCTCCGCCAACCGATCCACCGCCCGCACGTCCTGGCTCACCGGGTCAGCCCACACCATCAGCTCGATGCCGTCGTAGCCCAGCTCAGCGGCCAGTGCGAAGGCTGCTCCCACCGGCTGCGGCCACACCGAAGCGCTGGACAGGCCGATCGGAATGGGTTGTCGCATCGTGGGTTCCGGCCCTCACTCACCGGGCGACGAGCAGGAGAGCCGCGGGGGACATGGTGACGACCAGGCCGACGAGCACCGCGAGCAGGGTCGTCTGCAGGTCGTCCGCCTTGCGGAGCACCCGGACCACGAGCACCAGGCCGAGCGTCACCAGCAATGCGACGACCAGTGCGACCGGCGCCTGCCACTTCCAGAGCCACTGGAAGGCCCACCACAGCGCGCCACCGCCGATCAGGCCGACACCGAGCTGGGCGACCATGACCAGCCACTCCTTGGCCGGTGACCGTTCGGCCTCCTCGGCCTCGTCCGGCTCGGCGATCTCGTCGGCATCGTCCAGCCCGGCCGGGGGCGCGGCGGCGTCCACCGCCTCGGTCCCGCCGGGCTCGGAGTCCTCGTCGTCGAAGTCGTCGGGGTACCAACGCTCGGTGCCCGGTCCGGTCAGTTCGGGTCGCTTCGGTGGCTCGGCAGCGGCCGGTTCGGCCACCCGGGGCAGCTGTTCGGTCAACCCCTCGGCCGTGTCCGGGGCGGGCGGTGCCATACCCGGCCGGGTCAACGGACCCGCCGGCGGTACGGGTATCCGGCTGGCGGTCGGCGGTTGCGGGTGGGCCGGCTCCTCGGGGTAAACCCGGACCGGCGGCACCTGGGTGGTGTCGGCCAGGACGTCCGCGCCGGCCAGGGTCGGCTGCAGGTCGGGAGCACCGGGCCGCACCGGTGGCACCGGCACGGTGTGGTCGACGTCGGCCGGTGCCGGCGGGAAGCTCGCCCCGGGCGGGGGTGCCGGTCGCGGCGCCGACTTGGCCGTGGGCTTGGGCTTGGCCAACGGCTTCGGTGGAGCGGGCGGCGGAGGTGGCGACTGCGGCGGGGCCTGCGCGGCCGCGGGCCCCGGGGCCTGGGGGGCCGCGGCCTCCGGCTCGGGCTCCGGCGCCCGCAGCCGACGCCGGGACGGGGTGTCGTAACGCGGGTAGGAGCGGGGCTCGGCGTCCTCGGGACCGTCGTCGGTGATCGCACGCATCCGGCCGCTCTCGGAGAGCACCCGGCCGATGATCGCGTGCGGTGCGGTCTCGTTCGGCTCGTCGTCTTCCTCCCGGCGACGTCGCCGGCGGGGTGTGCCGCCGGCGCCGGAACGCCCGTACTGCGCGAGCAGCTCCGCGACCGTGCGCTGCGACCGGTCCTCCGGTCCGCTCTCCCGAGTCATCGGCTCCACCGTGCCCCGTGCCGGCTCGTCCGTCCAGTACCGATCTCGGGCTCCACCGCCGCCCAGCCGCGGGCCGCGGCCGCCGGGCCCGTCCCGTTGGTGTGGTCCAGCCGGCGCAGGATCACGCCCTCGCGCAGCGCCCAGGGGCAGATCTCTAGCTCGGTCAGCGACAACGCGCGCATGGTGGCCTCGGCGACCAGGGCACCGGCGACGAGCTGGTGCGCCCGGCTGGCACTCACCCCTTCCAGCTCGGCCAGGTCCGCGGCCGACATCCGGGAGATGAACGCGATCAGCTGACGCAGCCCGGCGTCGGTGAGCACCCGCCGCACCCGCGGCCCGGACGAGGACGGCGCCGCCCCGGAGAGCCGGGCCAGCGTGCGGAACGTCTTGGAGGTGGCGACCATCCGGTCCGGCTGGCCGGCGCGCCGGAGGTCGCGGGCGACCGGGGCGAGCTGGCCGTCCAGCCAGTCGCGCAACGCGGTCACCTCGCGCTGGCTCGGCGGGTCCTTGCGGAACCGGGTCCGGGTGAGCCGGGCCGCCCCGAAGGGCACCGAGACCGCCAGGTCCGGGTCCTCGTCGATGCCGATCGCCAGCTCCAGCGAGCCGCCACCGATGTCGACCACCAGCAGGTGCCCGGCGGACCAGCCGTACCAGCGGCGGGCGGCCAGGAAGGTGTAGCGGGCCTCGTCCTCGCCAGTGAGCACCCGCAAGTCGACGCCGGTCTCGGCGCGCACCCGCTCCAGTACCTCGTTGGCGTTGCCGGCCTCGCGTACGGCCGAGGTGGCCAGCGCCAGCAGGTCCTCGCAGCCGTGCTCCTCGGCGGAGTCGCGGGCCGCGTTGACCGCGCGGACCAGCTTGTCCGCGCCGGCCGTGGTGAGCTGGCCCGCGGAATCCAGCTGCTCGGCGAGCCGCAACACCGACTTCTCTGAGCTCATCGGCGTGGGGTGGGCACCACGATGCGCGTCCACCACCAGTAGGTGGACGGTATTCGAGCCCACGTCGAGCACCCCGAGGCGCACGGACCGAACGTTACCGGGCCGTATCCTGCCTCCGGTCCCGACATCGCCTAACCGGTGCCGGGTGTCACACGCCACCGCAACGGCGGGGGGTGTCCTCAGGACTCGAACTTGTAGCCGAGACCACGCACCGTCACCAGGTGGCGGGGGGCGGAGGGGTCCGGTTCGATCTTGGACCGCAGCCGCTTGACGTGCACGTCGAGGGTCTTGGTGTCGCCCACGTAGTCGGCGCCCCAGACGCGGTCGATGAGCTGGCCACGGGTGAGCACCCGACCGACGTTGCGCAGCAGGTACTCCAGCAGGTCGAACTCCTTGAGCGGGAGGCTGACCTCGCGGCCCTGCACGGTCACCACGTGCCGCTCCACGTCCATCCGGACCGGGCCGGCCTCCAGCACCTGCGGTAGCAGGTCCTCGGACTCGCCGCCACGGCGCAGCACGGCGCGGATGCGGGCGACCAGCTCGCGCGCCGAGTAGGGCTTGGTGACGTAGTCGTCGGCGCCCAGCTCCAGGCCGACCACCTTGTCGATCTCACTGTCCCGCGCGGTCACCATGATCACCGGGACGGCCGAGCGCTGGCGCAGCTGCTTGCACACGTCCGTGCCGCTCATCCCGGGCAGCATCAGGTCGAGCAGCACGATGTCCGCGCCGTTGCGGTCGAACTCCTCCAGCGCCTCCTGGCCGGTGGTGGCGATCGCCGTGGTGAACCCCTCCTTACGGAGCAGGAACGCCAGCGGGTCGGCGAAGGACTCCTCGTCCTCCACGATCAACACCCTGGTCACAGCACTCCTCCATGGTCGACGCTGCTGGTGTCCGCCCGGCGGTCGCCCGACGGCACGAGTGATGCGGGGGCCGGCGTGCCCGGCTCACCGCCGTCCTGCGCGCCCGGGCCGACGTGGGCCGGGATGCGCAGGGTGAACGTGGAGCCGGTGCCGGGCCGGCTCCACAACCGCACCTCACCGCCGTGGTTCGCGGCGACGTGCTTGACGATGGCCAGGCCGAGGCCGGTTCCCCCGGTGGCGCGGGAGCGGGCCGGGTCGACCCGGAAGAAGCGCTCGAAGACGCGCTCCTGGTGCTCGGGCTCGATGCCGATGCCGCGGTCGGTGACGGCGATCTCGACGAACCCGTTGGAGAGGCGGCGGCTGACCGACACCGGGCTGCCCGGCGGCGAGTAGGCGATGGCGTTGTCCACGAGGTTGCTCAGCGCGGTGACGAGCAGGGTGCGGTCGCCGTCCAGGGTCAGCCCGCTCGGGTCGTCGACGGTGATCTCGATGCCGGCGGACTCGGCCGCCAGCCGGCAGCGGGCCAACGCCTCCTTGACCACCTCGTCCACCGGCACGGTGGCCAGCTCGGGCAGCCGCTCGGCGCCCTGCAGCCGCGACAACGCGATCAGCTCGGTGACCAGCGAGCCCAGCCGGGTCGCCTCGTGCAGGATCTTGCCGCCGAAGCGGTGCACCTCGTCGGGGTCCTCGGCGGCGTCCAGCACGGCCTCGGCGAGCAGCGCGAGCGCGCCGACCGGGGTTTTGAGCTCGTGGCTGACGTTGGCCACGAAGTCGCGCCGGGTGGCCTCCAGCCGCACGGCGTCGGACTCGTCGGCGGCGTCGATCACGGTGAAGCCGTCGCCCAGCGGTCGTACCTCGGCGAGCACCGCGGCGGGACCGCGCCCGGACAGGGCGCCCCGCTCCAGTGGCGAGAGGTCGACCTGCACCACGTCGCCGGTCTCCAAAACCTGCTCGGCGGCCTTGATCGCACGGGCGTCGGCCCGGTTCGAGCGAACCACGCCCAGCTCGGCGGCGCGCGGGTTGTGCAGCACAACGTCGCCGAACCGGCTGAGCACCGCCACCCCGTTGTGCGAGGAGTGCACGACGCGCTGGACGAGTTCGGCGACGGTCACCCCGGCCGGGCGGCGGGACCGTCGGGCGGCCCGGTAGCTGCCGAGCAGGAGACCGGTGGACAGACCAACCAGCACCGCGACGAGGGCGCCGATGGTCAGGGCGAGATAGCCCGATGCGGTCACGGCCGCATGGTAAGCAGGCCAGACCCGCCTCGGCCTAGTCCCGCGCGGGCATCCGTGACGGCAACGACATCGCGATCACCTGCTGTTTCGACCCGGGTCACGCGCCGTTCACCCACGCGCGCAGGAGGGG
The DNA here is from genome assembly GCF_014645795.1 of Longimycelium tulufanense. Classification (GTDB taxonomy): domain Bacteria; phylum Actinomycetota; class Actinomycetes; order Mycobacteriales; family Pseudonocardiaceae; genus Longimycelium; species Longimycelium tulufanense. The sequence goes on along the minus strand of NZ_BMMK01000024.1, from coordinate 43,204 downwards.
AGACCGGCCGCGCGCAACCGCCGAAAGCGCGTCCGGAGGACGGGTATGTCCCCCGGACGCGCGCTGGCTGCTGGGGTGGTGCTCAGAGGTGCCCAGGGCGGGGTGTGCTGGGCCCGGTTGCTCAGCGGCCCTGGTTCGCCACCGCCTGGATCGCGGAGACGGCGGCGTCCGGGTCGAGGTAGGTGCCGCCCGGATTGGTCGGCCGCAGGTCGGCGTCGAGGTCGTAGCGCAGCGGGATGCCGGTCGGGATGTTCAGCTTGGCGATCGCCTCGTCGGAGACGCCGTCAAGGTGCTTGACCAGCGCGCGCAGCGAGTTGCCGTGCGCGGCGACCAGGACGGTCCGGCCGGCGCGCAGGTCCGGCACGATCGAGTCCGACCAGTACGGCAGCAGCCGGGCCACCACGTCCTTCAGGCACTCGGTGCGCGGCAACTCGGCGCCGAGGCCGGCGTAGCGCGGGTCGCCATCCTGGCTGAACTCGGTGCCCGACTCGATCGGCGGGGGCGGCACGTCGTAGGAGCGGCGCCAGAGCGTGAACTGCTCCTCGCCGTACTGGTCGAGGGTCTGCTTCTTGTTCTTGCCCTGGAGGGCGCCGTAGTGGCGCTCGTTGAGCCGCCAGTCCCGCCGGACGTCGATCCAGTGCCGGTCGCAGGTGTCGAGGGCGATGTTGGCGGTGGAGATCGCGCGGCGCAGCAGCGAGGTGTGCACGACGTCCGGGAGGATCCCGGCGTCCCGCAGCAGCTCGCCGCCCCGGCGGGCCTCGGTCTCGCCCCGCTCGGAGAGGGGGACGTCGACCCAACCCGTGAACAGGTTTTCGGCGTTCCAGACGCTCTCGCCGTGGCGGAGCAGCACGAGGGTGCCGACAGCGTTAGCCATGCCTACAGCCTGCCAAACGGGACCGTGCGAGCACGAATGCCGGTCTATCCACAGGAAAGCGATCTGTCCACAGTGCTCGATCATGCCCTTGACCTGTGATTTTGCTGATCACTACGCTCGACTTGGGCTCGCGAGACCCGGGGAGGGCGGGGGCGTGCCTTCCCACTGGGCAGGACGCTGGCGGGTCGGGCCACTGCGGATGCGCTGCGCGGTCCAGCATGGACGGTGTTGGACCGGCTCGGCGCGCCGGTGACGCTCCCGGCCAGGAAGATCGGAACGTACCGGGGCGCGGCTGCAGCGACCGGGCGCCCGGCCATCCCCGCCTTCGTCCTGGCCGCGACGGGTACCGAGCCGGCCGACTGATCAGGCCGGGGTGGCGGTCTCCCGGTCCCGCAGGTCCTTGCGCAGGATCTTCCCGGACGCCGACTTGGGGATGGCGTCGATGAACTCCACGGCCCGCACCTTCTTGTACGGGGCGACGTGTTCGGCGACGAACGCCATCACCCCCTCGGCGCCGAGGTCCTCGGCCCCGGGCTGGCGAACGACGAACGCCTTGGGCACCTCCTCGCCCTCGGCGTCGCGGACACCGATCACGGCCGCGTCGGCGATGCCGGAATGGGTCAGCAGCAGCGCCTCCAGCTCCGCCGGCGGGACCTGGTAGCCCTTGTACTTGATCAGTTCCTTGACCCGGTCGACCACGCTGAAGCAACCCTGCTCGTCCACCACGGCGACGTCGCCGGTGTGCAGGTAGCCGTCGGAGTCGATGGTGGCCGCGGTCGCCTCGGGGTTGTTCAGGTAGCCGGCCATCACGTTCGGGCCGCGCACCCACAGCTCGCCGGGCACGCCCGGACCCACCTCCTCGCCGGAGGCCGGGTCGACCAGCTTGGCGGCCTGGTTCGGCAGGAGCAGGCCGACGGTGCCGACGGAGAGGTCGTCCCGGTCCGCGGGGATCGCGTGGCTCACCGGGCTCAGCTCGGTCATCCCGTAGCCCTGGCGCACCCGGCAGCCCAGGCGGGACCGGACGGCGGCGGCCAGGTCGGCATCCAGCGGCGCGGCGCCGGACAACAGGAGCCTGAGCGCGGACAGGTCGTAGTTGTCGACCAGCGGGTGCTTGGCCAGCGCGACCGCGACCGGCGGCGCGATGTAGACGCGGTCGGTGCGGTACTCGGCGATCACGCGCAGGAACTCGGCCAGGTCGAACCTGGGCATGGTGATCACGGTCGCGCCGTTGAGCAGCGCATGGTTCATGGTCACCTGCATGCCGTAGATGTGGAAGAACGGCAGCACCGCCAACACCCGGTTCTCGCCGTCGAGCTGGAGGAACGGCTGGCCCTGCAGGAGGTTCGCCACGAGGTTGCGGTGGGTCAGCATGACGCCCTTGGCCCGGCCCGTCGTACCTGACGAGTAGGGCAGTACCGCGATGTCTACGGCTGGGTCGAGCGCCACCTCGGGGGTCGATGCCGGTGTGGCGAGCAGTTCGCTGAGGTTGGTGTGCCCCTCCGCGCCGTCCAGCACGACGACGTCGCTGACGCCGGCGGTCTCGGCGGCCGGGCGCGCCCGGTCGAGGAAGGCGGAGATGGTGAAGAGCATCCGCGCGCCGGAGTCGGTGAGCTGGCTCGCGACCTCCTCCGGGGTGTAGAGGGCGTTGATGGTGGTCACTGTCGCGCCCGCGAGCAGCGCACCGTGGAAGACGACCGCGTAGTACGGCGTGTTCGGGCTGAGGATGCCGATGACGTCGCCCTTGCCGACCCCGCGCTCGGCCAGGGCCGCGGCCAGTCGGTCGACCGCGGCCGCCAGCTCGCCGTAGGTGAGGGTCCGGCCGCTCGGGCCGTCGATGAGCGCCGGGCGCGCCGCGCGGGCGGCCACATCGGCGAAGAGCAGGTCGGGCAGCGTGACATCCGGGATCTCGACGTCGGCGAACGGGCTGCGAAGGACCATGGCGCTCTCCTCACACCGGCGGAGCGGGGAGGCCAATCGTGGCCGGCGTCACTCGACGCGGTCAAGCTCCATCGTTTCGCGATCCGAGCGTTACTTTGCACCCCTAAGAACACTCGAATGGAGCAGTGAGGCGGGCTTGTGAACGCCTCGTGAGTTCTGCCAAGTTGACATTGCTCTCCCTAGATCGGCTCCCACGCACTCCCCGATCTCGAGAGGGTGTCACCGCGGTTCGCCTCCCCCGTCGAACCGCGGCCCGCCCGGATCCTCGGGGTGCCCCCCGCCCAGAGGATCCGTCGCGGCGGGGACCTGACGCGGGGCGGCTCGAGCTCGCGACTCCCCCTCTCTCCCGAGCCGCCCCGCGCCTCCCGCGGGGGAGGTGTGTCCGCTGGTCAGCGGACCGGGGCGTCGACACGTCGTGTTTTGTGGGGCCGAGCCCCCACACCCCACGACGGGGGCTTGCCCCCGGACCCCCGCTCGCTACGGCAGGACCAGCACACTGAGCACACTTCGCAGAGCAGCGGGCGAGGTTGGGGGTCCGGTCCGCTTCAGCAGACCGAGCACTCCCTGACAGGCGGCAGTGCCGGTTGGCTACCCGATCTCACCTCGCACAGCGAGCACACATGACGAGGCGGCGGCGAGATCAGCTGTGTGGGGGCGACCAAGCATCCATATGCCCGATGGCGGGGGGAATCACCTGGCCGGCGCGGCCGCCCCTGGTCCTCGACGGGGTGTCAACGCAGCGAGCGCAGCCTGTGCTCTGCATCCGCTTTTCTTGTGGTGCGATGGTGTTCCTTGCAGGTCGTGGGGTCGTTTTCCGGGGTTGTCCGGTGTGGACGGTGGGGTCAGGGTTCGGGGCCGCGGTCGACGAGGTGTTGGAAGGCTCGGAGGTTGGCGAGGGATTCGCCGCGGGAGACGCGCCAGTCCCACTCGCGCTTGATGGCAGTTGCGAAACCCAGTTCCAGCAGGGTGTTGAAGTCGCCGTCGGCGGCTTCGAGGACCTGGCCGAGGACACGGTCCAGTTCCTCCGCGGTCACCGCGTGCAGGCCGATGTGGCCGATCAGGTAGATGTCGCCGGCCTTGTCCACCGTGTAGTGCACGCCGTAGAGGCGGGCGTTGCGTCGGAGCAGGTAGCGGTAGACCTCTTCGTGCGCCTCGTCGGGGTGGCGGCAGACGAACGCCTCGACCAGCAGGGCGTGGCGTTCGACGATCAGCCAGCAGTTGGTCTGCAACTTCTTAATTCCCGGCAGGGTCACGAAGAAGCGCCCGGGCGCGCGGCGCTCGTACCGCAGCTCCCGCTCGTCGAGCGTGTTCGCGATGAGCTGGTCCAACGCCTCGAGCTGGGTATGGGTCACACCGCCACCTCCCGTCGGGACGTCTCGAGCGGCCGCGCCGCCTCCGCGTAGGTTGCCAGCAAGGCGTCGGTCGTGCGATCCCAGGAGAACCGGGCGGCATGATCGACCGCACGGGCGGAGAGTTCGGCCAGGCGCGCGGGACGCAGAGCGACGTCCGACAGCGCCCTTGCCCACTCGGCCGGGTCGTGGCTGGTCATCAGCAAGCCCGACTCGCCGTCCGCCACGGCCACCGGCAGGCCGCCGACCGAGGCCGCGACCACCGGTGTGCCGCATGCCTGCGCCTCGAGGGCGACCAGGCCGAACGACTCGTTGTAGCTGGGGACCGCGACCAGGTCGGCAGCCCGGTACGCCTCGGCCAGGGCTGAACCGGACTGTGGGGGGAGGAAGCGGACCACGTCGGCCACGCCCAGCTCCACGGCCAGGGCACGCAACGCCTCGGGCTGCTCCAGGCCGTTGCCGGAGGGGCCGCCCACGATCAGTACGACGAGCCGGTCCCGCAGGGCCGGGTCGCGCGCCAGCATCTCGGCGGCGGCCCGCACCAGCACGTCCGGCGCTTTCAGGGGCTGGAGCCGGCCGACGAAGGCGAGCACCACGGCGTCCGGGGCGAGGCCGAGGGCGGCGCGGGCCGCCGCCGGGTCGCCGGGCCTGAAGCGTTCCAGGTCCACGCCAGGTGGGATGGTCACCACCCGCTCCGGCTCGGCGCCGTAGAGATCGATGAGCTGACCGGCCTCCACCGGGGTGTTGGCCACCAGACGGTCGGACTCGGCGACCACCTGCTCCTCCCCGATCACCCGGATGCGGGGCTCGGGCCGGTCCCCGGCGGCCAGCGCCGCGTTCTTGACCTTGGCCAGCGTGTGCGGGGTGTGCACGTGCGGCACGCCCCACCGGCCGGTGCTGAGCCAGCCGACCTGGCCGGACAGCCAGTAGTGCGAGTGCACGGCGTCGTAGTAGCCGGGCTCGTGCCGAGCCTCGGCGCGCAGCACGCCCGCGGTGAACGCGCAGAGCTGCCCGGGCAGCTCGTCCTTGCCCAGCCCCTCGAACGGGCCGGCCGTCACGTGCCGCACCAGCACGCCGGGAGCCAGCTCGGCCACCGGTGGCAGGTCGGAGGAGGTGGCGCGGGTGAAGATCTCGACGGCGATGCCCCGGCGGGCCATTCGGGTGGCGGTTTGCACGATGTAGACGTTCATGCCGCCGGCGTCCCCAGTGCCGGGTTGCTCCAGTGGGGAGGTGTGCACGGAGAGCACCGCGACCCGGCGCGGCCGGCGGCGGCTACGGCGCAGCGGGTTGACCGAACCCATCACCGGGCGACCTCCGCGGCGGTACAGCGGCGCGCGAACCCGTGCAGCTCCCGGTGGAACTCGGCGGGCCGCTCCAGGAACGGCACGTGTCCCACGCCATCCCACCGGCGGAGCGTGGCGCCCGGGATGGTCGCCCCTGCGTACTCGGCGGCACGCGGGTCGACGACGGTGTCCTCGCGGCCGTGCAGTACCAGGGCGGGCACGTCCACCGCGGCCAGCACCTCCCGGCTGTCCTGCTCCCGCTGGAACAGCCCGGCCCGCACGTGGGCCGGGGTGGTCAGGGCGGTGTCCAGCAGGCCCCGATTGACCTCCTCGGGCAGCGGGGTGGCGGACATGCCGGCGCACAGCTCGGCCAGGGCGGGCCCGGCGACGGCCGGGTCGGCGTCGCAGGCCGCCGGCATCGCGGCCCGCATGGTGCGCCCGACCCAGGCGCCCGGCCGGCCGCGGCCGAGCTCGGTCAGGGCACCGACCAGGACGATTCCCGCCAGGCCGGCGGTGCCGTGCACGCGGAGGTGGTCGGTGAGCACCAAGCCGCCGTAGGACCAGCCGACGAGCACGACCGGGGCGTTCGCGTGCCGGACCAGCGCGGCGACGTCATCGGCCCACACGCGCGGGTCGCGGTAGCCGCCGTCGTCCGGTGCCGCCGAGGCGCCGTGCCCGCGCAGGTCGGCCGCGATCACCCCGAACTCGTCGGACGACAGCTGCCAGACCGCGCCGGACTGCGCCCAGCCGTGCAGCAGGACCAGCGCCGGGGCGCCGGCCGGACCGGTCTCCCGGACCGCGAGCCGGACGCCACCGGCGCCGGTGAGGTACGTCGTCGTATCCACTACCCACCCCCAAGTCGGGCTCCGCGCAACACTCAACCCCGTGGGGCGGCGGTTGCTTCCCGACTCGCGACGTAGGTCACTTCTGTGGCTTCGCCCTTGACGTCATTTGAGGGCGGACTTGGCCTGCCACTGGTCCCACGGGATCAGCCAGTCGTATGGGGCGTACCGCGGCGGCATGTCCGTGATGGAGCCGGTGACCTCGACGGGGTCACCGACCAGCGCGCTGTCGAAATACGCCTTGGCGTCGGTGTTGGTGAGGTTGACGCATCCGTGCGAGGTGTTTGCCCGCCCGATGTTGGCTCGGTTGTCCTCGTTCTCGTGGATGAACTCCCCGTGGTTGGAGAACCGCACCGCCCAGTTCTTCCAGACGTTGGTGTAGCCGTAGCGGGGGTTGTCGAACTTCCAGCGCTCGTGTTTCTCGGTCACGTAGAACGTGCCGTTCGGCGTGGTCAGCTCGGGATCGTTGTCCCTGCCGTTGCTGGAGGCGTAGCGGGCGACCTCCCTGCCGTCCCGGTAGACGACCATCTGGTGGTCCGGGGTGTTGATCCTGACCACCTGGTTGCGACCGATGGTGAAGTGTGTGCTCAGGTCGTCCTTGCCGTAGACCCCGTCGCCGTAGTTCACGCCGTACAGGTCGGCGGTCACGGTCACCTCGGTGCCGGCCGGCCAGTACTCCTTGGGCCGCCAGTGCACCTCGCGGTCGCCCTCGACCCAGCCCCACGAGCCGGTGACCGGCACGGACGTCTTCACCTGCAACGCCTTCTCGACAGCGGCCTTGTCCTTGACGGGCGCGTCGAACCTGATGGAGATCGGCATGGCCACGCCGACGGTCTGGTTGTCCAGCGGGTAGATCGTGCCGCGCAGCACCTGGGCCGGCTGCACGGTGCTGAAGCTGCCCTGGATCGGCACGTCCTTGCCGTCGGTGCCGCGGGCCTTGCCGGACCAGGTGTAGGTCTTGCCGTAGCCGAGCTTCTCGGTGGCGGTCCAGGTCCTGTGGTCCTCGGACCGCTTCCCCTCGACCTGCTTGCCCTCCGGGTTGGTGAGCTTGACGTCCTCCAGCTCGCCGTTGGCGACGGTGAGCTTGACCGGGGCGGTCGGGCTCACGCCGCTGGCTCCGTCACCCGGTTCGGCCGTGACCTTGGCGACCGGCTCGGACGGGGACGCCGAGCCGGACGCGTCACTCGAGCCGGAGCATCCGGCCACGAACACCAGGGCCGCGACCACCGCCGCGCTTATCAGACCGCCGATCAGACCAGTGCGCATCCGCGGAGCCGCGACCACCACTGACCACCTCCCGTTTCTCCCTCGTCAAGGGTGCCCCGTCCCAAGACGCCCGTGCACACCGGGTCTGTTGCCGCAACTCCTTGTGGGGGTTGTCACAGCCTTGACCTCCTCCGCGCGGGGGAGGATTGCGCCCGTGAGTGCCGAACAGACGATCCATGAGTCCCCATCCGGCCGAGTGGCCGTGGTGACCGGGGCAAGCGCCGGCATTGGCGCCGCCACCGCGCGTCGGCTCGCCACGGAAGGGTTCCGCGTCATCCTCGGAGCGCGCCGCGTCGAGCGCTGCCGGGAAATCGCCGACGAGATCGGCGGTACCGCACTCGCCCTCGACGTTACCGACCCGGAGTCGGTGGCGGCGTTCTGCGCGGCGGTCCCCACCGCGCACGTGCTGGTGAACAACGCCGGCGGCGCACTGGGCCTGGCGCCGGTGGCACAGGCCGACGAGGAGCACTGGCGCCGGATGTGGGAATCCAACGTCCTGGGCACGCTCCAAATGACCAAGGCGCTGATCGGCAGGCTGGCGGACTCCGGGGACGGCCACGTGGTGACGGTGACCTCGGTAGCCGCGTTGCACATCTACGACAACGGTGCGGGCTACACCTCGGCGAAGCACGCGCAGTCCGTGCTGCACCAGACGCTGCGCGGTGAGCACCTGGGCGAGCCGGTGCGGTTCACCGAGATCTGCCCGGGGCTGGTGGAGACCGAGTTCTCGCTCGTGCGGTTCGAGGGTGACCAGGAGCGTGCCGCATCGGTCTATCAAGGGATGACCCCGCTGACGGCGGAGGATGTCGCGGACACCATCGCCTGGGCGGTCACGCGCCCCTCGCACGTGAACATTGACCGAATTGTGCTCATGCCGAGGGATCAGGCTTCGCCGACGCGGGTACACCGCCGTTAGGCGCACCGCTGCCGGCTTCGCGACGGGATCGTGCGGCGCCGTCAACGGGACATTGGCACCGAGGTTCGTTTCTCTGGCAACGGGGACGTAACGGTGACTATCCGGATCCTGGTGGCGGGCCCGCAGCCTGGAGGGGCGGCGACCGGCTCCTCAGTACTGGTGGTACGAGCGCCCCGCGATGGGCGTCTTGCTGACAGTGCCCCCTCGTGGGGCTCCTGCCGGGACTGGCTGGACAGCAAGCCTGGATACGCCCGTCTGGGCGGTGATGCGACCGAAGGCGGGAGCGGCTCACGACATCCGTGGGGGCTGTTACTGATCGCTGTCGACTACATCGTTCGGGGCTCTTGACTTCTCAAAAAAGGCCCACACAAGCGAACCGAGCACCACACACCGGGCAACCGAATATCCATAGTGGACAGATAACCTGTCCGACGCAGGGATTTCCCGGAAGATGCGGGGAAAGTCGGCGCTGGGTTGACCTATCCCGTTGTGGGTTCCCGGACCGCGCCGCGCCGCATCCGTGCGCAGGGCTGGTGTCCCACATCCCGAGCGGACTTCCCGACGGGCGAGCCAAACACGAGAACAGGGGCGGGGAGCGCTGCCCCGGTACGTTCCCCGCCCCTGTGGTCCCCACCCACCACCGTCAGGTGAGGACCCCCTGGACCCCGTGGCCGCCGTGACGTCGCCGAAGCGTCACGACTCCGCGCGCTTAGCGGAGTCCGGGCCTCGTGGGCTCGGCGGCTGCGTGCACAGCCGCACGTCCAACTCCTCCAGGACCCGTCCGATCGGGTTGGCAAAACCCGAACGGCCGTCCCTGCTCCCGGCGAAGTACAGGCCGACCACCCGGTTCGCGCCGTCGACCACCACCGCCCCGGAGTCGCCGCGGTCCCCGAAGGGAACCGGGTCGGCGATGATCCGGATCTGGTCGCGAAGCGTCCGGATGCCCAGGCCGTTGCCGTAGTTCAGCGCGAGGGTCGCGTCCGTGGACGCGATCCGACCGCTGGTGACGCGTGTCGTCCGACCACGCTTGCGCACCGCCATGCCGATGGTCGCCTCGGCCTCACCCGCGATCGGGCCGAGATCGGCAATGGCGCAGTCGTGTGTGCGGGACTCGACCAACTCGACCACGGCACCGTCGACGTGGCTGGACAACGTGCACCTGGCAAGTGTTCCGAAAACGTCCCGCGGGCACTGCCCACCGTCCACACGGGACGGATGGGCCATGGTGTCGCCCACCGACCACGCGTCGTCGACGCACGCGACGTGGAAGTTGGTGAGCATCATGACCGTTCCGCTCCCGCCGCGATCGGTGACCACCGCGCCGGTGGTGCCCGCGGTCGAGTACTCGCCGGGCACCGGCACATCCGGTGGTGCCAGGCGGATCGGCCGGCACGGGCCCATACTCAGTCCGCCGACGATCGCCCTGGCGACCTCGGCCGGCGCGGGCGTGCCCGCCTCCGAGCCGATGGGGAGCACCACCTGGTGCAGGACGTAGTCCTCCTCGACGACATCGGTAGCGATCCCGTCGATCTCTTCCGGGATCAGCTCGGACTGGGATACCTCATCGGCCGGGCGCTTACGCTGCACGTAGACGACGATGGCGGGACGCCCGGTCGACCGGCCCCCGGTCACCTTCTCCCCGATGTCCACGCCGACCACACCGGGTCGGGCGAGGAATTCGTCCTCGACGCGTCGCTTGACCGGCCGGATCTGGTCCCTGCGCATCGGGTCATCGTTCTTCGCCATGATGACCTCCTCGATCCGGCACTGCCGCTACCTCCATAGAACACGTGGGGTAAGGACTCCGTCACCAGACGTCACCCGATCGGCCGTTCAGCCGATTGGCTTAGCTGACCGAATGGGGTACTTTTCGCGGCCTTTTCGAGATAGGAGCGCAACTTTCAGGGAATTTTTCTCGCTCAAGAGGTCCTCGAGGCAGGCTTGTCCGGCGGGCTCCTCCGGCCCGGTGTTACTCCGGGTCCGGACGTCGGGACGGCGCAGCTCCGGATGCGGTCGGGACGAGCGTCGCCGGGGCACGGCGCACAAGGCACCGATCAGACCGATCAGCCGGCACACCGATCAGGACTGCCTGACGCGCATGCCCGGACAGTCGCGGCCGATGCTGCGCTGTTCGGACGCGTTCCCAACGCGTTCTCACAGGCGGCAGCCGACCAGCAACGGCTCCGGGTGCAGCGTCACGTCGAAGGCCGCCCGCACGCCGTCGCGCACCTCCCGCGCCAGCGACAGCAGATCCTCGGTCCGCGCTCCGCCCCGGTTCGTCAACGCCAGGGTGTGTCGGCTGGACAACGCAACCCGGCCTCCCGGCCCGGCATGGCCCCGGCGGAACCCGGCGCGCTCGATGAGCCATGCCGCGGAGAGCTTCGTCCGCCCCGCGCCGCCCGGGAACGTTGGTACCCGCACGTCCGGGCCGAGCCGCGCGGCGATGGCGCCGAGCACGTCCGGCAGCGCGGTGTCCGGGACGATCGGGTTGGTGAAGAACGAACCGGCGCTCCACGTGTCGTGGTCGTCGGGGTCGAGCACCATGCCCTTGCCCCGGCGCAGCTCCAGCACCGCCTCGCGGGCCCGTGCGGCCGGCACCCGGGAGCCCGGCTCGACGCCCAGAACCCGAGCCAGCTCGTGGTAGCGGATCGGCGCCGAGCTCGCGTCCTGCCGCAGGGCGAAGCGAACGCGCAGGACCACCGCACTGTCGGTGCCCCTGAGGATGCTCGTCCGGTACGCCAGGCCGAGGTCCGCCGCCCGGACCTGGATCACCTTGCCCGAGGAGCGCTCGAGCAGGTCGACCGACCGCAGCAGATCCGACACCTCGACGCCGTACGCGCCCACGTTCTGCACCGGCGTGGCGCCGACCTGGCCGGGGATGCCGGACAGGCACTCCAGGCCACCCAGCCCGCGGGACACCGTGTCGGCGACGACCTCGTCCCAGTCCTCGCCCGCCTCGACGGTCAGCTCCACCACGCCGTCGGCGACGCTGTCGACCTGGCGCCCGCGGGTCGCCACCCGGACCACGGTGCCGTCGAAGCCCTCGTCGGAGATGACCAGGTTGGAGCCCCCGCCGACCACCAGCAGTGGTTCACCCGCATCGTCGGCGGCCCGCACCACCTCGACCAGGTCGGTGGCGCGTTCCGCGGTCACGAACCAGGCGGCCGGGCCGCCCAGGCGCAGTGTCGTGTAGTCGGACAGCGGGACGGCCTCCTGGACCGCACAGCCGGTACGGGATGCGCTGGGCAGGGGGGTAGTCACGACGCCCAACGGTAGCCTGCGGGGCATGGCGACCAGCACCGAGACCGCGTTCGACTACCCGCGCCCGGCCGCCGAGGTGCGCGCGGCCCTGGTCGACGAGGCATACCTGCGGGCCCGGCTGGACGAACTGGGCGGACTCGACGCCGAGCTGGTCGTTGTGGAGCCGTCCGGAGACGGCGGCGGCAAGGCTGTGCTGCGGCAGGGCGTCCCGAGCGACAAGCTGCCGTCCTTCGTGCAGGCGGTCGTGGGCGGTGACCTCGTGATCGAACGCACAGAGGTGTGGCAGCCCACTGCCGACGGTGCGACCGCGACCGTCCACGCAACCGTGCCACGGACCCCGGCGGTCATCGACGGCACCGTCGTGCTGACCGACCACGGCGAGGGCTGTCGGGCCCGGATCCGCATCACCGCCACGGTCAAGGTGCCGTTCGTGGGCGGCAAGGTGGAGGCAGTCGTCATCGACCAGGTGCGGACGCTGCTGGTCGCCGAGCACGCGTTCACCGTCGGCTGGCTCGACGAACAGCGGTGAGCGGGCAGGAGCTGACGGCCCGGCACCCGGAACCGACCGTACGACGGACATCGGAGTCCTGCGGGCAAACCTCGCGCCGGAAACGGAAACCGCGGTTGGCCGCAGGCCGTGCCCGCGCGCTCGGGCTCGCCACCCGCGGGACGACGAACCCCAACCGGCTGCGCCGGATCGACCGGTGGCTGGTGGGTACGCCGTGGGTCGCGGACGTGGTGCGCGGCGCGGCCGACCCGCTCGTGGTGGACCTCGGGTACGGCTCGTCCCCGGTCACCACGGTCGAGCTGGCCGAGCGGCTGCGGGTGCTGCGCGCGGACGTGCGGGTGCTGGGTCTGGAGATCGACCCGGAGCGGGTGGCCGCGGCGCGGCCGGCCGCCGCCCCGCCCCGCCTGGAGTTCGGGCGGGGCGGTTTCGAGCTGGCGGGGCGACGTCCCGTCCTGGTGCGGGCGTTCAACGTGCTGCGGCAGTACCCCGAGGAGCAGGCGGCCCCGGCGTGGCGGACGTTGCTCGACCGGCTCGCCCCGGGTGGCCTGCTGGTGGAGGGCACCTGTGACGAGATCGGCCGGCGCTGTTGCTGGGTGACGCTGGATGTGGGCGGGCCGCGCACCTTCACGATGGCCTGCCGCCCCTCGACCATCGACACCCCTTCCGATCTGGCGGAACGGCTCCCCAAGTCGCTGATCCACCGCAACGTTGCGGGTGAGCGGGTGTATGCGTTGCTGGCGGAGCTGGACGTGTGCTGGGCGAAGGCCGCGCCGTTCGCCCCGTTCGGACCGCGCGCCCGCTGGGCGGAAACCGTGCGGCTGCTGGCCGATCAGGGGTGGCCGGTGCTCGACCGTTGGCGGCGGTGGCGGCTCGGCGAGGTGACCCTGCCCTGGTCGGCGGTGGCCCCGGCCCGACCGGCCCCCTCCCCCTGATTCGGGGGAACGCGGCGCGGCGGGGCGACCGAGATCACCGTTAGGCTCGAATTCGTGGAGCACGCCGACTACGTGGAGCGGATCCGGGAGCATTCCGAGGCGTTGCGGGCGGCCGCCGTGGCGGTGGGGCCCGGGGCAACGGTGCCCACCTGTCCGGAGTGGACCGTGCACCGGCTGGTCCGGCACATCGCCCGGGTGCACGGTTGGGTGCTGGAGAACCTCTCCGCCGCCGACCCCGAGAACCCGAGGCCGGCACCGCGACCACCCGAGGAGTGGGCGGAGCTGCTCGACTGGTGGGACGACTACCGCGGTCGGATGCTCGACTTCCTGGCCGGCGCCGATCCGGCGGCGCCCGCCTGGGTGTTCTCGCCGGTCGCACCCGCCACCGTCGGCTTCTGGTCCCGCCGGCAGGCGCACGAGGCCGCCATGCACCGGCTCGACGTCGAACACGCGTGTGCCGCTGCCGAACACGGCGGGAACGACGTGCCGGAGCTGGCGTTCCCGGCGGAGTTCGCCGCCGACGGAATCGACGAGGTGCTGCTGCACGTCGTGCCGTCGCACGTCACCGCCTGGGCACAGTCCACTCTGCGCGGCACGGTGCTGTTCCACGCGGTCGACATCGGTCGGGCCTGGCTGGTCCGGCTGGAGCCGGAGCAGTTGCCGCAGACCAGCCGGCACGTGGACGTGGTGGATGCCGACGCCACCGTGGCCGGCAACGCGGACGCGGTCTACCGGGCGGCCTGGGGCCGGCCACACCACGCCATCGTCAGTGGCGACGCTGAGCTGCTGGCCGCGGCCCGCGGCCGGTGACCACTGGCTGACCTGCGAGAATCCCTCGCGTGTCAGCGCCTGAACGCCGTTACGTCATCTCCCTTGGCTGCCCGGACCGCACCGGCATCGTCGCCGCCATCGCCAACTTCCTGGCCGAGCACGGCGGATGGATCATTGAGGCCGCCTACCACGCGGACCCGGACACCGGCTGGTTCTTCACCCGGCAGGAGGTGCGCGCCGATTCACTGCCGTTCGACGTCGCCGAGCTGCGCGCCCGGTTCGCCGAGGTGGCGCGGGAGTTGGGCGAGCAGACCGACTGGCGGGTCACCGACACCGCCGAGCGCAAGCGCGCGATGATCCTGGTGTCCAGGGCCGGGCACTGCCTGTACGACCTGCTCGGCCGGGTCGCTTCGGGCGAGCTGGACGTGGACGTGCCCGCCGTCATCGGCAACCATCCTGACCTGGCCGACATCACCCGTGCGCACGGCATTCCGTTCCATCACGTGCCCTTCCCGCGGGCCGGCACCGATCCGGACGCGAAGGCCGCCGCGTTCGGCGAGGTCCGGCGGCTCGTCGAGGCGCACGATCCGCACGCGGTGGTGCTCGCGCGGTTCATGCAGGTGCTGCCGACGGAGCTGTGCGAGGAGTGGGCTGGCCGCGCGATCAACATCCATCACAGCTTCCTGCCGTCGTTCGTCGGCGCCCGGCCCTACCACCAGGCGCACGCGCGGGGCGTGAAGCTGGTGGGCGCGACCTGCCACTACGTGACGGCCGAGCTGGACGCCGGGCCGATCATCGAGCAGGACGTGATCCGGGTGGACCACGCCGACGCGGTGCCCGACATGGTGCGCAAGGGGCGTGACATCGAGAAGGTCGTGCTGGCGCGCGGGTTGCGCTGGCATCTCGAGGACCGTGTCCTGGTGCACGGTAACCGCACGGTCGTCTTCCACTGACCGCCGTTGATCGTCCGTCGGGAGCCGGTCGGCGCAAGAGCGGCCGATCTTCCCTTGAGATCCACTGGCGGATGACCGACAAGTAGAGGGTGCCCGGTGAGTTCATGACCCTCTACGCAAGCCCTGACACCCACGACGCAGGCGCGCCGACCCGGCCGGGAGCGGACGAGGATCCGCTGGTCAAGTACGTGGTCGCAACCGCGGCCGCGGTGCGGCGGGCCGAGGTCCTGGTGGTGCGGGACCGGCTCCTGACCGCGCGCCGGGGGCTGGCCACCGTCGGGCTGGTGTGCGCCCTGCTCCACGACAACGCCGAGGCCAGCGAGCAACAGCTGGATGCGTTCGCGTTCGGCTCGCAGATGGCCGAGCACGCCTGCGCCGAGCTGGATCGGGTGCTCGACGCCGAGGAGGTCGCCCGGCTACGGGAGGATCTCGCGCTGGTCCGGCTCCTCCGGGAGCGGGCCGCGGTCGCGGTGACCGACCCGGACGGCCACCCGGTGCTCGACACACTCGTGCGGCTCGCCGACGCGGTGCAGGACCTCACCGCGCCGCTGGCACGGAATCCGCTGGTCACGTTGGCCCTGCGGGCGGCGGCGGAGTACGCGCGGGCCGCGTCGTGGCAGATCTGGATCCGGTTCGGCGGTCCCACGGCCTGGTAACGACGAGTGGGCGGGCGAGGTCTGCGGGCAAGGAGCGCAGGCCTCGCCCGCCTCGTGTGCTTGTGCGGGGCGAGGACCGGCGTCTTCCCAGGGCCTGGCGACGACGAGGGGACGAGGTGGCTAGCCAGCCGCGTGTCTGTGGGGACGAAGCCCGCTGGCTTTGGGACTGGGAGGTCCGCCTGTGCGGGGGCAGGCCGCGATCTGTCGGCCGTGCTGTGCGGGGTGCGGCCCGTGGCCCCCGCCGGTGGTCACCGGGTCCTGGCTCAGCCTCACCCGACCCGGTGGGAGAGATCAGGTCGTGGGAATGCCGAGCCCGTCGAGGATTTCGGCGCGCGGGAGCCTGGCCAGCAGGTCCCCGGGGAGCAGCAGCTTGCTCCGCCGCACCCCGCTTCCCACCACCAGCTCTGTTGAGTCCGCCACCGCCGGATCGAGGAGCAACGGCCATTCCGCCGGCAACCCGAGCGGGGTGATTCCGCCGTACTCCGTGCCGGTCCGCGCCACAGCGTCGTCCATCGGCGCGAAGGACGCCTTCCGCACGTCCAGGCGACGCCGAACCGTGTTGTTCACGTCGACCCGGGTCGTCGCGAGGACAACGCAGGCGGCATAACGCACCTCGCCAGCTCGCTTCCCGGACACCACAACGCAGTTCGCCGACGCATGGAGCGGAACGCGCAGGTGTTCGCAGAGTGCGGCGGTGTCGGCGAGCGCCGGGTCGATCTCGGCGACACCGCAGCGCGCCACGTCCGCCTCGGGAAGTGCCCGGAGAGCTTCGGCAACCGGGGTAGCCAGCAGGTCGAGTCGATCGGCTGCGGGCTCGGCACGGAGTTGACCGGCAACGCTCCACATCATGCGGGGAGCCTAGGCGCGCGGGAACGCGTCGCCGTCCGCTGTCCGGTCAGTCACCCAGCCCGAACGCCCGCAACGCCTCACGGTCGAACGCCTTGAGGTCCTTGGGCGTCCGGCTGGTGACCAGCGTCCAGCCGTTCTCCGTACCGACCACGACTTCCCGGTCGACCCACTCGCCACCCGCGTTGCGGATGTCGGTGGCGAGACTGGGGTAGGAAGTCAGGGTCTTGCCGCGCACGACGTCGGCCTCGACGAGCACCCAGGCACCGTGGCAGATCACGGCGACGGGTTTGCCGGCATCGACGAAGGACCGGACGAACCGCACGGCGTGGGCGTTCATCCGCAGCTTGTCCGCGTTGGCCACGCCACCGGGCACGACGAGCCCGCCGTACTCCACGGGATCGGCGTCGGAGACCCGTACGTCGACCTCGAACTCGTCGCCCGGGTTGAGGTGGTGGAAGGCCCGCACCTTGTCCGGGACGGTGGCGAGCAGCCGGGGTGTGGCGCCGGCGTCCTGTACCGCCTGCCAGGGGTCGGTCAGCTCCACCTGCTCGATGCCCACCTGGTCGACCAGGAACGCGATGAGGTTCCTCTGCGCAGCCATGGGCTGGGCGTACCCCACTGGCACGATCGGCAAAACCGCCGGTCAGCCCCTGCGATCGGCCCGATCCCGGTCAACCGCGACGGCCTGCCGACCGGAAAGGTGCAACGTTCGTACTCCAGGCACGCCCCCGCCCGCCCTGGGTCTCGCGAGCCCAAGTCGAGCGTAGTGATCACCAAAGTCGCAGGTCAAGGGCATGATCACGGGCTGTGGATAACTGTGGGCGATGTGGATGGGCCGGCCTCGCGGCTATGCCAGGAAGTCGGTGATCAGCGCGCGCAGGTGCCGGCGGTGGGTGATCATCGGCGCCGGGGAGTCGATCAGTTCCAGTCGGGCCCCGGGCAGGGCCGCGGCGGTCGCCTTCGCCACCTGTTCCGGGTGCAGCGGGTCCCGGGTCGCCCCGATGACCAGCACCGGTAGCCGCGCCTCGGCGAGCATGTCGGCGGCATCCCCCAGCCCCGCGAGCGGAACCTGGTCGGGCAATGCCCGCAGTGCAGGACCCAGCCGCAGCAGAGCGGCCACGCGTTGCTCGATGTGATCCCCAACAGCAGCGCCCTCGGGAACCTCGGCCAGCACCACGTCACGCAGTGCCTGCCGATCCCCGGTTCGCTCGACTTCCGCGACGGCCTCGGCAAGGCGTTCCATCGCCCACACCGCGGGCGTGGCACGGGGCCGGTCGAACACGGCGGGGAGCAGGAGACCGAGGCGTTCGAACCGATCCGGCTGCTCGGCAACGATCCTGGTCAGCGCGCCGGCGCCCAACGATGTCCCGATGGCGCGGGTTGCGCCCGTTTCATTCGCGATGGCGAGAACGTCTGCCGCCATGTGCGGATATGTCCAGTAACCCGGCACAGCGTCCGGGGCGTCACCGTGGGAGGGGAGCGTGACGACGACCCGGGTTCCGGGGACGCCGGAGGCGGGGATGCGGGACTCGCCGGAGGTCGCACCGAGTCCGGGCACGACGAGCGTGACCGGATCACCGGAACCGAACGCGGTGCCGTGCGAGGCACCCCACGACCGACGAGCGCTGTCACCGTGAGCCACGACACCGTTGGTGCCCGTGGTTGCCCCCATCCCGCTCACCATCGCGGGCCGCGTTGCACCTCGGTCACTCGGGGCCGCACGTCGACGATGTAGACCAGCACGGCCACCAGGCCGGCGATCCAGAACATCGCCCCCGCACTGGCGAGGCTGAACAACACCAGCGCGGCGGTGCCGCCGGCAGTGATGCCCAGCCAGGCGGGCTTGGAGAGCTTGTCCACCGCCGTGAACGCGTCGGCGCGCTGCATGAGGGCGTGCACGAACGCGTAGAGACCCACCGGGATCGCCGCCCAGTGGATGACCAGGAGGATCAGCATGTCCAAGCGCGGCACGCACCCCAGCGTACGGGGTGCCACCACCGGCGTGCGGCGGACCGGAAGGTGACCCCCGTGTGACGGGGGCCACCCTACTCGGTGGATCCGGGGTCGTTTCAGTGGAACGCGTCGGATCAGGTGGTCGCCTTGCCGGCGGAACCACGTCGCGGCGTGGCCGGCACCTTGCGCACCGGCGCCTTCTTGTGCGCGGCCTTCTCCTCGCCCGTGGCCTTCTCCGCCCCGGTCACCTTCTGCTCGGCCGCCGGCTGCTCGGCCTGGTCCGCGGACTGCTCCTCGGGCTGTTCCGCGGCCTCGCGCGGCCGCCGGGTGACCTTGCCGAGCACGTCGTCGGCGAGCTCGCGGACCCCCTCGGCCGCCTCCTCCACGCGCTCCTCGGCCTTCTCCGCGAGACTCTCGCCGCGCGCGGCGATCCGGTCGACCTGCGGGCGCAGCCGCTCCAGGGTCTGCTCGCCCCGTTCGGCCAGCTGCGCATAGAAGTCGTTGGCGGCCTTGGTGTAGTTGTCGAGCAGCTTGCGCAGCTCGGCCGGTTCCAGCCGGCCACGCAGGCCCTCCAGCTCGCCGGGCAGCTCGGTCACGGTCGACCGGGCGGCCTCGGCCTGCTCGGTGAGCCGCTTGCGCAGTGTCTGCAGGGCGGAGGTGACGGCCTCGGCGGCGAGGTCGCCGGCACCGAGCGCGGCCAGCAGCGGTGTGCGGGCCTGTTCCAGGGCGCCGGTCAGGACGTCGGTGACCTGGTCGCGGGCCTTGCGGGCATCCTCCGCGGTGGGGGGGTTGGGCATGGTCTCACTCCTCGTCGGTGGCGCGACCCCGCGCGGGGCTTGCGGGTTCGGCGGATGGCGGTGCCCCGGTGGGTTCGCCCGGCTCGGTCGACGAGGCCGCGTTCTCCCGCCGGAACGACTGGTAGACGTCGAGCAGCACCTGCTTCTGCCGCTCGGTGAGGTCCGGGTCGGCGAGCACGGCGTCCACGACGGGTCCGCCGGCACGTTGTTCCAGGATTCCGGCCTGCACGTACAACGCCTCGGCCGAGATCCGCAGCCCCTTGGCGATCTGCTGCAGGATCTCTGCGCTGGGCCTGCGCAGGCCACGCTCGATCTGGCTGAGGTAGGGGTTGGACACCCCGGCCAGCCTCGCCAGCTGGCGCAGCGAGATCTGGGCGTTGCGACGCTGCTGCCGGATGTAGTCACCGATGTTCTGGCCCAGCTCGGCGACGGCCTTACCGGCCTGCTCGACGGGTCTCATCCGGCCCGGCACCTCCCTCCGCCGCAGCCGACGCTACGCCCGTGTGCTAGCAGTTGCAAGCGATGTGCTTGCAACCACCTGATCGGCCGATCCGCGTGGCCCAGGGCACGGTTGGCGACCCCGGAAGGTCCGCCGGCAGCGGCTTAGGCTGTCCGGGTGAGCAAGCCGGCGCACGCGGACATCGTGGCCGTCATCGCGGTCGGTGGCGCGCTGGGCGCGCTCGCCCGGTACGGCATCGGGCTCGCACTGCCCTGGCAGCCCGCCGGTTTCCCGCTGCCGACCTTCGCCGTGAACCTGCTGGGTTGCCTCCTGATGGGCGCGCTCATGGTGCTCGCGACCGAGGTGTGGTCGGGTCACCGCCTACTCCGCCCGTTCCTGGGCACCGGTGTCCTGGGTGGGTTCACCACGTTCTCGACCTACTCGGTCGACGCCGAGCGGCTGCTCGCGGCGGGGCGTGTCGGTGTCGCGGTGCTGTACGTGGCCGGCACGCTGGTGGGGGCACTGGGAGCGGTCGTGCTCGGCATCGCACTGACCCGGCGCGCGACCGGACTGGCGGGAGGCACGCGATGAGGACGGTTCCAGCCCTTCGGCTCACCGTGTTCGTCCGGGAGGACGACACCTGGGAACACCGACCGCTCTATCACGAGATCGTGCGGCGGGCGCACGCCACCGGGCTCGCGGGTGCCAGCGTCTTCCGCGGGATCGAGGGGTACGGCGCGTCCTCGCGGGTGCACACCACGCGGCTGCTGTCGCTGTCGGAGGATTTGCCGGTGACCGTGGTCATCGTCGACGAACCCCAACGCGTGCGCGGGTTCCTGCCACAGGTCGCGGAGTTGGCCGAGGGGCGGCTCGTGATGCTCGACGAGGTCGAGGTGCTGCACCCGGAGGGCGGTGCGGACCGGGAATGACAGCGTTGTTCGTCGCGGTCGGTGCGGCAGTCGGCGCGCCGTTGCGGTACCTCACCGACCGTTGGGTACAGGCGAGGTTGGGGGTCGGCTTCCCCTGGGGGACGCTCGCCGTCAACGTGGTCGGTTCCTTCCTCCTCGGCCTGCTCACCGGAGGTGTGCTTGCGGGTGCCATCCCCGCATCCGCACAGGCCCTCGTCGGAACCGGGTTCTGCGGCGCCCTCACCACATACTCCACGTTCGGTTACGAGACGACCAGGCTGATCAACGAAGGCGCGCACACCCGCGCGTTGTGGAACGCCCTGGGCAACATCCTGGCCGGGCTGGTCGCCGCGGCGGCCGGAGTGGCTGTCGGCCTCCTCACCGCGGGCTGAGGCCGCTACCGTGGGAGCCGGGGCGTGCGATGAGGCAGGCAACGGAACGGCTCGCCACGAAGCTACGCGAGCGGATGGTCGCCGAACTGGTCGAGGAGGGTGCGCTCCGCGACCGGGCCTGGCGGGAAGCGTTCCTCCGGGTGCCCCGACACGTCTTTCTCCCCCGGTTCTTCCGCCAGGACGTCCGAGGACGCTGGGCGGCGGTCGCCGAGGGCGACCGTGACTGGTTGCGGTTGGTGTACCTGGACCGGGTCTGGGTGACCCAGCTCGACGGCGACGACGCCCGCTGGGACGAGACCCGCCGGAACGGTCCGACCACCGGTGTGCCGACCAGTTCCTCGAGCGAGCCGAGCCTGATGGCGCTGATGCTCGAGGACCTGGACGTCCATGATGGACACCGGGTCCTCGAGATCGGCACGGGCACGGGGTACAACGCCGCACTGGTCTGCCACCGCCTGGGTTCGACCCGACTATCTACTGTGGACGTTGATGACGCGCTCGTGCGCAGAGCGACGGAGCGGCTGTCCACCTGCGGCTTCCACCCCACCGTGGCGACGGCCGACGGGGCGCTGGGGTATCCACCCGACGCGCCCTACGACCGGGTGCTCGGCACGTGCGCGGTGGCGCGCGTGCCGCTGCCCTGGCTGGCGCAGACCCGGCCGGGTGGACTGGTGTTGACCACGCTGCACCGTCCGCTCGGGGCGGGACTGGTGCTGCTCACCGTGCACGATGCCGAGCATGCCGAAGGTCGAGTGCTTCCCACCGACGCGCGTTTCATGCCGCTGCGGGCACACAGCGGACCCGAGGTGGAGGAGCTGCTTTCCCAGGCAGCACAGCAGAACGGCGCAAGCCGCGGCACGAGACTCGGCGCACGAACCGTGACCAGCCCCGGCAGCTCGTTCGAGTTCTTCGCCGGCACCGCGCTGCCGGGCGTCCGGACCGCCGGGGAGTTCCAGGGCGGCGGCCCGCAACGCGTCTGGCTACTCCATCCGGACGGGTCGTGGGCCCGGCACACCACCGCGGACGGGCGCTACTCGGTGGAGCAGTCGGGCCCGCGTCGGCTGTGGGACGAGGTGGAGGCCGCGCACACCGAGTGGGTGCATCTCGGGCGGCCCGAACGGGACCGCTTCGGCCTCACCGTCACCGGGCACGGCCAGTGGCTGTGGCTGGACCATCCGGAGAGCCCACACCGCTGGCCGCTGTAGGTTGCTCCGACCGTTCGGTTGATCCACCGAGAAAGCCACCACCCAACCTCCTTGCGCGTAGGCTGATCACGTGCTCTGCCCGAAGTGCGAGGACGTGATGTCGACCCACGAACGCAGCGGGGTCCACATCGAGATCTGCGCACGCTGCAAGGGGATCTTCCTGGACCGGGGCGAGCTGGAGCGGCTCGTGGTCGCCGAACGACACCACTACGCGAGCGCGCCACCCGAGCCACAGCCCGTCGACCCGGGCGATCCGCGGATCGGGGATCATCCACCGCGTTCTGGTCGCGGGCGTCCCCACTTCCTGGAAGGCGTCTTCGGTGTCTTCGACTAATTTTCGACAGCAGCGGTTCCGCTCTGTCCACTAGAGACACCGGGGAACCATGTTCACGTGTCGACCTACTCGTGCCGCAACGCGGATGGCTTGATCGCGGCACGTAGTGACGGCAACGTCGACAACGTCACCAGCAACACCAGTGCCCCGGCCGTACCCGTGGCGATCGCGATGTTCGGCCAGTCCAGAACGAGCTGGTCGATCGGTGGTCTGGCACCGATACGGTCGCTGGTCGCGTTCATCACCAGCCATCCCGTGAACAGCCCGGCAGGGACCGCCAGCACCAACCCGAGTAGCGCGGGAACCGCGTTCTGCCAGACCACCGCCCATGCCAGGGTCCGGTGCCGCACACCCACGGCGCCCAGCACGGCGAGTGGCCGACGCCGTTCCTGGGTCTGGTCCAAGGCGGCGACCATCAGGCTCAACACGGCGAGCAACACGACCACGGTCGACCCAGCGATGATCATGGCGCGGAGCGACTCGAGCAGTTGCTGATCCCGTTCGTTGCCCTTGTTGACGGGGAACTCGACACCGAGCTGCCGGGTGATCGGTGCGGTGGCCGCCAGCACCTGGTGGATCAGGTCCGGCCGGTCCCCCCGCACGACGAGCACTCGCTGGGAGCCCCCCTGCGGCAATCCCTCACCTCCCTCAGCCACCACGAACGCACCCTCGATCAGGATCTTCGCCCACAGCGAGTGCTCCGGCGGCCGGATCTCCGTTGTCCGCGGAACCGACCAGGCACGCCCGGACTCCTCGCGACCAGCCTCCTGGAGCTTGGTCCCAACGGGGCGCCGGGTCGGCCCAACCGACCACGCCATCCCGGGGCGACACTCGGTGACCCCCACGTCTCGCAACGCGGCGCAGTCCAGGGCATAGACCGTCGCGCCGGACTGCCCTCGGCCCTCCGCAGGGTTGTACATGTAGATCGTCCGCATCTCGTACGCGCCACGAACCCCAGGGATGCGAGTGACCGCATCCCGCACCCGGCTCCATTCCTCGTTGTCGCCGCGGCTCGACCAGAAGACGGCACCGGCCCGCTCCGACTGTTGCGGTGCGTGCGGGGACACCTCCCGTGCCGTGGTGGCCAGCATCACCTGTAGGGCCAGTCCTCCCGCCAGCACAACGATGACCGCGGCGGTAACCCGCGAGGTGGTGACGTCGTCCCGGAGCCGACGCACCGCGAACAGCAACGGCATGGGGGTGGGTCCCCAGTTCCGGGCCACCAGCTCGACCAACCACGGCACCAGACTCGCCACACCGAGCAGCACCAGCGCCAGCCCGGCCTGGATAATCCAGCTCTGCCAGTCGATGCCAGCGAAGCTGCCGGCATCGGGATCAAATGGCGAGAGCGGCCCCTTGCTGATGCTCGAGGCCAACGGTGCCGTCCACAGCATGGCCGCGCCGACAACAAGAACGATGAACCGCCACCACACCCGGCGCCGGGACGGTGTGCCCCTGCGCACCACCCCGAGCGGGCTGATCTCGATCCGCCTCATGGCCACCAGCGCCGCCAGCACGGCAACCGTCGGTACGCCCAACACGACCAACGCTGTTGGAAGGGGCGCTGGCACCAGGTCATGAGGGAAGAAACCGACCGAACGCACCTTGAAGTACCAGGCCAACGGGCGCACCGCCAGGAACAGCCCGGTGCCGATGACGAGCCCGAGCACGGCGCTGGCCAGTGCCTCGCCGCTGGCGATGCGGTTGGCCTGTCCGGGTCCGGCACCGGCGAGCCGGACCGCGGCCAGCCGTTGCTCCCGGGCTGCGGCCCCGAGCCGAGTGGCCACCAGGACGAACACCCCGATCGGCACCAGCATCGCCGCGGTGGCCGCGTTCAGCAGCAGGCGGTACTCGCGGGGGACGGGGGACTGGCCGTCGGCGTCGTACCCGAAGCTGCGCAAGGTCAGGGTGTCGGGGGCGTTGACCTGGTCGGCCGGCAGGCCGACCCAGAGGTAGAGCTCGCCCGGCTGGAGCAGCCCGTCGTCGCCGATGAGCCCGACGATGCGTTCCGGGATCCGGGCGCGGAGCAGGCCGTGTTGGTCATTGGCGATCGCGTCGGCGACGGCCGGCGAGACGAATGCCTCCCCGGGCCCGGGCAGCCGGGGCAGGCCGGGCGGTACGGGCGCCTCCGGCCTCGTCGCGGCCACCTCATAGCCATTGATCATGGTGTCCTGCCACACCTGGTTGATGTGGCGCGCCCGCAGCGCAAGATCCGGTGACTGATCGGACACCCCATGGGGAAGGCGCGCGGCAGCGCGCGCGTCCTTTGCCGCGATCCCGTTCGTCACCGAGGCAGCCAGGAGCAGCACAGCAACGCCCAGGCCGATGCCCACCGCGACCACGGCAACCTGCTTCAGCCCGGCGCGGCCGCCCCCGACGGCCATCCGGGCGCCGAGCAGCAGCTCGTCCAGCCATCCCACGAACCGGTTGCGCACCCTGTGTCAGTCCCCAGCCTCGGTCCACTCCCGTTCGCACGGCGCGGAGGTCCGGCCGGCCCCGAACCCAGGCCGGACCTCCGCCGCCGTGACGTCCGCCGCCCCGGCGGACACGCGCCCACCCGCCCCCGCGGGCGGCGCTGCGGTGTGCGTACCCCGAGTTCGCACACCTGGACGGGACCCGATCACGCCCCGAGCTCCGAGTCCCTGGTGCGGCCGTCGCGCACGACAACCTCACGGTCCGAATAGGCCGCGACGCGCGGCTCGTGCGTGACGAGCACGATCGCGGCGCCGGTGTCCTGGGCCGCCGCCAGCAGCAGCTCCATCACCCGTTCGCCGTTGAGCGAGTCCAGTGCACCGGTCGGTTCGTCGGCGAAGACCACCCTGGGGCCGGCCACGAGGGCGCGGGCCACCGCGACCCGCTGCCCCTGGCCGCCCGAGGTCTCCCCGGGCCGCATGCCGGCCACGTCGGCCACCTCCAGGCGCTCCAGCCACTCCCGGGCGCTGTGCTCGGCCGCCCGGCGGCGCACGCCGGTGAGCCGCAACGGCAGGGCCACGTTCTCCAGGCAGGTCAGTTCGGGCACGAGCTGCCCGAACTGGAACACGAAGCCGAAGTCGGAGCGGCGCAACGCGCTACGCCCCGCCTCGGACAAGGAGCTGATGTCACGGTCGTTGTAGCGCACCTGCCCGGAGTCGGGCACCAGGATGCCCGCCAAGCAGTGCAGCAGGGTCGACTTGCCGGAGCCGGACGGGCCCATCACCGCGAGCACCTCGCCGGCACGCACGCGGATGCTCGCGCCGTTGAGGGCGGGCGTGGGGCCGAACGCCTTGTGCAGGTCGACGGCCTCCAGGAGCGCGGGGGTCTCCTCTCTGCGGGAATCGGTGGCGTGGTCGGTGAGAGTGGCGGTCACGACGGTTTCCCCGGGTCGATCTCGGCGGCGAGCTGGTCGAGCCGGGCCGCGGTCAGCTCCAGCCACCGCAGGTCGGCCTCCAGGTGGAACAACGCGTGGTCGCAGATGAGCTGGTCGGCCAGGTCGCCACCGGCCTTGCGCCGGGTGAGCTCCCGCATCATGCGCAGGTGCTCGGAACGCTGGGCGTCGAGCACGTCGGCCGCGCTGCGGCCGGTCATCAGCGCCAGCACGACCTTCGTGTAGAGCGTGTTCTGTAGGTACGGCTCGGGCTTCTCCGGGGTGTCCAGCCAGGCGGCGACGTCGGTGATGCCGGCGTCGGTGATGGCGTACCGCTTGCGCTCCGGGCCACCGCCCGCCTCCAGGCCGTCGACCTCGACCAAACCGTTCTTCAGCAGCCGCGACAGGGTCGAGTAGACCTGCCCGTAGTGCAGCGGCCGGTCGTGACCGAACCGCTCGTCGTACGCCCGCTTGAGGTCGTACCCATGCCGCGGGCCGCCCTCCAGGAGCGCCAGCAGCGTGTGTCCGACGATGGCCATGCGGAGGACTGTACACCACGTGTATACATTGGTTCTATACACCCGATGTCTAGGTCGTCCGGACCGGACAAGCTAGCGGGAACCGCAGGTCAACAGGCTATACACCGAATGTAGAGGGGACCCGGGCATGGCGATTGCGAACTCTTCGGGAGGGGCTGCGCGACGGATCCTCAGCCTGGTGGCGGCCTCCACGCTCGCCGGAATCGCGATTGGTGCGATCAGTGCCGCGGGCGTGTGGGCGGACCTCGGCGCACGGCTCGGACTGGTCCACCATGCGCACGGAATGGCACCGATAGTGGAGCGGACTGTCGACACGAGCGGGTTCGCACCGGCCGCCAGCCATTCCTGTCCCACCGGGTCGACCGCAGCGCAGGTTGGGGTCCTTCCTCCGGAAGCCAACGCGGGGAGGCAGACGGTCGCCGACGCGCAACGCGCGGGGTTGGCGTTGTGTCCGGGTCGCGTGGTCCGGGACGTGGAGGAGGAGTGGCCCAAGATCGATCAACTGATCGAGAGGGCCCGCGACCGAGGGACGAGCATGGTGAAGTTGCCGGTGCAAGGTCTGCGCGACGCCGGCGACTCGGTGGTTGATGTGCTGTCCCAGCAAGCTGCCCACCTGCGGGAGCTGATCAACGCCTGGCGCGGCTGATACGCGCCCGATCCCGGGCTGGTCAGCCCGGGATCGGCGTACACCGAGCGGCGTATCGACTTCCTCCCGCCGGCACTCAGCGCCTTCGGCACGCCCGAACAGGCGAAACTTGCCTCGACCATGTGTCGGTTACCACGGGCGCGGCGACCCCCTCACCCCTACAGTGGTGCTGTGACTGGCCTGGTAACCGGCGTCCATGTCGAGCCCCTAGCCGACTGGGACGTCGAACAGGACATCGACCTGGTGCTCGCCTTCCTGAACACGCGCGACGAGGAGCACCGCACCGACACGCTCAGCGCCGAGGACTCCTGGCGCCTCTGGGCGGCCCAGCGAAATATCGGCCCACCGCCGAGTGCCTCCCGGGTCCAGCCGGTGCGCGATGCGCTACGCGCGGCCGTCTCCGGGCATCCGCCGCTGGAGGTCATGCGGTGGTCGGTTCGCATGGACCTGCTCGACGGGGTTCCGATGCTCGCCGCGGCCGACGCGCTCGGCACGGTGCTCGCCGCCGCCTACCGGCTGGTGCTCACCGGGCACTGGGCACGAATCAAGATCTGCCCGGCCGAGGACTGCCAGTGCGCGTTCTACGACCGGTCGCGCAACCGCTCTCGAACATGGTGTTCGATGCGCGTTTGCGGCAACCGGGAGAAGGCACGCAACTGGCGGGAACGCGCCCGGAGTGCCGCTGCGAGGTGACGGGCGAAGCGAGCATCGCGCCGGTAAGGCGCGCAGCGAAGCCCGGAGCCGAGCAACCCGACCCGGCTCGTTGAACGCCACGCCCACCCGCGGTGCCGGGGTCGCGCCCGGCCACCGCGGCTGGGTCGCGCTCACAGCAGGAGCTGGGACACGGTGTGGATCACCAGCCCGGCGAGCGCGCCCACCACGGTGCCGTTGATGCGAATGAACTGCAGGTCCCGCCCGACCTGCAGCTCGATCTTGCGCGCGGTGTCCTTGGCGTCCCAGCGCTCCACGGTGTCGGTGATCAGTGCGGTGACCTCGGCGCGGTAGTTGGTCACGACGTGGGTGGCGGCACCCTCCAGCCAGCCGTCCACCTTGCCGCGCAACTCCGGGTCGGAGTCGATCCGCCGGCCCAGCGTGACCAGCCCGTCGCGCACGCGGCGGCGCAGCTCGCTGCCCGGGTCCTCGGCCGCGTCCAGCAGCATCCGCTTCGCGGTGGACCAGAACGAGCCGATCGCGTTGCGCACCTCGGGGTGCTCCAGGACCTGCTGCTTCACCTGCTCGGCGCGCTCGATCGTGTCCGGGTCGTGCTGCAGGTCGTCGGCGAACTCCACCAGGAACTTGTCCACCGCCAGTCGCATCGGGTGGTGCGGGTCGGTCTTGACCGACCACGCGAACGAGAGCACCTCGCCGTAGACCTTGTCGGCCACCAGCTCGTCGACGAACCGGGGCGACCAGGAGGGCGCCCGGTTGGCAACCACCCGCAGTACCGCCATGTGGTTGTTGCGCACCCACTCGTACGCCTCGTCGCAGATCAGGTCCACGAGCCGGTGGTGGGTGCCGTCGGCGAAGACGTGACCCAGCAGCCGGCCCAGCGGCGGTCCCCACGGCTGCTCGACGAGCCGGCGCACCACGGACTGCTCCAGCACGGCCTGCACGTCCTCGTCCCGCAGCACGGTCACCGCGCCGCGTACCGCCGTGGCCAGCTCGGAGGTGACCCGCTCGGCGTGTGCCGGCTCGGCCAGCCAGGTCCCCAGCCGCCGCGCCACCGCGGCCCGCCGCAGCTTGTCCCGCACCACGGGTTCGGCCAGGAAGTTGGCGCCCACGAAGTCGCCCAGGTTGCGCCCCAGGGCGTCCTTGCGGGTCGGGATGATGGCGGTGTGCGGGATGGGCAGGCCCAGCGGCCGGCGGAACAACGCCGTGACCGCGAACCAGTCGGCCAGCGCGCCGACCATGCCCGCCTCGGCGGCCGCCCGCAGGTAGCCGACCCAGGCCGGGGCGCCGGCCGCCTCCTGCCACCTGGCCAGCGCGTAGATGACCGTCGCGCCGAGCAGGAAGCCGGTGGCGACCAGCTTCATCCGGCGCAGGCCGCGCCGCTTGTCTACCTCCGCCGCCGTGAGCTGGTGCACGGCGTCGATTCTCACCCGATCCGGCCATGGGCCGCCGGAGCGTGGCAGGATCGCTCTCTGTGCGTACCCCGCCGCTGACGAGCAGGCTCCGGCCGTTCACCGCGACGATCTTCGCGGAGATGACGGCACTGGCCCACCGCACCGGCTCGGTCAACCTGGGCCAGGGCTTTCCGGACACCGACGGCCCGCCTCGCATGCTGGACGAGGCCAACGCCGCGGTGCTGGGCGGGATGAACCAGTACGCGCCCGGGCCGGGCGTGCCGGCGCTGCGGCAGGCCGTGGCCGAGCACCAGCGCGCCCACTACGGCATCGACCTCGATCCGGACACGCAGGTGCTGATCACCGTCGGGGCGACCGAGGCCATCGCCGCCGCGCTGCTCGGCCTCGTCGAGCCCGGGGACGAGGTTGTGCTCATCGAGCCCTACTACGACTCCTACGCGGCCGCCGTGGCCATGGCCGGGGCGAGCCGACGGAGCGTGCCGCTGGCCGAGGACCCGGAGACCGGCCGGTTCGGCCTCGACCTCGTGGCCCTTCGGGCCGCGATGGGGCCCCGAACCCGCGCCATCGTGGTCAACTCGCCGCACAACCCGTGCGGCACCGTGTTCACGCGGCAGGAGCTGACCGAGCTCGCCGAGGTCGCCCGTGAGCACGACCTGCTCGTCATCACCGACGAGGTGTACGAGCACCTCGCCTTCGCGCCGGCGGAGCACATCCCGCTGGCCACGCTGCCCGGCATGGCCGAGCGGACGTTGTCCATCTCCAGCGCGGGCAAGATGTTCAGCCTCACCGGCTGGAAGGTCGGCTGGGCCACCGGCCCGGCCGAGCTGGTGGCGGCGGTGCGGGCCGCCAAGCAGTTCCTCACGTTCGTCGGCCCGGGCCCGTTGCAGCACGCCGTGGCGTACGGGCTGCGGCGGGAGCTCCCCTGGGTCGCCGAGCTGCGGGACTCGCTGGCCGCGAAGCAACACCGGCTCGCCGAGGGCCTCGCCGAGGTGGGTTTCGGGGTACGCCGCAGCGACGGCACCTACTTCGTGTGCGCCGACATCCGGCCGCTCGGCTTCACCGACGGCGAGGAGTTCTGCCGGCAGCTCCCGGAGCTGGCCGGGGTCGCCGCGGTGCCGATCCAGGTCTTCACCGACCAGCCCGAACGCTGGCGGCACCTGGTGCGGTTCGCCTTCTGCAAGCGCGACGAGGTGCTGGCGGAGGCGATCAGCCGTCTGAAGAAGCTGCGGCGCTGACGCCGTCCCCGAAGCACTGGAAGCCCAGGTGTCCGTGGACCGCCTGGGCCGCGGCCAGCGCGGCCGCCGGTGACCGGCCGGACCGCAACTCCTGATGCAGCCTGCTCATCAGGCGCGGCGCCCGATCGTCGGGCACCGGCAGCACGCTGGCGATGAGCGTCCGGGTCCCGGCCGCCAGCAGGGCCGATGCCAGGCCCAGCAGGTCCTCGCCGTGGCCGATGCCGGTGGCACCGGCCTCACACGCCGAGAGCACGACGAGACGTGGCGGATTCCGCAGCCGGCGTAGGTCGTAGGCGTGAAGCGGACCATCGACCAGGTCGATGCTGGAGAAGAGCGGCTGGTCCGCGCGGAACCGACCGTGTGCCGCAAGGTGAAGGACGTCCGCGCCCTCGGCAAGCCGGAGCACGGAGTCCACTGTGGATTCGGGTGGTGTACAGAGAATCCCGCCGTATCGTTGGTAGAGGTCACGTGTCTCTTTGTTTGCTCCCGGCAGTCTGGGGCCGCATACCCAGATCGAGCGTTCGGTCTGGGGACACCTCGTAGGAGGATCCGCGGCACAAAGCCAGCTTGTGACCGTTGGTGCGACGCTGATGGCACGGGATCGGCAGGTTGGCAATGCGGACCAGGACAGATCCTGTAGCGGCGCGCTGGGAACGATCACGAAGGGGCGGTCACCCAGTCGTTCACCGAGGCCGGCCAGGAGCAGGGCTTCCAGGTCACGCGCCAGCTTCTCGCCAGCAGAAGCAACAGCGTCACACAAAGATCCTTGACGCCCAAAGGCAGGATGAGCCAGGAAGAACCAGAGCGCGTGGACCTGCTTCGAAACGCTCGCCCTAGTACCCATCGACCGCACCTGAGCCTTACCATCCATGAAGGACACTCGGTAAAGAACGTCGCGATGGGTGAAGAAGAGGAGCAGAACCGCCCGACCCAGCCGTTCCCGGAGTGCCCGGGTGGACAACGGCTCCCAACGTGCCCGAAGGGCGGGTGTCGCCAGCACACGACGCCGCACCCGCTGCTCGCAGCGCTGCACCGCCCGCGTCGATCCGCGGCCCGTGCCAGTCTTCGTCTCCACCACCGCAGCGCGAAGAGCGGCAAGCGCGGTGGCCAGCTCCGGATCGTCCGGCCAGGACCGGGCCGGGACGCTCGAGCCGACCCGCTGCCACTCTGCCCACCTCAGGACAGACGTGGTGTCGATCCGCTCGCCGTGGAGCAGCTGGTCCAGTGCGAGACTCGTCAGTTCCCGCGCGATCTCGGTCAGGAGCGCCGGCGTCTCGTACGCACCGAGCATCGGCAGTTCCTCGATGAGGAGCCGCAGGCCGTTCCGTGCCGCCCGGAGAACGCGCGCCCGCTCGCCCGCCAGCCGCGCCAGTGTCGCCTTGGCACGCCACGCGACGAGCCGCTCCAGGACGGTTGCCGTCCGCGTCGTGGTCTCGGCCAGCAGCCGCCTGGCCATTGGTGCCCGACCTGCCCGGATCGCGGCAACGGCACCCGCCACGCGTAGCTCGGCGCTGGCCAGGTACCAGCCGTGGCTCGCGCATTCACGTGCCGTGCGCACAACGCCTGTGAGCGCCCGCGGACATCCCGTGCCAAGCGCCGCCTGCGCACGCACGGCACGCGCCAGAGCGGCCCAGGCGGGCCGTCGCTGGTCGCGAAAGAGCCGCCATGCCTGCGTGGCTGCTTCGAAGCCGATCTCCGGCTCACCCGCGCGTAACGCGCACCGGGCGAGACTCAACCGGGCTTCGGCCGCCTTCGCTTCCCGCCCGCAAGAGAGCAAGGTGTTCCAGGCGCGCTGCAACGCGTCCATCGCCGGGCGCACGAGTCCGGCAAGCTGCAACGCCTCGGCACGGTCGACCAGGCTCTCCGGCCACAGCGTCGAATCCACCCCGGCTTCGGCCGCGGCGTCGAACAACGCCAGCGCGCGGGGCACGTCACCCGCGAGGAGGGCAGCGTAACCGCTGTTGTGCAGGCAGGCCGCGGCCCGCCGGGGCTGCCCCAACTCCTGCCACAGGGCCCGGGCAGCGGCGAGGTCAGCCAGTGCGTCGTCGCACCGGCCCCGGTAGCCGAGGGCAACCCCGCGTCCAGTCAGGGCGTTCGCGCGCCACCAGGGATCGTCGGCCAATTGGCCTATTGCGGCGGAGAACTCGACGACGGCATCAGCGTGCCGCCCACGCGTGCTCAGACTCAGGCCCCGCAGGCAGCGCGCACGGGCAGGTTCCGCACCGCCCAACGCCTCCCGTACGGCGGCCAGCCGGGCCAGGCAGGCGACGCTGGCGCCCCGCTCGAGATCCAGCCAGGCAAGGACGAACTGGAATTCTGGGAGGTACTCGGTGAGCCCAGCACGCCGAGCCATCGCCAAGCCGGACCGGGCCTGGACAAGCGCCGAGTGAGCATCGCCCCGCTCTGCGTGCGCGATGCTCGCCGTGTGGCACGCCGCGACATATGACGCGACGTCGCGGGTGCCCCGGATGGCGGCCAATCGATCGAGGACCGCGTCGGGTGCACGGACGGCGTCGGCGCGCAGCCGGTCCACCGTGCTCACGCTCGAGCCTGCAAACAGCTCTTCGGTGCCGACGTCCGGCCCTGCAGGCAGATCTTGGGTGGGCACTACCCCACCAGCCAC
Source organism: Longimycelium tulufanense (assembly GCF_014645795.1). GTDB lineage: Bacteria > Actinomycetota > Actinomycetes > Mycobacteriales > Pseudonocardiaceae > Longimycelium > Longimycelium tulufanense. The sequence goes on along the minus strand of NZ_BMMK01000024.1, from coordinate 10,308 downwards.
TCCGTCGCGACCGCCTGCGCACCCTCGGGGTGTAGCGCGAAGCTCAACGGTCCGGCCGGAACACCGGTCATCCGGAACCCGCCCTGCCCGTCCGCCAGCACCCGCGACGAACCGGTGGGGTACCGCACCTCGACCTCGATCGACGGTGGCACCACCAGGCCGACCAGCGTCAGCCGCTCCACACCGTCGGCCACGAGCTGAACCACCAGCCCCAGACCGGCTCCGGCGAACTCCAGGTGCCGGGTGGCGGAGCCGGAGCGCACCCCGGGCGGCGGCGCGAGCGCGGTGTCGGACACCAGGCTCAGCCCGGTGGATCCATCCCACCGGGACGCCATGTCGCGTGCCTCGACAGCGAACCCGCGCACCCGCTCGGGCACCGGGTCCACGCGGCGCAGCAGGTCCATCAGCTCCCGGAACGAGTCCATCACCGGACGACCTCCGCCCTGCCGACACTCGTGGCCGTGTCCAGCAAACCCGCCTCCGCCAACAGGTCCGCCAGGACACGCAGGCAACGGGTCCGGGTGGGACCCACACTTCCCACCGGTCGGTCTACCGCGTTCGCCAGATCGGCGTAACTCACGGTGGGGGTGACCGCAAGTAGTCGCAGCAGTTGTTGGCAGCGTTCGGGAAGCCGCTGGAACACCCGCCACAGCGCGATCTCGCGCTCGTCCCGTAACACCCGCTCCTCCGGGCCCGGTTCCGCCCCGACCGCGTCCCCGAAGTCCCACGGCTGCTCGCGCCGCCGCAGGGCCGCGGCACGGCGTGCCTCCCGCCGGGTCACGGTCACCAGCCACGCCGGCAACCGCGCGGGATCCCGCAGCGACGGCAGGTGTTGTGCCAGCTTCAGCCAGACCACCTGGCACACGTCGTCGGCGTCGGCCGGGTCCGCGCAGTGTCCGCGTGCCACCGTCCAGACCAGGTCCGTGAACCGCAACACCAGGCACCGCCAGGCGCCTGGCTCGTCCGCGACCGCGGCGGCCACGAGTGCCCGCACCTCCGCGTCGCGCTGCACCCCAACAGGTTTCGCGTGATCAGTCACGAGCGTGGGAGACGCCGCGGCGCGCGCCGGCTCCCCGAACCGCCCGCGCGGGTGGCCGCTCCCACCCGAAGGTGTGGGCCGGGCGGTGGGTGACCACCACCGGGCCCCGACGGTGCGGACCCACCCACGATTCACGGTGGCACGGGAAACTCGGCCTCGGCGTGCGTGCGCGCGCTCTTCGCGGACAGGCCGGCCCAGCGCGCGACCGCCGCCTCCGCCGCGACCCAGGGAGCGGCAAAGGAGGTGCCGCTCCACCGCGCGTAGCCGAACCGGCGTGGCTCGGTGCCCGGCGCGAACTCCTGCGCCGACTGGAGTTGCACGAAGCAGCTCGCCACATCGACACCGGGCGCGGCCGCGTCCACCCACTCGCCGCGGTTGGAGAACGACGCGAGCGCGCCGTCGGGCCCGGTGGCCGCCACGGCCACCACCTCCGGCAGGGCCGCGGGCCAGAACGGCCGCGAGGTTCCCAGGTTACCGGCCGCCACCACGACCACCGAGTCCTCGTAGGCCAGGATCTCCCGTCGCAGCAAGGATGGACAGGTGTTGTCCGGGGTGAAGCAGCCGGAGGACAACAGGACCACGTCGACGTGCTCGCCGGCCTGCGCGGCGGCCCGCCGGACCCGGCTCAGCCCGGCCGCGACCGTCACGTCATCGCTGACACCGGTGGAGGTCAGCACGCGGTGGTGCCGGATCACGGCGCCGGGCGCACCCTGCAACACCACACCGGCGACGAACGTCCCGTGCCCGGCCTGCCAGTCCTGGCACGCATCACCGTCGGCGTCCAGTTGCTCCGGCGACAGGCCCTGGTCGGAGAACCACGGCCGCGCGGCGAACCACGGGTGCGGGTCGAGCCCGGTGTCCAGCACCGCCACCGTGATCCTGGGCTCCCACACCACATCCGTGGGCGGGGGAAGTGCCGGGGCAGGTGTGGGTTCCGCCCCGGTACCGAACACGATCGGGGTACCGAACACGATGGGCGAGCCGACCATGGCCGGGCCGCCCAGGTGGACGTGGTTCGCGGCCAACGGAATCTCGTCCGCCTCCTCGGAGACGATCCGCACGCACTGCGCCCGTTCCGCGGGCCGCAGCACCAGGCGGGCGAACCGGAGCTCGGTGGAGGTCTGTACCCGGTCCACCCAACGGTCCAACCGTTCCATGGCCGCGCCCAACCGGTCCTCCGGAACCAGGATTTCACCCGGACGGACCAAGGTTTCGGTCGGCCCACCGGCGTCGTGCACCAGCACGTCGTCCCGCCCCGCCGAGCGGACCAACTCGACGAGACCGTGTCCCGTGGCGGCGAGCTCGGGCCCGCCGCTCGCGCCCATTTGCACTGCGTCCACTCTGGACACCCTGCCGAGTTGGGCGTTCCTCCACTGCGGACACGCCGATGGCCGATCGTGGGCATCACTCGGCTCGGTGAGGGAACAGACCGTGATCTCCCCGCGTGGATCGACCACGGACGGTTGCAGTGCACCGCCTTTCCGGGTGTTAATGGCCGGCAACTCTCGCAAATCCGCAGGCCAGGACCAACCATGAAGCATCGGTAGAGTTCGAGCACTCGTTACGAGACCCGTTTGTCGGGGGTGGTGGTGGCGGTGACCGGCACCGGCGCTGCGCGTGGCTGGGGAGAGAAGCTGCGCGCCGCCGGGCTGCGACTGGCCGTCGCCGGCGGGATCGCCGTGGCCGCCTGGCTGGCCAGCTCCGCCACCGCATCCGCCGCCGGGACACCGGCGGGCGACGGAACACCGAGCCCGCCGGCCGTTGCGGAGCAGGGCGGGCGGCCGGCGGAGGCGCCGGCGCCGGCCGGTGTTCTCGGTGGTCTCGGCCAACCGGTGCTCGGTGTGGTGGGCGGTCTGGCCGAGGGACTGCCGCGCCATCCGGCCGTATCCGGGTACTCCGACGACGAGCGGTCAACGCCACTGGCGCTGCCGCTGGTTCCGCTGTCCGTCGAACCCTTCGGTGCCACCGGAAACGGGCGGCTGGTGCCCGCCGGCGAGGCGCCCATCGCCGGTGCGGACGACCCCTCGTTCCGTTCCACCGCCCACTTCCCCGCGACAGATCGGCCCGCCACCGCGCCCACCAGGCCACCGGTGCAGTCCACCGGCCCCGACACCGGGCCGGATGCCACCTCGCGCGCGTCGGAGGCGGAGCGGACCACCGCCAGCCCGCCGGTCCGGCGCGCACCCGCCGCCGGCCCCGCCCACCCGCACCTCGACGGGTGGGCGTCGCCGGCACCGCCGCAGCAACCCATGGGTACCCCGCCGCCCGCGCCCGTGGACCGGACGCCACCGCTTCCGGCCCCGGACCCCGCGCCGCGCCCCGCGCCCGCGGCGCCGTCGGTCATGACGGGCGGGCTGCACGAGGGTGGCGGGCTGCGCGGCGTCGCCGGGGTGCTCGCACCACTGCCGGCGTTGCCCGAGCCGTCCGTCACCCGGGTCGAGGACATCGCCCGCAGTGCGGTGTCGGACGTGCTGGAGCGGCGGCCCGCCACCGCACCGGACTGACGCCGCACCGATCCGGGCGGCGGGTGGATGTCGGGCATCGGTGGGTGCCCGACGACCGGCATTCCGTCAGGGCGACCGGCCGGGTCGTCCCGAGCCATTTGACAACCAGACCAACGCGATCCCGGTGAGTGCCGGTGCCGGGGAGTACCGGAGCTCACGAAGAGGCGGGCCGGCCCCGCGGCTGGCCCGAGCGGGTGGGGTCCGCCCCACCCGGGCTCGATACGCCCGTCCCGACCGACCGCGCCCGGCCGAGACGGGACATGGGCCCCGGCGCCGCGCTGCCCCCGCGGCGCCGGGGCGCCCGGCCCCGCACCGTGGCGACTCCCGGTGCCGGCGGACTCGCCGTCGGGCACGACGAGGGGCCGTGCCCGACGGTGTTGGAGGCGGCTTCGACGCCAGGCAGGACGGCCGTGGGAGTTGCGCCCAACGCCTCGTGCGGACCGACGGCTCGGCGATCTCGGCAGGACGGCCAGGCTCTTCGTTGCGGCCAAACAGGATCGCGCCGATGCCCCGGTGCCCAGGCCGGTTTTCCCTCTCCTGTCGGGCAATTGCCAACGATCCGACGCGCATGGGCGGCTCCTGTCCGTGCCAAATCCAGACGCTGGCAGAGAAAATTTGTTGCGGCGGGTGTTCGACCTTCCAGCCGGATGGATGTTTCCCGGAACCTCTCCTCCGGAGCCCCTCAGGTGACGGGCAGCGGAAGATCGGCTGCCGTTGTGCGGGGCGCGATTGCCGCACGCGCCATGCCAAGTCGCTGGGCGGCCTCGACCAAGCGGTTCGCCGGTAGCGAGTAGGGCAACCGCAGGTGCCGCTCCAGCGAACCGGTGACGGCGAAGCGGGAGCCGGGCGCGATTCGCACACCGACACCCTCCGCGGCAACCGCCAGCCGGGTGCTCACCGGCTCCTCGAGCCTGGCCCACAACACCAGCCCGCCCTGCGGCACCCGGAACTCCCAGCCGGGACAGTGCTCCCGGAGCGCCTCGGCGAGCACGTCGCGCTGGCGCCGGAAGTCGGCGCGGCGCCCGCCCAGCAACGGCTCCGGGTCGGCCAGCAGCTCGGCGACCACGAGCTGCTCGAGAACCGGCGACCCCAGGTCCATCGCGGGACGTGCGGCCACGAGGCGGTGCACCACCTCGGTCGAGGCACGGACCCACCCGATCCGGAGGCCACCCCAGAACGACTTGCTGGTCGAGCCGGCCGTGACGACCAGATCCTCGGCGAACGCGGCGAACGGTGGCGGCGCTCCCACCGGGTCCTCGCCCAGGTCCAGCTCCACCAGGGTCTCGTCGACGAAGGCGGGGGTCCGGGTGCGGCGGAGCGCGGCGGCCAGCCGCTCCCGGGCCGCCACGTCCATCCGTAGCCCGGTCGGATTGTGGAAGTCCGGGATCAGGAAGGCCATCCGGGGCGCGGCCTGCCGCAGGGCGGCCGCCAGTCCGTCGGCATCCCAGCCATCCTCGGCCATCGGCACCGGTACCGGAGTGGCGTGTGCCGCCAGCACGGCCTCGATCGCGTTGGGATACGTCGGATGCTCCATCAGCACCCGGTCGCCGGGGCCCACGAGCAACCGCAACACCATCGCGAGCGCGTGCTGGGCGCCGTTGGTGACGAGCACCTGGTCGGGCCGGGTGGGCAGGCCCCGCTCGGTGTAGCGACCGGCAATCCGTTCCCGGAGTTGGGTCAGCCCCAGCGGCTGGTACCCGGGAGTGACCAGGTGCTCGGGCACGCGAAGTCTGGCGCGGTCCACCGCGGCGGCCAGCTCGGGCGGCGCGGGAGGCGCGACGCAGCTGAGGTCGAGCAGGTCGGGGACCGGGGTCGGCCACCACCCGCCGGGCCGCGCGGCGCCGCCCGGCAACGTCACCCAGGAACCGGCGCCCCGCCGGCTGGCCACCAGGCCCTCCTCCCGCAGCCGGTCCATGGCCGCGGTGACCAGGGTGCGGCTCGCACCGAGCGCATCGGCCAGCTCCCGTTCGGCAGGCAGCCGGGTACCGGTGGTCAGCCGCCCGTCGAGCACGAGCATGCGCACGGCACCGGCGAGATCGACCGAGCCGCTGCGGTCACCGTGCCGCCACGGGCCCAGCAACTTGGCCAAGGTGGCACCGGGGACCCGGCCACCGGGCGGAATCAGCGGATCCATGTGTCCAATAGTGTCTTATTGGCTCTTCAAAAGGAAGCCACTTACCGCGAATCATGCCGGTATCGCCCCCTGTCGATCTTTCCAACATCCCCCTCACCGACCGGCCCACGCGCCGCTTCACCCAGCTCTCCGCCGGGCTCGCCCTCTACGGCGCGAGCATGGCGATGTTGGTCCGCGCCCAGCTCGGCCTCGACCCGTGGGACGTGCTGCACGAGGGCCTGGCCACCCTGCTCGATCTGAGGTTCGGGACCGTCGTGGCTCTGACCGGGGCCGTGGTGCTGCTGCTCTGGTTACCGCTCCGGCAACGGCCCGCCATCGGCACCGTGGCCAACGTCGTGGTGGTCTCCGGCTCCGGTCGACGTGGGCCTGGCCGTTGTTCCGCCACCGGACGGCTGGGCGGCGCGAATCGCCCTCCTGCTGGGCGGCATCGTGCTGAACGGGCTGGCCGGCGCGACCTACATCGGCGCCCGCCTCGGCACCGGACCACGGGACGGGCTGATGACCGGGCTCTGTGCTCGCACGGGGCTCTCGGTGCGGCTGGTGCGGACGACCATCGAGCTGACCGTGCTGGCCACCGGATGACTGCTCGGGGGGCACCGTCGGCGTCGGCACCGTGCTGTACGCGGTGTCCATCGGCCCGCTGGTACAGGCATTCCTGCCCCGGCTCGTCGTCACCGGTACGGCCGAGCCGACCCGTACGCTCGGGTGACGTGCCGCGTATCGAGACCGCCGAGCGCCCCGGGGCAGCTCGCACCGAGGACCGCGTGCTGGTGCTACCCGACGCGGTCGTGTTGGTCGACGGAGCGACAACCCTCATTCCGACGCCTTACGACGGAGGCTGGTACGCGGACCAGCTCGTCGCGCAACTCCGCGAACGGCTCACCGCGAATGCCGATCTCGCGCAGGCCCTGGCCGACGCGATCGAGGCTGTGGCCCGCGAGTTCGATCTCCGCCCCGGCAACTCTCCGTCCAGCACCGTGGCAATCGCGCGGTGGAACCAGGAACAGGTAGATGCCCTGGTACTCGCCGACAGCCCCGTGGTGGCATTCACGGCAAGCGGCGTGCACGTGTTGGACGACGACCGCCTCGCCAGGGTGCCACGAACGGCACCCTACGGAACGAGCCTGCGCGCCGGCGAGGGCTTCGGTGCCGCACACCGGGAACGACTGCTCGCCTCGGCGAGAGACATGTCGCGGTGGCGAAACCGCGACGGCGGCTTCTGGGTAGCCGAAGCAGAACCAGCCGCGGCCTTCCGCGCCCTGCGCGCCGGCTGGCCACGCGCCGAAGTACACGCTCTCGTCCTGGCCAGCGACGGCGTGTCCTGCGGCATCGACCGTTACGGCGCCTTCTCCGGCTGGCCCGACCTCCTCGCCGTCGCAACGGAACACGGCGCTCGGGCGGTGCTGGACCGGGTCCGCGCGGCCGAGGAATCCGACCCAACCGGCCAACGTTGGCCCCGCCCCAAACCCCACGACGACCAGAGCCTCGCGATCATCCGCTTCGACTGACCAGCCGGACCTCGCCCGGTGAGCCGCGCTCCCGGCACCGGCATAGGGTTCGGCACATGAGCGGGTTCGAGGAGTTGACCAACCGGCTGGTGGGGTTCGCGGCCGCGCGGCAGTGGGAGCGCTTCCACACCCCGAAGAACCTGGCGATGGCGCTGGCCGGTGAGGCCGGAGAACTCGTCACCGAGCTGCAGTGGTTGTCCGACGCGGAGATCCGCGACGAACTCGCCGCGGGCCCACTCCGCGAGCGGCTGGCCGACGAGGCCGCCGACGTGCTGCTCTACCTGCTCCAGCTCTGTCACGCCTGCGGCATCGACCTCGAGACCGCCGCGAACGCCAAGATCGACCGCAACGAGCACCGCTTCCCACCACAGCAAGAAGACCGCTCTTGACCAGACACGCGGTACCGCCCGGCCGAACGCGTGTGCCCGCCGGCACGAAAAGCAGGCCAGGAAGAAACCCGAAAGGACCAGCCACCCGCCGGAGGTGACGTCCGGCCACACCCTCCGACAGCCGCTGCCACGCCTCTCCAGGCTGAGAGAACCAGACGACCAGCGACCCGCCAGCGCCGAAGGCGTGCGGCGCGCAACGCCTCGAGACGATCTCAACCGCTACCCAGAAGCCCGAAGGGCACCAACGCAAGCAAAGACAGCCAAGGCCAGGGGGCCCGGGGGGCTTGCCCGGGTGGGGTGTGGGGGCTCGTCCCCACAAAACACAACGGACAGATCAAGGCTCGCCGACAGCGCGAGCACACCTCACCCAATCCCGGAGGTGGCCAGGGGCGGGGTCGAACCGCCGACCTTCCGCTTTTCAGGCCCGCGCGTTTCCGCAGATCACACACGGTGTGCGGCAACCCCGTGCGCGCTATGTGCAACTAGCTCTTGACCACGATCGTGCGAGGCAGTTTCGCCGCGTCACCGTGCGCGGCCAGCTTGGACAGTGCCGCTGCCACTTCGCGGTCGCGGCCGGCCACCGCGTGCAGGTACCGGTTGGCGGCTGCTGGCGAGCTGTGTCCGAGACGCAACATCAAGTCAGCCAGGGTTGCCCCGGTCGCCGCTGCCAAGGTCTGCCCGGTGTGCCGGAGATCGTGGAAGGTGAAGCAGTCCATTCCTACCTTGGCCCGGGCACGGGTGAACGCCTGGCGGATCGCATCCCCACGCATGGGACGACCGTCGCGGCCAACGAAAACCCGCTGCTGACCGGCCCACTCGCGCATGTGTTCGGCGAGAACCGGAAGAACGTGCGGCGGGACATTCACCGTACGGCGGCCCGCCTCCGACTTCGGATCACCGTCGAAAGCCACGGGCTGTTCCAGCAGTTCAACTCGATTTTTTCGCACCGTGACCGTCCGCCCCTGAAGATCGATGTCATCGAGATGCAGCGCGCACACCTCTCCCCGCCGTAGGCCACACCATGCAGCGAGCAACACCGCCGCCCGGTAGCGCGGGGTGATCGCTGCTACCAGTTCTGCAACCTGGGTAGGCGTGGCCACCTGCCGTTCCTTCGCCCGGTCAGCAGTAGCCCCGGGAATCTGGCAAGGATTGCGAGTGATCACGCCATCGCGCACCGCCTGATTCATGACCGCTCGCAGGAAGGAGTAGGACTGCGCGATCGAACGGCGTCCGCCGGTGCCGCGCAGTGCCTCCCCGTGCCACTGGCGCACCACGGCCGGAGTGATCGTGACCAGGGGCTTGTCCAGCAGCGGAGCCAGGTGCAGCCGGAGGTTTCGCAGACAGGTCTCTTCCCACCTCCGGCCAACCTTGAGGTTATCGCGAAGATAGGCCCGCGCGTACTCGCCGAACAGTTGCAGGCCGAGATTCTCATTGAGCCAGACACCACGGGAGATGTCCGCTTCCACCTGGACGAGCCAGCGGTCAGCGTCCGTCCTAGTCTTGAACGTGTGCGGCGCGTTCTGTCGCCGGCCGTCCGGGCCGACAAACGACGCCTGAAACCGGCCCGAGGGAAGCGCCCGAATGCTGCCGAATCGACGACGCTTCTTCGCCATCAACCCACCACCCGACCCGCCTGCCATCGGACGGTGACAGCCTCGACCTTGCCCGCTTGGACGAACGCCTCAAGGTCTTCACGCTTGAGCCGAACGTGCCGGCCGAGCTTGTAGAACGTGATGCGCCGCTCGGAGATCAACCGGCGAACAAACCGCACCGAGGTGTTCAGGTAGGCCGCCGCTTCCTCAACGGAGTAGTGCTCACCTGTGAGTACAGCCGTCATCGCGCACCATCCACACGAGGTAGCCGATCACGATCACTCCCTTGTGGACTGCTGCGGCGCCGATCCAGCACCCGCGCGCCGATGGCTTCGGCGAGTTCGCGTTCGGCGGGGTTGCGGTAGCCGACGCCGACCAGGTCCCAGTGGTTGATCACCGTGATTGGTTCGTCGTCCGGTACGCCCAGGCGCACCTTGTGCTCGGCGAGCCGGTAGGCGGCTCGGGCCGCCCGCAGCGCGGTGAAGGTGGTCGACCAGGTGCGGGACTTGGTCAGGAAGTGGCCGCGGAAGCCGAGCATGTGGGCCCAGCGGCGCAGGTTCAGCCCCGCGAACTCCGGCAGACCGCCGAGCCGCCAGGCGGTGCGCATCATCTGCCGGTGATGCTCGGCGATCGGTAAGTCCTCGATATGCGCTTCGGAGCGGATGCGGGCATCCGCCCCGGTGGTGGCCCCGGTGCCCTTGGTGGCGTACTTGGCCACATAGCCGGCCACCCGCCGATCGGTCAGCGTCCCCGCGCCGGCCGCCGTGTCCTGGTCGGCGGTGATGGGCTGCACATCAACCTGGTCACCCCAGCGCAGCAGGTAAGTACCCACCGCCGCCGAGGCCGGCGACTCCACCACCACCGAGGCGGCAGCCGCCCGCACCGCGGACTCCAGCAGCTCAGGGGTGGCCCACGCGGGTGCCGGGTCGCCGGGTCCGGCCGGGCCGTCCACCCTGACGACCGCGTGGAAGTGCACCAGGCCGCGCCGCTGGTACTCGGCGACCTTGGCGTAGGACACCCGCGCGACCTCGCCCAACTGCGCTTCCCGCAGCCCCGCCCCAGCCGCGACCGCCCGCCACAGGGCGATGGTGAACCGGCGCCACAACTCCCCCGCATGCGCCTGCCACAACACCGCCCCCACA
>NZ_BMMK01000023.1:48642-104051 GCF_014645795.1 Longimycelium tulufanense | reverse complement strand
GAACTACACGGCGGCCGCACCCTCGAGGGAGTAGGCGTGCGCGTGGCTCAACGCCTCCTCGCCTCCTCGCCTTGACCGCTGCCATCTGGCACAACCGCGCCACCCGCCAGCCTGTCACCAGGTCACTGATCTCGTTCGATCACTGACCAGTTAGGACTTACTCGTCTAGGGCCGGGGTGGGCGCCGGCCGCTCCGCGGGCCAGCCAGAGCCGGCGTCAGGGCGGCAGGACCGCGATCCCGTCCGGGTCGAGGGCCAGGTGGACAGGCTCGCCCGGTGCGGGAGCGGCGGCCACCGGGGCGATCGCCTCCAGCTCCCCGACATCGGGGACCCTGACCACGAGACGCGCGTGCTCGCGGCGGTGCACCCGGCGCACGACCTCAGCCGCAATTGCCCCCACTTCCGTTTCGGAAACGGTATGCAGGGCGGTAGCCCGCAGGCCCAGGCGTAGCGCGCCGTCGGCAGCCTCGGGCAGCTCGACGTTTCCCAGCTTACTCCGCAGCACGCCTTCCCGAGCATCGGCAGCGATTATCTTTGTACAGCCCAGAAAACGAGCGATCTCCTCATCCACGGGCCGTCGCCACACGTCGCCAGGTCGACCAACCTGCACAAGCCGGCCGGCCATCATCACCGCAACCCGGTCGGCCAGGGTGAACGCCTCGTCGTGATCGTGCGTCACGAGCAGCGCCGTGGTCCTGGTCCGCCGCAACAGCTCCGCCAAGTCGACGGCCAGCTGGTCGCGCAACGCACGATCGAGCGCCGACAACGGCTCGTCCAACAACAGTAGCTTCGGCCGTGGGGCCAGCGCTCGAGCCAACGCAACCCGCTGCTGCTCACCGCCGGACAGCTCGCTGACCCGTCGCCGCTGGTATCCGGCCAGATCGACCAGCTCGAGCAACTCGGCGACCCGCTCGGACCGGTCGCCGAGCCGCTGCATTCGCAGGCCGAAGGCCACGTTGCCGGCCACGTCACGGTGCGGGAACAGTTGCCCATCCTGGAAGACGAGTCCGAACTCCCGCCGGTGCACGGGAACGTCGGCCAGGTCGCACCCGTCCCAACACACGCTCCCAGCAGCTGGACGCTCCAGGCCGGCAACGGCCCGGAGCAACGTCGACTTTCCGCAGCCGGACGGTCCGAGCAGGGCCAGCACCTCACTGTCCGCAATGGACAGATCCACGTCCCCCACGGCGGCGAGGTCGCCGTAGCGCACGGTCAGGCCGGTCACCTGCAGAGCCATCAGAACTCCCCCACCTCGGCCACCCGCGCCCGCTCGATGGCCAACACGACCAGCACGGTGACCACCATCAGCATGGTGCATGCGGCATAGGCCATCTGGTTGTTCAGCTCACCAGGCCGGGAGATGAACCGTGCGATCGCCACCGGCAACGTGGGAGCCTCGGGCCGCACCAGAAAGCTGGTCGCCCCGAACTCGCCGAGGGCGATCACGTAGGCGAAACCAGCAGCGGCCAGCAGCGCGCGTCCGGCCATCGGCAGATCCACCTCGCGCCACACACGGAACGGGCTCGCACCCAGCGTGGCCGCGGCCTGCCGCAGCCGCTCGTCCACCGCGCGCAGCACCGGGAGCACGGTTCGCACCACCAACGGCGTCGCGACCAACGCCTGTGCGAACGGCACGAGCAGCGGTGAGGTGCGGAAATCGCCGGGCAGCGCGTCCATCGTGATCAGGTAGCCGAACCCGAGCGTCACCGCGGAGACGCCGATGGGCAGCATCAGGGCGGTGTCCATCGCACCGGCCAGCAACGGACGTCGTCGAGGCAGGCGGGACAACACCACCGATGCGAGAACACCAAGCGTCATCGCGATCAGGGTGGCATCGAACGCGGTACGCAACGAGTTGGCGGCGGCAGCGAATCCCGTGACACCACTGAGCGCATCCCGCGCACCCACCCCGAGCAGAGCCTGATATCCGGCGATTCCCCATCCGTCCACGGTAGAAAGCGAGCGAAGCACAAGACCAGCAATCGGGGTCAGCAGGAGAACGACCACGACAAGCGCGATGGTGACCACGACCCACTCGCCACCCTGCGGCCGACGCGCGGTCTCGGCCCTCCCCCGCAACGCCAACGCGCTCTCGCGGCGCCGACGGGCGACCGCGCCCAACGTCAACGCCCCGATCACCGCTGCCAACTGGAGCAGCGACAATGCGGCAGCACCGCGCAGGTCGAACAGGTTGACGGCGCGGAGGTAGATCTCGGTCTCCAGCGTGCGGTACCGGGCACCGCCCAGAATGAGCACAACACCGAAGCTGGTGGCGCAGAACAGGAAGACCACCGCGGCCGCGGAGCTGATGGCCGGAGTCAATGCCGGCAGCACCACGGACGTGAACGCGCGCCACCGCGAGGCACCAAGCGCGCGGGCGGCATCCTCGGCCCGGCGATCCGTGTGTGCCCACAGCCCGCCGACGGTGCGGGCCACAACCGCGACGTTGAAGAACGCGTTCGCCAGCACAATCGCCAACACACCGCTGTTTGGCAGCAAGGCGCGGAAAGCCAGCCCCACGACGACTGTGGGCAAGACGAAGGGGACGGTCACCAGGACTCGTACCACGTTCCGGAACGGCAACGCACAGCGAGCCAGCAGGAACGCCACCGGAAGCCCGGCCAACAGCGCGAGCACCGTCGCGGCGGCGGCCTGGCCGAGCGTGAATCCGACTATCCGCCAGGTCTCCCCGCTGGTCAGCATGACCCCGACGGGCGTGCCCCGACCCCCGTCGCGCAGGCCGAGGCCGAGGATCGCCGCCACCGGCCAGGCGAAGAACAGCCCCAGGAAGCCGAGCGGTATCGCGGCCAGGCCGGCCAACGCCCACCGCCCGGCCCGTTCCCGGGGCGCGTCGTGCCGCCGGCGGGTCAGCCGTGCACCGTCTTGCGCCACTGCTCCACCCAGCGCTCTCTGCCGTCCTTCACCTTCTCCGCCGGCAGGAAGGCCGGCTTGTCCGGCAAGGGCGCGGCCCGCCGCCAGCTCTCGGGCAACGCCACGTCCTCGCGGGCCGGGTAGACGTACATGGCCTCGGCGACCGTCTCCTGGAACTCCGCGGAGATGAGGAAGTCGACGACGTTCCGAGCCTCCTCGACGTTGCGGGTGTTGGCGAGCACACCGGCGTACTCGACCTGCCGGTAGCAGGTGCCCAGCAACGCCTTGGTGCGTGGCTTCCCGTCCTGGACCTCGGCCGCGGGCGAGGAGGCGTAGGAGACGACGATCGGGCGCGGGCCCTTGCCGGCGGCGCCGGAGAAGTCCTGGTTGTAGGCCTCCTCCCAGCCGCTGGTGACCTTGACGCCGTTGGCGCGCAGCTTGTTCCAGTAAGCGGTGAAGCCGTCCTCGCCGTACTTGGCGATGGTGGCCAGCAGGAACGCCAGGCCCGGCGAGGAGGTGGCCGGGTCGGTCACCACGAGCTGGTCCCGGTACTGCGGCTGGGTCAGGTCGTCCAGGCTCGCGGGCTCGGGCAGGCTCCGTTCCGCGTACCAGCTCGGGTCGATGTTGAGGCAGACGTCCCCGACGTCGACGGCGGTGAGCCGGTCCTGACCGCCCTCGGGGGCGTGGCGCTGTGGTCCCTTGTCCGCGTCCGGGCTGCGGTAGGGCTGGAAGACGCCCTCGTCCAGGGCGCGTGAGGCGAACGTGGAGTCGACGCCGAAGGCTACGTCACCCACCGGGTTCGCCTTGGTCAACGCGAGCTCGTTGGTGAGCCGACCGGCGTCACCGAGCTTGCGGACCTCCAGCTTGACGCCGTGCTGCCGCCGGAAGCGGTCCAGCAGCTCCTGCGGCGCGACGAACGAGTCGTGCGTGACCAGGACGACCTTGCGCTCCCCCGACCCGGGCTCGGCCGGGCCACCGACGAGCGTGCAGCCCGCGAGGGTCAGGACCGCGGCCAGGGCCAGCCCGACGCGGCCGGCTCGCGTCTGCGAGCGGGTCTGGTGGCGACGCACGCGTACCTCCCGTCTCGGGCGCGCGAACCGCCGAGAACTGCCGCTCCCTGCGCCGGCATGACCCGGATCAGGTTCGACGGTCGAGGACTCGCGCGCCCTCCTCTCAGCCCGGCGCACCGGACTCCCGTGGCCCGACGAGCTTACGTCACCCGAATGGATCAGTCGGGTGACCCGGGTGCGGGCGCCACCGCGGCCGACCACCATGGAGGCATGGCCGAGTTGCTGAACGAGGAGAAGGTGACCGAGGTGCTGGGCCGGCTGCCGGACTGGCGGTACGAGCACGACGCCCTGGTACGCACCGCCACGCTGGCGAGCTTCCCGGACGCGATCCGGGTGGTGAACCGGGTGGCCGAGGTCGCCGAGAACGACAACCACCACCCGGACATCGACATCCGCTACCGCACGTTGACCTTCCGCTGCACGACCCACTCGGCGGGCGGTGTCACCGAGGCGGACGTGTCCCTGGCCGAGGAGATCGACGGGATCATCGACGCGCTGTCGTGACGGGTCAGGGTCGTCACGGGTCAGGCCGTGGCGGTGGTCAGGTCGCGCCCCGGGGCGGCATCACCCGGGCGGGAACGCGGGCGGAGGGCACGCAGCGGTGCCAGGGCAGCCACCGCGCCGAGGGTGAGCAGCGAGCAGAGCGGGTAGGCCCAGCCCAGCGCCGACAGGTACCAGGGCCGCGGGATGGTCCAGATGGTCGGCTGCTGGTCGAGCAGGAACGTGATGACGAAGGTGCCGACGGCGAGTACCCAGGCCGCCACCGCCGCCCGGGCCAGCGGGTGCCGGCGGGCCGGGCCGAACACCAGCCACACCACCGCGGGCACCACCCACACCCAGTGGTGGCTCCAGGAGATCGGGGAGATCAGCAGGCCGAGGATCTGCACGACGGTGAGCACGGCGAGCGGGTCCCGCTCGCGCGCGGCCGCCCGCAGGGCGAACCCGGCCAGGACGGCCACGGCCACGACCGCCAGCAGCCACGTCGTGCCGAAGCCGACGTCGTGGCCGAGGGTGCGCGACAACGCGCCGCGCAGCGACTGGTTCGTGGCCGAGGCGATGGGACCGACCCGGTCGGCGTCGCCGAGCAGCTCGAGCCAGAACCGGCGGGACTGGTCCGGGGAGGCCAGCCAGCCGAGGCCGACGGTGGTGGCGAACGCCGCGATCGACCAGGCGACCGCCTTCCACTGCCGGAAGGCCAGGAAGTACAGCCCGGAGATGGCCGGGGTGAGCTTGACGCCCGCGGCGAGGCCGACGCTGCCGCCGGCGAACGGCTGGCGCAGCCGGGTCAGGCCGGCCAGCAGCAATGCCGCGAGCGGCAGGTTGATCTGGCCGAAGTAGAAGTTGAACCGAATGGGTTCGGCCCACAGCACGACCGCGGCGAGCACCATCGCCCGGCGTTCCCAGCCCCCCGGGTCGCTGTCCCAGCGATCGCCCGCCACCAGCCGCAGCGAACCCCGGACGAGGTACCAGAGGCAGGCGAGCAGGCCCACGTACCAGAGCACCCGCGCCAGCGTCCACGGCAGCGCCGACAACGGGAGCAGGGCGATCGCCGCGAACGGCGGGTAGGTGAAGGGCAGCGGGAAGTCGGGGGTGAACTCGGAGTAGGTGAAGTCGTAGAGCCGGCCGGTGAGCAGCCACGGCGGCGCGTCGTGGTAGACGCGCAGGTCGAGCATGTTGCGTTGACCGTCCTGCAGGAGCAGGAGGAGGGCGCCGGTCAGGGAGGCGACGAGTAGCCACGGCGCCACCGGCAAGACCCGTCGCTCGACCGTGCGAAGACTGATCCCCAACCCCGTATCCCGACGAACGTCCCTCGGTTGTCCTGCGGCACGCTACTCCCGGCCCGGGGGACGGACCCGCAGCCCGTCGTGCGGCGGTGTGGCGTGCCGCCCCCACCATACGGAGCCCCCGCCGCACCCCCTCCACCGAGGGACCCCCGCCCCGGTGACGTGTGGCACAACCTCTCCTCGGCGGCGGAGGCTGCTGTCGCCGGCCCGAAAGGTCCCTCAGCCATGTCGACCCGAGATCAGCTCGCATCAGGAGGATGTGGCGACTGCCGCGCCACCCGCGACGGCGGCCATCGCTGCGAGGGAAAGGGCCGTGTAGACGCTGGCCTTGTACGCTTCCTGCCCGGCCCAGCTTTGCTCTCTGATCTCCTTCATCCGGTTCCTGAGGTCCCTGTTCTCCATCTGGGGAAAGAGCTTCTTGTCCAGTTTGGCCGTATGGACGAGACCGGCGAGCGTCGCCGTACGTTCGTCAGGTGGCCCGCGGTGCACGACCACCCGCTCCAGACGGTCCCGAATCTCGTGCTCGGGCCTCGGGTCCTGTTCGATGTAACGGGTGGACCACGGTAGTCCGAATTTCCGCTGCTTCTCGGGGCGAAGGATCCCCCGGCCGACAAGCCGGTGTAGGAGACGCTTGTACATCCGGGGCGAGTAGAAATTCTGCAGCCACCAGTCGACACTGCGTGCACGACGTGACCGCGCGATCTTTCGCAGGATCTTGTCCAGGTCCGGATCACCGACCGGGGTGTCGTCGACCACGACGAGTTTCTTGTTCTCGTACTTGAGTCGACCGGCCATGGCAAGCTCGAAGAGTGCGGCGGCCACCAGACAATAGTCCCGCTCGGTGGTGTTGATGAGCGGATTAACCAGCGGCCGCCCGCCTTCACGGTCATAACTGAGTAGCATGAGCTCTTCGGCCAAGGTAAGAGTCATGTGGGCAAGGATAGCCCGGGTAACCTGGTACCACTCGCCGAAACCGTCGACCTCCCCGCGACGGATGAGGGTCGAACTAGAGCCAGCCGAGCTCCCACGCCCGTTGTGCCGCTTCGTAACGGGATTCAGAATTGAGTTTGGCCATCGCCGTAGATATATAGTTCCGTACGGTACCGGGCGCGAGATGGAGTTGTCGCGCGATCGCGGAGATGGGTAGGCCCTCCCTCGAGGCACGGAGCACGTCGAGCTCCCGCGGGGTAAGGGGGCACTCCCCGGTCAGCAGTGCCTCGGTGGCCACCTCCGGGTCGATGCAGCGCCGGCCGGCGTGCACCTGCCGCACCGCGTCGGCCAGCGACTGGGCGGAGGCGGTCTTGGGGACGAAACCGAGCACGCCGGCGGCGAGCGCACGCCGCAGGACACCGGGCCGCGCGTACCGCGTGACGATCACGACCCGCGTATCCGGCAGTTCCTGGCCGATGGCCTCGGCGGTGGCGATCCCGTCCTGCTCGGGCATCTCCAGGTCGAGTAGCGCGACGTCCGGTTGCAGCCGCCGCGCCTCGGCCAGCGCGGACCGCCCGTCCGCGGCCCGCGCGACGACCTCGACGTCTGGCTCCAGGTCGAGCAACGCCGCCACCGCGTCCCGGGTGAGTTGCTCGTCATCCGCCAGGAGTACACGAATCACGCCCGCATCCCCCTCGTGGGAAGCTCCAGGCGTACCCGGAACCGGCCACCCTGCTCCGGTCCCCAGTCGATCCGGCCACCGGCCCGGACCATGCGCTTCGCCATGCTGCGTAGTCCTATCCCCTCGCTCGTCCGCCCGTGCTCGCCGACCCCGTCGTTGACGATGCTGCAGCGCAGCCGTCCCGGCTCAACCGCGAAGTCCACCGCACACTCACGGGCGGCCGAGTGCCGCAGCATGTTCGTCACCGCCTCCCGCAGCACGGCACCGAGCAATGCCTGTTGGTCAGCGGGAAGGTCGGTCGGGATGTTGCTGATCCGGCACCTGATGCCGGCGGCGTCCAGCAACGAACGGATCCCGGCCAGCTCGCTGACCAGGCCGACCCGCCACTGGCCCCGGACCAGCTCCCGCACCTCGCGTAGCGCGTCGTGCGCGGTGGCGCGCACCTCCGTCATGACACGCCGGGACTGGTCGTGGTCGGGCACCCGGGCAGCGAGCTCGGCCTTGAGCGCGATCACCTCGAGGGTGTGTCCGATGACGTCGTGGAGATCGGCGGAAAGCCGGAGCCGCTCCTTGGCCGCCGCCAGCTCGGCCTCCGCGGTACGCGCCCGGTCCAGCTCCCGCGCGATGTCCCACAGCCAGATCTGTCCGGGAGCACCCAGCGAAACCCCAGCAACGAAGATCAACGCTTCCGTGGGTGCCCCCCACGCCGAGCCGGTTCCGGACAGTATGCGTACTCCCAACCCGATCACCGCGAGCGCGGAAAGCATGCCCAACAGTTGCCACCACCGCTGGGGGCTGCCAAGCAGGCACCAGGCCACCCCCACGGCCTGCGCCGGCACGATCACCCACAACCAGATCAGCTCACCGTCCCACGCAGCCACCGCCCACACCGTCAGGCTCAGCACCAACGTCAACAACAGCTGTGGGTCGCGTGCGGACACCAGCCCGTAACTCGTCATCGCACGGAGCAGCAGGCGCACGTACAGAGCGGTGAACCCGACCAGTCCCACCACCAGGACGATCTCGCGTGCCGTCGAGGTATCCGTCTTGATCAGTGCCAGCAGCGGGAGTGTGGCGGCGAAAACAGCCAGCAGAACCAGTCCCCAGGCCGTGACGAGGCGCAACACGAGGACCCGCCGGGCAAGAATGCGCGCGTGCGCGCCGTCCTCCCCCGGCACCCCCTCGCTCTCAGCCACGTCGGCCTGCATGAATAGCAACGCTAGCGCGGGTCCGACCCATTCGCCGGTTGAGGGGAGTACCCGCGGACGGGTCATGACGGCTATTCGTGTCACTGTCGCGTATTCCGCTGCCGAAGAGGGGAACTGGGTCGCGGCGGCGGAACGCTCTCAACGTCATAGTCATCGTTCCCAGTATGACGAATGTCAGTATGGCCTCCTAGCAGGTTCCCGCCGCACCGATGACCGAAGGCACTGGGTTAGTTCCGGACGGGTCGGAAGCATCGGTGCCTGTGAAAGAACTTGTCATCGAAGCCACGGGCCTGCGCTGTGCCTACGGATCGTTCGAGGCGGTGCGGGGTGTCGACCTCCACGTCCGGCAGGGGGACGTGTATGCACTGTTGGGAACCAACGGTGCGGGAAAGACCACGGCGCTGGAAACTTTGGAAGGCCACCGGGCACCGTCCGCCGGACACCTGCGGGTGCTGGGTCTCGACCCGGTCACCGAGCGGAAGCAGCTACGGCCCCGCGTCGGAATCATGCTGCAACACAGTGGTTTCGCCGGTGATCTCACCGTCAGCGAAACCGTCGAGCTGTGGCGCGCCATGAGCACCTGTCGCCAGCCGCTCAACGTGCTGTCTCTGCTGAACCTGGAGCACCGGGAGAAAGTGCAGGTCAAGCAGCTCTCCGGCGGTGAACGCCGGCGTCTGGACCTGGCGCTCGCCGTCATGTCCAAGCCCGAGCTGTTGTTCCTTGACGAGCCCACCACGGGGTTGGACCCCGAGTCTCGCCGCCGCACCTGGCAGGTCGTGCGGTGGTTGCACGAGGAGGGCACCACCGTGTTGCTCACCACGCACTACCTGGAGGAGGCCGAGCAGCTCTCCCACCGGTTGGCCATCATGCACGAGGGACGGATCAGGGTGGAGGGAACACTCGCTGATGTGCTCGCCACCGAGCCGGCGCGGATCTCCTTCACACTGCCTCCGGACCTGCCGGCCGCGGAGCTGCCCAGGCTGCCCGCGACGCGCGAGTGCCGCGTCCGGGAAGGAACCGACCTCGTCGAACTGTCCAGCGGCGATCTCCAGGGTGACCTCACCGCCCTGCTCTCCTGGAGCAACACCAGGGGAACCCGGCTCGCCCGGTTGCGCGCCAGCCACGCGTCCCTGGAGGACGTGTTCCACGGGGTGCTCGGGAGGACGCCGGCCGAATCAGTCGAGGTGACAGCATGAACATCAAACCGGTCCTCGCCCTCGGCCGCAGCGAGTTGCGGCTCCTCAGGCGAAACCACGTGGTCGCGACCCTCGCCATCGCGCTGCCGCTGGTCCTCGGGGTTCTGATCGCCACGAGAGCCAAGGAATTCGGCAACGCGTTCGGATGGGGTACGATTGTGTCCTCCCTGCTCGTCTTCATCCTGGTGATGAGCAACTATGTCACGACCACCACCGCGGTGGTGGCGCGCCGGGAGGACCTGTTCCTCAAGCGCCTGCGCAGTGGGGAGAGCTCCGACGCCACGGTGATGCTCGGGCTCGTCGGCCCGCCGGCTCTCCTGGCTGTGATCCAGGCCGTGCTGTTGCTCGCCGTCATGGCGGTGGTGGGCGGCAACTCGCCGGAGAACCCTGCGCTCGTGGTGCTGGCGATCGTTGTGGGCTCTGCGATGTTCACGGCACTGGCGATGCTCACCACAGTCGTGACCCCGAACGCGGACAGCGCACAAATCACGACGATGCCCTTCTTCATGGCTGCGTTCGCGGCAGTGTTCATGTCGGGGCAGGGCGGTGAGCAACTGCACCGGTGGTCGCTGCTCATCCCGGGTGGTGGAATCGCCGACGTCACCAGCGTGGGATGGTCGGGGAACCGCTGGGACGGCGCTCCCCTCGGGTTCGGCGAACAGTTCGTGTCCGCGCTACCGCCGCTGGCCGTGACGTTGGCATGGATCGTGCTGGCCGGTCTGGCGGCCAGGCGCTGGTTCCGCTGGGAACCACGCCGCTGACCGGAAACAGGAGCGCCCGCCGGGACCTACTGCCAAGATGGGTCCCGGCGGGCTCCAAGATGGGCTGGCGCCTGGCCGGCCGGGTGTCACGTAGCCCAGGGATCGGGCTACTGGACGTTGAAGCGGAACTCGACGACGTCGCCGTCGGCCATGGCGTAGTCCTTGCCCTCCATACGGACCTTGCCCGCGGCGCGGGCGGCCGTCATGGAGCCGGCCGTCACGAGGTCGTCGTAGGAGACCACCTCGGCCTTGATGAAGCCGCGCTCGAAGTCGGTGTGGATCACGCCGGCGGCCTGTGGGGCGGTCCACCCCTCGCGGATGATCCACGCCCGGGCCTCCTTCGGCCCGGCGGTGAGGAAGGTCTGCAGGCCGAGGGTGTGGAACCCGGCACGGGCCAGGGCGTGCAGACCGGGCTCGTGCTGCCCGATCGTCTCCAGCAGCTCGCGCGCCGACTCCTCGTCCAGCTCGAGCAGCTCGGCCTCGACCTTGGCGTCCAGGAAGACCGCGTCGGCCGGGGCCACCATCTCCCGCAGCTCCTTCAGCCGCGCCTCGTCGGTGAGCACGCCCTCGTCGGCGTTGAAGACGTAGAGGAACGGCTTCGTCGTGAGCAGGTTCAGCTCACGCAGCTCGGTGAGGTCCAGCTCGGCCTGCGCGGCGAACAGCGTCCGCCCGTCGTCGAGCACCGCCCTGGCCGCCTGCGCCGCCTCCAGCGCCGACCGCTTGTCCTTGTGCGTCCGAGCTTCCTTCTCCATCCGCGGCAGCGCCTTCTCCAGCGTCTGCAGGTCGGCCAGGATCAGCTCGGTGTTGATCGTCTCGATGTCGGAGGCCGGGTCCACCTCCCCGTCGACGTGCACCACGTCGGCGTCGTCGAAGACCCGCACCACCTGGCAGATCGCGTTGGCCTCGCGGATGTTGGCCAGGAACTTGTTCCCCAGTCCCGCGCCCTCGGACGCGCCCTTGACCAGGCCGGCGATGTCGACGAAGGACACCGTGGCCGGCACGATCCGTTCCGAGTGGAAGATCTCGGCGAGCTTGCCCAACCGCGTATCGGGCAACGGCACCACGCCGACGTTGGGCTCGATCGTCGCGAACGGGTAGTTCGCGGCAAGTACGTCGTTGCGGGTCAGCGCGTTGAACAAGGTCGACTTGCCCACGTTGGGCATGCCGACGATGCCGAGGGTCAGGCTCACGACTCCCCAGTCTACGTAGGCCGTACCCGACCCCCACGTCCCGGGCGAACGCCCCGAACCGGCCGCGAACATCCCCGCTCCAGGCGCGGACCGGCCCGCTCGCCGGGCCGGCACCGCCATGTCCGATTCCCGCCAGCCCGGCCGCCTCGTCCCTGGCACGATCGGTCCTGTGCTGCTCGATCCGGACCACCGCTACCGCGCCGTCGCCGCCCGCGACGCCCGGTTCGACGGCTGCTTCGTGACCGCCGTCCGCACCACCGGGATCTACTGCCGCCCGTCGTGTCCGGCGGTCACCCCGAAGCGCCACAACGTCGAGTTCTTCGTCACGGCCGCGGCCGCCCAGGCCGTCGGCTACCGCGCCTGCCGACGCTGCCTGCCGGACGCGGTCCCCGGCTCCCCGGAGTGGAACCTGCGCGCCGACCTGGCCGCTCGGGCCATGCGGCTGGTCGCGGACGGCGTCGTCGAACGGGAGGGGGTCGCCGGCCTCGCGCGCCGCCTCGGCTACTCCGGACGTCACCTCACCCGGGTGCTCACGGCCGAGCTGGGTGCCGGGCCGCTCGCCCTGGCCCGCGCGCACCGGGCGCACTCGGCCCGGATCCTCGTGGAGACCACCGCGATGCCCTTCACCGAGATCGCCTTCGCGGCCGGGTTCGCCAGCGTCCGCCAGTTCAACGACACGATCCGCCAGGTTTTCGCCGCCACGCCTTCCCAGCTCCGCGCCGCCGTACGCCGACGGAACGGCCAGCAGCCCGCCCCCGGTGTCCTCACCCTGCGCCTGCCCTACCGGCCGCCCTTCGACTCGGCGGGCCTGCTCGCCTTCCTCGCGGCCCGGGCCGTGCCGGGCGTCGAGCACGTCGGGGAGGACGGTTACCGGCGGTCCCTGCGCCTACCGCACGGCATCGGCACCGCCCACCTGGTCCCGAAGGACGGGCACGTGGCGTGCGCGCTGCGCCTGAGCGACCCCCGCGACGTCACCAGCGCGGTGAACCGGCTACGCCGCCTGTTCGACCTCGACGCCGACCCTGGTGCGGTGGACGACGTGCTGGCGGCCGATCCCGTACTCGCCCCCTCCGTCGCGGCCCGGCCCGGCACCCGCCTTCCCGGCAGCGTCGACGGGGCGGAGACGGTGGTGCGGGCCGTGCTCGGCCAGCAGGTGTCCGTCGCAGCGGCCCGTACGACGCTCTCCGCGCTCGTGATGGCGTTGGGCGAGCCACTGCCCAATCCCGATGGTCCGCTCACCCGCCTCTTCCCGACCCCCGAGGTGATCGCGGAGCGAGCGGGCGAAGTCCTGACCGGCCCGCGGCGTCGGAGCGAGACGGTGCGACGGTTCGCCGCGGCCGCGGCGGACGGCACGCTGGTGGTGGACGCCGGACGCGACCACGAGGAACTGGCCGCGGAGCTGTGCGAGCTACCCGGGATCGGCCCCTGGACCGCCGACTATGTGGCAATGCGCGTGCTCGGCGCACCGGACATCCTGCTCACCTCCGACGGCGCACTACGGAAAGGCGCAGCCGCCCTTGGTCTTCCGTCGGAGGTGGCGGGGCTGCAGGCATACGGCCGCCGATGGCAGCCATGGCGTTCCTACGCCGGCATGCACGTCTGGCGGGCCGCAACCACCAAGACACACAGGAGAACCGCATGACCACCGCTCATGTGTCCACTATGGACACTGGTACCCCCGCAGGCCCGTTCACCGCCATCGTCGATCCCGACGGGGTGGTGCTCGCTGCGGGGTGGACCGACGAGCCGGAAACCCTGCTTCCCCAGGTGCATACCACGCTCCGGCCGACCGAGCTGGTGGAGCGCACGGACCTCGGCGACGTCACCGAAGCGGTTCTCGCCTACCACCGCGGGGACCTGGATGCCGTGGCATCGGTCGAGGTGCGGCAGCGTTCTGGTGAGTTCCTGGAGCACGCCTGGCGTGTGCTGCGCAAGGTCCCGGCAGGCGCCCCCGTGTCCTACACCGAGTTCGCAGCGCTGGCCGGCCGCCCCGCCGCGACCAGGGCGGCCGCGTCGGCCTGCGCCCGGAACGCGGTCGCGCTCCTCGTCCCGTGCCACCGCGTCATCCGGACCGACGGCACCCTCGGCGGTTTCCGCTGGGGCCTGGAGGTCAAGCGCTGGTTGCTCGACCACGAGGCCGGGAGCTGACTCCGGCCGAAGGCGAGGACCTCGGTCAGCCCGCGCAGACCTGGACCGTGGAGCCGGACCGGGACTTGCGGACGCGCAACCGGGTCGGGATGCGTTGCCGCAGTTCCTCCACGTGTGACACCAGGCCGACCACGCGCCCACCCGCCCGCAGCTCGTCGAGGGTGTCCATCACGACGTCCAGGGCCCCGGCGTCGAGGGTGCCGAAACCCTCGTCGATGAAGAGCGTGTCGAGCAGGCTGCCGCCGGTCTCGGCGGCGACGACGTCGGCAAGGCCGAGGGCCAGCGACAGCGAGGCCAGGAAGGACTCACCACCGGAGAGGGTCTTGGCCGGCCGGACCTGCCCCGAGTAGTCGTCGAGCACGTCGAGCCCGAGGCCGCCGCGCGTGCCACGTCGGCCGGCGGCGTCGGAGTGCTCGAACGAATACCGGCCCTGGCTCATCCGACGCAGGCGGCGGGTCGCCGCGACCGCCACCTCCTCCAGGCGTGCAGCGAGCACGTAGGAGCGCAGCGACATCTTCCGCGCGTTCTGGCCCCGGCCGTTGATGACATCGGTCAACGCGGCCAGCTCCTCGTACTCACGCTCGGCCGGAGCGAGCTCCGCCCACGCACGACGCAGTCGCTCAGCGAGGTCGGAAAGTTCCTTGTCCCGGTGCATGGCGGCACGGGCCGCGGTCACCGCGTGCTCGCGTAGTTCCCGGGCCCGCATCGCCTGCTGCTCGGCGGGGGCCACGTCCACCTCGAGGTCCGGCGTGATCCCGAACAGCTCCGGCGCCGCCAAGGCTTCCTTGGCTGCGCCTTCCCGATCCCTGGCCACCTGCAACGCATCGGCAAGTTCGGCGATGCGCTTGTCGTCACGGGCGGCGGAAAGCGCTTCCTCGACGGCAACGAACCCCTGTGCAGCAACGGTTTCCGTCACCGACTCGTGCTGCTCGGCGACCCGCTTCTCGGCTGCGTTCGCTTCGGTGACGGCAGAGATGAGGCTGTCGAGTGCCTCGGTGAGAGCCAGCACATGTTTGCGGTGCGCACGCACGTCCGCGTGCGCTCCCCTGGCCTGTTCCAGCCGCGCGGCACGCACGGACACGGCCTCGGTGAGCGAAGCCTGCTCAGCCCGTGCCGTACTGGCCTCCCTCTCAGCCTGAACCTGCTGTTGGTGCAGTGATTCCGCTTCGGTTTCCAGTGCGGAGACAACAGCTTCGCACTCGCGCTGCGCGTTCGCCAACCGAGCCGTGTGGCCGTACTCAGCCTCGACGGTGGCCAGCGACGTGCTGATCTCCTCGGCTGTGCGATCGCCCAACCGCTCGGTCAACGAAGCCAGCTCGTGTTCGGCCTTCTGCCGTGCCGTCACCGCGGCGTCCCGGGCCGCCTGGGCGTCCTGTTCGGCTTTCTGCGCCCCCTTCTCGTCCTGCTCCGACACACGAGTGGCAGGCACCTCGGCCGGTTCGGGGTGCTCGGGTGAACCGCAGACCGGGCAGGGTTCGCCGGACACCAGCTTGTCGGCCAGCTCGGCCGCCATGCCGTCCAGCCGGCGCTGCCGCAGGTCGAGTAGCTGCTCACGGGCGCGCTGGTACCGGTCGATCGCCTCCTGAGCCCTCGTCGTCGCTTGCGCCAGCCGCTTCTCCGCTCCAGGCAACGCTTTCGTGGCGTCGAGCAGGGAACGCAGGTCATCACGGCGTGCCGCCATGCCATCCAGATATCCGGCAGCCTCGACGGATTCGGTCAACGCCCTTCGGGCGGCCTCGATCCGGGCGGGAAGCTCCGTCGCCCGCGTGGCAAGCCGTTCCAGCCGTTCCTCGGTTTGCTCGACGATCCCGGCCAGCTTGCCCAGCCGCGCCTGGTCCGCCTGCTGTTGCTCGGCCTCGGTCACGAGTGTGGCCAGCTCCCCTGCCCGTTCCCGGTGTGTGGCGACCGCCGCACGCAGCACGGGCAGCTCGATGCCTTCCGACCAACCAAGCGTGGTGGCGTGCTCCTTGGTGCGGACCACGTCTTGCCGCGCCGCCTCCAGTGCATGGCGCGCTCGCTGCCAGGAACGGTGCGCGGCCAGCACGGGCACGGCACGCTGCGCCGAAGCCAGCTCCGCCGCCCACCCGGCTCGCTCCGCGCTGCCGGCCGCCAGCTCCGCCAGCTCGTCGGTGGCGCGCCGCACCCGGCGCACCTTGTCCACCAGCTCGCGGCGCTCGGTCAGCACGGCCTCGGCCCTGGCCAGCTCGTCCCGTGCCAGCTGTGCCGCGTCGGCGGCCTGGCCAGCTTCCCACCGGGCCTTCTCGCCCCAGGCTTCCAGCCACTCCGGCCCGGCCTCGGCCGGCGGCTCCTCGCCGACCACCTGAGCCACCCGTGCCACCAGCTCCCGGGTGGCCTGCCGCCGCTGCTCCACTTCGCGGCCGCGCTCGGTGCGGCGGTCGCGGAACCACTGCTCGACGGTGGCGAACCGCTCGGTACCGAACAGCCGTTCCAGGAGCTTCTCCCGCTCCGCGGTCTCGGCACGGAGGAACCTCGCAAACTCCCCCTGCGGGAGCAGAACCACCTGGAAGAACTGGTCGGCGGTCATGCCCAGGAGCCGCTGCACGGTCCGCCCGACCTCGTCGATACGGGTCAGCCCTTCTGCCGGCAGCCCGCCCGGCGGCACCGTGACCCAGGTCAGCGAGACCTTCGCCTTCTGGGTGGTGGTGCCCTTGCCGCGCCTGCTGGGCCGCTCGTACTCCGGCGAGCGCACGATCCGCAACCGGTGTCCCTGGACGGTCAGTTCCAGGGACACCTCGGTCGGGGACTCCGGTGCGGCGAGGTCGCACCGCAACCTGCGTACCTCTCCCCGCGCCCCGGGCACGCTGCCGAACAACGCGAACGCCACCGCGTCGAGCAGCGAGGTCTTACCCGCGCCGGTGTCACCGTGCAGCAGGAACAGACCGTCCACGCCGAGCGTGTCGAAGTCGATCTCCTGTCGCCCCGCGTAGGGGCCGAATGCGGTAACAGTCAGCTGGTGCAGCCTCACCGGGCAACCTCGGCGCGGGACACGGCTTCCAGGGCCTCCTTGAGCAGGGCGCGTTCGGACTCGGTCGGTTCCGAGCCACGGCAGTCGGTGAGGAAACCGCAGGCGACCTCGTGATCATCACGGCCCCGCATGGCCTCGGCGTAACTCAGCTCGGCGGTGGCACGGCCACCGACCGGTTGCCATTCCATGCGCACGGTGTGCGGGAAGCGTTCCCGTAGCTTGCGCATCGCGTCCAGTGGACGGACAGGATCGGTGAGCACGACGTACAGGAAGCGCTCCTCCAAGGGAGCGTGCGCCGAGACCGTGAGCAGATCGTCCAGCAGCCCGGTCACTGTGGCCAGCCGGCGTGGCACCGGTAGCTCGCGACGCTCGACTGCGGCGAGACCATTGGCGTCCAGATCGACCAGCCACACCGACTTACGATGATCGATCTCGGAAAACGAGTAGGCCAGCGGACTTCCGGAGTAACGCACGCGCTCACTGATCCGTTGCGGACCGTGGAGATGTCCGAGCGCCACGTAATCGACACCGTCGAAGACGCTCGCGGGCACCTGCTCGACCCCGCCAACCGAGATCGGACGCTCGGACTCGCTGGGTTGGCCGCCCGTGACGAACGCGTGCGCGAGCACCACGGACCTGGCGTCGGGGCGGGCCGCAAGATCCGCGCGGATCCGGTTCATGGCCTCGGTGAGGACGGCGGTGTGACCGCGCTCGTCGAGACCGAACAGATGGCGGACCGGGTCCGGCTCCAGGTACGGGATGCCGTAGATCGCGACGGGACCGTGATCATCGGTCACGATCACCGGCTCCTGCAGCGTGCTCACCCGGGTACGCAGGTGCAGGCCGCCGGCAGCGGCGAAGTCGGCGAAGGCACCGAGGCGCGGTGCGGAGTCGTGGTTGCCCGAGGTGATCACGATGCGCGCGCCAGCTCGGGCGATGGTCCGCAGGATGCGGTGGCAGGTGTCCACCGCCTCGGCGGAGGGCACCGCCCGGTCGTAGAGGTCACCAGCCACCAGGACGACGTCGATCTCCTGGTCGATCACCACCTCGGCCAGGCCCGACAACACCTCCTCCTGCTCGGCGAGCAGGTCGCGGCCATGGAACGTGCGCCCAACGTGCCAGTCGGAGGTGTGCAGCAACCGCATGCGGCAGAACCTATTGCCGCACCCGGACGAGTCCGCGCACGCCACACCGTCGTGTCGCGTGTTGATGTCCGCTAGTGGACATCAACTTGACGTTGTGAGCGGGTACCCACCCCGCGTCATACGAGATCGCAATGTGATTCGCATGCTTTCTCGATGGCCGCGTGACGCCCCACGATGGGCCCATGGCAGCAGAGGCATCACCTGGAGCGCGTGCGGCCGCCCCTGATCCGCCTGTCACGGCGTGGGAGCGGCGCACCGAGTGGCCGTTGACCGTGCTCGCAGTGTTGTTTTTCGGCGCATATGCGTGGCGTGTGCTGGACACCGGCTTGTCTCCGGGTGGTCGTAGCGCGCTCGATCTGTTCATGTGGGTCGCCTGGGCGGTGTACGCAGTGGACTACTTCGGCCGGCTGGCGATCTCCCGGCAGCGGTGGCAGTTCGTCCGGCGGCACCTGTTCGACCTAGCGGTGCTCCTTCTTCCGATGTTTCGGCAGCTCCGCGTACTACGGCTGGTGACCGTCCTGATCGCACTGAACCGCCGCGTCCCGAGCAACCTCCGCACGAATGTTGGTGTCTACGTGACCGGCGCGACGGCTCTGGTGGGCGTGAGCGCGTCCCTGGCCGCCCTGGACGCGGAGCGAGGGCACGCTGGAGCGACCATCACCACGTTCCCGGACGCACTGTGGTGGACACTGGCGACGATCACGACCGTCGGATACGGGGACACCTACCCCGTGACGTGGCAGGGCCGGCTGGTGGCGGCCGGGCTGATGCTCGCCGGGATCGCGTTACTCGGTGTCATCACCGGAAGCATCGCGTCGTGGTTCGTCGAGCGCTTCCGGGGCGTCGAGGCGTCCCTGGCGAGCACCAGCCAGGCGGTCGACGAGTCCACGCGCGTCGAGCTGACGGCACACGCCGAGCTGCGGGCGCTGCGGGCCGAGCTCGCCGAGCTCCGGGAGCAGCTCTCCGCCCGCTCCGGTTGACCTCCTGGCCGGCCCCGGGCCGACCGGTCGGTACGGCTTTGACGTGCTCCCCGCTGGAGCGGCAGGTCTGCCATACGGTGACGGCAGTCGGCGCAGGTCTTCGACGACGCCAACCACCGATCCACTGTGTGCACGGTGCGCCCGTACCGCTCCGCCTTCTCCCGAAGGAGCCGGAAGGACGGGGACAGCGCGCCGACAAGGGGCCTGGTCACTGCGCGTTCCTGCCCGGGATTGTCGGGCTGGTCCGCCATGCTGCTGGTAGGAGGCGAGAGGCGTGACCTCGGTGGTGATCACGACGGCGGCCGTGGTGGTCGCGCTGGCGCTGGCCGGCGCGCTCGTCCTGTTCTGGCGGCTCTACCAGGACAGCGTGCGTCGGGCGGATGCCGCGTTGGCCGCTGTGGAGGCCGAGCGGGCCCGCGGGCGGGAGCAGCAGGCGGCGTTGCGGCGCTACGAGGTGGCGTTCGCCTCCGCCAGCGGTCGCGGCGAGCTCGGTGAGCAGGTGCTGGTGGAGACCGCCAAGGCGCTCGGCCTGCGGGAGGGGCTGCACTTCGCGGTGCAGACCGATGTGGCCGGCGGTGGGGCGGCCCGTCCCGACCTGGTGCTGTTCGTCAGCGGTGGCCGGCAGGTGCCGGTCGACGCGAAGACCAGCCTGGCCACGTGGGCGGAGGCGGTGGAGACCGACGACCCGGCCGAGCGTGCCGACGCGCTGCGGGTGCACGTGCGCAACGTCCGTGCCCGGGCCGCCGAGCTGGCGGGCAGGGGCTACCAGCGGTGGGCGGACGCGATCTACGGGGCGATCATGTTCGTGCCCTCGGACGCGGCCGTGGTTGCGGCCCTGGACACCGATCCCACGCTGCTCGGTTGGCTGCTCGACCGTCGGGTGTTCCTGTGCGGGCCAACGGGGTTCGCCGTGGTTGCCTCGGCTGCCCTGTTCGCGGCGACCGAGCGCACCCTGGCCGACGATGTCGATCGGGTGCGTGGTCAGGCGGCGCGGGCACATCGCTCGGCCAACGCCGCTGTCGAAGCCGTCAACGTGTCGAGCACCCACCTGCAGCGGTTCCTGGCCGCGCGGCGGAAGGAGCTGGACGCCCTGGAGGGCTTCCGCACGGCCGTTCAGCCACTGACCGATGCGGCCGGCCTACCCGGCGGTGTCGCCGCGGTGCGGCGCGAGGACGAGGTGACGACCTACGGGGTCGCCAATGGTGTGATCGGCGCCGAAGCCGGACCGGATGCCCTGCCGGAGAACGGCTCCGGCACGCTCCGTGACAGCGCCGGCTGACACGCCGGCTGACATGAGGCCCTTCACCGGGCTGGTTGGCCTGATCAGCACGGTGATGACGGGGCGCGATCATGCCCCCGCGGGGTGAGTCACGCCACAACGTCGGCAACGGCTGTCGATCGGGCGAACCGGTCCCGCGCCCAGACGGCACCTGCCGCCGCCCCGCGATCTCCGACGCGGTCCGCAAGACACGACGAATTCCTGGTGAGAGCGGCTTTTCCGGGCTGCCGGGGACATGTGGGGTCGCCCGGCGGAGACCGGGGTCGGAAGATCCGCGCCCCCCGATCGGAGCTTCGTCACCCGGAGTGACGTTGCGCTCAGTTCGCGCCGTCACGGGCGACGAGTTCGGCGTCCGACGCCCCGGCGGCGTTCCGAGACCGTCTACCGTGATGTCCGTGACCGCGACGCGAGACCGTCGAAGCGATCTTGCCGACGAAGCCGCCGGGGTGCCGCTGGCCGAGCGCTCCGTCTTCGGCGGTTCCCGAGGGCTGCCCTGGTGGGGGGCCGTGCTGCTGGCCTTCCTGCTGACCGAGATCGGCGTCGCGGTGGACCTGCAGCGGGAGAACGCGCTGGGGTTGATCTTCAAGGGCGGCTACTTCGTGGGCTGCCTGCTCGCGGTCTGCTGGGTGCGGCGCGGGAGCCTGTTCGGGCCGATGGTGCAGCCACCCCTGCTGCTGGCCGTGTCGTTGCCGTCGGTGGTGTTGCTCTTCGGGGAGTCGAGCCGGGAGGGCATCAGCGACGAGATCCTGAACGCGGCCTTCCCGCTGGTGAACGCGTTTCCGACGATGGCGGTGACCACGGGTGTGACGGTCGGCGTCGGGTTGCTGCGGATCCTGGTGCAGCGTGGCCGGAGGACCGGTCGGACGGCCCGGAAGTCGACGCGGGAGAAGGTGCGGGAGAAGCAGCGCGCCAGGGCCGCGGCCGGCCGGCCGAATGCGGGTGCCGCCGCGGCGAAGGTCGGCGCGGGCAAGCCCGGGGCCGCCAGCGCCACGTCGGCCAAGTCCGGCTCGGCAACCCGCACCTCGAGCGGGATGCGTGGTGGCTCCAGGCAGGGCACGTCGTCCCGGATCAGCCGGAGCAGCACGGCGGGTGGGACCCGCACCACCGCCCAGCGCCGCCCGCGCGGCGATGCCTACTGAGCCGGCGACGGCGGGTTCGGGCTCACATTGCGGTAGGCATTCGCGCAGGACACTGAGTGGGCCGCCCATCCTGCGCTCGAGGCCGACATCAACACGTGCCGACCGCAATTGCGGTCGGCACTGTGGGGCGGGTGGTGGGAGTCCGGTTCCGCGAGCTGGCGAGCCTGCCCGACAGATCGCCGGGTCAGCCGGACACCGGCCGGCGAACGA
Organism: Longimycelium tulufanense; assembly: GCF_014645795.1. Taxonomy (GTDB): domain Bacteria; phylum Actinomycetota; class Actinomycetes; order Mycobacteriales; family Pseudonocardiaceae; genus Longimycelium; species Longimycelium tulufanense. Next base: position 82,474 of record NZ_BMMK01000023.1, on the reverse strand, counting down.
GGTCCCGGGAACCGCTCAGCGAACGAGGTCCTTGCGCAGCTCGCGCGGTAGCGCGAAGGCGATCTTCTCGTTGGCCGTGGTGATCTCCTCGACCTCGCCCCAGCCTCGCTCGGACAGCCACCGCAGGACCTGCATCACCAGGATGTCCGGCACCGAGGCGCCGCTGGTGACTCCGACGGTGTCCACACCGGCCAGCCAGTCCTCGTCGATCTGGTGCGCGTAGTCGATCAGCCGCGCGGCCCGGGCGCCGGCCTGCAGCGCCACCTCGACCAGGCGCTTGGAGTTGGACGAGTTCTGCGAACCCACGACCAGCACCAGGTCGCACTCGCCCGCCATCGCCTTCACCGCGACCTGCCGGTTCTGCGTGGCGTAACAGATGTCGTCGCTGGGCGGGTCCTGCAGTTCGGGGAACCGCTCCCGCAGCTGCGCCACCCGCTCCATGGTCTCGTCCACGCTCAACGTGGTCTGCGACAGCCAGATCACCTTGGCCGGGTCGCGCACCTCGACCTGGGCGGCGTCCTCGGCGGTGTCCACCAGCTGGATGTGCTCCGGCGCCTCCCCCGCGGTGCCTTCGACCTCCTCGTGGCCCTCGTGGCCGATCAGCAGGATGTCGTAGTCGTCGCGGGCGAACCGCTTGGCCTCCTGGTGCACCTTGGTCACCAGCGGGCAGGTCGCGTCGATCGTGCGCAGGTTGCGGCGCTTGGCGTCGGCGTGCACCTCCGGCGAGACACCGTGCGCCGAGAAGATCACCAGCGCGCCCTCGGGCACCTCGTCGGTGTCGTCGACGAAGATCGCCCCGCGCTCGGAGAGCGTCTCCACCACGTGCCGGTTGTGCACGATCTCCTTGCGCACGTACACCGGCGGCCCGTAGGTCTCCAGCGCCTTCTCCACGGTCACGACGGCGCGGTCGACGCCGGCGCAGTAGCCGCGCGGCTTGGCCAGCAGCACCCGCTTGCGCGGCTGCCCGACCCGGTCCGGAGTGGCCTCGGTGGCGTCGCTCATGCCCCCAGCCTACGGGCCGGTCCGGCCCCAGCCGGAGGGGGCGACGCAAGTCACGGACGGTGGCGTGCGGAGATCGGGGCGTCAGGGTGGGCACGGCCCGCGAAACTGCGGCAGGCTAGTGATTATGAAGCCGCTCCCGCTACCCGTCCGGGTCGCCGCCGGCCTCGCCGTCACCGCGGTGGAGGAGGCCCGCAAGCTGCCCCGGCAGCTGGCCGGGCTGCCGGTGACCGTGGCCAGCCAGGCCCTCCAGCTCTCGATGCGCGTGCAGCAGCAGATCACCGAGCTGGCGATCAAGGGCGACGAGGCGTTGGCGGGGTTGCGGCCGGCCGAGGAGCAGCCGGAGTGGGCGACCTTCGACGAGGACCTCGAGACCGCGCCGGCCCGGCCGGGGCGGGCCGAGCCGGGCCTGCCGGAGGAGGAGCCGACCTGGCGGTCCGAGGAGCCGGGTCTGGACGAGGGGATGCTGGACATCGAGCTGGCCGACGAGGCCGAGGCGCCCGCGCGGGGCGCGGCGGTGCCCCAGGAGCCGCCGCTGGCGGACTACGACGGCATGACGCTGGCGCAGGTCCGGGCGCGGCTGCGGAAGCTGTCCGTCGACGACCTGGCCGCCTTGCTGGCCTGGGAGCGGGGGCACGCCGACCGGCCGCAGTTCAGCTCGATGTTGGCCAACAGGCTGGCCAAGGTCCGGGCCGAGGGCTCGCAGTGAGGGCCGGGTGAGCGGGGGCGGCCCCACCACGCCCGAGCAGCCCTGGCCGGTCCGCACCGTTGCCCGCAAGATCGCGGACTGGGTGCACCGGCTGGGCGCGGTGTGGGTGGAGGGGCAGCTCACGCAGTTCAACGCCCGGCCGGGCACGAGCACGGCGTTCCTGACGTTGCGTGATCCGGCCGCGGACGTCTCGCTCACGTTGACCTGTCCCGTCGGGATGGTTCGCGGCTTGGAGCCGCCACTGACGGAGGGCAGCCGCGTGGTCGTGCACGGCCGGCCCACCTTCTACGTGGGGCGCGGGACGTTGAGCCTGCGCGTGGACGAGATCCGCGCCGTCGGGATCGGCGAGTTGCTGGCGCGGATCGAGCGGTTGCGGCGGCTGCTCGCGGCGGAGGGCCTGTTCGACCCGGCTCGCAAGCGCCCGTTGCCGTTCCTGCCGAAGTGCGTCGGCCTGATCACCGGCCGTGCGTCCGCGGCTGAGCGCGACGTGTTGACCAACGCACGTGCCCGGTGGCCGGCGGTGTGCTTCCGCGTGGTGAACGTTGCGGTGCAGGGCGCCATGGCGGTGCCGCAGGTGGTGGACGCGCTCAACATGCTCGATGCCGATCCCGAGGTGGACGTGATCGTGTTGGCCCGGGGCGGGGGCAGCGTCGAGGACCTGCTGCCGTTCTCGGACGAGACGTTGTGTCGGTCGGTGGCCACCTGTCGGACGCCGGTGGTGAGCGCGATCGGGCACGAGCCGGATTCCCCGCTGGTGGACCATGTTGCGGACGTGCGGTGCTCGACACCGACCGACGCCGGGAAGCGCGTGGTGCCGGACGTGGCCGAGGAAACCCGACGGATCCATCAGCTTCGCGACCGCGCCCGGCGGGCGCTGCACGGATGGGTGGATCGTGAATGCCGGTTGCTGGCGGCCCTGCGCAGCCGGCCGGCGCTGGCCGACCCACTCGGGCCGCTGGTCAAGCGGGCCGAGGAGGTCACGGCGCTGCGGGAACGCGGGCGACGGGCGATGCTGGGGACGCTGGCCACGGCGGACACGTTCCTGTCGGCAACCAGATCGCGCTTGACGACCCTCGGACCGGCGGCCACGCTGGCCCGCGGGTACGCGATCGTGCAACGGGTCGTGCCGGACGACGGCACCGAGGTCGTCAGGTCCGTGGCCGATGTCCCCCCGGGCACCACCCTCCGCGTGCGGCTCGTCGACGGGGCGGTGCGGGCGGTGGTGTCGGACGGCGCCGAGGACCAGCACCGCGAGCGCGGACCGGGTGACCAGCGGTGAGCGGAGGTGAGCGGTGCCGAACCCGGCGCGGGAGACCACGTTCCTGCCGCTGACCGTGGCCGCGGCCCGAACGGCCGTGGCGGCCGCGGGCACCGGACCGGCGGCGTGCGACGCACGAACCGTTGCGCTGCGGGCCGAGGAGGCCGACGCGGCGGCCACCGAGTGTTGGCTGGCGTTGCTGGCCGGCTGTGCGACCGCGGGCCGGCGAACCCTGCCGTCCCGGCTGCGCGCGCTCACCGAGGCCGCCACCGTATATGCGGGTGGTCGCTGCATGGTGCGGCGGGTGGCCGAGGCCGAGGTGCGGATCAACGACGCGGTACGCGACGGGGATGGCGCGGAGTTCGCCGAGGCGTTCGTAGGCTATGACCAGGCGGTGGCCACCGCCGTGGTGAGTGTGCAGGGCCGACTGGGGAGCGCAACGGCGTGAGTGCGTCCGAGAACCCGCCCGGGGAGACGGGCCGGAGTACGGAGATTCCGGCTGAGCTGGCCGGGCTCGGTTACGAGCAGGCCCGGGACGAGCTGGCCGAGGTGGTGCGCCGGCTGGAGGCCGGCGGGCTGTCGCTGGAGGACTCGCTGGCGCTGTGGGAGCGCGGCGAGGCACTGGCCCGGCTGTGCGAGCGGCACCTTGCGGGCGCGCGGGAGCGGGTGGAGTCGGTGCTCGCCGCGGCCCGCGAGGCCGACGAGGAACCCGAGCAGCCCATCGCCGAGTAGGCGCGCGTGCGGTTCCCGGTGGCCGGCTCCGGTCACCCGGTGCGCTGTCTCCGGGCAGAACCCCAGGTGGCCGCCGCCAACAGCAGGCCCCATGCGAGGAACCACGGGTCCCACAGGAACAGGTGCCAGTGGAAGGCCTTCCAGTTCATGGTCGGCGCGGCCGCGACCACCCCGACCTTCACCAACACCTGCCCGACGGTCAGCGCCCCGCCGTACAGCACGAGTAGCGTGGCGGCGCCCCATGCCGCCACGAGAAGCAGCCCTCGCGGTAGCCGCCTCCCCCACTGCTGCACCACGGCGAGCCCCAGCACCGATGCGACGAGCTTCAGCCCGGCGGTCAGCCACACGATCGCGATCAGCCTCGGGTCGCGTTGCCGGGCCAGTTCCTCCAACGTTCCGCCCAACGTGTCCAAGCCCGCCGTGCCACCAGCAGCCCAGTAAACGCTCACCAGCGCATGCAGCAGACCAACCGCGAAGGCCGCGTAGCCGCACCACACGAGCAGGAGCAAGCCTCGGGGCGGGCGAGCGGGCACGAGATCAGCAACCATCTTCAGTCCCCCAGACCTGGGCACCCGGCCGGAGCCTAACCGCCGACCTCCGCCACGAGCCGGTCGAGCCGGGACGAGGTGGCCTCCAGCCACCGCAGGTCCGCCTCCATGTGGGACAGCGCGTGGTCGCAGATGAGCTGGTCCAGCGGATCGCCGCCGGCCTTGCGCCGCACCAGGCGACGCATCACCCGCGCGTGCTCGACCCGCTGCGCCTCCAGCACATCGGCGGCACTCCGTCCGTTGAGCAGTGCGACAACCACCTTCGCGTACACCGTGCTACGCAACGGGATCTCGGGCTTCTCCGGGGTGTCGAGCCAGCGTTCGAGGTCCTGCGCCCCGATGTCGTTGATCGTGTACTGCTTACCGGCCGCACCACCCTGCCCGCCGGTCTCGACGTCGATCAGCCCGTCCCTGAGCAGCCGCGCCAGGGCAGCGTGGATCTCGGCGTGCGGCAGTGGTCGGTCATGGCCGAATCGCGCGTCGTACTCCCGCTTCAGGTCATGACCGTGCTTCGGGCCCGCCCGCAGTAACCCGAGCAACGTGTGCGCGATCGACATAGCTCCCGACTGTACCTCGCGTGTATACACTCATGTTATAGCGCGCGGACCGAGAGATCGAGGACAGCCACCAGCAGCCGAAGATCCGCGAACCAGCGCCTCGCACCGGCCGCCATCACAGGGAGCCTGCCGCCCAGGTAAGCCGTGACGGCGCCGAAGCGGAACAACCCCACTGACGGCCTGTCCCTCAGTCCGGTGATCAGTACCCCCGGTACGGCCCGACCGCTGCACCACCCTGCCACCGCGGACGAAGTGATGGCGTGATGAGCTTCGCGCTCGGGATTTCGGCGGCGGTCGACCAGGCCCGCCGGAAACGCCCGGCCCCCCTCCCCGGATGGCTGGTCGCGGCGGCGCCCGCCGTGCTGGCCGCCAGCCTGCTCGCGCACCTGGCGACGCAGCTCGCCTGGCCCCGCTCCTTCCACCTCGTCGACCTGCTCGTCTACCGGGCCGGCGGGCTCGCCCTGTGGTCCGGCCCCGTGCTCTACACCGAGCCCGTCGTCGCCGACCTGCGCTTCACCTACCCGCCGTTCGCCGCGCTGCTGTTCTCCCCGCTGGGCTGGGTCTCGTTCGACACCCTGACCGGGCCCGGCACCGCGGTGAACGCGGCCGCCCTCACCTGGGTCGTCCTGCACTGCTGGCGACACCTCGGCCAGCCGCCGGGCCGCCAGCTGGCCGCCCTCACCGCCCTGCTCGCGGCGACGGTGTTCTGGCTGGAACCCGTGCGCACCACGATGGCGCTCGGCCAGATCAACCTCGTGCTGATGGCCGTGGTGCTGTGGGATCTCACCCGCCCGGACAGCGCCCGGTGGAAGGGGGTGGCCGTGGGCATCGCCGCGGGGATCAAGCTCACCCCCGCGTTCTTCGTGCTCTATCTCTTGGCCACGCGTCGCTTCCGGGCCGCGGGGATCGCCGTCGCCGCGCTCCTCGGCACGGTCGCGGCCGGCTTCCTGGCCGCTCCGGCCGCCGCGAGCACCTTCTGGGCGGGCACCTTCCTCGACTCCGGACGCATCGGCTCGATCGCCGTACCCAGCAACCAGTCGATCACCGGCATGCTCACGCATCTCACCGGCGACGGCAGTTACCCCAGGTCGCTGTGGTTGCTCCTGGCGCTCACGGCCGCGGTGACCGGCCTGTGGCTCGCCGCCGGCGCCCGGCGGCGGGGTCAGGAGCTGCTCGGCGTCACCCTGGCCGGCCTCACCACCACGGCGGTCTCCCCGTTCTCCTGGAGTCACCACTGGGTCTGGTTCGTCCCGCTCGCGGTGCTGCTCACCCACCACGCCCGAACCGGTTCCCGCCGCGTCGGGCTCACCCTGCTCGCCGCGCTGCACCTGCTGGCGGGCGCCTGGATCGTCGGCTTCGCCCGCACCGGCAACCCGGTGCCCGGCCTGTTCTTCCTCGACCTCTTCCACGACCTGCCGCTGGCGCTGGAGTTGCTCACCCGCAACGTCTACCTGGTCATCTTCGCCGGCACGCTGGCCCTCACCGCCACCCAGCTGCTCCGGCCGCTGGCCCCGGCCCCGGGCCCGCTCCGCTCGCCGGTGCTGGGCGCCCGGTCGCGGGCCCTGCCCGGCGCCGGGCGACCGTGGGTGCTGCTCAGCCGCCGGGGGTCGGGGCGCGGGTGACCTGCAGCACGGGAGCACCCTGCACCGCCCCGGCGAGCGTGCGGAACTCCTGCTCGTCGCCACTCCCGGTCACCAGCACCCGGTGACCGTCCAGCTCGGTCACCCAGGCCCGCTCCGACCGCTGCCCCGGGTAGACCGTCCACCGCACGCCGTCCACCTCGACCGAGGAGGTGCTGGACTCCTGCCGGCCGGTCTCGAACCGCACCAGGTCGGCCTCGGCCCCGTTCGACTGGGACAGCCGCAGGTAGTGGCCGCTCGGGCTGAGCCAGCCCACCCGCACCGCGTACGCCTTCGGGGTGGTCTCGCCGAACCGGTCCACGCCCGCCGAGTTGGCCCGCCACCCGGCCGGGAGCTCGGGCTGGCGCACCCCGAACGGCACCCGCTTGGCCGCGCGGTGCAGCTCGGCCGTGGGGTCCACGGTCGGCACCACGCCCTGGTCCACCGACGGCCCGCCCGGGCTGAACGAGCAGCCGCGCGTCACGCCGACCATGACGAACACGATCAGCAGCAGGAAGAGCAGGGACATCACGATGTCGCGGATGCCCTGCTGGCCTCGGCTGCGCGGCGGCGGATTGCTCGGGGTGGACACGCCACCCATCGTCTCAGGAGAACGGGCTGACGCGTTCGGCGGTTCGCCCGGTGGGTACGTGTTCTGCGAGGATCGAGGTACTGCTGGGCCCGGCGCGCCGCTGACGGGCGCGCCCGCGCGCCCACGGATGATCTCCAGCCGATCGCAGCCGACCCGGGAGGCGCGAATGAGCACGTCGAACCCGACCACCGCCGACCAGCGGCCCGAGGCGCCCGACCGCAACCTCGCCCTCGAGCTGGTCCGGGTGACCGAGGCCGCGGCCATGGCGGCGGGCCGCTGGGTGGGCCGGGGGGACAAGATCGGCGGCGACCAGGCCGCCGTCGACGCGATGCGCAAGCTCATCAGCAGTGTCTCGATGCACGGTGTCGTCGTCATCGGCGAGGGCGAGAAGGACGAGGCGCCGATGCTCTACAACGGCGAGGAGGTCGGCCGGGGTGACGGCCCGGAGTGCGACGTCGCCGTCGACCCGATCGACGGCACCACACTGATGAGCAAGGGCATGCCGAACGCGCTGGCGGTGCTCGCGGTGACCGAGCGGGGCGCGATGTTCGACCCGTCGGCCGTGTTCTACATGGAGAAGATCGCGGTCGGCCCGGAGGCGGCCGACGTGATCGACCTGGCCGCCCCGGTCGGCGACAACATCCGCCGGGTGGCCAAGGCCAAGAACACCGAGGTCTCCGACGTGACCGTGTGCATCCTGGACCGGCCGCGGCACGAGGACCTGGTGCGCCAGGTGCGGCGGGCCGGTGCCCGGATCCGGTTCATCAGCGACGGTGACGTCGCCGGCGCGATCTCCGCGGCCCGCCCCGGTACCGGCGTGGACATGCTGCTCGGTATCGGCGGCACGCCGGAGGGCATCATCGCGGCCTGCGCGATGAAGTGCATGGGCGGCGCGTTGCAGGGCCGGCTGTGGCCCAAGGACGAGGCGGAGCGGCGCAAGGCACTGGACGCCGGGCACGACCTGGACCGGGTGCTCACCACCACCGACCTGGTGCGGGGCGACAACGTCTTCTTCTGCGCCACCGGCATCACCGACGGCGACCTGTTGCGTGGTGTGCACTACCGCTCGGGCGGCTGCACCACCCAGTCGATCGTCATGCGCTCGAAGTCGGGCACCGTCCGGCTCATCGACGGTTACCACCGGTTGAGCAAGCTGCGCGAGTACGCCTCGGTCGACTTCGGGCCGGTGGCGGCGGATGAGGACGCTCAGCCGCCGCTGCCGTGACCCAGAGCTGAGTGAAAAGTGGATCGATGCTGCCGACCGGGTCGTCCGGCCGGCAGCATCGTTTCCCAGCCTTCGCAAATACGGCCAAACGCCCCATGATCTTCAATGTCGGGTCGGCGCAGGTCGTCGAGGTCTGGTGACGCGCAGCCGCTACCTGTCGCTGCGTACGTTCGGACGAGGAACCCCCGTGAGGGAACGTTGCGACTCCAGGGGAAACACCGATCCAACATGATTTTGATCTAGGGGTTCCGTCAGCAGTCGGGGGCCAATTGGACCTCGTCATCACGCCGGCAGGGGCAGGAACCCTTGAGCCGTCTTCGGAACCGACCCCCGTCCGCAAGGCGTCCGACAGAAGTTCGATCAACGCCGCCACCGGCTCATGGCCTCCGCAACCGGTCACGTGGGGCAACCGGGGACGGGTGGACATCACCGGCACTGCCTGTCAATTCCTTTGACCGACGAACGTAGGTACCCCCGGTTCTGTACTCGTCGTTACTTTCCGTTCCATTCCCGGATGAGGGCTCCGGGAAGGAAACGGAGAAGACAATGAGGGCACGAACCCTGCTCGTGGGCCTCCTCGCCGCTTCCGCCACCGTGCTCGGGGGGGTCCTGCCCGCCACGGCAAGCGCGGCGCCCGCACCAGCGGACGAAGCAACCCCGTTCATCGTGGGTGGGCACAATGCCACGGAGACCTACAGCTTCATGGTCTCGCTGCAGCGCGGCGGCAGGCACTTCTGCGGTGGCTCACTGGTCAAGTCCGACTGGGTGGTCACCGCCAGGCACTGTGTCCAGGGCGCGTCGCCGGGCTCGATCCAGGCACGGATCGGTACCACCACGCGCAGCAGCGGCGGCGAACTGGCCGGGGTCCGCCGAATCGTCCCGGGCAGCGGCGACATCGCACTCCTCCAGCTCAACAAGCAGGTCAGCAAGACACCGATCAAGCTGGCGGCCGAGTCCGGTCCCGTCGGGACCAAGACCCGGATCATCGGCTGGGGCCAGAAGTGTGCGAACCGCGGCTGTGGCGGTGCTCCGGAAATCCTGCAGGAGCTGGACACCTCGATCGTCTCCGACGCGGGGTGCCGGGGTGGCCGGATCAATGGCCGCACCGAGATCTGCACCGACAACCCGGACAACTGGCGCGGGGCCTGCTACGGCGACTCCGGCGGACCGCAGATCAAGGCGGTCAACGGCAAGTGGGAGCTGATCGGCGCCACCAGCCGCAGCGGCAACGGCCACCCGCGGTGCGGCACCGGCCCGTCGATCTACGTCGACGTTCCGGTTTTCCGGTCGTGGATCCAGAACTACACCGGTCCCCTGGCCTGATCCGATCGGGCATCCAGCTCCATCACTGAGCGTCGAAACGGTGGCCCGCTCCCAGCCCGGGAGCGGGCCACCGCCCTTTCCGCGCACACGACCCGAGCACACGGCCGCGGCTCCCCCGCCGGATCCGGCATTTGATCAATTGCGTGAGTGTTACCGTCCGTCACCGACAGCTTTCTCTGCATCGGATGAAACACCCAACTCGTTCGCGTTATTAACGCAATTATTACTCACCATTTGACACTGGATATTGCTCCATATGGTCCACCCACCTAGGGTCCATTCACCCGGATGAGGGGTCCGGGAGGAATGGAGAAGCATGTTGATGAGGACCCGAACCCTGCTCGTGGGCCTCTTCGCCGCAGTGGCAGCGCTGGGTGGCTTCACCGCCCCGGCCACGGCCGCGCAGCCGGCCGGCGGCGTCGAACCGTACATCGTGGGTGGTCACAATGCGTCTCAGAACTACAGCTTCATGGTGTCACTGCAGGACGCCGGCCGCGGTAGCCACTTCTGCGGCGGCTCGCTGATCAAGTCGAACTGGGTGGTGACGGCCGCGCACTGCGTGGAGGGCACGTCGCCCGGCGAGGTCCAGGCCCGGGTCGGCAGCACCGACCGGATCAGCGGGGGCACCGTGGCTCCGGCCAGCAGGATCGTGCTGGGCAGCGGGGACATCGCCCTGGTCCAGCTCGCGCGGTCGGTGCCCCAGGCGCCGATCGGGATCGCGTCCGAGGCGGGCGCGCCGGGCACTGCCACCCGGATCATCGGGTGGGGGCAGACCTGTTCGCAGCCCGGTGGTTGTGGGTCGCCGCGCACGCTGCAGGAACTCGACACGTCGGTCGTGCCTTCCTGGTACTGCAGTGGAATCAACGGCGCCGAGATCTGCACCGACAACCCGAACGGATACTCCGGGGCCTGCTACGGCGACTCCGGCGGACCGCAGATCAAGGTCGTCAGCGGCCGGTGGGAGCTGATCGGCGCCACCAGCCGCAGCGGCAACGGCGACTCGAGGTGCGCTACCGGGCCGTCGATCTACACCGACGTCACCGCCTACACCAGCTGGATCCAGCAGCACACCGGCTCACTCGCCTGATGAGCACGCACGGAAGGGCCCGCCCCGGCCGGGGCGGGCCCTTTCCCTTGTTGCGGAGGATTTTCCGTCGGCGCGTCCACGCTTCACCGAGACCTCCGAAGGAGGCCCCGGCCTTCAGGCCGGGAAGGAAGTCAACAACGTGCCGCGTCCCGCTCCTGGATCCAGAACTTCTCGCCGACCTGCTTCCCTGAGCCAGCGCGAGGACGGGCATTGCCGCGACCGGTCGGTACGGACACAACGCCCGACACCGCCACGGTGAGCGGCGCGGCGGTCAGCCGGCGTCGCTGGAGTGGCCCGGGAACAGGTGTGCCGAGGGGTTGAGGGCCACCGCGATGTTGTTCACCGCGGTCGCGGCCTCCCCGAACCCGGTCGCGATCAGCTTGACCTTGCCGCGATAGGTCGCCACGTCGCCGGCGGCATAGACCCGGTCCCGCGAGGTCTTCATCGTGGTGTCCACGAGCACCGTCCTGCGCTGAAGCTCCAGGCCCCAGTGCTGGATGGGACCGAGGTCGGCGATGAAGCCCAATGCGGCAATCACCGTCTGCGCGGGCAACACCTCGCGGGCGCCGTCCTTGCGCGCGATCTCCACCTCGCGCAGCGACTCCTCGCCCCGCAGCTCGGCGACCTCGGCATCGGTGATGACGGGAACACCCAGGTCCCGCACCTTGTTCACGGTGCCGGCGTGTGCGCGGAAGGTGGCCCGGCGGTGCACCAACGTGATCGACCGCGCCACCGGATGCAGCGCCAGCGCCCAGTCGAACGCCGAGTCGCCCCCGCCGACCACCACCACGTCCTGCCCGCTGTGCGCGTCGAGCTGGGGCACGAAGTGCACCACGCCCCGGCCGAGCCAGCCGTTGGCCGCCGGCAGCGGGCGCGGACGGAACTCGCCGATACCGGCCGTGATGAGCACGGCACCGGTGGTCACCGCGGAACCGTCGGCCATCGAGACCCGTAGCCTGCCGTCGTCCAGCGTGGTCAGCTCGCGGGCCTGCCGGCCGAGCAGGTAGGTCGGCTGGTACTGCCCGGCCTGCTCCACCAGGGCCGCCACCAGGTCACGGCCGCGCACCGCCGGGTACCCGGCCACGTCGAAGATCAGCTTCTCCGGGTACATTGCGGTGACCTGGCCGCCGGGCTCGGGCAGCGAGTCCACCAGCGCCACCGACATGTCCCGGAACCCCGCGTAGTACGCGGCGAACAGGCCGGTGGGCCCGGCGCCCACGATCAGCAGGTCCACTTCCGTACCCGAAGCCATGGCATCCGCCTTCCGCCCGTGGTGGGACGCCACCGAGCGTATGCGGTGCGCGCCACGGTGCCCAGCACCGCCGACAGGGTCCAGACTCGAGGCATGGCTGATCTCCAGTTCCGGGTCGAGCACGACACCATGGGCGAGGTGCGGGTCCCGGCCGACGCGTTGTGGCGGGCGCAGACCCAGCGGGCGGTGGCGAACTTCCCGGTGTCCGGAAGGGGCCTGGAACGGGCCCAGATCCGGGCGCTGGGCCTGGTCAAGGCGGCCTGTGCCCGGGTGAACGGCCGGCTGGGGGTGCTGCCGGCCGAGCTGGCCGGGGCCATCGCCGCGGCCGCGGACGAGGTCGCCGCCGGGAAGTACGACGACCACTTCCCGGTCGACGTGTTCCAGACCGGGTCGGGCACGTCGTCGAACATGAACGCCAACGAGGTCATCGCCACCCTGGCCGAACGGCGGCTCGGGTCGACGGTGCACCCGAACGACCACGTCAACGCGTCGCAGTCATCGAACGACGTGTTCCCCACCACAATCCACCTGGCCGCGACCGAAGCCGTGCAGCGCGAGGTGGCGCCGGCCCTGGAGCACCTGGCCGACCTGCTGGGCCGACGTGCCCGGGACTGGGCCGAGGTGGTCAAGGCCGGCCGCACCCACCTGATGGACGCGGTGCCGGTCACGCTGGGCCAGGAGGCCGGCGGCTGGGCGGTGCAGGTGCGGCACGGCGTGGAGCGGCTGCGGTCCTGCCTGCCCCGGCTGGCGGAGCTGCCGATCGGCGGCACGGCCGTGGGCACCGGGCTGAACGCCCCGGAGGGCTTCGGCGCGGCCGTGGCGGCCGAGCTGGCCGGGGCCACCGGGCTGCCGGTCACCGAGGCGCGCTGCCACCTGGAAGCGCAGGGCGCCCGCGACGGGCTGGTGGAGTGTTCCGGGCAGCTGCGCACGGTCGCGGTGTCGCTGTACAAGATCGCAAACGACATCAGGTGGCTGGGCTCGGGGCCGCGCACCGGGCTGGCCGAGCTGCGGTTGCCGGACCTGCAGCCCGGGTCGTCGATCATGCCCGGCAAGGTGAACCCGGTGGTCTGCGAGGCCACGATGATGGTTGCCGCGCAGGTCATCGGCAACGACGCGACGGTGGCGTTCGCCGGTTCGCAGGGCAACTTCGAGCTGAACGTGATGATGCCGGTGATGGCCCGCAACGTGCTCGAGTCGTGCCGGCTGCTGGCGGCCGTGGCCCGGCTGCTCGCCGACAAGGTGCTGGCGGGTGCCGAGCCGAACGTGGAGCGGGCGCGCGAGCTGGCCGAGTCCTCGCCGTCGGTGGTGACCCCGCTGAACCGCTACCTCGGCTACGAGGAGGCGGCCTCGATCGCGAAGCAGGCGTTGAAGGAGCGCAAGACGATCAAGCAGGTGGTTCTCGAGCGTGGGCATGTCGAGGCCGGGCGGATCACCGCGCAGCAGCTCGATGACGCGCTCGACGTCCTACGCATGGCACGGGGTGGTCGTTGAATCCGGCACCGCCAATTCGTGCGTGAGGTGTGGATGATGGCCGGCGCGATATTCGTGGCGGAAACGTTCCGCTGTGAAGAGCGGGGTATGAGCGACTGTGGAGGCCGCAGCCTACGCAGGTAGCGCACAAGAGCTACTGCGTAGGGAGGAGCGGCCACGCCACGGGATGCGTGGATGCCACAGCGGGATGGAGTTCCACCCACTACCCGTGACGAAATGGGCGCCGATCCTCGGGCATTCGGGTGCCATCCTCGGGCGACTACCACCGGACCGGGCGCATACGGATGCCACGCCGGCTACCTAAACTCAGCTGCTGACCGTTGTCCGATCTGAAGACAGGGTCGAACACATGGGGTTGGAACTGGGGGACGAGAAACTGGTGGATCCGGCGCGGTTGTTGGCCGCACGGCTCCGAGCACTCAAGGCAAGATCATCGATGAGTTACGAGGCCCTTGCCCGCCGCAGCGGGTACAGCCGGTCCGCGTTGCACCGGTACTGCACGGGCCAGTGCGTGCCGCTCGAGTTCACGCCGATCAACCGGCTCGCCCAGGCGTGCGGCGCGTACCAGGAGGAGTCACGGGAACTGCAACGTCTCTGGGCGCTGGCTCACAGCGGTCGGATCGAGTCCGCGCACGACACGGGCCGGGCAGGAGTCCGCGCCATCCCGCGCGAGCGCGTGATGCTCGGCGCGGTCGCACTTGCCTGCACCGTGCTTCTGGCGTTGTTGGTCCGGCGGCAGTCCGCGCTCGGGCAGGCGTCGCCGGTTGGATAACTGGAACCGTGGGTGGTGGTGCCGTTCTCGCGGCACCACCACCCGATGGTTTGGGGATCAGAGGTTGAGGGATCAGACCTTCACGCGCTGCAGAAACGCCTTGACACTGCCGAACCTGCCGAGACGGTTCTTGATGTCCCTGGTCGTGTCGCCCTTCGGGCAGGCCCACGCCGTGTACTTGGTGACGCGGTTGTTGTAGACGACCCGCCACCGCACGCAGTGCCCGTCCGCCTTCTTGTCCTTGACCCAACTGTCGTAGCTGGAGTTCCCGTTTCGCCGGGCGCATGCGGTGATCACGCCCTGTCCCCACGAGTTGTTACCCGTGCGCCGGATGCACTGGTCGGGGGCAAGCGCCGTGCTGTCGAAGACGAGCATCTCGTCAACGACCTCTCCGGGCGCGGCATTCGCGGGCGCGGCACCTGCGGTCGCGGAGCCCGCGAGAACGGTGGTACCGGCAAGAAGCACACCACCTACCAACGAAAGAGCGCGATGCTTCTTGGACATGCGTGAACCTCCGACGGCAAGGTTGATAAGGCTCAGGAAGAGATAGGATCATTGGTGTTCGTCGTTCGCGATTTACTTTGGCAATCACGAACGAGCCTCAGCGTTGGCCAACCGGACCCTCCCCACAAGGACCTGGGACGGGTTCGGGACATCCGGGACGGGACGACGCCACCACCCGCCCATTGACCACGTGCCAGACACGCGGGAGGGAAGCGCGGGACGCTGGCCTGACAGATGCCGGACAGGATCTCCGCCATGGGCTTGCTCGACGTCGGTCCCGTGCGACCGACCGCCTCCCGCCCCCGGGACTGACCGTGCGCCTGGCCGGCTCGGTGCCGTCCAGGCGCACGGGTTTCCCGAGAGACAGCAGGAAGAGCAGGTTCGCTTCGCTGGCACGGCAACCGCCGGAACGCCGGCTACTGCCCCAGTTGGGTGGAGCGGTGGCGAAAGCGCGGGGGACTGTCGGCGACCACAGAACTGGTCTCGCCTTTCCCGAGCCAACCAGGATCTGGTGGATAATTGCACCGTCGTTGGAGCAGGTGAATCGCGAACCGCAACCGACCGCTGTGCCTTCTGATCCATTTTTGCCTCCTTGCCCGACTTTTCGTGAACATAAATGGTCCGGTCGAACCGGGAGAAACATCCTGGTACGTAGCTTCGGCAGTGCCGGTCGGGAATCACCGACCGACGCGGAAGGGGTTTGAAGTCACACCAAGGAGAACGATGATGATCCGCAAGCGCAGTATCGCCGTGGTCTCGGGTTTCACCGGCTTGACGCTTCTCGCCGGATCCTGGATGGGCGCGTCCGCGTTCGCCGCGACCGGCGAGGGCCAACAGAAAGGCACCTGCTCCGGCATCGCGGTGACGGACAAGGACGGCAAGAAGGTTGAGGTCACCCCGGCCACGAAGAGGGAGAAGACCGACCAGGGTGCCAAGAACCAGTCCACCATCCAGTGCGACAACGTCGTCATCACCGACAGGGACGGCAAGAAGGTCGACACCGTCCCGGCCACGGAGAAGAAGGAGGGCGCCAACCAGGACGCCGGGAGGCTGCCCACCATTCCGTGCGGGGACTCCGGAAGCAGCGCCAAGGACGGCCAGCAGGTCAAGTGCGAGCCCGCCCAGCCCGCCAACCCGGTGTGATGGGCCGGGCGGCACTCATGTCGTGATGCCGACCCGCCTTGCCGGCGCAGTGCGGCAGGGGAGCGTGACGGCGTCACGCTCCCCTGCCGCAGTTGAACTTGATCGCTTTCGCCAGCGGCGGGCAGGGTCCCGCATGGGGCGGCGCGCTCCTGACCGAGCGCGGAGTCGGGCGATCATCGAGATCCGGCGTATCTTTGTCCCAGTAGGCCCTTGTCTCGGAGAGGGGGCGCGCCGTGACCGATACGTCTGGCACCGGGCACGAACCGTCCAAGCCCTCACCTGCGGACTCCGCCACCCCGTCCCAGCGGCCCGCCGCTGGGACGACCCCGACGCGGCCTGGTGCGCGCCAGCTACGCACCAGGGCCGGCGCCACCTGGGTTGGCATCATCGTCTTCGCCGCCGTGCTGGTGCTCCTGCTGATCTTCATCCTGCAGAACACCCAGGCCGTGGAGATCTCCTACTTCACCGCGAGCGGGCAGGTGTCGCTGGCGGTAGCCATGCTGCTGGCCGCCGTGGCCGGTGTGCTGCTGACCGCGATCGCCGGATCGCTGCGGATCTGGCAGCTTCGCCGCGACCTGCGACGTTCCGCCCGTCGATGACCGCTCAACCTTTTGCGGTCGGGGCACGCGTCTCTCGTGAGGGCATGCCCTTGTGGCTGGGCACGAACAACACCCCGACACCCGAGGCGGATTTCTGGAAGGCCAGCCGCTCGCGCGGCGGGCCGTACTTGTAGCAGGTACATCGCGGTCTGGGGAAGAGGGCCCGGGTCCGGTACGCTTGATCAGGTCGGTCGCGGGCCGAAGTCTTCCCGGCCGAGTGGACCAGCGATAAGCTCCAGTTTGGTGCCTAACGACTGGTCCACCTTGCGGGAGCTGCTGCTGCCCGCCGTGACCGCCGCCTCCCGCGGCCGTCGCGGACGGGCCCTGGAGGTCGCCCTCCGGGAGGCGATCCGCGCGGGACAGCTACATCCGGGCACCCGCCTCCCCGCCACCCGCGACCTCGCCAGCCAGCTCGACGTTGCCCGGGGCACCGTCACCGCCGCCTACGACCAGCTCGTCGCCGAGGGGTACCTGGTGGCCCGCCGCGGCTCCGGAACGTCGGTGGCGACCACCGCCCTGGGTGGCGAGCCGCGCCGGGTCGAACGCAGGACGACCCCGCAGCCGTGGCAGTACGACCTACGGCCCGGGCTCCCGGCACTTGCGGCTTTCCCTCGCACCGAGTGGGCATCGTGCAGCCGCGCCGCCCTGGCCGAGCTGCCCGACGCGGAGCTTGGGTACCCGGACCCAGCCGGCCTCGCCGACCTGCGCACCGAACTCGCGGAGTACCTCGGTCGCGTGCGGGCGGTGCTCGCCGACCCGGCGGACATCCTCGTCACACACGGTCTGGCGGAGGCGTGCACGTTGATCGCGGACGTGCTCCGTAACCGCGGCCACCGCCGCATCGCGGTGGAGGACCCCGGGCACCCCGGCCAGGCGGAGTTGTTCACGCGCCACGGCCTCCAGCCGATCCCGGTGCGGGTCGACCAGGGCGGATTGCGAATCGACGACCTGGCGGCGTCAGGTTGTCGTGCGGTGCTGGTGACCCCGGCACACCAGTTCCCGTTGGGAGTGCCACTGCACGCTCGCCGCCGTCGGGAGTTGGTGGACTGGGCACGGCGCTGCGACGGCCTGGTGTTGGAGGACGACTACGACGCTGAGCACCGATACGACCGGCCGGCGCTCGGTGCGGTACAGGCCCTCGATCCGTTGCGCGTGGCGTATCTCGGCAGCGTGTCGAAGACCCTGGCCCCGGCGCTTCGCCTTGGCTGGGCGGTGATTCCGGCCGGGTGGCGGGCGGATGTCGTTGAGGCCAAACGGTTGCACGACCTGGGATGTAGCCCACTGCCGCAAGGAGCGTTCGCACGCATGCTGCGGGCGAGTGGGTACGACCGGCACCTGCGCCGCACGCGAGCGAACAACCGAAGACGCCGCGACGCGTTGCTGGAGGCGTTGACGGAGTTCCTGCCGGACTGGCAGATCACGGGTATCGCGGCAGGGCTGCACGTGGTGGTGCGGCTGCCGGAGGGGGTTGACGATCGCGCGTTGTCGGCCCGGTTGGCGGACAACGGGGTGCACGCGCCGAGCCTGGCGTCCTACGCACGGGGAAACCGGTCCGGCCCGTTCCCGGGGCTGGTGCTCGGGTACGCGTCGATGACGCCGGACCGGCTTCACGCCGCGGTGCAGCGGATCGCGGAGGTCGCGGCTACCGGCTGAGGTGGCGGACGAAGCAGGACCACTCGGCGGCGGAGAACTGTAAGTGCGGGCCGGACGAATCCTTGGAGTCGCGCACGGCGACGGTCGTGCTTGCGCAAGCAACCTCAACACACGTGTCGGTGTCGGAGCTACGGCTGCTCTTCCGCCACGCAGCGACCTCCACGCAGTTCGCGATGTCGCTGCTCTGGGAACTCTTCCTCCAGCGGCCCATGCTCGCCTCGTGCACGGACATTCACGCTCCTCTCCGGCGTCAGCCCTGCTCGACGAGCGCCGAGATGAGCTCCGCCGTTTCGGTCGGTGCAAGGGCTACCCTGAGGATATTGCTGAGGGCCTCTCGATAGGAGGAGTGATCCGAATCTTCTTCAAGAAAGAGCCCCGTGCTCTGGTTCTCGACGTAGACGAGATCTGGCTCGCCCTCGAACTCCAAGATCATGAAGGGCCCTCGGAAGCCTGCGTAGGCACCAGCAGCCAAGGGAACCACTCGTAGTAGGACATTCGGACGCTGTGCTGCCTCCAGCAGGTAGCGAAGCTGCCGCGACATCACCTCCTCCCCGCCTACCGGTCGACGCAGCGCACCTTCATCAAGCAACGTAACAAGAATCGGGGCGTCGGTCCGGCTCAGCACCGCTTGCCTCGCCATACGAGACGCGACGAGCGTATCCAGCTGTCGGTCAGACAACGCACCGTTGATACCCCGTAGGACAGCTCGTGCGTAGTCCGCAGTCTGGAGCAGCCCTGGCACGAACATCGCTTCGTAGCAGCGGAGATGGCAAGCCCTGGCTTCGAACTCGATCAGACTGCGCCACAAGGTCGGCAGGCCCGGCTGACGCCTCCACCAACCGCCACGATCTGCTGCCCTCAACCATCTGATCACCTCGCGCCGCTTCCGTTCAGGTACTTGGTAGAGCCCCAGCAGAGCCGCCAGATCCTCAACCTCGATCCCGCTGACCGCGGTCTCTATTCGGCTGATCTTGCTAGCCGACATGCCCAGCTTCTCGCCGGCCTCGGCACAGGTAAGTTCGGCCTTTTCCCTGAGCTTGCGGAGCTCGACCGCGACGCGACGGGACCGGATCGCCGTGTGTGACCCCTTCATGGCGACATCGTCTTGCCGCTTGATCAGCTAGCACAACTACACGATGTGGTTAGTGCGTGCAATGTTTGCAACGTGCCATGGTCCGGCCATGACCACCGAGAACACTTCGCTGAACGCGAAGGACATTGACCTTCTGATCCTCGACCAGACGCCCAGCGAGAAGACCTGGGAGGTGCCCGCGCATGGCGACAAGGGGCCGGTCACCATGTCGCTCCGCCTGCCCGATGTGCGGATCACCGACTCGGCCGGGCGCTACATCGTCGTCTCGCCCGAGCAGGCCGAGCTGATCGGCTCGAAGCTGGCCGACCTCGCCTGCTGGCTGCACTACCGCGATCCTTCCTGACCCTCGTCCCCCGTCTGAGCAGGCGAAATGTCGGGGGTCGGGGTGAGGATGGGGGCGTGCTGCTCGCCGATGTCGTCGCGACGTCCGAGGCGGTGACGGCGACCCGGTCCCGCAAGGCCAAGATCGAGGCGCTCGCCGCCGTGCTGTCGCGCGCCGCTCCGGCCGAGGTCGAGCCGGCCACGGCCTTCCTCGCCGGCGAGCCCCGGCAGGGCCGGATCGGCACCGGCTGGGCCACCCTCGCCAAGCTCAGGCCCACCCCGGCCCCCTCGGCAACCCTCACCGTCGAGGACGTCGACCACGCCCTCGACGTCCTGCGCGGCACCACCGGGACCGGCTCGACCCAGCGTCGCCAACAGCTGCTGGCCGATCTCTTCGGCCAGGCCACCGCCACCGAGCAGGACTTCCTCATCCGGCTGCTGATCGGAGAACTCCGGCAGGGCGCCCTGGAGGGCGTCATGGTCGACGCGATCGCCGCCGCCGCGAACGTCCCGGCCGAGGCCGTCCGTCGCGCCTTCATGCTCTCCGGCCGGCTCCCGGTCACCGCGGCGGCAGCCCTGCACGGCGGCCGAACCGCCCTGGCCACCTTCCACCTCGAACTCGGCCGGCCGTTGCGGCCGATGCTGGCCTCCCCCGCCGACACCCTCGACGACGCCCTGTCCGAACTCGGCGACGTGTCCGTGGAGTACAAGCTCGACGGCGCGCGGATCCAGGTCCACCGCAACGGCGACGACGTCCACGTCTTCACCCGCAAGCTTCGTGAGGTCACCGGCTCCGTCCCGGAGCTGGTGGACCTCGTCCGCGGCCTGCCCTGCGAATCCGTCGTGCTCGATGGGGAAACCCTGGCGCTCGACGACAACGGCCGGCCGCGCCCCTTCCAGGAGACCATGAGCCGCTTCGGCGCGGCCTCGGCACACGAACTCCTCCTCCACCCGTACTTCTTCGACGTCCTCCACCTCAACGGGGAGGACCTCCTCGGCGAGCCCCTTCACACCCGCCTCGACGCCCTGCTCAGGGTCGCCGAGGAACACCGCGTCCCCGGGCTCCTGCGCCCCAACCCCACGGCCGCCGCCGCGCTGCTCGACGACTCGCTCGCCGCCGGCCACGAGGGCGTCATGGTCAAGGCCCTGGACTCGATCTACGCGGCGGGCCGGCGCGGCCGGGCGTGGCAGAAGGTGAAACCCGTCCACACCCTCGACCTGGTGGTGCTCGGCGCTGAGTGGGGACACGGGCGCCGCACCGGCTTCCTGTCCAACCTCCATCTCGGTGCGCGGGATCCCGCGGGCGGCCCGCCGATCATGGTCGGCAAGACCTTCAAGGGCCTCACGGACGAACTCCTGGAGTGGCAGACCCGCGAGCTGCGGTCCAGGGCGGTCAGCCGGGACTCCCACACCGTCTACGTGCGTCCCGAGCTGGTCGTGGAGATCGAGCTGGACGGGGTGCAGGTCAGCCCGCGCTACCCGGGCGGCGTGGCGTTGCGGTTCGCCCGGGTGCTCCGGTACCGGCCGGACAAGGACCCGGCAGAGGCTGACTCCATTGACCAAGTCAAAGCAATGTTGCCCAGATCCGGGTAGTGTCGTGGAATCGTGCGGTTCCTCGACGGGCATGAGCCCCGCAACGACCTGACCTACGACGACGTCTTCCTGGTGCCCCGCCGCTCCGGTGTGGAGTCCCGGTTCGACGTGGACCTCGCCACGGCGGACGGCACCGGTGCCACGATCCCGATCGTCGTCGCCAACATGACCGCGGTGGCGGGTCGGCGCATGGCCGAGACCGTCGCCCGCCGCGGCGGCCTGGTGATCCTGCCCCAGGACGTCGCCCCGGAGGCGGTCGCCGAGATCGTCTCCTGGGTCAAGACCCGGCATCCGGTGTGGGACACCCCGCTCGTGCTGCGGGCCCACGAGGCCGTGGCCGACGCCCTCAACCTGCTGCCCAAGCGCGCACACAACGCCGTCGTGGTCGTGGACGACGACGGCCGGCCGATCGGGGTGGTGGACGAGCACGCGTGCGCCGGGGTCGACCGGTTCACCCGCGTCGGCGAGGTCGCCGACACCGACATCGTCACGCTGCCCCTGGACACCGAGCCACGGAAGGTGTTCGACGAGCTGCACGGCCGGGCCGTGGCGCTCGCCGTGAACACCGACGGCAAGCTCGCCGGGATCATGACCCAGGTCGCCGCGCTGCGCGCGGAGATCTACCGCCCAGCGCTGGATGACGCCGGCCGGCTGCGCATCGGCGCCGCGATCGGCGTCAACGGCGACGTGGCCGCCAAGGCCGGGGCGTTGCTCGACGCCGGGGTGGACGTGCTGGTGGTGGACACCGCGCACGGCCACCAGGAGAAGATGATCAGCGCGCTGAAGGCGGTGCGCTCGGTGCACCCGGTCGGCTCGAAGGTCCCCGTGGTCGCCGGCAACGTGGTGACCGCCGAGGGCGTGCGCGACCTCGTCGAGGCCGGTGCGGACGTCATCAAGGTTGGTGTCGGCCCGGGTGCGATGTGCACCACCCGGATGATGACCGGGGTCGGCCGGCCGCAGCTCTCCGCCGTGGCCGAGTGCGCCGCGGCCGCCCGGGAGCTGGGCGGGCACGTGTGGGCCGACGGTGGCGTTCGCCACCCACGGGACGTGGCGTTGGCCCTGGCGGCCGGCGCGTCCTCGGTGATGATCGGCTCCTGGTTCGCCGGCACCTACGAGTCGCCCGGCGACCTGATGCGGGACGAGTCCGGCCGGCCGTACAAGGAGTCGTTCGGCATGGCCTCCAAGCGGGCCGTGTCCGCGCGCACCAAGACCGACAGCAGCTTCGACCGGGCCCGCAAGGCCCTGTTCGAGGAGGGCATCTCCGCCTCCCGGATGCAGCTCAACCCGACCGCACCGGGCGTGGAGGACCTGCTGGACGGCATCTGCTCGGGCGTGCGCTCGTCCTGCACCTACGCCGGTGCGCACACGCTGGAGGAGTTCCACGAGCGGGCGGTGCTGGGCGTGCAGTCGGCGGCCGGGTTCCACGAGGGCCGGCCGTTGCCCAGTGGTTGGTGACTTGACGTGAGCGGGGGGCATGGCACGGTCGTGTCATGCCCCCCTTCGCTATCCGGTCGGCCATCCCGGCCGACGTACCCCCGATCACCCAGGTTGTCCTGCGCGTTCGTGGGGAGGCGTCACCCGCGCTACCCCGACTCCGCACCGTTGACGAGGCCACCCAGTGGGTCGAGGAGACACTTGCCTCGCACGAGGTACACGTCGCAGAGGTTGAGGGCGCGGTGGTCGGGTTCTCCGCGCTCAAGGGCTCCGAGGTGAAGCACCTGTACGTGCACCCATGCGCGCGTGGCAGAGGCGTGGGCAGCGCCCTGGTCGAGCACGCCAAGCAGGGTCATGACCGGCTCGACGTCCACACCTTCCGGCGCAGTGAGCGGGCGCGGGAGTTCTGCTATCGCCACGGATTCCGGCTGGTCGAGCTGGGTGACGGCAGCCACCACGCCACCGTCGAGCCGGACGCGCGCTACTTCTGGACGGCGCGGTAGCCACGCCACGCCGTCGCGCTTCTCGGCCGAGAGCGCACGCCGTTTGCCTGGGGGCGCTTGGGAAACGGCGTGCACGATCCGTCGTGCCGTCGACGCGGAGTGTCACGTGGCTGGACACTCGCGCTGACCAGCGACCAGAATCACACGCACTTAACGGGTCATCCCCGAAGATCGGGCGTCATCAGGACGCCATCAACCGTGTTCCCGCTACTCGACCACCCGAGTGGCAAATAACGATTGCATAAACTCTTACATCACGTTAGAGTTTTCTCCGGGCCGAAGATCGAAACAGCACACGTGAGCAACGGTGGCCGGGTTCGTCGACCCACCACCAGCGCTCCCCGTCCTGGGGGACTCCACCGTGCTTGACCCGACCACCGCCGGCTACCGCGACAACACAGCAGCACGGATGCGAGCCCTGCTCTCCGCCCGGGTGACCCTGCTGGTCGGAATCTCGGTCACGGCCATCGTCGCGTGGGTGCTCTACCGCGTCACCAGCGATCTCCACATTGACCTGGAGGTTTACCGAGCCGGAGTGCTCGCCTGGTGGCACGGCGGCGATCCTTACGGCTCGCTGCCCGCGACCCGCAGCGGCGCACACCTGCCCTTCATCTACCCGCCGTTCGCCGCACTGGCTCTCGGCCCCTTCGTGGTGTTGCCCTGGTCGGCCGCGGTCGCCGCGCTGATCGCGACGTCGCTGGTCGCGCTGGGCGGGACGCTGTACCTGGTGGCCCGGCGGTTGTGGCCAGCCGGCGGCACGGTCGGTGCGCTCACCGCGACTTCGGTGGCGCTGCCGTTGGCCCTGGTGCTGGAGCCGACGTTCGAAACGTTCCGCTTCGGCCAGGTCAACATCGTGCTGATGGCGCTGGTCGCCGCGGACTGCCTGGTGGTCTCGCCGCGGTGGCCACGAGGTCTGCTGGTCGGCATCGCCGCGGCGATCAAGTTGACTCCAGCGGCGTTCCTGCTGTTCTTCGTCCTGCGGCGGGACTTCCGCGCGGCCATCACCGCGGTCGTCTCCGGCGCGGTCGCCACGGTGCTCGGGTTCGCGGTGGCGCCGGCCGCCTCGATGCGGTTCTGGTTCGGCGGGATGCCCACGTCCGGGATCAGTGGGTCGCCGTTCCACACCAACCAGTCGATCCAGGGGACGCTGGCTCGGCTGGAGTTCCCACCGGTGCTGCTCGAGGCGTGCTGGCTGGTCGCCACGCTGGCGCTGGTTCTCCTTGCCGCGGTGCTGATCCGCCGGGTCGAGGCGACCCTTGCCGTGGTGGTCAACGCCGCGGTCGGGCTGCTCGTGTCGCCGACCTCGTGGTCGCACCACTGGGTGTGGATCGCTCCGACGCTGCTGGTGCTCACCGCCTATGCCCTGCGGCTGCGCAGCATCGGGTGGGCCCTGGCCGCCATGGTCCTCGCGGTGGTGTTCCTCGTTGCGCCGCATCGCTTCCTTCCCGGTGGTGACCGGCGGGAGCTGGGCTGGAACGCGGCGGAACACCTGATCGGCAACTCCTACGTGCTGGTCACGATCGTCGCCCTTGTCGTGTTGCTCGGGGCGGCCCGGGCCCGTGGGAGATGCACGCCGACATCGCCGGCCACTCCCCCGACCGAGTCGTCCCGACAACTCACCGAGGTCGGCGCACCGTGATCACACGCCGCGAAGTCACCCTGTTACGCGTCATCCAGCGTGGGCTGCTCGGCTCGCCCACAGCGGTCCGGTCGGCCCGCGCGCTGTCCTTCTTCGGGGAGCACGCCGCCGGCTGGCTCGTGGTCACCGTGGCGGCCGGGGTTGTCGACCGATCCCGCCGCCGGTCCTGGTTGTTACGCGCCGCGGGCATAGCCGTGGCGCACGGATTGTCGATCACGGTGAAACGTGTGGTCCGCCGGAATCGGCCGACGGATCCGCGGGTGCGGGCGCTCGCCAGCACTCCGAGCCGGCTGAGCTTCCCTTCCTCCCACGCCGCATCCACCGCGGCCGCCGCCGTGCTGCTCACCGGACACGGTCGGCGGCTGGCGACCGCCATAGTGCCGCCGATGCTGCTCAGCCGGCTCGTTCTGGGCGTGCACTACCCGAGCGACGTGGTCGCCGGCACGGTGCTCGGTGCCGCGGTCGGGCTCGGGTTCCGGCGAATGGCCGACCGCGTCCGGACCGAGAACGGAGGCCGGGCGTGACCGTTACCGCGTCCGAGGTCCCAGGTCCCGTCCACTCCCGCAGCGATACGGCAGTGGGCCTGCTCCTGGCCCTGCGTCCCCGGCAATGGACCAAGAACGTGCTGGTGCTCGCCGCGCCGTTCGCGGCCGGGGCGTTGACCAGCGCACCGGTCCTGCTGCGGTCGCTGGGCGCGTTCGCGGCGTTCGCGCTGGCCGCTTCCGGCGTCTACCTGGTCAACGACATCCGGGACCGCAAGGCGGACCGTCAGCATCCGACGAAGTGTCGCCGGCCGATCGCCGCCGGACGGGTGCCGATCTGGTTGGCAGCGACGGCTGCGGGAGCCCTGCTGGCGGGCGCGCTGGCCCTCTCGGGATGGGTGGCACTGCCGTTGCTTGTTGTGCTCGGGGTGTACGAGGGGGTTCAGCTCGGCTACTGCTTCGGGTTGAAGCACGTTCCGGTGGTCGAGATGGGCATCGTCGCCTCCGGCTTTCTGTTGCGGGCCATCGCCGGTGGGGCCGCGACGGGGATCGTCCTGTCGAACTGGTTCCTGCTCGTCAGCGCGTTCGGTTCGCTGTTCGTGGTGGCGGGTAAGCGGTACGCCGAGGCGTTGCTGGTGGCTGGTACGGATCTCCGGACGCGCCAGGCGATCCGCGCCTACACACCGTCCTATCTGCGGTTCGTGTGGATGTCCTCGGCCGCGGTGATCATGAGCATGTACGGGCTGTGGGCGTTCGACATCCACGGGGCGTCCGACTCGCGGTGGCCGATCATCTCCATGGTTCCGTTCGTGCTGGCGGTGTTGCGCTACGGCATGGAGGTGGACAACGGTTCGGCCGGAGCGCCGGAGGACGCACTGCTCGGTGACCGGGTTCTCCAGGTGCTTTTCGTACTGTGGGCGGCATCCTTGGGCCTGGCGCTCTACGTCCTCTAGGCGGAAGAACCGCGGAAGCGCCTCCCGGTGGGGAGGACTTCAGCCCTTCGTCCGTGCTCTCACATCGGAAGCCGCCGGAACAGGGCCCGCGGCACGTGTCGCAGTGCCGACATGACCCAGCGCAGCGGTCCGGGCACCCACACCAGTTCCTTGCCGGCGCGCACTCCCTCCACCACGGCGGTCGCGACATCCTCCGCCGTCACCGACAACGGCGCGGCGTCGAGGCCGTCCGTCATCTTGGTGCGCACGAAACCCGGCCGCACGACACACACCCGCACCCCATGCGGGCGCAACGCCTCGCCAAGTCCGAGGAAGAACCCGTCCATGCCCGCTTTACCGGAGCCGTAAACGAAGTTCGACCGACGCACCCGCTCACCGGCGACCGAGGACAACGCCACGATCGACCCGTGCCCCTGTGCCCGCATCCGCTCGGCAAGCAGCACACCGAGCGATACCGGAGCGACGTAGTTGACCTCGGCCAGCTCGCGGGCAACCTGCACGTCCTGCCAGGCCCGCTCCTGGTCACCGAGCACACCGAACGCGACCACCGCCAGGTCGATGTCACCGTGGGCGAAAGCCTTGTCCACAACAGTCTGATGCCCGTTCGGATCCCTGGCATCGAATGGGACACTGTGGACAGTGCAGCCAAGCGTCATCAATCGTTCGGCCGCGGCCTCCAGCCTGGCTGACGGCCGGGCAGCCAGCACGACGCGTAGCGGCCGTTGCCGTGCGTACCGCTGGACGATGGCCAGACCGATGTCGGACGTCCCGCCGAGGAGCAGGACGGACTGCGGATTCCCCACTGCATCGATCACAGCGTCAACCTTCGCGACAGGTCGGAGGTGAACACACCGTCGGGATCGACGGAGTGCCGTATGCGCGACCACTCGTCGAGCCGCGGGTACATCCGGCGCAACACAGCGGATGTCATGCGGGAGTCCTTGGCCAGATAGAGCCTTCCGCCGGCGTCGGCAATCCACTCGTCCAGCTCGTCGAGCAGCTGGCCGAGCCCGGGCGCAGCCGGCATGTCCACGGCCAGGGTCCAACCCGGGGCCGGAAAGGACAGAGGTGCCGGGTTGCCGTCGCCGAACCGCTTGAGGACGTTGAGGAAGGACACGTGGGGCGAGGAGCTGATGCGCTCGACACAACGGCGCAACGTCTCCTCGGCGCCGAACGGAGCCACGAACTGGTACTGCACGAAGCCGCGCGGCCCGTACACCCGGTTCCAGTCCCGCAACGCGTCCAGGGGGTGGAAGAACTGGGAGATGGTCTGGATTTCCCCACGCCGCTCACGCGGTGCCTTCCGGAACCACAGCTCGTTGAACACGCCGATCGTGGCCCGGTTCAACAGCCCGTTCGGGAAGACCGGTGGTGCGCTCAACCGCTCCTTCGCGGTGAACTTCAACGGAGCACCACGCAACCGCTGCGGAAGCTGGTCGCGCGTGGCGTTCCAGCCACGGGTCAGCACCGCGCGGCCCAGTCGGGCACCGGTGGCCACGGCGTCGAACCAGGCCACCGAGTAGGTGTAGCGGTGGT
The DNA here is from genome assembly GCF_014645795.1 of Longimycelium tulufanense. Taxonomy (GTDB): domain Bacteria; phylum Actinomycetota; class Actinomycetes; order Mycobacteriales; family Pseudonocardiaceae; genus Longimycelium; species Longimycelium tulufanense. The sequence goes on along the minus strand of NZ_BMMK01000023.1, from coordinate 54,857 downwards.
CGTCCTCGGCGAGCCGGGCCATGAGGTCGTCGAGGTTGTCGGCGCGTTCGGTGTCCACGACGCAGTAGGCGGTCTCGACCGGCATCATCCGGATCCGGGCCCGCAGCACGATGCCGGTGAGGCCCATGCCGCCGACGGTGCACCAGAACAGTTCCGGTTCGCGGTCCGGACCGATGGTGCGCACGGTACCGTCGGCGCACAGCAGGTCCAGGGATTGGACGTGGTTGCCGAAACTGCCTTGGACGTGGTGATTCTTGCCGTGAATGTCGGCAGCGATGGCGCCGCCGACGGTCACCTGTCGGGTGCCCGGGGTCACCGGAACGAAGAGTCCGAGCGGCAGGAGCCGCCGGATAAGGGCATCCAGGCTCGCACCGGCGTCGACGTCGATGACCCCGGTGTCCGGGTCGACCGAGTGCAGCTCGTCCAGTCCGCACAGGTCGAGAACGAGGCCGCCGGCGTTCTGCGCCGCATCACCGTAGCTGCGCCCCAGCCCGCGGGCGAGGACGCCTCGCCCGCTCCGGGTGCGCACCGCCTCGGCGATCTCGTCGGTGCTGGTCGGGGTGACCAGCTTCGCCACGGTGGACGCGGTACGCCCCCAACCGGTGAGGGTGCGCGGCAATCCCGAACTGATCGCTCCCATCCCGCCCATCCTATGGGTGTGGTGAGTGTGGTCGCGGTGAGCGGCACCCCGGGGCGCCGGCCGTGGTTGGCCTTCTTCCTACGCCTGGCGCGCTTCTTGCGAGCACGCTGGACATCAAGGTCCTTCTTAACGTTTCCCTGGCTCAGTCGCCCAATCCCGTCAGGCGCGCACTGAGCTTCCAGAGCCGCTCGAGATTGCGTGGATCATCAGCGGCGGGCGCCTTCACGCTGACGTCGAGTCCCTCGTAGTCGGCGCCATTCTGCACCTCGGGATGCGAGAAGAGAGTCCTGACCACGGTGGCGGCCTCCGAGACCCGATGACGATTCAAGGGATGGACCATTTTCATGACGCGGTCTTTTCGCCGCGTACCACTTGGCTCCACGGCCGAACCCGCCTCACTCCTCCCCCCAGGACACCTCATGACCAGCGTGAAGCGGCATCAGGCCACTCAGACGACCCATTAACGCCGCCCTGAGAACGTGTCCGGGGTACTCCGAGATGGGGTGAGTCCACGGTTCGTGGGCCCTACCGGCAGAGCCCACGCCACTGACAGCGACGATCGAGCGATCAATTCGGTCGACCCAGAACGTTCCGCGCACACCCGGAGGGCACCCACCGGTCGCCCAAAACGCGGGCTGGCTCCCGGTGAGCCACACCAGGAGCCAGCCGCGTGCACACGTGTCGACCTAGCCGAGGTGATCACCTTCCAGCATCTCGGTCACCAGGGCCGCGATCGGGGAGCGCTCCGAGCGGGTCAGGGTGACGTGCGCGAACAGCGGGTGACCCTTGAGCTTCTCGATCACGGCCGCCACGCCGTCGTGCCGTCCCACCCGCAGGTTGTCCCGCTGCGCGACGTCGTGCGTCAGTACCACCCGGGAACCCGTCCCGAGCCGGGACAGCACCGTGAGCAGAACGTTGCGTTCCAGCGACTGGGCCTCGTCGACGATCACGAACGCGTCGTGCAGCGAGCGGCCGCGGATGTGGGTCAGCGGCAGGACCTCCAGCATCCCGCGGTCGAGCACCTCGTCGATGACGTTCTGGCTCACCAACGCGCCCAGGGTGTCGAACACCGCCTGTGCCCAGGGCTGCATCTTCTCGCTCTCGGTGCCGGGCAGGTAGCCGAGGTCCTGCCCGCCGACGGCATAAACCGGGCGAAACACCACCACCTTGCGGTGCTGTTGCCGTTCCAGTACCGCCTCCAACCCGGCGCACAACGCCAGTGCCGACTTGCCGGTGCCCGCCCGGCCACCCAGCGAGATGATCCCCACCTCCGGGTCGAGCAGCAGGTCGAGGGCGATCCGCTGTTCGGCGGACCGACCGTGTAGCCCGAACGCCTCCCGATCGCCACGCACCAGCCGAACCCGCTTGTCGGGGGTGACCCGAGCAAGCGCGCTCGCCGTGCCGGCGAGCAGCCGCAAGCCCGTGTTGCACGGCAGCTCACGTGCCTCGTCCAGGTCGGCGACGCCCTCCTTGAACAGGGTGTCCACCAGCTCCGGCGCCACCGGCACGTCTGCCGTACCGGTCCAGCCCGAGGGCGCGACGTCCTGCGCCCGGTACTCGTCGGCGGTCAGCCCCACCGCTGCCGCCTTCACCCGCAACGGCATGTCCTTGGTGACCAGCGTCACCGCGCCCCGCTCCGCGGCGAGGTTGAGCGCGCAGGCCAGGATCCTGGCGTCGTTGGAGTCGGTACGGAAACCTGCCGGTAACACCTCCGGGTCGGTGTGGTTGAGTTCCACGTGCACCGTGCCCCCGGCCTCGCCCACGGGCACCGGGGCGTCCAGCCGCCCGTGGCGCAACCGCAGGTCGTCGAGCAGGCGCAACGCCTCGCGGGCGAACCAACCGAGCTCCGGGTGGTGCCGCTTCCCCTCCAGTTCCCCGATCACCACCAGGGGCAGCACCACCACGGCCTCCGCGAATCGGGTGATCGCCCACGGATCGGACAACAACACCGACGTGTCGAGCACGTAGGTGTGCACCGGTGCGGCGGCCGGCCGCTGCCCGGCGGTACGAGGGGAGCTGGAGGAACGGCTGGCGGTTCGCCTTGAAGAGCGCTGTGCTGTCACGGCAACTCCCTGCGGACGCGGCACCCGCGTCCGCTCCTCGGTGGGCCGGGCATCCGGTCCCTGCCGGCCGTCACGGTCCACCCGCCTGGACGGCGGTGGCCCTCCTACGGCCGCGGGGACCGGGTGCCGGCCCCCTCGTGCGGGTTGCGGACGGCCGAACCGTCCCACCGACCACAGCCACGAACAGGGCCCTCCCGGGGCGAGCCGCCTCCGACACGACCCGCCGGCATGGACGCTACCTGCGGTTACCCTGCTCAGCAGGCAGGCACACGGGTGATTCACACAGCTGTCACCGCGACGCTACGTACGCCGGAATCGCCTACGTCGCGTATTGACCGGATGGCGCAATACCCGCCCCACCCACCCTCCGAGGTAGCCAGGATGGGTCATGGCCTGGGCAAACGCCGGCGATCAGGGCTTGCGCCGACCGGCCCGCCCCCGATCAGCCGTCGGCGGGTCCCCCGGTGGGGCGCGCCCCCGCGCTGGACGCCAGCTCCGCCCGCACGGCGGCGGGCACCAGTGGCTCGTCCAGCAGCCGCCGGTACCGCTCGCCCAGCGGCTCACCGGCCGGCCGCGCCGCCAGCCACGACCGCAGCAGCCGGTAGCCCTCGACATAGGTGGTGGTGTAGGCCCGCCACAGCGGGTCGGACAGGAAGCGCAGCATGTGCCGGGCCCGGCGCTCGTCCACCAGCAGCCACCGGCGCAGGTGAGCGACGACCTCGTCGGGGTCGGCCCCGCGGTCGTGCAGCAGCAGGGCGGCGTCCTGCTGCACGGTCAGCAGCCCGGCCAGGGCATGCTCCACCCGCTCCGCCAGCTCACCCTCCATCCGCAGGCCGAGGTCGGCCATGATCTCCGCGGTCCACGGTCCCCAGCCCGGCCCGACCACGGCGTGCAGTCCCAGATCGGCCAAACCCTCCGCCATCAGGCACTGGGGCGTGTTGACCAGGAAGATTGTCTGCTCGGTGTGGGCGAGCCGGCCGATGAGACCGGCCTGCTTGCGGCAGTGCTCGGTGTGGTGCCCCGGATAGGACTCGTGCGCGACGAGATGGGGCAGCGCCGCCATCCGGTGCCCCACGTCGGCGTTGATCGCCACCCTGGACCGGTAGTCGCCCAGGTAGTAGTTGAACCCGCTCCACGGCTTGTCGGTCACCACCTGGTACTCGACGGTCTCCTCCGGGGGCAGGCAGTAGCGCACCCGCACGCGGTCCCGTAGGGCGCTGCTCAACGCGAGCACGCAGGGCTCCAGCTTCTCCGGCGGCACCTCGTCGCGTGCCCGGAACGCCGCGATCCGGTCGGGCAGCGACCCGTCGCCGGGCAGCAGGCGGTCCAACTCCACGTGGCTGGCGCGGTAGGCGTCCGGGTCCCCCAGCTCGATCCGGACCTGGAAGTAGGACTCGACCTCGGCCACGAACGGGACGCGCTCCCCGGCGAGCTTGCGACCGGAGCATTCCAACGCGACCAGGTGGGCGTCGAGGAAGCGGCGACGCTCCCCGTCCAGATCGCTGCTGTCCAACTCGGCCCGCAGTTCCCGTGCGCGGGCGGCGAGCGCGGCCGGCTCCGGAGGGGGCTCGGACTCCACTTGGCGGCGTAGCGCCGCCTCGCCGGTGTAGGCGTCCACGAACCCGGGGACGAGCCGGTCGAATCGCAGGCCGAGCAGCAGGTATTCGCGCACCACGCGCTTGGGGCCCATGAAGCGGGGAGCTTAGGCCAGCGCGCCGGGCCATACCCCCTCAATGGGCAAAGCGAGCAGCAATACCACGCCACTACGCGTGGCAGGGAGGAGGCCACGCCACTCGGAAGGGTGGCATGGCCAAGTGGTGGCGTCGGGTTCACCGAAGAGCGCGACGGTTTTGTTACCGAACGTATATCCGAACACGATCGTGCGTCGCCGCTCCGAATTACTATCAACAAATACCGATCACCACTTGTCGACATCTCGACAAAATTCGCACAACCAGGTGATCACGATTCCATTTCGACGGATCCCTGACTAACGTGACCCGTGCCAATGGTCCCCGCACCGACCGGATCCGGTGGGCCAGAAGCAAACAGGGGGTTTCTACCATGAGTCCTCCGAGCAGGGTTACGCGGGTCAGGGAGCGTGCTACTTGAGGAAGACGGCCAGAGTCCTCGCCACCGGTGTGGCTGAATTGCCGCCGTTGCACAACCCAGCCGCCGCCAACGGCGACCATGCCAACGCCGGCCGCCCGAAGGTCGACAACCTCAATACGAACACCACCCGACACCGCATCGTGTGGAACCGCCGGTTCCGGGGAAAGGCACCGAACAACGGCGTGCCCGGCACCCGCCCCGTGCGCCGCTTCTGCCCACCTCCCCATGGTCGCTGGAAACCACGGCCCCAGTCCCTTCACCACGTCGCCACGCGCGCCTGGTGAGGCACCACAACCGAATAACGCCAACAGTGGAAACGACCCGGGCTACGGCCCGACCCGTCCAACACCTTCGAGCTCGGCCTCCCCGCGAGGTCCGAGGAAACCACGGTCGGTGGCTCCGAGCCCGGTGGTCTGGTGTCGGCACCCCGAGGTGCGTGACATCGCCCCCGGGCCCGACCACCGGCCGATCGACCGGTAGCCAGTGACAAGCCAACAAGCAGCGAGAACTGCAGGACTAATCAGGGGTGCGAGATGATGAAAAAGGTTTCGACCCTCCTCGTCGCCACGGCCGCGGCCCTCTCGATGGCGGCCGCCCCGGCGGTCGCCGGCGGCGGCAAGCACGTTCATAAGGAGGACAACGACTGGAACGGCGCCGTCAACGTCGTGAGCGGTAACCAGGTCCAGATCCCGGTCGGCGTCTGCCAGAACAACATCGGCCTAGCCGGGGTTGCGGTTCCGATCATTGCCCCCATGTTCATGAAGGAATGCGCCACCGCCGTCGCCAAGCAGGACTTCTGATCCCCGGTGGGGGTGCCCGCCGGGTACGGGCACCCCACCCCATATCTCGGACAAGGCGGATTCTCCGGCCGGCATCGACAGTCGAGACCGGGCCTCTGCGACAACAGCAGAAACTGCAACACCCACGACACAGGCTTACGACCTGTCCCGAGCAAACCTGCACCAACAGGGTCCGATGGCCCGACCCCCCGGTCAGGACCGGACCCCGCGGAACGCGCTGGAACCGGGCAGTTGGTCGCTCGTTCCGGTGAGTTCGGGAGTGGTCGTGATTGACGAAGAGAAAATCTAGGGGTGCGAGATGTTCAAGAAGATCTCCGGTGTCATTGTCGCCACCGCTACCGCGCTGGCGATGGTGGCCGGGCCGGCAGCGGCCGGCGGCGGGTACGTCCACGAGGAGGACAACGACTTCAACGGCGCCGTCAACGTCGTGAGCGGTAACCAGGTCCAGATCCCGGTCGGCGTCTGCCAGAACAACATCGGCCTGATCGGGCTTGTCATCGCGGGTGGCTCGCCGATGATCATGAAGAAGTGCGCCACGGCAAAGGCGTACCAGAAGTTCTGACCGCCACCACCACATCCGACAACTGAAGACAGCGTCGA
>NZ_BMMK01000023.1:0-48629 GCF_014645795.1 Longimycelium tulufanense | reverse complement strand
GGACCCGCGGGTCCGGCGCCTCGACGCATCCGGGACCGCCCGGGCACGTAGGAAAGTCCTACGCCGACCCGATTGATCGCTCGATCAGGCCGTCGACAACCGGGTGCCGCGTACCACGGCCACGATCGGCGGGCTGACTGCTACTCGCGGCACAGTTCTAGCCGGTAAGCGGTATGAAGAGCTCGATCCTGGCCCGGCTGCCTGTGGCGGGCTCCTAGCGCGCTGCGCCTCTCTCCCAGTCAACGCCGCGCCATCCAACGACTTTCCCGATTCTCTCTCAGCGATCGCAGGAAGAGCCCTGGTCGGACCGGTGACCCATCGATCCCGCGCTCCGGGGCCCCGCCACCGCACCCTCCTCGCCACTCGCGGCCGATGCTGCGCTGGACAGCCTTCCGAACCCGTTCTCACCGCTCATCGGGTTCGAGCGCACCGTGACCTACTGGGACGAGCAGGTGGCCAGCATCCTGGTCCTGCATGACACCTCCGCGCTGACCGGGCTCGTGGTCGCCCAACACCTGACGCGGCTCGCGTTGGGCCTCGCGCACCCGGCCGTCCGAGGGTGGGCCGTGCCAGCATCGACACCCGACCGCGGTCGGGTCCTGCCTGCTCCGCACCAACTTTCGGCAAGCCCCGGTCACCCGCCGGACCATTCCGACCCGGGCGCTCCTCGCCCCGTTCCCACCACACCGCCGTCCACCACGAGCTCGCCAACGAGGTTCTTGTCGGCTGCCCCGCGGCAGGCCCCGGCGGGCACGTCCGACACCTCAGCCCGGCTCCCACCGCACCGGGGAAAGTGCCCTTGCCGCAGGTGGACAGGTCGTGGCATACCCGGAACCGCAACGTCTCCGGAGCGAGTGCGGCGGCCCGGACCTCCCCAGACCCCGTGACGATTCACGCCGCGGCACGGCTCGACGTGAAAGGCTTCGGCATGGTTCCACGGATGCCCCCCGTACCAGCCGTTTCGGCGAGCAGGGTTGGGTCGGGACCCACCCGGCAGCTACCTGTCGTGACGACCGAAGATAACGTCACCCTTTCCGGTATGCGCCACGACCGGGTTCTGCAATTCCTCGTGGTGACTTCTCGACGAAGATCACACAATGGTGGAACAGAATTTTTCTCCCCGCCGGGACTTCAGTAACCTGCATCCGCGCCGCGCGGCCCCACCGATGGGGAAAGACCGCGGCAAGAGTGGGGTTCCCCTGCCGGGTTCCCTGCCACCGACGTCAGTCACTGGCGCGTCGGTCGTCGTTTCCCGCACGTTTCGAAGGAGAGCTCAATGCTCAAGAAGACCGCCGGCGTCGTGGCCGCCACTGCTGCCGGTCTGACGATGGCTTCCGCCCCGGCCATGGCTGGGGGGTACGGCCACCACGGTGAGATCGAGGACAACGACTGGAACGGTTCGATCAACCTGGTCGACGCCAACCAGATCCAGATCCCGATCTGCCTGGCGCAGAACAACGTCGGCGCGCTGGGCCTCGCGCTGCCGCTGCTCTCGCCGATGTTCATGGGTACCTGCGTTGAGTCCAAGGCGGTCCTGGAGAGCTGATCCTCCGTGGAAGGCGCTGGGCCATGACGGATCCAGCGCCTTCCACGTGCGGCAGCGGCGGTTACAGATCACCCCATCGAGCCATTTAGGCGGATGGTTGTACCGCCGATATTTCTTTCATAATTTTAATTCCGGTGCGCTTGAGAAACACGCGAGCGGACAGAAGCTCACAGCTCACGGGAGATCCCACTATGGTGGTAACCAATTTCTTCCCTCGGCCCTGGCTTTAGTAGCCTCACCGCTCGCCGGCCACCGATCACCACCGATCGGCGCACCGGTACCCATCTTCTTCGGTTGAGGGGTTCGCCGAACCCCTCGCCCGATCTCCTCGGCTCCGCAGCGTGGGCCGGGGCTCCCAGGACGAGGGAAATACGAAGGAGAGCGAAGTGCTCAAGAAGACCGTTGGCGTCGTTGCCGCCACCGCCGGCGCCCTCACCATGACGGCCGGGCCCGCGATGGCCGGCCACATCGACGCCGAGAGCAACGACTGGAACGGCTCGATCAACCTGCTGGACGCCAACCAGCTGCAGGTTCCCATCTGCTTCGCGCAGAACAACATCGGCGTGCTGGGTGCCGCGGTGCCGATCCTGTCCCCGATGTTCATGGGCACCTGCGCCAAGTCCACCGCGGTGATGACCGACGACATGCACGTCTACAAGGGCCACAAGAAGCACCACAAGCACCACCGGCGCTGACCTGGATCCGGTGCGGGGCGAGGGTTTCCTGGCTAGGCCTGAGCCCTTGCCCCGCGACCGGTGACAAGACCGGAACGGTGCGGTTGGCGAACCCCGACGCTGCGACGGGACTGCGTGCAGTACCGGCACGAACCACCGAGCACTGCCGCACTTCGTCAGTCGCGACGTCGTCCACCGGCTGCTGACCCTCCAGCCACCCACCATCGGCAGCCACGCCTCCCCCGCTACCGATAACCCGCCCGGTGAATGGCGAACCGCCCTCCCCAGCGGCCCACCCGCGAAGATTCCCAGGGCCTCCCACCCGCACCCGAGCCCAGCAAAGCCCAGCAAAGTTTTCCCTCTCACCCCTCTCGCGTTCGTTCTCCAACCGGACGCGATGTCACACAGCAAGGAGAGCGCAGTGCTCAAGAAGACCGTTGGCGTCGTTGCCGCCACCGCCGGCGCCCTCACCATGACGGCCGGGCCCGCGATGGCCGGCCACATCGACGCCGAGAGCAACGACTGGAACGGCTCGATCAACCTGGTCGACGCCAACCAGCTGCAGGTCCCGATCTGCCTGGCGCAGAACAACATCGGCGTGCTGGGTGCCGCGATCCCGGTCCTGTCCCCGATGTTCATGGGCACCTGCGCCGAGTCCACCGCGGTGATGACCGACGACATGCACCTCCACAAGGGCCACAAGAAGCACCACCGGCGCTGAGCCGAGACCGGTGCGGGGCAAGGGTTTCCGGTTTCTCACACGCCCTTGCCCCGCACTTGGTCACGAGGCCCGAACAGTGCGGTTGGCGAACCCCGACGCTGCGACGGGACTGCGGCAGTTACCGGAGTGAACTCCCCAAACACTGTCGCACTCCGTCAGTCGCGACGACGTCCACCGGCTGCTGACCCTCCAGCCACCCACCATCGGCAGCCACGCCTCCCCCGCTACCGATAACCCGCCCGGTGAATGGCGAACCGCCCTCCCCAGCGGCCCACCCGCGAAGATTCCCAGGGCCTCCCACCCGCACCCGAGCCCAGCAAAGCCCAGCAAAGTTTTCCCTCTCACCCCTCTCGCGTTCGTTCTCCAACCGGACGCGATGTCACACAGCAAGGAGAGCGCAGTGCTCAAGAAGACCGTTGGAGCCGCTGTCGCGACCGCCGGTGTCCTGACCATGACGGCCGGGCCCGCGATGGCCGGCCACATCGACGCCGAGAGCAACGACTGGAACGGCTCGATCAACCTGGTCGACGCCAACCAGGTCCAGATCCCGGTCTGCCTGGCGCAGAACAACGTCGGCGCGCTGATCGGGTTCGCCGTCCCGATCCTGTCCCCGATGTTCATGGGCACCTGCGCCGAGTCCACCGCGGTGATGACCGACGACATGCACCTCCACAAGGGCCACAAGAAGCACCACCGGCGCTGAGGTCGGCACGCCGGGAAAAGGGCGGGGGAGCGTGCTCCCCCGCCCTTTTCGTTATGCGCACAGATATCAATTCGGTCAACACTCCACCAGGTGATCGAGGAACGGCCATTCCGATGGTTGCACCGACTATCAACCAACGGGGAAAGCCCAGGTCAGGGGCGCCGATACCCACGATCGAGCGACTGGATTTTTGTTTTCGCCCCGATCCCGGTAATGTCACACCTGCCCACCGGTCCCGACCTTGAACGACCGTGGCGCATCTGTTCCGAGGGGACACCTCTCGGAATCCCCTACAGCAGACCTCGGAGACACCTGGCTCATTGTCGAGACGTGTGCCGAGGACTCCCAGAAAGAGGGAAAGAGGAGAGCTCAATGCTCAAGAAGACCGCTGGCGTCGTCGCCGCCACTGCTGCCGGTCTGGCGATGATGTCTGCCCCGGCCATGGCTGGGGGGTACGGCCACCACGGTGAGATCGAGGACAACGACTGGAACGGCGCGGTCAACATCCTGAACGCCAACCAGATCCAGATCCCGATCTGCGTCGCGCAGAACAACATCGGCGTGCTGGGTGCCGCGGTGCCGATCCTGTCCCCGATGTTCATGGGCACCTGCGCCGAGTCCAAGGCGGCCCTGGAGAGCTGAGACTCGCTTCGACCGGTGTCTCCCGGTTGAGGTGTCCCACGAGGCGGGGGCGCTGGGCTTGTGCCCGGCGCCCCTGTCTCTGTTCGTGGGCCGTTTCCGCGCGGCACAGCAGCGAGTCTGTGGTGGCATTTGTGCTCGAGCCCGTGTGGGGCCATTGAGCCTGGGACGGCCGGCTGTTTCCCTGCGGCTTCGGGAAGCAACGCCCTCCATCTCACGATGCCGGGAGGTCGGCGCCGAGGCGGTCACCGTCTGGCTGCTCGTCACCGATCATGAGGAAGGTGTGGTTCACCGCCGCCGACGGCGGGGGAAGTTTGCGGATGAGGTCACGCCCTCACCGCTCCGGCCCGCGGCGCTGTGGGTCAGTTCCCCGGTGCGGTGTCCAGGAACGTTCACCGAGTCTGCGCGAGTGCTGTCGCCAGGGGTGCGTGAGTGCTGCCAGCCTGTCGACGGTGAGTGGTCACCGCAGTGGTCGAACCGCAGTAACTGATTCGTGCGACAGCGCACCGCGGATCGCGAGGATCCTCCGGTCAGAGTGGGGGACGTGGCCGGTCATGTAGGGGCCGTGCTTCGCGCCGCAGCGATGAGCAGTCGAGCTCTTCTTCCCCGGGGCAAGGGGGATTTCGCTGCTACGAACCGAATCGGCGGTGTCGGGCGGCGTAGTCGCGGAGGGCGCGCAGGAAGTCCACCCGGCGGAAGGCCGGCCAGTACGCCTCGCAGAACCAGAACTCGGAGTGCGCGGACTGCCAGAGCAGGAACCCGCTCAGCCGTTGTTCGCCGGAGGTGCGGATGACCAGGTCCGGGTCGGGTTGGCCGGAGGTGTAGAGGTGCTCGGCGATGTGGTCGACATCGAGCACCTCGGCCAGCTCCTCGATCGTGGTGCCGGCCTCGGCGTGCCGGAGGAGGAGCTTGCGGACGGCGTCGGCGATCTCCTGCCGGCCGCCGTAGCCGACCGCCGCGTTCACCTGCATGCCGGCGCGGCCCTCGGTACGCAGTGCGGCGGCCGAGAGCCGAGCCGCGATCCCGGTGGGCAGCATCTCCATGGCACCCACGACACGCACCCGCCACGACGTGCCCGGTTCGGTGATCTCGTCGACGACGTCGGCGATGATCTCGAGCAGAGGCTGGAGTTCCTCGTCCGGCCGTTTGAGGTTGTCGGTGGCGAGCAGCCACAGGGTGACCACCTCGACGCCGGCCTCCCGGCACCAGGAGAGCAGGTCGGCGATGCGTTGGGCGCCCACCCGGTGGCCGTGGCTGACGTCGGTGAAGCCGGCCTCACGGGCCCAGCGGCGGTTGCCGTCCAGGATGACGCCCACGTGCCTGGGCCGCTGCGCGCCCTCCAGCTCGCGGCGCAGGCGCCGCTCGTAGAAGCCGTACAGCACGTCCTTGACTCGTGAACGCAACCCCACGTCAGGGCAGACTACGCCGACCGCCGCAGCCGCATTCGGGGACACTCGCCCTGCGCAGTCCGTCCGGTACGCACCGCGAGGAGGGCGGTGTCAGGGCCGATTGTGGTGTGCCGCTGCCAGCGGCGGGCCACCGGTTGGCGCGGTAAAGGTCGTTCCGTGATCCGGAAGACTCGGGGAGAGTGCGTAACCCGCTCTCTTTGCCGTGGAACCCGGATTTCGCCCCGTGTGCTGCCGAGCACAGAGCGGGGAAGCCCCACCTACGGTCCCGTAGCCTCGTGCTCGTGACCACCGCGACAGGGGCCGTCTGGCAGGGCGAAGGGCTGCAACCGATCCTGAAGCCACGGGCTCGTGGCTGGATCCACTTCTGGTCGTTCGTGGTGTCGGTGCTGGCCGGTGCCAGCCTGGTGTCGCTGGCGGGGACCACCGTCTCGGCGAAGGCCGCCCTCGGCACCGCCGTCTACGCGGTGACCGTCTGCGGGTTGTTCGGGGTGAGCGCCCTCTACCACCGCCGGAACTGGGCGAGCGCGGTCGCGCGGACGTGGATGAAGCGGCTCGACCACTCGATGATCTTCGTGTTCATCGCGGGGACGTACACGCCCTTCTCGCTGCTGGCGATGCCCGCCCACACCGGGGCGATCGTGCTGGCCGTGGTGTGGGCCGGCGCGCTGGCCGGGGTGACGCTCAAGCTGGCCTGGCCGCACGCGCCGCGCTGGCTCGGGGTGCCGATCTACGTCGCGCTGGGCTGGGTGGCGGTGTTCGTGCTGCCGCAGCTACTGCACCACGTCGGTGTGACCGCGCTGGTGCTGCTGCTCGTGGGCGGCGTGTTGTACACGGCGGGCGCGGTCTTCTACGCCTCCCGCTGGCCGGACCCGTGGCCGAAGGTGTTCGGGTACCACGAGTTCTTCCACGCGGCCACGGTCGTGGCCGCCATCTGCCACTACATCGCGATCTGGTTCGCGCTCTACCCCTGACCTGCGGCTCGTCATCTCGTTGACCTCGCTGGACGTCAGGTCATCGCAGACTCACCAGCCCTCCCGGACCCGGTTGGTCTCAATCCCCCACCGGCTTGAGGCCAGTGAGGGTTTGAGAGGTTCTGACGGGGCGCATCGGCAAGGGTGCCGCGCTGGCCCGAGCTGACGATCAACTTTTCCGGCCGTCGGTCCGGTCCGGCTACGCCGGCGACGCCGGACGGTCCTGCACGGCGACCAGGGACTTGGTCAGGCCCAGCACCCGCTCGTGCCAGATCGTGGACTTCGGGAAGAGCAGCCGCATCTCGGTCAGCGACAGCAGTTCGGTGCCGAGCACCGCGTCCACCGCATTGTGGTGATCAGGTGCCTTACCGTGTGAGAGTGGCCAGTGTCGCGCCGCTACGGTTTGCAACCGCACCGGCAGGAACTGCATGCCGGGAAACGCCCAATGCGGCTCGATCGGAAAGAACCGGTACGGTGTCTGCACCCAGTGCAGGTCGGCGTACTCGTGAATCACCGACGCCAATGCGCGGCGACGTGCGTATCCGCCGACGTGTTCCAGCAGGCTGTTGGACACCACCAGGTCAAAGCGCTCACCCCGGAGGCTGTTCGGGGCGCAGGCATCATCGACGACGTGGCGCAACCACGGCGCGGTCACCTCGGCGTCAGCGATGTTCACCGTGACGACCTGCGCGGGATGCTGGGGAACCGTGCGCCAGAACGAGGGCAGGCCACCGAGGTCGAGTACCCGCATCGCGGACAGGTCGGGGAACCGGGAGATGAACTCCCGCCAGCGCTTCGCCCTGGCTCTCGCCGACAGTGATCTCGGATTGTTCGGTTCGGTCAACCACTGCTGCAATCTCCAGGTCGCGTTCATGAACTCCCCCGTCAACGCAGACTTCAACGCCATGTGTCCGCCGTCGGAGGAGGGACGTGTCTCGGCCACGCTCATGACGGAGGGCTCCCCGAGGCCCGGGCCGGGTCGGCCCCGGGCGGGACAGAGCGCTCCGCGCCCTGTCTGGAACCACCTTGTCAAGTGCGCGAGCCTGCACTGTGGACAACCCCTCGAGCCTGTGGATAGCCCTTTGACCCGCGCTTTTACTGATCACTAAGCTCGACGCGGGGCGCGAGCCCCCGGTGAGGGCGGGGGTATGGCCACCGCTGGTGAAGGCGCGCTCGGTCACCGGGAGCGGGCTCAGCCGGTCAGTTCCTGGCGGAGCTCGGCGACCGAGGTGACCGGGCGGTGGCAGACGTAGCCGCGGCACACGTATGCCGCGGGCTGCCCGTCGACCAACGGCCGGTCCGCGAGCAACGGCACTCCGGGGGCGTCCGGCGCACCGGCCACCACCACGGCACCCCCGGGTGCCGCACCGCGTGCCGCCGCCACCAGTTCCCCCGCCGCCGGGCCCTCCCCGGCCACGGCCACCTGGAGCGGCCCGTGCTGGACGGCTTCGGCCGCGGTGAGCCAGTGCCCGGCGAACCGGGGTGCCCGCGCCGCGAGCAGCCCCGACCGTCCCAACGCCGCCTCGGCGACCTCCCGGTACCGGTTGGCTCGCTCCGGGCCGGCTAGCGCTGAAGCGGCCACCAACGCGGCGGTCACCGCGGAGGCGCCGGCGGGGCTGGCGGTGTCGGCCGGGTCGGAGGGTCGCTGCACGAGGGCCTCGGCGTCGTGGGCGGTGTCGTGGAACGCGCCCGGGGCGTCCGGCCGCGCGAACCGCCCCAGCGCGGCGTCGAGCACCGCGCATGCCCGGTCCAGCCAGCGTGCCTCGCCGGTTGTCTGGTGCAGGGTGAGCAGTCCCTCGGCCATGCAGCCGTGGTCCTCCAGCACCGCTTCGGCGGCGCCCACGACCCCGTCCCGCGAGCTGCGGCGCAGCCGGCCATCCACCAGGTGGCGCTCGGTGACCAGCTCGGCCGCGGCCACCGCGGCGGCCACCCACTCCGGTCGCTCCAGGGCCGTACTCGCCTCGGCGAGCGCGGTGACGGCCAGCCCGTTCCACGCCGTGACCACCTTGTCGTCCCGGCCGGGCTGGGGGCGCCGGAACCGGGCCTGGAACAACGTCGAGCGGGCGCGTTCCCAGCGGCCCACGTCCCCCGGATCCTCCGGGAGCTGCAGGGTGGAGGTCCCGTGCTCGAACGTGCCCTCCTCGGTGACGGTGAACAGGCGCGCGGCCCAGCGCCCGTCCTCCTCCCCCAGTTCCTCGACCAGCTGCTCGGGGGTCCACACGTAGGTCAGGCCCTCGACACCGTCGGTGTCGGCGTCCAGTGAGGCGGCGAACCCGCCCTCCTGGGTGCGCAGGTCGCGGAGCAGGAACCCCGCGGTCTCCTCGGCAACGCGCCGGGCCAGTGCCGATCCGGTGCACCGTGCCAGGTGGGCGTAGACGCGGAGCAGCAGCGCGTTGTCGTACAGCATCTTCTCGAAGTGCGGCACCACCCATGCCGCGTCGACGCTGTACCGGGCGAAACCGCCGGCGAGCTGGTCGTACATGCCGCCGCGGGCCATTGCCTCGCAGGTGGCGTCCACCATGGCCAGCGCGGTGTCGGAGCCGGTGCGCTCGTGGTGGCGCAGCAGGAACTCCAGCACCATGGACGGCGGGAACTTGGGTGCGCCGCCGAAGCCGGCGTTGCCCGGGTCGAACTCCCCACGTAGCCGGGCCACGGCGTCCTCGAGCACCTGCTCGTCCATGGTGGACACCGGCAGCGGGTGGTCGTGGGTGGTGAGTTGCTCCACCACGTGCCTCGCCGCGGAGCGCACCTCCGCGCCGCGCTCCTGCCACGCGTCGTGCACCGCCTCGAGCAGCTGCCGGAACGACGGCATGCCGTGCAGGGGCGTGGGCGGGTAGTAGGTGCCGCAGTGGAACGGCTCGCCGTCGGGGGTCAGGAAGCAGGTCATCGGCCATCCGCCCTGCCCGGTCATGGCCTGGGTGGCGCCCATGTAGACGGCGTCGACGTCCGGCCGTTCCTCCCGGTCCACCTTGACGTTGACGAAGTGGGCGTTCATCAGTTCGGCCAGCTCGTCGTCCTCGAACGACTCGTGCGCCATCACGTGGCACCAGTGGCAGGCCGCGTAGCCGACGGACAGCAGCACCGGGACGTCCCGCCGCCGCGCCTCGTCGAACGCGGCCGGGCACCACGGCCACCAGTCGACCGGGTTGTCCGCGTGCTGCAGCAGGTAGGGGCTGGTGGAGTCGGCTAGCCGGTTCGCCATGTCCCCAGCCTCCCAGCCCGGCCGGCGAGATGCAGCTTCCCCGGCCGACACTGGGGGTGTGGAGCTGAGGATCCCGGACCGCTCGCTGGTGGTGCTGATGGGTGCCGCCGGGTCGGGCAAGTCGACGTTCGCGCACCGCCACTTCACACCGACCCAGGTGCTGTCCAGCGACGCCTTCCGGGCGATGGTCGCCGACGACCCCGGCGACCAGACCGCCACGCTGGACGCCTTCGACCTGCTGCACCGTGCCGTGGGCAAGCGGCTCGCGGTCGGCCGGCTGACCGTGGTCGACGCGACCAACGTCGAGCGGCGGGCACGGGAGCCGCTGGTGCGGCTGGGCCGACAGCACGACGTGTCCCGGGTCGCGGTGGTGCTGGCGTTGCCCGAGGAGGTGTGCCGGGTCCGCGCCACCGGCCGGGTGGCCCGCCCGGTCGAGGCCGACGTGGTGCGGCGGCAGATCGAGCTGCTGCGTGGTGCGGTGGACGGGCTGCCCGGCGAGGGTTTCAAGATCGTGCACGTGCTGAGTACGGTCGAGGAGGTCGACGCGGCACGGGTCGTGGTGGAACCACTGCCCAACGACCGGCGGGCCGACACCGGGCCGTTCGATGTCATCGGCGACGTCCATGGCTGCCGGGCCGAGCTGGAGGAGTTGTTGGAGCGGCTCGGCTGGGTGCTACGTCGGGACGCCGGCGGCCGCGCGGTGGGAGCCTGGCACCCGGAGGGGCGGCAGGCCGTGTTCCTCGGCGACCTGGTGGACCGCGGACCGGACGTGCCCGGGGTGCTGCGGCTGGTCATGGGGATGGTGGACGCCGGGTTGGCTCTGGTGGTGCGGGGCAACCACGACGACAAGCTCGCCCGCGCTCTGGCGGGCCGGGCGGTGCAGGTGCGGCACGGGCTGGCCGAGTCACTGGAGCAGTTGGACACCGAGAGCGCGGAGTTCCGCGAGCGCGTACGGGAGTTCTGTGCCGGGCTGCAGCCCCACTACCTGCTCGACGGCGGCCGCCTGGTGGTGGCGCACGCGGGTCTGCCGCAGCGGTTCCACGGCAAGGAGTCGAACCGGGTGCGCAGTTTCGCGCTCTACGGCGACGCACGGGGTGAGGTCGACGAGCACGGGCTGCCGATCCGGCTGCCCTGGTACCGCGACTACCACGGCCCGGCGATGGTGCTGTACGGGCACACTCCGGTCGCGCGGGCGGAGTGGGTGAACAACACGATGTGCCTGGACACCGGCTGCGTGTTCGGCGGCTCACTCACCGCCCTGCGCTACCCGGAGCGGGAAGTCGTCTCGGTGCTGGCGCACCGGGTCTGGTCGCAGCCGACCAGCCCGCTCGTCCCGGAGTACCCGGAGCCAAGACCGCTGGGATGAACCGAGTGCTGGGACGGCGCCGGACGGGCCGGAGCCGCGCCGTGAGTGGCACGGTGGGCGACCGGCAGAGCCAACCCGGTGTCATCCGACCGGATGAGGGGATTGGTGTGGCCCGTCCATCGCCATGGCCGCCATGGATGGCGGGCCACATCAAGTCGTGGGTCACCAGCGCACCTAGTTGATCTTGGTTTCGACCCTGGGTGACTGGCATGCCAGGACCCGGTGGTGCTGCTCGGCCGCGGCCCCGGCCGACAGCTTCAGCCCTTGCTCGGCTGGTCCGGGCCGTCGCCCGTGTCCTCCTTCGGACCGCCTTCCTTGCCCGTCTCCTCCGTCGGCTCCTCGAAGCTCGCCGGGACCCGACGCAGGTGCTTGGTCATCGAGCGGACCAGGAGCGCGACCGCGATGAAGAACAGGATCAACAGCAGCAGTCCGACCGGGGAGGACTTGCCGAAGTCCTCCCCGCGTCCGCCGGGCTCGGTGGGGGTAGGAGTGGGGCTGGGTTGCTGGACGAGCGCGATCGACTCCGGCACGGGCGAGCCGGCCGACAACAGTGCGCCGACGCCGGGGCCGCTCATGCGACCCGCACCTTCTCCCGAACGCCGGCGAACAGGTCGTCCTCCGGCAACGTGGTGTCCACCAGGGAGCGCACCAGCTCGTACTCCTCGGTCGGCCACACCTCGCGCTCCAGTTCGCGCGGCACCGCGAACCAGCGGCTGTCCGGGTCGATCTGGGTGGCGTGCGCCTTGAGCGCGTCGTCGCGCTGGTCGAAGTAGTCCGCGCACTCGACGCGTGTGGTCACCCGCTCCAGGACGTCGGCCCGGTCCGGGTCCCACCGGTTGAGCCAGTCGCCGTAGGGCGAGTCCAGGCCGCGGGCCTGCAACGCCTCGTGGAAGGCGGTGAGCTTGGCCCGGGAGAAGCCGTGCGAGTAGTAGAGCTTCAGCGGTTGCCAGGGCTCGCCCGCCGCCGGGAACCGGTCGGGGTCGCCGCAGGCGTCGAACGCGGCGACCGAGACCTCGTGGCAGCGGATGTGGTCCGGGTGCGGGTAGCCGCCGTTCTCGTCGTAGGTGATCACCACGTGCGGGCGGAACTCCCGCATGACCCGCACCAGGGCCGCCGTGGACTCGGCCAGCGGTGCCACGGCGAAGCAGTCCTCCGGCAGCGGCGGAAGCGGGTTGCCCTCGGGCAGGCCGGAGTCGACGAAGCCCAGCCAGTGGTGCCGGACCCCGAGGATCTTGGCCGCGCTGGCCATCTCCTCGCGCCGGACCGTGGTCAGGTTCGTGGCCACCTCGGGCCGATCCATCTTCGGATTGAGGATGCTGCCCCGCTCCCCACCGGTGCAGGTGACCACCATCACGTCGTGGCCCTCGGCCACGTAGCGGGCGGTCGTTGCCGCTCCCTTGCTGGACTCGTCGTCCGGGTGCGCGTGCACCGTCATCAGACGCAGCTTCTCGGCCATCGGTGACCGGTGTCCCTCCTCCCCGTGCCGGGCCGGGCGCGGGACGCGCGGCGGCACGGGAGATACTCGGCGTGTTGGACTTGGGCGTCGGCCCATATTGTCCCCGTTGCCACGACTCTTCGGCGTTGGGAGGTCCGGACGGCCCGTGGCCGAGATCGACGACAGCACCCCGCCGGGCGGCAGCCCGGCCGCGCTCGCCGACCGCTACGGCCGGCGGGCGGGCCGGCGCGGCCCGCGTTGGCTCTACCCGGTGTTGCTCGGGGTGGTCGTGGTCATCGGCGCGGTCGTTTCGTTCGTCACGTATCGAAACCTCGGTCCACCCCCGATCGAGGGAAAGCAGGTCGCTTTCCGTGTCATTGCCGACGACAGGGTGGAGATCAGTTTCGAGGTGCGTCGGGACCGTCCGCGGGATGCCGCGTTCTGCATTGTGCGCGCGCGTGCACAGGACGGGGACGAGGCGGGCCGCAAGGAAGTACTGGTCGCACCGGGCGAGCGACAGACGGTGACGACGACGCTGCTCAGGACGGCCAAGCGGGCCGTCACGGGGGAGGTGTTCGGCTGCTCGTACCAGGTTCCTGCATACTTGTCGAGCGAGCCGCGGCCAAGCGGGTGAAAGGCGGCTCCGAGAGGCCCTGTCCGCGCTTTTTTCGGACACGGGTCGTTGTCTACGTGTTACTCTCGCCGTCAGCACGGCCCCGCTGCGGGCCGTGTTTTTCCGTTCCAGGCGGGCACCCGCCCGGAACCTGCCGACCCGCAACCGCGGGCCCGGAGTCGACGAGGAGTGGTGACCGTGAGCGAGACCCAGGTGACCTGGCTGACCCAGGAGGCTTACGACCGGCTCAAGACCGAGCTGGAGGAGCTCATCGCCAATCGCCCGGCCATCGCCGCGGAGATCAACGCGCGCCGCGAGGAGGGCGACCTCAAGGAGAACGGCGGCTACCACGCCGCGCGCGAGGAGCAGGGCCGGCAGGAGTCGAGGATCCGGCAGCTGCAGCAGCTGCTGAGGACCGCCAAGGTCGGCGAGGCCCCCACCGAGTCGGGTGTCGCTCACCCCGGCAGCGTCGTCACCATCCGCTACGAGGACGACGACGAGACCGAGACCTTCCTGCTCGCCGCCCGCGAGGAGGGCTCGCACGGCAACCTGGAGGTCTACTCCCCCAACTCGCCGCTGGGCTCGGCCCTGGTGGGTGCCAAGGAGGGCGAGACCCGGGAGTACGAGCTGCCCAACGGCGGCACCATGAAGGTGACCCTGCTCAAGGCGGAACCGTACCGCGGCTGAGCCACCGGGCCGGCACCGTCGGCCTGCTCGATCTTCCCCGATGTGACGCGGGACCCGCGCCGGGTGCGCGGGTCCCGCGTCACATCCGCGGCCGGGAATCGCCAGATACTCAGGCACAGCAGGGAATTCCTCGATGCCCTGACGTCCCGGGGCGCCCGTCACCCCATCCTGCGGGCCATCATCCCGGAGCTGCGGCCCCGTGCGGACGTACCCCGCAGACCAACCCCGGCTGTCCACAGGCCAGCGATCTGTCCACAGTGCACGATCGTACTGTTGACCTGCGGTGTTGCTGATCACTACGCTCGACTTGGGCTCGCGAGACCCTGGGAGGGCGGGGGCGTGCCTTCCCACTGAGTGCGGCAAAAACGCGAGCGCCTTTCTGACTTCCACGCACCACCCCCTGTCGGGTCACGGCTCTTCGCTGGTGTCCAGCGCACGCTCCAGCAAGGGTCGGACCCGGTGCGGAATCGGCGTGGACAACGCGATCGACGTCGATGTCCGCATCACACCCTCCACATCGACCACCTCGTCGATCACGCGTTGCAGGTCGGCGTTGGACCGTGCCACCATCCGCACCAGCAGGTCACCCTGCCCCGTCGTGGCGTGCACCTCGCACACCTCGTCGATCGCTGCCAGTCGCTCCGCCACCGCGCCACGCCGCCCCTGCGCGATCTCCAGCACCGCGAAGGCGGTCAGGCCGTACCCCATCGCGGCCAGGTCCAGTTCCGGCGGGAAGCCCCGGAGCACACCGCGACGGACCAGCCGATCCAGGCGGGCCTGCACCGTCCCCCGGGCCACGCCGAGCCGCCGCGAGCACTCCAGCACCCCCAGCCGCGGCTCGTCGGTCAGCAGGAGCAGCAGCCGGGCGTCGAGCTCGTCGACGGCCCCGCTGTCGGCCGCACTGGGAGCCATGTCACACCTCCTGGGCAGTCTGCCCACCTTGCCGGGTGAGAACCCGGATCTACCGATCATGTTGTCCAGTCATTCTGCCGTCCCTTGCCCAGCTTGCCCGGTGGATCCATGCTGCGGCCAGACACCGGGGCCGGGTGAGCGATCCGCCCGGACAGGCATGGGGAGGGCACCATGACCGAGATGATCAACCGCGCGAGCGGGGTCGACGATGTCGACCTGAACCAGCTCAAACAGCTGGTCGGGCTGGTCGACTACGACGAGTCGAAGGACCCGTTCCCGGTCCGCGCGATGGACGCGGTGGTCTTCGTCGTCGGCAACGCCACCCAGATGGCGCTCTACTACCAGTGGGCGTTCGGTATGGAGCAGGTCGGCTACTCCGGACCGGAGACCGGCAACCGCGACCACAAGGCGTTCGTCCTGAAGTCGGGCTCCGCCCGGTTCGTGATCAAGGGCGGCGTGGCCGCGGACAGCCCGCTGCTCGACCACCACCGTAGGCACGGCGACGGCGTGGTGGACCTGGCGTTGGAAGTGACCGACGTCGACAAGTGCATCGCGCACGCACGCGCCCAGGGCGCCACCATCCTCGAGGAGCCGCACGACGTCTCCGACGAGCACGGCACGGTCCGGATCGCCGCGATCGCCGCATACGGTGAGACCCGGCACACCCTGGTCGACCGGTCCCGGTACCAGGGCGTCTACCTGCCGGGCTACGTGGAGCGGCGCGGGCGGTACGTCAAGCCCGCGGGGGCACCGAAGCGGCTGTTCCAGGCGGTCGACCACTGCGTGGGCAACGTCGAGCTCGGTCGCATGGACGAGTGGGTGGCGTTCTACAACCGCGTCATGGGCTTCGTGAACATGGCCGAGTTCGTCGGCGACGACATCGCCACCGAGTACTCGGCGCTGATGAGCAAGGTGGTCGCCAACGGCAACCACCGCGTGAAGTTCCCGCTCAACGAGCCCGCGATCGCGCGGAAGAAGTCCCAGATCGACGAGTACCTGGAGTTCTACGGCGGGCCCGGCTGCCAGCACATTGCGTTGGCCACCAACGACATTCTGGCCACGGTGGACAACATGCGCGCCGCGGGCGTGGAGTTCCTCGACACTCCGGACTCCTACTACGAGGACCCGGAGCTGCGGGCCCGCATCGGCAAGGTGCGGGTCCCGATCGAGGAGCTGAAGAAGCGGGGCATCCTGGTCGACCGCGACGAGGACGGCTACCTGCTGCAGATCTTCACCAAGCCCATCGGCGACCGGCCGACGGTCTTCTACGAGCTGATCGAACGGCACGGCTCGCTCGGGTTCGGAAAGGGCAACTTCAAGGCGCTCTTCGAGGCCATCGAGCGCGAGCAGGAGCGGCGCGGGAACCTCTGACGACCGCAGCGGGCCGGTCGGGGCTGGTCTCCCATGAGGCTGGGGCCTGCCGCCGGTGGTGGGTGAACACGCTGACTCCTCGATTCGGGTCGGACCGTGTGTCCCCGCCACCGGCTGCCCAGCTCGCCACCGGCAGGTGAGCCATCGCCTCCCGGGAGGCCCTCAGGGCAGCTCGGTGACGGTGTGTCCGGCGGTGCGCAGCGCGGAGACGACCTCGTGGCGGTGGTCGGGTCCCCGCGTCTCCAGGTTGATCGCGACCTCGACCTCACCGAGGGCGAGTGCACCGGAGACCCGCGAGTGCTCCACGTCCAGCACATTCGCCCCCAGCTCGCCGACCCGGGTCAGCAGCGCGGCCAGCGAGCCCGGCTCGTCCGGGATGCGCACGCTCATCGCCAGATACCGCCCGCTGGCCGTCATTCCGTGCTCGATGACGTGCAACAACAGCAACGGATCGATGTTGCCGCCGGAGAGCACGACGACCACGGGCGCCGGGAACTGGCCGGGACTGCGCAGCACAGCGGCCACCGCGGCCGCACCCGCCGGCTCCACCACCAGCTTCGCGCGCTCCAGGCACAGCAGGAGTCCCTCGGACAACGCCTCCTCGTCCACCAACACGACGTCGTCGACGAGCCGGGAGACGTGCGCATAGGTGAGCGGGCCCGGCTCCGGCACCGCGATCCCGTCCGCCATGGTGTGGGTTTCGCCCAGCCGCACCGGATGGCCGGCCGCGAGCGAGGGCGGCCACGCCGCCGCACCCGCGGCCTGCGCCGCCACCACCCGCGCCGCGGGCCGGAGTCGCTTCACCGCGGCCGCGATCCCACTGACCAGCCCGCCGCCCCCGGTGGGCACGACGACGGTGCCGACGTCCGGAAGCTGCTCGAGGATCTCCAGCCCCACCGTGCCCTGACCAGCCACGACGTCCGGGTGGTCGAAGGGGTGGACCAGTTCCGCACCGGTGCGCTCGGCGAACTCGCACGCCACGGCCAGCGCATCCGCCAGCCCCGCCCCGTGCGGGTACACGTCGGCGCCGTAGCCGCGAGTGGCCGCCAGCTTCGGCAGCGGCGCCCGCTCCGGCATGAACACGGTCGACTTGATACCGAGCAACGACGCGGCCAGTGCCACCCCCTGCGCGTGGTTGCCAGCACTGGCGGCCACCACACCGCGAGCACGCTCCGCGTCGCCGAGCCCGTGCAGCCGGACGTAGGCCCCGCGGATCTTGAACGAGCCGGTGCGTTGCAGGTTCTCGCACTTCAGGAACACCGGAACGCCGGCCCGCCGTTCCAGTGCGCGGGAGTACTCCAGCGGAGTCCGGCGGACCACGTCGGTGAGCAGTTCCCGTGCGGCACGGACCCGGTCGAGGCTGACGAGCTGGTCCATATGCCCATGGTGGGGTAGGTCCACCCGTTCCGGCGACGCGAGCGCCAGCGGACCGGTACCCTCGGGGCCGCACGGTCGCGCCGGCGGTTCGCCCGACCGTCCGAGTGGCTGCTGGAGGTTCGCCATGAGGCGCCTGGGACGCGGAACCGGCACCACCCCGCTGGTGGTAGCCGTCGCCGCGGCTGCGGCGTTAACCGGGGCCGCGGTGTTCACCGCCGCACAGGCCGGGTGCGCTGACCCGGGCCGCTACGAGCAGCACGGCACAGTTTTCGAGCTGGTCGGCGGCTGTGTGACGCGCAGCGACCTGGACAGGTTGCCCCGCGACGAACGCACCACGATCGGCCCGCACTCCGACGGAGTCAAGTCGAACTCGCTGGAGTCCCACCTGCCCTGACCGGGGCAGGGACCGGCCGCTTCTCCCCAGCACCCGGATGCCCCCCGACAGCGGGCGACCACCGCCGGAAGGCACCCGGACGCGGTGGTGTTCAGCCGAGCGCCTCGGTGAGGTCGGCGATCAGGTCGTCGGCCTCCTCGATGCCCACGGACAGCCGAATCAGCTCGTCCGGCACCTGCAACGCCGAGCCGACGACGCTCGCGTGCGTCATCCGGCCCGGGTGCTCGATCAGCGACTCCACCCCGCCCAGCGACTCGGCCAGGGTGAACAGCCGGGTACGGGCGCAGACATCCAGCGCGGCCTGTTCACCGCCCTCCACCGTGAAGGACACCATCCCGCCGAACCGGCGCATCTGCTTGGCCGCCACGTCGTGGCCGGGGTGCCCGGGCAGCCCCGGGTAGAGCACCCTACCCACCTTGGGATGGCCGAGCAGCGCCTCGACGACCCGCTCGGCGTTGTCGGAGTGCTTCTCCATGCGCAGCGCGAGCGTCTTGATGCCGCGCAGGGTGAGCCAGGCGTCGAACGGCCCGGGCACCGCGCCCGCGGAGTTCTGCAGGAAGGCGATCCGCTCGGCCAGCTCGTCGTCGTTGGTGACGAGCGCGCCGCCCACCACGTCGGAGTGGCCGCCCAGGTACTTCGTGGTGGAGTGCTGCACCAGGTCGGCGCCCAGCTCGATCGGCGCCTGCAGGTACGGCGAGGCGAAGGTGTTGTCCACCGCGAGCTTGGCGCCCGCGTCGTGGGTGAGATGTGCCAGCGCCGCGATGTCCACCACGTTCAGCAGCGGGTTGGTCGGTGTCTCGCACCAGACCACCCTGGTGTTGGGGCGGATCGCCGCCCGGACGGCGTCCACATCGGACAGTGTGGCCGGTGTGTGCTCGATGCCCCACTCCCGCAACACCTTGTCCACCAGGCGGAAGGTGCCGCCGTAGGCGTCGTCCGGGATCACGACGTGGTCGCCCGGGCGGAGCAGGGCCCGCAACGCCACGTCGGTGGCGGCCATGCCGGAGGCGAAGGCCCGGCCGTGGCGGCCACCCTCCAGCGAGGCCAGGCACTCCTCCAGGGCCCGCCGGGTCGGGTTACCGGTGCGGGAGTACTCGAACCCGTCGCGCAGCCCGCCCACCCCGTCTTGGGCGTAGGTCGAGGTGGCGTGGATCGGCACGATCACGGAGCCGGTGCTGCGGTCGGGCTCCTGGCCGACGTGGATGGCCCGGGTCGCGAATCCGTCGCTCATGGGAGCAGCCTAGGGAATGTCGTGTGAGGAAGGGTTGACCCCTGGGCCCGAGGGACCCGGGCGAACTGACGGTTTCCAGCTCTTCAGCAGGCCAGGAACCTGGCCGGGGCCAGTCAGCGCGGCCAGTGCGGCACCTCCGCCCGCCTCCCAGACACGTCAGCCCCGGCGGTGGACCGGGGCTGACGGTCGACCAGGGGCTCAGTAACCAGCCGGGGCGGCCTGCTTCGCCTTCATGCCCGCCGTGGTCGAGGGCAGCCACCAGAGCACGAGCAAGCCGGCGTAAGCGAGCAGGAAGACAATGCCGAGGAGCGCAGCCGCGCCCAGGGAGATGAGTGCACCCAACACCGCAAGGACCAGCACGATCGTGACGACGATCCGCGCCCAGTCCTGCCCCTTGCCTGCCGCGAGAGCACAACCCCCCAGGCCCAGCAGGAGAATGATCGCCAGGATCGGGATGATCGCAAAACCGCCCATGGCGCCGTAGCTGGCAAGGCGAATCAGCGAGTACGCGTTCCACACGACCCCGAAAGCCGCTACGACAACAGTGGCCCACATCGCCACGGGCAGCGTTCCGCCCCCACCGGCGGGCTGCTGGCCGTATCCGCCGTGCTGCGGGTAGGCAGCGTAGGGCTGGCCACCCCACTGGCCCGGAGGCGGCGCACCCCAACCCTGGACGCCCGGCGCGCCGTATGGCTGCTGCCCGAACTGCTGGGGTTGATGGCCGAACTGGGGCGGTGCGCCCCACTGGCCGGGCTGGGACGCACCCGGCGGCATCGGCTGTGGGGCGCCAGGCTGCGGGGCGGCACCCCACTGGCCCGGCTGCGGTGGCATCCCGGGCGGCATGCCCGGCATCGGCGCCCCCGGGTAGGCGCCGGGGACGCCTCCCCATGCCTGGGGGTGCTGGCCGGCGGGGTGGGGGACACCCATCGGCGGCTGCGGCACGGGCGCGCCGGGCTGGGACGGCGGCACGACCTGGGTGGTGCCCGAGTCCGGCGCCGGCGAGCCGAGCGCGGCCGCCTGGGAAGGCGAGACCACCTGGGTGACCCCGGCGTCATCGCCCTGGTCGTCCTGGCTCGGGCCGGCCTGGGACTGTCCGGCCGACGCGGCCTGGGGCTGTCCGGCCGCAGCGGGCGGCACCACCTGCGTTACTCCGGCGTCCTGCCCCTCCGGTGCGGCGGGCGCGGCGGAGGGTGCCGTCCCCGCATCCGCTGCTCCGGCGGGCTTGCCCTCCAGCGCCGATGCCACCACCTGGGTGCGGTCGGGGTTCTCCGCCCCGGCCCCCGCCGGCTGGTCCGGTGCGGCCGGGGAGAGCGACCCAGTGCCGCCAGGCTGCTGGGCCGTCGGCTCCGCGGGCGCCAGCGCGCCGGCCTGCTCGGCCGGTGCCGCACCTTCCTGGGGCGGCTGTGGAGTGGTCATCGGGTTCCAACCCCCTTGGCCGTGCCGTTCACGATCGCGCCAAAACCTATCGGATGCTCCGAACGGACCTTGCCGGAACAGGCCGGTACCCACCGAACCCGCCCCCGCACGACCATCGGATCCGTGCAGTCCTGTCTACCTGGTGCCGAGCCTCGGCATGACGATTTCGGGCAAATCAGCACGCTTGGCGGCAACGCCGATCAGCGGGTCGATCAGCGGCCGGCGAGGTAGCTGAGAACGTCCTGCCGGGTGACGACACCGGCCGGCTTGCCGTCCATCAGCACGAGCACGGCGTCGGCCGCGGACAGCGGTGTCATGGTGGCGCTGATCGGCTCGCCGGCACCCACCGTGGGCAGCGGGGTCGACATGTGCAGCTCCAGCCGGTCGACGAGCCGGGCCTTGCCGTTGAACAGGGCGTCCAGCAGGTCCTTCTCGTTGACCGCGCCGGCCACCTCGGCGGCCATCACCGGCGGCTCGGCCTTGACCACCGGCATCTGCGAGACACCGAACTCGCGCATGATCGTGATCGCGTCCGCCACCGTCTCGTTCGGGTGGACGTGCACCAGCTCGGGGATGTCACCGCCCTTGCGCCGGAGCACGTCGCCGATGGTGGCGCCGGAGTGGTCGACGGAGAGGAAGCCGTAGGAGGACATCCACTGGTCGTTGAAGACCTTGGTGAGATAGCCGCGGCCGCTGTCCGGAAGCAGCACGACGATCACGTCGTCGGGGCCGCACCGCTCGGCAACCCGCAGCGCGGCCACCACGGCCATGCCGCAGGAGCCACCGACCAGCAGGCCCTCCTCGCGGGCCAGCCGCCGGGTCATGTGGAACGAGTCGGCGTCGGAGACCGCGATGACCTCGTCGCAGACCTTGGGGTCGTAGGTGGTCGGCCAGAAGTCCTCGCCGACACCCTCGACCAGGTAGGGACGGCCGCTGCCGCCGGAGTAGACCGAGCCCTCGGGGTCGGCGCCGATCACCTTCACCCGACCGTCGCTGACCTCCTTGAGGTAGCGCCCGGTGCCGGAGATCGTGCCGCCGGTGCCGACGCCGGCCACGAAGTGGGTGATGCGGCCCTCGGTCTGCCGCCACAGCTCCGGACCGGTGGTCAGGTAGTGGCTGCGCGGGTTCTCCGGGTTGGCGTACTGGTTGGGCTTCCAGGCGCCGGGGATCTCCTCCACCAGGCGGTCGGAGACCTTGTAGTAGGAGTCGGGGTGGTCCGGCGGCACGGCGGTCGGGCAGACCACGACCTCGGCGCCGTAGGCCTTGAGCACGTTGCGCTTGTCCTCGTTGACCTTGTCCGGGCAGACGAAGACGCACTTGTAGCCCCTGCGCTGGGCGGCGATGGCCAGGCCGATCCCGGTGTTGCCGGAGGTGGGTTCGACGATGGTGCCGCCGGGCTTGAGCTCACCGGAACGTTCGGCGGCCTCGATCATGCCGAGCGCGATGCGGTCCTTGACGCTGCCGCCCGGGTTGAAGTACTCGACCTTGGCCAGCACCAGTGGAGACAACCCGTCGGCCACCGGCCCCAACCGCACGAGCGGGGTGTTCCCGATCAGATCGAGGACGTGCTCGACGTACTCCACCGACGCTCCTCCCAGTAGTTGAGACACTGCGCCGAGCCTATGCCGTCCGGGTGACGCCGTACAGGCGGTGGTCGACAATGCGTTGCCCAAAACGTGAGCAAATGTGAGTTTGTCCAGGTCAGGCGGTCCACCGTGACCGGTGGACGGTCCCCGTCCTCTGCGCTGAGGCGCTGCGGGGTGGAGGGTCAAGGCCGTCTGCCCCGCTGGGCGGGGTCCTACCTCAGCTCCCTCGTCCGTTCCAGCCCGAAGGCTGCGGGTCTCCGGCCAGTTGTAGGCGAACCGCGCGACACCACAATGTGCCGCCAGCCGCCGGGCCGTAGCCGCGTTCGGGTCGAGTGCGAACCGGGGCGCGGCCACCGTGAACCCAGGGCGAGGCTCGAACTTCCCCACGCGGCGGCCCCTAGCACGATCAACACGGCAGGAACGAACGGTGCCCAACAACACCGACAACCCGCCGCGCGCTCACATTCGATCATCCACACTCACGAATGCTCACAGACCCGGCAACAGTTGTTAGCCCCCTCTACGCGGGATCACGGCGACCCAGGAAGCCAAGTAGGGTGCGGGGGCGGTAGCGAGGACGCGGCCGGCACGCTCGGCTACGGACGAGCTGCCCGCAGGTGGCGGCACCGGCCGACCGCGCTTCCGTGAGGTCATCGGCGTTCCGGGAATTCCCGGCCCCGCCCAACAAGGAAGTGGGCGCCCCGGACGACAACCGGAGCGCCCACCGAAACCTCGCGGGTCACCAGTGAGTGACCGACCAGCCGACGTAGGGGCTCATCTCCAGCACGTGGCAGGGAGGCATCGTGAACTCCGGTTCCGAGGACTCCTGGCCCATCCGGGCCATCATCTCCGGGGGCACGCAGGCGGAGTGGATCCAGCCGTCCGGCCTCATGCTCAGCTCCGTGGGGCCGGTGTTGAAGGTCCAGCCCAGCTGGCTGACGTCGATGTGCTCGGTGGCCGGTTCCATGGCCGGCTCGTCGGTGGTCCCCATGGCGTTGGCGACCCCGGACCCGGCGAGGGCGAGCCCGATTCCGGCGAGGGTAACGACGGCGAATTCGAGAATTTTCCGCATCTGACGCTCCCGAGGTGTTGTCGTCATTGCTGATCCAGGCAACTGGATCTTGCGGGCGATCAAAGACCGCAACGCGCCCACCAAGCGCACACGACACACGGGATTCACCTGGTCGAACGGTGTAACCACCTGGCCGGTCGGCGGGCGATTCGCTTTTCACCGAGCGGCGCCTACCGGCCCTTCCATAACCTCTTTCGTGGGACGATTTCACCCACACGAGCAGGCTGTCACCCGCGCGAGGAGGTCATCATGCCGCAGAGTTCCCACCGCCTGGCCCGCTTCCTCGTGTTCCCGGCATCGCTGCGCGCCGGCTCACTCAACTACCGGTTGGCATTCCTGACGGCGAACCTCGTGGAGGCGCTCGGTGGTGAGGTGGACTTCGGCTCGATGCACGAGTTCGACGCGCCCTCCTATGACCAGGACGTGGCGGAGCTGGCCGGTTTCCCGCCCGGGCCGACCGAACTCGCTCGCCGCCTGGCCGCCAGCGACGCGTTTGTCATCAGCTCCCCGGAGTACAACTTCTCGATGCCGGGTGGGCTGAAGAACGCCATCGACTGGGTCTCCCGCATGCGGCCCCAGCCCTTCTACGAGCGGCACGCGCTGCTGATGTCCGCCTCCCCGTCCCCGGTCGGGGGAAACCGGGGGCTGTGGGCGCTGCGGGTGCCGCTGGAGCACCTGGGCGCCCGGCTGTATCCCGACATGTTCGCGCTCGCCCGCGCCGACCGGGCGTTCGACCGCGCCGGCCGGCTGGTCGACCCCACGCTGCGACGCTGGTTCGAGGGGATGGTCGCCGGTTTCATCGACTGGGTGGAGGGGTGCGGCGAGCATCCGCACGCCCGCGGCGAGTGGCGCGAGTTCCTCGGCGAGGGCCGGGCCACCCCGGCCTGAGCAGGGCACATCCGGCCCATCCGGGTCACCCGACCGGTGAAACGCAACGGGTTGATCGGGTCGTGCGTTAATTTCCGGTGCATCAGGGGCGAAACTTGCCGTGCGGGCCCCGACGATCCCCGGGCCCGGTACGCCGCTGGAGAACGAGGTGGCCCGCGGGAGGGGGTCGAGATGATCGGGGCACGGGCGTTGCGGGCGGCCGCGCTGGCAACCGGAGCGCTCGGCGGGCTGTCCGGGGCCGCTTACGGTCTGCTCACGGAACAGTCCCGTCGTGCACGGAGAGTCATTGGAGTGCCGACGGCGCCACCGTATCGGGCGGACGGCGTCTATCTGCCCGACGGCACCGGCCCGCTGCCCGCCGACAACCCGCGGTGCTCGGACGGGCCGGTGCGGTTCGCCGTCCTCGGCGACTCCTCGGCGGCCGGCCTGGGCGTGGACTCGCCCGAGGAGTTGCCCGGCGTGCTGCTCGCCCGCGGCCTGGCCGCGGAGGCGGAGCGGCCGGTCCGGCTCGTCACCTACGCCGTCGTCGGCGCCACCACCAAGGAGTTGCCCGACCAGGTGGCGGCGGCCCTGGACGACCCGCCCGCGCTGGCCCTGATGATCATCGGTGCGAACGACGTCACCACGAAGCTGTCGGTGCGCACCTCGGCCGCGCTGCTGGGCGCCCAGGTCGCGCTGCTACGGGATGCCGACGTCGAGGTGGTCGTGGGCACCTGTCCCGACCTGGGCGCGATCCGCCCGATCCCACAGCCGCTGCGGTCGGTGGCCCGGTCCTGGAGCCTGGCGCTGAGCCGGGCACAGCGCCGTGCGGTGGCCGCCGTGGGCGGACACGCGGTGCCCCTGGCCGACCTGCTGGCCCGAGAGTTCCTGGCCCGCCCCACCGAGCTGTTCAGCACCGACCAGTTCCACCCGTCCGCGGCCGGGTACCAGGCCGCGGTCGACGTGCTGTTACCCGTGCTGTGCGTGGCCGGTGGATTGTGGGGTGGCCCGGTGCCGCAGGCCCCGACCAGGTCGGCGGCGGCCGAGGCGCGTCGGCCCACCGCCAGGCTGGTGGCGCGGCTGAACCGACTGTTGCGGCGTACCCAGCCGATCGAGCCCTAGTTTCGGCGGGAAACCCGCGGTGTCCTGGCCGGACGTGGCGACTATCGCACTGGTGGGCGCGGCGAGCGACACTACCCTCACCGGCACCAGAACAGGACGAAGGAGTTCCGTAATGGCCGAGGCCGTGATCGTCGCCGCCACGCGCTCCCCCATCGGGCGTGCCGGCAAGGGCTCGCTGGTGGACGTCCGCCCGGACGACCTGACCGCCCGCATCGTGCGGGCCGCGCTCGACAAGGTGCCGCAGCTCGACCCCACCGAGATCGACGACCTGATGCTGGGCTGCGGCCTGCCCGGCGGCGAGCAGGGCTTCAACATGGGCCGCGTGGTGTCGGTGCTGCTCGGTTACGACCACCTTCCCGGCTGCACCATCACCCGTTACTGCGCTTCCAGCCTGCAGACGACCCGGATGGCCTTCCACGCCATCAGGGCCGGAGAGGGAGATGTGTTCATCAGCGCGGGTGTGGAGGCCGTTTCCCGCTACGCCAAGGGAAACTCCGACAGCTGGCCGGACACGCACAACCCGGTGTTCGAAGGAGCCGAGGCACGCACCGCGAAGGCCGGTGAGGGCGCCGAAGAGTGGCACGACCCACGCGAGGACGGCGCCGTACCGGACATCTACATCGCCATGGGCCAGACCGCGGAGAACCTGGCACTGGCCAGGGGCGTGAGCCGGCAGGAGATGGACGAGTTCGGTGTGCGGTCGCAGAACCTCGCCGAGAAGGCCACCGCCAACGGCTTCTGGGCCCGCGAGATCACGCCGGTGGAGCTGCCCGACGGTCGCGTGGCGGGCGCCGACGACGGGCCGCGGCCGGGCACGACCTACGAGAAGGTGGCCGGGCTCAAGCCGGTGTTCCGTCCGAACGGCCGGGTCACCGCGGGCAACTGCTGCCCGCTCAACGACGGTGCGGCCGCGCTGGTGGTGATGAGCGACGACAAGGCCAAGGCGTTGGGGATCACGCCGCTGGCCCGGATCGTGGCGACCGGGGTGTCCGCGTTGTCGCCGGAGATCATGGGGTTGGGGCCGGTCGAGGCGAGCCGGCGGGCGCTGGCCAACGCGAACATGAGCATCGACGACATCGATCTGGTGGAGATCAACGAAGCGTTCGCCGCGCAGGTGATCCCGTCGTACAAGGAGTTGGGGATCCCGCTGGAGAAGCTGAACGTCAATGGTGGCGCGATCGCGGTCGGCCACCCGTTCGGCATGACCGGCGCCCGGATCACCACCACGTTGTTGAACTCGCTGCAGTTCCACGACAAGCGTTTCGGCCTGGAGACGATGTGCGTGGGTGGCGGCCAGGGCATGGCGATGATCATCGAGCGCCTGAGCTGACACGGCGGGAGGCCCGACCCGCGGCGTGAAACGGACGGTTGGGTCGGGCCTCCTACTGCATGCTCGGAAACGGCGGGGAGGACGTGCGAATCAGCCACGAGTGGCTGGATGGGCCCGAGTGGTCTGGCCGAGCGCGCCACGACCAAGTGGCCACGCCTAGCCAGGCTTCGATTTTCCCAACACTCCCTACAACTACGCCGCGGACCGCAATCGCGTTCCGTCCTTGCAGGCGCCAGCAGGACCACTCCTCCGCCTATGCGAGTCTCCCTCCGCGTTGTGGGCTGGACTGGATCGGATCGCCGCGTGGCTCCAGAGCCGTGGAGTGCTGCGGAGAGTCCGGAATGGACGCTGAGATAGTGGTCAGCCGGGGCCGATGGTCGACGCACTAACTGTGCCCATCCGCCTGCCAGCGGAGCGTGAGCCTGTAACAAAGCAACGGCACCATGTGCCATGAGAAGCGGTTTTCGGACTGTTCCCATGGCTGTCGCATTTCGTCACCGGGCAGCGAATCCAGCTCTCCCTACGGCCACGAGATGTGGCTTGCACCACATGCCCGTTGATGCGCCACCCCTCGCCCGGCGAAGTCGGTCGTCTGGAAAGGCGCGGGGCCCCCGACTCGTGCCGGGGGCCCCGCGCAACCAGGAATCCGTTACGGCGTCACTCCTGCCGGAGGTAGGACAGCAGCCGCACGATCTCGATGTACAGCCAGACCAGCGTGGTCATCAGGCCGAAGGCGATGTACCAGGCGTACTTCGACGGGGTGCCGGAGCGGATCGCCTGGTCGGCGGCGTCGAAGTCGAGCAGCAGGCTGAAGGCGGCAACGCCGATCACCAGCAGGCTGAAGCCGATCGCCAGCGGCGAGCCATCCCGCAGGCCCAGGCCACCGGTGTTGAAGAAGCTCGTCACCAGGTTGGCCAGCATGAGCACGAAGACACCGATGGTGGCGCCCACGATCCACCGGGTCAGCTTCGGCGTGACCCGGATCGCGCCCGTCTTGTAGACGATCAGCATGCCGGCGAACACACCGCCGGTCCCGACGATGGCCTGGAACCCGAGCCCCTCCAGGAAGCTGGTGGCGCCTCCCTTGCTCACGAAGTTGTCGAACACCACGGTGATCGCGCCGAGCAGCACACCCTCGGCGATCGAGTAGCCGAGAATCAGGCCCGGGTTCGCGCTCTGCTTGAAGATGATGATCAGGGAGAGCACCAGGCCGATGATCAGCGCCGGCAGGGCGAGGAAGACGGCCCCGGAGTAGGCCGTCGCGATGCCGGCCAGCAGGGCAGCACCGGCCGTGATGCCCGTCTTGGTCACCACGTCGTCGATCGTCATCGGCCGCTCGGTGGTGACCGGTCCCGCGGCGTACGGGTAACCCTGGGCGGTACTCGGTTGGTCTTGGAACGTCGCGTAGCCGCCGCCGGACGGCAGGTTACGGAACGCGGGATTGCTGGTGGTGCGCACCTCGAGTCCTCCTGGAGCGTGGTTGCGCCGTCACGGGTAGAACGGCCGCTGCCGTCGGCCGGTTCCCCCGACGGTAAAGCAGACTTTACTCGTCCCGCCGGAAGTGACGCGCATCATTACGCAGAACTGATGCCGGCCCCCGGAATGATCTCGCAGCGTAGCTGCCGACCCCACCGGTCGGGGGCACCACTGATCCGTTCCGGGGTGTCACCCGGCGGCACCAGGGCGAACCTGCCCGCGCTGCGTCACCGCCGCGATCCGCCCACTGGCGGCTTGTGGGGGCACGGGGGCCTCGCAAGCCTTGAGGACCGGCACGGTCGCCCGCCGCCGGGGATCCCGGGCGCCGCCCCGCAACCCGCGTCCCCGTGTCGACCGTCCCGCCACACGGACTTCCTTCGCCGGAACGGGGAACGACATGCAGGGACTCCGCAGGGTGCTCACCTGCCTGGCCGGATCGACATTGCTCACAGGTGTGACACTCATCACTCTTCCCGGTAACGCACACGCCGCCGGGGAGAAGTTGGGGCACTGGGTACCCGGGCAGGCGTATGACGGCAGGCCCACGAACCACCCCGACGACTGGCTCGGCTCCTACACCTGGAAGGGCAGACAGGTGTGGTGCGTCCAGTTCGCTCTCAACGAGCCGGCCGATGACGTGGACTATGCGCCTGGCGGACCGTTGACCAGAAAGGACGGCGAACCGTTGGGCGAGGAGGTCGCCGCCAAGATCTCCTACCTGCTGTTGCGGTACCAGCACACCACGTCCGCCGACGAGGCCGCGGCAATGGCCCACCTGCTCCACGCCTGGACCGCCGGCACAACCGACGAGAAGAAACTTGCCAGGACGAACGGCCCGGAAACCATCGGATACCACGAGCGGCACCACTACAACGGCCTGCCGGAGAACGCCAAAGCGGCCGTACAGCGACTGAACATCGATGCCGAGGAGCACCGCGGGCCGTGGCGCCTCACCCTCACCCCGCCGCAGGAGGCGCAGACCATCGGGGAAGCCGACACGTGGATGGTCCAGGTCACCACGGCCACGGGCAAACCGGTCGGCGGGGTCCGGGTCGAGCTCTCCGTCACGGAGGGCACGCTCGGCGGCGACGCGGCAGGCGGCACCGCCAGGACCCCGACCGATGGCAGCCCGCTCGCGGTACCGGTCACTCCCTCCGGGAACAATCCGAAGCTCACCGTCACCGCGCGGGGCCCGAGTCCACAGCCGGTGCTGCTGGTGCCCTCCAAGCCCATGACACAGCGCATCATCACCACGGGTGGGGAAACTCCGCTCTCCAAGGAGGGGACGGTACCCGCACGCCACGCGCCCGGCGTCGTCAAACTGTCCAAAGTGGATGCTGCTTCCGGCGCCACCATCAGTGGCGTGTCGCTTCGGTTGACCGGCGCGGACAAGGAAAGCCCGGCCCGCAAGCACGACGACAGCAAGCTCACCGGCCCCGACGGCGAGCCCGTGGTGTTGCGGACCGGGCAGGATGGCACGGTGTCCGTGCCGGATCTGAAGGCACCGCAGGAGATATGCCTCATCGAGACTGCGGTGCCGGATGGCTACGACGAAGCTTTCGACCCGCACCACCCACCGACGGTGTGCGGAACGGTCACCCCGGGCGGAACGCTCGCGCTCACCTTGACGAACAAGGCCAACGTGCCCGAGCAACCCGTCGTACCAATAACCATCCCGGCCGGTGCGGACGTCGTGCTGGCCAGCGCCGCTACCCGGCAGGTGCTGACACCGGCCGGGCTGGTCGGGTTGGGTGGCCTCGGACTGCTCGCCGCTGGGCTCGTCGGGGCGCTCTGCTGG
The DNA here is from genome assembly GCF_014645795.1 of Longimycelium tulufanense. Taxonomy (GTDB): domain Bacteria; phylum Actinomycetota; class Actinomycetes; order Mycobacteriales; family Pseudonocardiaceae; genus Longimycelium; species Longimycelium tulufanense. The sequence continues at coordinate 18,711 of NZ_BMMK01000023.1, read as the reverse complement.
CGGCGGATCGCCGCAAGGCGGTTGGGCGGGCGGTGACGCGGCTGAGCGCGCCGACCATGCCGAATCCCTTGCCGTCCCACCCGCGCCGCGGGCGCCGCGGCCCGGCCGGCCGGCCACCGTGGCGGTCGGCCGGGCTTGCCCTGCTCTGCACCGCCGGGCTGGCCGGTGCGGTGGTGTGGGCAACTCCCGGACCGGCCGTGACGGGAACCCCGGTGGCTGCTGAGCGTGTGCCGGACCATCCGGCGCACAGCCTCGCCGCGCCGGGTGCCCTGGACAGGCGGTGGGGGTTGCCAGGTGGCGCGCCGCCCCCGCAGCCCTCGGCCATACCATCGCCGGAGCAAGCGCAGGTTTCGCGGCCCACCGCGCAGCGGCCGGGCACCGTGCGGCTGCCTCATGGCGGCACTGCTCGGTTGGTGCGCAAGGAGGTGCGCCACGACGGGGTACTGCCGATTCCGGATGGCGTTCGGGACGCCACCTGGTGGGGCGCCGGGCTGAACACGTCCGGCGGCGCGACCGTGTTGGCCGGACACGTGAACTGGCGTGGCGTGGAAGGACCATTTGCGGAGCTGTGGTGGGTGAAGCGCGGCCAGGTGGTGACGGTCGTCGACGCCGCGGGTGCGTCGTGGCGGTACCAGATCTCCGAGATCGTCACCGTTGACAAGCATGACCTGCCAACGCGTGCGACGGAGTTGTTCGGGCAGGATGGCGCGCACCGGCTCGTGCTTGTGACGTGTGGGGGCCGCTGGGTGGGCGGCGAGCTCGGTTACGACGAGAACCGCATCGTCGTGGCCACGCCGCTGTGACGGACGTTCTCTTCGGGCCCCGAACATTCGGATCGCCGGCGCCGCAATGTCTTCCCGGTGTCGTTCACGCCCCGGTTGGGACCACTGAACAGCTCGATGACATCGACGGGGCGCAGGTGGAGAGGCACCCCCGTAACGCGGATCCGTCCGGAGTCATCCGCCGTGGGCCGGCGAGCCGGCCGCCACCGGCCGACGGCTTCAGGTCGTCGACCCGACCGGGCGGGTCCGACCGCGCCGGTGCGGCTTCCAGCGCCCCAGCTGGAAACCGTACTGACCGTCGAACCCGGCCCGGTGGGCGTGCGCCGAACTAGATGGCGTTCAGGCTGATCACACGGTCGTCGTCATTGCGAACGACGGTGCTCCGACCGTCGCGGTTGGACGTCGACACCCACAACGTGCCATCGGGTGCGTTCACCGCTGCCCGCAGCCGGCCGTGGTGTGAGGTGTAGACATCGGACACGTCACCGTGTGACTTTCCATTCTGCACCGACACGCGCACGAGCCGCTCACCCCGCAGGCACGAGACGTAGAGCATCCCGTTGCGGTGCGCCACACCGGCCGGAACGCATTCCTCCGGATACATGACGACGATCGGCTCGACGGATCCGTCCGGCTGCTCGCAGTACCCCTCGCACTTCGACCAACCGTAGTTCGCCCCGGGCTTGATCACGTTGACCTCGTCCCACGTGCTCTCACCGACCTCGGTGGCGTACATCGTCCCGGCCTCGTCCCAGGTCATGCCCAGCACGTTGCGATGGCCGTAGGACCACACCAGCGAGTTGGCGAACGGGTTGCCGGCGGCCGGCTTCCCGTCCTTGGTCATCCGCAGGATCTTTCCGTTGAAGGCGTGCACGTTCTGCGATGCGTTGTAGTTGTAGGCGTCGCCGACGCCCGCGTACAACATGCCGTCCGGCCCGAACGCGAGCGCCCCGCCGTTGCGGTAGAGGCCGCGCTTGATCCCGGTGACGAGCGGCTGCGGCTGCTGCCCCAGCTTGAACCGCGCGATCCGGTTGTCGGTGTTGGTCGTGTAGAACACGAAGATCCAGCCGTCCTGGGCGTAGTCGGGCGAGACCGCGATGCCGAGCAGCCCGCCGTCGGTGCCGTAGGCCACCGAGTCGGCGATGCGTTGCACCTCGGTGACCTGCCCGTCCTTGACCTGCAGGATCCGGCCGGTGTTCCGCTCCGTGACCAGTGCGGCTCCGTCGGGGAGGAACGCGATGCCCCACGGCACCGACAGGTTGTCGGCGATGGTGCGTTCCCCCAACCCACCCGGGATGGGCGGCGCAGCGGTGGCGGCGGGGGCGGCGCACAGGCCGGTCGCGGTCGCGACGGCGGCCAGTGCCGCACCAACGACGCTGCGTCTGATGCTCACTTACACCTCCTGGGGTTCCAACCGGTCGGGTGGCCGGCGACGCTCGGTCGCCGATCAACCCTCAGTGCCCTATCGGGTGATCGACCGGCCGGCTGTATCACCGCAAGGTGTGGTGCGCCGGATCACGCGGCAACGGCACCGGAACGTCCGCCGCGGCCGGCGCCCGATCGGCCGCGTGATCACGAACGGTCACCACGTTCTCACCCGGCGCGCGGGCCTGCTTCACCCGGGCAGTTCTGTCCGCCACCGGCACGGCCGAACTACCTTGGGCCGCCCGGCGTAGCCGCTGGCGTCCGGGACTTCCACGCCGTCGCGACCTCGAGGGAGTGAGGCAGATGACCGAGGACCGCCCGACCCGTACCCCCGCCCCGGCCGAGGACACCCGGCCCAGCTGGGTCCGGCCGGACGTCACCGAGTACGACACGCCCATGGAGGTGACGGGGTACGTCGCCCGGCGGTGACGCCGGATCGCCGACTGCGGTGGCCGGATGATCACTCGAAGAAGTGAACACCTCCGGCCACCGCTTCACCCGACCGGTGCGGATCGCCGACGTGTTCGGAATGGCACGTGAACTCCTGTCCGAAGCCGACTTCATCGCCGCGCTGCGCGATCTCTCCGACCGCTACTGGGACCGTCACCCCTTCCACCGTCGGCTGCACGCCGGGGCGCTGACCAAGCCCGAACTGCAGCTGTGGGCGGCGAACCGGTGGTACTACCAGTGCCAGCTGCCGCAGAAGGACGGCGCGATCATCGCCAGCTGCCCGGTGCCGGAGGTGCGCCGGATGTGGCTGGAGCGGATCGTCTACCACGACGGCCGGGCAGCGGGTGAGGGGGGCGCGGAGAACTGGCTGCGGCTGGCCGAGGCGGTCGGCCTGGACCGGGCGGAGGTGCTGGACCAGCGGCACGTGCTGCCCGGGGTGCGGTTCGCCGTGGACGCCTACGTGACGTTCGCCCGCACCCGGTCCTGGATCGAGGGGGTCGCCTCCGGGTTGACCGAGATGTTCTCGCCGAACCTGATGCGGCGCCGGCTGGCCGATATGCGCCTGCACTACCCGTGGATCGGTGAGGCGGGTTTCGCCTACTTCATGTCCCGGCTCGGGGTGATCTCCGGCGAAGGCAGGTCCACCTTGGACATTGTCGTGCGGAGCTGCGAGACGAGGGAGCAGCAGGACGCCGCGGTGGCTGCGCTGGCTTTCAAGTGCGACGTGTTGCAGGCGGTGCTGGACAGCATTGACTACGCCTGCAAGCAACTGCAGTCGTGACAGGGTGGCTGTCGCGGGCGTAAACGGGCACCCGCGATGCGTGATCACGGCATGTGATCTCGCCCCGCGGCTCCACCGCACTCACGCCTCGCCTCCTCAGATTCGATGCCTGAGCTGGGCAGGAAGGGAGACGCGGAATGCGCGTGGTGTTACTGGGGACCGCGGCGGGCGGCGGGTTCCCGCAGTGGAACTGCGCCTGCCGGATGTGTGTTCGGGCCGGCAAGCCCGGGTTGCCGGCCCGAAGCCAGGACTGCGTGGCCGTCAGCGCCGACGGCCGGCGCTGGTGGTTGCTCAACGCATCGCCCGATATCCGGTCACAGGTGTTGGCCGCCGCCCCGCTGGCGCCCGGTCCCGGGCCGCGGGAGACACCGCTGCGTGGCGTGCTGTTGACCGACGCGGAGCTGGATCACGCGTTGGGCCTTGTGTCGTTGCGCGAGGGCGTTGGCTCGCGGGTGTACGGAACCGAGCCGGTCCTGTCGGCGCTGCGGTCGGAGCTGCCGCTCCAGGGGCTGCTGGATCGCTATGGCGGCGCCCGGTGGGTCGGTGTCGAGCCCGGCGTGGAGTTCGAGGTTGATGGCTTGCAGGTGGCCGCCATACCGGTTGGCCGGAAGCGACCCAAGTACGCGGCGTCATCCACTGTGGATGGTTGGTGGGTCGTCGCCTTCCGCGTCACCGATCCGGTGACCGGTGGAACTTTGCTCTACGCGCCCTGCCTGGCCGAGTGGCCGGATCGGTTCGATGAGGTGCTGGACACGGCCGACTGCCTGCTGCTGGACGGCACGTTCTACGGACCGGAGGAGATGTCCGGGGCGACCGGGCGGCAGGTGGGCGATGGCGCGCAACGGGCGATGGGGCACGTTCCCATCGATGGCCCCGACGGCAGCCTGGCCCGGTTGGCCCGGTACACCCGGCTGCGCCGGATCTACACCCACCTCAACAACACCAATCCAGTTCTCGACGCTGCATCGCCCGAGCGCGCCACCGTCCTGGCCGCCGGTGTCGAGATCCTCGACGACGGCACCGAGCTCGAACTGTGACTCGGCCGCCTCAAGGCCCCGACGTCGCTCCGGCCGACCCCTCCGGAGCGACGTCGGACCCCCGGCAGACACCGCGCCCCCGGCCCCGCCGGCAGTCTGCCCGGGTCCCGCCATCCACCTGCGCAAACTCCTGCGCGCTCCGACGCTTTCCGCGGGTAGGTTCTGCGGGTGACTGCCGCATCCCGACGCGCTGCTGACGAGCTACCCGGCAACCCCGGCCTGTTGGACCTGGAGTACCGGCTGTCGCAGCCCGCGATGCCCTGGGAGTTCCATGATGCTCTCGAGGAGTGGACGGTCTCGGTGGTCCTGAAGGACAGCCAGCGGCGCATGGAAGGACGCGAGGTCGGGTCGCTGACGCTGATCCGGCTGCGCGAGAACGACCGGTACTGCCCCTTGTCCGCCGCCGAGGACTATGACCTGGAACTGAGCAACACAGTCCTGGGCATCTTTGACGCGGGGTATGGGGGCTACCGCCAGCCGTTCAAGGACGCTGTCGAGTCCCCCTCCGGTGACCTCCTGGTCCTCTATCGGGCTCGTCTCGACGAGGCGTGGCGGGGTTTCGGCATCGGCCCCGCCCTTGCGGCCGAAGCGATCTGGACCCTCGGCGGCGGCTGCTGTGCGGCTGTCGTCGCCCCACGACCCACCGAGCGTCGCGACGACGAGCGCCTCACCGCGGAGGAGCAGTGGAGGCAAGCCTGCGTCAAGCTCGACGCGCTCTGGGAGAGCATTGGTTTCCGCCGCTACGCGAACTACGACAGCATCTATGTCCTGGACCTCACCTGCGAGGAGTCCGCTCACCTGCGGAACCTCCGCCGCAAGGACGTCGATGCGCTCGCCGAGGCATACGACCCCACACGTCGGCGGTAGCTCACGGAACGCTGCCCCCAAGACGGCCGGCAAGTGGAGTGGCCACAGCCTGACGGTCCTGAACCGGATCTATGCCTGGGTTCTGGCCGGGCAGCAGACCGCCAAGCGCCGGATCCTGGAGGCCCTGCGCGGAGCGTAGCCGCGAAACTTGGGCAGAAACATGGCAAGGATCGCCGGACATGGCCGGACAACGCCGGTGATCACCGGACTGGACGGGATCGCCCCTCGACCGGGTCAGACCCGGTCGAGGGGCGATCATCCATGATCACGCTGGGTGCCCCCGATCGGATTCGAACCGACACTGGGACCCTTTTAAGGGGCCTGCCTCTACCGATTGGGCTACGGGGGCAGAGGGAGCCTAGGACGTTCGACGCCTCTGGCGGAGCGTGTTCCGCACAACTCGCCCGCACGGCCGAGTCACCAAGCGTGCGCGTTCGGCCGCATGGAGCAATGCCGCACCCCTGCCGGAGGAACCATCGCCGCTGATCAACTCGGTGCTGGGCGGGACGCGCCGGCGCGCCGGCGCGCATGCCGACCCAGTGCGGTGATCCCGAGCACGATCTCGTGGTTGGGATCACAGCCGAGGACCTCCTCGACCAACTCGTCCCGCAGCGCGGCGGTGAAGCCCACACCGAGCCCCATCGCGGTCGCCACCAGGTAGGCGGTCTGCGACAGGTGCCCCACGTCCATCTGCACGATCCGGTAGGCCCGCGCGGTGTCGTACTTCCACCGGGTCCGGCCCAGCACCGCGGTGTAGTAGATCGCCGCGGCCGCCTCGCCTACCCACTCCTGGTCCCCGGCCGAGGCCGTGACCTGTTCCGGCGTCCAGGTCGCGCCCAGCGGCTCCAGAACGTGCCGGGCGGCGTCATAGTGGTACCAGCCCGGTTCCAGGCCGCTGACGCGCGAGGCGTGCAGGTACAGCTCGACGGGATGTCGGCCGCCGCCCGAGGGCGTGGTCTTCAGCACGGTGCCGGACCTGCTGATCGCGCCCTTCACCGGCAGCGGACCCCCGACGACGCGCAGCAGGTGCCCCAGCTCGGCCAGGTCCAGCGCCTCCGGGCCGAAGCGCCGGGTGGTGCGCCGCTCCAGCAGCACGTGCAGCAGCGGCCGGTTCGCCCACCCGGGTAGCCCGTTGCCCTTGGGCAGCTCCACCGGCGTCGTCCCGACGCTCTTGAACGGCGGGGGCGGTGGGCTGCCGGCCAGCTTCTCGTCCAGCTCGACGTCCTGTTCCTGCCAGCTGGCGTAGCGGCTGTCGCCGAGGGTGCGGCTAGCGAAGTGGAAGTGCCGGGCCGAGGCGCCCCAGTCGCCCCAGGCCGCCAGCAGCGCCTGTTCCTCGCCATGCTCCGGTGAGCCCTCCACCACCAGCACCTTGGCCTCGACCAGCTCGGCGACCACCTTGCGCACCGCGGCGGCGTCCTCGGGCTCGAGGTCGGCGCACACGTCCTCCGGGTCGGCGAAGCGGGCGAACGCGCGACAGACCCGCTCGGCGACCTCGGTCAGCTCGAACTGCCGGTGGTGCAGGTAGTCGTCCCACACCAGCCGGCCACGGTCGTAGAAAAGGGCCGCGTACTCAGCGACCTTGACCCGCATACCGCAGCTCCTCGAACCGATGGACCACCCACGAGTGCACGGCGTCGGAGACCTCGGTGGTCTCCGCCCGGTGCTCGAACCAGCGCCAGTCGCAGTTCACGTTCACCTCGAGGAAAACGTGATCACCGCCGACGACGAGCAGGTCGAAGGCGGCGACGTGCAGCCGCCAGTGCCGTGCCAGCGCGAGAAGTCTCGCACCCAACCCCTCCCCGACACGCGTGCGGTCCACCGTGACGGCCTCCGGGTCGACCCAAAGCTGGGCCGGATCAGCCTTCCGTACCCGATATGCGATCAGCCGCTCACCGACGACGAACACCCGTAACTCGTACTCGGCCTCGAAATACTGCTGCACGATGACGGGCGCCGGTTCCGGCGCCTCCCCGGCGCGGTTGACGTCCAACGGGCGTGGAAACAACCCGTGCATCGCGCCCGGGCGCGGCTCCAGCAGGTGGTGGCCGGTGCTCTTGACCACGCAACGGTCGCCGCCCGGCCGGCTACGGCCGGGCCAGGTGGTGACGGCGGTGCGCGGAACGGTCAGCCCGAACCGGGCGGCGTCGGTGAGCTGGGTGAGCCGGTCCAGCTGACCGGCACCGACGGGGTTGATGTGCTCCCAGTCCGCGCGGCGGGCAAGCCAGTCGGCGGTGGCCTGCCACTGCCCGCGCGCGTAGGCGCCGGCGACGGTGCGCGGGTCGACCGGCAGCGCGGTGATGTCGAAGTGCCGGCGCCAGGTGAGCACCGGCCGCAGCAGCCACCGCTCCAGCTCCAGCAGCGGGGCGTCGACGTAGACGGTGAGGGCGAGGTCCAGGCACCGGTCGACGTCGACGCGCGCCATCCGTACCCCGTGCTCGGCCAGCGCGAGGGACAGCTCGTTCATCTCCATGTCCGCCGCGCGGGCCAGGACCAGCACGCAGGGCACCGGCTCGGCCGACGGATCAGTGACCAGCCCGGTGCGGTGGACACGTTCCTGGAAGTCCAGGTTCGTGGTGGGGGCGCGGAAGAAGTAGTCCTGCCCCTGCAGCAGTAGCGGCGCGGGCCAGGCGTCCGCGGCCAGGCGTGCCGGCGGAGGACCGGGTGGGGGCGGATCGTCCGGCCCGGCCCGCCCGGCCCCCGGCACGGTCAGTCGTCCTTCTTCCGGGCGTAGATTTTGTTCGCGCGGGCGTACTCCGACGCGTACTCGGCCAGCGCGCCGTCCGCGACGTCACCCCGGCGAACCCGGGCCGCCAGCTCCTGCAGCGACATGGCGCTCACCTCTCCCACACGCGGCGTTCACACGTTCAGGTGATATACCTTGTGTAGTCTCGGTTTCACCTAACGCAAAGTCAAGCCGGTGCGGTGAGTTCGTCACCGCACCGGCTCAGTTTTGTCACGCGCTGCGCGGAAGTCGGGCGGCCGATTCCGGCCAGCCGCTCACCCTGCGGGTGCGTCGCTACTCCGTTCAGGCGCCTTTGGCCACCCGTTCGAACTCCCGCTTGGGCTCGTTGATCTGGCCCAGCGAGATCACCTCACGGCGGAACAACAACGCCAGCGCCCAGTCGAGCATGATCCGGAACTTCCGGTTGAACGTCGGCATCCGGCTGACGTGGTACGCGCGGTGCATCGCCCACGCCGGGTAGCCCTTGAGCTTGATCCCGTAGACGTCGGCCACGCCCTTGTAGAGGCCGAGGCCGGCCACCGAGCCGGCGTAGCGGTGGTAGTAATCCTTGGCCTTGCGCCCGCGCAGCGTGGCGATCAGGTTCTTCGCCAGCTGGTTGGCCTGCCGCACCGCGTGCTGGGCGTTGGGCACGCAGGTGGCGTTCGGGTCCTCCTCGGTGGCGGACAGATCCGGCACGGCGGTGCAGTCGCCGGCCGCCCAGGCGTCCGGCATCCCCTCGACCTGTAGGGACGCCGTGCAACGCAGGCGGCCTCGCTGGTCGAGCGGGAGGTCGGTGTTGGCGAGCACCGGGTTGGCCTTGACACCGGCGGTCCAGATGATCGTGTCGGCGTCGAACTCGGTGCCGTCACTGAGGACGACGTGGCCGCCCTCCATCGACTTGACCAGGGTCTCCAGGTAGACCTCGATACCGCGCTTCATCAGCTGCTCGACGGTGTAGACGCCCATCTTCGGGCTCACCTCGGGCAGGATGCGGTTGGCCGCGTCCACCAGGACCCAGCGCATGTCCTTGGGTTCGAGGTTCGGGTAGTAGCGCGTCGCGTAACGCGCCATGTCCTCGAGCTCGGCCAGCGTCTCGGTGCCCGCGAAGCCACCGCCGATCACCAGGAACGTCAGCAACCGGCGGCGCAGTTCCTCGTCGTTGGTCGTGGCCGCGGCATCCAGCCGGGAGAGCACGTGGTTACGCAGGTAGATCGCCTCGCCGATGGTCCGGGCGGCGATCCCCTGCTCGGCGAGCCCGGGGATCGGCAGCGTCCTGGCGACCGACCCGAGCGCCACCACGAGGATGTCGTAGGAGTGCTCCTCGGTGTGGCCGTCCGGCGACTCGACGATCGCGGTCTTGCGGCCGTGCTCGATCTTGGTGATCCGCCCGGTCAGGACGTTGCACTTGCGGAGCACCTTCCGCAGCGGCACGACCACGTGCCGCGGCTCGATGGACCCGGCCGCCGCTTCGGGGAGGAACGGCTGGTAGGTCATGTGCGGCTGCGGGTCAACGACGGTCACCGACGCCTCGCGTCGCCGGAGCTTCGACTGCAACCGCAGCGCGGTGTACATGCCGACGTAGCCACCGCCGGCCACGAGGATCCGGGTGGGACCGCTCTTACCTGCTGCCATGGCTGACATGGTCGCACCGCACCCAACCAGTCGCTTGACACGGCCCACAACCCTGTGATCCCGGTTGTAGAGCCAGATCACACCGGTCCAGCGACCCCCCCACTGACCTGGTGCTTTCTCGCAGCCAAATGGATCCAGCACGGGTGTGCGCCGAAAAATCGACCCGGATCCTTGATCCACATAGCGTCACCAGTGCTCCGCCGGTCGGGCGGCTCCGGTGCGCACATCCGTGCGCAGCGCTGGTGAGACAACCGCCGACGGTGCCTCCCGTCACCATGGAAAGCTCACCGCGAACCCTTACGTCGAGGTGAATTCCTGACGTCGATCTCGATGCCCGGCCTGGGGAACAGCCCGACCCGGACCCGCACGTCCCGGCCAGGTGTCGCGAGGATCTTGCTCAGCAAGGCCAGGGCCGACCCGAAAGCCGAGGCGAGGAGCAGGAAGAGGGCCATCAGGAACAGCCAGGGACCAACCGCGGACAGCGCGGCCACGAGGCACGGCTCCTTCGACCACCAAGGCTCATCCCGTTGACCCCCCAGCGCGGCGGTCCTGCGCCGTGACCGAGGTTAGCCATTCGGGGCCGAGGTGAGGAACCGCAGTGCAGGTATTCGAATCCGGTGGAGCGCTCGGGAACGGCCAGCAGGCGAAGGTCGTGAGTCAGCGCCCGGGACGGGCCGCGGAACAGCGAGAGCAGGCGAACCGAGCTTCTCCCGAGCCGGGAAGCACTACCGAGCCTCGATCCCGGCGAGGCGAGCCGCCTCCCGCAACAGGTCCTGGAGCATCGCCGGGGTGAGCCGGCCGGTGAACGTGTTCTGCTGGCTGACGTGGTAGCAGCCGAGCACGTGCAGATCGCGCCCGCCCGCGGCGCTCGGCAGGGTCAGGTGCACCCCGTGCCCGAACCGCGGTCGCGGCGTGGGCACCGGCCAGCCGGCGGCGTGGAGCACCGGCAGGACGGCCTGCCAGCCGAACCCGCCGAGCACGACGACCACGCGCAGGTTGGGGCGTAGCAGCTCCAGCTCCCGGGCCAGCCAGGCCCGGCAGTTGTCCCGCTCCCCCGGGGTCGGCCGGTTCTCCGGCGGGGCGCACCGCACGGGCGCGGTGATCCGGGTGCCGAACAGCTCCAGCCCGTCGTCCCGGCTCACCGCGACCGGCTGCGAGGCCAGCCCCACCTCGTGCAGCGCGGCGTACAGCACGTCGCCGGAGCGGTCCCCGGTGAACATCCGGCCCGTCCGGTTCGCACCGTGCGCGGCGGGCGCGAGCCCGACGACCACGATCCGCGCGTCGGCCGGCCCGAACCCCGGCACCGGGCGACCCCAGTACACCTGCTCGCGGAAGGCGGCGCGGCGTACCCGGGCCACCTCCTCCCGCCACCGCACCAGCCTCGGGCAGGCACGGCAGTGCGTGACCAGTTCGTCCAGGGTGTCCAGATCGGGCGCGGCCGCCGCGGTGGCGGCGGGATCGAGCAGTGGCCGGTGCACCCGTTCATCCTCCCCCTCGGTCGCTACCCCCATAGGGTGCCCTCATGTCAACGCAGGATGCGACGGAGAAGCGGGCCGACGCCCCCGCAGCGCCTGCCGAGGTGGAGCCGGCGGACGACCTGGTCACCACCCGGCACACCGTGCGGGCGGCCGGGCGCGAGCTCGCCTACACCGCCACGGCGGGGCGTGTGGTGCTCCGCAAGGAGGTGCTCAACGACGGGAAGTTCGACGGCCACCTGCCGAAGGCGGAGGTGTTCGTCACCACCTACACCCTCGACGACGCGGACCCGACCGGCCGCCCGGTGACATTCGCCTTCAACGGCGGCCCGGGCTCGTCCAGCGTGTGGCTGCACCTGGGCCTGTTCGGCCCGCGCCGGGTGCTGACGGGCGACGCGGGCAACCCGCTGCCGCCGCCCTACGGCCTGGCCGACAACGCCGAGACCCTGTTGGCACACAGCGATCTGGTGTTCATCGACCCGGTCTCCACCGGGTACTCGCGAACGGTCAAGGGCGAGAAACCCGCCGACTACCACGGTTTCCAGGGCGACCTGGAGTCGGTCGGCGAGATCATCCGGCTGTGGACCTCACGGCACGGGCGGTGGATGTCACCGAAGTTTCTGGCCGGCGAGTCGTACGGCACGCTGCGCGCCGCCGCGCTGGCCGACCACCTGCAGTCCCGGTACGGCATGTACCTCAACGGCCTGGTCCTGATCTCCGCCGTTCTGGACATGGGCACGATCCGGTTCACTCCCGGCAACGACCTACCCTATGCCCTGTTCCTGCCGACCTATGCGGCGATCGCGCACTACCACGGTCGTCACGGTTCCCGTCCGCTGGGCGAGGTCGTGGCCGAGGCAGTGGAGTACGCCGAGCGCGACTACCCCTGGGCGCTGGCGCGGGGCGCCCGGCTGTCCGCGGAGGAGCGGGCCGAGGCGGTGCGGCGGGTTGCCGCGCTGGCCGGCTTGAGCGAGGACTACGTGGACCGGGTCAACCTGCGGCTGGAGCACATCCGGTTCTTCACCGAGCTGTTGCGCGACCGGCGGCAGGTCGTGGGCCGGATGGACGGCCGGTTCGTCGGGTGGGATCCGGACTCGGGCCGGGAGCACTTCACCGACGACCCGTCCCTGCAAGCAATCATGGGCCCGTACACGGCCGGACTGAACCACTACGTGCACAACGAGCTGGAGTATCGCAACGACCTGCCGTACGAGATCCTGACCGACCGCGTGCAGCCGTGGTCCTACAAGGAGTTCGAGGGCGCCCACGTCAACGTGGCGGACAAGTTGGCCGACGCGATGCGGGCCAACCCGCACCTTCGGGTCCACGTTGGATGTGGTTACCACGACGGCGCCACACCGTTCGCCGCGGCCGAGCACACGATGGCCGGTCTCGCCGTCCCCGCCGAGCTGCGGGACAACATCGAGTTCCGGTACTACCACGGCGGGCACATGATGTATGTGCACGAGCCGAGCCGGGTTCAGCAGTCGGCGGACATCGCCGAGTTTCTCCGGTCCGCCACGCCGTCCTCGTAAGCCGCGGCGCGGGCGCGACGGGTGCTGCCGTCGCGCCCGCGCCATTCGGCGCGCCGCGGTGCCGGACCACCGGCGCTCAGGCAACCACGTGCGGCCGCGGTTCGGCGAAGTGGCAGGCGCTGGGGTGTTCTCGGTCGGCATCGGAGCCGTCCAGGCGCAGGGTGAGTGGGGGTTCCTGCTCGGCGCACAGGTCGGTGGCCTTCCAGCACCTGGTGCGGAACCGGCAGCCCGAGGGCGGGTCGACCGGGCTGGGCACGTCGCCGCTGAGCCGGATCACCTCGCGCCGGCCGCGCAACTCCGGGTCCGGCACCGGCACCGCCGAGAGCAGCGCCTGCGTGTAGGGGTGAGTCGGGTGTTCGTAGATGCTCGTCTCGGTGCCGATCTCGGCGATCTTTCCCAGGTACATCACGGCAACCCGGTCGGAAAGGTGTCGGACCACCGACAGGTCGTGAGCGATGAACACATAGGACAGTCCGAACTCGGTTTGCAGCTCACCGAGCAGGTTCATGACCTGCGCCTGGATCGACACGTCGAGCGCGGAGACCGGTTCGTCGCAGATGATAACCTTGGGACGAAGAGCCAGTGCCCGGGCGATCCCGATGCGTTGGCGTTGCCCGCCGGAGAACTGGTGCGGGTAACGGTTGATGTGCTCCGGGTTGAGGCCCACGACATCCAGGAGTTCCTGGACCCGTTGCCGCCGGGAGGCTTTCGGCGCTACCTCGGGGTGGATCTCGAACGGCTCACCCACAATGTCGCCCACGGTCATCCGCGGGTTCAGCGAGGTGTACGGATCCTGGAGCACGATCTGGATGTCGCGCCGCAGCCGGCGCAGTTCCGCGCCGCGCATGTCGAAGATGTTGCGGCCCTCGAACGTCACCGCACCGGACGTGGGCGGCTCGAGTCGCATCAACACCTGCGCCAGCGTGGACTTTCCGCAGCCCGACTCACCCACGACGCCGAGGGTCTCCCCGCGGTGCAGGTCGAAGGAGACGCCGTCGACCGCCCGGACGTGGCCGACCACGCGCTTGAACACCACGCCGACCCGCAACGGGAAGTGCTTCACCAGGTTGCGGACGGACAGGATCGGCTCAGCCACGGCTGACCACCTCCTCGGCGAAGTGACACGCACTCGCCCGGCCCACGCCCAGGGCGACGCGGGTGGGGAGTGTGGTGCGGCACGGTTCGGCCGCCCGCGGGCACCGCGGGTGGAACGGGCACCCCGGCGGCACGTTCAACAGGCTCGGTGGCGTACCGCGGATCGTCCGTAGCTGCTGTCCCTTGAGATCCAGCCGTGGGATCGAGTCCAGCAGGGCCTCGGTGTAGGGGTGTGCGGGCCTACGATACAGCGACCGGGCGTCCGCCTCCTCCACGATCCGCCCGGCGTACATCACCGCGATCCGGTCGGCGACCTCCGCGACCACACCCAGGTCGTGGGTGATGAGGATCAGCCCCATCTGCCGCTCGTCCTGGATCTCCTTGAGCAGGTCCATGATCTGCGCCTGCACCGTGACGTCCAGTGCGGTGGTGGGCTCGTCGGCGATGAGCACCTCCGGGTCCAGCGCCAGCGACATCGCGATCATCGCGCGTTGCCGCATCCCACCGGAGAACTCGTGCGGGTACTCGTCCACCCGCCGCGCCGCGTGCGGAATGCGGACGAGGTCGAGCAGCTCGATGGTGCGCCGCCGCGCCTCCCGCCGGGTCATTCCCTGTCGCAGCCGGAGCTGTTCGGCGATTTGGAATCCGATGGTGAACACCGGGTTCAGCGCCGACAACGCGTCCTGGAAGATCATCGCGATGCCGCTGCCGCGGACCTCGCGGCGTCGCTCCGGGGACACGGTCAGCAGATCTTCACCGTGGAACCGCACCGAACCGCCGGTCACGTGGGCCGGTGGGGTGTCGAGGATTCCCATGATGGTCTGGGCCGTGACGCTCTTGCCCGAGCCGGACTCGCCCAGCACGGCCATGGTCTCCCCGGCGTCGACGTGGTAGCTGACCCCGTTGAGCACCTTCGCCACACCGTCGGAGGTCCGGAACTCGACCTGCAGGTCGGAGACCACGAGCAACGGCTGGTCGTCCACTCTGGACATGCTTGCGGACATCCTTCACCTCAGCTTCGGGTCCAGCGCCTCGCGCACGGCGTCGCCGAGCATCACGAAGGCGAGCACGGTCATGGTCAGGAAGCCGGCCGGGAAGAGCAGCAGGTGCGGGGCGATCCGTACGTAGTCCCGCGCATCGCTGATCATCACGCCCCAGGAGACCACCGGCGATCGCAGGCCCAGTCCCAGGAAGGACAAGGTGGCCTCCACTCCGATGAAGGCGCCCAAGGCGATGGTCGCGTACACCAGCACCGGAGCCAGGCAGTTCGGCAGCAGGTGTCGGAAGATGATCCGGCGTGAGCTCGCGCCGAGCGCCCGCGCCGCCTTCACGTAGTCGTTCTGCTTCGCGGAGATCACCGCGGCACGCATGATCCGCATCGCCACCGGCCAGGACAGCAGGGCGATCGACAACACCACCTGCGCGACGATGCGCACAGGTCCCGGGGTGCTACCGGGCGCGTTGAGGGTGGTGAGGATGACGATCGCACCGAGTACGAAGGGAAGACCGAAGAACACGTCGGCGACCCGTGACATCAACGCGTCGAGCCATCCTCCGTAGTACCCGGCGAGAATTCCCAGCGTCGAACCGATCAACACGGTCCCTGCCGTGGCCAGTACACCGACGACGACGGATGCCCGAGTCCCATAGATCACCCGGGCATAGATGTCCGCGCCCTGGTTGTCGTAGCCGAACCAGGCGTCGACGGAGGGAAGCTGCCGTTGCCGGGACAGGTCGCCGTAGGTCGGATCGACCGAGGTGAACAACTGCGGGAACGCGGCCATCACCAGCACGAGCAGGATCAGCCCCGCCGAGATGAGGAACGTGGGTTGGCGACGCAGGTTCCGCCACGCGTCCGACCACAGGCCGCGCTGCCGACCCTCCGTCGTCGCGGCGGCGTAGGCCCCACGACTCGTCGTGCTGGAGATGGCGTCGGTCGGCTCAGTCATAGCGGATCCTTGGGTCCAGGACGGCGTAGAGCACGTCGACCAGCAGGTTCATCAGCAGGTAGACGATCACCAGCAAGGTGACCACGCCCGTGACGGTGACGCCTTCCTTGGTCAGGATCGAGCGGAAGAGCAGCCCACCGATGCCCCGGATGTTGAAGACGCCCTCGGTGACGATGGCGCCACCCATCAGCGCACCCAGGTCGGTCCCCATGAACGTGATCACCGGGATGACCGAGTTCCGCAGAAGATGGATCCCCACGACCCGGCGCGGGGGCAGGCCCTTGGCGACCGCGGTTCGTACGTAGTCCGCGCGGAGGTTCTCCGCGATGCTGGTCCTGGTCAGCCGGGCCACGTAGGCCATCGACAGGCTGCCCAGCACGAACCCGGGCACGAGCAGCTCACCCCACGCGGCCTCGGACGACACCGTGGGGTCGATGATTCCCCACCTCAGGCCGAGCAGGATCTGCAGCACGTAGCCGGTGACGAAGGTCGGGATCGCGATCAGGAACAGCGTCGAGACCAGCACCAGGTTGTCCAGGAAACCCCGGCCACGCAGGCCGGTCAGCAGGCCGGCGCTGATGCCGATGACGGCTTCGATGACCAGTGCCACCACGGCGAGCTTCACCGTCGTGGGATAGGCGTCCACGATGAGCTGCCCCACCGGGACCCCGGAGAACGTCTCCCCGAAATTGCCCTGGAGCAGCTGGCCGAGGTACTTCACGTACTGCACCAGGAGCGGGTCGTTCAGGTTGAACCGCTCCGTCATGACCGTCACGAAGGCGTCCGGGCAGGGACGTTCGCCGCACTTGCCGGCGAACGGGTCCCCGGGAACCGCCCACACCATCGTGTAAATCAGGAACGTCGTGCCCAGGAAGACGGGAATGAACTGCAGCAGCCGCCGCAGGACATAGCGACCCATGCACTCTCACCTTCGGCTTGGCGTGGTCGAGCGGCCGGCCCGCATGTCGCGGGCCGGCCGCCGACCATGGCTCACTTGACCTGGATTGCGCCCAGGTCCAGCTCGTTCAGGGGACTCACCTTGACGTTGGTGACACGGTCCGAGAAGCCGGACGTGGATGTGTAGGTCCACAGCGGGATCGTGGCCATGTCCTTGGCCAGCATGCGCTCGGCTTCCTGGTAGAGCTTGGTCGCCTGGTCCTCGTCGGTCGCCCGGTCGGCCTCGGCCAGCTTGGCGTCGAGCTCGGGGTTGGTGTAGCCGTTGTCGTTGGACGAGGCACCCGTCCGGTACAGCGGGTTGAGGAAGTTCTCGATCGAGGGGTAGTCGGCCTTCCAGCCGGTGCGGTACGGACCGACCATCTGGTGCGAGTTCACCAGTTGCCGGAACTCACCGAAGCTGGTGGTCGGGGTGAACACGCAGTCCAGGCCGAGAGTGTTCTTGATGCTGTTGCAGGTCGCCTCGATCCACTCCTTGTGCCCGCCGTCGGAGTTGGACTGGATGGTGATCTTGCCGCTGTACCCGGACTTCGCCAGGTACTCCTTGGCCTTCTCCGGGTCGTACTCGCAGAACTCCCCGCACTGGTTGGGCTGGTACCCCTTCAGGCCGGGCGCCGCCCAGCCGGTCGCCGGCTTACGGGTGCCCTCGAAGATCCGCTCGGTGATCTCCTTGCGGTTGATGGCCATGGAGATGGCCCTGCGCAGGTCGGGATTGGTGAACTCGTCCCGGTACTGCGGGAAGGACAGGTTGGCGATCACCAGCGTGTCCTTCTCCAGGTAGCGGTCGGGCAGGTCGGTGCGGTACTTGCCGCCGGCGAGCGCGGCCGGTGGCACCTGCTCCATGAAGTCCAGGGTGCCGGCGAGGATGTCCTGGTAGGCGGACTCCATGCTCTGGTAGATCCGGAACGTCAGGTCCTTGACCTTCGGCTTGTCCTCGCCCTGGTAGCCCTCGAACCGCCTCAGCTTGATCTCTGCGTTGACCTGGCGCGAGACGAACTCGAACGGCCCGTTGCCGATGGGGTGCTTCTCGAACGCCTCCCTGTCGGAGAAGAACGCGTCCGGCAGCGGAGAATAAGCCGAGTAGCCGAGCTTGGTGGGAAAGACCGAGAACGGCTCCTTCAGCGTGACCTCGAAGCTGTAGTCGTCGAGGACCTTCAGGCCGGACATCTCCTTGGCCCTGGGCTCCGGCGGCTGCTGCGGACCGCTGCGGCCGTCCGGGTCCGCCGGGTGCACGTCGTCGTAGCCCTGCACCTGCTCGAAGAAGCTGGCGTTCTGGTAGCCGTTCGGGCCGTAGGCGGTGGTGTTCCAGGCGTCGACGAAGTTCTTGGCCTTGACCTCGGTGCCGTCGTGGAACTTCCAGCCCTGCTTGATCTTGATCGTGAAGACCTTGGAGTCGGTGGTCTCGACCGACTCGGCCATCGCCTTGCGCGGCTCCGCGTTCTCACTGTCGTAGCTGAACAGCCGGGTGAACAACGCGTCCACGACGCGGCCACCGCCGACCTCGTTGGTGTTCCCGGGCACCAGCGGGTTCTCCGGCTCGGTGCCGAACACCGAGATGGCACCGTCACCGGCCCCGCCACCACCGGTGGAACCGCCCCCGCCGCACCCGGCCACGACCAGCGCAACCGGAAGGACGGCTACGGAGATGCTGCGCCACCACGGCTTCCGTGCACCTGTGTTCCTGCCCAAGTTCCCTCGTCCCTCCCCGTCGGTGGCCAGCCCGAGGTCGCCCGGGCGCCACGTCGAGCCCTGCGGGATTCGGTGCCCGCACGCGAGAGGAACCTAGTCATTCCGGGTGAGGGCAGTCATAGGAGATGTCGTCACGAATTAGTCACGATCGGGGGTACCCGTAGATGGTCGTAGGCTGATTGGGTCGCACCGTGAGAACGTTCGGCGGAATTTCGTCCTTCGGGGGCGACGTGGTGGGCCGAATGCCTTGCTCCTTAGAGCGTGTCTCACTTGGTGAGTCTCTTGTAGCAGGTGAGGGCGGCGGCCAAGGTCAGAAAG
>NZ_BMMK01000022.1:33261-107082 GCF_014645795.1 Longimycelium tulufanense | reverse complement strand
CCTGGCAGGTCAGTCGAGCCAACCTGCCATCTCCAGGCGATCCACCGCTAATCAGACAGTCCCCTGGGGGAGCCAGCTTGCGTGGACGTGCGGGTTCTGGGTGCTGAGCTGGTCCGCAAAGCCAACTCGTGGTTGTGTCGATCTGACTCCCCAACCGGTTCACGCTGGTGCTCTTTTCTGCATGGTGGTGTCGCTGGTTCTTCGGTGAGCACCGGTCTTTCCGGTAGAAATCGGCAAAAGTCGGGCCAGTAGGGAACCGCGGGATAGGGTTTGTCGTCGGAGGTGGCGTACGAACAGAAGGAGGGACCGGATATCGGACATGGCAGACGAGGGATGTGGAGTTCACGAGGGGGCGGGATGGTGGCCACGATGAGGGGCGGGCGGCGGGCTCCGGCGGTGACGTGGGGAGTCGTGGGTGAGCTCCTCGTGGCTGGTGTGCTGGTCGTGGGGGCACTCGGTTCCACGGGCCAGCAGACCTACGGCTCGTCCTGGGCGTTGTTCGTGCTGAGTGCGGCCTGTGTGGTGACGGGGCTCGTGCTCGTGAGCGTTGCGGTCGTGGGGCGAGTGCCTCGTGCCGCTGGGTGGGCCGCCGCGCTGGTGCTGGCGATCGCAGCCGGTGGGGTCGCGGTGGTGGCTCTCGTCTCCCTCGCGTCTGCTTCGGATGCCCTGGCGTGGGGCGTGGCCCTGGCGCTCCTGGTGGCGGCTGTGGGAATGGACGTGCTCGCAGCACAGCTGCCTCGGCTGAACCCGCGTCCGGTGAGGACAAGGGGAACACCGTGACCGACGATCTCATGCGGGAGTTGGTGCAGCTCCAGCGTTATGCCACAGGTCTGCAGGAGCTGATGGCGGAGGCCAATGCCGAGGCTCCGTCGCGGACAACGGGCACGGACCACACCGGGGTGATCCAGGTGGGGTTGGGTGCCGATGGCTTGCCGGAGGCGATCCGCGTCCAGCAGGGGTGGGAACGCCGGCTGGAGCCGGCCCGGGTGGGGGAGGCCGTGGTGGAGGCTGCGCAGGTGGCGCTGGGTGAGCGCATGGCGTCCTGGACCATCCGGCTGCGGGACATCGGCTGGCAGGCCCAGGTGGAACGACTGCAACAGGGCGACGAGCCACCGGCCCCACCAGTCCCGGGTGAGGTTCCCCCAGCCCTGCGGCGTGCGGTGGATCAGGCGCGGCCCCGCCCGCTCGGCGATCTTGCCGAGGACATGATCGCAGCATTCGACCACGTCGAGCAGATGACACCGCCAGCGGTGGCGACCGCAACCGGCTCAGCCGCCGCGGGCAAACTCACCCTCACCCTGTCCCGGGCCGGTCTCGTGTCGTGCGTGGCGGAACCGCACTGGGTGGCCCGGCAGACCGCGACCATGCTGACCAACGCCCTCGGCGAGGCACTGGCGGGTGCGCGGACCGCACTGGCCCGCACCATCGAGCCACACCACCCCACCGGTGCCCTGGAGCGGTTCCTCGCCGAAACCCTCGCCGTCCTGCGCGACCCCCACCGCCTCGCCGAGTGACCGCGCCGAGTGACTGGACGGAGTACGGACATGGCACCACCCGGCAAGGACAGCATCACGGTCGCCACCAATGCCTTGCGCGCCGAGTCGCGGGTCTGGGACGAGCAGGCAGGAACAATGTCGACCGTCGCGCAAAAAGCCGAAGGACTACGGCTCAATCGTGTGGAGGCCGGACTGTTCCAGGTCGTGTTCTCCGCCTACGAGGAGACGCTCAACGCCATCGTGGACCGCTCCCGTGAGGGACACCAGCGCATGACCGAGGTGGCCACCACGCTCGTCCAGGTCGCCAACACCTATGACCAGGAAGAGCAGCACAACGAGCACCGGCTCCGCAACCTGTACTGACGACGAAGGGGACACCGTGGGCTTCAGCGAGGCACAGTTCCAGGCAGCCGTCGACAAGATCAACGCCGGGTTGAGAGACCTCTCGTCGAAGATCGAACAGGTGCGTCCCGCAGCCGAGGCGGCAGCCAACCAGTGGTACGTCCCCGATGTCGTCAAGGATGCGGTGCTCTGGCTGGCTGAGAAGGCCATCAGCCTGGCCAAGTCTGTCTGGAACAAGATCGTCGAGGTGCTCAAAGGCGTGGCCGCACCCGTGTGGTTCTTCAAGTACGCCTTCGACTGGGCCGACGTCAAAGGGTTGGCCACCGACGTCGCCGGCCAGCTCAAGCCCGAGGCGATGACCGGCACCCAGCGCTGGCACGGCGAGGCGGCCGAGGCCTACCGCAAGCACATCACCCCACAAGGCCAGGCCGCCGCACGGATCGGCACCCTCGCCGACAAGATCTCCATCGCGTTGGGGATCTGTGCCACCGCAGGGCTCGCGTTCTACGTCTCCATCGGCGTCATCCTGGCCAAGTTCATCGTCGCGATGGTCGGCATCATCGCCTCCCTGGGGTCGGTGGCCTTCTCCTGGGTCGGCGTCGGCCTGGCCGTGGAGGAAGCCAGCGTGAACACCGGGTTCATCATCGCCGCGGTCAGCACCCTCACCGCCGCCCTCGGCGCCCAAGCCCAACAACTCGTCGCCCTACACAGCGAAGCCGTCGACAACAACACCTTTCCCGGCGGCACGTGGCCCAACCCCGTCACCACCACCTACAACGACGCCAGCGTCAAGGACGGCACCGCCCGCTGGTCCATGGCCCAGTAAATCGAGCAACACGCTGCGAGGGCCAGCCAGGATTCGCCGGCTGGCTCCCGCGTCCCTTCCACCGTCGATGCGGGATGCGATGCTCGCTGGAGCGATGGCCAGGCAGATATGGCGTTCACGTGATCGCAGGCGGGGCACCGCAGGACTGTGTCAGCTCTGGGTTCGTCTTCTCTGGCGGCGTGCATCCGTGCCCCCTCGCCCTGCGTGGCGGCCAACGAGGTCACGCTGTGGGTCGCCCAGTGAGAATGGTTCACCTGGTTGGTCTATTTTCCTGGGGCGGTGTGAGCTGCGATCGTGACCGCACGAGGAGGGTGAGGAGAGATGGGCCGCAGCCTCCAGAAGAAGCTCAATCACCTGTTCGCCACGGTCACCTCAGACCAGGGGCGGGAATACTCGCATGAGCAGGTCGCCGATGCGATCACCGAAGCGGGCTGGACGATTTCGGCCAGCTACGTCTGGTCCCTGCGTCGCGGGCGGAAAACCAATCCGACCCTGCGGCACCTGGAGGGTCTGGCCTGGTTCTTCGGTGTGCCCGTGGCGTACTTCTCCGATGACGCGGTGACCAACCGCATTGATCAGCGTCTGGAGGAGCTGAAGGCCGAACGGGCGCGCTTGGTCGAGCTCATGCAGGGCAGCGATGTCCAGGTGATGGCGATGCGCGCCGGTGAGCTGTCCGCATCGCGACGCAAGTTGCTCATGGAGTTTCTTGACGTCATCTACCGCGAGCAGCAGGCCGCCCGCGACGCCGATCCGCGGCCCTCATCGGACAGTGTCGAGGGCTCACCGGGCGGACCTGCATCCACGGCGTGATGGGGGAGGCACTCAGGGGTGAGGCGTGAGCGCGAACTGCGCCGCCGCTGTCGTCGACTGTTGCGGGAGCTGGATATCCGTCCACCCTTGGACGTGGCGTCGCTGTGTGCGCGGGTCGGCCAACATCGGGGGCGACCACTGCGGCTACGGGCGCACTCCTCGACGGTGCCGGAACCCTTCGGTGCCTGGATCGCCACCCCCACTGAGGACTACATCCTCTACCAGCGCGAAACCAGCCCGGCGCATCAGGACCACATCATTCTGCACGAACTGGGACACATGGTGGCCGGCCACCAGCATCGCGGTGAGGTCTACCACGACGATTTGGTCAACGAGGTGCCGTATCTGACGGCGGAGGCCGTGCGCCGGGCACTGCGGCGCAGCAGCCTGTCCTACGACGACGCCCAGGAACGGGAAGCGGAACTGGTTGCCACGATCATTCTGAAATGGGCAGCGGTGCTCAACCGTGTCACCCCACGCGCAGCCGCCTCTGCTCCCACCGCCGCCCGCCGCATGGGGTCGGCGTTGGGGGAAAAGGGGGTGGGCTGGCTGTGAGCCTGACTGGCTGGCTGGTGGCCCAGGGCGCGCTGCTGTTCGGCCTGCTGGCCTGGCAGGTGTACCGGGTGGTTCGGGCACCGTGGGACGTGCCGTTGCGCGCGGTCGCCGGCACGGTGGCCTGCTGGGCCGTGGGCTATGTGGCCGGCCACGCCGCAGGCAACCCCACCCAACCCGCCGGCGGGCCCTGGCTGGCCCTGCTGGTCTGGTACGGCCTCGTGGTCACCGGCGCCTATTGCCTGGTCTGCTTTTATCTGTTCTCGGCGCTGGACTCCGGTGCGGCCCGGCGACGCGCCATCAACCACGCCGTCATCCTCCTGGTGGCCCTGTCGGTGATGGCGGCCACCGCCATGACCGCGCCCAGCCAGCACTCCACGAGCCATCTCACCGTGTTCTACCTCATCGCGGATCTTTATCTGGCCCTGGCGTTGGCCGCGTCGTTTCGGTGGACCCGCCGCTATGCGCAGGGCGCAGATCCCCGCCTCGCCCGCGGGCTCGTCTTCACCTCCCTCGGGCTGGCGGGCACGGTTGTCGGCGTCACGTTGCTCGCCAGCAGGGTCGCCGCCCAGGGGTTGCACCTGGCGATGCCCCCACCGATGCGCGACCTCACGATCACCGTGCTGATGCTAGGAATTCTCCTCTTCCTGGTGGGAATCGCCTATCCCGGCACGGTCATGCGCATCGCCGCTCTACGCGTATGGCACCAACACCGACGTGCCTTCGCCGAGCTGACGCCCCTGTGGAACCTGCTGCACGAGGCCTTCCCCAAGGACGCCTTGGACACCGGGTGGGGCGATGTCCATAGCCGTTACTACCGCCGTGCCATGGAAATCCGCGATGGCCTCGTCCGCCTCAGCCCCTACCTCGCGGCGCTGGGCTACCGCGACGACAAGGCGACCGCGCCCACCGAACTGGCCCACCAGTTGCGCCAAGCCCTCCGCGCCCGTGCGGCCGGGCAGGAACCCGCATCTACCCGCGCCGTCGGGGTCGCCATCCCCACCCGGACCGGGCTGGACGCCGATGTTGCCGAACTGGTCGCCCTCGCACGGGCACTGCACACCATCCCCGACCCGGAGAGCACACCGTGACCCACGCAGTGATCATCGGAGGCGGTATCGCCGGACCCGTCACCGCCATGGCCCTGCACAAAGCCGGCATCAACGCCGTGGTCTACGAGGCATACCCCACCGGCGCTGATGATCTCGGTGCCTTCCTGGCGCTCATGAACAACGGCCTTGATGCCCTGCGTGCCATCGACGCCTACCACCCCGTCGCGGCGGCGTCCTTTCCCACCAGCTACGTCGAAACCTTCAACGGCACAGGGCAATCCCTGGGCGTGCAGGCCGTCGGTCTGCTCGATGACAACCGGCCCCGCACCATCACCCGAGCGGGCCTGTACCGGGTGCTGCACAACGAGGCCACCCGCCGTGGCATCCACATCGAACACGGCAAACGCCTCGTCACCTGCGAGGTCACCGACCGTGGCGTGCGCGCCCGGTTCGCCGACGGTACCCACGCCGACGGCGACCTCCTCATCGGAGCCGACGGCATCCACTCCACCGTCCGCGGGGTCCTCAACCCGGCCGCGCCCCGGCCCCGCTACACCGGGCTGGACATGGTCTACGGCTACACCCACGACATCACCCACACCACCCCCGCCGACTTTTTCCGCATGACCTACGGCACACGCGCCTTCTTCGGCTACGCCACCGCCCCCGACGGCCACACCTGGTGGTTCGCCCGTATCCCCGGCACCCCACTGAGCAAAGACCAGCTTGCAGCCATCGGCCCCGCCGAATGGAAATCCCGCACGTTACCGTTCTTCGTTGACGACACCACTCCCGCCGCCGACATCATCCGCGCCACCGACACGTCCGTCTTCGGCACCAGCGCCTACCACATCCCCCACTTGCCCCTGTGGCGCCAGGGTCCGATCATCCTGGTCGGCGACGCCGCCCACGCCAGCTCACCAGCGGCCGGAATGGGCGCCTCACTGGCCATCGAAGACGGCGTCATCCTCGCCCTGTGCCTGCGCGACCTACCCGACACCGAGCAAGCACTCCAAGCCTACGAACGGCTACGCCGCCCACGCGCCGAACGGCTCATCGCCGCAAGCGCCCAACTCGGCAAGAGGGCCACCCCCCCATCCGGCGCCCAGCACATCACACCGGAAACCCGGCCCAGCAACCCCACATGGCCCTGCGAACACCACATCGACTGGAACACCAACCTGAACCACGAACCCACAACCCGCTGACCCAAAAATCAAGGTGAGGTGAGAACACGCCGGAATAGGATCCGGTGCCGGAGTACCAGGAAGTCGCGGACCACACGGTTGCCATGCTTGACGAAGCCGGCATGAGGTCCGGCAGGTCGTCGGAGTATGTCTCCGACCCAATCCTGTGGGCGGCGGCTCGGCGTGGTGGTTCCGGCAGAACTCCCAGGCGGAGCCATGTGGAGGCAGTAGCCAGAGTCGAGAGGACTCGTGAATTCCAGGGTTTGCTCTGAAGATTCGGGTATCGACCGACCCTGCTCCGGATGGGTGATGGGCACGCGGATGCCACCGCCTCGGTGGGGTGAAGGCTACCAGCCCATCGCTCACAGCGATCAAGATGTTGTGCATCGGCCTCCGTGTGATCCACGGGTTCCTCGCCCACCCCTTTAACCAGCAATAATAGACGCCTTGTCGTCCAGGCGGACGACAAAATCATTCCGCCACGGTGACTCCTTGACTATGTCCCGCCCGCTCAGCATGCTCAATTCTGGATCGCATGTTGAGAACACGCCGGACACGTTCTTGAGGGGAGGCTTAGGGATAAGCTGAACAAAGTCCTGATTCCATCGGATGTCCGCTACGTCCGCCAACTCACGCGGCAGCAAACGCACTAGCCCCCTCGGTCTGCATAGAGAAGGACAGCGGACCGGTCTGTGGCCCTGTAAATGCGGAGCAGGGTGTGCCTGGTCTGCCGGCACTCCCGCCGTCCCCTGGTGGCATCGGTGACCAGTCAACTCGGCTACCTGGGGCATCGGTGCGGGCTCTATGGGTGGTGTTGTGGCCTCGATCGGGCCGATACAACCCAGTGAGCCGAGATGGGGCGATGGGGCAGGAGGCGGACGCCATGGGGTCACGAGTGTGTGCTGGTGTTGTCGGACTGGTGCTGCTGATGGCGGGGTGCTCGAGTGCGCCGCCGGCCGTGTCGCCGGAGACGTTGCCGACGCCGACGAGCGTGTCCGCTGAAACAGGGGAACGGCCCGCTGTTCCCCAGCGCGTCGACCCGCCGCTTGCCCAAGGCCGCAGTGCCAGCAGTGTCCAGTCCCGCGACTTGGAGGCGCTGCTCCGTTCGGTGCTGCGCGAGGCCAATTCTGAGGTGGAGATCGCAGATTCGGCCAATGCAACGTGGCCGGTGAAGGAGTCGAAGCGGTCCGGTGCGGGACTGCTGGTTCGGGATCAGGAGGGCCGGTACGGGGCGGTGAGTGTGGAAGTCACAGAACCAGCAATCAGCGCAGGGAACGCGGAATGTGATCGCGGTCATGGGGCACACTGCCAGGTTCGCCGCATGCAGGGGGGAACCGCCGTGGTGTACGACTACGCCAAGGACGGTGGAACGATTCGTGTGGAGTGGTTCCGCCCGGACAAGAGCGTTCCGATCTTTGTGTACAGCTCCGCGCTGGTGACCCGGGACGAATCTCTGTTCTGGAACGGCGGATCCCGCTCGCCGCAGCCTCCGTTGACCACCAACCAGGCCCTCGACCTCGCAGAAAAAACCAACGCGCAACGATGATTAGGAGATTGACCACGGTGATGCGAAGATGTGTCCGGCGATTAGGACTCGCAGCGGCCGTAGCGGTGTTAGTTACTTCAGCGGCCGCATCCGCCGAGGCAACGGAAACCACTGGCCAGGATGCGTTGGTGGCGTTGGCTCGCCAGTATCTTCACGACCGTGCCACTCGCGTGACGAGTAGCTACACGCCCCTCACCAGGGCCAACCCGACGAAGCTCACCCGCACCCCGACTGCCGAGGCGTTTTCGGTACGCATCGCGGCCGAAGCACCCGAGCTGGACCGGTCCCGAGCGGGCCTGGCGGGCACACTCGCGGAGTTCAGCCACGCGAACGTCATCGTCAACGACGCCGACGTCAGTGTAGAAAACAGCACGGCCGAGGTGCAGCTCGACGAGGTCACCAGGCTGTACTTGGCGGCCCACCATCGGCTGGGACGCGGACCCGAATACAGCAGTTACCGGCTGCGCCATCTGATCCGATTCGAGCGATCGGGCGGCATATGGCGGCTCTCGAGCGACGTGCTCGACGTCCCCACCCACGCGCACGACGTTCCCTTGACCTATGCCCGCCCGGAGAAGAACGGCGCACCGCTGCCGACGGAGACCTCCAGAACACCGTTGCCGCCGAGCATGGTGCCCAACACCCCGGACGCCCCGCGCAAGCCCCGTGCCCCCGAGCCGCTCGAACGGGACGGTGGATTCAACCGGCAGGCAGCAATCGACTACGCCCTTCGCTGGGCACACGGTCGCAATAGGGAATACAACAACTACGGCAACGACTGCACCAACTTCCTGTCCCAGATCTTCCGGGCGGGCGGCTGGGCGAATGCCGGCCTGTATCACGAGGGCCCGGACAAGTGGTGGCATTACATCGGCGCAATGTGGCAGGTGCACGACAACAGAACGTGGAGAGTCGCGCACGATCTGGCAGTATTTGGTTACCACTATTCCAAGCGGACCCGTAGCTACGCCGGCGAGCCGGCACGCAAAGGCGACGCCGTGTACGCGGACTGGGACAACAGCAACGGCGGTACCCAGGCCGACGGCAACATCGATCACGCCATGTTCATCACGGACGTCATCGACCCCTGGGACTGGAACGGTATCTACGTCACCTACCACACGACCGACCGAAAGAACTGGCCGCTCGGAGTAACAACCGCGAACAAGCCCGGGTCGCTCTACTACTTCCAAGACACCCGGTGAACGGAGCCGCGATGAGATCCGAGACGAATCCCACAGTCCTCCGGCGCGTGCTCGTCGCCGTGGTGGCGTTTCTGGTTGGTGCGTTCGTCGCACCGGTGGTGGCGGTTGCTGATCCTCCGGAGGCTCCGCCGCTGGCCGACGACAGCCGGCTCCCGTCCCTCGGTACCCAGATGCCGAAGGTCGCCGGTGTCCACGCCATCCCCCGGCCCGTGCTCTGCGAGGGGGATGGAGCCAGCGGAAAGCGAGTCCAGCTCCTCTATGTCCGCGGCGATGAACAGGATTCCCGATACGACGAGATTGTCGGCACGTTTCAGAGCTATGCCGCAGACACCAACGATGCCTTCGTGGAGGCCGCACGGCGCCTGGGAGGCGGCGTACGGCACATCCGCTACGTCACCGGTCAGGATTGTCGACCCGTCGTGAAGGAGGTCGTCTTACCCCAGCACGCGATGCTCACCTTCGGCACAGTCACCGTGGCACTGAAGAGACTCGGCGGCTACGACCGCGCTGACCGCAAGTACGTGGTGTGGGCCGAGTCCAAAGCGGGCTGTGTGGCCGGGGGC
The DNA here is from genome assembly GCF_014645795.1 of Longimycelium tulufanense. Classification (GTDB taxonomy): domain Bacteria; phylum Actinomycetota; class Actinomycetes; order Mycobacteriales; family Pseudonocardiaceae; genus Longimycelium; species Longimycelium tulufanense. Next base: position 97,503 of record NZ_BMMK01000022.1, on the reverse strand, counting down.
AACGGTGGTGACGACCGGCCAAGCCCGGACAACCCGTTCAACGCCGGCCCGCACTACGCGCTGCTCGGCGAGGGATGCCGGGGTGGATGGGACTTCCTCGGCCACGAACTCATCCACACCCTGGGCGCGGTCGGAAAGGATGCACCCCACTCCACCGGCGGCGGGCACTGCTGGGACCAGCGGGACATCATGTGCTACGACGACACCGGAGCCCACCCCGATGACGTACGGCAGATCTGTCCCGGCATGAGGTACCAGCTCGACTGCAACGGAGACGACTACTTCCACACCAACCCGGCTCCCGGCAGCTACCTGGCCACCCACTGGAACATCGCCCACAGCGACTACCTGATCCGAAGCGGGCCATCCTATCCCGTGGGCATGGTGACCGGGATGGACGGCAAGTGCATCGACGTGGCCGGCTCCAACACCGCCAACGGCACCAGCGTGGGGCTATGGGGCTGCAACGGCACCAACGCACAACGCTGGACCTGGCGCGACGGCACCCTGAGCGCGCTAGGCAAATGCCTGGATGTCTCCGGATCGGGCACCGCCAACGGCACCAAGGTCCAACTGTGGGACTGCAACGGCACCGACGCCCAGACGTGGCAAGCCCAACCCGACGGGACGCTCCGCAACCCGCAATCGGGACGGTGCCTGGAGGCCAAGGCCAACAGCCCAGCCGACGACTTCCCCCTCCAGATCTGGGACTGTCGCGCCGATGTGAACCAACGCTGGACACTTCCCACATAGCCAGACCAGCCGACTCAACATTTGAAAACCAAACCGACAAGGACACTCGTCCGCCATCGCAATCAGCAGGGGGCCGGGGGCGCGGTGCTGGTTGGTCACCGGGGCGTGGACCGGTGCCCGCTGGGGCGAATTGACCGGGCTGCAGCGCCCCCGCCTGCAGCTGTTCGACGACGACACCGGCCACCTCATCATCGACCCCGACACCGGGGCCCTGCACGAGTCCGATGACGGCACCCTGTGGCTTGGCCCACCCAAAACCCCCGAATCCGCGCGCACGATCTCCCTGCCACCGTTCCTGGTGCGCCTGCTCCGCGCGCATTTGGCGACGGTGCGGGGATCGCCATTGCCCGGTGTGCGGGTGATCCAGGGTGGGTGGCATCGGCTGTACGTACGCTGCCTGGAGGGTTGAGAAGGGTTCACAATGCCGGGGGGAGCCTGGGGCGAATGAGTAGTGGGGGCGAGGCAGGTGTGCTCGACGGCGGGACGCACGAATTCAGCCGCGTTCACTACCCGGAACGAGGCCCTCCAGATGCTTTGCGGAGCGTCTGGCGGGCCTCGCCGTATCCGGTGGCGCGTCCCTGAAAGGTGCTGGTCGTCAGGGTGGTGTCGTGCGCCGACCGGGAGCAATAACTGCTCTGAATAGGTGAAACTTTGGGTTCGTGAGAACCGTTCGGGTGGCTTCGCTAGTCTCGGCCCCGAATATCGACTTTAGGGGGTTCAGGCTCATGCCCTTCGCTGCGATGGGTCCGACCGGTCACCAGCCCACCACCCCGGCCGCCGGTGGCGCGGCCCCGGTGCTCCGCTTCGAGCTGGGCCAGGTGGCCGAGGCCCTCAAGCTGTTCCGGGCCGCGTATGACAAGGTCGAGGCGCTGGTGTACCAGGCACAGGGCAAGCTGGAGATGAAGCCGATGGCCAGGGACGACGTGAGTGTCGAGGTGGCCCAGGAGATCACCAGGAAGAGTCTGGAGGGTACGACGTCGGCGCTGGCCGCCATCAGCGGGTACCGAGACCAGCTCAAGGCGATTGTCGAGCAGTTGGAGGCGGCGGCTCGCCAGTACGGGATCGCCGACGAGCGGAGCACCGTTGATGTGGAGGGGCGCCGTGCCTGACCGGCGGCTGATGGTTGCGGCGTTCGCCGCGGCGGCTGCTGTTGGTGTTGCCGGGTGTTCCGGGGGGAACGCGGGTGATGCCCAGCCAGCCCCGAGGACGAAGGGTAGCGAGGCCACGTCTGCTTCTCCGGAGCGGAAGCTGCCTGATCGGCCTCGCGAGGTGAGGCTTGATGGTAAGGATCCGTGCTCGCTGCTGACCGACGATCAGAAGAGGCGGTTTGCGCTCGACCGGCCGCCGCAGAAGTTGGAAGACTCTACCTTCAAGGGCGCACCGACCTGCCACATTCGCAGTGAAGCCAAGGATATCTCTGCCGCGGTAGCGACCATCACAGGTATGGGGATCGAGAACTTTGGTCCTGGACAGGTGAATGGTGATGTGCGTGAGCTGAAGGTTCAGGGGTTCCCGGCGTATGAGATCCGTACTCCCGGGGCCCCGGTCGGCAGCGATTTCTGCACCGTCAACGTGGATGTCGCAGACGGCCAGGTCCTGCGGGCGCACTACAGCGAGAGTGGAACGAAGCAGCCACTGGGTAAGGACGAGTTGTGTCAGCGGGCGGCGCAGGTGGCTGATGCCGCGATGACGACGTTGGTGGCCGGCTGAGGTTCGAGCTCACCCGGTTGTGGATCGGGATCCCACCGACTGTAGGTCGCCACTCCTACGGTAGGTGATGATGAGTAACGGTACGGACGTTCGCCCGCGGCGGACCACGATTGCCGGGGCAGTGGTGGTGGTCGCTGTTGGCTGTCTGGCAGGCTTTGTGGCCGCAGTACCGCCGGTGGCGACCGCTCCCACGCGGACGGTGTGGGTGGCGGCGGGACTGGCGGTGTGCACCGTGGTCGCGTTCGGGGCGCGGTCGGTCTCGGCGGTCCGGCTGACGGTGTTTGTCGACGTGGTGTTCGCCGGTTTCGCGTTGGGTGCGCACAGCGGTCTGAATCCCGCGGTGACCACGGTCGTGGTGTGCGTGGCGCCGATCCTGGTGCTCAGGGCGGTGGCGGGCCGGTGGCCGGACCTGCGGCCCGCCCTGCCGTGGCTGCGCTGGGGTCGGTGGGGTGTGGACAGCCTGGGGCTGGCGGCCGTGACCATCCTCGCGGGTGCTGCGGCGCTCATTGTCTGGGCGAACACTGACGGTCCGTCGCCGTCGGAGTATTTGGCCGATCTGGGGGCGCGGCTGTGGTGGGTCGCCGTGCTGGGGGTCCTTGGTTTCTCCCTGGTCAACCCGATCTGGGAGGAGGCGCTGTTCCGGGGGGTGCTGCAGACCGAGCTCGGCGTGGTGTTCGGGGCCTGGCCCGCGGTCGCGATGCAGGCGGTGGCGTTCGGCCTCGCCCACCTCCACGGTTTTCCGTCGGGCTGGTGGGGCATGCTCATGGCTGGGGTGTGGGGCGCGGCGCTGGGCGTGCTCCGGCTGCGCACGAACGGCGTCGCCATCCCATACCTGGTCCACGTGTGCGCGAACGTGACGATCGGCGTCCTCGCGGTGGCCCTGCTGGGCTGACACCGCACCGGACCCCGATCGATCCGTAACCGTGGCTTGGTGCCGGTGCCGCCCCTTCCCGTAGCGGGATCAACCTCGGTCGATGCCCGCCGGCTCGCGCGCTGCCCATCCTTGTTGGCTGGAGAGATCGGTGTCGTGGTGACCGACTTCCCCGGCGATGACCTCCGAGTTGGTGACCACGCCGCAGGTCGCTGTCTGCGTGGTCCACCGTGGGTCAGTGTGGGCGAGGTCAGGAGGCTGCCTTGAGGGTCTTGAGGACTTCACCGGCAACGGTCTTGGTTCGCTCGCAGGGCGTGGTGTAGTCGGGGGCGTCACTGTGCATCTTCGCTTGGACCAGGTAGACGAGCTTGTCGGTGACGGCCACGTCCACGTCGCACACGCCTTGGGAGCGTTGGTCCAGAAAGGCCAGGACGACGGCGGCCGGGTAGCCGTCGATCTGGAAGGGGCGGAAGACTTTGAAGGTGCTGCTGCGGCTGTACAGCCCGGCCAGCCCGTCTCCCTTGGTCATGAAGGTGACGGACACACTCATCTGGGACGGCCCGAAGGTGTCCGGCCAGCGGCAGTTCGGTTGATCATTGATGTCTGCAGGTGACCCCTGGGCACCGATGTGGAGTGCTTGGAGCTGCGCCTTGGTGAGCACACTGCACGGGTCCTGCTGGAACTTCGCGGTATCCAGTGGTTTCGGCACTCGTGGCACATCGGGGTTGCCGGGACTTGAACCGGACTCCGTGCCGGTAGTGGCTGAGGTCGTCGAGGCGGGCTGGGCGTTGCCGCCAGTCGCGCTGGAGCTACACCCGGCCAGCAGGAGTGCACTGACTACTGTGCCGATTGCCGCCGTCGCCTTGCGCATGGTCGTTTAGCTCCGCTTCTGCTGGAAGGACGCCCGCGCCGACTCGTCGGCGTTGTCGTAGGAGGTCATCGCCGCTTCCAGGCTCTTGATCATGTTCTCGATGTCTGCCTGCTGTTGTGCGTTGGCAGCGAGGTAGTTCTGAACAAGCTCGGGTCCCATCCGCTTCGCGGCGCTCGGGCTGTAGGGATCGTTGCCGGGTGCTGGCCAGTTCGCGGCTTGCTTCGCCACGTTCGCCGCATCCTCGAGCTTCACCTTGGCTTCCTTGAGATCGTTGATCAGACCAGGGATCTGGTCGCGATCAACGGCGAAGTGTGCACCGGCTCCGCTGCCGCCTCCACCCTCGCTGGCCCCGCGCGCGGCGTCGGCGGCATGTGCTGTGGCCCCGGCCGCTGCCGCGGCGGCACCGGCCGCACCCCCGACAGCGGAGGCGGCCCAGAAGCCGCTCACCATCTCACCCATGCGTCACCCTTCCCCGGACGTGCACCTGAACAGACATCCTTCTGTATGACGCTGGCTACGGTGGGTGGTTCCACGAGATATACCTGACCATTGATCAGCGCCACACGATGGGTCGTGGTCGACGCTTCGCCCCGGCAGCGACCCGGGCGGGCCTACTGGGGCTGGGTGAGGAGCGCGGCGAAGGCTCCGGCCAGCAGGAACGGACCGAGAGGGATTGTGGAGTCTCGGTGCCACCGTGGGCTGAACCGCAGGGCGGTCCAGGTGACAGCGGCCAGGAGCCATCCCAGCAGCGTGCCGGTGAGGAGGGCGGTCCAGCTCTGCCATGCCAGGGCGAGGCCGAGGAGGCCGCCGAGTTTGACGTCTCCGGCCCCGAGGCCGCCGGCACTGATGACGGCGAGTGCGAGGTAGAACCCGGCGAGCAGGACCATGCCCACCAGCGCCCGCAGCAGCGACCCGGGGGTCGTGTGCACGGTGGCCGACAGGGTGAAGGTGGCGCCGAGGATGAGGTAGCTGGGCAGCACCAACGGACTGGGCAGGCGTTGCTCGACCGTGTCGATGATCGCGAGTGGAACCCCGACCGCGGCGAGGTAGCTGTAGGGCAGCAGGTCGACGTTCGCACCGACGCGCCACGTCAGGAGACCGAACAGAATTCCCGTCAGCAGGGCCGCGATGGTCCGCCCCGTGAACGGAGTGGTGGACGGCGAGTTCAACAGACGGAGGGTCACAGTCGAGAGCGTGGCCCCGGTGAGTGCACCAATAGTCGGCCATAACGCGATGAGTGCCACCAACATCAATTCATCCAGTCACATGTGATCGCGAATATGCGTTGTGATCCTGATCGGGATCGCTGACTTCGCTCCTGTACCGCCTGTTGGAAAACTCGCTGGCACACCGTCGAGGACTGAAGGGCTGGAGAGCGTCCGGGGCACTATACGGACTTCGAGTTCGTCTTCACACCCTCTTCCTTCGAGAGGGATGCATCGTGTAGACAGTGAACGCCGCACGCAGAGCAATAAGATCATTACGGAGCGTTGGCGTAGACATGGGTGAGGAGATGACCTTGAACGCGCGGCAGGGCCGAGCGGCGGCGTTAGCAGTCGTCGGGGTGGCGTCGGCTCTTGCACTCGCCTCCTGCAGTTCGGGCAGCCGTGAGCACGCACGTTTGAGCACGTCAGCCGACCGGTCCGCACCATCCTCACCTGCTCCTTCGTCGAGTGAATCAGTGCCAGAGAAGGCTCAGCAGGACGCGGTCGCGGCCTATCGGGGTATGTGGCAGGACTTTGTCGAGGCAGGCCAGACTTCCGATTGGCGATCAGCCAAGCTGGGTCATCACGCCACCGGTCTGGCATTGACCAACATGTCACGGGCGCTGTATGCCGATCACTACAACGGCCTCGTCACCAAGGGTGAGCCTGTTCTGAACCCGCAGGCGTTCTCCGCGGATCCGGCCGATGATCCCAAAAAGATCATTATTTCCGACTGTGGCGATTCCACTCGCTGGGTGAAGTATCGCGCCGACAGCGGTCAGCCTCTCGATGGCAAGCCGGGTGGGCGGCGCCGAATCAATGCGATCGTGGAAAAACAGCCGGGCTTGACCGTCGCGACGCACAGAGCGTGGATACACCAGTGTCGATCCGGTGGGTGGGCGTTGGGCAACTACGAGTCCTGCAACAGAAAGGGGGTTCTATGATGGCGAGTCCGTCTGCCCCTGGCGTGTTCCATCCGGTGTGTGCCGGGGGAGTGCGTGTGGCGTTCTACGGCCGTGTCGCGTGCGCTGATGACCCGCACACCGCGATACAACGGCAACTGCGGGTGGTCGCTGCCGCGCTTCCCGCCGGAGCGACCATTGCTGGATGTTTTGCCGATGTCGGTCCTTGGAACGGTTTGCGTGGCAGCACTCGCTCCACTGCTATGTGGCATCTGGACGGGCGCCCGGTGGATGGAGGGCTGATCGACCTGCTCGACCGTGCGTGCCGACCCGACCGCCTCTTCGATGTTGTCGCCTGCAGTGACGTCGATCGGTTGTCCCGTCGGCTCGCCGACCGTGTCCGCATCGAGGAGAACCTTGCCGAGCATGGCGTCCGAGTGGTCACCCTCGACGACCCGGTGATCGCCACACCGGCACGGCTCGACATCCTCAGCGCGACCCAGCAGCGCTTGCGACGGTGGGCATGGGATGTGGGAAGCACTGAGAGCGCTCCGTTGGATGTTCTCCTGTCAGCACAACGACTCGGCGCGATTCGATCATCCTTATCGGACAGTCAGGGTATGGTCGCCGAGGACGGCACGCGAGGGCTGGGGTGAGTGGTGGGCGGCGTACTGAGCAGCATCAGCGGACGCCCAGTCGTCCACCGCGCGGCCCCCACGGTCACTGTGGACCGGCGAACTCCGCACCACCCCGCAGGCGGCGCTCCGCCTCTGGTCGGTGTCGGGACGCTGAACCCCCGGAGATGGTGTGGGAGATCCGCATCCTGGACGGTCCGGACGGTGAACGGCTCGCGCAGCAGCAGGCCCGTGTGCTGTGGGAGGTGACCGAATGGCTGGCCCGGAACAGGTCCGAGCGTGGGCTGGGATGAGCCGCCTAGGACGAGCCCGCAGCCCCTACCGACGCGACGAGAGCGACTGTCCCGGTCATGCGGAGCCGAGCGTGTCGCTGATCCGTGTGGCGTGGGCGGGGCGGACCTCGACCTACGACCAGCAGGACCCGACCCTCTCGCTGCCTCGCCAGTTGCGTGCCTCGCAGATGGTGCTGCCCGACAACGCGCTGATTGTGGCGCACTTCTATGACATTGAGTCCGGCCGCAAGGACCTCGCCGCCCGCGGGCGCGGTAGCGCGCACGAGCAGTTCCAGATCCCCATCCCGCGCGATGGAGGCATTCAGGACTTGCTGGCCGAGGCCGAACGCCCGGATCGGCGTTTCGACTACGTGATCTGTGAGTCCATCGACCGCATCGCCCGCCGCACTTATATCGCCACCGACATCGAGAACCGCCTCGAACGCGCCGGGGTGCGGCTGCTGGCCGCGGACGAACCGTTCCAACTCGCACAGAACGGTCGCAAGGCCAAGATCGCCACGCAGTTGCTCACCCGCCGGGTCAAACAGGGCATCTCCGAGTTCTACGTCGTGGAGATGCTGGAGAAGTCCTGGGACGGGTTCGCCGTGCACACCGAGGAGGGCTACAACGTCGGTAAGCCCTGCTACGGCTACCGTGCCAAACGCGTCCCGCACCCTGTCCCGGCCAAACGCGCCAAGGGCCAGAAGAAGACGTTCCTCGAGCCTGACCCCCTCCAAGCCCCCGTGGTGAAGAAGATTTTCACGTGGCGGCTTGAGGAACGCTTGGGCTACCAAGCTATCGCTGACCGGCTCAACCTCGACCCTGCCAGCAACCCGCCGCCCACACCGGTCGACCCGAGCCGGGCGATCGGCCGTTGGACCTACTCCAACGTCCGCGACATCCTCAGCAACCCCAAACACACCGGGCACATGGTGTGGAACCGGCACGCCCGCAAGACCGGCGGCAACACGCTCAACCCCGTCTCCGAGTGGATCTGGTCGCCCGAGCCCGTCCACGAGGCACTGGTCAGCCTCGACACCTACATCCAAGTCCAACAGGTCAGCGGTCATCGCTTCGGCTCCCGCAGCGCCGCAGGTGCCAACGTCAACCACCCGCAGACCAAGCGCGTCTACCGGCTGCGCACCTACCTGTTCTGCGACTTGTGCGGACGCCGCATGTTCGGCAAAACCCGCCACCAGCACGCCTACTACGTATGCGCCCCCAAGAGGGACTATGTCCCCAAGGAACACCCGGTGAGTATCTTCGTTCGTGAAGACGCCCTCGTGGACAAGCTCAACGCCTTCTTCGCCCATCACGTCTTCGGCGCTTATCGACGACACCTGCTCGACGCCAGTATCCGCATCCTTGATGCCGCCGCCCACCAGGAACGCGAGCAGCGAGTAGCGGCACTGCGCCGCAGCATTGCCGACACCGAAGCCAAGATCAAAAGAACCGTGCGCAACCTCGAACTCGTCGATGACCCCGACCGGGACCTCATCCGCGACATCAACGAGCGCCGCGCCGAGCTACGCGCGCAGAAACAACAGTTCGAGTCCCAACTCGCCGAGGTCGAGGAACGCATCCTGCACGCACCCAACCCCGACCTGATCGACGCGCTACCAGTCGCGAAGATCCAGATCGACGAGCTCTCCGACGATCTTGCCCGCGCCCTGTTTGAGGCGCTACGACTGGAAATCCACTACAACAAACACACCAACCAGGCCACCTGCCGTATCACCCTCACCGGGCAGACCATCACAGCGGCCCGCCACGCCGCCCGCACCGCCGTGGCACCGCTGCGGCGTCAACAAGGTGGTGACCAGCAGGAACAAAACAACAAGGACCAGGGTCACGTCCCAGCCGACGATCACCCTGGTCCCATCCTTGTAGTGCCCCCGGTGGGGCAGGCACCGGCGGTGTCGGCGGCATGGGACGAGAAGACGACGTTGGCGTAGATGGTGTTGTCGAGTTCTTGGAGTTGGATGACGCGTGGATCAAGGGCACACCCCGGAGCACCTGCCGGTAAATCCACCTGGATGACGACTGAGTTGGGGTCTGGTCCTGGCAGGACCTGTTGGATCGAAGCTGCGTAGATCGTCCACTCAGCTGGCGGTGAGGTGGTGTCCGGGGACACTCCCGCTGACCCCTCACCGCCAACCTTGGTGATAGCGAGTGCCGCCACGATGGTGATCGCAACGACCGCCACAGCAACAAGTCCGGGCCGATAGCGCTGCACGATGCGCATAGCACCCCCTCGATCGGGGTGCCACGCTACCGGTCGCGACCCGAAGCCCGCTCGTTATCAAACGAGGATGTGGCGGGTCACTGCTCATCAGTACCGCGCCACACCATCCTGTGGTCAGCAGGCCAATCCGGGTCTGAGACTGGCGGCGGTACCACAACCTCCGTTAGCGCCGATCAACGCGCGACCGACCGGGCGGGCTGACAGCGACCTCTGTCTGTCAATACCAGGCCACCGGAGGATCGTGCGCCGCTGCTCCCACCAGGCCCCCCGTACCTCCGCCTCTCATGTTCCAACATTCCGTCCAGAGCTTGCTGTTGGTGGAGAAACACGCCCACGGTGCTGGACTTGTTGATCGAGCCGGGCGCGCTCGTCAAGAGATCCACGTCTAGAGCATGGCTCCCCACGATCGTCGGTCCGCGCCCATAAGGGACGCGAACCCCCGGCCATCCGATGTTGTGATCGTCACCTGCTTATGGTTACCGTTCCCCGCTTCGACTTGGGCATGCTGAGGGAGCCTCCGCGTCAGCGGGGCCATGCCAATGTCGCGCTGACCAGGGGAAAGCGCGTATGGAAACCAATGGAGATCACCAGTGAGAAGACCTGTGGGTCCGGTGGTGGGGGCCGCGCTGGCCGCCACCACCGTGGCCGCCGTCGTCGCGCCGACCGCAATCGCTGAGCCCTCGTCCAGCCCGGCCGAGACCACGACGTCGACCACCTCGGCCCCGACGACGGCTCCGGTGTCGACCACCACCGTGCCCTCGCCCACCCAGGACGAGAAGCCGACGGCCACCACGACGACGAAGGCGGAGTCGTCGAAGCCAGCGACCTCGACCACGGCGAAGCCGACCCGGCCGAGCGACTGGGTGAAGCCCCACATCGGCCTGGTCGACTACACCAAGCCCACGGTGGATACACCCACCGCCAAGAAGGGCATCACCTTCCTGGGGCTCAAGCCGTACTTCGTCTACATCAGCTGTGACGACCGCGCCGGTCACAACGGCCGGCCGACCAACATCAGCTCGGACGCGCTGGACCTCGGCTCTTTGGAGCGGATTTCCGGCGGCTACTACCCGCACGCGGCGTCCTGGGCCGTGAACGCGTCCGTGAAGGACTCCGCCCCGGCCGGCAAGCACACCGTCTCCGCCCAGTGTGGCGACGAGAAGCTTTCCTACACCTTCGAGGTGCTGCCGGGTGACCCCGGCACCACCGCGCCGAAGCCCGCCCAGGATGCGGCGAGCGCGAAGGAGGCGCAGGCCAAGGCGCGGACCCAGGCAGCCAAGCGGAACGTGAGCACGCAGCGCGGCGGCAACGCGCAGGTCAAGATCAGGCCCAAGGGTCGGATCGAGACCGGCGCTGGCGGGACCACGCGAGGCTGACGAATGCGTCAGTACCGCCTCTGGGGTGGCCGCGGTCTCGCGGCCACCCTGCTCGTGTCGGCTCTCCTCGTGATCGGCGGCTGCGGCTCGGGGCACGACGCGACGGCACCGGCACCCGCGGCCAGCGGCAGTACCGTCGCCGAGAAGACCTCCCCGCCCGCCACGATCCGCATCCCGAAGATCGGCGCGGAGTCATCGCTGGTCTCGGTGGGGCTCACGCGGGACGGCTCGATGGAGATCCCCTCGGTCGAGCAGCCGATGCAGGCCGCGTGGTACAAGGAGAGCCCGATCCCGGGCAACACCGGCCCGGCGATCATCGTCGGCCACGTCGACGGCAACGCCAAGCCCGGCATCTTCTTCCGCCTGAAGGAGCTGAAGAAGGGCGACGAGGTGCTGGTGGACAACCGCGACGGCAGCCAGTCGAGGTTCGTTGTCACCCGTACCCAGCAAGTTGACAAGGACCGGTTCCCGGAGGACGACGTCTACGGCAACACCGCCGGCCCGGAGCTCCGGCTGATCACCTGCGGTGGCGCGTTCGACACGTCCGCACGCAGCTACCGCGACAACATCATCGTCTACGCGAAGGCTGCCTGACCTCGCGCCCAGGCGCCCGAGTGGTCCCCAACCGGAGCCATCTCGGGCGCCTGCTGGTTCCGTGCGTCTCCATGCGGAAGGCCGAACCACCGGCGCCCTGTATGGCAAAGGGACAGCCCCAAAGTGGCCCTCACCATCGCAACTGACTTCACTCAGCCATAGCAAACTGTCAGCCGGATCTGGTGTTTGTCGGTGACCGTTCCGGGGGCCAGGTCGTGGTCTGGGGTCCCTGCTGGGTATGCGGTGATGGTCGGTTGGGCGGTGCGGTCGAGGTTCCAGCTGCGGATCTGTGTGCAGAGGCGTTCGGCGAGCATGGCGCCGTCGGTGCCGTGGCCGGTGGCGCCGAGTTCCCAGCGGGTTTCGGCGTCGTCGCGGTGGCGGAGGGTGAGGTAGGCCAGGCTTGCTCCGTCGACGAGTGCGGGGCTGCGGGCGGGGATGGCGGGTGTGCACAGGCCGGCGTCGACGGCTTCGCGTTCGGCGGTGATGCGGCAGGTTCCGGGTTCGTTGGCGGTGAGGCGGAGCCAGATGCCGTCGAGGGGTTCGCCCGCGCCGAGGGACACGCCCGACCACGTCTCGGTCTTCGGGCGGGTGAGGATGCCGGAGAGCGTGACCGGGTCGATGGTTTGGTCGGCGTCCCAGTACAGGGACACGTGCCCGTCCGCGTCGATGGTGCCGTGGCGTTCGCCGTCGTCACCGATCATGGAGATGAAGCCGCACAGCGTCACCGACGTCGACCGCAGCCGGTTGTGCTCGCGGGTGAAGGCGATGCTGCGTGACTGGCCGCGCCACCGCAGCGGTACCACCATCCGGCCCCCTGGGGCGAGCTGCTCGAACCAGGCCGGCGGGATGTCCCACGGCCCCACCGTGACCACGAGTCGCTGGAAGGGAGCGTGTTCGCTCGCGCCGAGAGCACCATCCCGGGTGACCACACGGACCCGGTCGTAACCGGCGGCTGCCAGCGCTGCCTGTGCGTGGGCGGTGACGTCCGGGTCGATGTCGAGGGTGGTCACCGTGCCCTGATCATCGACCAGTTCGGCAAGCAGCGCGGCGTTGTAGCCAGTGCCGGCCCCGACCTCCAGGACGTGATCGTCGGGCTGGGGGTCGAGCTGTTCCAGCATCATCGCCACGACCGAGGGCTGGGACGCACAGCTCAACGGGCGCCCCCCTACCGGGCCAGGCTTGATCGTGACTGCCCGGTTGGCGTACGCCTTCTCCATGGTCGCGGCCGGGAGAAAGGCGTGCCGTGGAACAGTACGCATCGCCTGCTCCACACGGCCGGGGCTCAGGCGGCCCTCGGCGACGAGCTGGTCAACGAGGTGGGCGCGCAGCGCGTCAGGTGAGTCCATCACGGTGCTGTTCATCGTTTCCCTTCGTGCGGTTGGGGGTCTGGTCAGCCGGCGACGAGGAGGCAGACATCCCATCCGGAGGCGGGTGGTGTGTCGACGGCGAGATGGTGGCGCACCAGGGCGACACCGGAAGCACCGTCGAGCAGGCCGCTGCCACCGGGGAGTCCGTGCCGGTTCAAGTACGCCCCCAAACGGCTACGCAGGTTCGGCAGCAGCGCGGCGAGCCTGCTGCCCGGTCCCGCGTCCGTGGCTGCGCGCCATGCGGTGTGGATGGCACCGGCCCAGCCGTGGCAGAGGGAGGCGTCGCCGAGCTGGGCGAGCTGCTGCTCATCGGTGAGGCACGCGGCGAGGGTGTTCTCGGCGCGCCGTTGGCGCTCGATGTCACCGAGCGCGCGGGCGGCAAGCTGTTGGGCGCGGGTGATGCCGGGGGTGCCGTAGCACCAGGACGGCCGCTGCGGCCCAGGCTGACGGACGGTCCGGTCCTGCCACTCGCGCCGGGAGATCATGCCCGGCCACCACGGTCGGGAACTGGGGCCGCACCGCCACTCCTCCAGCGACGTGCAGATCCGGTCGATCGCCTCAACCTGGCCGGGGACGGTGATACCGCGACGGTGGGCGGTCGCCAGCAGGGCGAGCGGGCCGGCGACGCCGTGCGCGAGGCCAAGGTTGCCGTGCCCACCCGGCCAGTCCACGTTCGGCTGATCGTCAGGGCCATGGTCGGCCCACCAGCCTGGGAGTGTCTGGCCGTCGACCGTGACGGGTTCGGTCAGGCGTACCAGGTAGGCTAGGACGTCGCATAGCAGCTCGTGTTCGCCGTGCCGGTGCAACAGGGAGACGCCGAGCCCGGTCAACCCGCTGATCAGGTCATACTCCCGCAGGGACGGCAATCGGCCGTGGTCGATACGGGCGTGGGCACGCTCCAGGCGCTGCTGGACGAGCGTGGCGATATGGCGGTCGAGGATCTCCAACTCGGCGGCGTAGCCGATGCGGCCGGTGGTGTGAAGGACAAACGCGACGGCCGGCGCGCCGCGGAACAAGCCGCAGGCGTCGGGATGGGTGGTGACGGGTTCGCGGGTCATGACTTTGGCCCACTGGTGAACTGTGTCCCACCCGGCGATGCCGGCGTGGGCCTGCTCGTTGGCAAGTAAGACGATGCCGGCCGCGCCAGTGCCCAACGACTGGCCCCACCCTGGAGAAGGATCGGCCGGGGGAGTGAGGACGGGGCTGTTCACCAGTCGCCTCCCGCCTGCCGGGCACGCCAGGTCAGCGCGGCCTGTCGGGCTAACCGCCGGCAGGTGCGTTCGTGGTCGGGGTCGATGCCGTGGGCCCGGTTGTGGTGCAGGTGCAGCAGGGACTCCACGATGGTGTCGAGGTCCGCGCCCGCAGGGAGCTGGGCGCGGTAGGTAGCCAGAGCGGCGGTGCGGGCCTGCCAGGTGCCGTCGACGTCTTCACCCCTCCCGGGCAACTCCCGCCGTCCGCCGCCTACGGCGAGCCGGATCGCCTGCTCGGTGACCGTCCGGTCCACGGGTGGGGCATTGGAAGCGGGCCGGGCCAGCAACCAGCACATCCCGTCGACCTCCCCGAAGAAGCCTTGGGCGACGTGCACCATGCCCGCCGCCACCAACGCGGTCGAGTCAACGGAGGACAGATGCCGCAGGCCGGTCGCCACGGCACGGGAGTCGGCGGCGAACGCCTGCTCGGCGGCGCGCATAGCCCCGTAGCGGCCCGTCTCCGGGACGTAGGTGTCGATCACCAGGCGCGCGAGAATGCCCTTCTCTCGCATCCACTGTGCCCAGTCCCCCACATTCACCGCACAGGCAGCGTAGTGATCACGGTGCGGGACGTGGAGGCGTAACCGGAGATGATTAGCCTCGTGGGGGCTGCGGTAGCGCACGAACCACCAGGACGGATTACCCAGGCTTTCGAGGAGCTCCGGGAGATGGGCGGTGAGGATCTCGTCCATCCGCTCGGGATGGGTGAACAACTTCGCGTGGAACCACTCCGTCCCCGCCGATCCCGGGAGCTGCCCGTGTGCGTTGCCCAGTACGGGCAGCGAGCCGCGCAACGGGTTGGGCGCGGGCCCGCGGACGGTGGCAAGGGGGAACACCACCTGGTGGGCGTGGCCGTGGCCCCAGCCGAACTCGCCGGCCGGGGCTGCTTCGGTGAGTAGGACGTGTTCGTGCCGGGCCAGATGGGCGCGCAGGATGGCGAGGTGCGCGGGCTCGTCGAGGTCTAGGCGGAGCGTGCGGTCGGCGTCCCGGAGTTCCACCAGCGTGGGGCAGCCCCAGCGGTGCCGCCAGGAATCCAGAGCCCGCCGCCACGCATCCTGACCGTCAGCGCCCGAGGGAAGGTCACTGGTGGTGAGCCGCCACCGCGCCGGGGACAGGATGCTGCGCTGATAGCGCACCCGAGGTAGGAACGGCAATCGTTGCGCTCCCGGTCCCCAGTCGAACTCGTGCCACGCCGCCACGGAGGCGCGGGGCAGGTGCGCCAGGAACCGCGCCAGGGGCGGGGGCTGCTTGTCCAAGGCGAGCGCGTGGAACACCTGCGGCTCCACCACCCGCCGACGCGAGAGGCTGACCGCGTGCAGGCGGTCGCGGGTGGCGGTGACGGCCAGATCCCCGACACTGATCACCTTCTCCTGGTCGTCCAGGCCCCGGTGTTCGCCCACCGGAAGCACGTGATCGAGATAGGCGGGAACGCGGGCAACGTTCTCGGCGTGCGGATACGCGGGCGGAAACGACAACTGCACCGACAATGCCCCCTCGGTCGCGGTCGGCAGCGCCCGATATGCCTCCGCCAGAGCCGAGGTAGGCAGCAGCGGGGCGAAGCGCCCGGTCAGGGTGCCGGCGGCACGACCGGGCGCGACCGTGAGCACGAAGTCCCCGCGCTCCGCCGCCGCCGTGCTTGGGGCGTGGATGCGAGCGGACAGCTCGACGTGCGGTGGGATGCGCTGCTCGTCGAACCCCTCGGCGGCCAGACCACGGACCTGCTCCTCGGAGAGGACGACTTCTCGGCTACCGTCGATAACGGTCTGCCAAGCCAACGCGAGCAGCCGCTCGTCCCGCTTCATTAGCCCGCCCGGTGGTAGGTGAAAGAGGCTGCCGGGATACCCAGCCGGGAAGCCGAGCCCTGCATCCGGGTTGGCGACCTCGACCAGCGGCACCAGCGCGCCGACCCCATACCGGTCGAGGAAGGCGGCGTGGTAGTCCCGCCACGCGGGGTCGCCGTGCGGGTGTCGGGTCAGGCGCAGCAGCACGCTCGCGGCCTGTTCCATCTCGCGTGCCACCCGGTAGGGGACCTGCACGTGGCAATCGAGCAGCAGGTGAATTGCGAGCGGAATACGCCCGGCCGAGGAAAGTCGCCGCGTCACCGCCGTGCGCGCCTGCCGCCGCTCGACATGACCGGTCGCGGGGTGGTTGTGGCGGTGGAGCTCGGCCCGCACCGCTTCCAGGTCGCGCAGCAGGGGCACGACCGAAGGAAGGTTCTCCGCCCCGGCCACCCGGAGCCGGTTCAGCACGTGGGTGAGGGGATCGGTGACCGTGAACGGGGCGTGCAGGGCGGTGATGAGGTAGCCCTGCCGCACCAGTTCGGTGAGCATTCCCCGGACCCGCGACACGTTGATGCCAGGCACAACCTGGGTGAGCTTGTCGGCCAGATCGCCGAAGGGGATGGGCGCCGCTGCGATGTCGGCGACCGCTGCGACCGCGCTGGTGTTGCGGATGCTGGCCCGGTTCGGTCCCTGCGGCACCTCCAGGCGGTCACCCCGGCGCACAACCAGATCGCTCCATACCACGTCCAGGCGTTCCAGCAGATCGGGCACCGCCTCCAGGCCGGCGATGACCTCGGCCAGCCACTCGGTGTCCGGCCGCGCACCAACCCGGTGGCCGTCACCCCACCACACCCCGGCAGTGCTCCCGACCACGGCCGGGGCCACGCCGGCAAACAGGCCGAACGGGGTGGGCCGGCTGACCGCCCGCAGCAGATAACGCAAGACGGCGATGGTGGCGCGGCGAATCTGCTTGCTGTCCGTCCCGCTGCCGTCGAGGATGGCCTCCACGCGGCTAGCGAGGGAAGGGCTGGCCTGCTCGATGGCCTCAGTGAAACCGGGCCGGCACCACACCTCTCCCAACCAGATGCGACACGAGGCGGTGTCAGTCAGTTCAGGTGACGCCTCGGGCACGTCGGTCAACGGCGCGGCGGTGGCGCGCAGCAGCCCCACCCCGAGGCTCCGGTACAGCCGCGTGTTCTGCGCGCACATCCTTCTCCTCCAACCGTGACGGGAATCGAGGCAGACCCGGGGGCCGGGGTATGTCCCAGCCCCCGGCCCAGCGCAGAGGGTCAACTGCTGACGCAGGACGATGCGCAGGTGGGATCGCAGCCGTCGTTGGTGTCGCACGGCACTCCGGAGTCACCGGGCCTGTCGGCGATGACGCGCAGATCAAGAGCGAGAACGTCGTTACCGGTGTCGGTTGCGTACACCAGAATCTCCTTCCTTTACCGGGTTTCCATCCGATGGTCACCGTGGTGAAGCCGGTCGACAGCCGCCGGCCAGGTGACCACCATCAAGCCCGAAGGCGGGCAACTCGACGTCGATCGATCTGATCAGCCCGCGCATCTCGTGTTCTGCGACCAGGTCACGGGCACGATGGGCACAGTCACGGCACTCGGGCCAATGCCGTTCCTTAGCGGTGGGCGGGTAGTGGCGGATCACGATCACCCGGCAGCACAACGACATCACAGTCACGCCGTGGCCGCGGGGGTCGCCGCGGTAGGCGTGACGTTCGCCGTCGTGCGGGGTCCAACAGCAGGGCACCAGGTCGTTGCCGGTCACCACTGGCTCCCGACATAGGGGCGGACCGGGCCGACCTTGGGGATCAGGTCGGTGGCCTCCACATCGACGGACGGAGTCGGGCTGGAGATGGTGTGGACGACGGGCTGGGGCGACTCGTCCAAATCGTCGCTGGTTTCCCACCACGCAAGTAGGCCGAGCCCGAGCGCGACAACAACGATGAGGATCAACACGGTAGTCATGAGTTTGTCCCGGCAGTCGAAGAGTGGGGGCGCGCCATCCCCGCCCGGCGGTGAGTGCGAGCAGACGGGGTGACGCGCGGGGGAGCGTGGAGTCTGCGCCCGGGGTGAAACGTTGGGGAGAACCAGACGCAGCGTTCCTCGCGGGTGGTGCGGGTCCGAGGCAACTCAGCGTGGGCAGGTGTGGGTAAGAGATGTGGAAGGAACGCCCACACGACCGATCGTGTGACGCGACTGGAACGGCTACCGTGCCTGGACATGAAGTCAGGCAGCTCCCGGTATTTCCGGCTGGGCGCGGCGCTTCGCCGAGCTCGAGAAAGCGCCGGCATCAGCCAGACGGAGCTGGCCAGACAAATCAACTACTCCCGTACGTCCGTCGTCCATGTTGAGCAGGGCGACCACGGCGCAGCAGAACACTTCTGGGCCCTTGCGGACCAGGTGTGTGGGGCAGGCGGGAAACTACTCGCCGTCTATCGTCATGAGCACGACCGTCAAGCCTTGACCCGGAGCCAGAGGGATACTGAGCTGGCATCGTGGAGTGCCGACGGAAGCGACGGTGATCGCGTGCTGCGACGTGAGCTGCTGGCAGGGTTGGTTGGTGTCACTGGTGGCGCCCTACTTGGCGTGGGACGTGCTCAAGCTGCTGCTCCTCCCGCGTCGGTGCCGGCTCTCCGGGCCATGGTGGAGGCAGCGCAGGCGGACTATCTGGCGTGTCGGTACCGCGAGCTCGGCCGAGCGTTGCCGCACCTGATCCGCACCGCCCATGCCACTCGCGCCGCTGTCAGTTCAGATCAGCACTGCACCGTGGACGCCCTCACCTCTGCCGCGTATCGGCACGCTTCCTGGCTGGCGCTGCGTCTCGATGCTGACCGAGCAGACGGCTTCGCCCTCGGTCTCGCTGAGGACGCCATGGCCGCCGCCCGCGCATCAGGCGACCTACTAATGGAAGCCGAGGCCGCCCAAATGGGGGCGGTCGCGCTGCGCCGTTACGGCCAGGACCGGCAGGCCGAACAGCTCGTCATCAACACTGCGGTCAGGTTGGAATCGGACACTGGCCTCAAGAACCGGGCACAGACCAGCGCCTACGCCATGCTGCTGGAAACCGGCGCCTACACCGCTGCGGTTGCCGGACGCCGTTCGGCCGCACTCGACCTGCACACCGAAGCGTCCGCCACACTGCAACGCCAGCCGGCCCGTCAACTCGGCGGGGCAACGACGACCCCGTCGACCGTGGACGCACGCTACCTCCGGCTGTATGAAATCAGCGTCCACCGCCAGCTCGGGGACTACGGCACGGCCATCAACACTGCACGCACCGTGCTCCCCAGTGGAATCGGTGTGACCGAGCGTCGTGTCCGCTACTACCAGGACGTCGCGCTCACCTACGCCGCCTGGGATAAACGGGAGCCCGCGTTCCGCGCTCTCCTGGCGGCCGAACACGAAGCCCCCCAGGAGGTTCGGCTCCGCCCCTGGGCACATCGGCTCGTCCGCGACCTCCGGTCCTCCGGACCCATGTTGCCGGGGCTGCGCGACTTCGCGACCCGCGCCCATGTCGACTGACTACCAGGAGAAACACCCTGTGACCAGCATCGACGAGCGGGCTCGCATTGTTCGGGACGCCTGGACCACCGGCGTCACCACCCACTTCCCCGGCGATCCCAAGCCGTCCTACGTCGCACCGTGGGACGAGACGCCGGAGTGGGGGCGCCAGGCCGCGACCGCCGTCTACGACCAAGTCCGTGCGTTCATCGACGTCACCGACGGTGCCACGATCAAGCTCACCCGCGAACAGAAGGGACGCTACGTCCTCATGCGTGGTTGGTGAATGGACGTGATGGCCTGACGCCTGGTTGTGGGTTCACATGGCTCGGCATGCGGTGAGGCCGCGATCGGCTGCCGTGGGTGGTGGGTGTGTTGGTGGTCGGAGAGTCGGCCGGCGACGGCGCGGATGGTGACGCCGGCAGGGTGTCGCGTCGGCTGTGGTGGTGGGTCAGGGCTCGCCAGTTCTTCAGGTGAGCGATGGCATGCTCGGCGCGGATTCGCCGGGCAACGTGGGATTTCCGTTGCGTGGCACGAAGCCTTCGTGATGCCGGGCATGCGTTCCCGTCGTTTCTTGTGGTACCTCACGGTGGGCGTGACGACCTGGCCGGCGGTCTGTGCTCCGAGTCCTTGGTCCGGCGTCGGTGAGGATCTCCACCCCGCAGGTGTGCTCGAGCCAGTCGACCCGGCCAGCCTGCCGGGCTTGGGTGATGTCGGGGGTGCTGCCCCGACATCAGCGTCCCGCAGAACAGCAACCGTCCGTGGGCGTCGGTGATGACCAGGGCTTTCATGGCGTTGGTGCGGGACTTGCCGGAAATGAACTGGTGGCGGTCCGCGCGCCTGCCCGTGGGCCGACGAACCCGAGTTTCGGTGGCGTCCATCAGCGGGGCTTGCCACTGTTACCGGCCAAGACCTCGAGGACGTCGACGGCGTCGTCCGAATCGCCCGCAGGGTTGCCCCAGAGCGGAACATCTGCACCGTCGACCCCGGGCAACAGCGGTGACGCCGAGGCTGCCGACGAGCTTCTGGCTGACATCCTCCCCTCCGAAGCCGAAGCCGAAGCCGAAGCCGAAGCCGAGGAGTGCTGGGCTGGTGCCGGTCAGCGACCACGGAGGGCCGCCGACGGCCACGGACCTGAACCTTGCCACCATCCTGGACGCACGGTGTCGGGCTGAACTACCAGGCCGAACTGACGTGACGATGCGCTTGGTGGGCCCGCCGATGACGGCCCGGCAGCCGCGCTGAGCGATGGCGCCCAGCTGCGGGAGTCGTATGGGATCGACGTGGAGCACGAGTAGACCCGGGTGTCGGAAGCTTCTACACCACGGTGGTGGCGAGGTCGCGGGCTTTGGGGTCGCCGCTGGCGTGCGCGGTATCGAGTGCTCGCCGCACCGTAGCTAACCCGCGGGAGGATCCTACTTCGGCGCCCAGCGGGATCACTTGTTGCAGCGTGTCTTCCGCGTCCCGCCATGCTTGGGCGTTGACCTGCATCCGGAACAGGTGGGCGCGGTGAATGTAGTGGCGAACACGCTCCGCGGGTGGGGTGATCTCGAGGGAGTGTTGGGTGACGGTGATGGCGGTGTCCCAGTCTCCGCAGTCGGCGGCGATCATCCCGTGGTGGCCCGCCAACTCGCGGTCGCTGATCCACCATGCCCACGCCGGGTCGGACTCGCGTGTCCCGTCGTCGTGGAGGGCCTGTACCTGGTGCCAGGCTTTCCAGGCCCCGTCCACATCGCCAGCGACGGCACGTGCCCGTGCCTCTCGCAGTCGCCACAGGCAGTGCAGCCGCGGGGACAAGTTCCGAGTCTGCAGTACCCGGTTGGTGATGGCGAGGGCCTGTTCGCCTCGGCGCAGGTGGGTGGCGTGCATCGCGATGTTCTGGAGCACCAGCAGATCGAGGCTGGTGTCTCCGGCGAGGGACAAGTGATGCCGGGCCTGCTTGTTCAGTCGATGTACGTCCTTGTGACGGTGGGCGTCGTAGCACAACCAGCCGGCAACCTCGGCCAGTTCCCCGAGGGCGGCGTGGACGTCGCGTTCCAGGCCGGGCCGGGGCGGGCAGGTGGCAACCTGCTGTGTGGCGATGTTGACCGCGTGCACGGCGAGGGGCGCGGTGTGGTCTCCGCCGAGACTGGTGTCCAGCTCGACCAGGGTTCGGATGCGGTGGTGCAGGCCCTCAACCCAGGCCGAATCCAGTGGCTCAGGGCGTCCGGTGACCGGGGAGACGTCGCCGCTGATGCTGACCAGCCGCTGGTAGGCGGCCAGCAGGACACCCCCGGAGCGGCACACCTGATCAGCCTGGATCCAGAAGTCTTCGGCGGCGCCGTGGTCGCCGGACTCGATGTGGGAGATCGTGGACCGGTGGCAGCCCAGCAGTCGTGCCAGGTCTTTTTGGGAGTACCCGGCTCTGTCCCGCTCTCGGCGTAGCGCCGCACCGAGTTGTTCCGACCTCATGCCGGTCGACGCTAGCCGGACCGGCAGGAATGACTCGATCGGGCGAGTGGGCGTTTCCGCCCACCCCCTGACCCACCCCCACCCACCCCGAGAACCCTGTGACCCGCACCACCGAGATCGCCGGCTTGGTTCTCCGCCTGCCCCGAGGGCGTTCGAGCACCGGACCGGCCTGGGCGGCGGTGGCGCCGGGTGTTTCCCCGACCTCCTCGGCGCCACCGCCTCGACGACCGGGGGCGAGGGACATGCGCACCGAGTATCGATCGGAGCGGGACGCGGTCATGCCGATCGCGATGGCGGTGTACGTGCCGGTGTTGTGGGCTATGGGGGTGGCCTCGGCTGGTCCGCACCGCGACGTCCGAGGGGTACGTCGTGGGTGACGGTCTGGAGTGGAGGACGTACACCTGGCAGCCGGCCGTGGTCGGCGATGTGCCGGCCCGTCACGTTTACCTCGGTCCGGTGCGGCCGGATGGGGAGCCGGTGGCGCTGGTGTGCGGCCCGCAGCTGCCGGCCCGGCGCTATCCGCTGGAGCATCCCGCGCGTCTGTGGCGCGAGTGCATCTCGTGCGGGGACCGGCTGCGCGCACGGCTCGACGTCCCGGTGATCGAGGTCAGCCTGCCGGCCTACGGGGCGTAGCGCGATCAGGAGCCGGGCGAGGGAGGCCACGCATGAGTAGCTCCACACGCGAGGGGACGGCCGCCACGCCGCTGCGGTTGGTGGCGGTGGTGGGGCCGCCGGGCGTGGGGAAGTCCACCGCGACCGGTGTGCTGACCCGGCGGCTCGGTGCGCGGGTGTGGCGGCTGCGGGAGGCGGCTGCCGCCTACCAGCGCGCCCACCCCGGGGCCACGCACTTGTTCCGCACCACCGATCCCTTGGGGTGGCTGCCGGATCTCACGGTGGAGGTGCTGCTCGCCGCGTTCCTGCGAGGGCGTCGCCCGAGTGGCTTGGTGGTGCTGGAAGGCTTTCCCGGCTCAGCGCGCCAGCTGCACATGCTGTGCGCCCTGGCCGCGGGCCTGCCCGTGGGGGTGCTGGCACTCGACGCGAGTGATCGGACGTGTGAGCAGCGGGCCCAGGGGCGGCGGGTCTGCGCGGTGTGCGAGCCCGATCCCCGCCGACCGGCCCCGCGCCATCCGCAGGATCCCGAGCGGTGCGCACGCTGCCGGCATCCCCTGGTGCGCCGCCACTCGGACGCCACCGACCGGTTTCAAGACCGGCTGCACCGGTATCGGGTGCGGGCGCCGCTGATCCGGTCCATGGCGCACCGGCTCGGGGTGCCGCACCAGGTGATCACGGTGGAAGACGGCCCGGAGGCGTGCCGGGACCGGGTACTCACGGCAGCGAAGTCCCTGTCGGTTTCCACTCCGGGCGGCCCGGTGATCTCGCCCGCACATCTGTGAGTTCTCAAGGAGGATGGTTGTGTCGCCCGTTCCGTTACCCACACCCACGATCGGCAGACCCGCCGCGCCGCCGGATGCCTACGGGTTTGCCACGATGCCGGCCCGCGCCCACGAGCCCGACCCGCACCGGATCGACCGGCTGCCCTACGGCCGGTTCCGGAATCTCTACGTCTACCTCACCACCGCCTGCCAACTGCGCTGCGCGCACTGCTACATGGGCGAGCGGCTGGAGGAGGCGCGGAAGATGTCGTGGGAGACCCTCACCCGCACCTTGAGGACGTGGCGGCAGATGGGCAGTGCCAAGGTCACGCTGCTGGGCGGGGAACCCACGCTGCACCCGCGCTTCGTCGACGCAATCCGGTACGCCAACGCGCTGGGCTACGAGCACGTCATCACCACCACCAACGGCCTGAACCCGGCGATCCGCAAACTCCGCACACTCGCCCCGAGCGAGTTCGCCTATGTGCAGGTCTCCGTGGACGGCGGCTCACCGGACACCCACGACCGGGTGCGCGGAACGGGCTGCTTCGCCGAGACCATGCTCAACATCGCCGAGCTGGCCGAGCGGGGCTTCGATACCCGGATCATCTGCACGGTCAACACGATCAACGCCCGGGACTGTCTGCGGCTGCTGGACCTGGCCGACCAGATGCACGTGTCGCTGGTGAAGTTCCACGTCTTCTCCACCATCGGGCACGGCGCCGCGGCGGCGAGCGCGGCGATGCCGCCGCGGGAGTGGATCGAGTTTTACGAACATCTGGAGCAGATCGCCCCGCGCTACCGGACGCGGGTGTCCTACCAGCCCACCTACGCCCGCCGGGAACGGATCGCGGAGTTCGCCGCCGCCGGCTACCGGGGCTGCATCGGCCGCACCCTCGACCGCATGAGCATCTTCCCGGACGGCCGCGGCTACGTCTGTAGCTATCTGTTCGACACCGACCTCAACCTGGTGCAGGTCGCCGACGACGGGCACGTCCGGCTCAACACCGGCCGCAGCGAGTTCGACCTGTTCACCCGACCGTTGACGCGGCCCAGTTGCGGCAGCTGTAAGGCGCCGGATGCCTGCCTGGGCGGCTGCCCGGCCGAGGAGGTGGTCATGGGCTCCGCCTCCTGCGCCACCGAGGAGGACATCGTCCCGGTGTGCCGGCTGTGGAAGTCGATCGCGGTCCCCCGCCACCGGGACCAGCACCGTCCGTGATCCACTCGGTCACGACCCACGATGAGGAGAAAGCCTGTGGCTCGCTACAAGGCGTGCATCGACGTCCACCTGATTCTGCGCCGCGACACCGACATCCTGCTGGGACTGCGGCGCAACACCGGCTACGCCGACGGCTGCTGGCACCTGCCGAGTGGCCACACGGAGGAGGGCGAGTCCGCGACCGCCGCCGTGGTCCGGGAAGCCGCCGAGGAAATCGGGGTGACCCTCGCCGAGGGTGATGTGCGCTTCGTTCACGTCATGCACCACCGCACCAACGAAGGCCGGCTGGCCCTGTTCTTCCAGGCATCTCGGTGGACCGGTGAGGTGACCAACCGCGAGCCGGACAAGTGCGCCGGCTGGCAGTGGTTCGCGCTCGATGCCCTGCCCGAGGCGATGATCCCGTACGCGGCCCAGGCCCTGGCCCACGTCGGCAAGGGAGAACCGTATGCCGAACGATGCTGGCAGTAGACCCGCCGGGCTCGATCTGGTGTGCGTGAGCTACCTCGCTGAGGCCCGGGTCCTGGCCGTGCAGGCGTATCCGCCCGCCAACGCCGGGGCACTGGTGCACGACGCCGAGCACGCGTCCGTGGCGGCTGATGGGCCGCTCACCGCGCTGGCCACGGCCCGCCTGGGGTTGCCGCGTCGGCTTGGTCGCCAACCAGGTCGGCCAGGCGCCCCGGCTGGCCGCCGACCTGTTCCACCGGCTTGGTCCCGACGCGGCGATCGTGACGCTGGGCCGGTTCGGCGCCCTCGCCCACACCACCCGTGGCCTGCTGCGCACGCCCGCGCCCACCGTCACGGTGGTGCACACCCACGGCGCCGGGGCCGCCTTCTCCGCCGGCTACGCCCAGACCCTGCTGGCCGGCGCCACCCTCCCCGAGGCCCTGCACGCCGGCTGCACGCTCGGCAGCGCCCACTGCGCCGGCTCACCCGTCACCGCCATCCAGCCCACCCCCACACCCAACGGAGGACCCTGTGTTATTCGACACTGACCTCGCCGAGGCCGCGACCATGTTGCGCACGCTCGACTGGACCGACCTGGCCGCCATCACCCACGCCAGCACCCCTCTCCTCGCCGTGCTCGACGCGCGCCGCGACACCCTGCACGACCTCGTCGTCCACGCCATCGAGGACGACCATCTGTCCGGGCTGCACGAGCACTACGACATCCTCGACAAGCTCGTCCTGCACGACGACACGTCCGGTTGGAGGCTCCGGCTGCACGTCTTCGCCCCCGGGTACTTCGACCGGCCGCACAACCACCGCTGGACCTACACCTCCCGCATCCTGGCCGGCAGCTACACCCACACCCTCTACGGCAGCGACGAACTGCTCGGCGACCGCGAGACCATCGACCCGGCCCAGCTCACACCCCGCATGGTCCGCACCGAAACGACCGGCGACACCTACACCCTCCAGCACACGATGATCCACGCGATCACCGCCCAGCCCCACACCACCAGCCTCATCGTCCGCGGCCCCGCCGTCAAAGACCGGTTCCTGGTCACCGACCAGGTCACCGGCCACTCCTGGTGGCAGTACGGCGCCGCCCACGAATCCCCCGAGACCGCCGCCGCCAAACGCATGACGCCACAACGCGCCCGTGCCACCCTGCGCCGCCTCCGCGAGCACGGTGTCCTCGGCCCGGCCACCGAGGCCGCCTCGGCATAAACACCCCGCAGATCCCCACGGTGGTCACCCGCTCGACCGCACCATTCCCATCCCGGGCGAGCGGTGCCCTCAGAAACGGACCGAAGGCCGACAGTGTCCACGAATGTCACCCACGATGCCCTCACTACAGCTCACTACCTGAGCGACTTGACACGGCGGTTCGGCAAGGCCCTCGCGGCATACCACGCCGCAGCGGCACAACGGCTCGGGCTCTTCGTCAGCGACTACCACCGCCTGACCCTGATCCTGCGCGCACGCCAACCGCTGACCGCAGGTTAACTCGGCGAACTGGCCGCCCTGACCACCGGCTCCGTTACCGGAGTCATTGACCACCTCGTCCGCGCCGGCTGGGTTCGCCGTGGCCGCGGCATCGACCGCCGCAAAATCATCGTCGAAATCCTGCCACCAACCCGGGAAGAAGTCGGAGCAGTCCTGGGTGGGCTTGGTCGATCCCTGGCGACGTTGGCCACAAACCGCCTACCGGGCGAGCTTTCCGCAGCCACGGTGTTAATCGAGGACATGATCGAAGTGTTGGAACGCGAAGCTGAGAAAGACCAGCCCGGGTAGCTGTCACCTGCGACACGGTGTGCTGCCTCACGTCCTCGCCGCAGGGTGGAAATTGGCAGAACACGGCAACGGTGAGCGGGCGTTACCGTCGCGGTCGCAGGAATGTTCGTGCGCCAGTCGAGGGGGACAGTGTCGTGACGATCCTGGTAACCGGAGGGCGTGGCCATGTCGCGCGCGGCGTGGTCGGGCAGCTGCTCGAGGTGGGGGAGAAGGTGCGGTTGGCCAGCCGGAACCCGACCGCCGTCACGGCCCCGGACTCCGTGGAGGTGGTGGGGGCCGACCTCACCCGCGTGGACACCCTGGCGCCGGCTCTGGCCGGGGTCTCCAAGGTCTTCTGCTACGCCGATCCGGCGGGGATCGACAGTCTCGTGACGGCGGCTCAGGATGCGGGCGTCGGGCACGTCGTGTTGCTCTCGGCCAGCCCGGTCACCGCGGCCAACCCGGCGGCCAACCCGCTGGCGGTCATGCACAAGGCAGCCGAACAGGCCCTGCTCGACTCCGAGCTGTCGTGGACCTTCCTCCGCCCGGCCACCTTCGCGACGAACACGTTGCAGTGGGCGCAGTCCATCCGTCGCGAGGGTGTGGTCCGGGCGGCGTATCCGGAGGCGCACACCGATGCCATCCACGAGGCGGACATCGCCGCGGTCGCCGTGCGGGCG
Source organism: Longimycelium tulufanense (assembly GCF_014645795.1). Taxonomy (GTDB): domain Bacteria; phylum Actinomycetota; class Actinomycetes; order Mycobacteriales; family Pseudonocardiaceae; genus Longimycelium; species Longimycelium tulufanense. The sequence continues at coordinate 70,213 of NZ_BMMK01000022.1, read as the reverse complement.
CTGACCGAGGAGGGGCACGTGGGGCGTGCCTATCTGATGACCGGGCCGGAGTCAGTGACCCAGCGGCAGCAGGTCGAGGCGATCAGCGCGGCGATCGGGCGCCCGGTGGAGTTCGTGGAGCTGACCCCGGCCGAGTACCGGGAGACCCTGGCCAGGTGGGGAGGTGGCCTGGTTGACCAGCTGATCAGGTACCTGGCCGAGAACGATGGGGTGCCGATGCCCGTGATCAACACGGTCGAGTTGATGACCGGCCGGCCCGCGCGCACCTTCGCCCAGTGGGCACGCGACCACGCGGACGAGTTCCGGTAGGTCGGGCGCCATCCGCCGCATGTCCGTCACCGCGCCATGCGCTGGACCGACTCATCGTCGCCGAAGATGGTGGTGGGCCGGCGCCGATGTCGTGGGGTAATGACCGGGATCATCGCCACTCCATCGGGGGACGTAGGTTTCGGGGGTTCAGACCACGAGTGATGGGGGCGGTGTCGGTGAGGCCACGGCGTGCGGTGGTGTTGGGTGGCGGCCTGTCGGGGATGTTGGTGGCCTCGGCTGTGTCCGGGGCTGCCTTCGACGAGGTTCTGCTGGTGGAGCGGGATCGGTTCCCTGTAGGGCCTGAGCCGCGGAAAGGAGTGCCGCAAGCCCGGCACGCGCACAACCTCGTCAGTGGTGGGGCGCGGGCGCTAGAGAGCCTGCTGCCGGGCGTGCTGGACCGGCTGCAGGCCGAGGGCGCGCAGCGTTTTGTGGTGCCTCGTGATGTGATCCTGCTGGGTACTGGCGGCTGGGTGCGGCGCTATGACGGCACCCATTTTTTTGTGTCGTGTTCGCGGGATTTGCTGGACTGGGTGGTGCGGAATCACGTGCTGGCGTCGGGCACGGTTCAGGTGTTGGAGGGCACCGTCGTGGCGGGGTTGTCCGGCAGTGCGCGCCGGGTCACTGGGGTGACGGTGCGTGATGTGGACACCGGCGAGGCCCGTGAGCTGGTGGCGGATCTGGTGATCGACGCCACGGGTCGGGGGTCGCAGACGTCGCGCTGGCTGCAGGAGCTGCTGGGCCTGCCTCGTGTCCGGGAGGACGTCGTGCGCTCTGGTTTGCGGTATGCGACGTGTCTGTTCTCGGCTCCGGTGGGCAGTGGGTTCCCCTTGATCAGTATCCAGTCTCATCCGAGGGAGCAGCGGTGCGGGCGGGCGGGCGGCGTCCTGATGCCGATCGAGGGGGGTCGGTGGTTGGTCACGGTGTGGGGCAGCGCCACGGAGCAGCCCCCACAGACACTCGAGGAATTCGTGCCGTTTGCCCAGCGCCTGCGGGATCCGGTGCTGGCGGACGTGCTGGCGGGCCGGACGGCGCTGACACCGGTCCGTCGGTCGGACTCCACCGTGAATCGCCGCCGCCGCTACGAGGAACTGCCGGTGTGGCCGGAGGGCCTGCTGGTGGCGGGTGATGCGCTGGCGGCGTTCAACCCCGTGTATGGGCACGGGATGTCGGTGGCGGCGCAGAGCGCGCTGGCGTTGCGGCGGCAGTTGTCTGCCGGTACGCGAGAGGTGGGCACCACGCGAACATTGCAGCGGATGCTGTGCCGGGTGGCCGACGGGGCGTGGGCGATGGCGACCGGTGAGGACGTCCTGTATCCCGGCGTGGCGGGGGACCGGCGGACTACGGCGCTGGCGCGGTTGCGACGGCGCGGCGTTGAGCGCATGAGTGTGGTCGCCACCAGCAGGCCGACGGTGGCCGAGGCGTTGTTCGGTGCGTTCACTCTGGAGGGGGCGTTCTCCCAGTTGCTGTCCCCGCGGCTGTTGTGGGACGTGCTGCGGGGACCTGCAGCCCCGCCGCTGCAAGGCCCGCCGTTGACGACCCGGGAACGTCAGCTCGCGGGGCTGGATCGATAGCCCTCACCTGGCCGCAGTCGGTCATCCGGCGGCGTCGCCGTGCCCCGCAGTCAGGGGCGCGGCCGTCTCGGTGAGCACGGACGCGACGGCGCGGTCCACGATGCGGGAGTGGTAGGCGCGGGCGACGCGGGCCCAGGCAGCCTGTTCTTCGGCGGGGTCGCCGTCGCGGACCTGATCCTCGTCGGCGGGGATGTCCTCGCCCACGGGGTGGTCGTGGTGCTGGTAGTGGGCGGCGGCTTTGAGCTGGGCGGCGGTGATCGTGGCGGTGAGCGCCGCGCCGGTGAGGCCGGCCTCGCAGGCGAGACGTTCCGCACGGCGGCCGACGCGGGAATCACGGTGGGGTGCGAGGGCGAGTTGCCAGTCGTTGAGTTCCACCACGGCCCGGTGCAGCCGGCGGTGGACATCCTGGCGGCGGTCGGGAAGGGCCGAGGTCGGATGGGTCTGGCGGACGACGTTCAGCAGCGGACGGAGCTGGTGGTAGCGGCGCCAGGCGACGATGGAGTCGCGGAGTCGGGCCAGGCGGGGTCCCCATGAGGGCAGGAGGATCGCGATGGCCATCGGGATGGATCCGAGGACGGAGATCGCCGGGGCGGCGGCACCGATCGGAGCGAGGTGGGTGGTGCCACACCAAAGGGTGATCAGCACGACGAACTTGACGAGGACGCTGGCCAGCGGCCACAGAGGGACGATGGCGAACCAGCGCAGTGTGCGTGCGGTCCAGACGCGGCCTGTGGCGCGGACGGCACGGCTGGCGGACCAGCACTGGTATGCCTGGGCGGTGGTGCCGACCGTCATGGCCGTGATGTAGGCGAGCATGAACGCGCTGACGGTCGGGTGCGTGGTGGCGTAATGAATGTCCCAGTCGGTGAGGCGTTCATCGGCACGCGTGGTGTCGTAGGAGGCCACGAACAACGCGATGAGCGTGACGATGGTGGTGCTGTAGCCGAGGATGATCCAGCGCACCGACCGCCAGGCCCGGGCGGGCGGGTAGCGCCAGAGCAGCACGGTGGCCAGGGTGGAGCCGGCATAGAGGGTGGCCCAGGAGTAGCACCAGGGCACCGCGAAGTGGACGATGCCGGTGAGCTGGTGGAGCAGCGTGTTGTTGGCCGGGGCAGCGGAGATCGAGCTCAAGGTGGCGGCCAGCACCGACAGGCACAGGGCCCACAACGCTGGGGTGGTCCATCCTTTCCGTCGCAGGTCACGCATTTTGAACGCCAAGATGGCGGCCCAGACGGGAGCGGTGGCCAGGTAGCTGGCGTTGAAGAGTGTCAGCTTCACGCGCTTGCCCCACGGGGGCGTTCAAACGAGTCCACGAGTCGGGTGAGCCCGCACGGCACCGGGGCATTGTTGCGGCGGGTTTTCTGGCGATGCTCGGTGATGGCGGTGACCAGGTCGTCGGCCAGCTGCTCGGCGTCGCGTTCTGTGTCTTCGTCACCCTCGCAGGCGCTCCGGCCGGCCAGAATCTGGACCATGCCCGGCGTCAGGTGTGGCGCGACGTGCGACACGACGTCCTCGGCGTCGAGTTCGACCGGGGTGTGGCCGAGCAGCACGTGCGCGAACTCGTGACACAGAATGTGCAGCCGGTGGTACCAACTGGGGGAGTCGGCGACGACGACCACGGCCGTGTCGTCCGACAGGACGGCAGTGATGCCGGAGTAGCCCACTAGTGGTGCGCAGACCACCGTGGTGGGCTGGCCCAGGTAGCGGTCGAAAAGCTTGCCGACCTTGTCGAAGGCGGCCGCGTAGGTGCTGTTCGGCGCGAGGTCGAGCGCGTCGATGACCTCGCTGATCGTCTCCCGTCTTGGTGACTCGGCCACTGTCTCCCCCTCCCCGGATGACATCGGACCATCGGACCACGCACTGTCATCCATCGTCCGACTGGGGGTGACCCTTTAGGGGTAGAGATTACGTCTTGTCACCCGTTTGGCCGTGTTCCCGGGCCTTGAGGATGGCGTTCACGGCAGCCTGATATGTCGCGGGTTTATGGGCTGCTGAGCGGGATATTCGGGTCGCCAGGGAGCGGATGCCGGTGGCGAAGAGCGCCTTGATGTTGGCGGTGTCGGCATCCATTCGGGCGGCGTACTCCTCATCGAAGAAGTACGCCGGGGGGACATGGAAGCAGTCGGCCAGGGCCAAAACCGTCCGCAGATACGGGTTGTCGTGGCCCCGGATGAGGTGGCGGACGTGCTTGGTCGAAATCTTCCCCCACCGCTGCCGTGCCGCGATGGTCTCGGCGATCTTCTGTGCCGTCCACGGCTCGCTGTCAGGGGAGTGGAGGATCTGGACGAGGTGGTCGACGGCCTCCGGCCGCCATCCCGCACGTTCTCCCTCCCGCACGGGCCGACGCGTGCCACCGACCAGGGCCGCGGGATGAACGTTGAGGGCCGCAGCCAGGGCATGCACGTGGGCGATCGTCGGGTTGTCGCGGGCGCCGGTGCGCAACTGGTGGATGTAGGCGGAGGTGATGTCCTGCCCCTGCTCCTGGCAGGCGCGGGCGAGGTCGCCGGTGCTCCAGGGACGGTCGTCGCCGGGTGTAGCGGTGCGGCACAGATCGTCCAGGATGGACGCAAAGTCCAGCTCCGCGGCCTCCGGCGGCCGCTCTGCGCTTACCGGCACCATGCCTCCCTGCTCCACGGGTGGTTCTTGCTCCACGGGTGGTTCCCCCGTCCGCCCTAGTGTCGCCTGTCGGCCGGCGCCGGGGGTAGCGGGTCTTGTGATCGCCCCCACTGGGCGTTAACTGCGGATCCCGACACGCGGAATCTGTGGTTGATCCCATGTGCTGTGTAGCCGTACGCTCACGCTCGCCACAGCGTCAACTAAGGGTCACTGATCAAGTTATCTCTAGTTGAAGCTCGGCTATCGGGGAAATGTGCACACCAGGTGCGCGACCGGGGAAACGGGGAGCGCCCAGCCGGCGCAAAGGGACTCACAGGGGGTCCGGCTGGGCGCTCTCCACCCTTCGTCGGGGAGGGGGATCCACATGGCTGCAGCCATTGACCAGTTTCGCCGCCGCGCGGTGCTGGTCATCGTCAGCAGCACCGATCACCGTCCGTTGATCTACACCGCCCGTCGGCGCCGCTGGGTCGTCGCCTACAGCACGGCCCGCCTGGTGCGCGGCACGCACCAGCTCGTGGCGATGACCGGGGCGCTGCTGCTGCGCCGGATCCCATCCACGGTCGGGATCGTCCTCGACCCGGGATGGCCGCACCAGATCCTCCTGCACCGCGGCCGAAGGCCACGGCGTGCTGCGCAGCCGGCGCCGGTGCGGTGGGCGGCATGAGCGCCGCCACCCAACACCGGCCCGCCGTCGGTGGTGAGGAGTGGTGGGCGTACATCGCGTGCGCCGGGGTGCCCGAGCACGTGTTTTTCCCGGGACCGGGCAGGTCAGCCCGCACGGCGCGTGAGATCTGTGGTCGGTGTCCGGTCCGTGCGCAGTGTCTGGAGGAGGTCTTGCGTCTTCGGCCTCGGACGGGGATCTGGGCCGGTCTGACGCAGCCGCAGTTGCAGGAGCTGTATCGGCGGCGTGATCAGCGGCGCACGGCGTCGCGACGTTGAGGGGGAGGACAGCGTGGGGATTTTGAAGCCGGCTGCCGGTTCAGACCGGCGATCCACGTCCACAGCCGAGCTGGAGGAGGCCGCGCGGCAGGAAGAAGCGGGATTGCACCGCCAGTTGGTGCGGCTGTTCCGTGATGCGCCGCGCGTCTACTTCGCCACCGATCCGAAGGCCGGCTACCAGCCGGTGGTGGTGGAGCGCAAGGGCCGGCGGTGGGTGGATGCCTATCTGCACGAGCACCAGATGGTGGAGATGCCGGGCGCGGAGTACGGGGAGTTGCCGGAGCGCTCCTGGTGCTCGGGGCGGGAGCTGGCGCACCTGGTCCATGAGCAGTATGGCCCCGAGGTGGGGATCACGTTGGTGGCCCCGTACGGGGCGCGGTTGCCGGTCGTGGAGCCCGTGATCGCCGCAGCTGCGCCGGTCCCTGCCGACACCGACGGATCGGCCGGGTCGGAGGTGTCGGCGTGAGCGCGCGGCCGGATCTCCCAGGCATGGGGTGGGCGTCTGTGGAACGCGCTCGACGCCAGACCCACGCCCGTCTGGATCGGGTGCAGCAGGGTCTGGAGGAGATCGCGGCGGAGTTGCGGCAGGGCCCGCCGGAGGGTTGGTCCGAGGGGATACCCACGACGATCGCCGCGGTCCATGAGCAGATGGTGACCCGGCTGATTATCGCCGCCTCCCAGGTGGATCGGGCCCGGACTCTGCTCGATCAAGCAGCCGCGGAGGAACAGGACCGTCTCCGCCGGGCGCGGGCCTGGACCGAGCCGGGATCGGATGCGGGGTCGGCGTGGTGACCGCCGGCGGGACTCGCCCGGAGGTGCGGGTGTGGCCGTGTCGGTGACCCACCCACGGCTCTCCACCGCCGCACACCACACACCCCACCGGCTCCGGGAGGACAGGAATGGCGAGGACTCCACGCGCATCCACGCTCGCGGACGCGCCCTGCGGCACCGTGGCCTGCTGGCAACGGCTGATGGCGGCGGTGGCCGCCAGCGCGCACCTGCACCGCGTGCCGCCCTGGTGGGCACCGCCTCCCTCTGCTGCGCCGGCTCCGGGTCGGGACGGGGAGGCGGGGAGATGACGCGGGATCGGGTGTGGCCGTGGGTCGCCTGTTCCGCGGCGGGTCCTGCCCTGTTCGGCACCTTCTACACCGCTACGCACCACTTGCCGGCGAGTCCTGTGTGGACGTCGGTGTATCGGGTGGTGCCGGCCGCGGTCGCTCTGTTGGTGTGGCGGCCGGTACTGCCGGCCGGGCCGTGGTGGCGGCGGTCACTGATCCTGGGTGGACTGAACTTTGCGGCGTTCTTCGCACTCCAGACGCTCGCGGCACACCGGCTCCCGGGCGGGATTGTGGCGATCGTGATCGCCTGCCAGTCGATGCTGGTGCCGGTACTGGCGGTCGCGCTGCTGGCTGAGCGGGTCCGGCTGTCCCAGGTGGTGGCCGCCGGGATCGGGGTTGTCGGTGTCGCGCTGCTGGTCGAGGGCGCGGCGGGTGGCCTGGACTGGGTCGGGTTGGCGACCGCGGCCGGGGCGGCCTGCGCGGCCGCCACCGGCTTCACGCTCACCAAGCGCTGGGGTCTACCGCCAGGTGTGTCACCGGTGACGGCGACGGGGTGGCAACTCTTCGGCGGCGCCGCGCTGCTGGTGCTCGCCGCCTTCCTCGTCGAGGGGACACCGCCGGGCCTGGATGCCGCGGGGGTGCTGGCGGTGGCGTGGGTGAGCCTGGGCGCCACGGCGCTGGCGTTTTCGTTGCTGTTCACCGGCTTGCACAAGTTGCCGTCGGCGGCGGGGGTGTCGGTGCTGGCGTTGACGGCGCCGCTGGCCGCGGCCCTGTTGGGCTGGGCCGCGGGGGAGCGGCTGTCCGGTCTGCAGTGGGTGGGCATGGCCGTGATCGCGGGGGCGGTGGTGGCTGGGCAGCGGGCGCAGCGTGGCCGTGCCTCCACACAGGACGTGGCGGGAGCCGCGCATGGGGTGACGAGCGTGAGGGGAGCGACGCGGTGAGCGCAGCAGTGTCGGCCGGGCAGGAGCCGGCGGTGGTGGCCGCGGTGCGGCAGTGGCGGGCTGCCCAGACCGAGGCGGTGGCGCCTGCGGAGCGGGAGCGTCTGGCTGAGGCGATGCTCGCCGCGATCCGGGTGGCGACGTTGTACCTGCCGATGGTCCGGGACACCGACGACGGTCAACTCGCGCCAGGGCGACGCGAAACGGGGGGCGTGGCGTGGCTGGTGGCGTACTCGACGGTCGAGCGGCTGGCCGGCGCGGAGCGGCAGCTGGACGCGGTGTGGCAGGTGCGGGGCGTGGACGTGCTGGGCCGCTACCTGGTCGAGGCCCCGGAGCTGGCGGGCGCGGTGCTGGATCTGGGCAGCCCGCATTTTGTGTTTTTCCCGCGGCTGGAAGGGATTGTGGCCCCAGAGGCGGTGCTCCACACCGGGGATTCGTTTCCACTCGACAGTAGTGAGGGGGCGTGGTGACGGACATGCGGCGGATGGCGCCCGACCACGGCCAGGCCGAGGCGGCGCGGGTGTTCGCCTCTCACGTGGCGGTGTGGGACCAGCAGCGGGAGGCCCTGCGCGCGGTGGCACGGGTCTGTCGGCGGCAGGCCCGTGCGCTGTGGGGGATGCCGGGGGTGGATCCGCGGGCGGCGGCGTTGGCGGCCCAGTTGGCGTGGGAGGCCGATGCCTGGGCACAGCGCACCTATGAGGTGGAAGCGGCACTGCAGCAGGGGGAGGGGACGCGTGGCTGATCTCAGGGTGGATCTGCCGGCACTCCGTCAGCTTGAGGAGGGCGTGAAGGGGATCCTGGCGGAGTTGCGGGAGCACAGCATGCACGGGGCCGAAGACAGCGCCGTGGGTGTGCTGGATCTGGCGCTGTCACCGGCTGAGACGGGCCATGAGGGTCTGGCCGACGCTGCCGCGACGTTCCTGGATCGGGCTCGGTGGAGTCTGCGCGGGGAGGTCCGGGAGCTGCGGCTGGTCGAAAACGGCCTGCGTGACACCCGCACGCTGTATCAGCAGGTGGAAGACGGCATGTCGTCCCTGTTCGGCAAGCTCGGTCTGACGTTGGACAACCCCGCGGGGGGCTCACCGTGAACCCGATGAACCCGTGGGGCGGGATGCCCGGCCTGGGAGCGCCGCTGGCGGGGAGCCTCCGGCAGTTCGAGCTCGGCGAGACACGTGACGTTCGGGAACTCGTCCCGGGGGATCCGGGCCGGGTCTGGACGCAGACCGGCGAGCTCTCCCAGTTGACCGATCATATGGAACGGACCGCGCAGGCTCTGTCTCGCATCTCGAGCGACGGCTGGCAGGGCGAAGCTGCTGACGCGTTTCGCGAGTATTTCCGGGATCGGCCCCGCCAGTGGGATGTGTTGGCCGGGGCGTTCCGGCACGTGGCGGACGCGTTGGGCGAGTACAAGTGGGCTCTGGAGGCTGCGCAACGTCGCGCCACTGACGCGGTGGCTCTCTACGAGACGGGCCAGCGGGAATCCGAAGCGGCGCGCACCGAGTACAACCAGAAGGCCGAACGCTACAGCGCGGCAGTGGCCTCCCTGAACGCCGGTCTTCCGACCGAGCTGCCACCACAGCCGGGGGAGTTCATCGACGGTGGTGCCGCGAAGATGGAAGAGGCACGGCAGCTGTTGGCCGATGCCCGGGCGCGTAAGCGGGAGGCGGCGGAGACGGCGGCAGCCGCGATCCGGGCCGCCACCGACCGGCTGCCGGAAAAGCCAGGCTGGTTGTCTCGCACCGTCGCGGAGATCGACGACCTGCAGCAGCGGCAGGTCGTCCAGGTCACCGACTTTCTCGGCGGCGCGGCTGAGGGAATCGGCGGGATCATCAAGCTCAGCCGGACACTCAACCCCCTCGACGTGTACAACCTGGCCCACCCCCAGGACTATCTGACCAACCTCGGCACCCTCGGGTCAGGGCTGGCGGCCGCGGTCACGCACCCGGTGGCGACCCTCAAGCACATCGTCGACGTCGACACCCTGCTCGACAGCCCGGGCCGGTGGCTGGGCCGGCTGGCCCCGGACGTGGCACTCGGCGCGGTGACCGGTGGTGTGGGGGCCGCAGCCGGGGCCGGAGTGGACGCGGCCACGCTGGGGGTGGCGTCGGTAGCCCGCTCGGCCGCCGGCAAGCTGGCGCGCAGCACCGGGCGGGAGGCGGTCGAGGAGGCGGGCCAGGCCGCCAGTAAGGCAGGCCGCGCCGGGGAACACGCGCCCGGCGGGCCGCATCCGCCCACCACGCCGCACGTCGCCGGCGACCACACCGCTGAGAGCGGTAACTGGTTTGAGCCCGATGACTCGTTTGTGCGGGAGCACGGGCCATTCGGTCCCGGCGGTACACCCGACAGCGCGACACCGGCCGGTGGCCAGCCCACCACGTCGCCGGATCCAGGCCCGGGTGCGGGGATGGCGGGCGCGGATCAGCGCGCGGCCGACGGGATCGGCCAGGCCGGCGGCGGCCTGGCCGACGTGGAACGTCAGCTCGACACCCTCGGGCCTGCGGACACGTCGGTGCCCCAGTCCAGCCCGACCGCGACGGCGGCGCCGGGCCCGGTGCACGCGGTGTCCACGCCCCCCGGGCACCCGAGCACCACCCCGCCCGGCACCGGAGAAGTCCCTCCCCCTCCGGTGTCGGGCACCCCCGAACCTCCGCACCTGCGGGAACGACCGGATTACGCCAACCCGGACTTCGAGGCGCGGGGCCAGGACCAGCACGACTACTGGGACCAGCACCCCGGCGACCGCGACACCATCCGTAGCCTGCGCCAGCTCCACACCGAGGAGATGCCCTGGCTGCGCGGGGTACGCGACGCCGAGCTGGACGCGATGCTGCTGTACCAGCGGGATCTGCACCGGCCGCTCAACGATGCGCTGCGCTCGGCCGACCCCGAAGCGCTGGCGGCCTGGGACACCGAGATCCGGGTGCTGACCTCCGGGCTGAACCACGTGCCCGACTATCAGGGCACCGTGTTCCGCGGCCTGCATTTCGACGACACCCAGAGTCTGATCCGGTTCGTCGAGCACTACCAACCCGGAACCATCGTCCATGACCCGGGTTTCGCCTCCGCCGACAAACTCCGAGCCATGCCCGACACCAACGTGGAGTTGGTGATCACCTCGCAGCACGGAAAGGACATTTCCTTCTTGAGTAACCAACAAGATGAGGTGGTGTTCCCGCCGGGCAGCCGGTTCCAGGTCCTGGCCAGGACCGATGCCGGCGACAAGATCCGTATCCACCTTCTCGATCTAGGGCGGTAACGATGGGTGTGAACTGGGACGAGGTCCGCAAGTTCGTGCAGGAGACCAATGCGCAGGCTCGTCCGCTACCACCGGAGCTGCAGGCACAGGTGGATCAGGCCGAGGAGTACGCCCGCACCCTCGACCAGCAGGGCCGGCCGGTGGCCTCCGAGGAACTGCAGGAGCGCTATCGGCACCACATTCCCGGCCTCCCCGAGGACCTCAATCCCTACCACGAACCGCGGCGGGAGAACCCGCCACAGCAGCAGGACTAAGTCGATGGCATGAGGGGGAGCAACTGCGATGGCGGTGCCGGACACCTGTCTCGAGCTGAGTGAGGAGGAGCGGCGGGCTTTGGTGGTGGAGCGGCGTGAGGAGGATCTGGCCGCCCGGCTGCGGGCCGCTGACTCGCTGATGGGGACGGTCGCGCTGCTGGGTGGGCGGGATGTCGCGCTGGAGCTGCGGGACCGCCGGAACCGGGTGGCGCTCACCGCGCAGCAGGCGATGCTGCTGCGTGCCGATGCCGCCAGTGAGGTGGCCCAGTATCGGTGGAGCGTGGTGCGTGATGCTGCGGGTCGGCCGGTGGCCTCCACTGAGGCGGTTGTGTTGCTGCATCGCCTGCCGTATGCGGCGGCCGCGCAGTTATCGCGGACGGAGGAGCCGTTGGGTCGGGTGTTGCGGCCGTGGGGGATGCGTCGGCACGTGCAGGGACAGCCCTGCGAGATCAGTGCGACTGATCTGGCTGGTGAGGAGTTGTCTCTGGAGGTGACTGCGGTGCTGGATTTGGGCACCGGCCGCTCGGTCGCCCTCGTGCGGGAGCGGCTCTACGCGGAGTGGGTGGACGCCTTCTACCACCGTCCGGGTGGCCTGGCCTGGTGATTGTGTCGCGGGCTGCGGCGCGGAAAGGCCGGCACCAGGGCGGGGAGTCGTCACAGGAGGAGGAAATGGTGAAGGGAACGTGGGTGCGGTGGGCGTGGCCCCCGGTGGTGGCCGGCGTGGTGGCGGTGGCGACGGTGGTCGTGCTGCGCCCACCACCGGAGCCCGACCGGGTTCCGGTCGAGGTCGGGGTGGAACGGGCGGTGGGCGGGGTGGCGGTGCCGCCGCCGGATCGGGACGGCCCAGTGGTGGAGGTGCCGGGTCGGGTCACCACGTCCCCGGGCTGCCTCGTCGTGCACACCCCGCGCGGGCAGCAGTTCCGCGCCGTGGGCCCGCGGGCGGCCGAGCTCGTGCGCTACCAGGCCTGGGCGTCGCCGGTGGCGGCGTATCCGGTGCGGGTGCGGGGCCAGGTGGTCGCCGAGACCACGGAACCAGCAGTGGCGGGTTGCCCGGGGCGGGCGTTGCGGGTGCTGGAGGTGTCCCCGGCCGTGGAGGTGCTGGCCGCCCTGGTGCTCGGCGGTGATGTCGGTGCGACCGGGGAGACCGAGTTCGGAGAGAAGGCATAGATCGCGCGCACGAGCGTGTGGCTGGCGGGGGTGTGCAACCGGCCCATCGCCTCAGTGAAGGGGGAACCATGAGGGGGTTTGGCGGGGTCTGGGGGCTTGTCGCCGTGGTGGCCGTGTTGGTGGTGGCCGGATGTGGTCGTACGACGCCCGGCACACCACTACCGGAGGGATCGCCCGAGCCACCGGGCGGGCAGCGGGCCGAGGCCGAGCACAGTGTGGTGGGCAATCTGCGCACGTTCGACCCGTGTGCGCTGGTGCCGCAGGAGAAGCTGGCCGAGCATGGCAGCCTCGATGTGCGGTTGGGGACCCAGTTCACGCAGTGCTGGGTCACGCTCAACGCCGCTGATCCGGGCTCGATCCGGGTCATGGTCGATGTGTATCCGGTGGTTACGTTGGAGGGTGCGCCGATCCAGGAGTGGCAGCAGCGGGGGAAGGCCCGCGTCGTCCAGAAAGGTACCCCCCAGCGCTGTGAAGCCGTGGCGGTGTGGGAGGCCGACAAGCTGGCGCTGCAGGTGCACACCGAGCCGGTCTCGCGGACGGCCACCCCGGGCCAGGACACGCTGTGCCAGCTGACCGAGACGGTGTTCGATCACGCACTGACCACACTGCAGGGCACCGAGAGCGCCCGCCTGGCGCAGCTGCGGTTCCCCGACAACTCCCTGATTCCGGTGGATCCGTGCCCACTGTTGAGCGAGTCGGATCTGCAGGCGCTGCCGGGGATCGACACGACGAAGAAGCGGTCGTTGCCCACGCGGCACCAGTGCCTGTGGGGCTCGGGAAACGGTAAGGACCCGTCGGTGTTCCTGACGTTTTTCCCCGGTCCGGGTGCGGGCGGGGACCAGGAGGCCACCGTGGGCGGGCGCCTGACGCGCATGGAGTCGTTTCCGGCCAACGAGAAGTTGGCGGCCTCCTGTTGGGTCACCACCGAGCATCGTCGCATCACCGACGACACCTGGGAGCTGGCGCGGATCTCGGTCTACAGCAACGACAAACCCGAGCGGCTCTGCGAGATCGGCACACAGCTGGCCGGCGTCGCGTGGCCGAAGCTGCCGCCCCGCTGACGTTCATTGCCGGTGATGGGGGAGGACACATGGTGAGACAGCATCTGCGTACGACCGCGGCGGGACTCAGCGCGCTGCTGCTGGCGACTGCCTGCAGCACGACCGAGCCCACGCCGGAGGCCAGGAGCACAGCGCCGGCGACCCATCCCGCGGACCGGTGGTTCGGTTCGGACTATGACCGAAGGCAGGCGGCCGCGTTTGTGGCGTTGCGGGCCCTGGACCCGTGTGCCCTGCACTCCCCGCAGGACCTGCAGCAGATCATGGGGATGACGCCGGATGAGCTGATGCCGGCCGGAGAGTTCGACGTCTGTCGGCTGCGGCTGCGCAACCGTGAGTTCGACCCGGGATGGGATGCCCGCATCAACGTGGCCGCGCGCTGGAGCGCCGGATCGGGGACCGAGACCGTCGGCGGACTGCAGGTGTCGGTGCAGGAGGACAACGCCCACAGTTGCACCGTCTCCCGTCCGCTGCCGCAGGCCCTGCTGCACGAGCTGGCCCCGCAGGCGGTCCCCGACACGAGCGGGAACCAGGCCCGCCACGCGATCAGCCTGACCGTAAGCTGGTCCACCCGCAGCGAGGCCCCACCGACGCCGCCCTGCCAGGTCACCCGCGACTACCTCACCGCGGTGGCCGATGCCTGGCGGCAGCCCCCGCGCCGCGACCAGCACCGCACCACGCCCGCGCTGCCGCTGGCGGGTGTGGATCCGTGCGCGGCCGCCCCAGAGCTTGCTGGGCTGCTGCCGGGATCCGTCAAGATGACCCCCCTCGAGCCCTACTCCTGCACGCTGCGCAAGCCACCCCCGGCCCCCTTGGACACCCCGTCGATCAGCGTGCGGCTGGCACTAAACGACGACCCGGTCGAACAGGCCCGCACCGCACGCGCGCAGGTCGGGTTGGGCCGACCGACCACCATCGCCGGCCGCCCCGGAACTCTGGGCGAGGGCAAGGGGCCCTTCGGCTCCTTCTGCCTGGCCCGGATCCGCTATGCCGACGACCCGCGCGTGCGGGTGGATGAGTCCCGGGAGGACACCCCGGTCAGCGTGCAGGTGGTGGAGGTGCGGGCGCCCGGCTGCGAGCAGGCCCAGAAGGCCGTCGAGGCCGTACTGGCCACGGCAGGTGTCCGATGACCGCCCACGACCGGCACAGGAGGTGCGCCATGCCCCGGTCTGCCCCGGATCTCGTGCGCTGGATTGCCGTGGCGGCCGCGGGTCTCGCGGTCGCGGCCTGCTCGTCCACCAGCGGCACGGCCCTGCCCGCACCGAGCAGCGGTAGCGCATCCGAGTCGGGCCCGGCCAGCCCGGCGCCCCTGCGACTCGGTGATCTCAACCCACCCCCCAAGGCGAGTGAGGTGGGTGCCCCGTTCGACCCGTGTGAGGTGGGCTGGGCGGCATTCCCCGAAACGGTACGTCCGGAGGAGGACCGGAAACCGACCCGGAAGGCACCCGGTCCCAAGGATCTGTTCAAAGTGGACTGCCGCTGGGACAACAGCGGCGCCATCGAGGCCACATTAGGGGACAAGCCCCAGATTAGCGGTCCCTCGACATACTTCATTGCGCACGTGGTGTGGGGCGACGAATACAGCACCGATCCGGCCGAGGTGGAGGGCTCCCAGCCGACCCAGATCGCCGGCAAACACGCCCTGCGGGTCCCACGGGAACCCACCCCCAACGGCGCCCGATGCGTGGTCTATCTCCAACTGGCCAAGGGCGTGGCCGCCGTCTCCATCCTCAACGGACGGTTCCCCAAGATCGAGGCGTGCGCGATCGCGCGCACCGTAGCTGAGGTGATCAGTAGGAAGACGAGCTAGTTCTCCGCGGTCGGTCGGGGCTCGGCCAGATGGTGTGTGTGCGCGTGATTGTGAGCCTGGTGGGTTGGGGAAGGGGGTGTTGAGCGTGAGCGACGTGTCCGGGATGAGGGGGGACGAGGAGCAGCCGGTGTTGTTGGGTGCGGTGGTGGCACGGGGCAGTCCGGGGCGTGCGCCGGGTGCTGCCGTTGCTCGGGATCTCGGTGTCGTGGCCGGGCCGCCGAAGCCGCTGCCCAAGGGCTGGCCGGTGAAGAGGGTCCTGCCGATGTGGCGGTGGCTGGGCACTCAGCGTGCCCCGGTGACGGTGGTGGTAGCCAGCGCGGGTGGGGGTGTGGGAACGAGCACGGTCGCGGGGCTGTTGGCGGAAACGTTCGCGGCCGGTTCTCCGGTTGGGACCACGGTGCTGGTGGACCAGTGCGGAACCCCGTGGGGGACGGTAAGTCGCCGGGTGCTGGGGCAGCGGGGCGGGTTGTCGGGTCAGCTGGCGGTCGCGCTGTTGCGTCAGGGGGAGTCTCCGCTGTGTGTGCTGCGGCGGGCTCCAGCCAGTTCGGCGGGTGCCGCCGTGGTGCTCGATTCCGGGGACGCGAGTCCGCTGCGGGAGATGCGTCGCTTGGTGCAGATGATGTGTGGGGGCTTGGTCGTGGATGCCGGTTGCCTGACGCCGTGGGTCATGCAGCGTCTCACGGATCCCGGTGCGGGATGGCCGGTGGTGCTGGTGGTCGGTCGTGCTGATGTCCCGGGTGCGGAGACCGTGTGTGCGGCGTTGGCCTGGATGCGCTCGTATCTCACGGTTCCGCCGGTGTTGGCGCTCGTGTCCACCACACCTGCCGACCGTGGCCAGATCGCGGCCGCACAGCGGCTCGTGAGCACCGTGGTGCCCACGGTGGTGCCGGTGCCGTTCGATGCCCGGTTGGCACACGGCCACGACATTCGGCTCGACCGGTTGTCCAAGGGCACGGTCGCAGCGCTCGCGCGTCTCCTCAGCGCAGTGCGTCAAAGGCAGGAGGGGGTCTCCGATGTGGCACACAGTCGTTGAGTTCGTCGCGCAGGCACCGTTTGTGGCCGAGCCACCAGACTTCTCCAACATCGGCCCGGACGACAGCGGCGTCCCCAAGTCGGGGGTGCTCTATGTCGCTGCCCGTGTGCTCCTGTTCTTCGGACTCGGAATTCTGTTCCTGGTCCTGGTCGGTGGGATCATTCTGTGGGCCGCCGGGCACATCTTCGAGGGTATTCACCTCACCCAGCGGGCGAAGACCTACATCACCCGAGCCGTGATCGGTGCGATTGCTTTGACCAGTATCGGTGGGATTTGGACGTGGCTGACCACGGTGTAGGTGAGGCGGGACGATGATGCGGAGCAAGACGGTCGGCTATACCCCTGCGGGTCCTACTCGCGGCCCACGTGTGGTGGCCTGGGCTGTGCTGGTTCTCGTTGTGCTAGGGCTCGGGATTGGTGCGTTTGTTCTCGGCCGAGCCACCAGCCCGGCGACTGCGCAGGGCGAGGGGCACGGGGAGGTCCCGTTGCATCGCGGGGTGCCGGTGGCGGTGCGTCATTCGGTGGCGGGGTCGGCCACGGCGGCCGTGAACTACCAGATTGCGGCGACACGGGTGAGTGTGGGGACGTTGGACGCGGGCGGGGCCGCCGAGGTTCTTCTCGGGGCGAATGCCAGCGAGGAGGTGCGGCGCACCCTGCAGCCTCCGACGGCGCCGTCGGAGGCGCTGAGACAGCAACGTTCCAGTTTTGCGCCGTTGTCGATCGTGGTGCAGTCCTATGACGGTCAACGGGCCGTGGTGCAGGTGTGGGGTGTGCTGGCGTCGAGTTCCCGGGTGGTGCCCACGCCGGCGGGGCGGGCGGGGTGGGGACGGACCACGGTGACCCTGGAGTGGCGGTCGAGCAGTTGGAAGGTGGTGGACCAGCAGTACCGGGAAGGCCCGTGGCCGGCGCGGCAGGGGGAACGATTCGACACGGCCGACGGGGAGTTTGTGTTCCGGTACGACGAGATTGTGGGGGGAGCGTGGGCGTATGTTCCGGAGCCGTGAGCACCCGGGGTGTGCACAACCCTCATTATCCCGGCGTCCGCTGTGGCAGCGGCTGTGGATTCTGCTGGTGCTCATCGGGTTTGTGGGGCTCTCCCAACCGGGTTGGGTGATGGCTGAGCCGAAGGATCTGAGCCAAGTTCCGGAGACGCTGCGACAGTATGTTCCAGGGACGGCGCAGTGGTTGACCTCGCCGTGGATGACCGAACCGACGTGCCGTGACCGGGGTGGGAACTGGTCGCTCTATGTCACGTACGTGATGCGGGATACCCCGGCGCTGCTGGAGTTTTTTCAGCCCGAGTTGGGTGGACCCAACACAGCACTGAAGGCCGCGATCCTGCAGGGCTATCGCGAGTTGCCGTCACGGCTCACGGTGCCCGCCGGCTACTGCGTGGATGACGTCAAGCAGTGGGCCGGGGCTGATGCCCAGGGCAAGCCGTTCGGTTTCCCCTGGGGCAACGACAGCGAGCATCGGACCTCGTATACCTGCAACGACAGTGGTGTGGGCGCCGAGCGCGCCCCGTGTAACGGCTTCTATCTGTCGTGCGCGGGCGCCTCCGATGGCCCCAGTAAGGCCCGCTGCCAGGTGTGGAACGATTTCAGTGACGAGTACGTCCGCCAGGTTAACGAGCTTCGCAGGAAGGCGATTCAAGAGAACCCCAGCAGTGGACAGGCGGACACCAGGACCCGTGTGAAGAGCCCGAGCGAGATCGCGCTTGATCTGGCGACCTGGGTGACCAAGCATGGCATGGAACAGGTCGTGGCGTTCGTGGTGGAAAACGTCACGAAACTCTGGTCCACGTTCCTCGAAATCGTGGTGAAGTATTCGTCGGCGAACATCGAGGGCAAGGGGTTCGCCAAGGTCTACAACCTGGTGGCCGGGGTTGCTCTCGCGCTGGCGTTTCTGGGCTGGATCGTGTCGGTGGCGTCTTCTTGGAAGGCGGGACGGCTGCAGTACACGCTCGTCGGTGGCCTGAAGGCCGTCGTGGGAGTGACCCTGGCTGGGGTGGGGGCGATCCTCATGATGTCACTGGCCGATGAATGCACGCGCCAGCTCGCCGCGGTAGCCGGAGATTTGGCCTCCCAGGCGGACTGGACGACAAGCCTGGCCAAGGCCAACCCGTTGGTCGCGGTCATTGTCGGCGCGTTGATGGCGCTCTTCCTGATTTTCGCCATCGTGTTCTTGATCGCGATTGGTCCGCTGGTGTTGGTATGGGCCCTGTTTGGGTCGTTCGCCGCCGCCGGGCAGGTCCATGCCGCCAGCGCGCATTGGCTGGCGCGCTGGGCGGGGCGGCTGACGGCGCTGTGCTGGGCGAAGTTCTTCATGGTCGCCACGCTGATGTTGTCGGTCGCGCTGCTGATGCCCCTGGATGCCGGGGAGTCTGCGATGCGGCAAATCGTCGACGTCGTGCAGGGCTTGGTGCTCGGGGTGATGTTCGTGTTGAGCCCGTGGCTGTTGTGGGAGTTGGTTGACTTCGTGTCGGACCGCATCGGCGGCGGGGGCGCCTCCGGCGGCCCTGCGAGCACCGCGGCGGCCGCACGCACCAGTGGGGCCGCCAGCGCGGCCGGGGCCGCGCTGGGGGGTGTCGGCAGCGCCGTCGCCGGTGCGGTCGGCACGATGATGAGTAACGCTGCGGACGTTGCGCGCCGCGGATTCGGGCGTGACGACGGCGACAGCGGTGGGGGATCGGGGACGCCGACGCCGACCCAGCCGGAGAACCAGACCGGCGGCTCCTTCGGCACGACCGGGAACTCGCCCACCAAGCCCTCCTCCGCGCAGGGTGGCACGCCGAGTGGAGCGAACCAGCCGCCGGCCGGTCCGCCCGGGCAGAGCAGCGGATCCGGGACGGCGGCCGGGGCTCCGCGTCCACCGGCCAACCGGGGCCGCGTGGTCGCCTCCAGCCCCAATCCGCCGACCCCCAAACGGGGTGGCGGCGCCCCGAGTGGGAGTGGCCCGACCAGCGGTACGAGTGGGGGACCCGCCGGCGGCGGTGGCTCGCCCCCCACCATTCCGCCTCCTCCGTGACCGACGGGAAACGACGGGAGTGTCCGTGATGGAGCGTCACTACAGGTTTCCCCCACGCCGGACCTCCGGCGTGGTCGGCAAGCTGAGCATTACGCAGATGCTCGTCATCGTGGCCGCGATCGCGTTGCCGTGGCTGGGGGTGCAGTCCGGATCGCTTGCGTTGTTCGTGTTCCTGCTGGTGGCCGGTGGCGGCCTGATTTTCGTGGCATTCGTCCGCGTGGGCGGCCGTTACCTCACCGAGTGGCTGGGCCCGGTGGTCGGGGTGGTTGTGGACCGGCTGCGCGGCACGGCGGTGTATCGGGGTGCGGTGTTCGGTCCCTCAAGCTTGGCGCACCGGATGGATCTGCCCGGCGATTTGGCCAGCCTGCGCATGATCGCGGCGGTGGCCACCGACGGGCAGCAGCGGATCGGCTTGGTCGTGGACGAGGGGACGAAGGTGGTCACGGCCGCGCTGCTGACCGAGGGCACCCCGGTGGTGTTGGAGGAGACTGCGGAGCAAGAATCCCGCCTGAATGAGTGGGAAGCGGTGATGGAGTCCACCTGCGACCAGGACGCGGCCATCACCCGCTGGCAGTTGCTGTTCCGGTCGATGCCGGATGCCACCAACACGGCGCAGGCCTACTACCTGGACCGGGCAGTCCAGCGTGAGGAACTGCCCGCCCGGGCGCTGTATGAGCTAGTCTCCCGCGCCGCTCCCAGCGCGCAACGCCACGAAGTGTTCTTGGTCGTCGCGTTCGACCTGCAGGCACTCGCGGCGGAGATCAAGGCCTCCGGTGGGGATGACACTGCGATCGGTGTGGTGGTCATGGAACGCCTGCTCGAGCTGGAGCGGCAGATCAGCGAGGCACGGATTCCGGTCCGAGGGTGGCTCACCCCCGGCCAGTACGCCGCGGTCCTGCATAGTCAGTTCGACCCCGACAGCTTGCCGCTGTATGACATGCAATCCAGCGCCCAGCATGAACTTGACCTGCGGGTGGCGGGGCCGTCGGCCACCGAACGGCAGTGGACGTTGTTCCGACACGACTCGGCCGTGTCCTCCACGCTGTGGGTGCATGAGCTTCCCCGGCGACCGGTGAAGAGCAACTGGTTGGCGCCGCTGCTGCAGCAGTCGGATGTGCGCCGGTCGATCAGTCTGGTGGTGCAGCCCTTGCCCCCGCATCGGGCCGAGCGCAGCGTGAGTAATCAAGCCTTGGCGGCGGCGGGCAACATCCACATGCGCCAGTCGCACGGTCTGCTGGTGGACGCGCGCACCCAGAAAGAATTGGCTGCCGCGCAACAGCTGGACGACGAGCTCGCCGAGGGTGCGGGCTACTTCCGGTACTCGATGTTCGTCACCGTCACCGCACCGGATGCCCACGCCCTGCGTCGCAGTGTCGCGGCGGTACGCCGCCGGCTGACCCGGGTGCGCTGTTCGTCCATGGTGCTCTTCGGCGAGCAGGATCAGGGGTTTTTCGCCGGGGCCCTGCCGCTGGCGCGGGGCTTGGCCCCGATGCGGGGGGTGACCGGCTCGTGACCCCGCCGCCACCGTCGCACCCCCATCGGGCATCGTTGCGCCCGGTGCCCACGCCGCCGGGCGGGCACCCGGTGACACAGCCTGCCCCGGCTACTGATCGCCGCACCTGGCGCGACCAAGTGCGCGCACGGGCCGCCCGCCGTGACGAGGCTCGCGCTGAGCAAGCGCGGCGGCGTTTTGAACGGGCCCAACAGGTGCGGCAGTGGCGGGAGGAACAGGGGCCGCGCCGGGATCGCAAGGGTGCGTTCGGAAAGGCAACCGGGCGGTTAAGCCGTCTTATGCGGCTGCCGGCCCACACGGCCAGCAGCGGTGTCCTCAAGACCTGGTACCCCTGGATCATGGATCCCGGGCTCGGAGTCCCCGGAATCTACATTGGCGTGGACTTGTTCAGCCGCGCCTCGTTCCTATTCGACCCCTGGGAGCTGTATCGGGCGGGCACGATCACCAGCCCCAACGGCCTGATCATCGGCGAGATTGGCTCCGGCAAGTCGTCGCTGATGAAAACCCAGATGATTCGCTTCAATGCGGTTGGGATCCCCTGGTCCTGGGTCGACATCAAGGACGAGTACACCCACATCGCCCGCCAGTTGGGGGTGGAGCCGCTGCGGCTGGGCCCCGGCCTGGGGGTCCGACTCAACCCGCTGGCTCCTATCGCACAGCACCCCGACCAAAGCGACGCCGAGTGGCGGGCCAGCACCAAGGCACGGCGGATGTCGCTGCTGGAGGGACTGGTGGAGGTCCGGCTCGGCCGCCGGCTGACCATGACCGAGCGCACCAGCCTGGAACTGGCGCTGGACACCTGCACCGGACAGCTGCCGGGCTTGGCCCGCCAGGACCTGGCCCCGGCCTCCCTACCGGGCGTGCTGGCCCACATGACCCGTGTGGACGCCTGGGGTGAGGACCTGTCCCGGATGGGTATCAACGCCGACCAGCTGCTCGATGAGTCCCGCGATGCGCGGCTGGTGCTGCACAACCTCGTCCACGGGGCTCTGGCCGGCATGTTCGACGCTCAGGAGTCCACCACCCGATATTTGGATTTCCACGCGCCGGGCACCGTGGTGAACCTGCACGCGGTCCGCGCCGACCAAGCCGTCACCGTCATGGCGATGGTGTGCGCCCAGAGCGCCATGGAAGCCGAGCTCATGCGTCCGGGGGCCGCGGTGCGGCTCATCGGCTACGACGAAGCCTGGCTGGGCATGCGCCATGTCCCCTTGCTGCGGCGCTATCAGGAGCAGTGGAAATTGTCGCGGATGTACGGGGTCTGCAATCAGATCGCGTTTCACCGCCTGACCGATCTGGACGCGGTCGGGAATGCCGGCAGCGAGGCCGCACGGCTGGCCCGGGGCCTGTTGGAAGACACCGGGTTCTCGATCGCCTACCGGCAAACCGACGCCGCACTACCGGTGACGAAGGACCTGATGGGGCTCACCGATGTCCAAGCCCAGCTGTTGAAGTTCCTCCGCAAGGGTTCGGGAATGTGGCGGTTGGGTGGCCGCACGTTCGTGGTGCAGCACATTCTGTCCTCCCTGGAGGAGCCGCTGGTGCAGACCGACTCGCGGATGCGGGCGCAGCGCGGTGTCGACGACATTCCCGATGAGGAGTGGGAGGCCCTGCTCGACGACGCGTTGGGGGTGAGTGCGTGAAGACCCTGGACCGGCGCCATCAGCGGGTGGTGCGCGCGGGCCTGCGCGGGGAGATGGCGGCAGGTGTTCTGCTGGGTGCCCTGTTGGTGATCGGCGTGGTGACGGCGGTGGCGGGGCAACTGGCGGCCTGGGTGACCGGGTTCGGCTGGCCGTCGTGGAGCGGGATCGGGATCAACCTCTCGGCCCCGGTCATCGGGGTCTATGCCCATGCCGACGACCCGATGCGAGGCTGGCCGGGCCTGGCCGACACGCGGCCGGGGCCGGTGGCCTATTGGTTGGTCTACGGGCTCCTTATGGGTGTGGTGGCCGTGCTGGCCGTCGTGGTGGGCATCGGGGTCGCGCGGCGCCGGCCGCGGCCTGGCTTCGCGACCCGACAGGAGGTGGAGCAGCGGCTCGGGGCGACCGCGCTGGTGCGGCAGGCCGCACGGCTACGCCCCCAGCTGGTGACGGTCACGCCGCGCCCCGCGCCGGAGCAGATCGGCACCTACCTGGGACGGGACGTGCACACCGGGGTCCAGTGCTACTCCTCGATCCGGCAGTCCCGTTACGTGCTGGGGCCCTCAGAGTCGGGCAAAACCAGCTGTGTGGTCATCCCGGAAGCCCTTGACCATGACGGCCCGTTGCTGGCCCCCTCCAGCAGGCCGGACGTGATCGCCGCGACGTGGAAGGCACGTGCCGAACGAGGCCGGGTGCTGCTGTTCGACCCCTTGGACCTCGCGCCGGGGCTGCCGCCGCTGCGCTGGGACCCCGTGCGGGCCTGCACGGATCCGGTCGTGGCGATCCGCCGCGCCCAAACACTGATGTCCAGTGTGGACATGAGTGCGGTCAGCAACGGCGACACCTGGAAACGGCAAGCGCAAACGGTGTTGCGCAACCTGTTGCACGCCGCCGCCGTCGAGGGCCAGGACATCCGCACGGTCCTGCGCTGGACCTATGAGCCGACCGACCACGCCCCGATCGAGGTCCTGACACGCTCACGACGATCCCCCAACTCCGAGGCGTGGGCGGATGCGCAACGCCGTGTGGCCGAGGCGCCCGAGCGGCAACGGTCCGGGGTGTACATGGGTGTGGAAGCCGCGATGAGCATGTTCAACCATCCTGCGGTGCTGCGGGCCTGCCTGCCCCGCCTCGGCGAGCACTTCGATCCGGCCTCGCTGCTGGTCGGCCACGACACCGTCTACATGCTCACCCGCAAAGACGAGGCACTCGGTGTCGCCGATCTGCTTGCCGCACTGATGGAGGACGTGGTCTTGGCCGCGCAGGCGCACAGCCAGCGTCAGCTGAACACCCGGTTGGATCCGCCGCTGCGGATCCTCGCCGACGAGGCCGCCAACACCACCACCTACCAGGGACTGCCCGGGTTGCTCTCCGAGGGCGGCGGACTGGGCATTACCACCACTGTGGTGGTGCAGGACCTTGCCCAAGCCATCACCCGGTGGGGACTGCACCACGCGAAGAGCATGTGGGGTGCGGCCAGCGTCAACGTCGTGCTGCCGGGCATCTCCGGTGAGGAGCTTCGGGAAATCGCCTCCTACGCCGGTGACTACGACGAAGAGGTCCTCTCCTTGACCCGTGGTGCGGGGGGCATGACCGAACAGCGCAGCATCCGCACCCGGCCAGCGCTGACACCAGCGGAAGTGCGGGCCCTGCGCCCGCAGCACGCCCTGGTCGTGGCCGCAGGGGGACTGCGCCCGGTCCTGACCAAGATGACGCCCTACTACCAGCGTGGGGATGCCGGCCAGTCCGCAGCGTCGGAACGGGAGTTCTTCACCGCGCTCAGCGAGAGCAGACAGGTGCGATAAACGAGATCTGGGGGAGGAGACCGTGGCAATGAGCTCGGCATCACCGAGCGAACCGGCGTCGCTTGACGAGCGCGTGGATGCCGCGCTGGACACGCTGAATCAGTGCACGACAGCGCTGGAAGCGCTGGCCGGCCGACTGGAGAAAGTCGAGAAAGCACTCCAGCGTACCCAGGCGACACAGGAGCACCCACGCCTGTACCGGTTCGAGGAATACCAGGCCAGCGACGCCGAGAGCCTGGCCCAGGCACACGCCGCAATCGCGCAGCGCTGGACGCGGCTGGCCGCGTGGGTCGCCTGGTTCGTGCGCACCTACCGGTTGGCCGGACTGATCCCGGCCTGCTGGCCTGTGCATCCGCTCCTTGTGGAGGAACTCAAGGCGTTTCGCGTTGCCTGGGTCCGGGCCTGGCTGGACCCGCAGGCTCCTCCTACGGCGCCCGTGGCGTTCTCCGAGCAGGTCCACCGGTTTCGGGAGCGCCTGCGGGACCCGAACTGGGGCACCCCGCGGTGTGCGGTGGGCGAGAGCCACACCGCCGAGGAGGTAGACAAGACGTTCCAGCACTGGGCCTCCCAGCAGGCCGGGGCCACCACGTTCGCGCTCGCGGTCCACGCCGCACAACAGCTCGTCCACGTCCACGTTGACACCGGCCAGGAGCAGTCATGACCTGGACCACGGTGCGACTGGACGAACTACGTCGCCGCAGCAGCCGGCTATCCGTCCGGCTGGCCTCCACCCCCGCACCGCCCCCGGCGGCCTCAACTCTGGACGTGGAGGCGCTCGCGGCCGGACGCATCGCGGCCGCCGAGTACGAGGGGACCCAGCGGGGATATGCGGCCGGCTACGAGCACGCCCACCGGCACGATCCCCACCTGGCCCCGGAGTGGGACCTGGAGTGCTGATGCGGGCCAAACTGATGCTGGCGCTTCTGGGTCCACTCGCCCTCATGGGCGCCATCCTGCTGCTGGCCGTCCTCGCCGTCGTCACCGAGGAACACGCCACCGCCGCGGGCATAGCGGGGGTGGCCTGCACACCCGGTGACGTGCCGAACGGGGTCCCGGGGCTCACCCCGACGCAGCTGGGCTATGCCGCCACGATCGTGCAGGTCGGCAAAAGCAAGGGCGTGCCCGTGAAGGGCCTCGTCGTCGCGATCGCCGCGGCGCTGCAGGAATCCGGGCTGCACAACTATGCCAACGACGGGTCGAACGTGCCCGCCGACAAGGTCGCGATGATCCGCCAATCCCTGACTTACCCACACGACAAGGTCGGCCGTGACCACGACTCGGTGGGCCTGTTCCAACAACGCCCCCTGGCCGGGTGGGGCAGTGTCCAGGACTTGATGAACCCCCGTTTCGCTGCGGCCGCCTTCTTCGGCGGTTCCGACAAACCCTCGGCACCCCGCGGTCTGCTCGATGTCCCGAACTGGGAAGGCATGTCGGTGGCCCACGCCGCGCAGGCCGTGCAAGTCTCGGCGTTTCCCGACGCCTATGCCCGCCATGAGCAACGGGCGTTCCAGATCGTCGGCGCCGTGGACGGGGTGACCTGCACGGGCAGCCGTGGTGCCCAGCGGGTCTCGCTTCCGGCTAACCCGAAGGCCGAGACGGTCATCAATGCGGCGTTGTCCCAGCTGGGCGTGCCGTATGCCTGGGGCGGCGGCAACGCCCACGGCCCCACCCGGGGCATCCGGGACCGTGGTGTCGCCGACGCGCACGGTGACTACACCAAAGTCGGCTTCGACTGCAGCGGCCTGGCAGGCTACGCCTACGCCCAGATCGGGGTGACCCTGCCCCGCACCACGCAGGCCATGTGGGACGCGCTGCAGCCGGCGATTACCACCATCGCAGACATCCAGCCCGGCGACCTGGTCATGCTGGGTACTCCCGGCAACGTGCACCACGTCGGCATCTATCTGGGAGACAACCGGATCGTCGAAGCTCCCCGCTCCGGAGGCGTCGTGCACGTGCGGGACAATGTCTGGGCACCCGACAGCAATTACGCCACCGAGTTCATCGGGGCCCTACGGCCCGGCGTCTGACATCACCGGCAGCCCCACTCCGGTGCTTTAGTGGATGCGCTGGTTGACACGCCATCGGCCGTCAGGTCCGCGGAGGACGGACACCGTGGCAGAGGTGGGTTCGTCGGGGTGGGGTTCGCCCGCGGTACAGGTGGTGGTGATGATGCCGGACACCTGGACGTAGACCCCGGTGTCCCCACGGGGTGCTTCGGGAGGGATGACACCCGTGGCTTTCTCCACCCTGGTGCGGCAGCGGCGGCGGACAAACTCCTCCCAGTGCGCGCCCCGGGTGCCCCCTCGAGCCTGTTCGTTCTCGGCGGCGAAGGCCCCGGTTACGTAGGGACGGGTCCGGTCGATCCAGACCGCAGGACCGGGATCGGTCCAGTCACGGGTGCGGTAGGCCAGGAGCCAGCGTCGCGCGGTCTCCACCGGCTCGGTCACCGGGGCCTGCGGCGTCGGACGCACTGGCGTTGTGTGAGGAGCCGGGACATCCAGGGAGCGGGAGAAGCGGGGCTGTGTGGTGGTCGGTGCGACCAACTCCGTGCCGCCGGTGGGGTCGTCGCACCCAGCGCACAGCACAGCGACGAGACCCACCAGCACGGCGGGAAGCGGCTCAGAACGGGGCATCCGCGTCGGGCCCCTCATGCTCGATCTCGAACGCGTACTGCCGGTGAGAGTCCTCCTCAGCGAGTTCCCGCGCGTCGACCTCGAGAAGAACCGCCCGTTCCTCGGGTGAGCGGCGCACCACGTCGCCGTCTTCGAGCTTCCAATCGATGGGGTTGTAGGCGACGCCGCCCACCACGAGAGCGTCCCCCAACACGTCGCGGTGGAAGTCAAAGTCGTCCTCGCCTATGGCGGGATCGACCCCCTCCTGACTCGGTAACCACCAGGGTTGCTCGCTCATCGCTGCGCTTTCCTCCTATGGCTCCGGCCCTAGGTCATGACCGATGTTGCGCTCCTCGTTATAGGGCCCCTCCACGACATCGTGGACGGTTTCCGGCTGGTTTTCCGTGCCATTCCCGGGGCGCTCGGGCCCGGAGGCCGGGGCGGCGCGCTGCGACAACGCCGCGAGCCGGTCCTGGAGACCGCGAGCCCGCTGAATGGTCGGATCGTGGAACGTGAGGCCGGCCGCGGTGAGGAAACGCTCCACCCACTGGCGGGCGGGGGCCTGCGGGCCGCGCACCTCGGTGGGGCCCAACAGCGTGGGGTCGCTCTCAGGGATGCCCCAGCGTTCCCGGTAGGCCGCAATCTGGCCGGCACATCGTAACCAGGTGGTGCGCTGCACCGGGTCCTCGGGCACGGTCCCGAGCGACGCTGCCCAGGCAGGCAATTCCTCGGCGACCCGATCAGCCAGCGCGCGTACGCGATGGGCGAGGACCTCCGCCTTGGTGCGCAACCAGTCCCGCAGCTCAGCATGCTTGGCATCGGGCACCGGGTCACCGGACTCGGGCGCGGTCGGCACCCACCCGGGCAGCCCCTCGGGTCGGTCGCCGCCCGGCGCGACCGGAAGCTCGACCAGCTCGGTGATGCGCCAATGCATCACCTGCGCCACGCTGTGGGCAGTGGCCAGTTCCCCCCGCGCCGCCTGCTGTGCCAGCAGGTCCCGCGGGTCCACCCCGACCCCGTCGGCTTGATGCAGCACCGCGGCCAGGGCCGGCCACGCCTTGTCAGCAAGGATGTCGTTGGCCCATTGGGGTATCCCGTCGCGCACCCACCTCGCCGCGGCGGCCGCATCCTGCTCACCCCGGTACACCTGCAACGCGTGCTCGTACTGCGCCACCGCGGTGTCGAGGCGGAACGGGGCGTCAAGGGCGTCGCGCAACTCCTCGGTCGCGCTGCGCTCCCTTCCGTCGCGATGCAGGATCGTGGCCAGGGCCTGTTCCTCGGCGGTGTGGTTGCGGTAGCGGTAGAACAGGTCACCGGGCAACGTCTCGGGCTCGTCCAGGCCGAACAGCTGGTCGGTCTCGAGGTAGCCGTAGTTGGCGTCGGTGCCACGGGACAGCGCGACCACGGCGCTCTCGCGGGTGGTGTGGGGGGACAGGTGGGCGCGGCTGATCTCCACGGTGAGGCCCTGGGAGCGGTAAATCGTGGCGGCGTAGCCGAGTTCCACCCAGTCCGCGACGTAGTCCGCCGGGAGCGTGACGCGGCCGCCGTGACGAACGTGGCGGACCCGCAGCCGCCCGTCACGGTACCGCTTTTCCACCTCCCACAAATCGCCGTTCTTGACGTAGTCACGCGCGCCGAGCACCGGCAGCCGGCGCCGATTAAGACGCGTGACGATGCGGTCACCCACACCCGCCGTCGTGCCGTCATGCAGCGTCACACCGCGGCTCTCGGCCAGACCTTCGGCCCGTCGGGCGAACTGCGCCCGGGTCGACAGCTCGCGCACCGTGTCGTTGGTGTCACTCACCATGATGGAAATCCGGCCGGCTGTCTGGTCGGCATGCCAGTCGGTGTAGAGCTGGTCCAGCAGCGCCGCACGGACACCGCCTCGCAGCCGGCCGTGAGCGGCGTACCACCGCACCGCCGTCGGGTCCCCGACCCGGAATTTCAACAGCGTCTCTGCTTCGGTGGGGTCGGTGAACCGGCGCACCTCGGTCAGCTCAACCCCGCCGGTCTCGTGATGAATCAGCCGCAGGGCACCACCGGCCTCCACCGCGGTGAGCTGCCGATGGTCACCGACCAGCCGCATCACCGCACCGCGTTCTTCGGCAAGAGCGCGCACCTGGTCGAGCATGCGGGTACCGGCCATGCCCGCCTCATCCACCAGCAGCATGTCGCCGGCCTGCACATCGACGTCGTGCCCGGACCGCCATGCCACACCAAGGCTGTGCAGGGTGTCGGCGGGCACACCCAGCTCGTCACCGAGCACGGAGGCGGCCGCAGCGGAGGGGGCCAGTCCGATCACCCGGCCGCCGGTGGATTCCCACGCGGCACGCACCGCCCGCATGGCGGTGCTCTTACCGGTGCCGGGTGGTCCGATCCCGACCGCGAGGGCGCGACCGGAACCGACGAAGTGGTGCACGAGGTGCCGCTGACCGGGGTTGAGGGTCTTCGTGGCTTTCCGCTCCTGGCGCTCCAGTCGAGCGATCGCGGCGTCGATGCTGGCCGCCGGGACCGCAGGGCCGCGTCGGCGCTGGGAGTCGGTGAGCAGCCGCTGTTCGGCGTCCAGCAGCGCGTGTGAGGTGTAGCGGTCGGCGCCACGACGCCGATAGAGCGATTCACCTGTGGACCGCTGCAACAGGGTGGGAACGTCCTCGAGGTCGACGTCGAGGCGGATCGACTCCGCCTGCAACGCTCGGGTCACGATCGCCTCGACCAGCTGGTCCCGCTCGTCCGATGAGGCCACCTGTACGCCGCGTACTTGTCGCTCCGCCTCGGCGCGCACGTGGTAGACCGCCCACGTGGACCGGTGCTCCGACACCGCGTCGACGACCTTCGCGGCGACCTGGTGGACGTTGACCTGGTTGGCGCTTGGGCCGCTCGGCGCCCGCCCTAAGACCGCCCGGATCATCGCACCGATCTCGACCCCGGGCAGCAACTCGCCCGCCCGTGAAAGCCACCGGTCAACCTGCTCGGCGAGGGTGTAGTGCCTTCCCTTGGCGGGGCGTTCCTCCACACATGCTTGCTGGGCAAGCTTGAGCTGCACCGTGCGCGGCGGGGTGTAGCCGTGTCGGCGCACATACTCGGTGACCAACTGCTCATACCCGGCTTCGATTTGCGTGCGCCGCTGCGAGAAGCCCAGAATCAGTTCCTCGGGGATGCCCGCGATTTCCCGGACGGGCTGCTTCGACGGCCCCTTGCTCCGCTCGGTCCACCGCGCCCCAAGCTGTCGGGTCACGATGTCTTCCAGGCGCGCGTTGTACCGCTCGCTCATGCTCACCGCGATGCGATGCATCTGGCGGGAGTCCAACGTGCGCCACTTCCCGTCCGCGGCCAGCACCCGATTCGAAATGGCCACGTGCGTGTGCAAGTTCGGATCACCGGCGCGGCTATCCCGGTGCGTAAACGCCGTTGCCACGAAGCCGGACGTCTCCACCTGGGCCACCCCGCCGGCGCCGACGCGGGTGAAGGCGCCTTCCTTCTCACCGTAGGCCAGGGCATCACGCCAGGCTGCCTCGTGTGCGGCCTCCACGGCTTGGCGGACTTGGTGTCCGCCGAGTGCCCACAGCACGCTGACCGACTTCACCGGTGTGAACACACAGTCGAAACCCGCGACGGGCTGGCGGGCCCTGCCCAACACGTTGGTGATGTAGGCGCGGATCTCACTCTTGGTCCAGTTTCGCTGCGGGTCCACGGTCATGAGCAGGCTGTAAGCCGTTTGCTCCTTGATCGTGCGTCGTTCCTCGATCGTCGGGCGCCGCTGATGCGCCTGGGCGAATCGTGTGTAAGCGTCGGCCAGCTGTCGCACCAGCGGAATGTGCTTGTCGTAGATGACGAAGCGGCGCCCAAGCCGGACCGCGTTGATCGCGTCAGCGATATCGGTGCCCGCAGCCACCGCCGCGGCGATCATGTTGTCCGCATCGGGGTGCAACCCTTCACCAAACAGGGCCTGCATCTGTGCCTCGGACACCTCGCCGGAGACGTCCAGATCAGCGCACCCCGAGCCTACCCACTGCCCCGGTGGGGCACCGGTGGAGTGGTAGTAGGCAATCAACGGGTCCTTGGCGTTGCGCTTCACATCGCCGGACGCCACTTGCCGGGTGAGGTAGGTGTAGCCGTCACCGGCGTGCAACACATGCAGCGTCATCACCGGCCATCACCCCCAGCCTGGCCGCGCACGACCGTCCGCACACTGATAGTGCCAGAGGTGTGATGCGCTTTGGCGGGGGAGCGTGGGAGGCTCGACCGGTATGGCGAGGTCAGCGGGGGTTCGGGAGGATGCGAAAAGCGGGAAGGGGCAGCCCATGCTGGGGCGGTTGGTGCGGTGGATCGCCGGGGTAGGCACCGGCCTACGACCGGGCCCCTGGATAGATGGCCTGACCACTGAGGAGATCGCGCACCGGGCGGGGATTCCGCCCCGTGTCGCCCGGCGTCGCCTGGAGGATCTGCGGCGCGTGGGCTGGGTCGTCTACTGCGGACGGCGGTGGTACCAGCACCACGGCACGCCACCCGTCCACTCCTGGTAAGCCTTTGCCCTGGTCCTGTCCCGCTCCGGTCGACTCGTCAGCGCGGCGGGCGGCGGGGGCGCCGGGGATCGGCTGTCAGGGACTGCCGGGCAGTCGGGCAAAGCGTGGGGAATCGGTGGCGGGCACGAAAAAGGGCCCCCAGTTCAGAATGAACCGGGGGCCTTGGTGGCGGGGTGGCCGCTACGCAGCGCGTGGTGGTGCGGCGGCGTCATCGGTGGGGCCGTCGTCTAGCTTGCGGCAGTCCACACACAGGCCGTCGCGTACCTGCCGGAGGTCGCCACAGGTCACGCACCCGGCGGGGGCGGCCGACGGGGCGGGCTCGGTCGGGGTGTCGTCCTGGGTGGTGGCAGGCAGGGGGTGGGCCTGCACCCATGCGGCGATGAGGTCGCGGTGGGCCCGGTGGCCGGCGCGCTGCCATTCCCGGCGCAGGATCGCGTGGGCGGCGTTGCCGGTGTGGGCGGCGATGTGGGCGCACCGGGCGGCGACCGCGTCGGCCAGGGTGTGACCGGGTGGCAGTTCGGGGATGCCGGGGCGGCCACGCTCCCGACAGTCGTGGCACAGTCCGTCGTCACCGTGGCCGGCACGGGCGCGACGGGCGTGCACGTCGGCACGGGAGCGTTCCAGCCAACAGGCCACGCACGGCAGCCCGCGCACGTCCGGGACAGCGGCCTTGTCGTAGTCCAGGGCGTAACCGATGGGGCGCTCGGCGCGTGCCGGGGCGTCGTCCACGCCCGCCCGGGAGTCGAAATACTCGGTGGCGGTGCGGGGTTCCTCGCGCTGGATCCGGCGGGCGCGGCGGCGAGTGGGGTCGGTCCAGGTGCGGTGGTCGCGCGGGGCGCGGTAGTTGTGGCGGCCGTAGCGGTTCGGGCGGGCGGGCTGGATGTCGGGGCGGTAGACACCGGGGTCGGTGTCGGGCACGCACGCGGCGATCAGGTCGCGGTGGTTGGGGTGGTCGCGCCATGCTTGGCGCAGGCGGGGCAGGGCGGACGGGAAGGGGTAACGCTCCAGGGTGGCCACGCAGCGGGCCAGGATGGCCAGCGTCTCGGGGTTGACGGTGTCCAGCAGGGTACGGGCGCGGCGGCGGGCGGCGGCCAGGTCCCCAGCCTTGACCAGGGCAGCCAGTTCGGTGATCTCGTCAGAAATCGCCACAGAATGCGACATAAGAAAAGTCTCCACTGTTGGTTTTGCAGATCCCGGGCTTGGCGTTCCCGGTGTTTCTGATGCTCTTATCATAGCCTGTCGGCCGGAATTTACACAACTTCCAGAGGGGCTGTCACCCGAATTTACTAGTCGATTGTTTGGGTCATTTCGTCACCCTCCCGTCAGGTTGCGGTGACCCTCCGCTGAGGGGCGGAGAAGGGGGGCGGCGCGCCGACTGGGGGCAGGGGCTCGCCCCCTGCCCCTTAATGACCCCTGCAAGGGCCGCAGAGGCTCCAGATCCAAGGGTTCTGGCCTGTTCCGGCCGGGTGGACTGCGGGGCGCGGAACAGAAAGCGTCGGGCGGGAACCGCCGGCCGCAGTTCACCTGGGCGGATTGGGGCCAGGTTCCTTGGATCTGGAGGGGCGGCCCGGACACAATGCGCCGCCCCCCTTTGGAGTCCCGGGCGTCAGATTGGGCACCTGCTGGACACCACGCCTTTTTCACCCCGCACAGAGGTGACATTCCCCGTCCGCGCAATTGTCGAATAAGGTGATTGCCACCCTTTCTCCTCCCTGTGCGTCGATAATTGTGCCGCGACGGTGAGACCAAGGGAGTGAATCTTCGGAGCGTGCGGGGAAGAGTGTGGGCAGTGCCTGGTGCGGGGCGGCCGCGGCAGAAGACCCTGGGGGCATGAGGGGGTTCGCACTGTGCGGTCGTCACGCCGCGCTGTCCGGTCGTGTTCGCCGTTACCGGCCGGTCCCGGCGCCCTGGCGGGCTAGCCCGGCCACCCGGGGCGCGCGGCATCGCGGGGTGACTGTCCCACGGAGTCGATCGCCGTTACACTGGCCCCTGCGTCGGGTTCCGGCTTGCTTGGTGCCTGCAGATCCCTGGCGCGCGTGTCGCGCAGTTCTTGGCGGAGCCGCCCGTGAGGGTGGTGAGCCCTTCGGGGCTTGCTGCGCATGGCACACCGGGCGTGTCCGGCTTCGGCGGGGCACGCCTTTGCCATCTCCGCGGCCCCTCCTCCTGCCGCGTGTCGGGGCAACGCCCCAGGGCACCGAGAGGTCTCGGGTGTCGTGGTGTGCCGCGGCGGGGTTTCCGCCCGCGAAAGCGACCCCCTTGTGGTGCTGCCCGGGTTAGCGTGGCGTCATGGGGGATCATGCGATGGGGATCGGTCAGGACCAGGACGGTGCGGCCACGCCGACGACAACCTCGCACACGGGTCGGCGGAGGCGCCGGGCTCCCAAGGTGGTCCGGCAGCTGGAGCGGGCGCGGGAGCGCAACGCCCGGCAACTGGCCGAACAGCGCCAGCGGGAGCAGCGCGTCGAACAGGCACTCGGCGCGTTCATCGCGGCCGGGGAGCAGATCGAGGCCGTCGAACAGCGGCTGCAGGAGAAAGTCCGCGAGCACGAGACCAAGGTGAGTCGGCTGCGGGAGGCCGCCGAGCAGAAGGTCAGCGGGGCGCGGGTCGCCCGGGCCCGCGCCGCCCTGGCTATTCACGAGGCAGGTCGCACGGTGGAGCAGGTGGCCGACCTGCTGGAGGTCAGCCAGCGGGAGGCGCGGCGGCTGATCGCCGTCGGCCGCCAGGCTCCGGGCGAGGCCCTCACTCCCGTGCCGCCGACCGGCCAGCGCGGCAGTGCTCCGCCTCCGCGCACGGCCACGGCGACGCCCCCGAGGGGGCCGGCCGGGACGGGCGGCCCGAGTCCGACGCCCCCGGAGAACACCGCCGGAACGTCACGCCACCAGGGCGAGGCGGGCACGCCGTCTCCGCCGCACCGCTCGGGCCCACGCCCCGTTCCCGCCACGGACGCGGACGGTGACACGGGTGGGTCCACGGTGGGCGGTGCTTGAGAGGCGACCGTCTAGCACCACGGCCTGAGCCACCAGGGAGAGCGCGACCCGGTGATGCGGCGCGGTGCGCCCGACGGTCACCGGTGATCCTCGTCGACGGTCACGCCGGCTGCGGCACCGGTGAAGCCGTCGTGTTCACGCCGACGACGCGCCGCCTCCTCCCGCAGTCGGCGGGCGACCACGGTCGGGTCACGCAGCGCGTCGCGGAAGAAACGCACCGCCTCGTGCCAGGCATCCCGGCACAGCAGGCACTCCCGGGCGCGACGGCCGTGGTCGGTGAACTCGATGAAGGTGCGGGCGCCGGAGCAGGCCCCGCAGTGGGCACGCCAGAACCGGCAGGCCGGGCTCTCGGCGTACCAGCCCCCGCTGGCGCACGAGGGGCAGCCGCAGCGGGCGCCGGCGGCGTAGACAGCGGCGGGTGGCGGCGTGGGGGCAGTTCTGTTGACTGCCCTCGTCTTGTATCAACGATCAGTCGATGCCATGTCCGGAGGTTCACGTGGACGTAGTGAGTGCGGTGTAGCGCGCTGCGACGAGCGCTCCCGGCCCGCGAAGCTCCTGGTCATCACGCGGGTTCGACATCGAGAGGATCTCGAAGCCCCTTCCGCCGAGGAGGAGGTCCATCTCCCGAGGGAAGATCACCCGGCGGCAAAGGTGGTCGCTCTCGCAACGGCCGTCGGTGAACCTCCAGGTCCGATGCGTCGTCGAGATCTGTTTGCGGAGGTTCCACTCTGTACTGACGGTGACCTCCGCCCGGATGCCGCCGTGCTCGACATCGGACGTGCGTGGTGGGCTTGCGGGCACCGCACTGATCAGCGTTTCGATGACCAGCAGTGTCCCTGGGTGGGCGTGCGCGGCGAAGGTGCTCACGGCGGCCTGCAGGTCGTTCAGGCTGTGCAGGTACGCCATTGAGTTCCCCAGACAGAGCAGCACGTCGACGGTGTGGCCGAGGCGGAAGTTCCGCATGTCGCCGAGCCGCACGTCGAGGTGGGGGCGGCGTTCGTGGGCGTGGTTGACCATCGCGGGGTTCAGATCCACACCTGTCCCGTCGAAGCGGCGGCTCACCTGGTCGAGGTCGCGCCCCGTGCCGCAGCCGAAGTCCACAAGGGTGCGGGCTCCGGGCGGACCATGCTGGTCGATGAGCTCCACGCATCGATCGACCACCGCGTGGTCGTCCGTGCGCATTCGGTCGTACAGCTCAGGATCGCGGTAGGCGATGTTGGACGATGCCAAGCCTGTCACTGATGGCCCTCCAAGAGGCTGCGTAGCCCGGTTTCGAGGACGAGTGTGTCGCAGAGCAGCGACGGAACCTCCTTGGCTCCCTGCGCCTGTCGGAACGCCGAGGTAAGAGCATCCGGGTCGACGTAACCGCAGTCGACGAGAACGGAATCATCAAGCATGGTCCGAAGTAGTGGTAGCCCGCAGCGACGGAGACCGAGTTGAAGGAGGTCGTGGAAGTGCTCCGGCCGGGACGGGGCCACGTCGCTCTCGGTGCTCCCTGCCCGTCGGAGGCGTTCCCTCAACAGTGCCTTGTTGCGCCGCCACACGACGGGGAGCTGTTCGGCGAATCTGCTGGTGGTGGGGTCGGCGAGGGGGGCCACCGGCCAGATTCCGGCCTGCAGGTATGGCGGGTTGCGGACGATGAATGCCATCAGGGCTGGGAGCGGGACTGGTGGCACCGGGGCCAGGTTGACGTCGACTTCTTCCAGCGCTTCCTTGGCCTGCTGGGTGAGCCACGGCACGTCAGCCTGCGTTGCCGCTAGCGCCGCTGGCACGTCTGGTGAAAGTGCCATGAGTTCGTCGCCACCGTGCCCGGTGAAGAGGAGACGAACGTGATGGGCTGAGGCCGCTTCGCGGAGAACGTCGAACGCTTCCCGATAGTAGGCGCCAGCAGGATCATGGGGGATGCCACGCGCCCGCACTCCAGCCGGCGAGAAGGGCGGGTGATGGCTCGCCGTAACGGTTGTGTCCAGCGTTCCAATTGTCTGAACGAACCGGTCTCGGCGGCTCCGCTGCTGCTCACCCACATCACCAGGCATGATCAGCCCGTAGCTTCGCACCTGCTGTGGGAAGAGCCTTGCCACGGACAACGCCACGTTGGCGGAGTCAACTCCGCCGGACAGTTCGACACCAATCTCGGTCGGTTCGCATCGATACCGGCTTACCTTCTCTGTGAGGAGATGGTCGAACTCTTTGATCGGGTCGACGCCCTGTCTCAGCTTGCGGGGCTGCATGACATGGGCAGCAGGCTTCGGGTACTCGATGGAGAATCGTTCAGGAGTTGCTGACGCTGTCGCCCGCTCGGTGAGGCGGTAGACGTCGCGAAAGAGCGTATCCGTCGAGTAGCGATGTTGGCGGGTGAGAGCCCGGACGGTTACACGGTCGCGAAGCCGATCAGCGCTGAGAAGGTGCCTGAGATCGGGAAGGTTCCATGAACCTTCAAGGATTTTCCCGGCCGGTGCCAGGTAGAGCGGGGCAGTACCGAAGCGGCCGGCACGAACTCGCGCGCTTTGGTCTTGCATCTCGATGACGGTGTAGTCGCCTGGCCACGTCTCCAGCTCGGCCAAGAGTGCGTCGAGTACAGCGGGGTGGGTGAAGATCAGGAACCTTGGATCAAGCGGTGCTCGATCTAAAACCCGTTCGCGGGCGATGGCGCAGACGCGGGTGGAGTCAGCGACCACAGCGAAGTCGAGTGCAGGGTTCGCCAGCGGTGTGATCCAACTGTTCTTGAAGACCCAACGGCTCCGGTGAGGGACCCAACACTCGAGCTTGCCTCGAAATTCGAGTTCATCCAGCGATAAGCGAAACGAGAACATTGAACCCGCCTCCTGCGGT
>NZ_BMMK01000022.1:0-33235 GCF_014645795.1 Longimycelium tulufanense | reverse complement strand
CTCTCTAGGGTTGCGACTCAGGCCGAGCAGTGGTCACCCTGGTTGTCGCCGTCGTAGTCGCCGGGCATCTTCCGGGCGTACTCCGACTTCACGTCGGGGATGTCCTCGACGAGTGAGCCCTCAAAGAGGCTGTCGACTCGGTTCATGTCACACCTCCCTTCTGCGCTCTAGTGCTTTTCTGTTGGGGCCGGGCCAGTCGGTCGTGATTGCGACGAGTCTGGTTGGTCGTGCGACGGCATCGCCACGTGCGCCACCAGTCCCGCAATGGCTCAGGGATCAGGTTCGGGCTGGCGTCAGCACCACAAAGCGCGATGACAAATGCACCAAGGAGCGCCAAGCCGATCAGTTCACCCACGGCCCACGCCTCGAGGAGTCTGGAGGTAGGCAGGTACACGCAGGGCGAGACGTTCAGCCTCCTCGTCACTTTGTGGTGCGATCGGGGAGAGTTGGACAGTTTGCTCGACGGCGCTCTCTGGGACGTGTCGGCCGACGTCGGTCTGCTGCTGCGCCTCGTGTGTCCGGCGCCTTCTGGGAGTGATGGCAGCGGTGACAACCGCGATGAGTCCGAGGACTGCGAAGGCCAGCGGGAGAACCGCTGCTTCCTTGGACATGTAACACCCACCTCCTGTGGAAGACGGCGGGCTCGGAGGCTGGGAGTGCACTCTCCGAGCCCGCCGCCGTCGAGGTCGGGCGATACTCCCGGTCACTGCTCCTGCCTCCCCCAAGAGACAGCGACCTGGGCTTTGCCGAAGCGTTCGCCCGACATCTGACTGTGGCTCGACGTGTTCAGATCACCGCGTAACGTGATCGCGTGCTAGGGACATCGCGGAGGACAAATGTCTCCTCGGGGTGGTGGTGAAACGTGTCCGAGGCGAAGATCGCTGCACAGATCCGCGAAGCGCGGAAGGCGCGCGGCTGGAGCATGAGGGAGGCCGCCGCAGAACTGGTTCGCAGGTCAGGCGGTAAGAGCGCTGACGTGGAGTCGGTCGTCCGGGCGTGGAGACGTTGGGAGAAGGGCACGTGGCCGCGATCGTTCTACCGCGCGATCTTGGCCGAGCTGCTCGGCCTCGATATGTCCCTGGCTGGTAGCCAGTCGGGGTCCTACCGTGATGACGTGTCGCCTGATCGAGCGACATGCTCGAACGATGGAGAGCAGTTGGGGAAGGTGGTCGACGGCGAGGCGCTCACCGTCCCGATCTTCGTAGGTGGGAGGACCGTCCTGGTGTCCGTCAGTCGCCGTGACCTGTTGCTACGTGGTGGTGCCCTGGCCGTTCTGGGGGTCACAAGCGGCCTGGCTCATGTGCCCGCTCGCGCTGCCGGCGTGGACCCTGCCGTCGTCGATCGACTCATCGATCTCCGCTCCGGACTCGTCGACATGGACTCCCTTCTCGGCCCTGGGCGGCTGGTCACCAGCGTGGTGGAACAGATCGGCACCGTCGAAAGCCTCCTTCCGGTGGCTCCCCCCGACCTACGGTGCCAGCTCTTCGAGGTCGGCGCGCTGTTCGCCGAGTTCGCCGGGTGGTTGTTCGATGACGCCGGACAGCCGGCCGCCGGAAGCATGTGGTCAGCGCGGGCCTTCGAGTGGGCGCACGCGGCGCAGAACCCGGCGCTGATCTCCTACATACTCATGCGAAAGGCGCAACAAGCGGTCTTGACCGGTGATGCCGCTATGGCTGTGGGGCTGGCCAGTGCAGCCCAACAGCAACGTGGCCCGGTCCCGCACCGGGTTGTGGCGATCGCTGCACAGCAGCAGGCGCACGGCCACGCGCTCGACCACAACGAGAAGGCGGCCGTGGCGGCGATTGACCGCGCGTACTCGGCGTTGGGTCGGGCAACTGAGCCGCTCGACCGGTTCCGCCTTGGCTCCTACTGCGACGTTGCATACCTTCATGCCCAGCGTGGATCCTGCCTTCTCACCCTCGGTCAGCCTCGCCAGGCTGTTGCAGCCTTCACCGACGCATTGGGTTGCTGGCCCTCCACTTACCGCCGTGAACGCGGCTTGCACCTGGCCCGGCTCTCCTCGGCCCTCGTCGCCGCTGACGAACCAGCGAAGGCCGCAGCGGCCGCGCGACAAGCGCTCGACGTGGCCGCGGCGACTGGCTCGGTCCGAACCCTTGCCATCCTGCACAGGGTGGCAGCAGACCTCCCGCACACCCGCGAGCCCGAAGTGGTGGCCTTCCGCGGGGATCTCTCCGCCATCGATCAGGGAGCCATGACATGACCATCGCCATCGCCGAACTCGTAGGCCGAGACGAGTGGGCCACTGCTCACGACCAGGGCCGCCCGTTCGTCGTCTACAAGTTCGCCGCCACCCTCGACGGACGAATCGCCGCGGTCGACGGCACAAGCCAATGGATCACGAGCGCCACCTCACGCACCGAGGTCCACCTACTGCGCGCAGGGTGTGACGCCACTGTCGTGGGCTCGGGAACCCAGCAGGCGGACAATCCCCACCTGGCTGTACGGGGTAACGACGATCCCCGTCTCGACCTTTCTGCGCTGCAGCCGGAGCGGCAGCCCTACCGGGTCATCGTCGACTCAAACGCCCGAACCCCAGCCGACGCGCGTGTTCTGGACGACGCCGCCCCGACCCTCATTGCCGTCGCGGAGGACGCCGACGCTAGCCACCTGGAAGGACGCTGCGAACTGCTCCGCATCCCCCGCTCCGAACGAGGCTTGCGCCTCGATGCCCTACTCAAGGCGCTGTTCGAGCATGACGTCCGAGGCATGTTCCTCGAAGGCGGCCCGACCCTGGCGGGATCATTCGTCGCGGCCGGACTGGTGGATCGAGTGATCACCTACATCGCTCCGGCGCTGCTCGGAGCCGGCAAACCCGGACTCCTCGACGCCGGCATCACCACGATGGCCGATATCCTCCGCCTGGAGACCGTTCGAGTAGACCCGAGCGGGCCGGACATCCGCATCATTGCCCGCCCAGGACAGGTCTGATCGACCCTGAGCAACTCCACGAATATGCGACACTTATCACAGTCGACAGGGTGTCCTGCCTCTCGCCACGGGCAGGACACCGCACATGCCGGATCATTTCAGCTGGTCAGGAGCCCTCTTCAAGGCCGAGACCGACCGGGCACGCGACCCCGGTACCACCTAGCCCGCAGTACCCGTTTCTATGTGTTTCCAAATACTGCTGGTGGCCGTCGAATTTCTCAATGACGTCGATCTCGCTCACGGGGCACCCTTGGCGTCCTGGGCCGGAAAGCCCACACGGTGGGGCCCGTTGATGGTGATCACGGTCAGGTTCTGTTCGGTGGGAGGGCAGGGCGAGGCGCGCCTGGCGGGCCGAGGGATATGGTTGGCCCGCCAGGCGTGGTGCAGCAGAAGGTCAGAACGGCGGCTGCTCACCGTCGCCGGTGTAGCCGGCGTTGGCCCAGGGGTCGTCGGCGGGCGGTTCGCCGCTGTGGCTGCGCGTGACCTTGGTGACCGTGGCGGTCGCACACCGCAGCGACGGGCCGATCTCGTCGACCTCCAGCTCGTAGACGGTGCGCTTCTCGCCTTCGCTGGTCTCGAATGACCGCTGCCGAAGGCGGCCCTGTACGATCACCCGCGTTCCCTTGGTGAGGGTGCTCTCGGCCAGGTTCTCCGCGGCCTGCCGCCAGAGGCTGCAGCGCAGGAACAATGGGGTGGCGTCGCGCCACTGGCCGGCCTGGCGGTCATAGGTGCGGGGGTTGTTGGCGACGGTGAAGGTCGTGACGGCTACCCCAGTGGGCAGGTACCTCAGCTCTGGGTCCGCGGTCAGGTTGCCGACGAGGGTGATGACGGTTTCTCCAGCCATGACAGGGGCGCTCCTTCGCCGATTGCGGATCGATGTCTCGACTGCCCGGTGCGGGCTCCCACCCGGTGTGACCGGGTGGGTCCGTGCCCGAGGGGCTGTCGATCTGCGGCCCCGTCATCAGGGTGGGGCAGGGCCCGCACGGGGCGGCGGGGTTCCGGGTCGGCCGGCGGGGTGGGATCGCCGTCAGGCGACCGAGCGCAGCGAGGCGTGTCTCACCCCGGTGGCTGGGCCGGGTTCCTCGACGCGGACCCTGCCGCGGCCTGATCTCCTCGGGAGCGGGTCGGCAGTCCCGGTCACGGACCCACCCTGGCCGCACTCCTTACTTGCCCCAGTCCCCGTGTCCCGGTTGCGATGTCCTCGCGCTGTCGACATCACGTTCCTGGTGGCGGGTCGGGGTGCGGTCAAGGGGTCTGGTAGTGGCGGGTGAGCCATGTGGTGGTGCGGCGGCGGCCCAGCACGGGTTGGGTGTCGTCGACGGTGTAGGTGCGGGCGCAGGGCGTGCACAGCACCAGGGGGGTGGGGTCGTGCGCTCAGTGGTCGTTGATGTGGCGGGGCCGCAGGGCGCCATAGCGCAGGCCGTCGGTGATGGTGCGTTCGGCTTCGCTGGCAGTCCAGTCGTCGACTCCGGTATGTACCGCGGCCGCGTGGCGCAGCGCGGTGCGGGCCTCGCCGTCGGTGAGCTCGCCGCCGGCTACCAGCCTGCCGAACGCGATGGCGGCCCGCAGCAGTGTGTGGTGCCGCTGGCCGGTCGGGGCGGTGCGCACGGCGGCGATCTCGTGGTCGATAAGCGCCTCGAGGTATCGGCCGGCGCGGTCAGGTGGCAGGTCCAGCGCGACCGGCGTCGGGTCCAGCGGTGGGGGCGGGGTGAGCCGGGCGACCAACCAGTCCGGCAACGGTGCGATAGGCGCCCGGTTCTGTGCCCGGTAGGAGCCCTCGGCGCGCACCGAGCCGGCGGCGACGATGCAGCCGCCGGCGCCGCGGGTATCGATCCGCCACCCCAGCCGTCCCTGCGTGCTGCGCAGCGGTGGCTGGTCGGGTGCCCGAAAATACAGATGCAGCCCGCCGGTGGGGGATCGGACGGTGTAGGTGGGGCCCGGATATGGCTGCCCGTTCGCTTCGGCGAGCCGGGCCAGCACGTCGCGGCCGTGGCGGGCCTCGGCCCACTCCGGTGGGGGGTCCTGGCCGTGACCGTCGTCGAGGTCGATTACCAGTAGACGCGAGGGCCCGCAGGCGATCCCAACGTTGTAGGGAAGCTGCTGCCACCATGAGCGGATCACCTCCGGGTCCCGGGTGGCGACCGCTTCCCAGTCGCTGACCGCTGGTTTCTTCGACCGCGGCCACAGCGGGACCACGAAGTGCCCGGCGCGGGCGGTGGCCAGCGCGACGCGCATCAGGCGCGGCCGTGGACTCTCACGCGTGGCCGGTGGTGTCTTGGTGGCCGGCAGGCTCATGGATCGGCTCCTTCGTTCGAGCGTAACGCTGCTGATGCGCTGGTCACGCGTGTTTCACGGGGGTGGTCTGGTCGTGGACCGGGCCGGGCTGCCGGCGGCGATTCAGGTGCTGGTGCACCAGGTAAGCGATGACGGGCAGCGATGGTGGATAGGTGCCGGTGCCCTCGTCCGGGGTTTGGTCATCCACGGTGAGCCGCCAGAACTCGCCTCCGACAGCGAAGACGCCCTCGCGGTGGGACGTGACGGTGACCCTCATCCCGTCGGCGTCGCGGAACTCCGCGGTGACCTCCAGACCGGCCGGCAGGCGCAGGGGCCCGCTGGTTTCCAACTCGCGGTAGTGCAGGGCCAGGGGAGTGCCGCCGCGGCGGCGCACCAGCTCGACCAACAGGCCACGGGCCCAGTTCCACGCGCCGGGCTCGCCCAGGCTGCCCCAACGGGGGATGTTGCAGCGCACGTCCTCGTACAGGACATAGCAGCGGCGGTAGTCGTCGAGGCTGAACATGCGCGGGCCACGCCCGCCGGCCCGAACAATGCTCGACATGGGATTCTCCTTCACAGATGCGAAAATGACGGCAGTCGCGGCGGACCCGACCTTGAGAAAAAAGGGACCGAGCCCGCCGCTCGGGTCAGTGCTGCTGATTGAGTTCGGCCAGCAGCACCGTGATGCCGGCTTCGTGGTCCCAGCCCTCGACCCTGAAGCCGAGCCAGCCACGGATGCGGCCCCGGGCGTCGCTGCGGTAGGCCATCGTTTCCCGGCCACCGTCAGGGCGACGGGTCGCCGAGATGCCAGAGCGACGGCCGGCCACACGGATCAGCCACCGCTCGGTGCGGCCGCCCACGCGCCGCAGCCGATGGTGGACCACGACGTCGGCGCGGGTGCGCCTCATAGTCACCGGTCCGTGGCGGCTGGCTCAGTGAACGGGGTGGTGCCAGGTCGGGACCGCCCCTCCACCGGCGGCGGCGCGATGGCGACCCAGCCCGTGGCGGCGCAGGCGTAGACACGGTCGTCGAGGGCGACCACGTCACCCACCGACAGCGACCGATTGCCGCGGGCGCGGTAGTCGACTGCACGACGATCCGGCGTGCCGAACTCGGGATCCTTGCCGACGTTGAACAGCTCGAAGATCCGCTCCAGCCGGTCCAGGTCCGACGGTGCCGGGGTGGGGATCGGCTCGTCGTAGGCGTAGACGAGCACACAGCGATCGGTGCGGCCGTAACCGAACACCATCGCCGCAGGACTGAGGTTGTGGTAGACGCGGACGCGCCCGCTCGGTTGAGACATGAGATTCCTCCCTCCAACAAGGAGGTTGATGTGCACACGACAGGGCGGGCCGGGCATGGCCCGGCCCGCGGTGACCGTCGGCGGCCGCGGGACAGTGCGATGCCTTGGCCCGCGGCGGGCGAGAAGGGGGCTGACGCGGTGGCCGGACCGGCATTCGCCCCGGGGGAATGCCGGTCAGAGGTGGTGGATGGTGAACGTCTCCCGGATGCCCTCCGGCAGGTCCGAGGCCGAGTTGGTGGTGACGATGGCTCCGACGGCCACCTGCGGACCGTCAGCGGTCACCGTCTCCAGATCGTCGATCGAGGTCGGGTCGTCACCGAGAGCGGGGTCGATCAGCAGCACCCACAGGGGCCCGGCCTTACCGGCGGTGTCGTCGTAGCGGGCATCCACAATGCGACGCGTCGCTGCCAGCATCGCGATCAAGGCCTCG
Organism: Longimycelium tulufanense; assembly: GCF_014645795.1. GTDB lineage: Bacteria > Actinomycetota > Actinomycetes > Mycobacteriales > Pseudonocardiaceae > Longimycelium > Longimycelium tulufanense. The sequence continues at coordinate 26,279 of NZ_BMMK01000022.1, read as the reverse complement.
TCGGCCCCGAACGACGACCAGTCGGCCAGGACGGCCAGCGGGTGAACGGTGGTGTGGCCGACCGGGCCTGCTGACCACACCATGACCGCGTCGGCGCCGGCGGCCACCAGCTCCAGAGCCGTTTCGGCGCGCTGCGTCGGGTCACCGCCGACAATCAGGTGGTTTCTCATCGTGTTGTCCCTTCGATGGTGGGGGAATGTCGTGGCCGTGAAGCGTCACGGGCGTCACCACCCGGCAGGGGAGGAACGGTGGCGGGGGCGGCGCGCCACGCCCCCGGGCGTGGACGGCCGGGGCCCGCTGGGGGAGGGGGTCAGGTGGTGAGCAGGTATCCGGCGGCACGTTCGGCGGTGGCCAGTTGCAGGGCGGCCAGTTCGGACCGATACCGGTCCGGGAGCCAGGTGTTGCCCTGCTTGTCGACGATGTTGGAGGTCATGAGCCGGAGTCCGCGGTGGAGTTGGCCGACGTAGGCGTTGGCCCGGGCGAGGATCGCGGTGTCCGGGCCGACGTCGTTGAAGTCGGGGATTTCTCGGACGTCCAGCTCATCGCCGTAGGCGTGGGCCGCGGCCGCACGCTGGGCGATCAGCACGGCGCGGAACAGTGACCGGATGCGCTGCGGTGACCAGTACCGCTCGGCAGGTCCGGTGTGGATCGACATGGCGATCTCACACAGCACGATGGCCTCGTTCGGGTGTGTCGGGGCGATCGACATGTGATCCTCCAGGGTGATTCGTGGTGGGTGGTCGACGGACGTCGTGTGGTGGGCGGCCACAAGCCATCGGGGTGCGCGGGCCGGGGCCCACCGGCTCCGGCCCGCTCCCAACGGATCTGGTGATCAGACGGCTAGCAGTGCCTCGGCACGCAGGACCGTGTTGGCGTGCACCACCCGCGCCGCGGCACGGTGGGTGGAACAGGTCATCCACGCACCGACCGGGTGGGTGCCGTCGCGGTCGAACGGGCAATCACACTCCAGCTCGCCGATGGTGGCGGTCTGGATCACCTCGTCGAGGGACTCCATCACCAGCTGTCACTCGGTTTTCGCTGTGTCGAACGGGGTTTGGTCGATGCCCGTACGCGGCCCCACCCCGGTCTCGGTGGGGTGCACCCGCCTCGGCGTCGGGGGCGGGGAGCGTCGCAGCATGCGCCCGCCCCACCACGGCCGGGGCGGGCATCATCGGGGCGGGATCAGGGGCGCCAGCGAGGGTGGTGGCCTGGTTCTTCACCGGGATGGGTCCAGCTACCGGGTGTCCTCCCGGTCAGCGCCGTCGTGACGCAGGGGGAGAGGCGGGGTTCGGCCGCGTCGCGATCACGTGGGCTGCATCGAGCATTCCGATGCGACTGCCACCGCACAGTCCTCAGTGGACATGGAGAGTTGTCGTCGGTCCGGTGGTGCGTAACCGCGCAGTGGGGGTAATCGGTCAGTGCCGTTCGGGTTCGTCGCAGTCGGTTTTGTGGGCCTGCAGCCACCGTTGGGCGCCGAGGTCGTCGCCGCTGGCATCCAGCAGGCCGACCAGGACGTTGGTCTCGGTGCAGTTGAGGTAGCTGGAGACGTGGCGGGCGAGCAGGGGATCACCGAACACGTGGATGAAGGTCGCCAGCCGGTCGTAGACCAATGGGTCGTCGGTGGGTGTGGTCATCTCGGTCATGACCTCCTTCTCTGGGGTGGGGCGTGTTGGGGATGCCGGCGACGCCCACTTAGTCGGTGTGGTGGTAGGGCGGTCAGGTCATCGATTCGATGTGCTGGTCCAGGAACGCGATCACGGTGTGGTCGGCGACCTGGGTCAGGGCAGTGCGGCGGGACGGCCAGTCGGACAGCGCGGCAGCCGAGAGGGGCGGCGTGACCTGCACCCAGCACAACCGGCGGTAGTCGGTGCGCTCGAACACCGCGAACCTCGCGGGTCGGCCCGGCTGGCTGCTGCGCACGATCACCCGGTACCCGCGCGTGCTGCGACCGTGGATCACATCGACCACGTCCACCCTCGCAACGTGCTCCACAGTGATCTCGGCCGCACCGGCGGGAGAGAACAGGTCGAACGTGTCGGTGGCCTCGGCCAGGGAGAAGCCATGACCCTGCGCTGGGTCAAGATCCACGTGCACGGCTGGCACAGGTGCTCCCGGATCACCCTGGGGTCGCCCTCTGCGTACTTCGTCGGGTCAGGCCGGTCCTCGAGCGCCCGGAGACAGCAGGCGCAGCGCCAGGGGTCGTAACGGATGTTCTCACTGGCGGCGCAGATACTGGAGCAGTAGCGGCGCACTCCGGGGAACTCGGCTCCGCATACCTCACACTCGCTGACCAGTGTGCGTTCTCGGGACTGGTGCCCCGCCGGAATCGAGAGGGTGGGCGGGGCAGGTGCGGTCTTGGCGTCGCAGGGGTCGGCAACGGTGGGGACAGCACCGAGTTCAGCGATCACGGTGGGGGTCATGGCCGCGGCGTCGGGGCCGGCCAGCACCTGGTAGCCACCGAGTTCGGTGTTGATCGCCCCGGCGATGATCTCGAAGACGGGGGCGGGGGCGTGGCCGGCCAGCAGGGTCTCGATGCTCAGCCCGTGCTCGGTGAGTGCCTGGTGGGTTTGGGGGCAGTGGGTCTGGATGATGCGGCCCCACAGGCGTTCCGGCACCTCAATGAAAGAGAGGGTGAGGCCGGCGACTACCGCCTTGGTGGAGGCAGCCGGAGAGGCCAGGTAGTCCCAGTCCGGGAAGAACATGGTGACGGGATCCCGCCGGGAGGGCGGCACCACGTCGCCCGCCTCGGGTTCGATCTCGTTGAGCAGGCTTAGGGTCGGGGTGATGAAGCTCGTCACTGCGGTTCTCCTGTCTGGTGGTGTCTGGACTGCACCCGAACCGGCCCACACGGGCGGTCACCGTCTTTCCCGCCGCGGGGGTGTGCGGGCCGGCGTGGTGTGGGGATGTCGGTCAGGTGTATCTGGGCGGAAGCCCGGCCTCACGGCGCAGCGCGTCCAGCTCGGCCAGAGACCAGGTGCGCTCCCAGGAGTCGTCGTCCGCGGTGACGACGATCGCGTTGGCGCGGTCCTGGAATTCGCGCCAGCTGAGGGCGCCGACCGTGACCTCCAGCGACAGCAGGGAATGCTCGGCCTCGGCGGGCCGGTTGTGGGCGATGAGGACGGGAATCAACTGCAGGGACGCGGAGATCCACACCGGGATCTCGCCGCCGTATTTGTCCATGGCCGCTCGTTCGATGTGCTGGTATCGCGGTCATGGCGGCGTCAGGCGGATCGGTCCCCGGCTGCGTTACGCTGGTCGTGATAGGGGTGCCGAGCCGGGTTTTCTGCACTCGGTTTTCCCGGGTCGATCCCGCCCCGAGCCGGTGGTGGCTTTGGTCGGCCGCGCTCCCCGTGGGCGCGGGCCCCGTCACGTGGGTCTGCCACCGGCGTCCCCGTGGTGGCCCACCCGGCGTCGGCCGGGTGGGCACCACGGTGGTCAGGGTGCTCGACTACTGGACCAGGGCCAGGGCCGAGAGGGCCAGATCATCGAGGGTGTCGGCCCGGTCCGGGTCGGCGATGGTTTGGCTGTAGGACGTGATGGCGTTGGCAACCCCGGCGGCGGACAGCTGGCCGCCAGCGATGAAGTGGGACAACACGCCATCGCGCTCAGATTCGGTGAACCCGAGCCGCTTGGCCACCACCTTGAGCGTCTTCTCCGGTTCGGTGACCGGGGCGCCGGCCTGCTGCTCCAGCTGGGCGACCTGAGCGGTCAGGAACTCCGGCGTCAACCACTGCCGGACTGCGTCCCGGGTCTGCGCGGTGAGCACGGCGAGGTGCTTGTTCTGGGTGTCCTGCGACCAGGTCACCGTGCCGTTGTCCATCTTCGCGCCCACGTGAATCTTGCGCAGCGCCAGCAGCGGCAGGGTCAACCCATTGCGGCAGATCTTGACGAACAGCTCGGGCTTGAGCGTCACCGAGCCGCCGCCGATCTCACTGTTGGAGAACCGGAATCCGGCGAACATCACCGGCTCCTCCCCTGCCTCGTAGCCCATGCCCTCGTCCTGGGCCAGCCGCCGCCACTGGTCGAGGTCGCCGGACACCCGGCGGCGTTCGGCCTCCAGCTCAGGGTTGGCGAACGGGTTGCGGTAGTTGCGCAGGAAGTGCGGCGCCAGCGTGGCGATGCTGGGCGAGTACACCTTGCAGTGCATGGAGGAGTCCGACAGGTCGCAGGCGCGGACCTCCACCTCGGCGTCGGCTTGGCGGATGCCATCGAGCACTGCGGTGAGCACGTCGAGGTTGTCGATAATGCCGAACCGGTCGGACAGCAGCGCGCGGAGCACACCCTGCTCGCTGTTCTGGCTGCGGAAGGTGCGCAGCAGGAACGACCGGTCGTCGGCCGGATACAGCACCTCGCGCTGGCCGTGACGCACCCGGGTGCGGCCGTGCAGCCACCCGTTGACGTTGGCGTCATAGAGGTCCGGGCGCTGCTCGCGCAGGCGGCGCAGGTACTTCAGCGAGATTCCCAGCTTGTCGGCGATCGTGGCGTCGGCCGCGGCGGTCGGTACGTACAGGCCGTCGACGACCGTCACACCGTTCTCGTCGAACGTCGGCTCCACATCGGATAGCTCGATCGCGGCGTTGCGGGACCGCAGCGCGGTGGCCGGTGCGACGACATCCAGCTTGGCGGCCTGCTGGTCGCGCAGCATGGTCACCATGTCCTCCAAGGTGGCGTTGCGGACACCCGTCAGCAGTGCGGACATGTTCTGCTACCTCTCGATCTCCATCGGGAACCCGCGGCGAGCAGCCGGGGTTCCCTCACACGGTTTTTGGGGTGTGGGCACGGGGTTTGGTCGGTCCCTGCGGGTGTGGGGTGGTGCTGCCCCTGACCTGGGTGGGGCGTATTCGCGTCGGCGTTGGGGACGGGGAGCGGTCAAGCCGCCGAAGAAGGCTTGACGGCGAGTCGGCGCCGGCGCAGCATGCGCACGCCCCACCCAGGTGGGGCGGCGGCTGTGTCTGGTCAGCGGGTGGGGTGGGCTTTTTCGGCGCGGACGGTGAACCGGTTGCCGCGGCGTTCGATGACGGTGCCGGTCGGCCACGCGGCAGCCAGCGCGCGGATCTGGGCGGCGCACTCGCCGGCGTGGGTGGCGAGGTTGGGGTTGTCGTTCCAGCCGGCGCGGCGCAGGCTGTCGTGGAGTGCTGCGGTGTGCTGCTCGACAGTCAGGTCGCGCTCGACCACCTCGGCGGTGGTGGTGGCCTTGCCGGAGGTCAGGCCGGTGAAGGCGCGGGCGCAGCCGCAACTGCCGTCGGGATTGTCCCGGTCGCGGTCACAGGTCGTGGTCAGCTCGACCAGTTCTCCGGTGGTGGCGGAGTGGAGGTCGGTGGGCCGCTGGCCCTGGGTGCGGTCGGTGGCGGCAAGCACCTTGAGCATGGGCATAACAGATTCTCCACAGTGGACACTTGATGGTCAGGCGGTGCGGAGTTCGCGGGCGGACAGTCCGTGGGCGACCGCGAAGACCTGGTGGCCGCGGGAGGTGGCCGTCGCGTCGGCGGCCGCGCGGTCCAGCAGCGGCGGCCCGGCGGCCGCTGTGGTCGGGTCGGGCCCAACGAAGTAGAGCGTGACCTCCCTGACCGGGGCGGGCCGTCCGTCCGGGTAGTCCAGGCGGGCGCCGGGTGAGAGTAGTCGGGCGGTGACGGAGATGCCGTCCTCGGAGCGGCTGGTGGTGTAGGTGAGGTACTCGTCGACCAGGAAGCGGTGCTCGTCGACGTAGTCCTCGATGGCGTAGGGACCGCCGTCCATGAGCAGGGCGTTGAGTTCGTCGACCGGGACCGGAATCGGCGCGGTGAACTCCCACGAGATCTCCTCGTGTGCCTCGATTTCCACCGGGACCATCACCTCGTCGACGCCGTGGGGCGCGGCGGCCCAGACGTCCAGCCGCGGCGGCTCGTCGGATCCGCTCAGGGCCCGGTAGGGGTGGTCGATGACGGCCGGGTACGGCTGGTGCGGGTCGTTTACACCGGCGCCGGTGAGATAGCCGGTGTGGATGGGCAGGGATTCCGGGCCGACGCACCCCAGCGCGTGGGGATCGCTGTGGGAGGCGACGTGCGCGACGAGCTCGCACACCCGCCGCGGAGGTAGCGCGGCGAACGCCGCGGCGTGCGTGACCGGGATGTGGTCACAGGTGAACCACTCAGCCAGCAGGCGGGCGCTGTCGCGCACCCGCTCGGCGGTGAGGTCGTGGGCGCGGTACAGGTCGGGGGTGAGGTCGCGGCGGGCGAGCGCGGCCAGCACCAGGTGGCCCGGTGTGCCGGTGTAGGTCACGCCGTAGGGGTCGCGGAGTTGGTAGCCGGGGCCGTCGGTCGTGTCAGTGATGCCGGCGGCCGCGGCCAGCGCGTCGGCGGTGACGGTGGGCATGGTCACTCTCCTCACGGGATTCGGTCGGCGAACACGGCGGCGGCCCCGCCACCGGGCACACGGGAGTGACGCCGGCTGGTGGCGGGACCGCCGAAAAAGGGTGGTCCTCAGTGGACGGTGGGTGGCTGTTCGAACCGGCCGAGCACCTCGCCGCCGTAGGAGACCAGGTCAATGCCGGTGCCGGGGCCGAGTGCGACCACCAAGCCGCGCAGCACCGAGCGGATGATGGACTCCGGGTTGTCGTGGTCGGTGCCGATCCGCGCCCCGTAGAGCTTGGAGGTCAGCTGGCGTCCGGGCTGCTGCCGCAGGGCCAACCGAAGCCGGCGCCCGGCGTCCATCGGGTGTTCACTCAGGTCGAACCCCAGGTCCTGGAACCAGCTGGTCAGCTCCTCGACCACCGTGGCGCCGGACCAGCTGCCGTCCGGCTCCTCCACGTTCTTGAGCCGGCGGAACAGCCGCAGAATCGCCCCACCCTCAAACGTGTCCGGGTCCAGCATCGGGTCCGGGTCGACGGGGTTGGCGTACTGCTCAAGCCAGCTGTCCAGGTCGTCGGGCTTGTCGTCGCTGGTCGCGAGCGCGGCGGCGGTCTCGGCGTAGAGCGGGGTCGGCTCCTGCCCAGCGGCCGGGGTGCCGGCCTGGGCGGTGCAGTTGGGGACGGGCTGCGGGTCCTCGTGACAGCTCATCGGGACTGGTGTCCTTTCACTCGGTTTCGCAGGCGCCCCAGGGGGTGCGGGTTGGTCGGTCCCCGCACCCCCCAGGCATGCCCGGGGTGCTGTGCCCCCTGTGTCGCGGGGGCGCACTCGCCTCGCGTCGGGGACGGGGAGCGGTCAAGCCGCCGAAGAAGGCTTGACGGCGAGCCGGCGCCGACGCAGCATGCGCCGCGCCAGCGACACAGGGGCACAGCAGCCGGGCTCTTTCGTCTCCGCCTTTCCCGTGTTCGACAGCAGCCAAGGGGCGGCCACGCGACGGTGACGCGCCTCGCTGCTGTTGGTGTGCTGTGTCCGTCGGGTCGGCGGGGCTCACGGCCGTGGTCGGCGGACATGCCGCGATTCCTGGTCGCCGCGGCGTGGCAGCCTGGGGGCCGTGACCACGCTGTGGGTGGTCACGGCCCCCAGGCGGTGGTCAGAGCGTGTGGCGTCACGGATGAGTGTTGGGACCACCTACCAGAAAGGTGCGCCATCAGGGCGTGGCCACCACATCGCCACCCTGGTCCCGTGTGGAAGCTCAAACACCGGAAACAGCACCACCGTGCCACCGGCCGCGCACACCTCCCGTGCCCAGGTGTCGTAGGGCTCCCACTCGGCTCGGGCCGGCTCGGGCAGTTCCGCCAGGGGTCGTGTGCCGCGCAGCCGGCCGGCTTCCGCGTGCCAGGTGAGCAGCGGGGTGCCCCGGTGCCGCGTTCCCACGATCAGCGCGTGGATCGTCTCGGCCGACAGCACGCCGGTGCCGACCCGCCACAGGCGCCACGGCCGGTGGGGGTCGGCGAGGACGGTCACGAACCACCGGCTGTCGGGGTGGTCGGTGAACCTCCGACAGGACCGGGCATGATCGGATTGCTCCGCGTCGACGGCACAGGTCCCGAGCCCGGCTCCGCCGAACGGAGCGGGGGCGTCGTCATCGCGGTGGTCAAGGTTGTAGTGGCCGCAGACGCAGAACCGTCGGTCCCACAACTGTCGGCGGACGTCGGGCGCCAGCAGCGCCAGGGGCTGTCCGGCGAGGGTGTCAAGCCTTCCGAGACGGCCCGCGCGCGGCATGATTCGGATGTCCTTTCGTTTTCGGATCAGGTCGATGATCGAGAAGAGGCGGGTCGGCGCCGCGGATCTCAGTAGCCGAGCATGGGTGACCATGACCACCGCGTTCCGGGGCTCGATGTACTCGGCGGAGAACCGGAACGCGTCGATCGCCGGCCGCGCCGGAACTGCCGCGCCGCGGCGCGGTTTCGCTCGGCGTGCACGCCTCATGGTGCAGATGGGAGTCTTGATTGGTCAGTTTGGTTATGGCGGATCTCTTTCGTTCACTCGGTTTCCGTGGTGGCCGCCGGTGGTGCGGGTGGCCGGTGCCACAGTCACGACCGGCGGTCGGTGGTCGCCCCACCACCGGTGGGGAGGCAGGGCAGACGGGGCGCGTTAGGACGTGACGGAGTCGAGGTCGCCGAGCCAGACCCGCGGTTCGTGCCGCTTCAGCGTCTCCTGCACCGTTTTCCAGTTCGGCATGTAGCTGCGCATGAGTTGCTGCCACTGGTGGCCGTGCGGCTTGCCACCGGGACGGGCGGCGTGCGCGAGCTCATGGAGCAGGACGTACTCCACCAGGTCCTCGTCGAGTTGGAACAGCGGCCAGGCCAGGGTGACCTCGTGCTGACGGGGGGTGTAGAAGCCCCACCGGCGCAGGGTGGCCGAGCCGGACCGGCGGACCTCGCGCACGGTGAAACGGAGGTCGGCCACCCCCGCCTTGCGATGGTGGTCCTGACGCACCCGGTCCTGGAGCCAATCCAGGCCGGCACGGCAATACCAGTCGATGATTGTCCGCGCGTCGTGGGCATGGTCGGTGTGCAGGTGCAGTTCGGTGGTTCCGTGCACGGTCCGTACGGTGCGGATTTCGGGACCGGTGTTCACGAGGCGCAACCGGTGGGGGCGGCCGAACAGCGGGAAGTTCTCGGCGTTGACCAGGCGCTTGCGCACCGGGCCGGTCTCGGCGGTGCGCGCCATCTCCCGGCGGGCGCGCAGGATCCAGTCGCGGCGGGCAGCCACGAATGCGGCGACCCGACGCGGGTCGGCGGTGGGCGGTACGGCGATCACCAGCGTGCTGTCTCGCTTCACGGACAGGCCGATGCGGCGGCGACGGGGCCGCACCTCCACCGTCCACGGGTCATCGGGGACGGCGCCAGCCAGCATCAGGGCGGTCACGATCGGGGCCGTGTCGTCGTGCTGCATTACTGCTTTCTCCAGAAGGGTTGATGGTGGGGTCCATCCCGGTCGCCGGTGCCGGACGGCACCGGCGACCGGCGTTGGGAGTGCAGAGATCGGGGGTGGCATCACCGCAGATCAGGAGGTGAGGCGTCAGGACACAGGACGGCGCGAAGACGCGCCTTTTTCACCTCAATTCCAAGCCGATGGGGGACGATCTCCACGACGGCGGTGTGCACCACTGGTGTGTCCGTCGGTCAGTCATGGCCCGGGGGCCAGACGAAGTCGCCGCCCCACCCGGGGCGGGTGGGGCGGCGGGGGAGCGTGGGCAGCGGCGGGTGCACACCCCTTCAGGCGGCGGTGGGGGCTGCCAGGTCCGGGCGGTAGCCGAGGACGTCGAACACCAACCAGTCCAGCGTCAGGTCCGGCACGCTGCGTGGCTTGTCTACGCCAGGCCGGATTCCGGCTCGCACCGAGCGGGCGCCGACGACCAGCGGAGGGTGTTCTCGGGACAGGCGTAGCCACACCGAGGCGTCGTAGGCGAGGTTCTTGTGCCCCTCGACCTTGTAGGTTTTGGCTCCCGGGATGGGTCGGCCGGCGTCGTCGAGTGCGGTCACCTCTTTGCCTCGCGCGGTCATGACGACCACGCCGGGGAAGGTCTGCAGCAGCCGCATCAGCTTGTAGTGTCGCTCGGTGACCTCGTTCCAGATGTTCATGGGTACCGGGATGTCTTCGGCGGCAAGGTCGGGGTTTTTGGTCAACCGGGCGCGGACCGAGGGTGCGGACAGGGCCCGTTTGTTGGCCCAGTCCTTCAAGATCTCCCACTCCCAGGTCATGGTGTCGATCACCAGGCACATCGGCGGTTGGTCTGCCTCGGCGGCCTGCTGGGCCACCGCCCGGACGGCGTACACCTGGTTCGCCACGGTCTCAAAGCTGCCGTCGTGGTCGATCAACGTGTAGTCGGCCCCGGGAATCAGTCCGTACTCGTCGGCGCACTCCTTCTCGCCCCATTCGATCCAGTACGCCTGGCTGATGCGGGGGGAGGCGGTGAACTCGGCGACAAGCCACGTCTTGCCCGCCTTCTCCCCACCTTCGACCAGGATCAGCGGCGGGGCGACGCGGCCGGTGGGCTTGCGGGTCTTCAACGCTGGCACCGTCGGCCGGGTCGGGGCCGTGATCGGCGGCGCGGGATGCTCCACCTTCTCCTCGATGGTGGCCCGGACGTCGGAGATCGGCGTCTCGTCCGGCGTGGCCTGCGGGGCGGGACGGGCATAGGGGTCGGTCATCGTCGTTTCCTCTCCGGTCGTGAGGGTGGCGGGGTCGGTTCTGCTCGGGTGCGTGGCGTCGATCGCCGACCAGTCCGGTGGGGTGTCCGCACCACACCGCGCCGTCGTGGTGCCGGCGGGCTGTCCGTCGACGAGCCAGCGGTAGACGGTCGTGCTGGTCGTCACCACCCACTGCGCCGTGACGTGCACCGGGGTGCCGTCAGGGCAGGTGTGGGTGTGTGTAACCAGCTCGACGCGTGGCGTGCGGCCCCAGCGCGGGATGTAGACGGTGTCGGACTGCCAGTCGTAGGCGAGACGCGGCCGTTGGCCGGTCACCCGCGACACCGCAGCACAGCAGCTGCCAGGAGGGGCGCTCGGCACGATCTGGTCATCGCGTGCACTCCAGGGGTGGTGGGGTCTCACCCGCTCGGCCGCGTCGAGCTGGTCCAGCAGAGAGAAGATCTGGCGGGCGTGCCGTGGAGTTGACGCGGCAGCCGGTTTTGGCGCACAGCCACTGCATCCGGGTTCGGTGGTCGCCGGGTGGCGGGGTGATTGTCAGGTCCATCGGGGCTGTCCCTTGGTCACTGTGGCGGCGGGCCGAGCCGCGGAGAGCCCGGTGAGTCATGGGCCATCGGTGACGGGGGCAGGTCGGAACCGTGTGGCGGGCTGGAGGAGCAGGGCACCGGTGTGCAGTGCGGCGGCTGTGCTCATCACGTCGAGTACCTGTGCCGAGCGGAGGTGGCCGGTGTGGGTGCGGGTGGTGAGCGGGTCGCCGGCCGCGGTGAGGGCGTGGCGGAGGTCCTGTTCGGCGATGTGGTGCACATCGCTGGCGTCCACACCGTCGGCGACCACAACGACGGTCATCGCCGGCACGTGTCGGTCGAGGTCGGGCATCGTCCTGCCTTTCATGCACACATCGCGGGGCGGTCAGGCCGCCCCGGGTCTGGTCAGTTCTGCGGTCGGGGCAGCGTGCCCGCGGCGCCGGCGTCGCGGCGGGTGTCGAGGTGGCCGATCTCGTGAGAGGCGAAGTCGGCGGCCCGGGTGGCGTTGCCCAGGAAACCGGCGGCGAGCGCGAGCTGGTCGGCGGTGCGCTGCAGTCGGGCTTGGGGGTCGCTGCCGTCGTCGGTGCCCAGGGCACGGTGGGGCGAGCGGTAGGCGGTGGCGTGGTCGCCCAGCCGTACGGCCAGGGCGTCGACCGCCCGGCACAGGACGGCTAGGGCGTGCGCCGCCTGATGCAGGCTGGGCACGTCCAACGGTGGGCCGACCGGCAGGTCGCCCAGGGTGTCGCGCAGCAGCTGGGATGCGGAGGTGATCCGGTCGAGCGGGTCAGGCACCATTCGGTGGTTCTCCTTCCGTGGGCGGGTGTCGTGCGGGGTGGGCCACCACGGGGCACACGGCGCCGCGTGGTGGCCCAGCGGCTCTAGGGGACGAGTGCGAGTTGACCGCCGGGCGCGACCGGTGGGCGGCGGTCGGTGAGATCGCAGGTGACGATCTCGACGCGGGGTCGGACGCCGCGCCACTGGTCGTCGTGGACGGTGGCGTCGATGCCGCAGCTGGGCTTGAGGACCAGGCCGGTGGCGGCGGTGAACCGCTGGTATTCGACGTCGCCCTGGTTGTGCAGGAAGGTGGGGTAGCCGCTGTAGCGGAACGGCGCGGAGGTCTGCGGCACCAGGAACACGCCGTAGCGGGCGAGCGCGGCAGCCACCGCGATCACGTGGTACTCGAAGCGGCGGCCGCGGTAGCCGGGCGCGTTCCGCGTGCGCGGCAGCACACCGAAGGGTGGGTTGCTGATCGCCACGTCGAACGGCCCACCAAGCCGGTCCACCATGTCCAGCAGATCGAGGATGTCCGCGCAGATCCAGGTGGCCTCGGGCATCACCTGGCGGCCCACGGCGACGTAGGCCGGGTTCTTCTCAACGCACACGAACTCCCGACAGGGTTCACCGTTCCAGCAGTGGGCGAACCGGCGCCGGTTGGCGAACGCCAGGTGCCCAATACCGGCACCCAGGTCAAGGAACCGCGGACCGTGGCAGCCGTGCAGCTCCACGGCCAAATCTCGGGCCAAGCCCAGCGGCGTGAAGAACGCGCCCTCCAGGCGGTTCGCCGCAGTCGAGGACTCCTGCCAGTGCTGCAGGACAAACTCCTTCTCGTCCTCGGTGAGGTCACGGTCGGCCGCCAGCAGCGCACACGCCTGGCGATGACGCTGAGCGTCCTTTTTGGTCAGTGCGGCCACGGCGAATCGTTTCCTTTCACTCGGTTTCCGTGGTGGCCGCCGGTGGTGCGGGTCTGGCCGGTCCCGCACCACCGGCGATCCGTCATGGCCCCGCGTGGTGGGGCGCACTCGCCTCGCGTCGGGGACGGGGAGCGGTCAAGCCGCCGAAGAAGGCTTGACGGCGACCCGAACCCGACGCAGACTGCGCAGCCCCCACCACGACCGGGCGGGCCAGGTCGCCCCACCGCAGGCATCCCGCGAGCGTCGGCAGCGGGAATGTCGTGGCGGCCCCGGAGGTTCTCCAGCGCGTCCGTGGTCTCCCCGTCCAGCTAGGGACTCCCGGGGGCGGTCCGGTGTGGAGGGAGTTCGACCAGCGCGGCCGGGGCTGCTGCTTAGGTCTGCTCCCGCAGGCGCAGGGTGACTCGGTTGGTGCCCGGCGCGTCGTAGGCCTCGACGAACTCGGGTGGCATCTGTTCGGGGGTGCGGTGCCCGGAGAGCTTGTGCCAGGGGATCGTCACGGTGGTCTCTTTCTCCCCGGGCTGTGGCGGCGGGTAGATCGGGTTCGGCACGCTGACCGACTTGGTGTTGACCCGGACCACGCGCATCCACATGCCGCGGCAGGCCACCCAGTGACCCTTGCTGACCTGGCCTGGGCCGAGGGGGGAGGCTGTGCCCTCGGCCTGGAGCTGGGCGTAGACGTCCTTCCAGTAGGCGATCTGCTCGCCGAGGGTGGCCAGCTCGCGCCGCAGATGGCCGGCGCGCTCGGCGCTGGGGCGGCGGATCCCCCACCGGTGCTGGGGCTGGCCGTGCTCGTCGGTGGTCGTGATCCAGCCTGGCTCGCCCTCGAGTTCGCGCTGGAACCGCCGCTGGTTGGCCTCCAGCGTCTCGATCCGGTTGGCCACGGTGACCGGGTTGTTCCGGGCTCCCCTGTGGTGGGCGGCGGTCTCGGCCCGGCGGGCCAGCTCGGCGGCGTAGTCGGCCTGCTCGATCGACGTGTCCAGGTTGGCCCAGGCGCGCTCGCGCCGGTTGCGGTCAGCGCGGTAGCTGTGGTGGTCGGCCAGCATGGGTTGGCCAAGCGGGATGGTGGCGAAGACGGCGTCGGCCTTGGCTCGCGTGGCGGCCGCCTTGGCGGCCTGCCTGCCGGCGCGTTCGGTAAGCCGGTCGACCCGCTCCTCCATCCGCGCGGCCAGGTCGGCCTCCTGTTGGGCGACGCTGGGCAGGGCGTCGTCGATGTCCTGCTCGACGGTGTAACCGAGCCCGGTGAGTACCCGTTCGATCTCGGCGATCGCGGAGGGCTTGGACTGCCGGTGCCGGGAGGACCGCAGTAGCCACGCGCCGGCATACCGTGACCACACCCAGGACCGATGGGCCTTGAGCGCCTGGTGGGCCGCGCTGCCGCGGGTGGTGCCCTGCACCGTCGTGCCGGACTCGTAGTCGTGGTGGATGGTCAGGGTGGTGCCCGAGGTGTGGGCGGTCATCACGAATTCCCTTCTTGCCATCGGCTCCAGGTGGTGGTGCGGGCCGAGCCGGTCCGCGGTAGCCAGGTCACGACCCGCGCAGGGCCCACTGCGCACACAGGCCCGGCCCCATCCATCCGGTTCGCGACGGATGGATGGGGCCGGGCCTGTGTGCTGTGGGGGCGGTGAACTCCGCCGGAATCTGGGGTTAGCGGTTGGTCGCCTGGTCGGCGGGGTGTGGGGTGAACCGGGCCACGACCTCGGCCTGTTCACCGTCGGGCCAGGCCAGGATTTCGCCGGCGGGCAGGGTGATGCCGGGCAGCGGATCGCCGTCCGGGGCGCTGCACCGGCCGGCCCCACCCGACCAGCTCGTCGGGTGGGGCCGGCCCTGGTCGCCGACGGGAACGTGTTCTGGTGGGGTGCGGGCCTGTGCCCGGGTCAGCTTGACCGGACGTACGCCAGGGCTGACGGGGTGGGGATCTCGACCTGGCGGCCCGACACTCGTACCGGTGTGGCCGACCAGACCTGCCTCTCCTACTTGGGGTTGCCGTGCTGGGGAAGGATCGGGCAGGTATGCCTGATCAGCGATGATGGGGCGCCCTGGCACGCCAGTAGCGGGCCGCGCGGCGAGATGCTGCGCCTGATCGCCGGGGATCGGCCACTGCGGAAGCGTCCCCGAACACCGATCCTGTGTCCGGGGACGCCGTGTGTGTTCAGAGTGTGTGGCTCACGCGGCGGGCCTTCGCATTGGTGTGTGACCGCTTCTGGACGTCCATGTCGGCGGCGTGTTGGCTGCCGAGGTCGTTGTGACCGTCGTAGAGCTGCCACTCGGTGGTGTCGCTGTCGTGGTCCCAGACCAACAGGTGGGTGTGCCAGCGGCCGGGGGTGCGGGTGATCACGAGAGCGGAGGCATACGAGCTGTGGTCGCCGGGGATGTAGGCGGCCACGTGCCGGATCTCGTATCCGTCGACCTGGTCAGGCATACAGTCGCGGAAGAACTCCCAGCTTGCTCGGTACGGGCTGGTGGCGACCTGGTGTTCGGCTGCCTCGGTGAGGTCGCCGAGGAGCCGGACGAGTGCAGTAGCGGTGACCTCGGCCGCGTCCAGCAGTGCGGCCACGGCGTTGACGTCGGGCTCGGCCATGCCGGTGAGCGCGTCGTGGGCTTCGCGCATGACCGCGATGTGGCCGCGCACCTCACGGGGCAGGGCCACGTCGAGGGGGACGGCGTCGATCAGGTAGGTCACGCAGGTGTAGGCCGAGCACACCGAGCGGACCACGGGTGCCGGTGCCGGCTCGCGCAGGGAGTGGGCGTCCCAGTTCTCGCCGTACTCGACGGACAGGTAATGGCGGGTGATGTGGGCGTGGGTGCGCAGCGCCTGGACATAGCCGCGGTCGGTGGAGGTGAGCCGGTGACGCTCGTTGAGGTCGAGGGTGCCGGTGGTGGTCTGGATGTCCATCGTGGCCTCCTGATGTTCCCGTTATTGAGCAGTGGATGGTGGTGCTCTGCTGTGTAGGTGGGGCGCACTCGTGCCGGCGGTGGGTGCTCCGGGGCTCGGGGTGTTAGAAGGGGGAATCGAATTCGTCGGGTTCGTCGGCCTCGTCGGGGTCGAGGGGGTCGCCAAGGTGGTCCAGCCAGCCGAGTCCGATGGCGACGACCCGGATCAGCGTGTCGCGCAGTTTGTCGGGGAAGTCACTGGCCTCGACACCGTTTTCGTGGGCGACCTTGCCCACTGCCGTGACCAACATGGCCAGTCGGTCTGCTGCGGTCAGGGAGGGTGCGTCGGGGGCGCAGCCGCCGCGGAGGTCGCGTTGGCGTTCGGCGGCCACGGCCTTCAGCACGCTCGGTGGGGCGGTGTCCAGGGCGGCGAGCAGGTTCAGGAGCAGGTGACGGAGTTGTTCACGGTCGGTGGGCAACGGCCCGGGCATGGGGCAGCTCCAGGTGTTCGTCGGGTCGTGGCGGGGATCGGCGTGTGGACGGTCCCCCGGCGCCCGCCAGGAAAAGGTCGGGCGTCTCGGGGCACGACGCGGCCGCCGCGCAGAGGGTTGCGGGTGGGCCGGCCCCGGGCCTCGGCCCACCCGCTGAACGGTCACCAGGTCTGGACGCGGTTGTGTTCGTCGATCGTGGCGAGAGGGGACCTGCGGACCTCGTCGGCCAACGTCGACGCCAGGTCGGTGGGGATCTGCGCGTAGGGCGCGACCACGTCGATGACCGTCTGCGGGTCGGTGACACGGTCGGTCAGCCCGATCAGTTCCTCGACGATCTCCTCGCCCTTCGGGGTGGTGCTGACCGGGACGGCGTCGGCGAAGAAACTGCCCAGGGGGCGGTCCCAGCCGACCACGATGTGATCGAACGTCGTCCTGTCCGTCGGCGTGAGGTAGTGCCGGCTCATCGCGTTGACCCCGTTTCGGTGGTGGTGTGCTGACGGGGCCCTTGGCCTGAGCACACCGGGAGGGGCCCGCAGGGGCGCGCCAGGGTTGGAGGCTCGTTCGGGCCGGTGGGATCGCCGAAGGCGACCGAGCGCAGCGAGGCGTGTCTCACCGGCCCGGATGGGCCGGAATCCCTGGCGCGCGAACCCCTTCCGGTGTGCTGGCCTCGGAGGTCAGCACACCACCACCGCAAGGGGGCCCTTCACCACACCTTGTGGTCCCTTGTGGACTCCTCGTGGTGTGCGGCGTCGCTCCCTGGGGGCGTGCACTCCCGGGCGTCAGCGGGAAGCCCGGTGACGGGGTCGTGCAGGCACCGGGGGCCTGGCATGCGGTTGTTCGTCCTCCATCCGTGGGTCAGCATCGGGGTTGTGTGAGGGGGAAACGCCGTGAGCGCAGCAGACGAGGAGCCCGATCACGCCGGTGGTGCCCGGGTGCGGCTGGCCGGCCGCGTGGTGCCGCTGGCGGCGCTGCGCGCCCATCCGGGGCGGTTCGTCAGCCTGTTCGGCAAGGCCCGCGCCGAGGTGGGGCACGCCGAGTGCCTGTGTGACCCCGACCGGCCCCAGCGGTTGGTGATCCGGTGTCGGGCCGGTCGCTACCATTTGGCGGGCTGGCCGGAGCAGGGCCACCTGCATGCCACGACCTGTCCCTGGTACCGCACGGACCCGGCGCTCTCGGGCAGTGCGAGCTACCCGCGGGAGGCCATCACCAGCACCGACTCGGGCACCGCGATCCGGCTCGCGGTGCCGCTGCGGACCCGATCCGCCGCAGCTCCTCCCGTCTCGGCGGGGCGTGCCGACACCCCGTCGCACGCCACGAGGGGTACGTCGCGGCGTGCGCTGGGCCTGCTGGCGCTGCTGCACTGGCTGTGGGAGCAGGCCAGGCTGTCGCTCTGGCATCCACGCGCGCCACGGCGCACCTGGGGCATCTGCCACGCCCGCCTGTCCCGGCAGGCCGGCGAGTGTGTGGTCAACCGGCTTCCCCTGGCCTCGGTGCTCTATGTGGTGCCGCCGTATCGGCCCGCGACCGGCGCGCGCCACGCGGCCGACTTCGAGGCCTTCACCGCACGGCTGAGCGGGGAGGGATCGCAGCGGCGGCGGGGCCTGGTGCTGGGGGAGATCCGACGGGTCGAGCCCACCCCGTACGGGGTGCGCATCGGCTTGGCGCACCTGCGGGCACCGCTGTTCGCCTCCCGCGCGCTGCACGAACGCCTCCGACGGTCCCACCGGACGGCCTTCGCCGGCCACAGCAACAAGCACGGCGGCCGCCAGGTGGTGTTGTGCCTGGTGGACCGTCACCCGGGCAACGGCTATCTGGTGATCGAGGACGCGGTCGTCATGTTGTGCTCGGCGACCTACATCCCCGTCGAGTCCAGCTACGAACTGCGCATGAGCGAGGCGCTGACTGCGGCCGGCCGCGCCTTCCTCAAACCGCTGCGCTACGACGGAACCGGTGTCTTTCCTGACTTCGTGCTGCTGGACACCACACCACACACCTATGTGGAGGTGTGGGGAATCCGCGGTCGCGAGGACTACGAGCAGCGCAAACGAATCAAGCAGGCACACTACCGTGGTGCGGGCCACCCTCTGCTGGAATGGGCTGTCCACGACCCACTGCCCGACGTCCTGCCCCGCGGCCGAAGGCCGCCCGCGACGCTTCCCCCCGGCTGACGCAGAAGGACCTGTTGTTCGATCGTCCAGCGGGCAGCCGCACCTGAGCATCGACCCAGGGCTCCCGGTGAGGCGGAGCCATCGAACTCGATGCGTTCCGTGATGGCGATGCGGTGCTGGCGGAAGTGTTTCCGGTGGAAGATCAGCACTATGCAGGCGTCGTTCGGGATACGCTCGAGATCCACCGGTTCGTCACGGCCACCGCCGCGCGGGCACGGTGAGCGTGATAGGCGTACGCGTCGGCGTTGCGCGGACGCTGCGGCCCCTTCCCGGTGGCGATACCGACGAGAACCGGGATTCGGGGGAAGCGCAGAACCAGTGATCATGGCAGGCACCTTCTCAGCTCCCGCCGTCGGCGGGCAGATCAACCTCCACCACCGGAATCGGTGGGAGAAGCCGCGCGCAGTGCACGCACCGATCCCAGCCCCAGGCGGACGAATCCGGGCTGGGCCGCGCGAACAGGATTTCCTTGCCGCACAGCACCTTCACCGTCCACTCGCCCGGCATCGGCGTGCCGAGGTAGGCGTGCCGGCAGTGCCCGGCCGGCACCCACGTCACCGTCGTGGAGCTCACCGCCGTCACCTACCCAGGTCGGGGTCGGGACGCTCAACACCCACCCAGATCGCCGCAGCCACCGCGACGGGCAGCACCACCACGGTGGCGATGGTCACCGGGGCTCACCCCGACCACCCACCACCCGCAACGAGGCCAGCAGGGCCTCCCAGCGCGCGGTCTTCACCCGCAGCTCCTGGTCGCGCTCGTCCAGCCGGGCCCGAGGAAACGGGTTCGAGTACGGGCGCGGCGGCGGGGTCCACATGATCTCCCGCGGCAGGATCATCGTCGCCTGGGAGTCGTCCGTAGGCAGAACACCCTCCGTGCGGTGCCCCGGCATGCTGGTTGTCGTAGGTCTCGGTCTGCTCGGCGAACCACTTTGTCAGCACCGGAATCCCCTCCCCGGGGAAGAAACAACGCTGGTGGGCACGCCATCCCCGCCCGGACAACGACACGGGCGGGGCGGCGCGCGGGGAGTCTGTGCACCAGCCGGAGGAGCGTCGGGGCGGCGGTACACGAGCGTTCCCGCTGGGGGAGCGTGACCGGAGTCACGGACTCACCGTGACCCGACATGCGACCGTTTCCCAGATCACCACCTGGTCACTTTCCCCACAGGAACTAGACATTCAGCCCGATGATGTGCGGTGATCACGGCTCGCTACGGTGTCGCCACTTTGCTGACGTCGGGGAGAATGACCTATGGCGCGACGGAATCGCCTCGTCAGGGCACGCAAAGCCGTTGGGCTGACCCAGGAGGACCTTGCCACGCGCGTCGGCGTACAGCCGATCACGGTGTCCCGCTGGGAGCGGGGGACGTCTGCCCCGTCCCTCTACCACCGGCCGGCACTCGCCAGGGCGCTGCGGATCACCTTGACAGAGCTGGCCGACCTGGTGGACGAGGAGCCGATCACGCCATCGACAGAGCTCGTGCGTCAAGGAGAGGGTGACGACGTGCGGCGGCGGCAGTTCGGCAAGGCGGCGTTCGCGGCGGGGGCGGCAGCGTTCGGCTGGTTCACCTCCTCGGGGTCGGCCGCGGCAACCACCGGCCCGGCGATAGGGGCGACGAACGTCGCGATCGTGCGGGACATGACGAGTGTGTTCCGGCGCCTGGACAACCAGCACGGCGGCGGCCACGCCCGATCGGCTGTCACCACCTACCTCACCCATGAGGTCACGTCCCTGCTGGGCGAGAGCCGAGTTCGTGACGCGGTACGCCGGGATCTGTTCGCTGCCGTCGCCGAGCTGAACCAGCTCGCCGGGTGGATCGCCTACGACGTCGGCGACACCAACGCCGGGCGCGCTCACCTGCGACAGGCGCTGCGGCTGTGCCAGGACGCCGAGAACGACGCGCTGGCGGCGGAGATGTGGGCGGGGATGAGCCATCACGCCGCCTTCTTCGGTTCCCCGGCCGTCGCGGTCGATTTGGCGCGGGCCGCTCGGGACACCGCCCGGCGCTGCGGGCTCGTCGCTCTCCAGGCCGAGGCGGCAGTGATGGAGGCGCACGGCCTGGCCCTGGCCGAGGACGGCGCCGATTGTCGTGCCGCGTTGGCCGAGGCTGAACGCGTGTTCACCAGGGCCGAGCACGAGCAGCGCCCCGGCTGGTTGGCCTACTTCGATGACGCCTACCTGGCGGCGAAGTTCGCGCACTGCTTCCGCGACCTCGGCCAACCGGCCGAGGCGGAGCGCTACGCCCGCCGATCGCTGGAGATGAACGACGGCTACGACCGGGGCCGGATGTTCAACACCGCCCTGTTGGCCTCCGTGCTGGCCGATCAGGGACGGGTTGAGGAAGCCTGCGCCACCGCGTCGATTGCGGTGAGTATGGCCGACGGGATCAGCTCCACCCGCACGACCGCCTATCTCGTCGACATCGGCCGCCGACTCATCCCCTACCGCAGCGAGCAGGCGGTCACCAAGCTGTATGCGTCCCTGCGGGGCGCGGGCGTACCCGTCCCCGCCTGACCGGCTTACTGGTCGTTACGGAACGCGAGCACGTGCAGCAGGCCGACCTGGGAGGCTGCGCCGACGATCTCGCCCTTGGCGATGCGGTCCCGTACCGAGTCCAGCGGCACCCACTCAACACGTTCGGCCTCGTTGATGTCCTCCGGTGCCCCGAGGCGGTCCGCGCCGTGGGCGACGTAGAGCAAGTTCTCCGCGTCCGCACTACCGACCATGGGTTGGAAGCTGGTCAGGAATTCCACGTTGCGGGGCCGCCAACCGGTCTCCTCCTCGACCTCCCGGGTGGCAGTCACCGCGGGATCCTCGTTCGGGTCGACGTAGCCGCCGGGCAGCTCCCACACCCAGCGGTCGAGGATGAACCGGTGTCGCCACATCATCAGCGCCCTCTCACCCTCGTCGTCGAGCACCACGACCATGGTGGCCTTCGGCATCCGCAGCACGTACTGCTCGAAGCACACCCCGTCGGGCAACTCGACCGAGGCGACGCTCAACCGCAGCCGCCGTGTCTCATCCACCACCCGCTCGTTATGGATCGTCCACCGGGTCAGTTCGCCGCGGGTCTCCTCCACACCCATACTCGGCACGCTACCGGCCCCGTCCAGAGCGAGATCCGGCCCCGATGAACCCGCCCGCACCCGGAGCACTAGGGCGGGCCGACACTTACTGCGGCACCACGTACAGCCGGGGCGCGTTCTTGGACTCCTCCACCGGCAGCAGCACACCACAGTCAACCAGCATCCGCACGATCCCCCGTGCCCGATCCCGGGGCACCCCGGCGGCGCGCGCAACCTCGTGCAGCGACACCACCAGCAGCCCGTCCGGTTCGACGGTCTCGGCCAGGGCGTGGATGACCCGGGCGATGCGGGTTCCTCGCCGCACCCCGCACCCGGCGCGCAGCCTTTCGCGGATGTCGTCGGGGTCCACCAACACCTCGGGAAACCGCGACCAGCCCACCTCGATCTTCGCTGGGGACGGCTGCGCCAGCACGGCATCCAGGCGGTCGGCAGCCACACACAGCAGATCCCGTGCCTCGCCCAGCAGGCGCCGCAACCCCGGTATCAGAGTCGTCGGAACGGCGACATCCTCGGGGACGAGTTCGGCGGCGCGCTGGCCGGCGGCGTAGATCCGCTGCACCCTCGGGTGATCATCAGCCATGGTGTCCATGCTGCCAACCAGCGTTGCGTCACGGGGAACCTGGGGAACGCGGAGAAAACTGACAATGCTTACGATCCGGTCCTGTTCGAGACGATCGTCGCGGGGTTCACACGGATCGCAGCACAGGGCACGGACCCAGCCCTGCTGGCCACACCCGACGACCCGATCACCGCGTGTATGACACCGTGTGTGCCGGTGGGGTGAGGCAGGCCGGGCGATGCTGATGCGGGTGGCGGCGGTGGCCGTGGCCTGCTGGGGGCACGCGATGCCGCCTGCGCATCGCCTGTCGGATCTGGCGTTGGCCGACCACGAGGTGCTGTACCGGCTGGGGGTCAATCTGTTCACCTCGTCTGAGCTGTGCCGCACGGTGGGGGAGGAGTATGCGCAGCAAAAGCGGCTGTTGATGGTGGTGGTCGTGGAGTGTGTCGAGGAGCTATGCGACCGGCTCACCGAGCTACGGGGGGACGCCGATGATGTGGTCTTGGCCGAGCAGATCTCGGCGCTGCTGGTCGGGGTGCGGGACAGGCTCATCGGGTGCCGGTGCCGATCCTCGACGTCCTCCTGGTCTGGCTGGCCACGGTGATTTATGCCCACCGCGGTGGCGGGTGGCGGTGCCATGCTGGCCACACCCGACACGGAGGATCGGTCTTCTACACCTTCGCTCCGACGCGGCGTAGTAGGGCTTTGGTGTTGGCGACGGACCGGTACTCGCCGGGGGTGCAGGGGATGGCGACGGGTCTGCCGCCACCGGTGGGGTGGCGGCCCAGTGTCGGCGGCGTTGCCGCACCGTCCAGCCCTGCCGCCGTAACTGGCGGATCAGGGCGACAATGTCCTTCTTCTTGCCAGCCATGGTCGGGCATGGTGCCGCAGACTCCCTGCGGAGTGTGCACCTTGCCGCGTTGCGGCGGCCCGCGGCCGGCGCCGCAAGCACGGTGGGTGTCCTCGCCCGAGCTGGTGAGCGGACCCGCGGTATGCAGGTCAGCGGAGAGTTGCTGAGACCGCCGGGCGGGCGAGGGCGCTGCCGCTGCGGGCGGCTGGGCGTACGTGCGGTTGATCAGCTCCTGGCACCCTCCGGCGAACAGCTGCTCGACCTGATCGGCACGTTGACGATCTCCCCCGGGCGCGGCGGATCGCCGCCAGTCTGCGCTGGTGGTCAGAACCTCGCCCAGCATGGCCCGGTAGAGGTCCTCACCAATGACTTCCGCTTGCTGGAGGACATCTCTTCGGCCGTGTGGGGGTCGTCGTCTCGACCGGAAGGTGTCCGGGGCGCGCCCTCGGGTTGGTCGGTGGCGCGTGGTGCACGACCACCGGGCTCACCGAGCCGTGTCGTTGGAGGATCAGGGCTTTCTCACCGCTACTCCGACCCTCGGGCTCACCACGGAACGCTGCGGTATCCCGATATTCGGGTATATGGCTGTCGGCTGGCTACGGGTCCGGATGCGTGTCGACGCCTCGACTTTCGTTGTCCGGGTGTCATGACTTTCTTCCGTTACACCGTTGACTGTGACAACAGTACGGTGTGAACCGCCGTGCGCACGGTCCCGATTTTCGGTTCCGCTGGGCGACCGAAAATCGGGGACAGCCGTTGTTGTTTTCACATTTTTGGAGCGAGCGTGAGATTAAGGTCGGCGATCGCAGCCGTGGTCGGTGCCGCCGTTCTGGCCTGTCTGGGGACGGGTACCGCCAACGCCGCGGAGAGCCACGCCCGCCATGGTGAGGCGACCCAGGCGTACGTCCTGGCCTCGGTGGCCGGGGACTCGATCCAGCCGCCGCAGGTCGAGCGGGTCGAGGGCATCGCGGACATCATCCGCGGCCTGGCCAAGGGCGAGTCCGCCGCCGTGGGCACGGTGGACGGCGAGACCCTCGTGGTGGGCAAGGACGAGTCGGGTCGGCTCACGGTGACGGTGGGCAGCGGCGGCAGCGGCGGGGTCCGGGCCCTGGGTGCGTGCACCTGGGCGGTCGCCTCGGCCGTCTACGCGTTGGGCGCGGCGGCGCTGGGCGCGCTGGCGGCATCGGGAGGCGCGGTGGTCGCCGGTGTGTTCCTCTCCGCGCGAGTCTTGGGGACCCTCTCCGGGGCGAGTGGAAGCTTCTCCGCGATCTACGGGATCATCGCAGCACACGTGTGCTGAATCATGGGTCGGTGCGGCGAGGGGGTATACATGCCTTTCGCTGCACCGACCCATGGCCCTGGTGAGGGGAAACTGTCCGCATGAAAACTGTCGTCACCGTTCTGTCCGTCGCCACGCTGGTACTGATGGCGGCGGCGATCGTCCTGTTACGCACGAACGACTCCGCCCGGAAACGGACCGCGTGGGTGCTGCTGTGGCTCGGCATCGTGGCCGCGTTGGTGAACTCCGGAATACTCGTGTTCGGTCTGTGACGGGAAGGAGAAGGACGTGGTATCCGCTCGCGTTGTGTGGATCTCGCTGTTGGTCGGTGTGGTGCTCACCGGGGTATCGGTGCTGATCGGGGGCATACCCGCGGCACCGGTGTGTGCCCTGCTGTTGGGTGCCAGCATCGCGACTCCGCTGGTGATCGCCATGCTGGGTGCGCACCTGGTGCATCAGGAGCAGGCCGGCGGCACGGCGGCCCGCGTGACACCGGCTGACCGGTTCGGCCTGGCTGCCTGAGACTCCTCGTCTCTCAAGGGGGAGCACCCGTCACAGCGGGTGCTCCCCCGTCGCCGGGGACGGCCGCCGCGGCGTCCTCGGGGTGTCCCCGCAGCAGAAGGCGGCGGCCCGGCAGTGGCCAGCACGTGACGTCGAGTGGCGCTCGCGTTCGCCCCGCTACCGACGAGGAGGATGGCCCCTCAGCGTTGCTCCCCACGAACTGGGCCTATCAGGGCCGAGGGGGCTTGGCCCCGCCGGGAACGCTGTGCCTGGGCGACCAGCGAGGCCGGGGGGCTCGGGTCCGACCCGCGCGGTGCGTCCCACGGCATGCCTTCAGTCCGGACGGTCGAGGCGCTGCAGCAAGCTGATAATCGTCTCCTGGCCGGTCTTGACGTCACTGAGTACCCGGCTGTGTTCGGCGAGGGTGGTCTCCAGGCCGTCGATCCGCGCGTTAGATCTGTTCACCCCAGCCGTTGATCAGTCGACCGTGGTTGCGCAGGGTTGACTTAGCATCGCCTGCGTCCTCGTGTGCGCCAGCGGCGAGTCGTCGGACGTCGGCGAGTTCCCTCTCGACGGCGGACAGGCGGCGTTCCCACTCCTCGTTGGTGGCCACGATCGTCTCCTTCGTCGCGAGGGGGAGGCGTGTCCTGCCCTTCGGGCCCAGCCTACGCACTCCGACTGGCGGTCTGCCTCCACCGGGTGGTCACGTCGAGCAGGTCCCCCAGCGGGGCGACGTGGCGGGCAACGGCTGGGGCCTCCGTCCTGTCCGTTCAGGCCTGGAAGGGGTTTCCGTGGTCTCCCGCGAGGACGTCGCGGACCAGGGTGGCGACCGCGGCCGCGCCGTCCTCGCCGAATGGGGCGGTCAGCCCGCCAGGGGTCGATCAGCTCGACGACGGCCGAGCCCAGGTCGCTCACCTGGGCCCAGCGCCGGGCCGGGATGCCGTGGCGCTCGCCCACGGCGTAGAGCTCGCCCAGCAGCGCGCTCGCGGCCCGCCGGCAGTCAGTCCGGCACCTTCCCGGTGTCGGCCCAGGCGCCTGCACGATCGCCGGCTGCGCCAAGGCCAGCGTGCTCATATCCCTGCTCCGTTCACCCTCGTCGTGACGGTGTGACGATCGTGGCGGTCGGCGGTTCTCGTGCCCCGGAGAACACGATCGGCAGGTCGTCGGGTGTGAACAGGACCTGCTGTGTGAGGTCGCCGACGGTGAGCACGGCCGGCGGGCTGTGAGGGAACTGTTCCTCCACCTCCGGCATGACAGGATCCTTCCTGTTCAACGTCGGGTGTGGTGGTCACGCGGACAGGTCCGCCCGCAACCGCCGCGCCTTGCGCGCTCGGGTGCGACGAAGCGCCGCGATCTGTTCCGGTGACGCCTGATCCGCCAGCGTCGCCGAGCCGAGGTAGGCGCCGGTGTCGGCGTCGAACACCTCCATCTCGTGCTCGTGGTGCGGCATGGACCGCAGCCGCACCACGGTGCCGACCCGGCCCACCATCCACTTGGCCACGTAGTAGCGGCCCGCCCCCGCGCCACACCCTTGCTGGTGATCGTGCGAGTCTTGCGGTCGTCGTCGAGGGTGGACATCCACAACGCGGCCGCATCGACGTCCTCGACCGGCGACGGATCGGCCAACCACGACGCCAGCGGGGTGGCCCCGTCCAGCTCGTCCAGCTTCGGGTCGGCCAGCGCCCACGCGATCGGCAGCCCGGCGGGGGTGCACACCAGGTG